>JBDWAR010000016.1:0-124101 GCA_039978775.1 Luteolibacter sp. | reverse complement strand
TCGCTTCGGCGAATCTGCCTACGGCGCTTCGGTGCCATCTCCCGACCGCCAAGGATCCCATGATCCCCTACTCACATAAGCCAAAATGAAATCCCAAAATAGAATTCTCCTCTTCGTCTCCGCCCTCAGCGCGCTGACTTTGTCCGCCAACGCAGCGACAATCAATATTGACAATTTGTCAGCGAGCGATGCCGGTAATACCGTTTCCGGATTCACTGTCACCGGTAGTTTAACAGATGATACGTATACGTTCAGCTTTACCCAAACCGGCGATCTTGATGGAGGTCTTGGGGGTGATGATACGCTGGAGTTTGATTTGATCTACAATTCCTACACCGGTTCAACTTTCGATGGCACCGATGTGACCTTGGGGACTACGCAAACCACCGCGAGAACGACCAACGTCAACTGGCATAGCAACGGCTTTGACAATGGCAATACGCTTTCACTCCAGATCGCAAATGTTGCTTACACCAGTGCTGAGTCGACGGTTGCATTCAATGGATTTACGCAGCTTCGACTAGTCCGCTACGCGAGCACACCTGCTGGCGACATCGACTACTACGTCGGCTTGGCGGGAGCGACCACTGTGACAGTAGATCCTAGTGGTGGTTTTGGATCTCCTGCTAGCCTTACCTCCAATGGAACCAGCGACACGCTTTACTTTACGGCTGCAGATGGACCAGCTCGCTTGCGGAACGCAGACTTCAATTTCGAGACATCGGCTATTCCCGAGCCAACCACCCCCGCAATGATCCTCGGCGGTCTGGGCATGCTGGCGCTCATCCGCCGCCGCCAGTCTTGAGCTTGTCCTAAGACAGCTTTTCAAATCTTCAAGATTTTCCAAATCCCCATCCGGCCACCGTGCCGGGCGGGGATTTTTTGTGCCCAAGAGAAGGGAGCAAGGGGCGAGGAGCTGAGAGCTGAGAGAAATAGCGGGAAGGAATCACTGTCCATGGAACCCCGTCGAAGCCTGCCACCCTCTCGCTTTCATGCCAGGGCATCCCCAAAAATGAGGACTAGCGCTTTCTTTGGAAAATACCTAATTCATGGGCTGATTAAGCGGCTGTGAAAAAGCCACCCGTCAAAAACATCCAAACCCCATGAAAAAACTCATCTCCTCAGTAACCACCTGCTTGTTGGTTGCTTCTGCAGCGCCTTTTGCGTCCGCTACCACGATCATCAATGATGATTTTTCCACTAATACAGCCAATACCACCAACGCTCGACTTAGGGTTCTGCACACGGCAAACAATTGGGTCAAGGGCACTTCTTCACTTTGGACGGTTAATACTGTTACCGGTGTGCTCACCAACCCCGGGACCACGGCGGGAGATCCCGCAGAGGGTGGTCTGTTGCGTGTTTTTGATGTAGCCGCTGCCTCGCTGGCAGACTTCACGCAATTGACCTTTTCCTTTGATTACACGGTGGGCACCGGATCGACGCTCTTCTTTCATGCGATCGGTCTTTACAACGGAACTACGACGGGAAGCGCGCAGTTGCACAACTTTACCCAGAATGGAAACATTCAGTCCCAGTATGATAACGGTGCCCCAGACGGCGACTACACAGGGATGAATCTCAAAAATGGTGCTGCCTCACCTAGTGGTGCAGGCACAGGCGCATGGTCGTTTGCGGCAGGCACAAGCGGCACGTTTACTCAGACCATTGACCTCTCCCTCCCAGCTTACGCTGGCATCACTGACATCAATGATTTCCAATACATCACCATGGGCTGGGCCAGCGATGTTACGGATAATACGGGTGCGGGTGCCATCACGATTGATAATTTTAAATTCACTGGGGTCGTCCCAGAGCCAACCACCCCCGCAATGATCCTCGGCGGCCTCGGCATGCTGGCGCTCATCCGCCGCCGCAGCGCCTAAGCGACGCTTCAAATCTTCAAGATCTTCCAATCCCCATCCGGCCACCGCGCCGGGCGGGGATTTTTTTGTGCGCAGGAGAGGGGAGTTGAGAGCAGCAACCACAGTCCACCTTCCACTCATGACCTTCGACATTAGTCCTTTGACCTTTGACCTTTGACCTTTGGCCTTTGGCCTTTGGCCTTTCAGCTGTTTAGCGTGTCAGCTTTTACCTCGCGCCTCTTCCTAGCCCAAGGGGCTTGCGTATTTGAGCCTAGGGTTGGCGGAGCTTGCGTAGCCTACCCTAGGTGAATGGCCGTTTCATTTTTCCAACCCCAACGGGGTTGCGCCCATGCGCGGGGGATCTTCTGGCTCGGACGCAACCCCCTTTGGGTTGAATCATCTTATCGGCAATACCCTAGGGTAGCCTCCGTTTCTCTACGGCAACCCCAGGCTCAAATGCGTGACCCACTTTGGGGTCATGGAAAATCGATCCCCCCAAGATATGTAGCCTTGAAGGGGCGACCTAAACGATCATTCGCTCCGCGCAGGAGCGGCGTGCCCTGAGACTGTTCGAAAAGACCTTACCTAGTGTCGAAGGGACCTTAACTTTTGACATCGCCCCCTAACCTTTTGTCGGCGTCACCTAACCTTTTGTCGGCGTCACCTAACCTTTTGTCGACGCCACCTTACCTTTTGTCGACGTCACCTAACCTTTTGTCGACGTCACCTAACCTTTTGTCGACGTCACCTAACCTTTTGACGACGTCACCTAACCTTTTGTCGACGTCACCTAACCTTTTGTCGACGTCACCTAACCTTTTGTCGACGTCACCTAACCTTTTGTCGGCGTCACCTAACCTTTTGTCGACGCCACCTAACCTTTTGTCTTCGTCACCTAACCTTTTGACGACGTCACCTAACCTTTTGTCGGCGCCACCTAACCTTTTGTCGACGTCACCTAACCTTTTGTCGGCGTCACCTAACCTTTTGTCGACGCCATCAACCTGTGTGACGACGCCACTAACCTGTGTGACGAGGCCACTAACCTGTGTGACGAGGCCACTAACCTGTGTGACGAGGCCACTAACCTGTGTGACGAGACCACTAACCTGTGTGACGACGCCACTAACCTGTGTGACGACGCCACTAACCTGTGTGACGACGCCACTAACCTGTGTGACGAGCCCAGAAACCCTTCTCACCCGGCGATTTGGCCTCCCGCCCAGCTTTCATTTCAGCATGTCAGCGTTTTAGTATGTCAGTTTTACCCCACCCAATCCTTTGAAACCCAATGAGATAGGGGAGTTCATGCGATTTGCAGGGATTTTCCCCTTCCAGAAGGGCGGGGAAGAGTTAGAAAGATGTTAACACATGCATTGGACCGAACCCGCCAGCGCCGACGACTCCCACGCCGAACTAGAGAAGAAGCTCTGGGACCGCGAACATGCTCTGGGCAGGGGCGGATTTGAAACCTTCGGAATACTCGCCGACCGTGCTCGGGCTGATCTTCCCGCGCTATGCGGATGAGCGGTTTTTCCATTCTCCACGCTCCAGTCAGACTATAAATACACTACCTCCATGCTAGAACAGAAAAATGCCTAATTCACGCCACAAGGATGCAAGACGCTTTCATTCGACGGGGCTATTCTCCGGACTTTTAAGTTTTTCTGAACTAGAGGCGCGAATTTCAAGACTTCCCACCTCGCAGGATCGCGGAGCGGCATTCGAAGTTTTTGCGGAAGGTTACTTGTTTACGCAACGCGTGCCACAGGCGAAGGATGTATGGCCAATCGGAGTAGAGCCTGCCGACATTCGTGAGAATCTCTGTTTGCCTAGTAGCGACAAAGGAATCGATGGTCTAATCCTTGCAGAAGATGGGGAGTTTACCGCCTATCAGGTGAAATATCGACGCGATCGAAAACCCATCCTCTGGGACGATCTTGGGAATTTTTTTGGGTTAGCTGACAGGGTGAAACGTCGTCTGGTTTTTACCAACGCGACGGAAGTCAGCGATACTGCATGTGCAAGAGCAGGATTTATGGCTGTTCGAGGCGCCGACTTGGACGAATTGGACTCTTCAGATTTTGCCAGTATTGAAGCCTGGCTCAACGGTGCTCAGATTATCTATGAAACCGCAACACCTGATCCTCATCAGACGGAGGCGATAGAGTCCATCACGAAGGCATTTGCTGATTCTGATCGAGCAACAGCTTTGATGGCTTGTGGTTCGGGAAAGACGCTCACTGCATTGTGGGCTGCGGAGCGGATGAAAGTTAAATCCGTCCTTATCCTCCTGCCTTCGCTAGCCCTCGTAAGACAGACTTTGCACGAATGGTTGCGGCATACTGCCTGGCCACATGGGGGCGTAAGTTTCAGATGTGTTTGTTCGGATGAATCGATTGGTAGGGATATTGATGAGATTTACGTGAGACCCGGAGACTTAGACTTTCCAGTCACCACGGATCCAGAATCGCTGCGAGTCTATCTGTCACACGAGTACGCGGGCGTGAAACTAGTCTTCAGCACTTATCAATCGTCCAAAGTTCTCGTTGAAGCAACCAAAGGTCTTCCTGCGTTTGATCTCGGAATATTCGACGAAGCTCATAAAACCGCTGGAAGAAGCGGTCTGAGGTTCTCGCTTGCCCTAGACGATGCAAATGTCGCCATCAAGAAGCGTCTCTTTATGACGGCTACACCTCGGCACTACAATATTTCCAGGCGGGATAAGGAAGGCTCCGCGAAATTGGTATTCTCGATGGATGTTCCTGAGGTGTATGGGGAAGTCGTCTATTCGTTGCCGTTTACAGAGGCTATTCGACGCAAAATCATCTGCGACTACCGGATTGTGATTTCGATTGTGACCTCAGAGATGCTCGATTCTGTCCGTCTTAGAAACGGCATTGTCATTGTTGAAGGTGATGAAATCAGGGCACGCCAGGTAGCCAATCAGATTGCAATGGCTGCGGCAGTTATTAAGTATCCGATCAAAAAGGCGTTCACGTTTCATTCTTCGGTTGCATCAGCAAGATCATTTGTAGCGAATGGTGCGGAAGGGGTTTCCACCCATCTACCCAAATTTAAATCGTTCCATGTGAACGGTAGCATGCTGACTTCAGAGAGAGAAAAGACGATGAAGTCGTTCCGCGATGCTTCTCTCGGCACGATATCGAATGCTAGATGCCTTACAGAAGGAGTCGACGTGCCTGCGGTCGATCTAGTGGCGTTCATGTCCCCGAAGCATAGTCTCGTAGACATTGTTCAGGCTACCGGGCGTGCGATGAGAAAATCGGGGGGCAAGAAGTGCGGATACATTCTTGTTCCACTTTATGTCCAAGTGGCTCGGGGAGAGTCTGATACCGATGCTGTCCGTCGCAGCGATTTCAAGGATATTTGGCGTGTTATTCACACGCTGAAGGAGGTCGATGAGATTCTAGATCACGAAATATCGAGTATCCGTCGAGAACGTGGACGGACAAAGGGCTATGATGACTCTCGATCACTCGAAGCTGTCGAAATTTTAGGTCCTCAGATCTCACTGGAGGAAATCAAAAGGTGGATTACCGCCGAATGTATTGACGCAGTTGGGGACGTCTGGGACGACCGGTATGGTGAGTTGATCAGTTACTACGATGAATTCGGAAACTGCGACATTCCTGCGCGGTACAAGGATAATCAAGATCTGGCAAGGTGGGTAGTTACACAGCGTGTGAAACGCAGGAAAAACACAATTTCTGCGGAACGCATTGAGTTACTTGATAAGCTTGGATTCAATTGGAATCCAAATGATGCAGAATGGAGAGTAAAGTATCTTGAGCTTGTAGAATACAAGAAGGAGAACGGACACTGTAACGTCCCGCAATCGGATAGTAGAAGAGATCCGCTTGCAGGATGGCTCGCTACCCAGCGGAGCGAGTATCGTCGTGGTGCTCTTAGTGCTGAAAGAACCAGACTCCTAGAAAATCTAGGGTTTTGCTGGGAGCGAGCCCACGTCCATTGGAATCAGCGCTATAAGGAACTTGTCGAGTATAAGAAAACATATGGTGACTGTAAGGTTCCAGCTAGATTCCCTCCGAACAAGGCATTAGCAGGGTGGGTATATACACAGAGAAAGAAGTTCAGAGATGGCACTCTGGATGAGGAAGAGAAAAGGCTCCTAGATGAAATTCAATTCCTTTGGGATATCTCTGAATTTCATGCTGATACTTGGAATCAGCATTATGATGCTCTTCTTTTATCTTTAAAAAATGATGGAGTAACAGCAATAAATAAAGGGGCCCAATTTGCGCCAGGACTTTCGCGATGGTTAGGCGTTCAGAGGTCAAAAAATGGTCAAAAAAATCTATCAGATGAGCAAAGAGCGAAGCTTGAAGAATTAGGTGTCTTCCAAACGGTCTCGAATTGGGAAGTTATGCTCAAGAGGCTCGTTGATTACAAAAATAGGTTCGGCGACTGCCTTGTGCCATCAAGATGGCAAGACGACCCTAAATTGTCGATATGGGTAGTTACGCAACGCGGGCTTTGGCGTCAAAATAGGCTCCGGCCTGAGAGGTTCGATGCACTTAATTCGCTTCAATTCGATTGGCAGCCAAGCCTCGAAATGTGGTGGAGGAAATATGAGGAAGCGGTAAAATATTTTAACGAGCATGGGAATTGTGATATTTCGCTGAATAATCCGCTGAGTCGGTGGACCCAATACCAACCCAAAGCAGTCCTTAACGGTGGGCTTGCGGATGACCAGATTGAAGCTCTGAGTTCAATCGGTCTTGTCCCGTTTGTACCCGCAACTCATTGGGAAAAATATTTCCCTGCCTTGAAGGAATTCTTCAAAATTCATGGGCACTGCAACGTCCCCTATGGCTGGTCTCAATTTTCCGATTTAGATAGCTGGGTCCGCGATATCAGGGTGGCGAAGCTGAGCGGGAAGTTAACACCGACTCAGATTCTTGATTTGGATGCTCTATCGATTGATTGGGATCTATCAGATCCAGAGTGGGATATCCGTATTGGTCAGCTTTCTGACTACAGATCTGCCCACGGGTCTTTCTCCAATATTGAACAGAGAGATCTCGCCGCATGGGTGGCTGCAGCCAAGGTCAAGAAAAGCGCAGGTATCCTGAATGAACAACAGATCATCGAGCTCGAAACATTGGGTATAGTTCCTTTGCGACGCAAGATAGTGAAGTGGGAGGAGATGTATGAGCGGCTATCTAATTTCTTCGAGGAAAATGGTCATAGTTTGGTGCCTCTCGGTTTCGATTTAGATACTCCGTTGGCAAAATGGGTCGGCGTGCAAAGAGCACAGGCGCGCAGGGGGGAATTGGAACCATTCAAACGCGAGCGATTAGATCTGATCGAGTTTGTTTGGGAGCCCTTCACTTCACGATGGGTTGAAATGTATTCTCGGCTTCGTTCTTACTGGGAGAGAAATGGGGATTGTCGGGTGCCCTCAAAGTGGCCGAAAGATCTGAAGCTTGCTAACTGGGTTCAGACTCAGCGTGCAAAAAAGGCCGAAGGGAAGCTTTCCAAAGAACGAATCTCTAAGCTAGAGGAGTTGAAGTTTGAATGGAGTCCAGGGGCTTGCGGGCCGCGTGGTCCCCGGAATTCTTGGGAGGGAATGTTTGAACAGTTAAGAGAATTCCATTGTGTATATGGCCACGCATCAGTACCTTATATGTATCAGGAGAACCCGAAACTGGGAAGGTGGGTTTCTATTCAGCGGGGCAATCGAAACACGAAGCGTATGGCGGACGATCAGATCGCGCTACTCGATGCTTTAGATTTCGACTGGCAACCTAGAGTGCGCCGCACTAGTGATTCGAAGAGTCTCAGATCGGAGGGAGATGTTTTAGACGAGCGTTGGCTAAAACGTCTGATCGAACTTAAAGACTACCGCGCGAGGCACGGAAATTGTTGCGTTCCTAGAGGTTGGCCTGACAATCCTCAGCTCGCCAGATGGGTAGGCGTTCAAAGAAGATATTATAGAAGAAAAAAGTTGTCTGATGAAAGGCTTCAACAGCTTGAAGAGATATGCTTCGAATGGAATTTAGAATCGCAACAAGAATCTGACAATGCCGGCAACCCACTCGACATTTGGGAAATGTTTTTTGCTAAATTGATCGACTACAAGGCCGAGTATGGCAACTGCCTAGTATCAAGAGGCTGGAAACTGGATACTAGCCTTGCACGTTGGGTTGGCAGACAGAGAACCGACAAAAATAGCGGAAGGCTGTCTTTAGAACGTTTTGAGAAGTTGAACGCATTAGGCTTCGACTGGGATCCAATCGGATCGACGTGGGAGAAGAGATTTCTCGAATTACTAAAATTTAAAAGGATGCAAGGTCATACTAATGTGCCACAAGGAAATCCCGAGTATAAGGAACTTGCGAACTGGGTTAGGAGTCAACGTCGATCAGAGGTGGAGAACGATAATTCCATTTCGAATCGCCGACAGCGCCTAGAAGCGATAGGCTTCCAGTGGAGGCAGAAGAAACTGAATATTTGGGACGAAATGTTCGGAAAATTGCTGGATTATCGGAGAATACACGGGAACTGCAACGTACCACAACGGTGGGAGGAAGACGCGGAGCTTGGCCGATGGGTGAACACGCAGCGAATCCATTATCGTCGTGGGGATATTCCTGACGCAGAAAGAATTCGGAAACTAGAGTCAATCGGCTTCGTGTGGAACACACGGAATGGAAAGAATAAGGAATAGATAGCTCGTCGAGATCAGAGGAGCGCGCATTCTTGCGCGGCGCGGCTTTTTCTCACCTAGATCCAGCCTTTGCGGACGGCAGTCGCGACGGCGGAGGCGACGTTTTGGACTTGGAGTTTGTCGTAGATGCGGCGCATGCGCTTGACGACGCCGTGGGGGGAGAGATCGAGTTTGTCGGCGATTTCTTTTGGAGAGTAAAACTGAAAGGCTGAAAGGCTGATCGGAGAAGAGGTATCTGGGCCCCTTTTTCAGAGGGTATTGAGGCGAGACGCCTCTTGCACGGCCTGCGGCGAGACGCCGCAGCTACGGGCATGTCTCTCCGTGCGCTTGCGCGGTTGTTGCTGGACGAGGAGGGGGGAGCTGGCGAAGGTGGCGGCGCGTGGAGCGGATAGTCGGCGATAGAGAATGGATAAAGCGGATTCCGTGGTTCTGGAGGTTCCAGATCGGCGGGTGGCTGGTGTATGCGTTGCTGAGTTTTCCGCTCAAGGCGGTGCTCTTCGAGTCGCTGAGTTATGCGCTGCTGGTGACGCTGACGCGGGAGAGCTTTGGTTTCCTAGTGACCCTGGCGCTGCGGTATATGTATCGGAAAAGCGGGTTGCGGTCGGATCGGCCGTTGCTGGTGGCGGTGCTGGTGCTCAGCCTGTCGTTCTCCTTCTCCGCGCTCGATACGTGGCTGAATCTTTGGGTGGTGGATTGGATCGGTAGGGCGGATAGGGACGATCCGTTGTTCGGGATCTTCTGCTTCCGGGCGCTGTTGTTCACGGCGTGGAGCCTACTCTACTTTGCGATCCGCGATATCATGGCGGCGCGTGCGCGGCTGACCGAGCTGCACAAGGCGGAGCTGGCGGCGCGCGATGCAGAGATCCTGATGCTGCGCGCCCAAGTATCGCCGCATTTCCTCTTCAATGCATTCAATACGATCCTGGCAGATCTCGACGGGCGCGATGCGGATCTGGTGCCGGTGGTGCGGGGGCTGTCGGATTATTTCCGCTATTCGCTGGCGAACCACGATGAGGTTTTTGTGACCATGGAAAAGGAATACGAGGCGATACGCAGCTACCTCACAGTGGAGAAGGCGAGGTTCGGTGATTCCTTGGAGATCGATTGCCAGATGGATGAGGCGGCGAGGGATGTGGCAGTGCCGGGCATTTTCCTCCAGCCGCTGGTGGAGAATGCGCTGAAATATGGTCACCGCACATCGCCGACGCCTCTGCGACTGAGAGTGAACGTGGTAGGTGATGAGAATGGTGGAGCAAAAGTGGAGGTGACCAACTCGGGGCAATGGGTGGAAGAGGATGGGACAAGGGCGAGGGATGTGCCGGGCGGGCAGGGGCTATCGGTGCTGAGGAAACGGCTGGAGATGCTCTATCCGGGGACTCATGAGTTGAAGATCGCTCCCGATGAAAAGGAGGGGACTGTGACGGTGTGCATTTGCATCGGGTCTCCGCAACCCTACTGCGCGCTGCCATGAATGCCCAGATCCGGACCGTGATCATCGATGACGAACCGCCGGCAAGGAAGATGCTGCGCAGGCTGCTGGACGCACACCCGGAGGTGGAGCTGCTGGGGGAGGCGGTGGATGTGGGGAGCGGAGCGGAGCTATGCAACCGGGAGAGGCCGGATCTGGTTTTGCTCGATATCCAACTGCCACGCCGGGACGGTTTTGCGTTGCTGCCGCTGCTGGACTATGCGCCGCGTGTCGTTTTTGTGACGGCTTTTGATAAGTACGCGGTGCGGGCGTTTGAGGTAAATGCGCTGGATTATCTGCTCAAGCCGATCGCTCCGGACCGGCTGGCCACGGCGCTCTCCCGGGCGGCGGCGGGACTGGCGGCGCCGGATGAAAAGGGGGGCGAGCTGGCGGATACCGATCTTGTGGCCCTGCGGGAGGACGCGCAGCTGCGGATGGTGCCGGTGCGCTCTGTGACCCACATCCAGGCAGAAGACAACTACTCTCGTGTCCACCTCAAGGAAGGTGCCGCGGCGCTGGTGCGGCGCACGTTGGGAGAATGGGAGGAACTTTTGCCGAAGGAGACCTTCCTGCGCGTGGACCGATCGATGATCGTGAGGATCGATGCGGTGCGGGAGTTCCGGACCATCACGCGCGACCTTTCGGAGGTCGTTTTCCCTGGCTGTGCGGCTCCGGTGGAAATGGGACGGAGGGCCTCGCGGCGCCTCAGAAATGCCGTGGGCATGTGAAGTGGGAGGGAAGGGGGGGGCGGTTTCACCACAAATCCTGACCGCTTCGCCACATGAACCGTGAAAATTCTTCAACTTTCCTTAAGTATTCGCCTCGCAGGTCGCTGACGGAAATGACTCATTGCACAGCCGAAAGCATCAGCCAGCACATACCCCCTCCCCCCTTGAAATAGAGTTGGTCCCGCAGGTTGTGGTCTTGAGAAAGGCAACACCTGCGGGATCAGCGTTTTAAATTCTCAAAGCTCTCTGCTCCCTGCTTTCCCTGCTAGAAGCGGTGGGGGATTTCCGTATGCTCGGGACTGATCTATGAAAAAACTCCCTGCCTCTCTTTTCCTTTCACTTCTGGCAATTTCTCCGGCGCTGAATGCGGCGCTGGAACCGGCTTCGCTTTTCACGGATCACATGGTGCTGCAGCGGGGAATGCCGGTGCCGGTATGGGGGGCGGCGGACCCTGGGGCGGAGGTGACGGTGGAGTTTGCCCCTTTGGCGGGCTCTGCGCGGGAAGGCCAAAAGAAGACTGCGGAGGTGGGGGCGGATGAAAAGTGGCGGGTGGATCTGGATGCGATGTCGGCGACTGCGGAGCCGCATGAGCTGAGGATTCGTTCGACCAAGGATGATGCAGTGAAGAGCTTCTCCGATGTGGTGGTGGGGGAAGTGTGGATTTGTTCCGGGCAATCGAACATGCAGATGCCGGCAACAGCTGGGACACCGGGGCTCAAAGATCTGATGGCGAAGGCGGAGAATATCCGCAGCTTCGAGGTGGAAAAGACGGTGGCATTTTCCGAACAGGAGGCGTGTCGAGGAGAATGGAAGACGACTTACCCGAACAGTGCGGTAGCGATGGCGTTTTCCTATTTCCTAGAGGAGGCGGCGGAGGTGCCGGTGGGGATTATCCTGACATCGTGGGGGAGCTCATCGATCGAGGGCTGGATGTCGCGCGATATGACCGAAGAACTGCCACATTTCAGAAGCATCATGGAAAAATTTGATGCGGACGAGAAGCTGCACGGGGAGATCAAGACGATCTTGGCAAAGGGTGCGGCTCGTGAGAGGGCGGAGGACATCAAGCTGCGCACCCAACCAAACATTATCTTCAATGCAATGATGAAGCCATTGGCGCCCTATGCTTGTCGGGGGGTGGTGTGGTATCAGGGCGAGGCGAATGCGAAAACACCGGACAGTATGCAGCAGTATGGTGTGACGTTGAAGTTGTGGATGAAGCGTTACCGGGAGGAGTGGGGCAGGGAGGATCTGCATTTCCTAGTGGCGATGCTGCCGGGATACACGAATGTACCACGCCCCAAATCTGACGGGGAAGTTCCCACGCTTCGTTCATGGGCATACATGCGGGAGGCACAGCTCACAGCGCTGGCGCTGCCGGGCACCGGGGTGGCAAATACGATAGATCTAGGAGATAAGAAAAATATCCACCCGACCGATAAGGTGCCGGTGGGGCAACGTCTGGCTCTGCTGGCTCAGCGCGATACCCTGGGGATGGATATCGTGGCAGAGGGGCCGGTGATGAAAACTGCGGAGGCGAAGGGCGGCGAGATCATCGTGAGCTTCGATCAATCGGAGGGGTTGACGACCAAAGACGGCGAGGCGCCTAAAGCGTTCTGGGTGGCAGATGATTCCAAGAAATGGGTGAGGGCAAAAGCGGAGATCGCTGGGCAGACGGTGGTGCTGAAATCCGAGGAGGTGATGAAGCCGCTGTATGTGCGTTACGCGTTCTCGGCGATGCCGGAAGTGAATCTGGTGAACGGGGCGGGGCTGCCTGCGCGGCCGTTCCGGACGGATGAGTTTGAGCCTTGAAGAGTTTGAACCACGGATGGGCGCGGATGGACGCGGATAAGATGAGGCACGAAGCTGGGGTGCTTGGAGTGCCGAGTGATAAGTGATAAGTGATAAGTGGAAGACTTGGGTTGCCGGGCGGCCGCAGGGCCGCCCCTCCTTGCGCTGCGCGTGAATTTCCTGAAACATTGGGCGAGGGGTCGCTGTAGATAGGTGGCCTGTTGTCTTGCCTTCGAACCAAAAATGACCATGAAATTACTACCAATCATAACCTTTTTTACCACGTTCGCCCTGCTGGGTGCTGCTGTTCCTTTGCATGGAGCGGAGGAACGGAAACCGGCGACGGAGAAATATTCGTGGACCTTGGGTTATGAGCCGGACAAGGCAGTGGTTTTCTCTAAGCCCGCCAAAGGCGAACCCCTGCGCTTGGATTGTTTTTTCCCTGCCGAGCATAAGGAGGGGGAGAACAGGAGCTGCATCATTCTGTTTTTCGGCGGCGGTTGGTCCGGCGGTGATCCGGAGCAATTCTATGGCTATAGCAAATACTTCGCCTCGCGCGGCATGGTGGCGATAGCGGCCCAGTATCGGACGAAAGCGAGCCATAAAGCCGAGCCGCGAAACTGTGTGGAAGACGGCAAGGAAGCGATCCGCTACGTGCGCGCCCATGCGGAAGAGTTCGGCATTGATCCGGAGAAAATTGTCGTCGGTGGAGGATCAGCCGGTGGCCACGTCGCAGCGGCGGCGGCGATGTGCCCGGAGATCGATGCAAATCCCGAGAGCCCGGTTTCCTGCCTGCCGAATGCACTTATGCTGTTCAACCCGGTTTATGACAACGGCCCCGGAGGATATGGGCATGATCGTGTCACGGATTACTGGGAAGACATTTCGCCGATGCACAACATCCGCGCCGACCTTCCGCCAACGATCGTCTTTTTCGGCGATAATGATGTGCATGTTCCGGTGGCCACGATCCACGAGTTCCAGAAAAAAATGGAGGAGGCGGGCAATGAATCCGAGACTCATATCTACAAAGGCCAAGCCCACGGATTTTTCCACATCAACAAGGGTGGGCGGAAAATGTTCGAGGATGTGCTTACCAAGGCCGATGCGTTTCTGGTGAAGAACGGCTTCCTCAGCGGGGAGGATGACGTGCTGGCATGGACAGAGGAGAGCATCAAGAATCTCCCGCCGCGAGCGTCGAAGGGTAAGAAATAAAACAGATTACTGGCGGGAAATACCTCGGGAATTCTAGGGTTTGAGGATGCCGCTGCGGTAGGCTTTGTCGATGGCGGCGGGGGCGTTCTGGACTTCGAGTTTCTCGTAGATGTGGACGATATGTTTCACCACGGTGTTGATGCTGATGCCTAACTCATCGGCGATCTCTTTTTTGAGGGAGCCTTTGCTGAGCATGACAAGGATTTCCATTTCCCGCTCGGTCAGGGGCTTGCTGACTTCTAGACCGGGTGGTTTGTTCTGAACGGTTTTCAGGATGTAATTGGCGATGTCCGGATCGAGGGTGGCTCCACCGCCTGCGACGGAGCGTATGGAGGAGATGAGTTGATGAATCTGGGAAGATTTCAGCAGGTAGCCTGAGGCTCCTTGCTGGATGGCGCTGAGAACTTCGGCTTCTTTGTCCGACTGGCTGAGAACGATGATCTTGCTCTGCGGGACGTATTTCTGAAGCCAGGGGATGGCCTCGAGGCCGGACATGCCGGGGAGATTGAGATCCAGCAGGATGATGGATGGCTCGTCTTCGGGTTGCTGATTCTGGAGTTTTTTGAGGGCGCGTTCGGCGGAGCCGTAGGTCCCGATGAGTTCCATATCCGGCTCTTTCGCCAAGGCGATGGCGACCACTTCCCGGTATTCCGGATGGTCTTCGATGATGGCGATGCGGATGGTTTTGCTCATGGGAGAGGGATGATGATGGGTCTTAGCGGAGGAAAGCCCAACGGCAATTTTTTCGGGACAGACGGATGGTGGTGCCGGTGGCGGGGTGGGACTCCACGCGGACTTTGGCGCGCAGCAGGCGGGCGCGGCGCTTCAGGGAGTAGGGGGCTTGATTGGACGAAGATTCGGGGAGGCCGCAGCCGTTGTCTGTGATGGTGAGCGTAAGCTGATCCGGGGTGGCGACGAGATCGATGCTGCACTCGGTGGCTTCGGAATGGCGGCTGATGTTGACCAGGCATTCCTTGTGGAAAAGGAACAGATCGGCGCGGGTGCGGGGGCTGAGGGTGGCGAGGTGCTCTTCGCCGCGGTAGGTAAAGGTGTAGTCGATATCGGCGAGGATGCGCTCGGTGAACCGCTGCATGTCTGCGAGCAGGTCTTCATAGAGACCTTTCGCCTCGATCATGTTGGTGCAGTAACGGACGGCCTTGCTGGTGCGTTCTGTCATGGCGCGGATTTTCTCGTGGATACTGCGCAGGGCGGGGGAGGGATTGCCTTCATTCCGGGCGAGATCTCCGAGCATGCCGATGACGTGGAGATTCGCCCCGAGCTCATCGTGGAGGTCTGCGGAAAAGCGGGTGCGGAGTCGCTCGAGTTCGCGGCGGTGGAAGTAGCGCTGCACGATGATGAACAACGCGATGCCAAGCGCGAGTGTGGTGACGGCGATGGTCAGCAGACGGATGCGTCTTTCCTGGAGGGAGTAGAGCTGTTGCAAGGCGGCGGCGACGACGGGGCGCTCGGATTCCAGATCGTGGCGGCGGGCGAGTTGCTGGATCCACTCGCGGATGGGCAGGATTTTTCCGTAGAGATTTTTGCCATCGGTCATGGTTTCGAGAGAACGTTTCGGGTATTTCGGGACGTCCTCATCGATGGATTTTCCGAGGGCGACATTTTTGCCGTTCTCAAAGAGTTCGATTTCGGCGAAGCCGATTCGGAAGCGCTCCATCTCGGGTGTGGAGGTTCCACTGATTTTGATGAAACGGCAACGGGTCAGCGGCAGGTCCCACATCAAGATCGGCCCGGTATCCGCGTGGTCCGGCTGCTTGATATGATCGAGCAGGGTGACGGCATCCGAAAAGTCTTCGCGGTTGGCACCTTCGATGACGAGATGCGGGGGGATGCCAAGGTCGCCAACGTAGGCTTGCGGCACCGTATCATCTTGCTCGGCGACGTGCAGATGGATGCGTGAAAGGGTGTGAGCTGACTCCAGATCGAGGATGAGGGAATTCGATCTCCGGGTCTTGCTGATATACGCCACGCTGCGCGTATCGTGGGCGGAGTGCATCAGGTAGGGGGTGAAGCCGTCGACCAAGTATCGTTTGTCCCACGCTGCATGGGGAAACTCTCTTTCCGGGTCTGCGGTGGAGACGGGGCGACGCAGGGCGATATTGGTCTCGCCGCTGAAGACCATCATTTCGGAAAGCTGGAAGGCATAGAATTGGTCGAAGGCGCGCTGTGACAGGCGGGTGGGGACGATGCGCAGCCATGAGGCGGCGGTTTCCGGGGGCTCGATAATCAATGGGGCGATGCGGGGCAGGACTGGATCCTGCTCGGTGATGACGGCGATTCGTTGCCCCTGCTTGTCCTCTGGTCCACCCGCCCAAATCTCAAATGCAGGTGGAAATCCATCCGACTGAAATCCATTTTCCGAGTCCCGGTAGATGCACGGAATGAGCACGACTTGGTCGATGGCTTGCCGCGCGCCTAGATCCACTTCCACCCAGACAGAACCGGGTTCCGGGTGGGCGAGGGTTTCTGAAGTCCAATCCGAGCGATAGCCGATCGGCCCGACTCCGCTGCGCAGGCTGGTGCGGGCTAAGGTTCCCAGTTCTGCATCGATGGCCTCCAGGCGAGTCTCGAGTTGTGTCAGGGATGGCTTGGTCGGCTCGGCGGAAAGTGCCGACGCGCAGAACCCAGCGATCCAGAGGATCACGGAAAGGTGGCGGAGTCTTGCGGGAGTGGCTGGCACGGGATTATTCTTGGAGGGGCTTACGCAGGGCGCTACGTAGATACCGGAAAGCGCCGGATCTGGGCATCATATAAACGTGTAATAGACACCTGCAGGGTTCTTGCTATTTTTAGAGCGATCCCAAAACGTAATTTTATGACGAAGACCCATTTTCTCAAGGCCGCCACTCTGGCGCTTTTTACCGCTACGGCAGTCCCGGCGTTCGCAGAAGAGACGCCGCTGACAAAGCCAAACATCATCATTTTCTATGTCGATGATCTCGGCTGGCAGGCTACTCAGCTCAATGATTTGGACAAACCAACTCCGTATGAGACTCCGAACTTACTGAAGCTTGCGGATGCTGGCATGAATTTTACCCAAGCGTATTCACCAGCTCCTTCTTGTTCACCATCGCGCGCTGCGATTCTTACTGGACAGCATCCGGCACAAACGAGGTTCACCCACGTGACCTTGGACGATAGAAGAGACGCCAAGAAAAATGAGCGCTTGGTTTCTCCCTACTTGGAGGCACAGCTGGATCGAAGTTTGCTGACGATTGCGGATGCTCTGAAAGCGAATGGCTACCGCACCGGGCATTCCGGGAAATGGCACGTCGGTCTTTCCTCGGCAAGTTACGGGTTTGATGTGACCAACGAAGACCGCGGCGCTCACCGCAGCATGCCGGATCGCACCAAAGGCTTTGCCACTGCGAACGATAAGACTTACCCGCTGAGCAAGGAAAAATATGCACCTTTCAGTGAGAAGAAACCGGAGGGTATTTCCTATCCTTACGATGAAGTCACGGAATCCGCGCTCCAATTCATCGCGGAAAGCGGTGACAAGCCGTTTTTCCTGAATCTCTGCCACTGGATGGTTCACTGGCCGGTACTGACTCGCAACGGCGAGTTGCTTGAGTATTACTGTGATAAAATGGGTCAGCCTTTCCCGCCGAAGAAAGGCGATATGAGTCTGCCGGGTCAACAGAATCCTTATTTTGGTGCGATGATCACCACTGTGGACTGGAGTCTCGGACGCGTGGTGGATTTCTTGGAAAAAACCGACGATCCGCGGAATCCTGGCAAGAAGCTCAGCGAGACTACTTACATTTTCTTCAGCTCGGACAACGGTGGTGCTACCAATCATGGCAAAGAAACGATCTCAGATAATTCACCGCTGAAATTCGGTAAAACCCATGCGGAAGAAGGCGGTGTGCGCGTTCCTATGGTAGTTGCAGGTCCTGGCATCAAGGGTGGAACTGAGTTTGACGGTATGATCAATCAGTTGGACTTTTTCCCGACCTTCCTTGACCTGACCCATACTGAAATCGCTCCTGAGGATGAGGCAAAGCTCAGCGGCTTGGACATTACGCCTGTATTGGAAGGTGAAAGCACTCAAGTGCTCAATGCAGATGGCAAGGAGCGTGAGTTCCTCTTCTGGCACTATCCACATAATCCGAAGATGACATCCTCCATCCGTAGTGGAGATTACAAATTCTACAAACGCTACGACGGCGAAGACGAACTCTATCGCATCTATGAAGATGGTAAGCGCAATGATTTGGAAGAGGTGAACAACCTTGCGAAAAATCCTGAGTATGCCTCGGTTGTCGAGCGTCTCAACGGATTGCTTGAGGGAGCACTTGCTGAAACCAACGCAGAACCTCCTTACCTGAATCCAAACTACTCGGATAAAACCGAAGCTGTCGCAGCAGTAGACAAAGCCTCCTTCAAAGCGGGCACACGCAATGCACGGGTTTCGGTTAAATCCGATGGCCCAGTTGTAAAAGAAGCATGGGTGATCTATTGCGATGGTCCGAAAGCCGAGAAGAGAAGAAGAGGTGGCGATAAGCCAGTCACGGCCGAGTTCATCTCGGGTATGCGTAGACCTGCCACCGTCAGCGAAGATGGAATCAACGTGAGCGCGACGATTCCGGAAAGTATCCAAGCCTACTGCTTCATGCTCGTGGATGCGAATGGTTTCATGCAATACACCAAGGTGGCGGAGGCGAAATAGTCGCGACCGGATCGTTCAACCCAATAGGTGTTTAATATGAAATATAGAATCTTATTTGCTGCAGCTCTGCTTGCGGGTCATGCCTTCGCAGAGGATGCCCGTCCCGCCAAGCCGAATATTCTACTGGTGTTGGCCGATGACCTCGGCTGGCAGGATGTGAAGGCCTACGACATCGACGAACCTTCCCCTTACGAGACTCCCAATATCGATGGGTTGGCGAAAGAGGGAGTCATGTTCTGGCAGGGATACTCCGCGGCTCCGGTGTGCGCGCCATCTCGCTGCGCCATTTTGAGCGGCATCCACCCGGCCCGTGCCAACAAACCCAGTGTGCGTGGCGGCACGCCTCCCTCACCGTATCATCTAACTGGTTCACGTGTGATGGAGCCTTACCAGCTCGCACGTCTCACCACAGTGCAACCTACCTTAGCAGAAGTGCTGCAGGCGAATGGTTATGCGACAGGGCACAGCGGAAAATGGCACGTGAACATCAAGCCTAGCGCAGAGCCTTTGCCCAAAGATGTCGGCTTCGAATGGTCGCGTGAAAGCATGGGCGTGGCCAGGGATATGGTTCCCAATCGCGTGAAAGGTTTCTCGACCGATGCTCCCGACGATCAATGGCAGTTGGACGAGAACAACTACCCGAAAAACGAGATCCTGCTGGATGCGATCACCTTCATGGAGGAGAAGAAGGAACAACCCTTCTTTCTCTTCTATGCAGAGCGACTGGTGCATTCCCCGATCCAGACCCGCAGCAAAGTCCTGTTGGAGAAATACTGCAAGAAGCTCGGAATTCCGTTCCCTAAAAATCCGGGTCCGATGGCTCGCCCTGGACAGCAGAACCCTTACTACTGCGCGATGGTCGAGGAGTATGATTATTATGTGGGCAAGCTCCTGAACTACCTTGACGAGACGGAAGACCCGCGCTGGCCGGGGCACACCCTTCGGGAAAATACCTACATCATCTTCACCTCGGACAATGGCGGGATGGAGAAACTCAAAGGTGATATCATCACAGACAACTATCCGCTGGATGGTGGCAAGATCCGCCTGGAAGAGGGCGGGACACGCGTGCCATTCATCATCGTGGGGCCAAACATTCCTACCGGTCAGCAAACAGAAGTCATGGCGAACGGCTTGGACTTTTTCCCGACGATCTTGTCGATGACAGGCACCAATACTCCGGAGAATCAGCAATTGGATGGCTCTGATTTGTATCCATTGCTCACTCAGTCCCCTCAGGATCCGACCCTGGTGAAGGATGCCGAGGGCAACGCCCGCGATACTATGATGTGGCATTTCCCCAACAGCGTGGCGATGTATAGCACGATCCGTGTGGGTGACTTTAAGTTGGTTCGAAACTACGATTTCATCAATAACAAGTCCGTGAAGAGCGAGCTGGAACTCTATCAGCTTTACGACACACGTGACGGCAATTCGAAGCGCGTGGATATCGAGGAATCCAAAAACCTCGTATCCTCCATGCCGGAGAAAGCCCAGGAGTTAAATGGTAAACTGACGGAACTGCTGACCAGCATGGATGCCAGTTACCCTCACTTCAATCCCGCCTATCAGGCAGAGTTGCCGCATAAGGAAACCGTTCCGTCAGTCGTCTCAGAAGAGCGGGATGGCGACACCGTCCGCGCCACATTCAAGGAAAACGGCGCGAAAGTTGTTCACGCCCAGCTGCTGTATACCACGCTCGGTGGTGATCCGAATGAGGAGTGGTTCCTAGCCCCAGCCAAAATTGAGGGCGACACGGTGGAGGCGACTCTACCTAAGGGCACCACTCATTACCTTTTCAACATCATCGATGAAAACAACTACCTGGTGAGCTATCCCGCTGTGGAGAGTCAGCTCCATTACAAGGGAAAGCTGAAATACTCGGCTGACGCACTGAGTGTGAAATAAGTTCGGACATTATACGTAATGAAAAGGCATCAGGGTCACCTGATGCCTTTTTGATTTGAGCTGATTGTGCCGATTGGTGATGGCGAGATCATGAAGTATGAGCGAACTACGATGAAGGTAGTTCTAAAAAAAATTAGTGAGAAATTTATGATGAGACTACTTACCACATGGACCGCGATATGGGTCGCGATTGCCTCCCAATGCGTTGCCGCGGAGCGACCTAACATTTTGTTCTGCATTGCGGATGACGCTTCGTTCGAGCATTTCGGCGCCAATGGCTGCACCTGGGTGAAGACTCCGAACATCGATCGTATCGCGGAGCAGGGGATTAACTTTACCTCGGCCTACACGCCAAACCCGAAATGCGGTCCATCGCGATCCGTGATCATCACGGGTCGCAATCCATGGCAACTAGGGGCGGCGATCAATCACAATGCGGTCCTCGACAAGAAGTTCAAAACCTACGCGGAAACGCTCCTGGAGAACGGCTACAACGTCGGCTTCACCGGAAAGGGATGGAGCCCGGGCGAGGCGCAGGGGCGTGACCTATTGGGTAAGCAATATGGTCCGCATAGGGTAAAAGAACCTGTTTCCAGCAAAATTTCCAAAAATGATTACGCCAAGAATTTCGAACAGTTTCTCATCGATCGGGATCCTTCGAAGCCTTTCACCTTCTGGATGGGCTGCAATGAGCCTCACCGGGCTTATGAATTCAAATCCGGTGTGAAGAACGGCAAGACCTTGGATATGATTCCCGAGGTGCCGGCATACTGGCCGGATACCGAAGCGGTGCGCCACGACATGCTCGATTATGCCGTGGAGGTGGAAAATTTCGATCTCCATGTCGGGCGCTGTATTGAAGCGCTCGAGCGACAAGGCTTGCTTGAGAACACCCTTGTGATCGTGACCTCGGATAACGGAATGCCGTTCCCGCGTGTGAAGGGACACCCGTATCATCAATCGGCGCACATGCCTTTCATGGCGATGTGGAAAAACGGGATCAAAGAGCCGAGCCGGAGCTTCGATCAGTTCATCAGTTTTATCGATCTGGCTCCGACATTTCTGGAACTGGCTGGAGTCAGCCAAGAGCAAAGCGGCATGCAACCGTGGGCCGGGCGCAGTCTCATGGAGATCTTCAAAGGCGGCCGCGATATGGCGAACATCCCAGAGCGTGATAGCGTGCTGATGGGGCGTGAGCGCAATGACCCGGGCCGTCCAGATGACCGCGGATATCCGGTGCGCGTCATCCGTAAGGAAGATTTATTCTATATTCACAATTTCGAGCCGACCCGCTGGCCCAGTGCGAATCCATCGACAGGTTTCAAGGATACAGATCCGAGCCCGACCTTGGCTGCCGTGATAGAAGCCGGAGAGAACTCCGAGGCCTGGAGACTGTCTCTCGGGAAACGTGGCGCGGAGGAGCTCTATGATGTCGGAAAAGATCCGGAATGTATCACCGATCTCTCAGGGAATCCGGAATATGCCCCGCAGATGGCAGAGCTGAAGAAGGAATTGTTCGAACAACTCACCCAGCAAGGCGATCTGCGCATGACTGGTGATGGGGATTGGTATGATGGCTCTGAGAATCCCTACGGCAACGATGACGAGCGTGGCTTTTACAACAGAGTCCACGGCGGAGAGAAGATTCGGAATCGATCAGAAAAATACGAAAGACCCGATTTAGAAGACGGTAAGTAGTGAGTTGGGTCAGGGCAGAACTCCGTTCGATGATGAAAATAATCTACATTTTGTCAGCTGCGCTACTAGCACTCGGCTTTGACGTGGCTGCTGCGGAGCCGCCACGAAAGCCGAATATCGTGCTGATCATGACAGACGATGCCGGCTGGGAGTGCTTTGGCTCCTATGGGGCGGAGGATTATAGGACACCGAATCTTGATCGATTGGCCGAACAAGGAGTGAAGTTCGAGCATTGTTATTCGACACCCATCTGCACTCCGTCGCGGGTGATGATCATGACGGGAAATTATAACTTCCGGAACTACACACACTTTGGCTACCTCAGCCCGGATGAGAAGACTTTTGGGATTCTAATGCAGGAGGCGGGGTATAAAACCGCCATCGCCGGAAAATGGCAGCTCAACGGGCTATATGATCCCGAAGTCTTCGCCGATCACGCCGACAACACGCGTGTGAATAAAGCAGGTTTTGATGAGTATGCCCTATGGCAGGTGACGGAGGAGAAGAAAGCGAAGGACGGCGGCGAGCGCTATTGGAGTCCGCCACTGGAAATCAACGGCAAGTTCGTGACGGCAGAGGAGAATCGGGATCAATACGGCCCCAATATCATGAGCGATTTCGTCTGCGATTTTATCGAGCGCAACCAAGATCAACCGTTTTTCGTCTATTACCCTACGGTGCTGATGCATGACCCGTTTGTCCCTACTCCAGACACCATCGGGAATTGGATCGTGGGCAGGACGCAAATAAAGCGCCAAAAAATCGAGCCGAGAAGAAGGAGAACTTTGTCGCGATGGTCCATTATTTGGACAAGATCGTGGGCAAGGTGATTTCGAAGTTGGAGGCAGTCGGTCAGCTTGAAAATACAGTGATCCTGTTTACATCCGATAACGGAACCCATACGCCAATCACATCGAACTGGAACGGTCGCACCATTCAAGGTGGCAAAGGCGGGATGAAGGACGACGGCACGCATGTTCCGCTGATTGTTTACTGGAAAGGAAAGTCGCTTGAGGGGGCAGTGACTCAGGATCTGGTGGATTTCACGGATGTCTATCCCACCTTGGCAGAGATCGCCGGCATTCCACTCGATCAAACCGACCCTAAGGATGGTCAGAGCTTTCTACCGCAGATCTTAGGAAACGAGACGACCCCGCGCAGCCACGTGCTTTGCTATTATCAGCCCTATATGAAGTTTGGGAGCAAGAACGCAGGGGCATTTGTGCGCACCGATCGCTTCAAGCTCTATGCGGATGGACGGTTCTACGACATTGCGAACGATCTGGATGAAGCGAACAACCTCGCGGGCTCTATCAACGGAGAGACGGCGATGACGGCGCATAAGAAACTCGCGAAACTGATCGAGCAAGTTCCGCCAGTTCCCGAGGACGGCAGTGAAAGCGCCGAACGCCCGATTCATCCCGACTGGCCTCTGATAAAATAGCCACCTAGCTGTCCGTTATCGGTGACCTTTTTTGAAACATCAGGTGATGAATCACTGTAGGTAGGTGTCACTATTTCCGTATGAAACCCAAGAAACGCCGAATCACCAGGAGCCTCTCGAGCGCAGCGATTGCCGCCTTTTTCTCAGTCGTCAGTGCCTGTTACGTCAGCGCAGCGGCCCAGCCCAATGTGATTCTGATCATGACCGATGATCAGGGCTACGGCGATGTGGGTGTCCATGGCAATCCAATCCTGAAAACTCCCGAGCTTGACCGTCTGCACGGCGAGTCGGTGCGGCTGACGGATTACCATGTGAGCCCGTTCTGCACGCCGACACGTGCGGCGCTAATGACCGGACATTACCCGGGACGGACGGGTGCCTACCGCACGAGCTCCGGGCGGACCATGCTGCATACCGATGAGAAAACCGTGGCGAACCTTTTCGCGGACAACGGCTATGTGACCGGGATGATGGGGAAATGGCACCTCGGGGATAACGCGCCGCATCGTCCTCAGGATCGCGGGTTTCAAGACGTCGTCTGGCATCGCTGCGGCGGGGTGGGGCAGGCATCCGATCATTGGGGCAACGATTACTTCGACGATATCTACGAGCGCGTCCGCCCCGGCAGCAAGGAAGGGGAGTTCGAACAGTTCAGCGGCTACTGCACCGATGTGTTTTTCGAAGAAAGCCTCCGCTTCATCAAAGAGAACAAGGACAAGCCGTTCTTCCTCTATCTTGCGACCAATGCCCCGCACGGGCCTTATCTGGTGGGTGATGAATGGAAGGCTCCGTATCAAGGAAAGGTGACGCCGCCGGTGGATGCCTTTTACGGAATGATCGCAAACTTCGATCACAATGTGGGCGTGTTGCGCAAAGAGCTCGAAGCGTTGGGGCTTGCGGAAAATACGATTTTGATTTTCACCACGGACAATGGGTCGGCTGCGGGGGACAAGGTTTTCAATGCGGGAATGAAAGGCAAGAAATCGACGATCTGGGATGGCGGTCATCGCGTGCCGTTTTTCATTCGCTGGCCGAAGGGCGGCTTGGAAGGTGGGCGGGATCTGACCAGTCTGGCCGCACATATCGATGTACTCCCGACCTTGGCGGAACTCTGTGGACTGCCGGTTCCGGAAAAACTGGATGGCATTTCCTTTCAGCCGATCCTGGAAGATTCGTCTGCCACCCCGGCGCGCGACCATGTGATTGTTCAATATCATGGCGGCGCGGGTTTCACCGGAGTTGCCAAGCAGTGGGAAAACTCCTGCATCATCAAAGATCAGTGGCGTCTGATGGATGGAGCCGCGCTTTATGATATCAAAGCAGACCCAGCTCAGACCACCGACGTGGCAGCCGAGCATCCGGAAGTCGTCGCCAGCCTGCGCACGCTCTACCCATCCTTCTGGGAATCCGTCTCGCCGCGGATGACCCCGGTATCGATCGACCTGGGCGAGCCGACCGATAATCCTACCGTGTTATGCTCCCAGGATTGGTACATGCCGAAAGGCAATCCGCCTTGGAATTTCGGGTCGATCAGGACGCTGCCGCGCGTGACCGGGCCATGGATGGTGGATGTGAAGAAGGCTGGAACCTACCGCATCACGCTGCGCCAGTATCCGGAAGAGGCTGAGAAGCCGGTTGTCGCCGAGCGGGCGATGCTGGAGATCGCCGGGATCACCAAAGAATCTGCTGTCGAGCCAGGCAGTATGGGCGTGGTGTTCGAGCTGGAACTCCCGGCCGGCAAGACGGAACTCGTGACCTATCTCTATGATAAAAACGGCAAAGCCGGTGGTGCCTACTTCACGGAGGTGGAGATGCTTTGAGGTAAATGCTGAAATGCTGAGATACGCGGATGCAGAAACCAAGCTTTGAGTCCCTTTGCCGCCTTTGCGGTGATACTTTCCCCTGACGCCGTCTGTCTTTTCTTGAAACATTGGAGCAACGTCTCCTGTATTTAGGTAACTCATTCTCCCAGCATGAAATTCAAGAAATCACCAACCCCGAAAATCCTATCAGGCGCAGCGATTGCGGCGCTGTTTTCACTTTTCAGCGTCGGCTTCGCGAATGCTGAGGCGAGGCCGAACATCATCGTGATCTACACAGATGACCAGGGCTATGGGGATGTGAGTGCGCTGAATCCGGAGGCGAAGTTCAAGACGCCGAACATGGATCGGCTGGTAAATGAGGGGATTGCCTTCACCAATGGCCATAGCGCGGACTCGGTGTGCACACCGTCACGTTATAGCTTGCTGACGGGACGCTATCCTTGGCGGACGGAGCGCAAGCAGGGGGTTCTGGGAGCCGAAGCGAAGTGCATGATCCCCGATGAGCGCATGACGCTGGCCTCGATGCTCAAGGAGCAGGGCTACAACACGGCGATGGTCGGTAAGTGGCATCTGGGAATGGATTTCCCCGGGACACCAAAGGATAGGGACTGGACCCAGCCGATCAAAGACATGCCTTTGGACAAGGGGTTCGACTATTTTTATGGGGTTCCGGCTTCGTTGAACTTTGGCATTCTGGCGTGGTTCGAAGGGCGCTTTGCGAAGGTGCCACCGACGCTTTACACGAATAAAAAAAAGAATCCGCTCTACACGGATTACCGCATCATGCCGCCGTATGAGACAGATCCAGGCAAGACGAATGATCCGACGCGGATTGTGAAAAGCAGTTTTGAGGTGGCTCCGGATTTCATCGATAACCAATGCCTGACGCGTTTCACCGATAAGGCGATCGAATGGATGGGCGGGAAAGCGGAGGAGGCGAAGGCGGGGAAACCATTTTTCGTCTATCTGCCCTACACCTCGCCGCATTATCCGGTGTGTCCATTGCCGGAGTTCCAAGGGCAAGGTGAGGCGGGGGCCTATGGGGAATTTTTGATCGAAACAGATTATCACATCGGGCGGATTCTCAATTTCCTGAAAGAGAATGGGTTGGATGAAAATACGATGATCGTTTTCTCAAGCGACAATGGTCCGGAAAAATCTTGGCCGGCACGACTTGAAGAGCACGGCCACGACAGCCGCGGCGGGTTGCGCGAGGGCAAGCGCTCGGTTTACGAAGGCGGGCAGCGCGTGCCGTTCTTGGTGCGCTGGCCTGCGGGATTGAAAGAGCCGGGCCGCGAGTGGGACAAGCCGGTGAGCCAGACTGATCTGCTGGCGACCTTCGCCGAACTAGTGGGCACCGAGCTGCCGGATAACGCGGGCGAAGACAGCCAGAGCTTCGCGCCAGTGCTGCTCGATCCAAAAGCCGATTACCATCGTGTGCCATTCGTCAGCCACGACAGCGGGGATATGCGCTATGGGATCACCGATGGCTCATGGAAACTGATCCTGCCGAAGGGCAAGATGCCTGCGGAGCTCTATGACCTTTCCACGGATCGTGCGGAGGAGAACAATGTCGCCAAAAACAATCCGGAGAAAGTGGAATCCTTGACCGCTAAAATGACTGCTCTGATCGTCAACGGCCGGAGCACCGACGGAGCACCACAATCTAACGACACCGGGTATTGGAAAGACCTTACCTGGATGACTGCGGCTGACTTCGAAAAATAAATCGGATCGTTAAAGCTAGCAGCGAACAACTGCTTCCCTCGCCGATGATTTGTGCCGCCGATGGCATCGGCGTGCTCGGTAGCTAGATCGTTCACAACCATCAGCCCTTCCAAACGCGATAGGCAACCCCGCGGCGATTGGCGGGGTTGCCATAGGTAGACGTTTATTACTGTGCAGAGATCACGACATCATCGATGTAGACATCGTCCCCATTGCCTGACGCATTGCACTGGAACATCAGCTTCACGTTGTTGGTGAACGCGTGGCCGGTGCTATTGATGGGGATGGAAAGGTAGTAGCGTGTGCCGTCATCCACGAAGTCGACGTCATTGACTAAGGCGACGATGGTCGACCAACTCGCGCCACCATCTGAGCTGTAGCGAAGCCAGAAGTCTTCACTACCTTCGAAGCTCTGCACGACGTAGCTGAATTCGACCTTCAACTCGTTGTATCCAGTTAGATCGAGCGCATTGGCAAGTTCTGAAACCGATGAGGACGAGTTGTCCTGTAGCGCGAGGCACTGACTTCCTACCGCAAAGCTGCTTGAAAGACGCGCATCGCTGCCGCCATCTGTCCAGTTGCCGAAGCCGTTCTCGAAGTCATCGCTCGTGAGCACCGTCCAACTCGACGGTGCTGCGGCCGTGGTGAATGACCAGAGGTTTCCTGGGGTTGTGCCGCTATTGTTGACCTCATCCACAGCCCAGTAGTAGGTGGTGTTGTCGGCCAAGACGCCGGGATCAAAGCTCGTGTCACTTTGGTTGCCTTGAAACGCTGGCGAAGTGCTGGTGCCGAAGTAGACATCGTGTGATCCACTTTGGTGTCCCGCAGTCCAGCTAAGTAGGGCATTTACATCGACATCAATCGCGGCATCCGCAGGCGATGGGGCGGTTGCAATACTCGGAGCCACGGTGCTCTCTTCGGCGATGATCAATAACTGATCGATACTGATCGAATCGAGCTGGGTGTTTCCGCCGGCACGATCCGCATCTATCAAACGAACGTAAACGGTGCCGCTCGTCCCACTGGGGAGTGCGTAATACTGCGCCGTATCGTCGTCAGCCGTTTTTGTCACGGTGACCATGTCGATGTAATTCAGGTCATCGGTCGAATAAGCAAAGACCATGTCGTCGCCTTCAGCATTGGCAGAGCGATACGCCTCCACATAGAAGGTTGCTAGCTCGGCATTTGCCACGGTGAACACCCATTTGTGTTCGAGTGCTGAAGTGCTGCCATTCACCACTTCCGTGATCGATTGATAGGTGTTGTCACTTGCATCCATATTGTTGAATGCACCGGAAACAGAACCCAGCACGGCCACTTCGGAATCTACCACGCTGGGGACATAACCCGGATAGGCAGACACCTCGTTGCTCATCGCCGATTCTCTGTTATGGATGTTCGAGGCACTTACCACATAGTAATAACTCGTATGGTTCGTGACGCTGTTATCGGTGTAATCGCTGGACGTCAAACCCGAGGCAATGGCAGTGTAACCGCTGCCAGATGTGGTGCTGCGATAGACTGTGTAGCTGTCCAGATCACTTTCCGAATTGTCGGACCAATCGAGATCCACCGAGCCGATGTTGGCGAGTGCGCTGACTCCCGTTGGTGCAGCTGGTGGTGTCGATGGATCGACGGAGATTTCCACAATCAGGCTGTCGGCAGCATTCCAAGGGTCTTCGACTCGTATCGTGAAGGTATTGAGGCCGACATCGGCCGCGCCGGGTGTGCCGCTCAGCGTGCCATCGCTAGCGACACTCAACCATGCTGGACCCGCGGCCTTGGAATAGATTAACGGTTCACCATCCGGGTCGGTTGCTGTAGCTGACAAGTTCGTCAGCGTATCACTATAGGCGATGCCTTCCTCGCCATTCACCTGGATGGAACTCGCGACGAAGTAGGGTGCGTTGTTTGGATAGATCGTAAAATCTCCACCGGGATCGCGCAGGCGCTCTTTACCCGTCGACGTCAAGGTGAGGACGGTGGCAGGGGAGAGAGGAAGCTCTCCATTTGCAGCTAAGGTCTTCGATTCCAATCCACTGGGTCCGTTTCCTAAAATATAGGTGCCCGTTGTTCCCCAGAGCTCATCAAATCCTTCAAACTGTGCCGTCGCGATGGCATCCGAGATGAGCACCACGTTCTCGACCGAATACTGGATCGATTCCCGGTCGTCCACAAATCGGAGATCGGTGCCGGACACTCCAAATTCATTATCGATCGTGCCAACTGGGACACTGGTGCCTAGTTGAGCCGCTGAGTTGTTGCCATTGAGCGTGTAGCTTCCTCCGGTGTAGCCTTTGATACGGACATCCCATGAGAGGGTATCGTTGTTTCCGCCGATACCGTCAAAATTCTGGTTGGTGATCGAGAGTGACATGACCGCGTCATTGCCGTCGGCTGCCACTGTCATGCTCACGTTGGGATCACTGACGCCTAGACCATAAATCGACCCCGCTGAAAGATTGGGGCGCAGATCACTGAACGACAGGTTCAAGTAGGCTTTTCCATTTCCAAGGTCGTTCTGCACGTAGATTTCCAGCTCCGCTAGATCAATATCACCATGGCCATCGCTGACCACGATGAGGAAACGGTTCATTCCCACCGCGAAGTTATCAGGGGTGCCTGAAAGCGTGCCGTCGTCCGCCACATTCAACCAATCCGGACCCGTCACTTTCACGAAGTTCAGCGTGTGGGCATCTGCATCCGTCGCCAGACTCGCGAGACTGCCGGAATAGGCAGTATTCATGGTCACGGTTCCTCCCCCGATATTCGACTGTGAAAAGACGGGTGCCGTGTTGGGTTGGGCCATTTCGGCGATGACGTCATTCATAAATGTGACCGTATCCGCTCGAAGACTCGACGAGCTAGGGGCGACATCCACATTCCATGTCCAGGCTCCACCTGCCTTGATGCACCGTTCCTGCCAGTCGGCTGCTTGGGCCACGCTCCATACGATGGCGCCTGAATTCCAGGTTTCCCCCATCGGCATGAACATATGTCCGAGCGATTTCCGACCCGCGTCATCGAAGAAGCCATCTGGGGTGGCTTCGATCGAAGTCAGCATTGGCAGGTTTTGCTGCGTGCTAGCAGGTGCGCTGGCAACCGGAGTGGGATGGCCGAAAGTATAATCCTCATAATCCGGGTTATTATTGGTGAGCGGTATTTTCTGCCCCTCGTTAAATGCGATGACGACGTTGGGATTGTAGGCGGTTACGGTATCGTGCAGCAGCGGAATGTTACCGACGCCGGAGTGGTCAAACCACCAACCGTCAATCAAAGTGCCGTAGCGGGCCGCATACTCATCGATGATCACTTCGGCAAATGCCTGCTTGTAGGTCTCCACGGTCGTGTTTCCGTATTCCGAAAGGACGTAGGCTTCCCAGTTGTCCATCGCCTGCGAGGTCCACACTCCAGATCCGGGGCTTGTTTCGACTCTATCAAAGGCCTTTTCTGCACCATGCTTGAGCATCGCGGGCCCTTGAGTGGCCACGTAGGCAATCACTTTAATGCCTTCCGCTTGAAATGCGGTCGCCATTTCCAAGAAAAGGTCGCGATCATTGTTGGGTGTCGCAGCAGGAGTGATCGCCGTCAACACGGAGTGCGGGGCGATATAGGCATCACCATGAGCCGCATCGGAGAGGTTGAAGAGCACATACGTCACACCCGGGATGGCCTTCACCTGATTCACCGTCGTCGCGACATCCCAGTTGGCGATGTCCGCCTTATTATCGGCATTGAAGCGCCAACCGATGCCCCATTGCCCGGACATCCAATCCGCCGGTTGTTGTGCGTTGGCGAGAGGGATGGCTAAGAAAAAGGGAAGGAGTTGAAGCGCAATCCTTCGAGATCTACTTCGAAGGCTTGCTGCCATCCTAGCTTGCGTTTGTTTTGCCAGTAGCGCGATGCTGCTGAGCGCATTTTTTAGGCGGCTTTGCGTGCGGTGAGTATTCGGGGCTTTGGGATTTTTCATGGCTGGGTTTGGTTCTATTTGGGTGGTAAACTCATAGCGTTTATTGTGTGAACGATGGGTTTGGGTTATTCAGAAATTTTCATCACGAGGGGCATCGTCTATGGGTAGGGATTTGCTCTTTTCGCCCCTCTCTTCGCCGCCGCAATCGGCGTTGGGCTGAAAGGGGTTCGCGAAAATGAATTAGCCATTTTCAGTGATTTGACCTCTCGAGGGAGCTCCAGTCAAGGCTGGGCCCCGCCGCGGGCGGCAATCGCCCTGTTTTCAAGGCCAAAAAGACCAAGCTCGGGAACTGGATTGCGGTCACGTTTGTTCTGAGTTCGTGTAAAAGCAGGCAGATGGATCGCTGGCTCAACTGTCAGTTGCCGCTTTCACCGCCGCCTACTTTCTGCTTCCTTCAAATAATCTATTTCAAGTTTTGTAATCGCCGTTTTTTCCGAAGAGTATCGAGCCCATGAAAAAACTGCACATCCTCCTCCCACTCCTCTTCGTCGCCTTCATGACCGTAATTCCATCGGCTCAAGGAAAACCGGAGAAAGGGGATTTTCCCACTCAGTCCGGCACCGGAACCGTTGATCGTTATAACGCCCACGGCAAAGAGGTCTACCGCTTCGTTCCCACCGATAAGGGGTTGCGCATGGTGAAATTTGTTCCCGGACAGTTGGGATACAAGGGCAATAAGCTCCCCGAGGAATATGAGAAAATCCTCGCCGAGGCGCTTGCGGACAAGAAAGAGATCCTGCTGGAGTGCGCCTACTTCGACCACGGCGCGGGCAAGACCGCGATCGGCAAGAAGATCATCGTCCTGAAATTGGCGGAAGAAAAATAAATCTCCAATCATTTGATCAATCCCGCTCAGCGCAATCGTTCTTAAACGCCTACTCATTCTCATGAAACCATCCCACAGCCCCTCTCGCTTCACTCGTCTCGCCATTCTCACTCTCGGAGTGCTCGGATCCCTTCATCCGCTCATCGCCGCTCCGGACCTGACAAGGCCGGGTGTGGTAAAAGAAGACATCGTTTACAAGAAGGTAGGGGAGAAGGAACTCCAACTCGATCTCTATTATCCGGAACAGACCCCGACTGGGAAATACCCGGTGGTGGTTTACACCCATGGCGGCGGCTGGGCGGCCGGCAGCAAGAACGCCCTCAAGGGAGGCAACAACATGGCCAAAACCGCAATCGGCCTGGCTGAAAAAGGCTTTTGCGTCGCGGCGGTGCAATACCGACTCTACTCGAAGGAGGGCACCGTCACCATCAAGGATTGCGTGACCGATTCCAAAGATGCGATCCGCTTTCTCTCCAAGAACAGCGAAGAGCTCCACGTCGATACAGATCGTGTCTTCACCTTCGGCGATTCGGCGGGAGGCCAGCTTTCACAAATGCTGCTTCTCTGCCCTGCGGATCTGTTTCCCGGTGCGGAAGAGTTGGCGGGTGAAAGCTACACCACGGTCGCAGGAGTCTCGTGGTATGGGCCTTCCGACTTTCAGGACACACAGCTTTTCAACCACAACGACAGGCCGGACTTCCGCGATCGTTTCGGCCCCCGTATCCTCGCGCCCGATAGCGACCCTGCGGACAAGGCTGCTCTCTACAAGGAGATGAGCCCGATCACATACCTGAAAAAGGAAAGCCCGCCCTTGCTGATGATCCAGGGTGACGGGGACACCACGATCCCGGTCAAACACGCCTACCATATGGAAAAACTGGCGAAGGAAATCGGAGCACCCGTCGAGACCCTAATCATCAAGAACGCCGGGCACAACTGGCGCAAAGCCGATGGCAAGAATCCGATCGAGCCAGGCATGGATGTCATCGTCCAGCGCTCGATTGATTTCCTCGCCGAACATCTGGAGAAGTGATCTAGCCTGATAGGGCGGGCGTTATCGACGCGGACTGGAACCTCCTGGCATCATTCCGGCTGTTTCATTACAGTTTTCCCGCAGCGCCAGATTCCACCAATCATGAGATGTCTCGGAACAGGCGGGGCACCTCGTTCGTGCCGATTGATCAGCGCGACGACTTTATCCAGCCCGGCGATGCCGATCTCGGGAAAGCGCTCGTCGATGCCAGATATCCCTGATTCCTGGGTGTCAGGGAGAATTCCTTTTGCCGCAAGCTCCGGTCTCCATATTTCATTGGCAAAGCTCGGCGCGGCGACCCCGACGTCATGCGGCACGCTCAAGCCGGAGTCTCTCAGGAGTGCGATAGTTTGCGCAGGTAGGCTGGAGATGATGACGTCCGGATGGTGCTGCCCGTGCCATTGCCCGATTTTACCGAGGTCTCCGAGTTCTACCAAAAGGGGAGGGGGGCGGTCATTAGCATCAAGTGAAAGCTGGGCATCGAGAAAGGCTGCCATCCAATAGTGCTTGGTGTTGGCGTGGATCGCAGTGTCGATGACAAGGCCAGGGCGCTTGTAGCCCAAGCCAGCCAGCTCACGCAACAAGAGTTGCATGTTCTGCATCTGGTGGGGCTGGGCGCTGTGGAGTGCGGGCGAATCCAGGGAGTGCCCGAGACATACCGCGGCGTACCATGGCCATTCGATCTCCAACACCATGTCGGCGGACGGCAATGGCCCGATCAACAGCCCCACGATGCCACGGTCGCGTAGCATCTTGCTGGTCTTCTTGAGACTCATCCCACTTGCTGCTGGGCGAACTCCTTCCAGCTTCCAGCCAAAAGCATGCGCCCGGTCGGCTGCCCCCGTCCAGAGTCCCGGAAAACGTTCGCTCGGGCAGGTCTCATCCGGCCAGAAATCCAGCCAGGCGAGCACTCCCTGATCTGCCTTCTCCCGTTTCGAGGATCGGTAAGCCACCAATGAAGATAATGCAGGGTCCGGGCGGTAACCCATCTCCTCTGCAATCTGCCTGATCCTGTCTTGCGTCTTTTCTGGAATGCTCGGATGTCCATTCAACGCTAATGAAACGGTGGAAATATGCACCCCCGCCTCCAATCCGATCATTTTCATGGTGACCCTAGCTTTCATGAAAAATCCTCATATCGGTCATTCAACTCAATAGTTTGAGCCATGTCTAGCTTGTCGTTGCTTTGATTACGTTTAGATATCTGCTCGGTATCGTCCGTGCCTTCGGAAAAGAGCAGCCACTTCTTACCGCAATCACACCGATTCAAAAACCCCATTGGGACTCTCAACCGATAAAAATCCTCCCTGCAAACATGCAAAAACGCTTGTCCCGAGTCACTTCCAGCAGATCCATCTTGAACCACAGCGTCCGGCTGCTGGCTTCTGTGTCCTCCCTTGCACTGCTGGGTGGCCATGCCAATGCCGCTATTCACACTTGGACGGGTTTAGACTCAACCAACAATGCAAACGGTGGAAACAACTGGGCTGCCCCCAATGGCTCACCGGGTAACGACATCAACGCAGACATTTTCTTCAGTGGCACGCCAGCCAGGCTCACCATGCTCTTCAATCCAAACGCCAGCTGGACATGGAATAGCATCACTTTCAATACGGACAACAACTTCACCATCAGTCGCAGTGTCAATACCGGCATCCTCGGCACGGCGGGCGGTGGCATTACGGCGTCGGCGTCAGGCAACACATTGCGTACCTATTCCATCTTGGATGAATTCAGGGTGACCGCAGATCAGACGTGGAAGACGACCAACCAGTATTCCAAGCTCGTTGTGACCCAGCCGGCTCCCGGCACAGGAACTGACACTGGGCTGCAACTGTTTGCCAATACCCTTACGCTGGACACCTTCGATCACGCAGATTCCACCATCACCATCGGCTCCGTCATTTCGGGCTCCGGCGGTATCATCAAGACCGGCGGGGGAACCGCAATCCTCTCCGGGGCGAACACCTACACCGGCAATACCACGGTTTCCGCAGGCGTGCTGTCCGTGACTAATGCACTCGCGCTGCAGAACAGCGCCTTGCATACCACCAACAGCATTGCTGGCACCGCGACTGCCGGACTCAAGACCAACCAGACCACCTTGCAGCTAGGCGGTCTCATCGGTGACAAAAATCTCGCTAGTGTGTTCACGACCGCCTCCGGCGGCTACTCTGGTGTGACTGCACTGACTCTTAATCCGGGCTCGGGTGTCACCAACTCCTACTCGGGCATCATTGCCAACGGCGCGGCGGGCATGAGCCTGACCAAAACCGGCGCAGGCAGCCAGATCCTCACCGGCGCGAACACCTACAGCGGCCTGACCACGATCAGCGCGGGCACCTTGCAAATCGGTAACGGCGGCACCACCGGCTCGATCTCGAGCACCAGCGGAGTCACCAACAATTCGATCCTCAGCTACAACCGCAGCAACGCCCTCACCGCAGGTTATGTCATCTCCGGAACCGGTGCAGTGAACCAGCTCGGAGCAGGAACCACCACCTTTAGCGGTGCCAACACCTACACCGGTACCACCACCCTCGCGGCCGGCATCATGCGTGCCGATCGTGCCGACATCGCAGCGACTTCTGGGGCATTGGGCAACGGCGGCAACATCGCCTTCACTGGCGGCACGCTCCAGTTCACCGGCAACAGCGCGGGCACGGACTACAGCTCCCGCATCAAGAACAGCTCCAGTGCGATCATCGTTGATACCAACGGTCAGGATGTCACTTGGACCACCGACCTAGCTCTCAGCAACACCGGCGGCCTGACCAAGCTCGGAGCTGGTACGCTGACGGCCGAGTTCACCGACGACAACCTCAACATTTACTACACCGGCCTCACCAAGGTCGATGGAGGCACTCTGAAACTGCTGAATAACGATGGCCAGCTTCAGAGGTGGAAAGGCGGGGACTTCGAAATCAACAACGGCTCCACCTTGGAAATCGGAGGATCAGATGCCACGGTATTCCAAGGTGGCAAAACTTGGACATTTGGCAATAGCGGCGGCGGCACCCTTAATCTGGTTGGAAACACGATTTTCCAGGGTACCAACTCGATCGTTACCACGGGTGGTACCAAGAATACGCTCACTGGTGGCAGGTTCAACCTGCAGAATAATAATGCGATCAGTTTCACCGTGGCAGACGGCGCGGACACCACCGACCTTGAGGTTTCCGCGGAGATCGACCGTGGAGATATCGTGAAGAATGGTGCCGGAACCCTGACCCTGACCTATTCAGGCAATAACTTGCGGAACGATAATACGGTCACGATCAACGGCGGCACGCTCGAGATCGCTGGAAACGGAACACTCAGCGGCGGCAACTGGGGTGGCAACATGACCAACGAAGGAACCTACCATTACAACAGCTCCGCCAACGCGACCTTGTCGGGCGTTATCAGCGGATCGGGTAGCATCATAAAGAACAGCTCCAGCACGCTGACCTTCACCGGTGCGCATTCCTACTCTGGCACGACGACGATCAGCAGCGGTATACTTGAACTCGGTGACGGCACCAGCGGCAACGACGGCGCGCTGGCAAGCACGAGTATTGTCAATAACGCCAACCTTACCTTCAATCGTTTCGGTTCCAATTCTTCCAGCGCGCTGATCAGCGGCACGGGTTCGGTAATCAAGACAGGCGCGGGCAGCCAGACCCTGATAGGCATCAGCACCTATAGCGGCGGCACGATCATCAACAACGGCATGCTCGATCTCGGTGCCACCAATGCGCTGGCCGGAGCAACCGGTCTGGTGAACGTCAACGGCGGCACCCTGAACTCCTCGGTTTCTGCTGCGACCCTCGGTGGTGCCCTGGGACTGACAAGCGGCTCGATCGAAATCAACGGCGGCGATGTCGGTTCCTATGCGCTCGGAAACGGCGAAGGTTTCAACATGGTTGGCGGCACACTCAAGTTCAACCTTGGCACGATGTTCGACCAGTTGGTCGGCGGCGGCAGCGGTGCCATCTTCGACATCACTGGCGGTACCTTCGATCTGGATGTCGCCGGCAGTGGTTTCAGTTACGGAAGCACCTACAACTTGCTGAGCAACTTCCTGGGAACCAATACGGTCTCCAGCCTGTCTATCACAGGTTATGATACCACGAACTATACGGCATTGCTCGACAACACCGGTACGCTGTCGTTCGCGGCCATTCCTGAGCCATCTTCGCTGGCGGTGCTGACGCTCGGTCTCGCCGGTCTCGTCTTCAGCAGGCGCCGCAGCGTCGACTGATCCTCAGGACAAAAATCAAAAATCCCCGGCTCCGTTTTCAGGAGTCCGGGGATTTTTTGTGTCTGACCCGTGTATAGGTCAGTGATCGTTTACAGATCGAAGAAGCGTTTGGCTTTTTCGAGGAAGCCTTGGTGCACCGGGGAGTTGTGATCGCCGATGGATTCGGAAAAAGCGCGGAGTTTCTCCTGCTGCTCTTTGCTGAGCTTGGTCGGAACCTCCACCTGCACGGTGACGTTCAGATCGCCCTTTGAGCCACCGGAAAGGGATGGCATGCCTTTGTCGCGGACGCGGAAGGTGGTGCCGCCTTGGGTGCCGGTCGGGATTTTGATGGAGGACTGGCCGTCGAGAGTCGGGACTTTCAGTTCGCCGCCGAGGGCTGCGGTGCTGAAGGGCAGGGGTACGTCGCAGAACAGCGTGGTGCCTTCGCGCTCGAACATGTCGTGATCGGCCACGTGGAGGAAGGCGTAGAGATCGCCGGATGCACCGCCGCGGACTCCGGCATCACCGTTGCCGGTGGAGCGGAGACGGACGCCGGTATCGACGCCTGCGGGGATGCGCAGCTTGATGCGTGTCTCGCGCTCAATGCGGCCTTCTCCGTGGCATTCGCCACAAGGATCGGCGACGATTTCTCCGGCGCCACGGCATTCCGGGCAGGTGGATTGCTGGATGAAAATACCGGCCTGCCTGCCGACGACTCCGCGCCCGCCGCAGGTGGAGCAAGTGCGCACGCCGCCGGAGCCTTTGGAGCCGGTCGAGTTGCACTTGCCGCAGGGCACGTTGCGCTCGATCTCGAGTTCTTTTTCGACGCCTTTCGCAGCTTCTTCCAAGGTGATTTCGAGATCGTAGCGAAGATCGGAGCCGCGTTGCTTGCCGGACTTTTTGCGTCCGCCGCCACCGCCGCCGAAGAATTCCTCGAATCCGCCGCCGAAGGCGCCACCGAAGACTTGGGAGAAGATGTCTGCAGGATCGTGGAAGCCGCCGCGCCCGCCGCCCATACCGCCGGAGAAGGCGTCGTGGCCGTAGCGATCGTATGCGGCGCGTTTGTCGGGATCGGAGAGAGCCTCGTAGGCTTGGCCGAGTTCCTTGAACTTGTCTTCCGCCGTGGGATCGCCCGGGTTTTTGTCCGGGTGGAATTTCACCGCGAGCTTGCGGTAGGCTTTCTTGATCTCGGAGGCATCGGCGCTCTTGGAGACGCCGAGGATATCGTAGTAATCGCGGGGCACTGTGGTCAAAATGCTAAAATTTTAAATATTAAACCTTAAAAAAGATCTTGGTTATGCTTCGGTTTCGGTCTCGGGCGCTGCTGCCGCAGCAGCGACTACGACGGATGCGGGGCGGAGCAGGCGGTCGCGGATTTTGAAGCCGCGGCGGGTGGTGCGGATGATGTCGCCTTCCGCTTGTTCGGAAGGCTCCTGAGAGACTGCCTCGTGGAGGTTCGGGTTGAACTGGCCTTCGGTAGGGATTTCCTCAACACCTTGGTTGGAGAGGAATTCGTTGAGTTGTTTCCTGACCATATCCATGCCGATGTAGATCATCGAGCTGGTGTCCTGGGAGGCTGCCTGCATGCCCATTTCGAAGTTATCGATGACGGGGAGAAGTTCTTCGAGCAGGCGTTGGTTGGCGTAGCGGATGGCTTCCTCGCGCTCGCGGGCAGTGCGTTTGCGCAGGTTGTCCATCTCAGCGGCGGTGCGGAGGGAAACTTCCTTCCACTTCGCGGCTTCAGCTTCGAGCTGCTCCCACGGATCGAGTTCGGGAGTTGGTTCAGTGTTTTCCGGAGCTGCCGCTGTGGCTTCTGTCTCCTCTGTAGGTTCAGGGGTGGCTTGTTGCGGATTGGAATCGTCTGGCTTCATGCTGGGGGATGTGTAATCGGGATTAACGCGAGGTCAACCCTTGGAAAACAACAAGCTACGACATGGAGGTGTTTTTTTGCCGTAAGACGGGCTCTCTAGGCGCAAAAACGGGGAAACCCGCTCAGAGCTTTACAGATATTCCCTGCAAATGTGCTCCCAAGCGGGCTGGCTTGTGCCGATTCTTCTGCGTCAGGTCAGGTGGTAGCTTCTACCTGCTGCGTGCTCGCCGGATCGCCAAACACATAACCTCTGGCGAGTTTTTCGTAGGCGGCGACCTGTTGAGTGATCCAGCTCTCATCTTTGCCGAATTCCTCCGCAAGGATTCGAGCGACTTCCGGCGCGGCCTCGATGCTGGCACGTGCGTTGAGTAGGAGGCAGCGGCTGCGGCGGGCGAGAACGTCTTCCACGCAACGGGCCATTTCCTCCCTAGCGTGCCAACGGACTTCACCAGCCGTGATGTTGAGCAAGGGATGGATGGGTGAGTTTTCCCCAAGAGCGCGAATCGCTGCAGCATCTGCGCCGTAGGGTCTGAGGTTGTCCTCTGGGATTTCCACACGTGTCCAACCTCTGATCTGAAGGGTCGCGGTTTCGCAGGGCTTTTGATCCACTCCGGAAACCATTTCCGCCTGGTCAATGACGTCTTCCGCCATTTTCCGGTAAGTCGTCCATTTTCCGCCGGTGACGGTGATGAGCCCGCTGTTGCTCACGACGATGGTGTGGTCTCGGGAAATTGCGGAAGTATCCGAGCTGTCGCCCGAGCTTACCAGAGGCCGCAGGCCTGCGAAAATGCTCAGCACATCTTCAGGGCGCGGATCTTTGGTGAGATATTTCGCGGCGTGCTCCATGATGAACTTCACCTCGGAATCAAGAGCGCGTGGCTCCAGTGATTTTTCTTTAAGCGGAGTATCGGTGGTGCCCACGACCACGCAGTCATGCCACGGCACCGCGAATAGCACGCGGCCATCTGCGGTTTTTGGGATCATGATCGCGGAATTTCCGGGAAGGAATTCTTTCGGGAGCACGATGTGGATTCCCTGGCTGACTGTGACCATGGGTTTGGTGGTCTTCTCATCTTTCGAGCGCAGTTCATCGACGAAAATGCCGGTTGCGTTGATCACGCAGTGGGCATGGACCTCGAATTTCTCGCCGGACTCTGCGTCTTCGGCTTCGATCCCGGTGATGATGTCGTCGGTCTTCAGGAGGCCAGTGCATTTGGCGTAGTTGACGATTTTCGCTCCGAGGCCTGCTGCCGTCTGCGCGAGATTCACCGCGAGGCGTGAGTCATCGAACTGGCCATCGTGGTAGGAGACGCTGCCGGTGAGGCTCTCTGTTTCCACGGTGGGAATGTGTTTGACGGTCTCTTCCTTGGAAAGCCAACGGCTGGGGCCGAGCCCTAGTTTGCCCGCAAGCTGGTCGTAAACCTTCATGCCTATGCCGTAGAAGGGGCCTTCCCACCAGCTGTAGTTGGGGATCACGAAAGACAGGTCGTGCACCAGGTGAGGGGCGTTTTTGGTAAGGCGGCCGCGTTCGCGCAGTGCTTCGAGGACGAGGGAGACGTTGCCTTGTTGGAGGTAACGCACGCCGCCGTGGACCAGTTTGGTGGAACGTGAGGAGGTGCCTTTGGCAAAGTCCGCTTGTTCGATGAGGACCACTGAGTGACCGCGTGAAGCGGCATCCACCGCTGCGCCGAGTCCTGTGGCACCACCGCCGACGATACAGAAATCGTAGGGCTTGGTGGCGTTCTTGATGTGGTTGAGTGATTGTTCTCGTTTCATGATTCTTGTTCGGGGAGTTCCCATTGTTTGGCGCGTTCGACGGCGCGTTTCCAGCCGTTGGAGAGTGCTTTCATTTCGTTTTCTTCACGTTCCGGCTTGAACCGGGCACCTTCTTTCCAGCGCGCGACGATGTCTTCTTTGTTTTCCCAAAAACCAACGGCTAGGCCGGCCAGGTAGGCAGCGCCTAGGGCGGTGGTCTCTACATTTTCCGGACGCACGACATTGAGTTTCAAAAGGTCGGACTGGAACTGCATCAGAGGCGTGCTGCGTGAAGCTCCGCCATCGACGCGTAGTTCGGTCATCGGCATTCCGGCATCCTTTTCCATGCAGTCGGCAAGGTCGGCACTCTGGTAAGCGATCGCCTCGAGGGCTGCGCGGCAGAAATGCTTGCGGTTGGTGCCGCGTGTCATGCCGATGGTGGCACCGCGTGCGTATGGATCCCAGTGAGGCGCGCCCAGTCCTGCGAAGGCTGGCACCATATACATGCCTCCTGCGTCTGGCACTTCGGAGGCCAGCTGGCTGCACTCTTCGGCAGATCTTACGATTTGCAATTCATCGCGAAGCCATTGCACTACCGCACCGCCCATGAAGATGGAGCCTTCGAGCGCGTATTCGGTTTTCCCGTTGATGCGCCATGCGATGGTGGTGAGCAGGTTGTTCTTGGAGCGTATCGCCTTTTCCCCGGTGTTCATTAGCAGGAAGCAACCGGTGCCGTAGGTGTTTTTCGCCATGCCGGGCTCGAAGCAAGCCTGTCCGAAAAGGGCGGCGTGTTGGTCGCCGGCGATGCCTGCGATGGGCACCTTCTTGGTGGTGTGCCCGTAGACTTCGCTGCTGCCTTTTACTTCCGGAAGCATGCAGCGCGGGATGTTGAAAATATCAAGAATTTCCTGATCCCATTCACCTTGGTGGATGTTGTATAGCAGGGTGCGCGATGCGTTTGTCGCATCGGTGATGTGGACTTCGCCGTCGGTGAGTTTCCACACCAGCCAGCTATCGACGGTTCCGAAAAGCAGGTCGCCAGCCTCGGCACGTTCACGAACACCTTCGACGTTTTCCAGGATCCAGCGCAACTTGGTGCCGGAGAAATAGGGATCGAGGCGCAGGCCGGTTTTGTCGCCGAATTTGTGCTCCAGCCCCTCCTGCTCTTTCAATTTCGCGCAGTAGTCGGCGGTGCGCCTGTCCTGCCAGACAATGGCGTTGTAGACGGGTTTGCCGGTGTTTTTATCCCAGACCACCGTTGTCTCGCGCTGGTTGGTGATACCGATAGCGGCGATGTCGCGGTGGCGGAGGTCGGCCTTGCCCAGCACTTCCGCTTCCACGGATGTCTGGCTCGCCCAGATCTCCATCGGATCGTGCTCCACCCAGCCGGGCTTCGGATAGATCTGGGTGTATTCCTTTTGGCTGACGGCAACGATTTCGCCAGCGTGATTGACAACCATCGCACGGGAACTGGTGGTTCCTTGGTCGAAGGCTAAGATATATTTTTCGGTTTTCATGGTTTTTGGAAGTTTTTGGTTTTGTAATTATTTTTCAGACAGCGAAGAGCAGGCGGTAGAGGAAAGCGCCAGCGACGCCACCCATCAGTGGGGCGACAATCGGAACCCAGGCATATTTCCAGTCGGAAGTTCCTTTGCCGGCGATGGGCAGGAGTTGGTGGGCGATGCGTGGGCCTAGGTCGCGGGCAGGATTGATTGCGTAGCCGGTAGGGCCGCCGAGCGACAGGCCGATGGAGAGCACTAGCAATCCGACCAACAGCGGGCTCCACCAAGTGGCGACGATTCCAGCTAGGGAAGGGGAGACGTTTCCTAGTCCGTCTAATTCAGCAGCGGGCACCCCGGCTCCGATCTGGCCAATCGCTAGGACTCCGAAAACCAGCATGACAGTCCCGATAAACTCGGTGATGAAAGCTGGTCCCTTCTTGGGAATTGCAGGTGCGGTGGAGAAGCATGCGAGCTTTCCTGCTTGGTCATCCGTTTCCTCCCAGTGCGCGAGGTAGCTGAGCCAGACCAGTACTGCTCCGGTGGCTGCTCCGGCGATTTGCGCCAGGACAAACAATGGGACTTGCGACCAGGGGAAATCCCCGATGGATGCGAGGGCAATGGTGACAGCCGGATTGATATGGGCGCCGGAGATGCGGCCGACCGAGTAAACGGCCATCGCCACCGCGAGACCCCAGCCAGTGGTAATTACCATCCAGCCGCCGTTATGGCCTTTGCTTTGTTTCAAGACCACGTTTGCAACCACGCCGTTGCCGAGAAGAATCAGAATCGCGGTTCCAATAAATTCTGCGAGATATGGGTTCATTTCATGAATATGAGTTAGGTGTTAGTGAAGTTCCACTGGTTTTGTGGGTTAGAGCGAAGAGGATAGGTTGAGGCCCACCCATGCTTCTTCCTGCGAGGGTTCCGCGAGTAATGATCCGTTTCTAGAGGATGTGTCAGTCCCTGCGAGTAGGCTGGTGGAAAGCAGTCCGAGGATGCCGAAGGATGTTCCTAGTGAATTGGGTTTCATGATTTTGGTTTTTGGTTTCTTGGGTATCGATCTCGGAAAAGTCCGGTGCCTTCGATTAGGGGAAATCCTCGTCCGAAATCACGGCATCGCAAGATAAAAGCCTATTTCATAAGGGTTTGGCGGCTTTTGATTGCCGTAGGAAACCCAAGTAGGGACCGGTTTTGTGTCCTTAGATTTAATCAATCCCAAGTAAGTTGGGATTGATTTGCTTTGAAACCCAATCAAATAGGTTGGACTTTCTTGGGGAAATATTTTACCCATTTTCACGAATTATGATCGTATCCGAACGACAGAAACAGATTTTGCGGCAGGTACAGGCGGAAGGCTCGGTCCGAACCTTCGAATTGGTGGAGCTACATGGGGTTTCGGATGAAACGATTCGGAAAGATCTCAAAGCGCTGGAGCAGCTCGGCCGTTTGCTGAGAAATCACGGGGGGGCAGTGCGTCTCGCACCGGAACGTTTCGATCTCCCGTTGCCGGAACGTGTGGCGATCAATGAGCGGGAAAAGGATCTCATAGCGATCACCGCAGCAGACCTAATCTCCCCGCGTGAAACCGTGTTTCTCGATGCGAGCTCCACGGTTCTTCGTCTGGCGGACCACCTACCTGCGATCCCTCTAACAGTCGTTACCAATGCGCACCACATCGTCGTGAGCCTGGCTGCAAGAAACGACATCTCCCTGGTCTGCACCGGTGGCACATACGAGAACCAATCGCGCAGCTACACCGGCCCAATGGCGGAAGACGCGTCGAAACGATTTGTGATCCGCACTGCGTTTCTGGGTGTGGATGCCTTCGATCCGGAACGCGGGGCGATGGATCTCAACCACGGCCACGGCGTGCTCAAGGAACGCCTGATCGAACGGGTGGATCGTGTGGTGGTGCTGGCAGATAGCAGCAAACTGGGCATTCGCAGTTCCTACAGTTTCGCCGAGGCGCGGAAGGTCGATATTTTGGTCACGGACGAAGGCGCGTCCAAGGAAATCATTGCGAGATTTGAGAATCGAGGAGTGAAAGTGATAATAGCTGGAAGCAAATTCAAGCCAGCCTCCAATACAAAGCGCAATGGTAAGAAACGGTAGTTGCTGCGACGGCTTAGGATGTTGGATTTTCCTCTGTAGGGAGAGTGTTAGAATCCTCGGAAGTGCCTTCTCCCTTTGTGTCTGACTCATTAAGTTCTCGCAGGATATTTTTGCGCTTCTTATCGAACTCCTCGTCGGAGATGAGTTCTTTGGCGCGCAACTGCTGGAGCATGAGCAGGCGTTCCTCCGGCTCCATGAGATGGTAGGGGGTGTAGTCCTTTTCGGAAGAGTTCTTGGACTTCCTGATCGCGAGGACGACGAAGAACAGGGGGACGATGATGAAAAGGGCGAAGATGAAGGAAACAATGATCAGCATTTCCCGGCTGCCGAGGCCTCCGATGAGAGCGATGGCTGGATTGCTGAGGGCGGGGAAGATCATGGTTTTGAGATGGCGGCGAGAATGTCCGCCAGATCCGCGAGGCGGCCGATGCCTTGGTAACCGCAGGCGAGGTCTCCGGAGGCTGGCTCGACGAAATGGCAGCCGTCTGCCTCGAGTTGGGCGACGTTCCGCTGAGTGGCGGGGTGGTGCCACATCTTGCCGTTCATGGCCGGGGCGATGAGGACCTTGGTTTCGCGGGGTAGGGCGAGGTAGATCGAGGTGAGCGGATCTGGGGCAAGGCCGTTGGCCATGTTGCCGAGGGTATTTGCGGAGGCGGGGGCGACGAGGAAAAGATCGGCGGTGTCGGCGAGCTCGATGTGGCCGGGTTTCCAGGAGTTTTTCTCATCTTCCAGCGAGACCAAGACGGGGTTGCGCGTGAGGGTCTGGAGGGTGAGGGGGGTGATGAACTCGCAGGCGGATTTCGTCATGACCGCATGGACTTCATGGCCGTCTTTGACGAGCTGGGAAGCGAGCTCCGCCGCTTTGTAAGCAGCGATGGAGCCGGTGATGCCGAGGACGATTTTCATATTTAAGTGCCGAGTGGAAAGTGATCAGTGATCAGTGGAAGAAGCCGTTCAGCGCAGCATGGAGGAGGCTTTTTTGAGGGCGGTGGCGAGGGACTCGATGTCTTGCTCGGTGTTGTAGAGGGCGAATGAGGCGCGGGTGGTGCCGGTGATGTTGAAGCGTGCCATGAGCGGTTGGCAGCAGTGATGGCCGGTGCGCACGGCTATGCCCATCTGGTCGATGAGGGTGCCCAGATCGTAATGGTGCACGCCTTCGATGGCGAAGGAGAGCGAGCAAGCACGGTCGGCGGGGCCGTAGAGGCGGATGCCGGGGATTTCGGAAAGCGCGCTGGCGGCGTTGGCGATGAGGGATTTCTCGTGGGCTTGGATTTCGCTGATCCCGATCGCGTTGATGTAATCGAGGGCGGCGGCGAGGGCGATGGCGCCTTCGATATCCGGGGTACCTGCTTCGTATTTGAACGGTGGGTCGTTGTAGGTGGTGCCTGCAAAGGAGACTTCTTTGATCATTTCGCCGCCGCCGCGCCATGGCGGGAGGGAATTGAGGAGGTCGAGCCTGCCCCATAGCACCCCGATGCCGGTGGGGGCGTAGACCTTGTGGCCGGAGAAGGCGAGGAAGTCGGCGCCGAGCGCCTGCACGTCGATGGCCATGTGCGGGATGGCTTGGGCCGCATCGATGACAACGATGGCGCCGTGCTTTTTCGCGGCGGCAGTCATTTCCCGGACGGGGTTGACGGTGCCGAAGGCGTTGGAGACCCAGGTGACGGCGAGGATTTTAGTTTTCCCGGAGAGCAGGGAGACAAATGCGGCTTGGTCTAACACGCCGTCTTCATCGCAGGGGATGACTTTTACGGTCGCGCCGGTGCGCTGGGCGAGCATCTGCCATGGCACGATGTTCGAATGGTGCTCCAGGGTGGAGATGAGGATTTCATCGCCGGGAGCGAGCGGCAGGATGTTGGCAACGAGATTGATCGCATCCGTGGTGCCGGAAGTGAAGATGATCTCATCGGGCGAGGCGGCATTTAGGTGCTTGGCGACGGTGATGCGGGCAGCCTCGTGGGCTTCAGTGGCAGCGCGGGCGAGGAAATGGGTGCCGCGGTGGATGTTCGAATTGAGCTTTTCGTAATAGTGGCACGAGGCATCGACCACCTGCCGGGGCGTGTGGGAGGTGGCGGCGTTGTCGAGGTAAACGAGAGGTTTGCCGTTGACGGTTTGCCCGAGGATGGGGAAGTCGTCGCGTAGTGTTTGGGAAAGCATGGGAGATTTAGTGAAAAGTGCCGAGTGATCAGTGATCAGTGGGAAGACTATGCTACTCCCAAACTGGAGCTGAGCTTAGGAGAGCTTTTCGATGGCGGCTTCGAGGGACGGGAGGTCTTCTACGGAGATGACGGTAGCATCGGGGGCGATTTTCGCAACGAGGCCGGCGATGACTTTGCCGGGGCCGATCTCGATGAAGGTGGTGTGGCCTTGGGCGACAAGATATTGGATGGATTCGATCCAACGCACGGAACCAGTGACTTGGGAGGTAAGGGTCGATCGAATTTCTCCTTCGGAGGAAACGGGCTGCGCAGTGAAGTTCGCGATGACGGGGATCGCAGTTCCCGAGACGACGGGAACTGTGATGAGGGTTTCGTTGAGTTCTGCTGCGAGCTTTGCCTGGGCGGGAGCCATGAGACGGGAGTGGTAGGCTCCGGCGACGTTGAGCTTGATGGCGCGGCGGATGCCGAATTCCTTGGCCTTGGCGACAGCGTCGTCGATGTTCGCGTCGGCGCCGGAGATGACGATCTGGCCGGGGGCGTTGAGGTTGGCAACATCGACGTCGGTGGCGGCGGCGAGTTCGCGGATTTTTTCTTCATCCCCGCCGATGAGCGCGGCCATGGAGCCGTCGGTGGCGTTGCAGGCTTCCTCCATGAAGGTGCCGCGTTGGGAGACGAGCTTGAGCCCGTCGAGGAAAGAGAAAGTGCCTGCTGCGGCATGGGCGGTGAATTCTCCAAGCGAGAGTCCTGCGGCGGCGGCTGGTTGGAAGTTCGGGAGGCGTTCCTTGAGCAGGGCGAGTCCGATGAGGCCGTGGAGGTAAAGGGCTGGCTGGCACTTCGAGGTGGCGGTGAGGCTTTCCTCCGGGCCGTTGAACATAATGTCGGTGAGCGAATATCCGAGTGCGGCATCTGCCTGTTTGGCGAGATCGCGGGCGGTGGCGGAGGATTCGATCCAATCGCGTGCCATGCCGATTTTCTGTGCGCCTTGTCCTGAGAAGAGAATTGCAGGTTGTGTCATGCCTCCGGTTCTAAAGGGGCGAATAGAGGCTGTCTAGCGGGGTTTTCTACGAAACGAAAACAGTCATTCATTCACCCTTCCGCGCAGGCCTTTCTTTTGTGAAAGGGCGCGTTTGTCGGCAACGGAGCGCTGCTTGGATCTGCGCGAGCGGCGGCGTTTTTGGCGGCGGAGTTTTTCGATTGCTTGGGTTTTAGCGGAGGCCTTGCCGTTGGCGACGGCGTCGAACTGATCGCAGAGTTCGCGGCGGGCAAGGAAGCGGTTCATTTCGCGGGATCGCTCAATCTGGCATTTGATGGCAATGCCGGAGGGCTCGTGTTTGAGAAAAACGCAGTTCGAGGTCTTGTTGATCTTCTGTCCTCCGGCGCCGGAGCCGCGGACAAATTTTTCGGTGAGATCTCCCGGATAGATGCCGAGTGCGGCCATGCGCTTTTCGAGGGCGCTGTTTTTTTCCGGGGAGGGGAGGTTCATAGGGGTTGAAAGGCGCGGATGACGGAATCAGTATACGTGGCGTATGCGAAAAACCCCAATCACTTTTCTGTTTTCGGTAGCCATGGCGGCAGTTTCTTTCAGTTCCGCGGAGGTGACGGACGTCACTGCAGACTACAAGGTGGCGGAGGGTTTCAAACTGGAGCATCTCTATTCACCGAAGGCGGACGAAGGCTCGTGGGTGGCGATGACAGAGGACGGGCAAGGCAGGCTGATCGTGGCGGATCAATATGGCGGCTTGTTCCGAGTGACGGTGCCGGCGCTGGACGGGGGGGAGACTACGGTGGAGCCATTGGGCGTGCCGCTAGGCGGTGCGCACGGGGTGTTGTGGCATAAGGGAGCGCTCTATGTTTCGGTGAATGAGAAGGCGGACAAAGATCCGGTGGATAAGGGTGTGTGGATGGTGAAGGAGGAGGGCGATGGCTGGGGGGAACCCGTTTTGCTCAAAAGCATCAAAACGGGTAGCGAGCACGGAATCCATGCGCTGGTGCCTTCGCCGGACGGGGAATGGATTTATCTGATCACCGGGAACTTCGCGCAGGTGCCGGAGATGGATGAGTCCTTTCCGAACCGACAATGGGCTGAGGATCAATTACTGGAGCGGAATCCAGATGGAAAAGGACATGCGGCCGGGCTGATGGCTCCGGGTGGGTGGATCGCACGCTTCAAGCCGGATGGTTCGCGCTGGGAGTTGGTCGGCACCGGGCAGAGAAATACCTATGACGCGGCCTTTCACGATGGCGGGGAACTTTTCTCCTACGATGCGGACATGGAGTATGACTTCGGGATGCCGTGGTATCGGCCGACGCGCATCATGCACGTGGTGCCGGGTGCTGAGCAGGGCTGGCGGAATGGGACGGGAAAATTTCCATCCTACTACGAAGATAGTGTTCCATCGGTGGTGGATATAGGCCCGGGATCACCGACAGGGATGGTGGCGGGGAGGGGTTTCAAAGCTCCGGCGAAGTACCAGCAGGCGTTGTATGCGTTCGACTGGACCTTTGCGACGATCTACGCGGTGACGTTGGAGGAGGACGGAGCGACGTTCAAGGGGACGAAAGAAGAGTTCGTGGCTGGAGCCGGACTGCCGCTAACGGATGCGGTGGTCGGGCGAGACGGGGCGATGTATTTCGCGACCGGTGGTAGGCGCGGGGAATCGAATCTGTGGCGTGTGGTTTATGTGGGAAGCGAGCCGACGGAGGCAAAGCCGGCCGCGGTGGCTGGGAATGCAGACCGTGAAAAGCTCGCGGCTGGTGTGAGGGATCCCGAGGATACGGATGTAGAATTCGCCGTGAAGATGCTCGGATCCGAAGAAAGGACCTTGCGATTCCTAGCACGGGCTTCGCTGGAGAGGCTGCCTACAGGTGATTGGATGGAGAAATTTTCTGAGACGACAAAAGATCCATGGAGCCTGATCACCGGATCGATGGCCTTGGTCCGGAAAGATGCGAAGAAAGTAGAGTATCGCGCCGAGATCATGGCGAACCTGGGCGCTGCCGGATGGGCGGATCTTTCCAAGCAACAGAAGCTCAATTGGTTGCGGGTTGCCGGATTGGTTTTTGCACGTGGCGGCGAGCCGAGTGCTGCGGAGAAGACGCAGGTATTGGAGACTGTGGATGCATCTTTCCCTTCAGGCGACCGTGAGCTGGATTTCGAGTTGGCGAGAATGCTCTGCTACTTGGAAGCACCCGGTATCGTCGGCAGGGTTCTGGATGCAATGGACAAGGCACCACCGGAGCAGCCCGAGGAATGGCTGGAGCTGGTCGGGAGAAATTCCCGCTACGGCACGGATATCGGGATGGTGATGGCGAACCATCCGCCGACCGCGCTGATCCATTACCTTTACTGCCTGCGTGCCGTGAAAGGGCCGTGGAAAGAAGGGAAACGGCGCCGGGCGTTTGATTTCTTCAAGGAGATCGAAGGACGCAGTGGTGGGCTGAGTTATGCCGCGGCAATGGCTTACATCCGCAACCAGATTTACGAAAACGGAACGGTTGAGGAGAAAAAGGAGTTTGCCGGTGAGGCAAAACCCGCCGCCAAGAAACCGGTGAGCTTACCGCCAGTCAAAGGGCCGGGGCGTGTCTGGACGCTCGATGAAGTGCTCGAAACCGTGGCTCTCGGGCTGGATGGACGCGACAAAAAGAACGGCAAAAAGATGTTCCTAGCGTCGATGTGCAGCACCTGCCACGCATTCGCCGGTGAGGGCGGCGCTCAGGGCCCGGATCTCACCAATCTGGCCGGACGTTTCACGGAAAAGGATTTGGCTCACTCCATTGTCAATCCGACTGAGGTGGTATCGGATCAATATGAGTTCACCGAGTTCAAGACCCACGATGGGAAAACGATTGTCGGGCGCAAGCTCAACGAGCAGGACGAGATCTTGGTGATCGGCACGAACCCATTTGATTTTACCCAGCGTATCGAACTGAGCCGTGGAGACATTGCATCGGAAAAGCCGTCTCCGGTTTCGCCGATGCCACCGGGAATGATCAACCGCCTCAACCCTGATGAGCTGCGCGATCTCTTCGCTTACCTTCTGGCGAAATGATCAGCCTTTGAGCAAATAACGAGACGACCAGAGGTAGTTCCATCCAGAGATGACGGTGAGGGCGATGGCGAGAACCAACGAGATTGGTAGGAGCCACGCGCCTTCTCCCCATGGCCGGGTGAGGTCATGGAAGAACGCAAGGAATGGATTGAGGTCATTCAGAGTCCCAAGCGTCAGCCAGACGAGACCTGAGATGAGGTAAATCAACTGAAAGGTGGTTTTCCATTTCCCCAAGCGATCTGCAGCAAGCACATGCCCGGCCTCAATGGCGATCTGGCGCAGGCCGGTGACGAGAAACTCGCGCCCGATGATGAGGGTGGTGATCCAAACAGGGCAGATTCCTTTGGCTGTCATCAGGACAAAAGCGGAACAAACGAGGATCTTGTCCGCGAGGGGATCGAGGAGTTTTCCGAGAGGGGTGACGAGATTGAGCTTACGTGCGAGGTAGCCGTCGAGGAAATCGCTGGCAGCAGCGATGACGAACAGAATCAAGGCGGTTAAATGGCCCCAGGTGCTATTTGAGGCTACGAAGGCGATGAATCCCGCAGTTAGGAACAGCCGGGAGAGGGTTATCGTATTCGGGAGGTTCACGAGCAGAATGTGGGAAATTGATGGGCAAAAGGCAACAAGGGGTTGCACTCAATCCCCGGCTTGCCTAGACCGTTGCTCGTAGAACTCCCAACAAAAATATCATGAGCAACAGTGACTTCGGATTAATTGGACTGGCCGTCATGGGTCAGAATCTCGTGCTGAATGTGGAATCCCGCGGATTCCAGGTTTCGGTATACAACCGCACAACCAGCGCGATGGAGGAATTCGTCGCCAAGCATCCTGACAAGAAACTTGTCGGCGAAGCAACGCTGGAAGGTTTTGTGAACTCGCTGGCTTCGCCACGCAAGATCATGATCATGGTCAAGGCAGGTGGCCCGGTTGACGCAGTCATCGAATCCCTCCTCCCGCTCCTCGACAAGGGCGACATCATTATCGACGGCGGCAACTCCCTCTACACCGATACCGAACGCCGCGACAAGTGGCTCGGCGATCTCGGCTTCCGTTTCATCGGCGCAGGTGTCTCCGGTGGTGAAGAAGGCGCACGCAAAGGCCCATCCATCATGCCCGGCGGCCCGACCTCTACATGGGATGTCATGAAGCCAATTTTCGAAAGCATCTCCGCCAAAGTCGACGGAGAGCCTTGCGTGACACATATCGGCACGGGCGGCGCAGGTCACTACGTGAAGATGATCCACAACGGTATCGAATACGGCGACATGCAGCTGATTTGCGAAGCTTACAGCATTTTCAAGAAAGCCGGATTCACTCCAGCTGAGCTTGCGAAAGTCTTCACCGACTGGAACGAAGGCGACCTCGAAAGCTACCTGATCCAGATCACCGCGAAAATCTTCGAACAGAACGATCCGGAAACCGGTGACGCACTGGTCGAAAAAATCCTCGATACCGCGGGTCAGAAAGGCACCGGTCGCTGGACACTCATCAACGCGGTAGAGAATGCCGTCGTGATCTCCACCATCAACGCAGCTGTGGAAGCCCGCATCCTTTCTTCCATGAAAGACAAGCGCGTGGACGCCAGCAAGGTTCTCACCGGACCCGATGTTGAAATTTCCGTCGAAAAAGCGGAACTCGTGAAGAAGGTGCACGATGCATTGTTCGCATCGAAAATCATCTCCTACGCACAAGGCCTGGACCTCATCGCGACCATGGGTGCAGAGAAAAACTGGGGTCTAGACCTCGGCAAGATCGCTGCCATCTGGCGCGGCGGTTGCATTATCCGTGCTCGTTTCCTCAACGACATCACCGATGCATACCGCACCGACCCAAGCCTCAGCAACCTGATGCTGGCACCGTTCTTCACCAAACTCCTTACCGAGTTCCAACAGAACTGGCGTGAAGTCGTCTCCATCGCCTCGCTTGCAGGCATCCCGATCCCAGCGTTCAGCGCATCGCTTGGTTACTACGACAGCTACCGTAGCGCGGTTCTTCCTGCTAACCTGCTCCAAGCACAGCGCGACTTCTTCGGTGCTCACACCTACGAGCGCACCGACAAGCCACGCGGCGAGTTCTTCCACACCGACTGGCCAGAGGTCATCGGATAAGGATCAGACGATTCGATTCAATAAAAACGGCCGGGAGCGATCCCGGCCGTTTTTTTGTGGAGTTAAAACAGGTAGCTGGCGCGTGATTATCTGCCGGGCTGGATTGGTCCGCTGCTTTACTGATCTAGCAGGAGGTGGGAGGAGCTGGCTTCTTCGCCAAGGAGCTTGTTGCCCTGATAGACGCGGACGGCCCAGCCGGAATATCGCTCACCGACGGCGGGAACTTTCTTGTAGCGGACGGGGGCCTTCTTTTTGTTGCCGTTGTTATTGCCGTTATTCTTTTTCTTCGGCTTGATCCTGACCGAATACTCCTCGGTAAAGGTCAGGCTCTCGGTAGATGAGCTGAGAGTTGCCTCTTTGTTGTCATTGAGGGTGATGTTGTCGGTGGATTCCTTTTCGGAAATTCCGTTTCCGGGATATTTCTTGGCGAAAATGATGGTGACGACCTTGAGCTTCCCGGCGACGGATTTGGCACCTCTGAGCTCGATATTTACATTGTAGCCCACCGTCTCGGTGCGCTCGCGTTTCGCGTCGTTGCGGCTTGTTTCGAGCTTGGCGCGGACCGTGACGAGGCGTGCGTTATCGACTTCGCCGGCATGACAAAGGATGGCGGGAAGCAGGAGGAGTGAGGCGATGAGGGATTTCATGGGATGCTGCTGATACGCGGGGAGACTATAATTTCTATCCAGACGGAGTAAAGCCAGTCCGGGAATTGTGATCCGCCCCGGGCAGTTACTTCAATCCTCCGAGATCTCGCTATCTTCTTTCTCCAGCAGTCCTTGTTCCACAAGGAAGCTATCGGCCGCGCTGATGGTCATCTCGAAGTTCGAGTGGCTGACGTTGAAATTGAAGAAGCTGTGTTCGGCTCCGGTAAAATCGAGCAAACGGCAGTCGTTGCGGCGCCATTTCATGCGGCGGCAGAAAGAGGCGACTTCTTCGAACGGGGCGACCCGGTCAGCCTTTCCATGCAGGAACAGCATGGGTGGAAGTTTGCGCCGTAGCAGCGAGGATGGGCTCAGCAATTTGGCCATTTTTCCGTCGGGAAAACGTCCTGAGAGTTGTCCTTTCGGAGTGGTGTTGACGAGCGCACTGAAGAGTACGAGCGCTTTCGGCGAAATCGGAGGCTCCGCGTGCTTGTCCTGTTTCATGCCGAGAACGAGAGCCAGCCAAGCTCCGCCAGCTGCGCCGGAGAATGTGATTTTCGAGGTGTCGATGCCGAGGATTGCAGCATTTCCTTTGAGCCATTCGAGGGCGTTGCGGGCGTCTTCGAGCGCTTCGATCGGGCCGGTGCCGTGTTTCGAGCCGATACGTGTCTCGAATGCGATGGAGACCGCACCGCGCGAAGCGAAGTGGTGGCAATGGGGCACGAACTGAGTGACCATCGCGGTGTCCCAGAAACCGCCGTGGAAGAAGACTACCGCCGGCCGCGCTTCCGAGAGTGAATCAGTCGGCGCAAATACGTGGGCGAGCAGATCGCCGCCGTCGCGGGTCGCGTAGAGATACGTGGAAGCAGATTTCAGAAGCTCTTTGTCCCGCGATTCGCCGATGGGGGCTACTTTTTGCAAAATGTGACTCATAACCTAGATGGCGATTTCAGTGGGGGACGGGGAATTCGCTTGGATTTGTTTGTTGTGAAATAGGGGGTCTTGTCCAATCGTTTCGTCGATGAGAACGTTTATTTTGGCAACAAGCCTGATTTTTTCGCTGATTGGAGCGGCAAATGCCGAACTTGGGACGGATCTGACGAAGGTTTACGAGCTCTGGCGGGATTCGATGATAAAGAAGGATCACCGTGTCTGGCAACAAGTCACAGCGCCACACCGGCAGGCAGAGGTGCGCAACCGCATCGTTTCCGAAAAACTGCCGTTTCCCGAAGCGATCTTCGAGCTGCCGGCACCCCCTCCGTCCTTGAATGGCTTGAAGTTTCTCGAGGCATCGCAGAATGGCCCCACCGCGAAGGCGGCCTACTTCGGCAAGATCGATTTCGGTGTGGGCGGCACGCCTACGGAAAACTTGTTGGTGCTGTCGTTCGTGAGAGGCGCCAAAAGTTGGCTGTATGATCGGGCGGATTTTGTCAATCTGACAGCTCTCCCTGATGTCAGGCAGGAACTGGCGAAAGGGGATTTGAGCTATCTCAAGGGGGTTCCTGAGGCCCAGCCGTCGGGAGTGGTTCCGCCGACCCCGGTCGCTGTGAATCCTGCCACGACCATCGCCAAGGTATATGTATTCTGCCCCGGGCGGGAGGTTCAGGTGCAAATCAACAAGGTGAGTCGCCACCGTTTCGCCAACGCGAAAGAAGCCGAGGTGGTGATTGGCGGGGCGAGGGGAGGCCTCAATGAGGTGCAATATTCAGTGGCGAAACTCGAGGGAGGCACGGGGCAGGAGGCCATGACCATCCGGGTTTACCTGATGTCCGAGATCGAGGGCGGGATTCCGCTGAAGGTCTTCGAATACCAGGTAGCGGAGAAGGAAGTGGTAAAGCCTTTTGGAACGGGATCCTTCTTCTTGGATGCAGCCACCGCGGCAAAGCTGACGGGACGTTGATCGTTGGTCCAACAACAGGCTGAGATATGGCGAGCGGTGGCAATACCAGACCTTACCTCGATGCGTGGCTGAAGCGGGTGGGTAAGCAATTGTCCGCCAGCGGCAGGCTAAGCGAGCTCGTGTTGATTCTTTCCGGGGGGATGAATTCCGAGAATGAAATCTGGCGCAAGCGACTCCAGCGCATTCTTGACCGGGAAGAGGAACCGGATCCCGAGCTATTGATGAAAATTGATCTGATTCTCGCGAGGCCTACACCGCGTCCCGCGCCCGAAGATGATGGCGATGACTTATTCGGGTGATATGTGGATTGGCATATTATTTTTCAAGAATTTCGAATATTCGGTTTGCCTCTCTATACCAATTGGCTTAGTTACCCGCGGGTCAGTTGCGGCGTTTTAGCGGAATTGATTTCCACACCGCTTTTTCCCAAGCATTACTGTGCACAGGCTACCTTCATACTCCACGCTTTCAAGATTCCGTATCGTTTCACTCCTGGTGGTGCTGATGTTTTTCTGTCTGCCTATTGCTATCGGTTTCCTCTATTACGGTTTCCACACGCAAAGACAAATTTGGTTCATATGGTCGGGAGCATCTTTGTTGGCGGGTGTTTTTCTGCTGCTGGTTACTTTCATGATGTCGGGAAGGCTGCGCTGCCCGCTTTGCATGATGCCGCCGTTACAGAACAGGCGCTGCTCGAAACATCGGACGGTCACGAGGATTCTAGGCAGCCACCGGCTGAGTGTGGCACACTCCATCCTATTCAAGGATAGCTTCCGTTGCCCGTATTGCGGTGAACCGACGGCGATGGAAGTTCGGCAACGTGGCAGGCGTTAGAGGAACTGAGGAAAAACAGTTCCGTCCGATTATTGTCGGTTGCACTGTAAGCACGGAATGGCAAGCTGTGCGCAGATGGCAACAGAAACCGAAGACTTGCAGGAACGAATCGCTGAGAGCAGCGGATGGATCGCCGAAGTAAAGGCGGAGATGGCGAAGGTGCTGGTGGGGCAGGAAGATCTGGTGGACAGGCTTCTGGTAGGCTTGCTCTGCAACGGTCACATTCTTCTAGAAGGGGTGCCGGGACTCGCCAAGACGCTGGCGGTGAAAGCCCTTTCCGGATCACTTTCCGCCTCTTTCGCACGTTTCCAGTTCACCCCAGATCTTCTGCCCGCGGACTTGGTAGGGACAATGATCTACCATCCGCAGGACGGGAAATTCGAGCCGAAGCTGGGCCCGATTTTCAATAACCTGATTCTCGCCGATGAGATCAACCGTGCCCCTGCCAAAGTGCAGTCCGCATTGCTGGAAGCGATGCAAGAGAAGCAGGTGACCTTGGGCGAAAAATCCTATCCCTTGCCGAAGCCTTTCTTGGTGCTTGCGACGCAGAACCCGATCGATCAGGAGGGCACCTATCAGCTTCCGGAAGCCCAGCTCGATCGCTTCTTGCTGAAAGTGAATGTCGGATACCCGACCAAGGACGAGGAGTTGGAAATTCTCAACCGGATGGCGACTTCGGCGGCACCTTATGAAACCCAGAACAAAGCGACGCCGGAGCAGGTCAGTGCTTCGCGCGAGTTGGTGAACGAGGTCTACATTGATGAGGCGATCCGCAAATACATCGTCGAGCTGGTGTATTGCACGCGTTTCCCGGTCAAAGTGGATGCACCGCTCAAGAACTGGGTGCGTGCTGGAGCCTCGCCGCGCGGAACGATCAACCTCGCCCTTGCGGCGCGGGCAAGGGCGTTCATGGACGGTAGGGCGTACGTGACCCCGCAGGATGTCAAAGACATGGCGATGGACGTGCTGCGCCACCGGATCCTTCTCACCTATGAGGCGGAGGCGGAAGGGATCACCACGGATGTCATCGTGCAGCGCATCCTCGCGAAGGTCGTGGTGCCGTAGAAAAGCACTAAATTTTAAATTCTAAATCCTAACGAAGACAGATTCTTTGTGACTGAGGAACAACAAATCGAGGAAATGATGGCCCGGGTGCGCAAGCTCGAGCTCAAAGCTCGGCAGCTGGTCCGTGAGTCGTTTTCCGGTGAGTATCTTTCGTCGTTCCGTGGGCAGGGTTTGGATTTCGATGATTTCCGTGAGTATCAGCACGGAGATGAGGTGCGCTTCATCGACTGGAACGTGACGGCGCGCATGAACGAGCCGTTTGTGAGGAAATTCCGCGAAGAGCGGGAGCTTTCCGTGATCATGGCGGTGGATGTTTCCGGTTCGGCGGATTTCGGCAGCAAGCATTTGAGCAAGCGCGAGCTATCGGCGGAGATCGCCGCGGTGCTCGGATTCAGTGCTTTGCAGAACGGGGACAAGGTGGGGCTGTTGGTTTTTGCCGCAGAGCCTATCCTTTTTGTCCCACCAGGCAAAGGGACGCGCCACCTGCTGCGCCTGATCCGCGAGATCCTTATGGCGAAGCCGGAAAAACCGGGGACCTCCATCGAGGAGGCCTGCAATTCACTGATCCGTTCGCTGCGGAGAAAATCCTTGGTTTTCATGATCTCGGATTTCCATGCGGACTCGCTCGACAAGCCGCTGGGCAAGCTGGCGAGGAAACATGAAACCGTGGCGCTGCGCGTGAACGATCCTTTGGAGGAGGAACTGCCGAAGGCGGGTCGTGTGGTCATGATCGATCCCGAGACCGGCCATGAAACGCTGGTGAACACGAACAATGCGAACCTGCGAATGGCCTACAAAAAGTTGATGCGCAGACAAGCGGAGGGCGCGGAATCGGTATTCAAGAAGCACGGGATCGATGCTGCTGTGCTCTCGACCCATCGCGACACGCTCCCAGCACTGCACGTGCTGCTCAAAAGGCGGGGGAGGCGGAGGAAATAGGTAACCATGGCGGATGATGTAAACAGTTTCGAACTCATCGAATCGAATGATGCGATGGAGTTGATCCCGCAGCGGGAAATTCCGGTGTGGTGGTTCGTGGCGGGTTTTCTTGGGCTGCTGGTGATCACCAGTTTGTTGATGTTGTTCCGCAAAGGCACCAAGCCGGTGGATCCACTGGTGCAGAAGCGCTTGGCCTATCGGAAGGCGAAGTCCGCGCTGGGGAATCTTGGCACCGAGGGTGTGAGGGATACGGCGGTCGCGGTGTCGCACATACTCAGGCAATATTTGGCCGAGGCGATGGATGAACCGGCGCTGTTTGAAACGCACGAGGAATTCATCTCGCGTCACGATGGGCTCAAAGATTTTCCGGAGGATGTAAGGCATGAAACCGGAGAGTTTTTCGCGCAACTCGCGGAAGTGAAATACGCCATGAAAGTGCCACAAGAATGTGACTCCGGAAAAATGGCGGAGGGCGGCATGAAACTCTTGGAAAGGATGCACGGGGCATGATCGCGGATATCATCGAGCATTTCCGTTTCGCGCAACCGGGTTGGCTATTGCTGTTCTTGCCTGCGCTTTTGCTGCTTATTCTCCGCAGAGGCAGGGGGGCGACGGGGGCGGTGATTTTCCCAAACCTCGGGGTGCTGGTCAGCCTGGGCAGGCGGGTCAATCGCAGAGCATGGAACATAGGCATCCCTCTGATTTTTACTTCGCTGATTTTCGCGATCCTCGGCATGGCGCGCCCGGTCTGGCGCAACGAATATCAGAGCCGGGTCGCGAGCGGGATCGACATCGTGATTGCCTTCGATGTCTCGCTCTCCATGGATATCGATGACTTCAGGTTCCAAGGCATGCCGATGCGGCGCATCGACGCGGCAAAGCGTGTGGTGGATGCCTTCATCGAGCGGCGCCCGGATGACAGGATTGGTCTGGTGGCATTTGCCGGGAGGCCGGTATCGGCGAGCCCGATCACCCTGGATCATGATTGGCTGCGCTTCAGGCTGGATGATCTGCGCCTGCACCGTGAAGACCGGGGCATCATCGGCACGGTGAAGGAACAAGGCACGGCAGTCGGTTCGGCGCTTTCAACAGCGGGAACCCGCCTCGATAATCGCGATGCGAAAAGCAAGATCATCGTCCTGATCACGGATGGCGCGAGTAACTCCGGGAAAATCTCCCCGTTGGATGCGGCCAAGCACCTCAAAACACTCGGCATTAAGACCTACACGGTGGCGATTGGCACGAAGGACGGCCGGGTCAGGGGGGATATCCAATCTTATCCACGCCAGGAATTTGACCTGCCGACCCTTGAGAAAATCGCCTCGGAGACGCGCGGCGAGCATTTCTGGGCGCAGAGCTTGGAGGACTTGGAAAACAATTTCCAAACCATCGATGAGCTGGAGAAGACCGAATCGCGTAGCCTGACCGTCATCGACGACAAGGAGCTGTATGCATGGTTTGTGGGGCTTTCGCTGCTGGCGGGCTTGGGATTTGCGGTTTATATATCCACGGTGAAAACGGCGAGCTGACATGAATTTCGAACACCCAATATGGTTCCTTGCCTGGATCGCGGTGCCGATCCTTGCGGTGATATCCGTGCTTGTCGGGCGCTTTAGGAAGAATCGCTGGGAGGAACTGGCGGCGGAACGTCTGCGCGGCAGGTTGATCCGGCGGGAGCATCCGCTGCCTCGTTGGCTGGCTCTCGGGCTGCTGCTGGCGGCGGTTTCCGCGATGATCGTGGCGATGGCTCGGCCGCAAGGCGATGCGGGGGTGAAGACCGAGAAAACGACGGGGCGCAATGTGATGATCGCGCTCGACCTTTCCCGCAGCATGCGGGTGAAGGACGTGAACCCGGATCGCTTGGGGCAGGCGAAGGTGCTGATTTTCGAGCTCCTGGAGACCCTCGATTCGGATCGGGTTGGCCTGATCGGATTCGCAGGAACCGCTTCCTTGTATGCGCCGCTGACCATCGACTACACCGCGATCCGGGAAACCGTGGAAGAGATCGATGAGGAATGGGTGGAGCGCGGTGGATCCGATATCTCGGAGGCGATCAAACTGGCGACTTACACACTCAAAGAAACCGGGCAGAAAAACAACGCGCTGGTGCTCATCAGCGACGGTGAAGAGCTCGATGGGGATCTGGATGCGATCATCGCCGATGCGGAGCGCTCGGGTGTGACCATTTTCTCCATTGCGGTGGGGACCGAAGACGGCGGATTTGTGCCGCATCCTGATTTTTCCGATGGCTTAGTGGATCGCGAAGGGAATCGTATACTCAGCCGCCTGCAGCCGGAAGTGATGCGCAAACTCGCCACCGAGACCGGCGGACGCTACATGATTGCGGGACGTGGCGCGGACATTCCCGGCATGATCGAATCGGCGATCCAGGGCATGGATGCCTTCGAAATGGAGGGCGGGCAGACACGCATCGTGGTGGAGTTTTACCAATGGGCGCTCCTGCCGGGCATCCTTTTCCTGATGGCTGCGATCGTCGCAGGGACGCGCTGGAGGGGGCTCGCCACCACGGCTGCCGCTGCTACGGGCATGCTGCTGATCTCCGCACCCGAGGGGCGCGCCGACATCTTGAAAGATGCTCGCAGAGCGTTTTCCGAAGAGCGTTTTGACGATGCGCGGGATGCGTTCCGTGGGTTGGCGGATGAGAAAGGGGATTCCGAAAAGGCGATGAGGTATCGTTTGGGGGAAGGCCTCGCCGCATATCAGGCGGAGGACTACCGGGGTGCCAGATCCGCCTACAGCGCGGCGCTGCTTTCCGATGAAAGCAAGGTGGTCGCCGGGGCGCATCATGGGCTCGGCAACACCTTGTTCCAGTTGGGCTGGCAAGGGCTTTCCGGTAGCAGCTACCCGACTGACGATCAGACGCCCGACATGGAGGTCTTCGAAAAATTGGTTCGCGAGCAACTGGCGAAATTAGCGGAGGCGGAAGTGCCCGAATCGGGTGAAACCAATGAATACATCCGGCTCGATGCAATCATCATGAATTGGGCAGATGCCGTGCGGCATTACGATTCCGCGCTTCAGAAACAACCCTCCAACCGCGGCCCGGAACGCAATCGCATGCTGGTGATCAACTATCTGATCAAGCTCAAGGAGATCCTCGAAGAAGAGGAGCAAAAAGCCGAGCAGAACATGCCGCAAGAGGGCGAGGGGGGCGAGGGCGGAGAACCCGGCGAACAGCAAGACGAGGGAGGAGATGGCGAACCGGGCGAATCCGGCCAGCAAGGTGAGGAAGAGGGAGAAAATGGTGGCGGCGAGGATGAGGAAAAGGAAGACGGCTCCGGAGCAGATGGCGATGAGAAGGAGGGCGAAGGCCAAGGTGTCGACCCGAACGAAAGTCCCGAAGATCGGGCGCGCAGGATCTTGGGAGAAAACGCGGATGTGGAGAAAGGGCCGCTCACGCCCGGAGGGATGCGCCGTTTCAATCCACCTGAGAAAGACTGGTGAATTTCATGAATGTTATGACTTTGAGAATCTTAACCCTGCTACTGCTCAGCCTCGCCCTCGGGCACGGCGGGGTACGTGCGCTGCTTTCTTCCAATTTCATCACGAAGGGAGAAAAATGTTTATTGGAAATCCGCGTTGAAGGCCAGGAACCGGATGTGATGCCTATCATTTCACAGGTCGACAACGTCCTGATCGAGCCATTGGGTCCGGGGCGTTACAACGCGCTCCCCGGGCGGCGCATCGAATCTAGCTTCCGCTATGTCGTCTCCAGTTACGCCGAGGGGGTGCATGTCATTCCGGCGATCGACGTCTTGGTCAATGGCAAGGTGATGAAGACGGAGCCCGTAAATCTGCATGTCTTTGATCCCGGCGATCTGACCTGGAATAAGGCCGGATCCGACGAACTGGGCAGCGGAGCGGACTTCAGCTACGCGGCGGCGATTCGTATTCCCGAGCGGAAATTCTACGAGAACCAAACCTTCGAGGCGGAGATCAAACTCTATGTCCCGCGTGATTTCCGCGATGCGGTGAATGACTGGGGTGTGCCTGAATTTGAGCGCGACGGTCTTGCGGTGTGGCGTTTCGAACCCTCCGATACCACCGGCGAAGTCAATCTGCTGGGCGGTGAATACATCTCGCGCACCTACCGGACGACGGTGACTGCGTTGCGCGAGGGCAAGGTTTCACTGGGTCCGACAACGGTGAGGCTCATCTATGTCGCGGTGATCCGGGATGGATTCAACCGTCGGGTGCAGCTCCAGACAACTTTGGATGTTGGCTCGCTTGAGCTGGATATCTCGCCATTGCCCGGCGGTGCTCCTCCGGGATTTGTCAACGCGGTGGGGGATTTCTCCATCGGAACAGCGATCACCGAAACGAATGTCGTGGAGGGTGAACCGCTGGCGCTGGATATCATTGTCAGTGGTAGGGGAAATCTGGATAACCTCAAGCCACCGGTGATGACCGAAGCGGGTGGGTGGAAGGTTTACGATTCCTCCGCCGAGCAGCGGGGTGACGAGCGCCGCGATCTGAGTGGGACGGTGGTGTTCAGCCAGTTCATCCGCCCCTTGGAAATGAAATCCGCGATCCCGCCCTTCAAATTGGTGTTTTTCGATCCCGACAAGGAGGTTTACAAAACTGTCACCACCGAACCGATCGCGTTGAAGATGACTCCCGCTGCAGGTGGTAAGAACTTTGAATCGTCCGGGCCGCCCCAGGCTTTGCCACTACCCGTGGAGCGTATGACCGATATCCTCGGGGTGATCGATACGGAGAAGCTGACGGTTGCCGCGAAACGTGGCTTCCCGGCATGGCTCGGGCACCTGCTTGGAGCCATCATCGCCCTCGCTCTAATTGGCCGGGCACTGTGGATGCGCTACGGATATCTTTTCGAAAAGGACCAGACCAAGCTCGCCATGCGGAAAGAGTTTTCCCGGGTGACGGGAGCGGCTTCGGCCGGAGGGCTGGACTTCCTGAGGATGGCTGGAAATTTTGCGGAAAAATGGATACAACCTGCTGATAATGATGATATTATGAGGATTATCGAAGAGCGAGACAGGTTGTGCTTCCAGCCATCGAAATCCGATGAAGCGGTGTCACGCAATCGCCGTCAGGAGATCCTCCGCAGCCTGCGCAAAGCGGCGTTCGGTATACTCATGTTGGCGGCGCTAGGGGTATCCGAAGCGAAAGCAGAGGACGTGGCGACATCGGCGAAGGAGGCCTATGATTCCGCCAAATTCGAGCAGGCCGCGACCCTGTGGCTGGAGGCTGGTCCGTATGAGGAACTCTCCGCAGACACGCTCTACAATATCGGCAACGCCGCCTACCGGATGGGTGCTCCTGGCGATGCGGCGCTCTATTACCGGCGCGCGTTGGTCAGGCAAAGCGACCATGGCGAAGCGCTGCAGAATCTCCGTTTTCTAGAGCGCAAATACGGCTCGATCACCATTGAGCGGCCAACCTATCAATATGTGTTGGCAAAACTGCCGCTTGATGGGTGGAAGACGATTCTTTGGGGCGGGGCGTGGTTGATGGTGATCGGTCTGCTGGTTTTCCCTGCCACACGTCCCGGCTCAAGGCTGCGGGTAGCGGGCGTGATCGGCTTCATTCTGGGGCCGTTGATGATCTCACTCGGCGCGATGGGCTGGCATTATTTCCCCGACGATGCAGATTTCGCCCCGCTGCACAAACAAGCGGTCGTGGTAGGTCAAAAGGTCGTGCTGCATACGGATGCCGCACGAACCTCACCGCAAGTGATCGATGCACCTCCCGGTTCGCTCGCGGAGGTGATCAAGCGATCCGGCAAGTGGGCATATGTCGGCTTCGCCACGAAAACACGGGGTTGGGTCGAGGCTTCGGACATCGAGATGGTGGTGCCTGAAGGGAAACCGAATCCGCCCAAAGCGAAGAAAGCCGAAGCGGACGGAAGCAGCGCATGAAGGGGCGCAAGGCATGGTTGTCCCGGCGCGACGGGACGGTGGTGGTTGGCTACGGGCCGTTTACCCCGGCTGAGGAAGTACCCGAAGACGGGGTGGCGTTCTACAAACGCGACTTCGCACTGCGCGAGGACTTGCCGTGGCAAATTCCGGCGGAGTTCGAGCGCCTGTCTGCCGTGGAGTTCCGGGAAAAATTTGGCGGAGGCGGCCATTCGCAGATCCGTTGGGAGATACCCGACGCGATGCCGTTTTCTTATGTTTTCCAGGAGATCATGGAATGCATCCGGCAGGGGCAGATCGAGAAAACCGTGCCGGTGGTCACTGAGTGCGGGACGATTGTGGGAGCGGCGGGGGACTTGATCACGGCGGCGATGTCCTCGCAGGTCGCCCCTTTGCATTCCTATGGTTGGGCTGCCAACGAAGAGGGCTTTGCCGGGGCAACTCCCGAGTTGTTGTTTCATCTTGACGGCCTGAAGCTCGAGACCATGGCATTGGCCGGGACGGCACGGCAGGAGGATGAGGCGGTCTTCGGCGTGGATGAGAAGGAGATCCGAGAGCACGAATACGTCGCCCAGACCTTGGTCGCCAAGCTGCTGGATCTCGGTTCTCTGCAGCGGCGTGAACGGGAAGTCCTGCGGCTTGGTTCGATCGTGCATTTCCTAACAGGTATCAGCGTGGAGCTGGAAACGGAGCAAGATCCGAAACGTCTGCTGCGTCGCCTGCACCCGACCCCCGCCTTGGGGCCATTGCCGCGCACCGACCAAACCATGGCCTTGCTCAATGGTTGGCGTGGGCGCTTGGACTGCCCGAAGGAATTCGGCGCCCCATTCGGTGTCTGGGACTGCGGGAAATTCGAGGCGGTCGTCGCGATTCGCGGGATCTGGTGGAGCGGTGACAAGGTCATGCTGCCAGCCGGCTGCGGTATTATCGAGGCCAGCCGCTTGGTGAACGAGTGGCGGGAGCTGCGGCTCAAGCGGGACGCAGTGAAGCGGTTTCTTGGGGAGGCCTAGCGGAACGCGGACTCGAGTCAGCAGCCACTCGCCAAGCCCTGCGGATCAAAGTCCGCGTCCCAATTTCCGGCGGCAATTGTCTTCGCCTCTTGGGGGAAACCAGATAGCAAGTAGACACGTTAAAACTCATTTCCCCGAACCGCTCACCACCATGGAAAAATTCCTTCTCACCACCGCGATCCTACTGGCCGGACTCTTCGTCGCTGCGGTTATTTCCCGCATCGCTTACGCCATTACTGAAAAGACTGCCCAAGCTCCGTTGCTCGATATCGTGATCAGCCTGTTCACCTGGATTCCGTGGGTGGCTGGTGGATGCATGGATGGCTGGAGAGGCGTGCTCGCGGCGATCTTCGCGCAGTTTCTCGCCATCCAGATCTTCAGTTTCACCGACCGGCTCATCCGCGGGAAAAAGGGTGATACGCTCACCGCTGCACAAGGACGCTTGCTGGGTCCCATCCGCAATCACATCGCCCTGCTAGCCACCACCCCCGCCGCCGTTGCCTTCTGCCTCATCCGTGCCAGTGAGATTTTCGTCTATCCGCTTGTCGCATGGCTCGCGAAGATGCCCACCTACCGGCAGTCCGAGTGGGTGAATCTTTCCCGCCACAAATACGCAGGACTCGTCGGCGCCGATCTTCTGTGGTGCTGGTATTGCGATTGGATGACTGGCTTGTGGGCGCTCGGCAGCGAGATGCTCCGCAACATCGAGTCCTTCTGGTGCCCGATCCGTTTCCGCGACGACGTGAAGAATTGCAACACCTCCATCGACTTCCCCGATGTGGAAAAATGGGTGCCTGCCGATGCCACACTTGATGACGCGGTCGAGGCCTTCGAGAAGTATTACGACGGCACCGGCAAGAACAGTTGGTGGGGGCATCGGGATAGGGAGGGAAAATGAGATTCCACCGCATCGAACCAAACACGCACTACCGCACGCTCAGGCTGCTGAGCGAAGGAGGGAAATGGGAGCTGGGCATGAGTCCCTACAGCCATGGGATGAGGATGCGGATGGGCTTTGCCGGCCGTCCGCCACGTGTCATCGACTTCTGTATGGGGTGCGATGCTTGTTTGTTTCCGGAAGTTCTAACAGCGATCCTCCGGTGCCTCGATCCGCTTTCGGAAAACATCACGGACGATGGCATCGATGCTGTGTTTCCATGGCACGGCACTCGCCCGGATATGGCGGTACATTTGGGGGAGCTTTTGGGAACGCGGGTTGCTTCCTCTACGGTGTAAAAGAGGACACGCTGCCTGAAGGCAGCGCCCCGTTTTACGGGATCGTGATTCTGAGGACGGTGGTGTCTTCTACTGCTTTGAGCGGAGTGCAGCCGACTGGTAGGAGCAGCGTGCGACCTGCACCATGACCTCCCTCGAGCTTTCCGCTCACAATGGTGAGTAGTGAGAAACGATCATTTGTAGCTGTGGAGATCGTTTCGCCGGGTGCGAGGGTATGGCGGGTGGTTTTGAAATACGGGCAGGTGGCGAGGGTGTCGCCGGAGGGGGTGTCCATCTCTGGTGCGAAGTCGGTGAAATCGATGCAGGCGAGCGATTCTTTTACATGCAGCTCGCGCGGTTTGCCTGCGGAGTCGATGCGGTTCCAATCGAAGACGCGGTAGGTGGTGTCGGAATTCTGCTGGATCTCGTGGATCAGGAAACCTGCGCCGATGGCGTGGAGGCGGCCGGACTCGATGAAGATGGATTCGCCCGCTTCCGGGGTGATGACGTGCACTTGGTCCGCGACTGTGCCTTCGGTGATGGCTTGCTCGAAGCTGTGGCGCGTCGCACCCTGCTTGAGTCCGACATAGAGCTTCGCACCGGGTTTGGTATCGGCGATGAACCACATTTCGGTCTTCGGCTCGCCGCCGAGGGTCGCGGCGATTTGCGCAGGTGGATGGACTTGGATCGAGAGGTCGTCGGCGCTGTCGAGGATCTTGATGAGGAGGGGGAAACGTTCGGAGTCAGGTAGGCCGGTGCCGAAGATTTCGCTGCGGTGATTTGTCCAGAGTTGGTGCAGGGATCTCCCGGAAAACTTTCCTGCATCGACCACGGATTGTTCGTCCTCGCGATCGACGATTTCCCATGCTTCGCCGAAGGGCGATGCTGCATCCGGGAGGGAGCGGCCATAAAAGGTCTCGAGTTGGTGTCCACCCCAGATGCGTTGCATGTAGAGGGGAGTGAATGTAATTGCTTCCATGCCGGGGTAGGAAAGCAATCCCCGCGCCGGGTTGGAAGACTTCAGTTGCGGGCGGGTGAAGAAAGCCTATTCTGAAGGCATGTCGTGGGTGCTTTTTTTCGATGGCGATTGTGGGTTTTGCAGCAAGTCGGTGAGGAAGGTGCATGCCCTCGACAAGGGAGGGGCGATTGATTTTTCGCCGTTGCAGGGACAGCTTTCGGCGGAGAAAGGATTCACCCGGTATGCCGACAAGGCCGGCGGGACGATGGTGCTGCTGCGTGAGGTTGACGGCGCGGTATTCATGAAAAGCGATGCCTGGGTCGAGCTGGGCAAGGCGCTCGGTGGAATTTGGAGAGCGCTCGCCATTGGCTTCGGAATATTTCCCAGAGTCCTGCGGGATTGGATCTACGATGTGGTGGCGGAAAATCGGTATCTGATCGCGGGCAAGGGGGATTCCTGCGGGCTGCCGGATGAGAGTTTGAGGAAACGCATGCGGGCATGAGATTGGTGAATGCGGGTTGCAATCGGTCGCGGGATGCATTGTGCTGACGGCAATGGACGGGGAGTTGCTGCTGCTGGGTGTAAAAGGGACGGAATTGAGCGTTGAGGAGGCTTCGCTTTTCAGGAAACTTCAACCGGCGGGCTTTATTCTTTTCAGCAGGAATATCGAAGGTGCGCAGCAGACGCGAAAGCTGACAGATGATCTACGGGAGCTGTGTTTTGATGAGCCGATCATTTCCATCGACCAAGAAGGCGGGCGTGTGGAACGGACCAGGGATTTTACGCCGAGCCTGCCCTCTGCGGCGGCGTTTGCGGCAAAGCCAGAGATGGAACAGATCGCGAGGGCGGCGGAGTCGACCGCAGAGATGTTGCGGATGTTGGGATTCAATTTGAACTACGCCCCGGTGCTGGATCTGGATCATCATCCGGATCTTCAGAATGGGCTGAACCAACGCTGCTGGGGCAGGGATCCCCAGGATGTGATCAACCGCGCGGGCATGTGGAACCGCTGGACCCGCAAGCGCGGAATGCTTGGTTGTGGTAAACATTTCCCCGCATGTGGGCGCGCGAGAACCGATCCACATGAGGATCTGCCAAAGTCCCAAGCGAGCAAGGAGGAACTCATGGCGGAAGACGTGATTCCCTACACCGCGTTGATGCCCGAGCTCGATGCGATCATGCTGGCACACGTGATTTTCCCGCAGATCGATGCGGAGTTTCCGGCCTCGCTTTCCAAGACGATCGTGACCGGGTGGCTGCGGGATCAGCTCGGCTTCGACAAGCATCTGGTGCTCACCGACGACCTCGACATGGGTGCGATACACAATCGCTACGGTCGCGGAGAGGATGTAAAAATGGCGATCCGTGCGGGCAACGATCTGGCGATGATCTGCCACCATACGGAGACTGCGGAGCTGGCGGCGAAAGCCCTAGGCGAGCTACCCATCGGCTTGCGCGATGACGCGAAGGCGCGGCTGGCGCGGTTCCGGAAAAAGATCAAGGCGCTGCCTGCTTGGGATGAAGCGAGGTGGGGCAAACTGATGGAAACCATCACGGATATTTCCTCGAAGATCCCGGAGTTGGGTGAGGCGGACGAGCGCAGTGCGGTGACGCGTTACTAGGTTCACTCACGGTTGCGGCTGTCGATCCATAGAGTGACCGGGCCGTCGTTGGTGAGGGAGACTTTCATGTCCGCTCCGAAGATGCCTTTCGCGACGGGTTTACCGAGCTCGGCGGAGAGGGATTTGCAGAAACTTCCGTAGAGCGGATCGGAAATTTCCGGGGGCGCGGCCTTGAGGAATGACGGGCGGTTGCCCTTTTTCGTGGAGGCATGGAGGGTGAACTGGCTGACGACAAGGATGTCCCCGGCGGTGTCCAGGATGGAGCGGTTCATCTTGCCCTCCTCGTCCTCGAAAACGCGAAGACGGGAGATCTTTCCCGCCAGCCATGCGATGTCGGACGCGTCATCCGCTGCTTCGATTCCCAAGAGAATGAGAAAGCCATGGGAGATCGAGGAATGGATGGTGCCGTCGATTTCCACAGAGGCCGATGACACGCGTTGGAGTAGGGTGCGCATGGTAAGGTGTGGAGAGATTAGGTTCGGAACCGGGCGCCGGGTCAAGCGATGCCTGCCGGGCAACCGTGGCGTAGGGGAGTCGTCGCGGGGGGATGTGGATTTCGACCATACCCTGGTGGATGGAGCCTATGGGCGGAGTGGCGTCTTTCTGGTAAATAAATTGCTCACCGTAAGATGCGCTCGGGCTCTTTCCTCGATCCTCGGAAGCAAACCACAAAGAAACGACATGAAAAAAGTAATACTAGCTGCGGCCTGCTCAACGGCCTTCGTATCCATGGCTAATGCCGCGACCACACTCCCTGTGATCGAGTCAGGAACCTGGTTCTTTACCACCAGCGCGCTAAGCAATGAAACCGTCACGGTGTTCGGCACCAGCGGCACTGAGAGCGTCAATACCAATGGCGGTTTCAGGTCCTTGTTCGTTGTCGATACGCAGGCTTTCGTCGGCACGATCACCGGCGGCACGATTGCATTTTCCATCAATGCCGGTGGCGCCGGTATCGCAAGTCACATCGCCGTCGATTTCATGGGCACCACCGCCGACAACGATTTCGATGAAAGTGAAGGTTTTGCATTCGCTTCGGGATCTGCGGTTTCCTCAATTCTGGGACAGACTGAAGTGATAGCCGAGAACAACAGCCAGGCATTTGACATCACTCTCAGTGCTTCCCAGATTGCTGGCTCCGAGCGTTATGCGGTTTACCGTTTCTACAATCCGACCGTTCCCAATGGCACCAATTCCAACCAGCAATCCGGAATCAATAATTTCGTTGTAGAGGCAGTCCCAGAGCCATCGACTGCCGTCCTGTTTGGTTTCGCTAGCTTGGCCTTGCTGCGCCGCCGCCGTGCTTGATCATTTCACCGCCCGGTAGGGTGTGCCGTCATCCCTCAGCGGGGTGACGGTATTTTTTTGGAAATGCGGATGGTTGGGTTTCCGTGGCCGTCAGTGCCCGCAATGGAAAATCCCAGGGTGCCCCGGTGGTGGTCTCTCGGTCTGGGACACCCACCCTTTCCGGATGAATCCGGGTCCCATGTAGCGGTGGGTTGTTCTTTTGTCGAAATCCCAAAACCCATGTTATTCCCATTCCTTCACTGCGGAAATGCGGAAAGCCGTGCGAGAGGTTGACCGGGATGGGGGCGATCTGGCACACATGCCCTCGCTCATGGCCGATACATTGAAAACCGCTCCCAAGAAATCCTCCGGATTCAATCTCCAGCAAGCTGCGGAGGAGGTCGATGATGTGACCCGCTCGCTGCCGCATGCGGTGGGTCCGGAGAAATCGCTGCTTTCCACGATGCTCCAAGATCCGCAGGAGTATATCGGCACGGCGGTTGAATCAAAACTGACGGCAGCGCACTTCTATCTGCCCAACCATTCGATCTTGTTCGGTTTCCTGATCACCCTGTTTGAGGAAGGACACGCGATCGAACTGGTGTCGCTGGTGCAGCGGTTGCTGGACAAAGGGCTGCTGGAGAAATGCGGTGGACCGGGTTATCTGACCGAGCTTTACACCTACGCTCCTAGCCCGGGGCACTTCCATCATCACTTGCAGCACGTGAAGGACAAGTTCGTGCTGCGTGCGATCATCCGCAGCTCGAACGAGGCGGTGGCGATGGCCTACGAGGCACCCGACGAGGTACCGGAACTGCTGGACTCGGTGGAGCAGAACATCCTTGCGATCCGCGAGAGTGCCGAGACGAATCAGGCACAGACCATGAAGCAGACGATGGAGGAGGTGATGCGCAACTTCCAGATGCTGCTCTCCAAGGAAAAGGCCTCGGCAGGCATCAGCACCGGCTTCGAGGAGCTGGATAAGAAATCCGGCGGTTTGAAGGCGGGGGAAATGTTCGTGGTCGCGGCGCGTCCTTCGATGGGTAAGACCTCGTTCATGATGAACATCGTGGAACATGTCTGCCTCGACCAGAACAAGCCGTGCATGGTTTTCTCCTGCGAAATGAGCTCGGCGCAGCTGGTGCAGAGGTTGCTTTTCGCGAGGGCGAAGTTTGCGGTTTCCCAGCTTTCACGCGGCTACAGCCCGAAGAAGCAGGAGCTGGAGCGAGTGCGGAATGCCTCGATGCAAATCGTCAACTCGAAGCTGTTTATCGATGATACGGCGGGCATTTCGATCAACGAATTGCGAGCCAAAGCCCGGCGCAAGAAACGCGATGAGAACATCGAGTTCATCGCGATCGATTACCTCCAGCTGATGAAATCTCGCACCAAGCAGGCAGAGAACTCACGGGAGCGGGAGATTGCGGAAATCTCCGGAGGCATCAAGGCGCTGGCGAAGGAGCTGAGCATCCCGATCCTGATCCTCGCCCAGCTCAACCGGGGGCCGGAAGGCCGGACGGGAAAAAGCCTCGGCGTACCGCGTATGTCCGATCTCCGGGAATCCGGATCCATCGAGCAGGACGCCGACCTTGTCGGCCTGCTGTATCGGAACAAGTACTACGCAGAGAACGACGAAGAGCGCGCCGCGCTGGAGGGTAAGGCGGAGCTAGTCCTCGCAAAGAACCGGAACGGCGAGACCGGCGGCATTCCGCTGACCTTCGTGGAAGAGATGATGCGCTTCGAGACCGGGCCGCCGGCCGAAGAAATGGAATGATCTCCATCCGGCCGGACACAAAAAAACGCCCGGCTTCAAGAAGCCGGACGTTTGAAATTTTCGGTTATACCGAGCCGTTGGATTACTTGGTGTATTCCACTTCGACGTGCGGGATTTCCCTGAACTGAGGAAGTGGGCGAAGCCCTGGAGCTTTCACATCACTGGTGCAGCAGCCACAGGATGCTGAGAAAATGGCGGTGGCGCTAACGAGGACGGCGAGTATCAGACGGGTCATAGTGGTTTTTGTTTTAGATGGATGGTGATTTTTGAAAAGCATTTTGATCCAAAAGGATCAGAAAAGACCGAACGCATCCCGAGGGGGGATGAGAAGAGCTGTTTGGAGAATTACATCGCAGGGGGTTGATAGACTGCAGGTGGCACGGGATCCGGTTCTGGAGCCACGGTGCACGACGCGGCAAAGAGGGCAGCGGATGCTGCAACGATGGCGAGTTTGAAGAGTTTCATGATGGTTTTTCGGGGGCTTTCCGGAAGGTGGGCCTTCAGGAAAGACAACGAAAAGGAGCCTATCGGCGGGCTAATCCTCTGCAAGGCAAAAGGAGTGTTGCCCGCCCGTTAGGGTAGGCTCACCGCATCATGCGTATCGACGGCCACCACCCGAACGACGCGATTGACCGCCACCACCTTGGGCTGACGATCCGGAACGCCGGTTCTGTCCGCCGCCACCACCTTGGCGACCACCTCCGCCGCCGCCTTGACGACCGCGTCCACCACCGCCGCCACCGCCTTGTTTGACCTTGGGGGGCTTGAAGCCGGAGCGGTGTTTCTCGACGAGGGCTTCGCTGTGCCATTCGTGGGAGATGTCGCGTGGGATCGCTCCCTTGATGACTTTCTCGATGTCGCGGAGGAAATCGATTTCGTCCTCGGCGCAGAAGGAAACGGCGAGACCCGCAGCTCCGGCACGACCGGTGCGGCCGATGCGGTGCACGTAAGCTTCGGGTTCGTTCGGCAGGTCGTAGTTCACAACTAGGCCGACATCTTTCACATCGACGCCGCGAGCGGCGACATCTGTGGCAACGAGCACGGGCACGACGCCCGCCTTGAATTTGGCGAGAGCTTTTTCGCGTTGTGCTTGGGATTTGTTGCCGTGGATGGCTTCCGCATCGTAGCCGGCTTCGGTGAGTGCCTTGGCGAGTTTGTTAGAACCGTGTTTGGTGCGTCCGAAAACGATCGTAAGCTTCGCTTCGTCCGCTTGGCTCTGTTTTGCGAGAAGCTGCTGGAGAAGATACATCTTGTCGCCGCGGTTGACGAAGCAGAGCTTCTGCTCGATGCGCTCGGCGGTGGTGACTTCCGGGGTGATCGTGACGCGGGCGGGATCGCGCAGGATCGTCTGGGCGAGGGAAACGATGTTCGGCGCGAGGGTGGCGGAGAAGAACAGCGATTGGCGTTTCTTCGGCAGGAGTGCGACGATGCGTTTCACATCGCGGAGGAAGCCCATGTCGAGCATGCGGTCGACTTCGTCGAGGACGAAGAAATCGACGGCGGAGAGATCGATGTGGCCTTGATCCATGAGGTCGAGCAGGCGGCCGGGAGTGGCGACGAGGACATCGACACCGGCGCGCATGGCGTTCACCTGCGGGCGTTGGCCGACTCCACCCCAGATGGTGGTGAGGCGGAAGCGGACTTTTTCGCCGTAGGTGGAGAAACTCTTGGCGACCTGTCCGGCGAGCTCGCGGGTCGGGGCGAGGACGAGGCAGCGGCATTGGCGTGGGCGCATGCGGATCGGGTCCTCGTGGAGCTCGTTGAGGATGGGCAGGGCAAAGGATGCGGTTTTTCCCGTGCCGGTCTGGGCGCAACCGAGCAGGTCGCGGCCTTCGAGGAGGAGCGGGATCGCCTGTGCCTGGACAGGGGAAGGGGTGGTGTATTCGAGTTCGTTGAGAACTTGTTTCAAGGGCGCGGCAAGAGCCATCGCTTCAAATGTAGCGGTCATATATTTTCAATATGCCAGCCTCTACCGGGTATCGGCGGCTGACGGTGTCGATGAGGAGTGAGGTGAACTCCTTGCAATCTCTCATCGATGAAGACCGTAAAAAGCGATGCTGCGATTGCAGCGGGGCGGCCTCTGGGCTGCCGATGGGCTCTCTTTATACCGGATCGGGGGAATGGCAATGCTTTTGTTGATCGTGGCGGGGAGGGTGCTTGGAGCTTGCTATGGGGATGTGGGTGGGAAGAATCGCGGCGTTTATGGAAGCAATCCGGATCGATGGGGTGACAAAGGTGTTCGGCGGGAAGGTGACGGCTCTCGATGGGTTGGATCTGGAGATCCGGGCGGGGGAGCTTTTCTTTTTGCTGGGAGGTTCGGGGTGCGGAAAGACGACTTTGTTGCGCTGCATTGCGGGCTTGGAAACGCCGACGGCCGGTAGGATTTTCTTCGGCGACAACGATGTGACAGAGATGGCTCCGCACAAAAGGGAGGCGGCGATGGTTTTCCAAAGCTATGCGCTGTGGCCGCATCTAACGGTCGGGCAGAATATCGCGTTCGGGCTGGAGGAGCGGAAGGTGCCGAAGAAGGAGATCAAGGAACGGGTGGCGGCGGCACTGGAAATGGTGCAGCTGAGTGGCTACGGCGAGCGCTCGATCGATCAGTTGTCCGGCGGGCAGCAGCAGCGGGTGAGTCTGGCGCGTGCGCTGGTAGTGAAACCGAAGTGCTTGTTGCTGGATGAACCGCTTTCCAATCTCGACGCGCAGCTGCGGGTGGAAATGCGCCGGGAGATCCGGCGAATCGTGAAGGAAAACGGCCTGACCGGAATCTACGTGACGCACGATCAGGAGGAGGCGCTGGCGATGGCGGACCGGATGGCGGTGCTCTCTTGGGGCAAGATCGGCCAAGTTGGTACGCCGGAGGAAGTTTACCGCTCGCCGGTGGATTCCTATGTCGCGGGTTTTATCGGGGAGACGAATTTGATCAAAGGCAAGATCGCGGAGAACGATGCGGGGAGCTGCGTGGTGGACGCGGGAGGCATGATTCTCCAAGGCCGTATCACTTCGCCCGGCAGGCAACCATCAGTCGGGGAAGAGGCGACGGTCTCGATACGACCTGAGGTCTGGAGGCTGCATAAGGATGGGGGAGACAATGAGGTTTCCGGAAAAATCACCGAGCGCAGCTACTTGGGGCAGCGCATTGAATATTTCGTGGATACACAGATTGGCCGCCAGCAGGTGGTGGAAATGAACCCCCACGTGATCCATGAGCCGGGCGACGAGGTGATCCTGCACGCGAAAATCAGTGATGTGGTGATCTTGAGGAAGTAGGCCGGGCATTTCCCATTTTGGTGAAATGGCCGTGAAAATGCATCCATTTGGCTTGCAAGGCCGGGGGGGGGGAGTCACAACAAGCGCCGCCCGTTTCGGTGGTGCATCATAGACTGTTGCGCTTGCCGCAATGCGCGCAATCCAAACAGCGCCTATCATGCACAGCATCTCATCACGTATCGAAAAAGTCTCCCCTTCACTGACCCTCGCGGTCACCGCCCAGACCAAGGCAATGATCGCAAAAGGCGAGGAAGTCTATGCCCTTGCTGGCGGCGAGCCAGAAGTCGATACCCCGACTTTCATCAAGGAAGCAGCCGTCAAAGCCCTCATGGAAGGCCGGACCAAATACACCCCGGCTGGTGGCATCCCGGAGCTCCGCCAGGCGCTTTCCGAGAAATTCAAAACCGACAACAACCTCGACTACTCGGCCAACCAGATCTGTGTCACTTCCGGCGCGAAGATGGCCTGCTTCAACGCGATCCTCGCTGTGGTCGAAGAAGGTGATGAGGTGATCATCCCTTCTCCATACTGGGTTTCTTACCCGGAGATGGTGAAGCTTGCGGGTGGCGTTCCCGTGATTGTCGAGACCAAGGAATCGACTGGCTGGAAGATGACTCCGGAGCAGTTCGAGGATGCGATGACTCCTGCCACCAAGATGGTGATCATCAACACCCCGAGCAACCCGACTGGTGCGGTTTACTCACGTGAAGAGCTTCTTGCGCTCGGCGAAATCGCTCTCGAAGAGGACATTATGATCCTTTCCGACGAGATCTACGAAAAGCTGGTCTACGGTGATGCGGAGCACGTTTCCATCGCATCGCTCAGCGAGGATCTCTACAACCTGACGATCACGGTCAACGGCTTCTCCAAGGCATTTTCCATGACTGGCTGGAGGCTGGGATACACCGCAGCGGCCAAGCCGATTGCGGATGCGATCGACAAGATCCAGAACCACACGGTCTCCAACGCCACGACTTTCGCCCAATACGGTGCGCTCGCCGGTCTTCAGGGCGACCAGTCCTTCATGGACGACATGCGCGGCGAATATGACGTGAAGCGCCAGTTCGTGTTCTCCCGCCTCAGCGCGATCCCGAACATCCGCGTGATCGAGCCGAAGGGTGCGTTCTACTTCTTCGTCTACACCGGCCAGATGGGCCTGAAATCGATGAACCTCTGCGACAAGTTGCTCTCCCGCTACAAGGTTGCCGCTGTTCCGGGTATCGCGTTCGGCTACGACGAGGGCATCCGCATCAGCTACTGCACCACCCTCGACGTGCTCAACGAAGGCCTCACACGCTTCGAGCAATTCTGCCGCGAGCACTGAAGCCATTGACTTTCATCAAGGCGTGCAGGCTTCGGCTTGCGCGCCTTTTTTGTGCCTACTCGGCTGGAGAATCGCCGCGAGAGGTTTCCCCTTCGAGTTGGAGATCTTCCGGCTCGTCCGTAGTGATAGCTTTCTCTGGAGCGGCGGATTCCTCTTCTGTGACTCGTTGAGGAGAAAGGAGTTGTATGACTTCTTCCTGAATTTTCTCAACCTGATCGAGCGGGATATTGGGATCCTTGACGATATAGACTTCCCCGGTTTTGCGGTGTTCGTAGATGCGCAGGATGCCGCCAGTGGTGGGCTGTGTATCGGTCTCGCGGAGGAGCTTTTGGCGCTCCAGCATGACGGCGAGGATATAGCGGGTGTTTTCCGTATGCTCCTGGTCTTCTTCGACGAGGGTGTGGAGGAGATCCTCGGCGGTCTGCTTGGTGACGGCCGGTGCGGTCTCATCGATGGGAGTCGGGCGGAATTTCGTGCGCCAGTAGGAGAAAGGTTGCTCGTCGTCTTCGCTACGTTGTTTCCATGCGGCATCGGAGAAATCCTTGCGGACATAGCCGGAGGATTCCGGATCGGGGAAGATCGCGGTGACCATCGCATCGCCTTCGGTGAAAGGCTTGTCGGTGACGGCGCAGCGGCGGCTGCGGCTGCGGATGTGCCAGGAATCGGGGAGGGCCATGTGGGTGGGTGTCAGTTATTGACGGTGACGAGGCGTTTGACGGTTTGGTAAATCGGCCGGCCGGTGACGCGGCGGTGATAGAGCCAGAGCCCTAGCAGGGTGAACCCGATGTTCGGCAGCCAAGCCGCCAGTGCCGGGTAAACGATATTCGATTCGCCGAGTGCCAGGGTGACACTGTTGACGAAAAGCATGATGACGGAAAGCAGCACGGCGAGGAAGATCCCGCTGCCGGCACCTCGGCGGGCGAAGTGGATGGAGAGCGGGGCTGCGATCAGGACGGTGATGATGCAGCTCAGCGGCAGCGCCCAGCGATAATGCCAATGGGTGACGTAGGAAGGGCGGTTGGAGAGTGCCTGATTGGAAATGCGCGAGGCGAGCCAGGTGCTGAGTTCCGGGATACCGAGGTAGTCCACTTCCAAGCCGGGTTTGATGATCTGTGATGGGGTTTCTTTCCATTTTCGCCTGACCAACGGCTCGTCCATTTGCTCGAATACCGGGGACTCGCCTTCTTCGAAACGAGTGATGAGCGGGTCCTCAAACGTCCATTCGCGCGTGATCTTGTCCCAGCTCGCCGAGGCAGTCGTGACGCGCCTCAGCAAGGTGCTGTCCTCGTTGAGTGTAGTGATCTCTACGTTTTGCAAAGGCACGCCCTTTTGGAAATCTGCCGGGAAAGCACCGACCAGCCAGAGGCGGCGGGAATCGGGATCGCGGAACAACACGTTTTTCTGGACGTAGATCGGCAGGCCTTTCGCCTCGGCGACCATTTCGTCTTTTCGTCCTTCCGCATGGGGAGCCCAGTGATAGTTCAGGCCAAGTAGGAAAATGCTGCACCAGAGACCGGCGAAGATGAGGGGCGCGGAGACCCTGACGACACTGGTGCCGCTCTGGATCATGGCGATGATTTCGTTGGACTTGGAGAATTTCCCAAGCCCGTGGATGAGTGAAAGCAGAAGAGTGTAAGGAAGCAGAACGAGGAGGATGGCCGGCAGGCGATGCAGGTAGAAGGATGCGACGGACAGCGGCACATTGGAACTGCCATCGAAGTCGCCGAGGTTGTCGTTCAGATCGAAGAGCAGCCAGATGCCGAAGAGAGTCGAGAGGCAGATCGCGAAGATGGTGACAAACTGCCGGGAAAGGTAGCGGTCGAAGGTGCTGCCGAGGCTGTAGGCGATGGCGGCAATGGCTGGCATCAGGCACAGGAATCCGAGGATCCAAGGGCGCATCACGTTGGTGGAAATATGCGAGTCGGGGAAGCCGATGAATTGTTCATCCACCGCAATTCCTTCCTGATGTCCGAGGTAGAGTGCCGCCGCGGCTCCGAGGACAAGAAACAGCAGGGGCAGGAGCCAGCGGGAAAAGTTCGACATGAGGCGTGGCAAGGTTGGGCGTGGGTGCGCGGGCTGTCCAGTTTATGATTGCCTGAGGTGGCTTGAAATGGGCTGAACGAATCAGTCCTTCCAGATCATGTGCTTGAGGCGTAGTTGGCGGGCACGGGTTGATGCCTCCTTGGCGCGCGGCCCACCGAATGAGGCAATTTTTTCCGCGATCGAAATGGCAGCCTCCCATTCTTCGCCTTGCTCCAGGAGAGAGAGCAGGCGGAAGCCGCTTCGCTCGAACCATTCCCATTCGGGTGGCTTGGGATCGACCGGGCGATCGACGACCGAGTAATAAGCCTCCTTGGCTTCGGCGGTTCGGGTGGAGGAGGGGTCGCCGGGTTGGGGGAGTTTCTCCAAGGTGAGGCCGCGCAGGTATTGGAGGCGGAAATATTCAGCGGGGTTCTCGGATGAAATCGCGATCAGGCTGTCATAGATTTCTAAAGCTCTGCCGAGGCTTGCCGGATCATCATCGCCTTTTGCATAGATCGCTTCGGCAAGCAGGAGTCCGGTGGGGAGGCGTGCGGGATCGTCCTGCGGGGTGGCGGTGTAGGTTTCCGAGAGCAGGGAGATCGCATCGGGGATACGGTTGAGGTCGATGAGTAGACGCGATTTTTCCAACAAGGCAACGGTCTTGAGCGGCCCCGGTGCAGCGATGGCTTGGTCGAAAAGGGCGAGTGCTTCTCCCCGGGATTGGGAGGTGGCGCCCAAGGCGGCGGCACGAGCGGCGATAAGCAGCGATGCCTGGGCGCGCTGGGTTCCGGTCTCGGAGGCGGCGAGTTTTTCGAGGACCAATCGTGCTTCGTTGTAGATGCCGGATTGGTAGAGGTTTTTCCCCATGATGAATGCCGCCTCGGAAGCTTCGCGAGTGCCGGGGAAACTGTCGACGGTCAGCTTTGCGAGAGCGATCGTGGCCTCGGGTTCTTCGGAAAGGTCGAGCAAGCGCAGCCGCGCCAACGCCATGCGGGCGTTTTGTTCGGGAGGGAGGGGCGTCTCCGTGGTGGCGAGGGTGTCGAGCTGGGCGCGGGCGGTGGATAAGTCCGGCGGCACGCTTCTCAGGGCGGCTTCTGCGATGGCGAGCCTGGCTTCGATGGCGCGCGGGTGTTCCGGGTGGTCTTTGAGAAACTCATCAAGCGCGATCCTCGATCGGGCCGGGTCTTTCTCAAGCAGAGCCTTCTCGAGTTTGAGATCGGTTTCCAATACTGCGGTGGTCCCGGGATCCGCGTTTTGGATGGTGATCGATGCCGTGGGATCTTCGCTGAGCCGGGTGAGGGCGGCGTTCATGGCGGCGGCTTCCTTGGCATCTCCCTCAAGGAAACCTGCCGCTTCTTCGAATAGCTCGGCAGCAAGGGTGCTGTCGCCGGTATTGAAGGCTGCCATCGCGCTGAGGAATGCCGCCTCCCCCCGGATGATCGGGGATTTCGCGCTTTGCCTGAGCGTCTCGAACATGGAGAACGCCACCTTATGCTCACCTTCCTCCAGCTTCCATTGCGCGAGGGTGAGAAGCGCGTGGGGTGTGAGGAAATGGCGAGGGGCGAAAAACTGGAGGCGCCGCAGCAGGGCATGTGCTTCGGCATGCGCCGCAGGATTTGCCGCGATACGGTGAAGCGCAATGGCTCGGGCGTGCAGGGAAAACGCCTCCAGATCGGTGATCGGAGCCTCGGCGCGAGGCCATGCCGCGGCCGCGCTGGCGTTATCCGTATTGATGAAACCGCTGCTCCTCGGCGTAGTCTGAGGCAGCCATCCGGCAAGGCGCAGGAGGGTGGGGTTCTGTGTGGAAATGATTTTCTCCGGCAGCCATGCCACGATACGTGTGAAAATGGGATTCAGGCGCGCGGTTTCCGGATTGGAGGCGACAAAGAGGAGCAATGACTCGGTGGCGAGATCGCGTTTGCCTTGGGCAGCAATGGAATCCGCCTTGGCGATGGCTGCCATGTTATAGCTTTCGAGGCTCTGTCCTTCGGGTTTAGCCAGGAGTTCATTGAACAAGGGCTCCGCCAATTCGGGTTTGCCTTCTGCTAGTAAGAGATGCCCGGAAATGAGTTTGGACATCGCCTGGAGATCGGGTGGGATCAACGCCGGGTCTGGAAAGATCGATCGCGCTTCAGCGATGCGTCCCAGATCCAGCAAGATCTCACTATGATGTAGCCGGGACTCGATGATCACGGCTTGATCGGTGGATCCGACGAGCAAGTGGAGGGTCTCCAGCGCTTGATCCGGCTTCCCCAACGAGAGCAGTAGACTGGCCGAGGTGAATGCAGCTTCCGCTTGGTAAGGGTGATTGTTGTCTTCCGCCAACGGCTGAAATGCTGCCACCGCATCCTCATATCGGCCTTTTCCCGCCATGGCCTGTGCCAACCAGAATGCGCGCTTGGGCTCATCCCTGAGCGCAGTATCGTCGAGAAAGTCGATGGCTTCATTCGGCCGGTTGTCCCGGATCAGGGTTTCGGCCAGCAGCAGCAGCACCTCGGTAAGACTTTCGGCACTGATGCCTTTCTCGTCCGCAGCCTCCCGGAGATGAAGGGATGCGACGTCCCACAACCTATCTGACATCGCGTTGCGAGCTTCCTCAACTCCGCTGCGGGCGGTCAGAGACAGGGAAATGATCAGGAGTGCTGTGAACAGGAATTTCAATAGCGCGAACATGCAACATGCTGCAAGGGCTTGGAAGGAAGAAGATGACCCTGCTTTCCCTTTTTGCCACGGCTTTCCCCCGATTGCCCTTCACCAATTTGTTCTCGCCAAGATTTGAATGGCATGATATTCAACTATTCAGTAATTGATGACATGAGCATGAAACCTATTTTTGCAATGGCGCTTCTGGCGATGGCAAGTCTTCCGTCCTGCATGATCCGGGAAAATCCTCCCTTGGATCCCGTCACCATGCGACCCTCCTGCAAATTTTGTCCTCAGAATTTCTACGCCGGTCATCCGAGCTCGTGCAGTGCTTGCGGAGCAGTGGTGCAGGAGGTTACGGTGTGCTCGAAATGAGTTGCCGCTTCCGTCCCTGCATTGATCTCCACGAAGGAAAAGTAAAACAAATCGTCGGAGGCAGTCTCCGCGATGAAGGCCCCGGGCCTGAGGAAAATTTCGTCTCTGAGAAGCCTCCTGAATGGTTTGCGGAGAAATTCCGTGAGGATCGACTCACCGGTGGGCATGTGATTATGCTCGGGAAAGGCAACGACGAAGCTGCCATGGCCGCACTCGGTGCATGGCCGGGGGGGCTCCAAGTGGGGGGCGGCATCCGGGCGGACAATGCGAGACGCTGGCTGGATGCCGGAGCGAGCCACGTGATCGTGACTTCCTCACTTTTCAATGCTCAGGGAAAATTCCTCCAGCACGCGCTCGATGAAATCGTCGCCGCCGTCGGGAAGGAAGCGCTCGTGATCGATCTTTCCTGCCGCCGCACCGCCAGTGGCTGGACGGTGGCGATGAATCGTTGGCAGACCCTCACGGATCTTGATGTGACGCATGACTCCTTGGATCGACTGCTTCCATATTGCGACGAATTTCTCATCCACGCCGCGGATGTCGAGGGGCTCTGCGGCGGTATCGATGCGCCACTTGTCGAAATGCTCGGCAACTGGGGCAAATGCCCCGTGACCTATGCCGGGGGTGCCGCCAGCATGGAGGATGTCCGCCTGGTGGCCGATGCCGGGCAGGGCAGGGTGGATGTAACCGTGGGCAGTGCCTTGGATCTCTTCGGCGGGACGGGCATATGTTACGCGGAAATGGTGGCCATGAACGGCATTTGATCGGTTACCCCGCAATACCTGCATTGCAGGCTTGTCATGTGAACCGGGCTTTCTACGGTTCCGCACATGCCTTGGCGTTACCGAAACGCCAGACCCACACATCGTTTTATGAATACCACAGCACTGACCACAGCCGCCGCTGAAGCACGCGGACTCGCCATGGACGCCGTCCATGCATGCAACTCCGGCCACCTTGGACTTCCGCTCGGCTGCGCCGAAATCGGAGCCGTTCTTTTCGGCGAAAGCATGAACTTCAATCCCGACGCCCCGCGTTGGTTGAACCGCGACCGTTTCATCCTCTCCGCAGGCCACGGCTCGATGTTCCTCTATGGCTGGCTGCACCTCTCCGGATATGCGGTTTCCAAGGATGATGTCGCTTCTTTCCGCAAGCTCCACTCGATCACACCGGGTCACCCAGAGTTCCATGAAACCCCAGGCGTCGAGGCCACCACCGGCCCGCTCGGCCAAGGCATCGCCAATGCCGTCGGCTTCGCCCTCTCCGGCAAACGCGCCGCCGCGAAATACAACACCTCCGAGCACACGCTTTTCGATCACCACGTCATCGCCCTCCACGGCGACGGCTGCCTTCAGGAAGGTGTCGCCAAGGAAGCCATAGCTTTCGCCGGCCACAACGCCCTCGATAACCTGATCCTCATCTACGATAGCAACGACGTCACCCTCGACGCCATGGCAGACCTCACCCAAGGCGAGGATGCAGAGATGTATTTCAAATCCCAGTGCTGGAATACCATCACCATCGATGGACACGATCTTGCAGCCGTCTCCAAAGCGGTTTCCGACGCAAAAGCCTGCACCGGCAAGCCAACTGTCATCATCGCCAAGACCCTCATCGGCAAAGGCATCCCTGAAGTCGCCGGCACGGCAAAAGCGCACGGCGAAGGCGGTGCGAAATTCATCGAAGAAGCACGCGCCGGACTCGGCCTTCCGAAGGACGAGCATTTCTTCGTCTCCGAGGAAACCAAAGCCTACTTCTCCGAGCGCAAGCAGGACCGCATCAAGGCCTTCACCGAATGGCAGGCAACTTACGATGCATGGGCGAAAGCCAATCCGGAACTCGCCAAGGAGCTCACCGAAGGTGTTGCCATGGCGACCCCGAGCGACCTTTCCGCACAGATCCCGACCTTCCCGGAAGATTTCAAGGACGCGACCCGCGGCGCAGGCGGCAAGGTGATCAATGCAGTGGCCAAAGCCATCCCGCAGTTCCTCACCGGCAGTGCCGACCTCTTCGGTTCCACCAAAAACTACCTTGCCGGTGAAGGTGATTTCTCCGCGACCAACCCACTGGGACGCAACATCTGGTTCGGCATCCGCGAGCACGCCATGGGCGCGATCTGCAACGGCATCGCCTACGACGGCATTTTCCGCGCAAGCGGCGCGACCTTCTGCGTCTTCGCCGATTACGTCCGCCCGGCGATCCGCCTCGCAGCTCTCTCGAAGCTGCAGACGACCTTCATCTTCACCCACGATTCCGTGGGAGTCGGCGAAGACGGCCCGACCCACCAACCGGTGGAGACCGTCAGCGGCCTGCGCGTGATCCCGGGTCTCGATGTCATCCGCCCGGGAGATGCCGAGGAAACCGCCGGTGCTTTTGTCGCAGCAATGATGCGCACCGATGGCCCGAGCGCCCTGATCCTCACCCGTCAGGCGATCCCGCTCATGAACCACCTCTCCGCAGAAGAGCGCCGCGATGGTGTGCTGCGCGGTGGATACGTGGCCGTGAAGGAAACCGAAGCCCTCACCACGATCCTCATCGGCACCGGCTCGGAGCTCCAGCATTGCGTGGAGGCCGCCAAGCAACTCGGTGGCGGCGTCCGCGTCGTCTCCATGCCATGCGTCGAGCGCTTCGAGCGCCAATCGGCGGAATACAAGGAAAGCGTCCTTCCGAAAGCCTGCACCAAACGCGTCGCCATCGAAGCCGGAGTCACTGACATCTGGTGGAAATACGTCGGCTCCGAGGGCAAGGTTCTCGGCATCGACCGCTTCGGCATCTCCGCTCCTGGCGACACCGTCATGGCCGAACTCGGCATGACCGCCAAGGACGTGGTCGCTGCGGTTTCCTGATCCGTCCGAAAAAACATTCCATCCCTGCTGCGGTGTCCATCATCGCGGCAGGGATTTTTTTTGGAGTTAACTCACCCGCCATTCGCATGTGTAGACCAAGGGCTATTTCTTCTTCGGCTTGGTTGCATTCTCGATCTGCCCATAGTCTCCCTGCTGTTTCATCCAGCCGGAGATAGCCGTTTTGAGTTCCTGGAGTTGCGGCGCGTATTCCGGATTGTTGGCAAGGTTGTTCATTTCCCATGGGTCGGCCTTCAGATCGAACAGCTGATATTCCGGGGGCTGGAGGAAACGCGCCACCAACTTCTCGGCGGCGGAGTCGGTTTTAGCTTTCCCCAGCCAGCTCGAATAGATCTGGGCGACATGGCGGTCTTCCATCTTGTCCACATAACCATAGTCGAAGCCATTGATCGTGCGCACCGCGAACAGGTTTTCCGGAGTCAGGTTCCACATCAGTTTGAAACGGCCATCGGTCGTCGCGCGTGACGAAAAGGGAGGGCCTTCTTTCCCGCTGATGTAGGCGAAAAACGCCCTGTCGCGATGGGTGACCGTCTTGCCGGTGATAAGCGGGAGAAGGCTTTTGCCATCGAGCCCGTCTGGGACTTCGCCGCCAGCTGCATCGATCAGGGTTGGTACGATATCGCAGTATTGGTCCAGCGCATCGGTCGCGAACGCAGAGGCGCCCGGCCACTTCATGATGCAGCCGGAGCGCACGCCCCAATCATGGTTGGTCCATTTGCCGCCCGGCATTCCAGTTCCGTTTTCATCCAGTACGATCAGAGCGGTGTTTTGGTCGATCTGGAGTTTTTTTAACAGCGTCTCCGCCTTGCCGACCTGATCGTCGAACAGGCGCACCTCGGCCAGATGTGCACGGAAAAAGTGACGGGTCTCCTCCGTGTCGACCATGTGCGGCGGCAGCTTGATCTCATCGAGCTTCCACGGTGAGGTGTCTCCTGCATCCCATGGCGCGTGGGCATGGATCGAGCAGATAAAAAGACAGAAGGGCTGCTCCGGTTTGCTCGTCATGAACTCCTCGACACCCTTCCAGCTTTCCGGGACGGTGCCGCGGGCGTTGCAGTTCGTTTCGAAGCCTTTGACTTTCGTAAATGGATAAACCGTCGGCGGCGAGAAATGGGTCTTGCCCGTCAGGCCGACGCGGTAGCCGAGCTTCTCAAGATGCTGCACGACACTCAGGGTGCCTTTGTTGGTCGGCATGTGGTTGCTGGAGCAGCCGTTGCGATGCGGTTGCAATCCGGTGTAGAGCTCCGCACGTGTCGGGCCGCATACCGCCTCGGAGACGAACATGTTGGTGAAACGAATGCCGCCAGCGGCCAGCTTGTCGATGTTCGGAGAGGTATTGGTATTCACCGAACCGTAGCAACCGAGACTGGTGGAGCTGATGTCATCACCGAGGATGATTAGGAAGTTTGGTTTGATGGTTTTTGCGAACGCGGTGGCACATCCCAATAAGGCAAATATCAGTAAAACTATGGCGGATGTAGTAGTAAAACTTTTGCGTAGTGCACCGAAGCTTGAATTCCGTTCCATATGGGTGAATTACGCGCTCCTTTTTGGTGTTCTTTCCCTGCCTTTCACTGTAACCCATCCGCAAAACCTACGACGAGCGAGATGACATCGTCACCGGCCACCTCGAAAACATCGTTGTGCCCTGCGCCTTCGATAGGGTGAAAAGATTTAGAGGTGGCGGGGCTAGCTTCCACCAATGCCGCGCCGTGGGTGACGGGGATGACTCCGTCCTCCGTGCCGTGGATCACTAGCAAGGGCAGTTCGATGTTCTTGATGCGTTTGAGATTCGGAAAACGGTCGCCGGGGAAGATCGCGAAAGGCAGGGGAGTGAGGGTGGTGAAGGCAGATTTAAAAGGGGAGAGCAGGATCATGCCCGCCGCGTCCTTTTCATGTCCCGCGAGCCACACGCTCGGGCCGCTGCCGACCGAGCGCCCCATGATCACGATATCCTGCGGGCGCACGCCTTTTTCCATCAACCTGTTCCATGCGGCAGTGATGGCGCGTTCGCACGAAGCTTCCGAGGGTGTTCCGGTGGATTGGCCGTAGCCCGGATAATCGTAGGCGGCGATGCCCAGTCCCTCATGGCGCAGTTCTTCAAACCACGGCAGGTATTGCCCCATATCCTCCGCATTGCCGTGGGAGAATAGCAGAGTTTTCTTGCCCGCATCGGGCGCGATGTGGAGGAACGCGATGGATTCGCCCTTGGCAGTCGGTAGCTTTTCCAAGGCTCCCAGCGAAGCATCGTAGGAAGAAGCGGGCGGCATGAAAAGCACCCGATCCGCACAGGACACCGCAAAGAGCACTAGGAGCAGATAAATCGATGCCAGTGAAATGAACGGCCGTTTCCAGCTCCATTTTCCGATCAGTATGCGTTTCCAATCCATGCGTGCGCTCATGCCAATCTGCAAAATGCCATCCACCTCAGGAAGTCTCAAATTTGTTCTGCGAGGAGGACCGAAGGCACACGAAGGCTGTGCATAATGCAGAGTTGACTTACGAAGCCTGCAAATCCTTCAGGATCAGTGATTTATGGCGCTATATCCTCAAAAATAGGGATGGTCAACTCGGGAAAGGATGCTAGTTATCGAGTAGTTGAATTGGTTACGTCCATGGATCTATGGAGAAACCTTTCAGTAATAGCCCGATAACCCATGAAGCGCCTCATTTTTATCTCCTTGATCGCCTTGACTTGCGTCTCCCATGCAGACGAGTCGGACAACAAGGTTGCTGCGGATTTCGGCGCTTACTCCATCACTCCAGTGCAGCACGGGGATGACTCTCTGACCTTGGTTCCGGAGCCCAACACACCTGCGATGATCCTTAGTGTCCTCGGCTTCATCCTGCTTCTGCGCAACCGGAAGGGCTGATTTTCCGGACGATTCTTTGCTTCTCGTTCATGCCGCTTAGCTCCAGATAGGTGGCATTTTTGCTTTTGGTGAAAAAACTCAGCCTGGGATTCACTCTTCCCGTAGGGAGTTCAGAGTGTAGTAGAATACTTCATTTGCCAGCGGTGTCCCATCGGTGGATTTGAGTCCTTTGAGTGTGATTTGGTAAACGCGCAGAGGTTCAAGATTTTCCGTCTGGATGAATGCCGTGTGGTCTCCAGTCTTTTCGGCGGTGGATTTTTCCGCGCGTTTATCGAGCATGGGGCCACCGTAGTTCCAATTCGATTGGTAACGGAATGATCGCACCTCGCAGTTCTTGGGATCGAAGGCCGCCAGAGCTTGGGTGAATTCCAGATCAAACCCTTCTTTCTGAAGTGAGATAGTTTTCACATCGAAGGGTGTCGTCCCCAGCCAAGTGGTGCGCTGCAGACCTTCTGCCAGTTTTCCCCAGCCACGCACGGTATGGCCGGTGAAGAGGGTTTTGCCATCGGCGGAAAATACGGCACGGTTCCCGCCGGAGAGCAGGCCCTGGCCATCGATGAAATGGGTGCAGGATCCTTGATACTCGCCGTTCACTTGATCCAGCATCACACGTGTGATTCGGCTGCCGTTGTTATCCGGGATGAGGATTTGTCCGGCATACGGGCCGAATCCTTCTGGAATCTCCACTGGCTCAGAAGCAGAGCGGTTCATTTCCTTGTGCGGAATCAAGACCGCTGGACGAGTGCGCATTTCATCGATCTCTTCCAGAGACATTTTCAAAGGGTCTTTTCCTTCCGGCCATTTCGGATCCCAAACGAGGCTGGAAGGGTGGCCGTAGAAATGATCTTTGCGCACGTGGTAGAGCGGCGTGGTGGCACGCCAGTCGCCCTGATTGTCAGTGCACCAAATTTCTCCCTTGGAGTTGCGCATGATCCCGTTGTGCATGCGGAAGCCTTTGGCGAAGGGTGTGACGGTGCCGTCTTTGGCATAATGCATCACCCAGCCTTTCCAGGCCACGCCTGAAAAATTCCTGCCCCGGCGTCCGATTTTGGAATACTCGCCGCGCACATTATGGAAGGTGGGGCCGTTAAATGATGCGGTGCCAACCGCAATGTAGTAACCGCCGTCGCCATCGGGGCAGATTTCGTTGGTCTCATGGTAGTTGCCACTGACACCCCATGCATCGGTCATCGTGCGGTAGGTATCGGCAACCGCGTCGCCATCGGTATCAATCACTTCGGTGAGCTCGGGCATTTGGCTGATCACGATGTGTCCGGGAGCGACGACCTCGATTCCACAGGCATTGTGGAAACCGGAGGCAAAGTGCTTCCATCGGAAATCAGTTGGATCGGCGGTGGGTTTTGCTGTCAGGATATCACCTCGACGCAGTGCGACGTAGAACGTTCCTTCGGAGTCAAACTGCAACCCGCCCACCTCTGGAGGAACTCCTTCGGGAAGTGCAATGGTCTCTACCTTCCAGCTCTCTGCGGCTACGGAAATTGCACAGGATGCGGTCAGGAGAAATGTCGCCAAGCTTCGCATCTTGAATCGTATGAGCGGATTATTCATGGGGCTGTGTGATGGATTTGAGGTAGATCAACAGAGCCTTATACTCGTCATCTTTGAGCTGGTAGGGAGGCATGTAGTTTTCCGGGTAGCCAGCAGCGACTTTCGCGTTGGGATTTTGGATGGACTCCAGGATGTAAGCATCATCGACCACGATCGGTTCATCGGATCCGTTGATTTTGCGTTTCTTACCATGTAATCCTAACAGGCTTGGTCCATGGCCTTTTGATCCGTCGAGCGAGTGACAGGTTCCGCAGGCCATCGCATTGAAAATACGCTTTCCGGATGTCTGATTCACGCCTCCCGCCAATAGATCCTTTTCCGGGTTCCCGTTATAATCGGCAATCTTGCTACCCTGAATAGTCACGAGTATTTCGGACTCGGAAACCTTTTTTGCCACGTGGCCGACTGACTTGTCCCGGTAGTTGAGCACTGTCTCTCCTTCCGTCTGATAACGTATCACCAGGCTATGTTCGGCATCGCCTTTGCTCACCTCACAAGAAACCTCGGCACCGCCTGCCCTGAACTTAAAAACGAAGCGACTCCCTATTTTCTGATAGCCAAGGAACTTCGGTGGATCGGCTGAATCCGAAACACTCTTGCCGTTGATCAGCAGGGGATCTTTGTCGGTTGCCTTATGAAATAATGTGCCGACTAGGTGAGGCACGTAGCCGAAGGATTGCCGGTTGCCGCGTTGCGGATCTCCCCAGTACGACTCCATGTCGAGAAACCCGTTGTCCCATGCATACAGCACCCTGCATTCCACGGTGTCCCAACAGTAGGAGAGCGCACTGCCATAGTTTACGCCAATGGAAGACGGCAGTCCGTCGATGGGTTCGAACTCTCCTTTCATATCCTTGCCCGCTTTTAGGTTGTACTTGGGCGAGTTGTAGGCGCGGTGATGGTGAATCAAGACGTCTTCTCCAAGACCCGGATCCGGCATGAACGTCCGCAGCAACAGAGGCTCGTTGGGTGAGCCAAGGGGGCGATTGCTGTAGGTGAGTAAATGCCCGGCTGGATCGGGAGCTGCCGCATTTTCCGAAGGCTCTGAATGCACCATCGATGCGCAGGTAATGATTGCTGCAATGAATAGGAAAGGGTGGTTCATATCAGATTTCTTTGATCTGGCCCCGGAGGTATTCAAGCGCGCCTTCGGCTTGCTTCTCCATATTCTTCCAGCGGCATTCGATGGACATCGTGCTACTATATCCACCGGATTTTAGGGCGCGGAGATAAGGTTTAAAATCGTATAGTTTCACTCCGGGTGCTTGGCGTCCCTCTTTTTCGGCGATGTGGCAGTGGCGGATGTGGCGGATGCATTTCTCGATGACTTCCGGCGGCTCTTCATTGCTGATGACATGGAAGATATCGCAGACCATTCCGAGCGAGGGGTGATTTACTTGATCGACGATCGCAGCTCCTTCGATCTGTGTGTTGATAAAGTTGACCTCCTCTCTGCGCAAAGGCTCCAACCAGATCTCCACACCTTGGGCTTCGGCGAGTGGAGCCATTTTCTTAAGCAGCGAGACGAACTGCGCTTCGGCTTCCTTGCGGTCGAAACCCTCCGGAATCTTCCGCGACGGACCACTGCCGAATACGATGCCTTTGATGCCGATTTTTCCGCCGCGTTTGAATGCCACATCGGCCCATTTGAGGATTTCCTCATGATTTGGATTGGGGCCTGTACACTTCAACTCTGCTGGCAGGAAGCCATTACACGCATGGACACGGATTTTCTCCTGCACAATGCGATTGAGTTCACCCGCCACCACTTCATCCGCGACATCCGGCCTGAGCAGTCTCCTCGTATTATCCTCCACATACTGAAAGCCGACGCCTTTGAGATGGGGGTAATCCGCAAATGACGTGCAAACCCCAAAGCCGGTTACAAGGGGGCTGGCGACGACCTCTTCGGCAAATGCGCGGTGACTGCAAGCCATCCCGAAAGTGGCTCCTCCGATGAGCTGTGCAAATCCGCGCCGCGAATACTTGGTGGAAGTGGGTCTGATGTTCATCCGTAAAGAACTACGCCACGATCCACACGATTCGCACACAAAATTTTCCCTCGATGCTGATCTCATGGATAGTTTCGGAAAAAAATCGCCGTATCAATTGATCTGAGTGGAGCTTGCTCATTCGGAATTTCAGAATCACGCGTATGAAAATGAACCGGAGAATTACTTTGGGAATGGCGGCCTTGTTGCTGCCATGTGCACAGCTTTCGGCGGATGAAACGACAGCAGAGGCCGGGGCGGATCGCCCGAACATCATCCTAATGATGGCGGATGATCTCGGCTGGGGAGATGTGCAGTGCTTCAACCCTGACTCGCCGATCAAGACCCCGCAACTCGATGCGATGGCGGCAGCGGGCATGAAGTTTAACCGATTCTATTCCTCCTCTCCCGTCTGCAGCCCCACGCGTGGCTCGTGCCTGACCGGGCGCCATCCTTTCCGTCTCGGAATTCCATACGCCAATACGGGTCACATCAAACCCGAGGAACTGACACTCGCCGAGCTACTCCGCGATCAGGGCTATGCCACCGGGCATTTCGGAAAATGGCACCTCGGCACCATGACCACCGAGATCATTGACGCAAACCGAGGCAAGCCCGGCAATACCAAGGAGTTCTCCCCACCATGGAAAAACGGCTTCGATGTCTGCTTCTCCACCGAATCAAAAGTGCCCACCTGGGATCCGATGCTGACGCCCAAGAAAGGCAGTAGCAAAGGCTGGGATTATATCGAGGATCGCTCCACCGCAGAGCTATACGGGACGCATTACTGGAATGAGAAAGGGGAAGTCGTCACCGATAACCTCGAGGGCGATGACTCGCGTGTCATGATGGATCGGGTGGTTCCATTTGTCGAAAAGGCAGCGGCAGAGAAGAAGCCGTTCTTCGCGGTGGTCTGGTTCCACACCCCCCATCTTCCCGTCGTCGCCGGTCCCGAATACGCCGCGATGTATCCGGGTCACACCTCCTTTGAGAAAAACTATTATGGCTGCATCACCGCGATGGATGAGCAGGTCGGTCGCTTGCGCGAGGCATTGGAAAAGGCGGGTGTGGCTGACAACACCATGCTTTGGTTCGGCTCTGACAATGGTCCAGAGGGCTCGGCGAAGAGCCCGGGAACTGCCGCTCATTTCCGCGGTCGCAAGCGCTCCCTCTACGAAGGTGGAGTGCGCGTCTCTGGCATTCTCGATTGGCCGGCCCGCGTGAATGCCGGCTCGGTCACGGAGTTTCCCGCTGTCACCAGCGACTATCTTCCGACCATCATGGATGCCTTGGGCGTCGAACTGGACGATGACCGCCCGCGTGACGGGATCTCCCTGCTACCGGTGCTGGATGGTAAACAAACGGAACGCACAAAGCCGATCGGTTTCCAGTCGCAGAAGCAGGTGGCATGGACCACCCAGCAATACAAACTGTATAGCAATAATGGCGGCAAGAAATGGGAGCTCTATGATTTGTTGGCCGATCCTTCTGAAAAGAAAGACATCGCCGCCGCCCATCCCGAACTTGTGCAAACCATGTGCAAAGAACTGGCGCAGTGGCAGGAGTCCTGCAAAATCAGTGAGCAGGGCGGGGATTATTGAGCGGATAGAAGGAGAAACGCTGAGAGAGATGTCTCGCTAAATTGTGCCGTTTCGCTATACTGCCTGTTTGGGCGGATACGCGGATTGAAATGCGTTGCCAGCCATCAATAACTACAAAAATACACCATGAACGTAGAAAGCATAAGGGAGTTTCTGGGATGGTGCACGGTGATCAACTTCGGGATAATGTTGGTCACCACGATCATGATCATCGGGTGCCAAGGTTTTGTGGGAAAGCTTCACGGAAAGTTGTTCGGCATCGGGGAGGCTGACTTGAGGACGGCCTATTTCCAGTATCTGGCGAACTACAAGATTGCGATCATCGTCTTCAACATGGTGCCCTATCTGGCCTTGTGCATCATGGAGTGAGGTCGCAGGAGATTTCCGCTATTTCGGTAGGACATGTCCATTCTCGATCAAGCGCTTCAGTCGGACGAGGGACTCTAGGTAATAATAGTCGGCGTAGTTGATGTTCACGTCGATTTCCGTGCCTTTGGGGTAATGTCCGATGCTGTGGAGGATCAGACCGCCGCGGTAGTTTCCACCTTTGGCGAGGTAGTCATCCGACGATAAGGTGTTGAGGAAAAGGATCGCCAAATCGAGATGCTTTTCTTTCCCGGTGTGTTCGTAGATTTCGAGGAAGGCCGATGCCATGATGCAGGCGGCGGAGGCGTCTTTCTCTGGTTTCTCCGCTGGAGCATCGAGATCCCAGCGCGGGATCACATCATCGGCCGGAAGACGTGAGATCATGTGATCGGCGGTTTTCTGGGAGATCTCTAAGTATTCGGCTTTCCCAGTTTCGCGGAACATCATCGTGTAGCCGTAGATCGCCCATGCTTGGCCGCGCGCCCAATCCGACTCGTCGGCGAATCCTTGGTGAGTCTTCTTGCCGATGACCTTGCCGGAGACTGGATCGTAATGAAGGACGTGGTAGCAACTGCCGTTTTCACGAAAATGATTCACGGCGGTGGTATCCGCATGAATCACGGAAAGCTCGGCCAAGCTCTTCGTTCCTCCATTTTTCGAAGCCCACATCGTCATCTCAAGATTCATCATGTTATCGATGATCGTGCGCTGGTTGCCGGCTTCATCGTTCTTCCATGAGGCCATCACCCCGGCCTTGGAATTGAACCTTTCCTCCAAGGCGGTCGCCGTGTTCACGATGACTGTCTTGTAGGTCTCGTCACCGGTGAGCCGGTATCCATTGCCGTAGCTGCAATAGACCATGAAACCTGTATCGTGAGTGCCCGACCAATGCTGGAGTTCGGCCAGTCCCTCCGTCGATTTGCGTGCTTCCGACGCCCATTTTTCATCGCCCGTCAGCTCGTAGAGATACCAGAGACTTCCGGGGAAAAAACCGCTCGTCCAGTCCTTTGCTCCCGTGGTGGTCAACGAACCATCGGCTAGGAAGTTACGCGGGTAACCTTTGTTCACAGACTTCACGGCTTTAGAAAACTGCTCTTCCGCAAAGGGGATGACCTCATCGATCGAGAAGGTCATCTGCGCTTTGATCCCATCCCTCCCTTCGGCGTGGGCCGGCCCTCCGAGCAATAGTGCGAGGCCTGCTGCGGCAGTCATGGTGCTTCCTCTCATCCGTTTTTATACGTTAGATCCTTGGTGGTATTCCATGAAATTTCCTCCACCAAATCTCCGTTGATTACCACTGACCTATGAAACCCTCACGGCACCTTTTCCTCACCGCTTTTCTCTTCCCGCTTAGTGTTCAGCTCAGTGCGCAGGAAAACTGGCACCAAGCTGCCGGACCGCATGGAAACTGGCAGACCGAGGGCGATGCTCCGACCGAGTGGAGCGTGACGCGTGGCGAAAACATCCGTTGGCGCACCCCGATGCCGGAGGCAGGGATGAGCAACGTCACCATCTGGGGCGATCTCCTTTTCGTGACGACCCATGTCCCGATCAAGTCCCTTGAAGAAAAGGATGCGGTGACGGATATCATCGGCTTCTGCCTCGATGCGAATACCGGCGCGATCCTCTGGCAGGTCACGCTGCCGGGCACTGCATTCATCTCCCTCGCCGGTGGCTTCACCGATGGCACGGTCTTCGCTCCGATCACCGATGGCGAACATGTCTGGTTCTTCAATCGCTGTGGCTCAATGGCCTGCTACGATTACGAAGGCGAGGAAGTCTGGATGCGCGAGTGGACCCCGCGCTTCAAACACAACAACCGCCAGGCGGAGCCTTATCTCGTCGGTGATGCGATCCTCTACGTCGAAGTCGCCAACAAAGAGCTCGGCGCGCAGATGCGGAAATGGGATGCGCCCGGTGTGAAGTCAAAAAACGGGACGAAGATCCCCGATGGCATCGATCCCAAGGAGGTCTGGACCTACATCCACGGCATCGACAAGCGCACAGGGAAAATCCTCTGGCGCGAGCAGGTCGGCACCTCCGTTCACAACACCCCCGTCGTTGGCAGGACTGCTTCCGGGAAAATGGCCGTCTCCCATGCGCGGGGCGGCCCGCACGGTGCGATCGAGGAGCCCTACGGCCAGAGCCTTACCAGTCTGGCTCCGGGGCAGGAGGGCACGGCGCTTTGGAATCTGGAATTAAAAGGATACGACCCATCATTCAGCTGCCAGTGGAACGAGGAATACGTCTTCGGCTTCCAATCCGGCAAACACCTCGTCATCGATGCTACCTCAGGGAAACTGCTACGCGAGCAGCCGCTATATGAGAGCGCCACCTTGTGGAAATACGAGCCAAAACGAAATGCCTGGGCCAAGCAAACCGAGGTCGCGGTCAGAGCCGGCAAAGGCCACCCGAATACCAATCAGGCGAACCTCGCCATCGGCGACTATCATTGGTTCCTTTCCCACAACATGCCATACCTCGGCCGCGTGAACGTCGAGACCGGCGCGGTGGAATACCTCGAACTTCCCGCCCAACTGATGGCCAGCACCGAGAGCCGGGAGGCGGATGTCCGGCTGTGGGGAAAAGGAAACCCGAACAACAAGCCCCTCAATGCCACCGGCTTTTCCGTCGGTGACAAAGGCAACGATGGGATCGGCTGGGGTCATATCTCCGCCGCCAGCCCCACCTTGGTCGGGCGTTATCTTTTTCTCCCCGTGGTCACCGGCACCGTCTATGTGATCGATACCCAGGTGGAGGAACTCTCGCCCGCGTCACTTGTCGCCGTGAATGACCTCGGTCCCGGGGGCGAGACATGGTCGCTTGCTTCGCTGACTTTTGCAAATGGCAGGCTCTATGCGCACACCATGAAGGAAATCGTATGCATCGAAGCTCCTGCGGACTAAGATGCAGAGATCTACTCCCACAACTACGAGCTGCCCCACTTCCAAGACGTTCCAAGCTCGGTCGGGGTTGTGCAGGCACGAAAAGTGCGTGCAGGGGCTTGCAAAGGCGTTTTCTTAATGCACATTAGTTGCGTGAGGGGTTCGCCGCTGATACGCACGTTTTTGGTTCTGGGGCTGCTCTGCATCTCGGCGCTGGGTTTTGTGAAACTGACCGGGAGCGGCGGCAAAACGGTTGAGGCCGGGGTCGTTGAGGCACCCAAGAGGAATCCGAACGCACCCATCGAAGTGATCCCGGCAAAGGTGCGGGTGATTCTTTCGGATCGGGCAAAGTCCGTAAAACTCTTCGCGGGAGCGGGGTATTATCAGTTCGGGGAAAATGCCGACGGAGACTATTCGGGGGAGCTGAAAATCGCAAAGGAAGGGCTGCTGCTGGAGATTCAGGTGGATTGGCTCGATGAGTCGGCGACCCGGCGTTTCGCGAAGCTGGTGGTCGAGGCCGAGGGGCAGGAGACGTTCACCCATGTGTTCGATGCTCAAGGTGACGTCGATGATTTCGTGGAGCTGCCGTTTTGAAGATGAAGGACGAAGATTTCAGAAAACTGGGCGCGGGTCTGGTGGCACCGTTACTGCCGGTAGACGCGCATGCTGCCCATGATTGCTGCGCTCACCACGGGCATCATCATGAGCTGGAGATCGCGGGGCTGAGTGTTTCCTACCGGGACATCGTGGCGCTGGAGGATATTTCCATGGCGACCTCGTGCGGCAACCGGGTGGCTCTGATCGGCCCCAACGGCGCGGGGAAGTCGACCTTGCTGAAATCCATCGCCGGGCTGGTGCCGAGGACTGCGGGGGAAATCCGCTGGCGGGGGACATCGGTGAAGAAATGGTCGCGGGAGTTCGCGTATCTGCCGCAGCGCGAAGAGGTCGATTGGTCGTTTCCGATCACGGTGCGAGGGCTCGTCGAGATGGGCCGTTATCCTCAAACGGGTTGGTGGAGGAAATTTTCCGCAGACGACAAGCGGGCGGTGAATGAGGCGCTGCATGCGCTGAATCTCGAAGATCTGCAGGATCGGCAGATCCGTGAGCTCTCTGGTGGTCAGCAGCAGCGGGCTTTCCTAGCGCGGTCGATCGCGCAGGAGGCCCATGTGTTGCTGTTAGACGAACCTTTCACCGGGCTGGACCGGAATGCGGCGCTGCTGTTGGGAGACCTGCTGGCGAAGCTGGCGGGGGAGGGGCGCTTGATCATCGCCTCCCATCATGAGCTGAAATCCGCGCACGATCTCTTCGATGAGGTGCTGGTGCTCGATACCCAACAGGTGGCCTTCGGTGCGGTGAGCGAAGTGCTGACCGATGAGCTGGTTGCCAAGACCTTCGCGGTGCCGGTGTGAAACTTTTGAAATGATGTTTGAGGAACTTTTAAGCAGCCCCTTCTACCAACGCACCCTCGCGGCGGCAGCGTTCATCGGCTTTACCAACGGATTCTTCAGTGGCTTCGTGGTGCTGCGGAGAAATGCGCTTTCGGTCTCAGCGCTCTCTCACACGATGCTACCCGGGATCGCGCTTGGTATCCTGGTGACGGGTGCCCTGACCCAATGGAATGCGTTTTTCGGGGCAATGTTTGCCGCATTGCTCGTCGGCATGGGAGCGGTGGCAGTGGCGCGTGGGAAACGTGTCGCGGAGGGAACTTCGCTGGCGGTTCTCTACACCGCAGCCTTCGCGGCGGGGGTGGCGATATTGCCCAAGCTCGAGACCCGCACCGAGCTGGAGCACTGGCTTTTCGGAGACATCCTGGCGGTGGGCAATGCGGATTTGTGGATCGTGTTTTCTATCGGCGCGCTGATCCTGCTTTCCACCAACCTGCTGATGCGCCCTCTGCTGCTGACCCTGTTCGAGCCGAACGTGGCGGCGGCGCAAGGCGTGCATGTGCGGGCAATGCAGTATGTGATTTTCGCGATGCTGGTGCTGGCGCTGGTTTCCTCCCTGCAAGCGGTGGGATGCGTGCTCTCCGTGGGCTTGCTGGTCACTCCGGCGGCGACCGTTTCCCTGCTGACCGATAAAACTTCGGCACTATTTTGGGGCGGCGGACTGATCGGCGGGGTCGGCTCAGTGGTGGCAGTGCTGCTTTCCAGCCCCTTGGGAATCGCGCCGGGACCGGCAATTGTGATTCTCTTGGGTATTCTGTTTATTTCCGCCTACCTATTCAGTCCGAAGTACGGTTTGCTTGCGCGGTAAATCGATCTGACCCAAACCAAATGAACGACCTTTCAGAAACGCTCGCCGCCGCCGCAGAATCCGGAAAACTCCTTGAATCCGCCCGCCAGAACATCGAGCTGCTGCTGGCCGGTGCCGCAACGGATCTGCCGCTGAACTCGGTGAAGGAGCTGATGGAAGAGGAAGACTACTCCGAGCTCAACGACCGTTTCTTCAAGAAGCTGGCATTTGGCACGGGCGGCCTGCGTGGCCGGACGATCGGCCGCAAGGTGACAAACACGGAGCAAGGTGCTGGCGGCCCCAATGACAGGCCGGAATTCCCCTGCGTGGGCACGGCGACGATGAACTATTACAATGTCTCGCGCGCGGTGCGGGGCATGATTGCTTATGTGAAGGGCTTTGTGAAGGATGGTAAAACCCCGACATTTGTCTTCGCTCACGACACCCGCCATTTCTCGAAAAACTTCGCCGACTTCTGCGCCAAGATCTGCGCGGATCTCGGTTGCGATGCGTATGTCTTCGAAGGACCGCGCTCGACTCCTCAACTATCCTTCGCGGTGCGCCAGCTGCGTGCGGATGCGGGCGTGGTCATCACGGCCAGCCACAACCCATCCCATGACTGCGGCTTCAAAGCGTATTTCAACGACGGCGGACAGATCGTGGAGCCGCATGCCTCGGCGATCATCGACGAGGTGAACTCGATCACCAGCGAGCGCTACGAATATGCGGACGAGCCGGGTGAGGTGAAAACCTTGGGCGAGGATTTCGATGCGGAATACATCGAGCTGCTCAAGACCCTGCTGCTGCGCCCCGAACTCTTGGAGAAATCCCCGGTGAAAATCGTTTTCACCAACCTTCACGGCACCGGCTCGCACATCAATGTGCCGATGCTCAAAGGACTGGGCTTCGACGTGCTGACCGTTCCTGCCCAGGACATCCAAGACGGGCGTTTCCCGACCGTGGACTCACCGAACCCCGAGAACGGACCGGCGCTCAAAATGGCCATTGACCTCGCGAACACCTGCGGGGCGGAGGTCGTCATCGGCACCGATCCGGATGCCGACCGCATGGGTGTCGCGGTGCGCAACAAGGAAGGCGAAATGGTACTTCTGACCGGGAATCAGATCGGCTCGCTGATGGCGTGGTATCGTCTCAAAACCTGCTTCGAACTCGGCTGGCTCACCAATGCCAACCGCACACGCGGAGTGCTGGTAAAAACTTTTGTGACCACCGAACTGCAGACCGCGATTGCCGATGCGTTCGGCGTTTCCGTGGTCGATACCCTGACCGGCTTCAAATACATCGCCGCCAAACTGAAAAAATACGAAGACGCGATCCCTGCCGATAAGAAGGGCGATTATCGCTCGTTGTCCCAGGAGCAAACTCGTGCGCTGCGCTTGGAGTTCTCGCGCTTCTTCGTCTTTGGCGGAGAGGAAAGCTACGGCTACCTCGGCTCCGATGCGGTGCGCGACAAGGACGCGAACGGCGCCACCCTGATGTTCGCAGAAGTGGCGGCCTATGCAAAATCCGAGGGCAAAACCTTGGTCGAACTGCTCGATGAGATCTACGTGGAATACGGATATTTCCTCGAAATCGGCAAGTCACTGACCATGGAAGGCGCGGATGGAGCCGCAAAAATCCAGGCACTTGCCGGGGATTACGCGAAGAATCCGCCCGAAGAGGTCGATGGCTCCGAGGTGGTTCGTTTCCGCGACTTCTCCGCACAGGACATCTACGACCAGGAGGGCGACCTGCTACCGAAAGAGAAAATGTTGTTCTTCGATCTAGCTGACGGGCGCTCGTTCGCCGTCAGGCCGTCCGGCACCGAGCCGAAGATCAAATTCTACCTGTTCGGGAAATCCGCAGCAGGTGGGGATCTTGCCGGATCCAAGACTAAGGTCACCGAAGGGCTGGCATCGCTTTGGAATTGGATCGAAAACGACGCCAAGGGGCGCGGATAAGTGGGCCCAGCCCCTTTGGACTGCTACAGCCTGCTGTAGCTTTCCGTTATACGGGGCAAACTCGGGGAGTATCAAGCCATGTCGTGCCAATGCCGCCCGGCTCGCAGCAGGGCTGCATTTCCGAGAGCGGCAGCAGGCTTCCGCAGTCCAAGGAGCTGCGCACTCAAGCAAGTTGTGGCAGCCTCTAACGTTATTTTTCCAGCAGTCCAGAACCCGCGGCGGGCGGTGGAGACGGCTCTTTCCTGCCGTTTCCGCCATTTGCCTTTGCCATTGCCCGCCGGGTTGTGAAGAATTTGCGCATGAGCGAATTCGATGCTTTCGAGATCAAAATGCGTGCGGCCGGGATGGGTGACGCGCCGGTGGCGGTTTTCAAACGGAACTATGAGGCGCTGCTGCGCGATGAGACCGGGATGATCCCGGAGGACAGCATCGAGCCCTCCGGGGAGTTGCCGAAATCCGATTCCCTTGAGGCGGGCGACGGCAGTAAGTTGCTGGGCGAAGTGACGATCCTCAAGCTCAACGGCGGTCTTGGAACTGGCATGGGGCTTCAGGGGCCGAAGAGCCTGCTTTCCGTGAGGGACGGGGTGAACTTCCTCGATCTGATGGTGCGCCAGACACTTTCGCTGCGTGAGAAGAGCGGTCAGAAGGTGCGCTTGCTTCTGATGAACAGCTTTAGCACCAGCGAGGACACGCTTGCGCATCTGAAACGCTACGAAGCGCAGGGGCTTTCCTCTGCCGACGAGGTGGAAATGATGCAGAACATGATCCCGAAAATCGACGCGGCGACCCTGATGCCTGCGGAGTGGCAGGCCGATCCCGATCAGGAATGGTGCCCGCCGGGACATGGTGATCTTTACCCCGCATTGGTCGGTAGCGGTTGGCTCGACAAGCTCTTGGCGGAGGGCGTGAAATACGCGTTCGTATCCAACTCCGACAACCTCGGAGCGATCCTCGATCCAGCGCTGCTCGCGTATTTCGCGGAATCCGGTGCGCCGTTCATGATGGAAGTCACGCGTAGGACTGCGGCGGACAAAAAGGGCGGGCATCTTGCCAAGCGTAAGAGCGACGGTCGCCTGCTGCTTCGCGAGGTGGCGCAGTGCCCCGATGAGGATCTCGAGGAATTCCAGAACATCGCCAAGCACGAGTATTTCAACACCAACAGCCTGTGGCTGAATCTCGAGAAACTAAAAGCGCAGCTCAATGCCGACAAAGGCGCGTTGCCGCTTCCGATGATCAAAAACAAGAAGACCGTGGATCCGCGCGATTCGTCTTCGACCCCGGTGTTCCAGTTGGAGATCGCCATGGGCTCGGCCATCGAGTGCTTCGAAGGTGCTCTCGCGGTGGAAGTGCCGCGCAGCCGTTTCGCCCCGGTGAAAACGACGGCGGATCTGCTCGCCCTGCGTTCCGATGCATACGAGGTGCTGGAGGATGGCCAGGTGAGGCTGCGCGCCGAACGCAACGGCGTACCTCCGGATATCTCGCTATCCGGCGAATACAAGCTGGTTGATGCCTTGGAGCCGATGGGCGTGCCGAGCCTGATCAAGTGCGATTCGCTTAAAGTCAGCGGACTCGTCACTTTCGAGGACGGCGTTGTGATTGAGGGAGACGTTGTCTTTGAAAATACCTCTGCGGCACGCAAGGTGATCTCTGCGGGAACTTATTCTAACGGAAGCTACTGATTATGTGGAAAGGACGTTTTGCTCAAGATACCTCGTCGCTGGTTGAACAGTTCGGCGAATCGATTTCCTACGATTGGAGACTTTTCCCCCACGATGTGGCGGGTTCCATCGCCCATGCGCGCGCTCAGAAGAACGCGGGTCTGCTGACCGAGGAGGAGTTTTCCACGATCGAAAATGGCCTGCGCGAGATCGAGGCGGATATCCACGAAGGCAAGTTCGAGTTCCGGACATCCCTCGAGGATATCCATATGAACATCGAGGCGGAGCTCACCAAACGCATCGGGGCGGTGGGTGGCAAACTCCACACTGCACGCTCGCGCAACGATCAGGTCGCGACCGATACACGCCTGTATTGCCGCACCCAGATCGATGCGATCGTGGCTGGAATCACCGCGTTGCAGAAGACTTTGGTCGACCAAGCATCGAAATATGCGGGCTCGGTGATGCCAGGATACACGCATCTCCAGCGCGGCCAACCGGTGACGGTGGGGCACCATCTTCTCGCTTATGTGGAGATGCTGGAACGCGACAAGAGCAGGCTCGGCGATTGCCGGAAGCGCCTGAATATCTCGCCGCTCGGCTCGGGTGCGCTTGCCGGATCGACGATCAACCTCGACCGCGTGGCGATCGCCGAAGAACTCGGTTTCGACGGAGTGACGCGCAACTCGATGGATGCGATTGCGGATCGTGATTACATCGCAGAGCTACTGTTCATCATCTCGCTCAGCGGAGTGCACCTTTCGCGCCTCAGTGAAGATCTCATCCTCTGGTGCAGCAGCGAGTTCGGTTTCGTGACGCTTTCCGATGCGCACACGACCGGTTCTTCCCTGATGCCGCAGAAGAAGAATCCGGATGTTTGCGAGATCACTCGCGGCAAAACCGGCCGTCTTGTGGGCAATCTCATGAACCTCTTGGTTGCAGTGAAAGGTCTTCCAATCACCTACAATCGCGACCTTCAGGAAGATAAGCCGCCGCTTTTCGACTCGGTAGATACCATTCTGATGGTGCTGGCGGTGAACACCGAAATGATTGCGGCGATGGAGATGCGCGAGGACAGATGCCTTGCCGCCGCCTCCGATCCGATGCTCCTCGCGACTGATCTGGCGGATGCGCTGGTGAAAAGCGGTGTGCCTTTCCGCTCGGCGCACGAGCTGGTCGGCAAAGCCGTCGGTGAATCCGTGAAGACGGGTGTGCCGCTCGATGAAATGGATCTTGCGGCCATCGACCCGGCCTACACCGAGGAAATGAAATCAGTGTTTTCCCTCAAGACAGCATTGGCTGCACGGACCAATCCCGGCGCACCTTCCGTGGAAAATGTGAAGCGTGAGGTCGAAAGGTGGCGCGCGTGCCTGTGACTTATCCAGCACTCGATCACTGGATTTGGCTCATCCCGGTGGTGATGATCGGTGCCTGCATCGGCTCGTTCCTCAACGTGGTGATCTACCGCCTGCCGCTCGGCATGTCGGTCAACAAGCCGAGCCGTTCCTTCTGCCCGCTGTGCCAAAACCAGCTGACCATGCTGCAGAACCTGCCAATCGTGAGTTGGATTTTCCTGCGGGGAAAATGCGGGCATTGCAGTGCGCCAATCCCGTTCCGCTATATCCTAGTGGAGATCGTGACCGCAGTTCTCTTCGGTGCGGTCTGGTGGATTTTCCCGCCGCAGGTGTCCGTGCTCCTGTGGATCCTGATGGCGCTGCTGGTGGCGATCACATGGATCGATGCCGCGCATTTGATCATCCCGACGAACCTGACATGGGCGGGTTCCGTGGTGGGACTTGGTGCATGCTTGGTGTGGCCGCAGATTTCGGAAATGGCTGGTTTCAATGATACTCGCTTGCAGGGAATCATTGACGGGGCGATTGGCTGGGCGTTCGGTTTTGTGGGGCTCTGGGTGGTCGTGGAGTTGGGGAAAAAGGCTTTCGGCAAGAAGGCGATGAAGTTCGACAAGGAGGTGGAGTGGCATCTCAAGGAGCCCGAAGGCGATAACGATCCGATGCTGTTTGTCATCGATGGCGAACCGATCCCTTGGTGGGATATTTTCTCAAGGGACAGCGACCGGCTGCTAGTGGATGCTACGGAAGTCGTAGTCGACGGAAAGGAAACCGGTGGAGGTCAGCTAGTAATACGGGCGACCGGTATCGAGCTGGCGGATGGCTCGGCCTTCCAGTTGGAGAATATGGTTTCTCTCAGTGGAAGGGCGAGGGGAGCCGTGGTGCCACGCGAGGCAATGGGCATGGGCGATGTCCATCTTCTCGGTATGCTCGGTGCATTCTTCGGCGCGACCGGAGTGTTCTTTTCACTCTTCGCTGCATCCCTCTTCGCCATCGTCGCGGCTTTGATCGGGCGCATTGGTTTCGGCAAACAACTCCCGTTCGGCCCCTTCCTCGCGATGGGTGGACTGGCGTGGATGTTCGGCGGATGGAAGATCTGGCAGTGGTATATGGGCTTGGTAGGACTGTGGTGATATGAAGATGACTGTGCTGGCATTTGCGAAATCCAAGGATGACTTCGGTTTCTCGGAAAAGGAAATCGAGGTAACGGCGGAGGAAACTCCCAGGCAGGTGGTCGCGCGTATCGCTCCGGGGATGGATGTTTCTGGCATCCGGGTAGCCTTGGACTGCGAATTTGCGGATTGGGATTCTCCAGTGGGTGAGGCGAAGGAAATGGCGTTTCTTCCTCCGGTTTCCGGTGGGTGATGGGGTAAATGCTGAAATGCTGAAAACTGAAACGCTGAAATGAAGATTGGGATCGAGTTTACGGAGAAGGAGATCGCGGTGCCGGAGCTGGTGCTTGGATCGCGCGAGATTGGGGCCGTGGTGGAGTTCCAAGGACTGGTGCGCGAAATGGAGGGGGAGGAGGCATTGGAAGGACTTTTCTATGAGGCTTATCCGGAGATGGCGGAGAAGGTTCTGCATCGCCACTTGGAAGAGCTTGGCACGATTCATGGCTGCGAGGCTGTGGAGTTTATCCACCGCCTTGGCTGGGTCCCAGTCGGAGAATCATCACTCTACATCCGTGTCCTCAGCGCCCATCGCGGGGAGGGGCTGCGTTTCCTTGCCGACTCAATCGACCGGCTGAAGCTGGACGTGCCGATCTGGAAGCGGACGAAGCGTCCCGTTCAGTGAGGGACGGGTGTGCTGGCTTTACCGCGCAGCTTGAGGTTGAGCATTTCTACGCCCAGTGAAAACGCCATGGCGAAGTAAATGTAGCCCTTCGGAATCTCGAAGTGGAAGCCCTCGGCGATGAGCGCGGTGCCGATGAGAATCAGGAACGAGAGCGCGAGCATTTTCACCGATGGATGTTTCGAGACGAAATCCCCGATGCTGCTGGCGGCGATCATCATGACCCCAATAGAGATGACCACGGCGAGCATCATCACGGAAAGGTGATCCGCCATGCCGGCTGCGGTGATGACGGAATCGAGAGAGAAGACGATATCGATGACGGCGATTTGCGCCATGATCGCGCCGAAGGTGGCGGCTTTCACCGAGGTGTTGCTTTCCTCGTGGCCTTCGAGCTTGTGGTGGATTTCCTTGGTGGCTTTCCAGATCAGGAAAAAGCCGCCGCCCAACAATATTAGGCCTTTTCCGCTGATGCCGAGTTGGCCGCCGTGCTCTGCGGCATAGGGCATCATGTTCCACAAAAGTGGATGAACCGAGATGGAGAAGAGGTTGGATGTTAGGCCCATCATCCATGAGATGGTGGCAAGAAGGGCGAGTCGGCTGACCATCGCAAGGGTCAGGCCGATGAAACGACCTCTCTTCCGTTGCTCCGGCGGGAGGCGGTCGACAAGGATCGAGATGAACACGATGTTGTCGATGCCGAGCACGATCTCAAGCAAGGTGAGGGTGAACAGGGCGGCCCATGCATCGGGTTGGGAAAACCAGGTGAAGTCGAACATAAGGGGAAGTGGGTTAGAGCCTAGTGATCAGAGATCCGTTGAAGACGTGTCCTTCGCAGCTTTTTCCAGAGCTTTGATGCGATCGAGCAATTTTGGCAGGCGCCGGACGAGTGCCTGGAGCTTTGTATCCTCCTTGATCGGCAAAGCGGGTTTGCCGGAATAGATGATGCCGCCTTCTAGGTTAGTGGTGGCACCTGTCCGCGCGGTCAAGATGGCTTTATCGCCGATTTTTACGTGTCCAGCCACTCCTGCTTGGGCGGCCACGGTCACGTAATCGCCGAGGGTAGAGCTGCCTGCGATTCCCGATTGAGAAACGATCAGGCAGTGCTTGCCAATCACGCAGTTGTGTCCGATTTGGACGAGATTATCGATTTTCGTGCCTTCTCCGACGACGGTTTTTCCGAAACGTGCACGGTCGATGGTGGAGTTCGCGCCGATCTCGACATCATTGCCGATCTCGACAATTCCGACTTGGTCGATTTTCACATGGCGCCCATCGACGAGTTCGTATCCGTATCCGTCCGAGCCGATGACAGCCCCGGGCTGGATGATCACGCGATCTCCGATCACGCAACGTTCGCGTATGGTGACATTTGCGCCGATGCGGCAATCGCTCCCGATGACGACATCCTCTTGGATAACTGCATTTGCGGCAATCGCCGTGCCGTCGCCGATGACGGCTCCATCGAGTATGGATACTCCGGAGCCAACCGATGACTTTTCAGGATCGATTTGGACCGATGGCGAGACGATCGCGGTCGGATGGATGCCGGGGTAGAATTTTGCGCCCTGTGCGGCAAAATGGCTGACCACTGCGGAGAACGCGAGGGTCGGATTGCCAACCGCGATCAGAGCCGGGCTGCCAGCGGGAAAGTCGTGGCCTTCCGGGACGATGACCGCACCGGCACGGGTGGCGAGGAACTGCGGGACATATTTTTCGTTTCCGAGGAAACTGATGTCACACGGCTCCGCCGCATCCAGGGATGCCATCCCGGAAAAAAGAGAACCCGCCTCACCGCGGATGATGTTGCCATCGATGCGGTCGGCGAGTTCTGAAAGACTCAGGCTGATTGCCAAAGTGAAAGGGAGGCCGGGGATTACTCGGAAGGAGCGGAATCTTCGGTAGCTGCCTCTTCTTCTGAACTTTCGGATTCAGCAGGGGCGTCCTTGTTGAGATCCTTGAGGAGGCCGGCAGTCACGTCGGTCGCGTCCTTGGTGTAGAGAAGGAAAGGAACCTGCGAGGTGCTGAGGCCGGATTTGTCGAAAACGTAGTCGTAGTCGTCGGTCTTGGCCTGTTCTTCGACGAGTTTGCGGATCTCCTCGAGGATGCCTTTCATGCGCTGAACCATTTTCTCGTTGAGTGCCTGGTTGCGGCGTTGGAGGAATTCGCGGCGCTCGCGGTCGAGGGCGATGCCTTCCTGCTGTTGCATCTGCCAGTCCTTGAAGAGCTCCTGTTTCTTGGAGTCGTTGATCGCTGGATCTTCGATTTGCTTCTTGAGGTTACCGAGGTTGGTTTCCAGTTCACGGATGCGGGCGAGACGCTCGTTGTTGTCCTTCTGGATGCGAGCGCGCTCGACGTTGATCTGCTTCTGGGCTTCAGCGGTACGATAGTACTGCTTGAAAAGCTCTTGCATGTCCACGGTGGCGATCTTGATTTTGGCTTCTTGAGCGACAGCCGTGGTGAAGAGCGAAGCGGCGAGAGCCACGCTGAAAAAACGTCGGAATAGAGTCATTATAATAGGAGGGTTCGGATGGTTGGTGGCGGAGGATGGAATCAAAAAGCGGCGCCGTCAACGCACAACCTCATCTGTCCTTGCCGCTGTCAAAGCGTGGCAAAAAGGGGTATTTGTTTTGCCCGCGACGGTTTCCGGGGTTTTCCTCCCGCCAAACGAACCTCATGGAATTTCTCGAACGCAAAGACATCTGGATCTCGCCCTACCGGCTTCAGTCGCGGGGGTTCCTTAATTCGCTTTCCGCACGGCGGGAATTCGCCGGGGCGCTGATCCGGGCGGGGGATGGGTATGGTTGTATCCACCCTTGGCCGGAGCTGGGAGACCCGCCGCTGGATAAGTGCCTAGAAGATCTCAGGGGCAGGCGGTTCTGGCCGATCGTGCGCCGGGCGATGCGCTGCGCGGAGTTCGACAACGCAGCTCGGACGGCCGAGGAATCCTTGTTCGAAGAGATGGAGATCCCCGTCAGCCATGCGACTCTGGTGAAAGCCGATGCGGCGGAAGTGGCGGCGGCGGTGGAGGCGGGTTTCACCGTGGTGAAAATGAAGGCGGGGCGGAATCTTGAAAGGGAGGCTGAGTTCCTCAAAGCCATGGCGGAGGCGCATCCCGGATTGAAGTGGCGGCTGGATTTCAACGAATCGCTCAACCCAGAAGGTGCAGAAAATTTCCTCGAAACACTCGGTGAGGCAGTCAGGAGAAAAATCGATTTCCTAGAGGATATTTCGGCGTTTTCCGAGGCGACCTGGGCCGCGCTGTGGAAGAAATACCGGGTGCCGCTGGCGGTGGATATGGAGTCCGGCCCACACCGCAAGGCAGCGCAAGTGACGGTGATCAAGCCGGCCGTGGACGAGCCATTCCTGCTCGGTGAGGCGGCAGCGATGAATTCCCAGCGGGTAGTGATGACCAGTTACATGGATCACCCGCTTGGGCAGGCGTTTGCGGCCTGGGAGGCGGCGCGTCTTGAGTTGTTGTTTCCGGGGCTGGTGGGGATCTGCGGGCTGCAAACGCATCATCTCTTCAAGAAGGATGCCTTTGTGGAAAAACTCGGCGACTGGAAGCCGGGATTCACCGTTCCCGGCGGCACAGGGCTTGGCTTCGATGACGAATTGGCGGCGCTGCCGTGGCTGAAACTTTAGGTGCGCAGGGCGGGGGAAAAGTGCTTGAATGGAGCGGATGATATATTTCGACGAATTACGTTCCGATGGCTTCTGGAAGGATGCCGGATGGTATTTCGCCGACGGGACGGAAGCTGAATTTCCTGCTACGGCAGATATAGGAGGCTGCGTGATTTTCAAGACATCCGGCAGCACGGGTGCGGCGAAGAGCATCGTGCTGGAAAAACGGGCGTTGTTGGTTTCAGCCAGAGCGGTGAATGAATGGCTGGAGGTGGATGGGCGATCCGTATGGGGCTTGGCGCTGCCAGCGGTGCATGTGGGGGGATTCGGGGTGATCGCCCGCTCGTATGTGGCAGGCTGCGGGTTTGCTTCATTTTCCGGGAAATGGAATGTCGGAGCCTTTGCCGAGTGGATAACACAAGTAGGCGTGACCCATACATCTCTGGTGCCGACCCAAGTTCATGATCTGGTGAAAAGCGCGATCCCCGCACCTTCTTGTATTACGGCGATCGTGGTAGGAGGTGGGCGGCTTGAGGAAAAACTCGGCACGGCGGCACGCGAATTGGGGTGGCCAGTTCTAGCAAGCTACGGAATGACCGAGGCAGGTTCCCAGATTGCCACCCAAAGGCTCTCAGCGCTCGGAATCCCCTTTGACCAGGGGTCGTTGGAACTTCTGCCAATATGGGAGGCGAGAGTTGGGACAGAAGGTCTGCTATCGATCGCGGGCGATGCGTTGTTCGCCGGGATGATTCGGATGCATGGGACCCAAGCGGGATTCTCCCCGAGACCTCCTGGGGCTTTCCTCACGAAGGATCGTGTCCGTCTGGATGAACGGGTGTTGATACCCGAGGGGCGTGCGGATTCCATGGTTAAGGTTATGGGCGAGCTCGTGGACATCGAAGCGCTGGAGCGGAAATTTCTTGAGGGTGCTGCTGGAAAAATCCAACCGGAGGCATTTGCCATCGTGCCCTTACCGGACGAACGCCGCGGGAACGTGCTGGTAGCGGCTTTCGAAGGACGGCTGGGGCCCGCAATGGACGCCTACCGGCAGTATCAAGAATCCGCCGGAGGGTTGGCGCGTTTCGACCGATACGTCGAATTGAAGGAGTTTCCGAGAACCTCTCTCGGGAAGCTCCGCCGGGCGGATCTGGCAGAGCGGGTATCCATCGCCCCTTGACCGCAGTCCTCCGTCGCAATTAGCGTGCGGGATGGAAGGCAAGGGCAACAAGGGACGGGGAGGGCGTGAGCCATTTCGTAAGGGAGCATCGCGCGGGAGACCCGCTGCTGGCGGGACGAAGCCGAAGCAAAGTTCTGAGCAGGGCTGGGACGGGGTTGCTGGCTGGTATGACAAATTGGTGGGGGCAGACGGCTCGGATTATCACCGCAATGTCATCTTGCCGGGGGTGATGGAGCTTTTGGAAATCGAGAAAGGCGATGCGGTGGCGGATATCTGCTGCGGGCAGGGCGTGCTGGCTAGGCATTTACTGGAGGCCGGGGCTGGCCGGGTGCTGGGGGTCGATGCCAGCGGCAAGCTAATCGGTGCGGCGCGGCAACGACACGGAGCGGATAGTAAAGTCTCTTTCCTTAAAGCGGATGCCTGCGCCGAAGGAGAATGGGCGGACGGCTCATACGATGCCGCTGCCTGCGTGATGGCGGTGCACGATGTGCCCGATGCGGATGGGTTGATGAAAAATATCGCCGCCGCACTCAAGCCCGGCGGCCGTGTCGCGATCGTGATGATGCATCCGTGTTTCCGCATCCCGCAGGAGAGCCATTGGGGGTGGGACGGGGATCAGAAGATCCAGTTTCGTCGCCTCGATAAATATGGAAAGCCATTGGAGATCGGCATCAAAACACGCCCAGGATTGGGCACAGATGAGAGCACCGTATTCTACCATCGTCCGCTCGCGGAAGTGATCACCGCCCTGGGTAATGCCGGGCTGGGCGTGACTGTTTGCACCGAGCTTTTCTCCCACCGACGCTCGCAGGGTGGAGGCCCGTTCAGCAAGGCCGAGCACCTCGCGGCGGAGGAGTTCCCGTTGTTCCTAGGGCTGAGGGCGGTGAAAGCCTAATTGACTCAAGCCGCACTCACAGCCTTCCCCGTTTCCTTTTCGGAGCTGAAATACCATGCCACTAGTAGGGCGGCGAGGAGGACGAGGATCCAGAGGCGCGAGAGCGGGTCGGGTGCGGTATGGAGTTCCAGCGAAGCGGTATTGGAGATGGTATCCAGTTCGCTTTCCCCGCAGGTAGAAAGGTCGGCCTCTCGGGTGTCGGCGAAGTGCACGGCGGCGGTGAGCAGCGGTTGGTCTTGCTGACGGATCGTGAGGAAACCTGGGACGGATGGAGCGCGGCCTGATGGCGGGGTGGGGATGGCCTTTCCCGACGGATCGGTCGCTGCGACTTCGACGGGCACGCCCGGCGCGGTGGCGATGCGGATCTGCTGGCCGGTCTCTAGGTTCAGTGCTTGTGGTGCGACCTTCGAGGTGCGCAGGGATTCTGCGAAGCGATGGAGCAATACGATGAAAGCCGGTTGCTGGGTGGCGTTCGAGAGGCGGAGGTCGAAGTTGAAACAAAGCACACGCTGGCCGGAGTCTTCGCGGAGGAAAATAAGCGGGCGTTTCTCCTGCCAGAGCAGCACGCGGTCGGTGGCGAGGCGAGGGAGTTGCAGGGTCTCGCGGACGAGCAGCGCCTGCCAATTGATCCCGTCCATGAGCGGATGGGATTCCGCAAGGATCCCGCCTTTTAGATACTTCCCGGCGGAAGTGGGATCTTCGACAAAAAGGATCGCGTTGCTCGCAGGCAGCGCGGGATCGAGCGGATCGTAGGAGGTGATCACCAAGTCCGAGGAAGCCGCATCGGTGGAGGGGCGGGTGGATTGTAGTGAGCGGAGGAGCTTGTCCGTGAGAGCGCGGAAGGCAGGGGAGGTGGCGGTGAAAAGATCCAGCGCTTTCGGCTGCGGGGCGACGATGGGCAGTATGTCATCGAGCGTGAAGGCATCCGGCGTCAGGTTCAGGCGCACGTTTTCCGCCCCTTCGGGAAAGGCGGACTGGATCGTCACGAAGGATTTTGCACCGATGGTGAACTCACGCGGTTCGGTGGCACCGTTGGTGGCGAGCAGCGACCACGAGCGCGTGGCACTAGATTCCCCGTAGTTCCGGATGATCGCGCGGAAGGTCAGTGCGCCCTCCTTTTCCTCGAAGGAAATCCCCGTGAAGCCGACGTTCTCCGTGGCCTTGCCGACGGCGATGAGTTGGGACTCGTAGGGCAGGATGTCCGCTGGGGTGTCGGTCAGGTAGATGACGATACCATCATTCGAGACGATCGAGCGAGCGAGTCGCAGGGCGTAAGAGGGATCGGTGATGCCCGTGTCCGGGGAGAACCCTGCTAACGCGGTGAGCATTTCATCCGTAGAGCTGCCGGAGTAGATCCGGTCGGCGCTTGGCGTGGAGGGCAGGAGGGTTAGCTCCATGGAGGAGGCGCTTCCTTGCAGGGAAGGGATCTTCTCGCGCAGAGCGGCGATCGCCTCTTCTTTAAAAACCGTCATCGAGGCGGATCCATCCACCACGATCGCCACGCGCTGCACCGTGTTTTCCTTTTTGAAACGCGGCTCGGAAAGGAACCACGCGAGCAGCAGCACCGCGAGGATCTGCATCCACAAGGGCACGGAAGGGATCAACCGCTCGAAGCGTCGTCCCGAAGTCGCTTCCCGCTGGGTGCGCTCTAAAAGAAACAGCGTGGAGACCGGCAGTGTGATGGATTTCCGCTGCAGGAAATGGATGGCAAGGATCGCCGGAAGCGCAAGCAGCGCGAGGAGGCCGAGAGGGTTGGCGAACATGGTTTTTAAAATCTTAAATCCTAAGCACGAAATTCTAAATGGAAGAATTGCGGTGGATGGTGGCGAGGATGCGGACGAGTTCGTCGCATTCTGTGTGGAGGGTGCGAAGTTGATCGACTAATGCGGGATCGGTCGAAGTTGCACCGAGAAGGCGTAGCCAGAGCTTGCTCTCCATGGCTTCTTGCTTGGAGATGCTGATGCGGTGCAGGAAGTCAGGCTTGGATACAGCGTTGTTTGCTTCGACATAGTTTGCTGCAACGGAACCAGAAGAGCGGAGGAGCTGATTGATATCCGCCCATTGCACCGGTTTCCAGGTCTGGCCTGAAGCACAGTTCCGAATCGCAAGCGCGAACTGGAAAGTCCGTTCCTCGAGATCGTAAGTGTTCGCTTCGTCTGCCATTTTCTCTTCCTCTTCTTTTAGAATTTAGTGCTTAGGATTTAGTGCTTTGCCGTCTACTTCGTCGTCTCGACCGCTTTCACTGGCAGCGCGTGCTGGTAGAGGGCGGGGATGAGATCCGGCTCGCAGGGGATGCGAGCGAGGGGGGCTTGGTGGCGGAGGGCGGTTTCCTTCCAGAGATTGAAATGAGCAGAGTAAGCTTCGTGGTAGCGGCGCAGGGTAGCTGGCTCAATGCGATGCGGGTGGGTGGTCTTCAGTTCGGCATCGACGAAGTCGTAGTTCCCGGTCCAGGCGGGGGCCGACTCGGCCTCGGTGAAGGGGGAAAAGAGGATCGGGGTGCCTTGTTTCTGTCCGAGGACTTGGAGGATGGGTTTGGGGTCGGCGGGGAAAAGGAGATCCGAGAGGAGGACGCGCAGGGCGTGGGAGCGGAGTGGGAGGCGGTGGATCTCGGGAGGTGCGCCGGGGGTGGCGGGGGCGAGGGACTTGATGTCGTTCTGCCAACGGCCGGCTTTGAGGGTCATCGGGTCGATGACGAGTTGGGCATCGCCGTTCATCGCGTAGATGCGGACGCTGGCACCGGCAGCGAGAGAGGAGTCGGTGAGAAAGACGAGGAGCTCGGCGGTGCGCTTTTCCTTCTCCGGGGAGAAAAACATCGAGGGTGAAGCATCGAGGATGAGATCGACGACCGGGCGGATCTCCTCGCGGAAAAGCTTCATGGAATACTGCCCGGTCCTAGCGTAGGCGTTCCAGTTGATGTGGCGTGGATCGTCTCCCGGGGAGTAGGCGCGGTGATCCTGAAAGTCCATGGATGCCCCGGTGCCGGAGCCTGCGAATTCACCGGCGGCGCCTCGCCAGACTCGGGTGCGGAAGGGGAGTCTTAACATTCAACTTTCTAGGTTCAACTTTCCATGGGGGTAGACATACGGCGGGACGCCGTTTGCACGGCCTGCTGCGAGACGCAGCAGCTACGTTACTGGGTTGGGAGGACGGAGATGCGGAGAAGGTTTTCTTTGGGAAAATACTTTTTGGCGAGAGTGTTGATTTCCTCGAGGTTGATGGATTGGTAGTCTTCGTCGCGCTGGCGGGCGAGATCCAGGCGGAAGGGCTCTGCCTGTGAGCGGGGCAGGACGGTTCCGAGCCAATAGGAGTTTTCGCGCAGGGTTTTTTCCAAGGAGGAGAGGATGGGGGCGAGTGCGCCATCGAGTTCCTCCTGAGTGGCTCCGGTTTCGGCAAGCTCCGCAGCGATGTTTTGCATGGTGTCGAGCAGGAGGGGGATGTCATCGGGCTTACCAATGGCTTGGCCGACGAGGTAGCCGAAGTTTTCCAAAGCATCGTCGCCGGTGGCTCCGGCATTGGGCGAGTAGGAAGCGCCGAGTTTTTCGCGGATCTCTGCGCGGAGGCGGTCGCCGAAGATGTCGGTAAGGACGTTGAGGCGGCGGAACTGCGGGATGTTTCCGCGCATGCCATCGGTCGGCCAGATAGCGGTGGCGATGGCGGTCTCGATCTTGGACTCGTAAGGATAGGATTTTTCCGCAGGCGGTGTGGGGAACTCCATGGTGCGGGAGTTCAAGGTTTCCGCGGCAGGCTCAATGGCGCGCTCGGGGAGGGTGCCGAAGGTGGCGAGGATGTCAGTGAGGAGTTTGTCCTTCTCGAAATCTCCGACGACGGTGAGTTCGAGGTAGCCACTCTCCAATTCCGGTGTGAGCCACTTTTCGACATCGGGGATGGAGTAGGCGGATAGCTCTGTCTGGGTGGGCAGGGTGTAGCGAAAATCGCCGCCATGGAGCCATGCGTCCATTTCTTTCATAGGGCCGGAGGCGGTGTGTTTGAGGCTCTGGTAGAGATCCGGGATGGATTTCTGGAACTGCCAGAGGGCTTCGGGGCGATAGCCGGGATCGGTCATCGAGGCGACCATGAGTTGGAGCTGGAGGAGCTGATCATCCGGGGTGGTGGCGCCGGAGAGCATGAAGGCGTCTTCGCCAATAGAGAGGCTGGCAGAAACATTGCGGCCCGCGAGGATCTCGGAGAGTTCGTCGTTGGAATGTTGGCCAAGACCACCGCCGTCGAAGATCGTGCGCGCGAAGGCATCGAGCAATGGCATGTCCTTCGGCTGGGTGAGCTTGCCATTGCCAATGCGGGCGACGACGCCGATGCGGTTTTTCTCGAAGTCAGTGGGCTTGAGGTTGATGCGGATGTTGTTGGCGAGGGTGATCTGGGTGACGCCGAGATCGGGGACTTCGACTGTGGTGGCGACTTTACCCGGGGTGCCGAAATCGGTGTAGGCGAAGGGCACGATCTCGCGGGCGGCGGGAGGTTCTACGGCAATACCAGAAGAGTCATTGTAGAGGGTGGCGAGGATGGCAGTGTCCTCTTCCGATGCGTCTTTGGTGCTCAGGACGAGGTGGTAACCTGGAGCTTCCCAGAAGGAGGTGAATGCCTGATGGACCATCTCCGGGGTGATGCCTTCAAGGGCGGCGGAGGCAATTTCCAGATTGGTCTCGGGGGTGGAGAAAACCGTGTTGTCATTGACCGCACCGGCGATGGCCGTGGCGAGGGTATCGGAATTGCGGGTGTCCTTGCGTTTCACCGCTTCCTGATACGCATTGAGAAGATTTGCTTTTGCCTCGGAGAGTTCTGCCTCGGTGAAGCCGTGTTCAAGGGCGCGACGGAATTCCTGTTCGAGGATCGGCACAGCCTCCCTCCAGCGGTCATCAGCGGCGGTGACGGATACGGAACCGAACTCAAGGGCATTGACGAACTCGAACTTCGAGGCGCTGCCGTCGCGGATGGGGGAGCCTTCCTGCTTGGCCAGTCGATCGAAGCGGCGTCCGATAATAGAATGAGCAATGGCGATGGGGAATTTTGCGGTGCGTGTCTCGCGGGTGTCGGGCTTCGGTTCGTAGGGGCGGACAAGGTTCACGGAGACCTCAGTGGAGCTGAGTTCGGCATCTGAAAAGACGCTCGGTTCGATGCCTTCAGGGAGTTTCACCTCTCCGAGATCTGGTTCGTCGCCCGGATTTTCGGGATTGGTCATGCCGCCGAAGGTCTCGGTGATCCTTTTGACCATGGCTGCGGTATCGACATTGCCGACGACGACGAAGGTCATCCTACGTGGGATGTAGTAGCTGTTGTAGAAATCGAGGAAACGCTCACGCGGAGCAGATTCGATGACCTCCTCGGTGCCGATCGGGAAACGGGCGGGAACGAGGGAGCCGGGGAGGAGGGTGTTGAACTGCTCCTCCATGATGCGGAAGTCGACCGAATCGCGGGAGCGTTTCTCGGAAAGGATGACGCCGCGTTCGGCATCGATTTCCTCGGCGGAGAGGAGTGCTCCATCGCCGAAGTCGCGCATGATGCCGAAGCAGAGATCGAGTGTGGAGGGCTTCACGTCCGGGAGATCGAGCATGTAGACGGTTTCATCGAAGGAGGTGTAGGCATTGACGTGGGCTCCGAAGGCGATGCCACGACCGCGCATTTCCTTGATGAGGGCATTGGCGTCCTCGAAGTTCTCCGTGCCGTTGAAAACCATGTGTTCGAGGAAGTGGGCGAGACCGCGCTGATCATCGTCCTCCATGAGCGAGCCTGCATCGATGTGGAGACGGACGGAGAGGCGGTTGGGCGGCTCCTCGTTGGGGAGGATCATGTAACGGAAGCCGTTGGGGAGATTTCCGAAGACGGCCTTCGGGTCGGCGGGGATGTCGGAAGCTTCCGAAGGCCACGGGATGGGTGCGACTGCCTCGGCGGTGGTCTTGGGAGCCGTGGTATCTTTGGCATCCTTTCCGGTGAGGGATAGGACGATGGCGGTGATCGCGAGGATGAGGGTGAGAACGAGCGGGGTAGCGTTACGCATGCCGTTAGGATTGCGTGGCGGGAGGATTTTGCAAGGGCGGGGAATGTCGGTTGCAAAAGAGCGCGGAAAAGGGCGAGATGGCGGGGATGACTTTGGAGATATCGACCCCGGCGCTGCTTTTTCCAGCGATCAGCCTGTTGTTCCTGTCCTACACGAACCGCTTCCTGCATCTCTCCGCGCTGATCCGAAAGCTGCATGACGACTGGCTGGCAAAGGGCGATTGCACTCTAAAACGCCAGATCGACAACCTGAAGAGCCGGCTCAAACTCATCCGTGCGATGCAGTTTTTCGGGGCGATCAGCCTGTTTCTGTGTGTCGTTTCCATGCTGGGTGTGATTGCGGGATGGAGCCTGGTTGCTATGATCTTTTTCGGGATCGCTCTGTTCCTCATGGGGCTCTCCCTCGCCTGCCTGATTCGTGAGGTGGCCATCTCTGGAGGTGCGCTTAAAATTATGCTGGCGGCGATGGAGGTGGATCGGAACAAGGGTTGATCTTTCCTAGAACGGTGGGATGAGTTTTTCATGAGTGAAAACAAAGCCTCCTTTAGCATCCCGTCGTTGCTCGCGATCATCGCGGCAATCATTTCCTTCAAGGTCGGAGCCTTCTTCGGATTATTGATGGCGGCGGTGGCGTTCATTTTCGGGGTGTTGGGTATCGTCCTCGCGCTTGCTCCGAGGACCCGGGGTGGCGGGCTGAGCATCATCGCGGTGGTGTTGAGCTTCATCGGCGTGATCGCAGCGATCATCAAAGCGATCATGTGGCTGATGAGTTTGGGTTGAGCCTGGCGGTGTTCTTTTCTGGAAGTTTCCGTAGGTCTTCGCAAACTGACGTCATATGAGCGTTAAAGCGGAGGATTACGAGAAGCTGGGCCAGTTCTATTTGGGCAAGGAATACGATCTCGGGACGAAGGAGGTCGGCGATGATCTGGTGATGTATGACTCCAAAGATCTCGTGACTCACGGGGTGGTCTTGGGCATGACTGGATCGGGAAAAACCGGTTTGTGCATCGCGCTGCTAGAGGAAGCGGCGATGGATAACATCCCGGCGATCGTGATCGATCCGAAGGGGGATATTTCCAACCTGATGTTGACCTTTCCTGAACTGGAAGGGTCGAGCTTCGAGCCATGGGTGAACCCGGATGATGCGGCGAAGAAGGGCATTTCCGTGGTGGAGCATGCGGAGAAGACCGCCGGGATGTGGAAGAAGGGATTGGCGGATTGGGGGCAGGGACCGGAGCGCATCGCGCAGTTCCGCGAGAAGGTGGATATCAATATTTTCACGCCGGGAAGCAATGCGGGGGTGCCGGTTTCGATCCTGAGTTCGCTGGATGCACCGCCTGCGGAAGTGATGGAGGATGGGGAAATCTTCGGAGACCGGATCAGCAGCACGGTCGAGAGTCTGCTCTCGCTGGTGGGGATTGCTGCAGATGGGACCCAAGGGGTGGAGGCGGTTTTGTTGGGAGCGATTTTCCAAAATGAATGGACTCAGGGGCGGGGGCTGGATCTGGAAAATCTGATCCGGAAGATCCAAAGACCGGGCTTTGGAAAGATCGGGGTGATTGATCTGGAGAGTTTCTATCCGGAGAAGAAGCGTCAGGAGCTGGCGCTGAAATTCAACAGCCTGCTGGCGTCGCCGGGCTTCTCGACATGGTTGGAGGGAGCGCCGTTGGACATTGCGCGCATGCTGCACCGCGAGGATGGCAAGCCACGCATCTCGGTATTCTCGATCGCACATCTCAGCGATACGGAGCGGATGTTTTTTGTGAGCCTTCTGCTCAACCAGATGCTCGGCTGGATGCGGACCCAACGCGGCACCACCTCGCTGCGCGCGTTGCTCTACATGGATGAGATCTACGGGTTTCTCCCACCGACGGCGAACCCGCCATCGAAACGGCCGATGATGACGATGCTCAAGCAAGGCCGGGCATTCGGTCTGGGCTGCCTGCTGGCGACGCAGAATCCGGTGGATCTGGATTACAAGGCACTCTCTAACATCGGAACGTGGTTTCTCGGCAGGCTCCAGACGGAGCGTGACAAGATGCGGGTGCTCGACGGTCTGGAAGGCGCGGCGGGATCGCAGAATGCGAAGTTCGACCGCAAACAGATGGAGGTGTTGCTCTCAGGTCTGGGGAACCGGGTCTTCTTGATGAACAATGTGCACGAGGACGGGCCGGTGCTTTTCCATGTGCGCTGGGTGATGAGCTACCTGACCGGCCCGTTGGCACGCGGACAGATCAAAGGGCTGATGGATCCGAAGCGGGGGGAATTCGAAACGAAAGCAGAAGCTGAGGCAGTTTCGGACAATCCGATGGCGAGGCCGAAACGGGAGCAAGCTTCCGGGGGCAGGCCGGTGCTGGGTTCCGGGGTGGTGGAGGTTTTCGCGGAAGCGGAAGGCGATTGCTACGAGCCTTTCCTGCTGCGGGAGGCGACGGTGCATTTTTCTCTGACGAAGGCCGACGTCGAGGGAAGCCGGAAAGTGGTGAAGGTGAATGCGATTTTGGAGAAAGGAATCGACTGGGACGAGACGAATTCGGTGGCGGTGATTTCGCTGCGCGACAAGCCGGAGGAAGGTACGGGATTTGCCGAGCTGCCGGGATACGCGATGAATGCGAAGAACTACAAGCAGGTGGAAGATGAGTTCGAGGACGAGCTGTACCGCAATGAACGCGAGGATATCTTTTTCTGCCCTGCGCTAAAAGCCTACGGCAAGATCGGCGAGAGCGAAGCGGACTTCCGGGTGAGGATCTCGCATGAGGCGCGAGAGGAACGTGATGACGCGATGGAGAAGATTCGCGAAGATGCGGAAAAGAAGCTCAAGACCTTGGAGAGCCGACTGAGGACGGCGGAGGATCGTGTCGCCAAGGAAAAGGCGGAGTCGGGTTCTGCGAAGGTGCAGGCGGGCATCTCGATCCTCGGTGGAGTTCTCAAAGCGGTGTTCGGACGCAAAGCGGGGATGGGTGGGCTGGTGCGCGGCACGACCAGTGGCTCGGTCTCCAAGGCAACGACAGCTTACAAACAACATCGGGACGTCGCTGCGGCGGAGGACAAGGTGGAGAGCCTCGTGGAAGACATGGATGCGATCCGCAAAGGCCTTGAAAAAGAACTGGATGAGGTCAAGGACAGCCACGATCCATCGAAATTGGATCTGGAAAAGGAGACGCTCAAACCGACCCGGACGGACGTTCAGGTGGAGCGGGTCGCGCTGCTGTGGAAGTGACGAAAAACTTTTTCGAAAAATATTTCGAAACTTTTGAACGTATCCGAATCTTGAAGGTCTATACCCCCTGAAGACCGGTTCGCCGGCTTTCATGTAAGGGTGTAACAGCAGTTGTCTCTCCAATCCCATGGGTGTGGGTGAAGTAAGATGACTTTATATAGGCCGCCGAGGAAGGGACTCCCCGGCGGCCTTTCCTTTTCCCCTAATCCCTTTAAAGCTCAGGCTTCGTGGGCTTTGAGGACGGCGAGATCTACGTATTCGAGCACGGAGAGGTGGCAGGCCTCGAGGATGACCGGTGGGGCTTTCCCGGCAGCAAGGGCATCCGTCCAGCGGGTGACGCAGAGGCACCATTTATCGCCTTCTTCCAGACCGGGAAATTCGTATTCCGGGCGGGGAGTGGAGAGGTCGTTTCCGGCCTCTTTGGAATATTCCAGAAACTTATCGGTGGCCTTGATGCAGACGGTGTGCAGACCGTGGTCGCCGTGGCCGGTGCGGCAGTAGCCATCCCGGAAATAGCCGGTGACCGGATCGTTGCAACAAGATTGGAGCTGGGTGCCGAGGACGTTGGTGATCATGGGGGGGATAGGGTTGGGAAGGCGGGGCTACTAGATTTCTCCAATGTCCTCGTTCCAGAGCTGGGGTTTCGCTTCGATGAAATCCTCCATCATGGCAATGCAGGAAGGGTCGTTGACGACCTCGAGTTTCACGCCGTTGGCACGGAGATGGTCTTCCGCCCCCAAGAAGGTTTTGTTTTCTCCGATGATGACGTGCGGGATTTTGTAGAGGAGGATCGCTCCACTGCACATCGGGCAGGGGGAGAGAGTGGTATAAAGGGTGCACTCCCGGTAAACGGAAGGGGAGAGGCGGCCCGCATTCTCCAAGGCATCCATTTCCCCGTGAAGCACGGTGCTGCCCTGCTGAATGCGCTTGTTGTGGCCGCGGCCGATGATTTCCCCGTTGCGGACGATGACGCTGCCGATGGGGATACCACCTTCGTCCAATCCTTTGCGGGCTTCTTCAAGTGCGGCTTGCAGAAATCGGTCCATGACTGAGAATGTGCTTTCCCAAGAGGCCGCGTCGAGCGAAACGGGTGCAGATCAAAGAAATTCATACATTAGAAAACGAGGAAGATGCCAAAGGTAAGATTAGCGGGGACGGTAAAAGGGGAGAGGGATCCGAATAGAGAGAGCCGTGCGAGGCTGCTCTATCTGCTCTTCAGCAAGGGCTGGGACATTTATAATTCCAATGGTGACCAACGCATCTCGCTGGGCAACATCGAGAAGAAGATCATTGAATCGGAAGCCTTTGTTTTCACCCCGGGTGCGACCCTCGAGGATCTGTTCAAGGCAGTGTCGATTTTTGTCGGTTATCAGACGCTGGACAAGAACCTGGAGAACAAGCCAACGGTACTGCTCAATTCCGATAAATCTTGGGACGGGCTGTATGATTTGCTGGAGCACCTCAATGGCATGGGTACGGTAAAACAGAATGCCCGCGACTACCTGTTGGAGGCGGAACATGTGGAGAACGTGATCGAACTCCTTGAAAAGGCCCGCAACAGCGGTTTGCCGGATGCCGGGCGCGAAAGAACCGGTGAGGTGGCAGGCCCATCGTTCGAGACCGACCTTCCGGAAGGCCACCTGGGCAATGTCTGTGTGTTCTGCTCCGCATCCATCGAGAAGGCAGACTATCTCAACGATGGATACCAACTCGGTAAGATCTTAGTCGAAAATAAGCTCGGCTGCGTCTCGGGAGCGGGGAACTCCGGGATCATGGGGGAAGTGGTGCGCGGCTCCGTGGAAGCCGGTGGCTGGACTGGAGGCTCCAATGTGCCTCACATCATCGAGCTCGAGGGACTGCCGGAGGGGCTTTCGAGCTTCTGGCTCAAGCCGGACATCTACACCCGCATGGAGATCATGATCGAACGCTCCGAGGCCTTTGTCATTTTCCCCGGCGGAGCGGGCACGGTGCAGGAGATGCTGGCGCTGATGATTTTCAAGCATCAGGGAAAGAAGGGCATGGCTGGCAAGCCGGTGATCGTCTTCGACCGGATGGATGCCTCGGGCACGCGCTTCTGGACACCGCTCATCAAACTGCTCGAAGAGTGGTGCTATGACGGGGAGTTCGTCGTGGTGGAAGAGCTCGATGAGATCGTGCCGACTGTTAGGAAAATGATCGGTCGCTGATTTTCCCGCAATTCTTGCATAGTTTCTTGTAAATTTCGCCAGTAACCCGCAGATTGGCTTCATATTGAAAGTAGGGATTCTGCTCAACCCGCAAAAGGCCGGGGGATTGAAAACGATGGCGGCTTTGCGTGCCGCTTTTGAAAAGCGCGGCTGCAAATGTTTTCTCGAAACCCAGACCGCAAAGCTGGCGGGAGAGAAAGGCGGCATCCCGGCGAAACGTTTCGTGGATAAGGTCGACATCGCAGCCGTGCTCGGTGGTGATGGCACAATGATGCAGGCGGTTTCCCGTTTTGAACACTTTGGCAAACCGGTGGCTGGTGTGAACATCGGCACCCTGGGATTCCTCACCACCTGCACCGAAATCGAGATCGATCAACTGGCGGATGCAGTCGCTTCGGGGAATTTTAGAACGAGTGTCCGTATGCTCTTGGAAGCAACGGTGGTCCGTAAGAAGGGCAAACAGGAAATCTATTATGGCCTCAACGAGGTGACCATCGCACGTGGAGAAACCGGAAGGCTGGTGACCCTGAATGCGCGGGTGGACGGGGAGTGGTTGAACCGCTACCGGGCGGACGGCCTCATCGTCGCGACGCCTACCGGCTCGACGGCCTACTCGCTTTCCGCAGGCGGCCCGCTCATCGCGCCGCAATCTTCGGTGATGGCGATCACACCGATTTGTCCGCACAGCCTCAGCCAGAGGGCGCTGGTCGTATCGGATGATGTGACGATTGAGATTTCACCCGAAAGGGCGGATGACGGCCCGATGATTTTCACGGTGGATGGACGCGATACGACGCGCCTGGATCATGGTGAGAAGGTCATCGTGAAAAAGGCGGATCGTTCCTTTCAACTGCTGCGCCTAGAGGGGACTTCGTTTTACGGAGCCCTGCGCCAGAAGCTCGGCTGGCAAGGCGTTTGATCGCGGCTAGCTGCCGATGATTTGCCGCAAGGTCCCGATGAGCCGCTCACGGAGGTGCCGTGCTTTATCGGCCAAGCGTCGCTGCTCATCCTCATACTGCTTGCGCCCCTCGGCGGTTTCGATTTTTACGGGGACAACATTCCACTGGGAAAGGTCGTAGGGGCTGGCTCGCATATCGAGATCGCGGAGTTCGTTGGCGAGGCGGAAGGTATCGAGCAGCAGTTCGGAGCCGATCCATGGCATGGATTTCGCCGCCCATTTGTAGAGATCCATGTTCGCATGCACGCAGCCGGGTTGCTCGTTCAGATGGCGGGTTTCCAGCTTTGGCTGGAGGCGGTTCAAGCGGCGGGCGTCTTTGGCGAAAAACCGGAAAGCATCGTGGTGGGTGCAGGCGATCGGGCGAGAGTCGATCAGTGCATCGATTTCTTCCTGGGGCAGGCGCAGCGGTGCGAGGGAGGCATGGCGAATTTCCTCGGCGCGATAAACCATTGCCCATTCGTGAAGGCCGTGGCAGGCGAAGTTCGGGATGTGACGTTGGGTGGCTTCGAGCAGGCCCGCGATCCATGCAAGGCGATCGCGCTCGGCCGGTTTCATGCTCTCAAAATCGGCAAAGCAAATATAGCCTTCGATGCGGTAACGTTTGGCTTTGAAACGTTCCGGCAAAGTTTCCAGATCCGGAAAGCGAAGAGCCGTGCCGCAGCCCGGATGCCACAGCTCGATCAACGCCAGAGGGTAGGGGTAATAATCGAAGAGGAAATCCTCCACCGGATGTTTTTCTCCCCGATCCCGGCGATGGCGCGGTCCGGCGGTGTATTGACGCGCTTCGGAAAAATGGGCATCCGCCACCCGAGTCCAATCCTCCCATTCAAGGACTTGCCGCTTTTCCACCGTCGTATTCATCACGTCGACAGGGATGGCAGCAGAAAAATCACGCAATGACAAATTTTACCCTTGCCGAAATCCGCTTCCGTGGGATATTCTCTCCGTCCCGCCGAAAGGTGTGGAACATAAATCGCGGGATGGAGAAGTCAGGTATCTCGTCAGGCTCATAACCTGAAGATCGTAGGTTCAAATCCTGCTCCCGCAACCAATGAAGGCCGTCCTTGAAAAAGGACGGCCTTCACCTTTTTGGGGGTGGTGTGATGATACTGAATGGATACGAAAAATGGCGACGATCCGGAGATCGCCGCCATTGAATTGAAGGATCTGGAAGTAACTTCCTACCTGAGGAACGCCTCGTGGAGGCCGCCGTCGACGGTGATGATCTGGCCGGTGGACTTGCTGAGGCGATCCGTGACGAACACGAAGTAGGCCTCTGCTTGGTCGGCTGGAGTGATCGGGGATTTGGTCAGGGTGCGGTCAGCGTAGAACTGAGCGAGCTTGTTGACCAAGGACTCGGTTTCCTCGTCGTCGGTGTAAGGGATGTCATACTTGGCAAGCGAGCCGATGACGCGCTCACGTGGGAAC
>JBDWAR010000015.1:0-87249 GCA_039978775.1 Luteolibacter sp. | reverse complement strand
GTTCCCACGTGAGCGCGTCATCGGCTCGCTTGCCAAGTATGACATCCCTTACACCGACGACGAGGAAACCGAGTCCTTGGTCAACAAGCTCGCTCAGTTCTACGCTGACCGCACCCTGACCAAATCCCCGATCACTCCAGCAGACCAAGCAGAAGCCTACTTCGTGTTCGTCACGGATCGCCTCAGCAAGTCCACCGGCCAGATCATCACCGTCGACGGCGGCCTCCACGAGGCTTTCCTCAGGTAATTCGTTTCTACTAAACTTATCGTATCATTATATGAAAAATCTTCCTAAAATCGGCATTCGTCCGACCATCGATGGCCGCCTCGGCGGTGTGCGCGAGTCTCTTGAAGACTCCACCATGGCCCTCGCCGAGTCCGTAGCGAAACTCATCTCGGATACCCTCCGTCATTCCACTGGAGATACCGTGGAATGCGTGATCGCAGACACCTGCATCGGTGGAGTGGCAGAAGCCGCCGCCTGTGCGGAGAAGTTCCGCCGCGAAGGCGTGGGCGTTTCCCTGACTGTCACTTCCTGCTGGTGCTACGGCTCCGAAACCATGGACATGGATCCAACTATCCCGAAAGCGGTGTGGGGTTTCAACGGAACCGAGCGCCCCGGCGCAGTGTATCTTGCAGCGGTTCTCGCAGGCCATGCCCAGAAGGGGCTTCCTGCCTTCGGTATCTACGGTCACGACGTCCAAGACGGCGGCACCAAGGAAATTCCTGAAGATGTCCGCGAAAAACTCCTCACCTTCTGCCGTGCCGGCCTCGCCGTCGCGACGATGCGTGGCAAAGCCTATCTCGCGATGGGCGGCACTTCCATGGGTATCGCTGGTTCGGTGGTCGACCCATCGTTCTTCGAGACCTTCCTCGGCATGCGCGTCGAGTCCATCGACATGACAGAGTTCGTCCGCCGCATCGACAAGGAAATCTACGATAAGGCCGAGTATGAAAAAGCCCTCAAGTGGGTGAAAGCCAACTGCCCTGAAGGCAAGGACTATAACTCGGAAGAGACCAAGCGTGATCGCTCCGTGCTCGACAAGGAATGGGAGACCAACGTGAAGATGGCCCTCATCGCCCGCGACCTCATGGTCGGCAACCCGAAGCTCGCGGAAATGGGCTTCGGCGAGGAGGCACAAGGCCACCACGCGATTGCATCCGGCTTCCAAGGCCAACGCCAATGGACCGACCATTTCCCGAACGGGGATTTCATGGAAGCGATCCTCACCACATCCTTCGACTGGAATGGCAAGCGCGCTCCTTACATGGTCGCCACCGAGAACGACGCGCTCAACGCCGCATCGATGCTCTTCGGTAACCTCCTCACCAACACCGCACAGATCTTTGCCGACGTGCGCACCTACTGGAGCCCTGAGGCGGTGAAACGCGTGACCGGTCACCAGCTCACCGGCGATGCAGCCGGCGGTTTCCTCCACCTAATCAACTCCGGCCCGGCCGCCCTCGATGGCACCGGCCAGCAGACCATCGATGGCAAGCCTGCGATGAAACCCTTCTGGGAAATTAGCGACGAGGAAGTCGATGCCTGCCTCAAGGCTACGACTTGGCACCCATCCATCACCGAGTATTTCCCGGGCGGTGGCATGTCCACCCGCTACAAGACCAAAGGCGGAATGCCTGCGACCATGTGCCGGATCAACCTCGTGAAAGGCCTCGGCCCAGCACTCCAGATTGCCGAAGGCATGAGCATCGAACTTCCCGAGGACGTGCACAACACGCTCGACGAGCGCACCAACGCGACCTGGCCGACCACATGGTTCGTCCCGACGACCACCGGCAAGGGCGTGTTCCGCGATGTCTACTCCGTGATGAACGCATGGGGTGCGAACCACTGCGCGATGAGCTACGGCCACATCGGTGCGGATCTGATCGCGCTCGCTTCCATGCTCCGTATCCCGGTTTACATGCACAACGTCTCCGAGGAAAAAGTCTTCCGCCCATCCGTCTGGAATGCCTTCGGCACCGCCGATGCAGAAGGTGCGGACTTCCGCGCCTGTGAAAACTTCGGCCCACTCTACGGCCGCAAATAGTAATTACCTTTGATGAAATACAACGAACATATCGAGAATCCCGATGTCGTCCTGATCGGCAGCGGAGTGATGTCCGCCAACCTCGGCGCCATGCTGAAAAAGCTCTCACCGGAGCTCAGCATCCAAGTCTATGAGGTCACAGACGATCTCGCAGAAGAAAGCTCGAACGGCTGGAACAACGCAGGCACCGGTCACGCTGGGATCTGCGAGCTCAGCTACACCCCTGAGCGCGAAAAGGACGGTTCCGTCGATGTCTCGCGGGTGATCGGCATTTTCGAACAGTTCGAGTATTCCAGGCAATTCTGGGGCAGCGCCCTTGCCGACGGCATGGTGGACAAGCCAAAGGAATTCATCAACCCGGTCCCGCACCTCAGCTTCGTGCACGGTGCGGATTGGGTGGACTTCCTCAAGGCCCGCTACGACGGCATGGCGGCTCACCATTTCTTTTCTGACATGGAATACAGCACGGATCGCGACACCATCGGGTCGTGGTCGCCGCTGCTCACCGAGGGTAGGGGAGAAGTGCCGATCGCCGCTACGAAGATGGATGCCGGCACCGATGTGAACTTCGGGAACATCTCCCGCAAGCTTCTCGATTGGCTCGGCTCGCAGCCGGGTTGTGGCATCGCCTCCGGCCATCGCGTCACCGACATCACCAAGACCTCCACTGGTTGGGATCTGAAAATCAAGGATGCTTCGACCGGCCAGACCCGCACGAACTCGACGAAATTCGTCTTCGTCGGAGCAGGCGGTGGCAGCCTCACACTGCTTCAGAAGAGCGGCATCCCTGAGGCCAAGGGTCTCGGTGGATTCCCGATCGGTGGCCAGTGGCTGATCTGTGACACTCCTGAGATCGTTGAAAAACATCAGGCGAAAGTCTACGGCCAGCCTGCAGAAGCCGCTCCAACCATGGCGGTTCCCCATCTCGATACGCGTATCCTCGATGGCAAGAAGACCCTGCTCTTCGGACCCTTCGCGGCATGGACGACGAAGTTCCTCCACAAGAAAGGTAGCGTTCTCGACCTGCCGCTTTCCGTGAAGCCGGACAACCTCGCCACGCTGGTGAAAATCGGCCTGACCAACTTGGATCTGGTGAAATACCTCCTCAAGGAAGGCACCCAGAGCATGGCCAGCCGCATCAAGACGATGCAGGTGTTCTACCCAGCTGCGAAAGCAGAGGATTGGAAACTCATCGACGCAGGCATCCGCGTGCAGGCGATCAAGAAAACCGACGGCGAAGCCGGCATCGTGCATTACGGCACCGAGGTGCTCACCAATGCTGACCGCTCGATTTCCGCTCTGCTCGGCGCTTCGCCGGGTGCTTCGGTTTCCGTGCACATCGTGCTCGATGTCGTGAAGAAATGCTTCCCGCAGCTTCTCGAAACCGAGGAAGGCAAGGCACGCATGAAGGCGATGATCCCGATCTGGGACGTGGACATCAAGAAGCCGGAAAACGCGGATTACTACCGTGAGACCGCCGCCAAGGCCACCGCTCAACTCGGACTCTAAGCGATCATGCTCCGCGGACTTTCACCTATCGTGGGCCCCGAACTTCTGTCTGCCCTATGGCGGATGGGGCACGGAGATGAGATCATCCTCGCCGACGCCCATTTCCCGGGTGAAAGCTTCAATGACAATGTCATTCGAGCAGACGGCCACAACATCGCCGACCTGCTCGAAGGCATCATGCCGCTGTTCACCCCGGACCAATACGTCGAGCAACCGCTTGCCATGATGGCGGCGGTTCCCGGCGATCAATTGGATCCTTCGGTTGAAGAACGTTACCTCGTTCCGATCCGCAAGACCTGGCCGGATGTGGCTGCGGTCGAGCGTGTCGAACGCTTCGCGTTCTACGAGCGCGCCAAGTCGGCTTACGCGGTCGTCATGACCGGGGAAACCGCGAAATACGGCAACATCATCCTGCGCAAGGGTGTGACCGGAGCCTGAATCAGGAAATCCTCGCGCACTCCGCATGTCGCGGAGTGCGCCCACTTGCCAAAAGCGTCCGTCGCAGCCAGGCAATCCCGTTTTTACGCGATAGACTGAAGTGTCGAAAACCTTCAGGATGAAATTTCATCTTATGGTTCGTAAAGTTTCTTGTGCAATTTTCAGCCTGTTTCTCGGGCTTCATTCGCTTTCTCTGGCTAACACGTCTGACCCGGATTCATCGAAGCCAATCGATTGGCCGGCTTTCGTGGGGCGGCAGGACATGGTCTGGGACAAGGTGCCGACGCATTGGCTGGAGGCTCCGTATCTTGGTAACGGAATGCTCGGCTTGTTGGTTTTCCAAGAGGGGAAAAACGGCAATAACCCGCAGGCGACGAATGAGAAGAACGTGTTGTCCCTGCATGTCGGACGGGGTGACTACTATGATAACCGCCCTCCGCTCAACGGGGCTCATCATACCTGGATCTACCGGGGGCGTCTGCCGATCGGCTTTTTCCGGATCCGCTCGGAGGGTGATGTGACCGGGGTGGATTGGCGGCTCGATCTCTGGAATGCGAAGCTCACCGGCACGGTGAAAACGACAGCGGGTTCCTACACCATGGAAGGGCTGGTGCATGCGGATTTTGATTCGTTCATGTGGAAGGTGATCGAGCAGGAGGGGGAGAAGGTCTCCTTTGAATGGCAGCCACAGGAGTGCTACTCGCATCCGCGCAGGGTGTGCGAGCAAGGTGTCGCGCGGGCGGAGGCCAAGGGCGAGGAGCCGAGTCAGCTGCATAAGAATTTCACCAAAATGCCTTACCCGAAGGCACCGGAGGCGGAGGTTTTCGCGGAGGATGGATATGATTTCTGCAGGCAAATCCTGTATGCGGATTCCGGGGAGCTGATCACCGGTTGGAAGGTGGTTTCCGAGGAACGTTCCCACACACTTTTTGGGACGATTGCATTCTCGCAGGAACTCGGAGTCTCGCTGCCGAAGGCAAAAGTGGATCTGGGACGGACGGTCAAGGAATTGGAAAAGGGGACCTACATCGCGGCGCATGAGGCATGGTGGAACAACTATTATCCGCAGAGCTTTGTGTCACTGTCGGACGGGTTCTGGGAGCAGTTTTACTGGATTCAGATGTATAAATTCGCATCAGCAACACGTTCGGACGGGATGATGCTGGATGTGATGGGACCGTGGTATCAGCCAGGTTTCTGGCCGATGATCTGGACGGATCTCAATGTGCAGCTGACCTACTGGACACACCTCACCGCGAACCGTCTGAAAGTGGGGGAGTCGCTAATGAATAAGACCGATCAGTATGCGGAAAACCTGATCAACAATGTTCCTGAAGACTGGCGGGAGGACTGCCTGAATGCGGGTACCATTTTCCCTGCCGATATGATCGCACCTGTCGGCAAAGAGGTGCCGGATCACATGGTTTGGATGCTGCACGACTACTGGCTGCAGTGCCGTTTTGCCGACGACAATGAGAAGATGCGCGACGGGTTGTTTCCGTTGCTGAAACGGGCAGTGAATACCTATTTCCGATATCTCGAAGCCAATCCGCTCGATCTCGGTGATGGCAAGATCCACATAAAGAACAGCTGGTCGCCGGAGTATCCCGGGGGGCGCGGGGTGGACGTCAATTATACGATCGCACTGATCCGCTGGTCTTGCAGGACGCTGCTGGAGATCAATGAAGAGCACAGCCTGAACGACCCCAAGGCGAAGGACTGGCAGCATCTGCTCGACAATATCGTGGCTTTCCAGACGGATGAAACGGGGCTGCGTATCGGTAAGGACATTCCTTTCGACAAGTCGCACCGGCACTACTCCCACCTGCTGGGATTCTATCCGCTCTTCGACCTCACGCCGGACAAGGATCGCGATCTACTCCAGCGCTCGGTGGATCATTGGTTGGCGGTGACGCAGAATGTCGAGAACAAGAAAGATCAGGCACGCTCCGTCACTGGCTATACCTGCACCGGGGCAGCGTCGATGTATTCGGCGCTCGGCGATGGCAAGACGGCCTTGGAGTATTTGAACATCCTTCCGTTCCAGAACGTATCCTGCACCACGATGTATGCGGAGGGAAATCCGGTGATCGAGAGCCCCTTTTCTGCCGCCACGGCGATCCATGACATGCTGTTGCAGAGTTGGGATGGCCGCATTCGCATCATGCCGGCCGTGCCGCCGTCATGGAAGGATGTGCATTTCCGCTCCCTGCTCTGCCAAGGCGGTGTGGAGGTCAGTGCCGAGCGCTGCGACGGGAAACTGAAAGGAGCGGTGATCCATTCACCGGATCGTGATCGTGAAGTGAGTTTTAAAATGGAGTTTGAGAATCCTAGCTTCGTGCTTGTGGGCGCGGATGGAACGAAGAGCGACGTGAACTTGGAAATCGATGGCGATGGTTTCTACAATGTATCGATTCCCGCCTCCGGATCTCTGCTCGTTTCAGGTGGGTTGGTAGAATACGACCCGATCAAATCTTCACCGGAAGACTCGAACATTTTCGGCTTCAGCAAGAAGTATGAGAAAGTGATCTCAGAGATTCAGAAATAGGCGACATACCCGTTCTAGGGCATTTTGCCCTCTTGATTGGACAGGGGGCGGGAGTGACGCTAGAACATGGGCTTTCCATGAGGAAACCCCTATCAAGCTATGAAACAAAAAACCCGGGCCACTTCGCCCATCCGTTACGTATCCGCCATCGCGTCCGCCGCCGCCATTTCTAGCACGGCATTCGCGGGATCTTTCGCCGACGATCTTGCATTCCTGTCAGAGCACACCGAGATTGTCCTGCTCGAGAAAGATGGAGCAGCGGTCGCTCTCGCTCCTGCCTACCAAGGGCGAGTCATGACAAGTGCGGTGGACAAGGACGCGGGTGCTGGCTTCGGCTGGATCAACCGTCCTGTCATCGAAAAAGGTTTCCTCAGTGATGAGGAGAAAAAGGGCAAGCTCGAGGAGCATATCTATATCTTCGGCGGCGAAGAACGTTTCTGGCTGGGACCGGAAGGCGGACAGTTCGCCTTGTTTTTTAAACCGGGAACCAAGTTTGAGTTCTCGGATTGGACCACTCCACCGGCGATCGATACGGACGCCTTTGCGGTTGTGGAAAAATCGGAAGAATCCGCGAAATTCAGCCACGAGACGGAACTGGTGAATTACAGCGGAACGAAGTTCAAGGTGGGCATCGAGCGCACGGTGAAAATCCTCGGCGCGGGAGATGCTGCCGAACTGCTCGGCGAGGAACCGGGGGAAAGCCTCACGATGGTCGGCTACGAGACGGACAATGTGATCACCAACAAGGGTGAGGAGGCATGGAAGCCGGAGACCGGTCTGCTCTCGATCTGGATGCTTGGCATGTACAACCCTTCTCCGACTACGACTGTAGTAATTCCTTTCAATGAAGGGGAGGAGGCCGATCTGGGAATCAAAGTGAAGGACGACTACTTCGGCAAGGTTCCGGAGGATTACCTCAAGGTGGAAGATGATGTGCTCTTCTTCAGAGGCGATGGCACACGCCGCGGAAAGATCGGTATCGCTCCCAAGCGTTCGAAGGGCATCGCAGGCAGCTACGATGCAGCCGGCAAGGTTCTCAATATTGTGACCTACAATGTGCAGGAAGCTCCCGAAGGTTTCGTGAATTCTGCATGGGAACTTCAGGAAGAGCCCTATGCCGGGGATGTGATCAATGCTTACAACGATGGTTCACCAGAACCCGGAGCGGCACCGCTCGGGCCGTTCTATGAGATTGAAACATCTTCTCCAGCCGCAGCACTTGAGCCAGGCGGAAGCATGCGCCACGTCCAGCGCACCTACCACATCCAAGGCTCGGAAGAAGCTCTGGATCCCATCGCCGAGAAGCTCTTGGGAGTGGGGCTTGAGGAAATCAAAGGGAAGTTCTGATCAAGTAATTATCCTGAGCAAGCGGCCAGCTTGCATAGGGGCGCTCTACTGAATGCGTGTTTTCAGGCATAGGTAGAGCCCGCCGGATTCTTCCGATCGCAGATCGAGATTCGCTCCAAGCCGCGCCGCCCTCTGTTTGATCGTGCGGAGCGTTTGCGGCTTGTTGAGTTTTTCCGCTGACATGCCGATGCCATCGTCCTCGACTTCGATCGTCAATTGGTTGGATTCCGTTGAAATGCGGATTTTGACGAGAGTGCAGCCAGCATGGCGACGGCAGTTATTTAGCGCCTCCTTGTAGAACATGATGAGATCCTTGCGGAGCTGAGGGGACAATTTTTCGCCCTGTCGCGTGAATGTCGTGGCATCAAATTCGAAAGGAATGCCGACCAAAATCAGCACTGCGAGTTCCTCCATGTAGTTGGCGATGTTCTGCGGGCGTCCGACGGCTGGAGTGGCGGCGTGCAGGACTTCCCTGAGCCCGAAAATACTTTCTCGGCTGAGTCTGAAAATCGCGTTGAGTTTTTCATATACGGCAGGCTCCGTGATATTGTCACGCAGTTGGGATGCGTGGAGCGCGATGACTGCAAGATTGCTTCCGGTCTCGTCATGCAGGTCACTGGCGATGCGCTCCCTTATAGCCTGCACTTCCTTGTGCATTCTCAGGCGGCTGCGGATGATCACGGCGGCGGCGGCGATGATGACGGCGATGATGAATGCCGTAGCTCCCCATACAGCTGTTAGGCCTGACATGTGAGAGATTCGCAGTTGGGCGTCTTCGAGCGCTGCGTTCTCCTCCAGCAGTTTCTGGCGGGCATGCAGTCCGGAAACCCAATCACGTTGGGAGATTACGACTCCGGATTGGGTCATTCCGTCGTGAATCGATTCCATGGTCCAGAATCTCTGGATGCCGGTGTCTTCGAATTTTTGGCTTTCGCGGATCGGGGTTATCGTAGAACGGCGGAAATCGGCCTCGATCTTCAGTGGTACACCGCGAAGCATCGGGGTGATTTCACTTAGCTGAATGATCGGCGTAGAACGTGGGGTCGGCTTCGTGGCTTCATAAACGTTGAGACGAATTGCCGAGACTGAAGTTTTGTCGAAGTGGGCGATGTAGGGGTTTAGCCCTGGGTTGACGAAAGGCTCATCGGCGTAGGTGGTGTTGGATTTCAGGATGTGCCTGTTTTTATCGAGCAAATCGATGGAGAAGCGGACTGGGAAAGACTGTCCGGGCCGATGGATGATGGCGGGGTCGAGCCGGACGGCATCGATAGGAGTTGGAGCCGGGAAGGTCAATTCGCAGACATACGGTTTTTTCGGAATGCGTTTTATCGTAGGGAAAAAGATGCCCAGATCCGCGTGTCGTTTGGAGGGGAGTTCCGGGAGTCCGAGCGGGGTTTGCTCGTCGATCAGATATTCGGTAGCCAAGGTACGTTTGTCTTCCCGTGCGCGGTTGCCTCCAATTTTTGCCAAAGGGGCGATGTTTTCCTGCCCGGAGAAGATGAAAATCTCGGAGAAACCGGCGGAATACTGGGGGAATGCGGTTTCTTTGGTCAGATCGGTGCAGACGATGGTGAGTTTGCTTGTTTCGATTGCATCGAATTCCACGAACTCCGGCAGGGAACGCCGGATGGACTTCTGGGTGTCGCGCAGCGTCGCCAGCGAGACGAGTTTTCCATCTGTGGTAGCGAGTATTTCTATGGTCTCCGGCCAATAGGCGTTTTCAGTACAGTAACCGCCATTGCTGAGATATAAGCGCAGAGGAAAGAGGGCGACGGAATCGATAGCGCGCTCCTTATCCCATTCGAAAACGAGCTCAATCTTCTTCTTGGGATCGCTCAACCACCAAGCGAGGAATCCGCCGGTGCCGGTGGGTTCCCCTCGGTAAGGAATGGGATGGGTATTCAGTTCCTCCGAAATGGCTTTAAGCCTTAGGGCATTATCGCGGTAGCTGCTGCTGACGCGGGATGCGAGTTTACGATCCAGATTGTCACCTCCGGATTTTTCCGAATCGCAAGCGCATAGGGCGAGGAGAGATGCCACTATCAAGCATGTGCGAGCCACGATTGTAGCCGAAAGGATGGGTTTGTAACAGAGGGGGCGCATCCCGTGAATTTTCAGATTACCCCGAGATCGGCCGCCTTGCTGACAGCCCCGGAGACATTGTGGACATGGAGCTTGCGATAGATCGTTTTGACGTGGGTTCCGATCGTGTGCTTGCTCACAAAAAGCGCTTCGGCGGTTTCTTGGCGGTTCATGCCAGAGGCGAGAAGTTTCAGAACCTCGATTTCCCTCGCCGAGAGGGTGGCATCCGGCGACGCGGGTTTGAATTTTGAAAACGTAGCAAACACCATTGAAGCAATCTCGGCGCTGAGAGGAGCATTTCCGTTTGCTGCGTCTTCGATGCCCTGAATAGTGACGTTCAGGTCATCGGATTTAATGAGGTATCCGGAAGCACCGGCACCCAAGGCCTGAAAGACCCGGGTCTTGTTGTCATAAACAGTGAGGACAAGGATCTGCGTATCCGGAGCGGCTTCACGGAGTTTGGGAATTGCCGCGATGCCATCCATTCCGGGAAGTCCCAGATCGAGGATGATCATGTCTGGGGCGGGGTGTTCCGCGAGATGGTCGAAGATGTCTTCGACATTGGAAAACGCGAAGTCGCAGCGGAGGTTGTTGGCCGATGAAAGGGCATCACTGAGGATCGTCCTGTAGTCCTCGTGGTCTTCGACCAAGCAGATGTTGATGATTTTTTCGGGATCTCTCTGGGGTTTCATTTTGAAAGGGATTCGTTGAAGGAGACAATGAAATGCGGAGGCAGACGGGGAACGAAAGATTGCACCGGAAGGCTTGTTTGTCCCGAGAGAGAATCAAAAACGGCACATCATCCATAGCCAGTTGTAAGCATGGGATGCTCCGAAGCTGCTGGGAAGTAATCATTAAGACGAGTCAAATGCCGCGTAAATACCCTATTGAGGGTATTTACGAAGTATTTGAAGGATCGATGATTGGCGCAACGTAGCTAATCCCTCTAACTACCTTCCGTTTCCCCGACTTCGAAAACTTTCTGGTGATTCCGATGGTTTTGGAATCATCTGGGTGAGACCCAAGCAAAATCCCATTATGACATTGAAAATCCTGAAAATCCTCCTGTTACCGGCGGCCATTTTGATCGCCGCATTCGGATCTGCCAGTGCAGAAAAAGCAAAGCCGACCAATGTAGTAGTTTTTCTCGTCGATGACCTCGGCTACATGGATATCGGCGCGAACAATCCGGATTGTTTTTACGAAACCCCAAACATCGATGCCTTTGCGAAATCCGGAGTGCGTTTTACCGATGGCTACGCGGCGAACCCGGTATGCTCTCCGACGCGCTACAGCCTGATGACAGGAAAGTACCCGACACGTGCGGGGGCTACGAATTTCTTCTCTGGGGATCGCAGCGGCAAGTTCTTACCGGCTCCACTCAATGACGAGATGCCACTTGATGAGATCACCATCGCCCAAGCAATGAAGGGCAAGGGCTATGCGACCTTCTTTGCTGGAAAATGGCATCTTGGCAAAGGTGATGAGTTCCTTCCGCAGAATCGCGGTTTCGACATCAATATTGGCGGCGGTCATAACGGCGGGCCATACGGGGGAGGTAAATATTTCTCTCCTTTCAAAAACCCCCAGATGGAGGAAAGCCCTCCGGGAGACCACCTTCCCGACCGTCTCGCTAGGGAAACGTCGAGCTTCATTGAGGCAAATAAAGACAAGCCGTTCTTCGCCTACCTGTCGTTCTACTCGGTTCACACCCCTTTGATGGGGCGCCCTGACTTGGTGGAAAAATATAAGAAGAAGGCGGCGGAAATCAGTGGTGCGGAATTCGCGGATGAAGAACAGGTTTACGGGAAAGCGAAACGCAAAGTCCGTATCCTCCAGAAGCATGCGGTCTATGCCGCAATGGTCGAGGCAATGGATGAGGCTGTCGGAAAAGTTCTGCGGCAGCTTGAGGAATCCGGCGTTGCAGACCACACGCTAGTCATCTTCACCTCCGACAACGGCGGCCTCTCTACTTCGGAAGGCTCACCGACCAGCAACTTGCCACTGCGTGGTGGCAAAGGTTGGGCATACGAAGGTGGAATCCGCGAGCCTTGGATCATCCGTCAGCCCGGAGTCACCATGCCAGGCACGGTGAGCGATGCACAGATCTGCTCCATCGACTTGTTTCCAACGGTGGCAGCAGCAGCTGGTGCGACAATCGAGCATGAAATCGATGGAGTGGACCTTCGTCCAGCACTCGAGGGTGGCTCATTGGAGCGGCGTTCGTTGTTCTGGCATTACCCGCATTACAGCAATCAGGGAGGCATTCCGGCGGGAGCGATTAGGGAAGGGGATTACAAGCTGGTCGAGCGTTACGAAGACGGCACGGTGCATCTCTACAATCTCAAGGACGACATCGGCGAGCAGAACGATCTTGCCGCGGAGCAACCGGAAAGGGTCTCGGAAATGCGTGGCCGTCTGCATGATTGGTACAAGGACGTCGATGCAAAATTCCTCCGCGCGAAGAAGGATGGCCCTGAGCCGTGGAAACCGTAACTGTCCGGTTGCCTTTTGAAATATTATATAAATTATGAAGTTTATTATCATTGCTGTATCTCTGTGCCTTGGCGTCGCGAACGCTGAGGAAACGCCGGTGAAGTCGTTAACCGTCACCTATTCTAACGCCGAGGGAATCGGTCTGGAAAAGGGAGTGATGCGGAGAGACCCGAGTGATGTCATCAAAGTCGGTGAACTGTATTACGTCTGGTATTCCAAAGGGCCCAAGTCCCATGGATACGACGCCACGATCTGGTATGCTACTTCCCCTGACGGCCATAAATGGACGGAAAAGGGAATGGCGCTGCCAAAAGGCGAAACAGGCAACTGGGACGAAGCGAGCGTTTTCACCCCGAACATCCTCGTCGCTGAGGGGAAATACTGGCTGTTTTTCTCCGGCATCTCGGTAGACCCGAAGGTGAAGCCCGATACGAAGATTGGCGTGGCATCCTCTGATTCTCCGGATGGTCCATGGAAAAGGGTGGGTGCGGATCCCGTGCTCCAAGGCAGCGATGATCCGAAAGATTTCGACAGCCACCTGATCGATGATGCCTGTTTGGTCAAAAGGGAGGGGAAATATTGGTTTTATTACAAGGGACGACAGCTTGGAAAGAGCGCCGCCCAAACCCAGTTGGGTTTGGCGATCAGTGACAAGCCAGATGGCCCTTACGTTAAACACGAATCCAATCCGATCATTCCCGGAAACCATGAAGTTCTGGTTTGGCCGCAGGGTGACGGGGTCGCCGCGTTGATCGGTTCAGTGGGGCCCAAGGAGTGGGTGCGTTCTATCGTCTATTCAGAAGATGGGGTGAATTTTACCAAAACCCATAACGTACTGAACGTCCCGCATGCGGCTGGTGCTTACCGCCCGGAAGCGTTTACTGAGAGCGGTAAGGGCGAGCTCATCGAATGGGGGGTGCACATCGGCAATCAACGCGGACAACTCCCATTCATCCAACGTTTCGACCTGAGCGAAGCCCAGTAATCCCCAAACCCTTTACAGGATTACATCGATCACACCATGCACCTTAAAAAACTCACCCTTGCCTTCCTTGTATCCGCGATTGCGGCGCATGCGGCGCCTGCCGAAAGCATCGATGTCACAGATAAGCCGACCGATTTTATCATCGCCAAAGGCGTCAATCTCAAGCCAGACAAACAGGGCTTTCTCCTGACGCGAGAAATGGATCTGCCGGCCTTCGAAAAGGGAGCCTATTATCGCCCATTTTCCGGGGGGGTAGCGAGGGGGAACCGGGTCGAGGCGATGGCTTTCGACTCCTTGGCTGATCTCCAAAACTACAAACCCTCGAAGACTCGTAAGGATCACAAATCCGTCCAAGAAGGGCAGTTCGTGCTGTTGCAGATCAAAGATGGGAAATACTTGGCCTTGTTGCCGATGACTTCGGATCTGTCCTACTCCCAGTTTTTCATGGAAAAAGGCAAGCTTCTGCTCAAGTCGGGAAGCTTTGGAACGGATGCGGTGAAAGGTGACCTTCCACTCCTGATCTGGGCATACGGCGATTCTCCATACTCCGCGACTCGCGAGGTCTGGAAGCAGGTGATCGATTCCGGTTTCGTCTCCACGGATTGGAGATCTAACAAGCCGTACCCCGAGCCCTATGCTCACCTCGGTTGGTGCTCATGGGAGTTCTACAAAACCAAGATTTCCGAGAAAATCATCGTCGATGCCGCCCATACCCTGGAAGCCAGCGAGGCTCCTTTCCGCTGGCTGATGGTGGATGACGGATACTTCAATGAGGAGGGGCGCCGGTTGATCGATTTTTCCACCGACAAAAAGAAATTCCCGAATGGTTGGAAGCCGATCACCGATCTGAAAAATCCGGAGAAACTCAAGTGGATGGGCGTTTGGAGAAACACGATCGGCTACATGTCGGGCATCTCTAACAAGAACACGATGGACGATATCTCCGAGCATCTGGTCAAGACGGCGAACGGTAAGGCCATGGTGCCAAAGGGGACTCAGGAATCCACGAAAGCCTTCCATGACAAGATGGCCAAGGACGCCATCGACAACGGCTTTGACTTCACCAAAGTGGATTTCCAAACCAAGGCTTTCGATATCTACAAAGGCATGGGCAATGCGGTTTCAGCGGTCCGTGCCAACAACGATGCGCTTGAAGCGGCGTGTGAAAAATACGAACTACCGCTGCTGAACTGTATCGCCCAGCCGAACGTCAATTCGCTCCAGACGAAATACAGCGCCCTGATGCGCTCCAGTCCGGACTACAACCAGTCCGACAAGGACAAGAACAAGTGCAACACCTACCAGAGCTTCGCCAACCACCTGTGGATGGGGCAGACTGTTTGGGGGGATCTGGATATGTTCCATTCACATGATGAGCGCGATGTGCAACCTATGGCGATCGCCCGCGCCATCTCCGGTGGACCGGTTTACATCTCAGATGAACCTAGCAAGATCGTGGCGGATGTTCTGATTCCTTTTGCCTTTGAAGACGGCAGATTGCTGCGCACCCGGGCACCGGCAACGCTGCTTCCGGAAAGCTTCTTCATTCACCCTTTCCGTGGCAATGATGTCTTCCGCGTCGTTGCTCCGCTTGAGGACAATGTGGCGGCGATCGCGCTGTTCAATTTCACCGAAGCAGCGGAACCACTCACGGAAACTATTTCAGCGGATGATTACCCTCATGCGGGAGAGTTGCTACAGCCTACCGGAGCTCCGTGGACTCAGCCAGAGGGTGGATTGCTGATCTATGACCGGGATGCAAAAAAAATGACCGCACTTGACGGTGATTTTGAATCCGAAGTGGGAGACTTTGGCGCAAAACTTTTCCTGCTCTATCCCAACACTGAAGGCTGGGCAGTGGTCGGGCGCATCGACAAATACCTGCCGTCCGCTGCGGTGAAGGTGCATTCGGTTTCGGAGAATGAAATCGTCTTCACGCTTCATGAGTCGGGTCCACTGGCGATCTGGAGCGAAACCGGAGCGCCAAAGATGGAAGGTGCGGAGTTCCGCGAAGTCAGCGATAAACTCTATGTGGCCGACCTCGAAGTGAAGATCGGAGCAAAGGAAATCACCGTCACACGCTGATCCTGATGAAACGTTATCTCGCCTTGTTGTTCTGCCTGGTTTTCCTGATTGCTTTGTCATACGGCGGCGAGGAGGGCGGCACGAAAACCGATACGGAAAGTGCAGCGGCAGAGTCGGAATTTTACACGCCAGAGGAGGATCTCGATGGGTTGAAGGAAAACGGGAAGGTTTGCCGGATGTGCTGATTCTCGGAGATTCCATTTCTATAGGTTATACCCCGGTGGTCATTGCGGAGTTGAAGGGACAGGCAAATGTCGTGAGGGCCCGGCAGAATTGCGGAGACACCAATCGTGGGTTGGGACAATTGGACAACTGGCTGGGTAAAACCGATTGGGAGGTGATCCATTTCAACTGGGGGCTGCATGACCTATGTTACCGTCATCCGGATTCGAAGGTTCAGGGCAACCGCGATAAAGTGAAAGGAACCCAGGCGATTCCTGTTGAGGACTATTCGAAAAATCTGGATCAACTCGTGGAGCGATTGGAAAAAACTGGAGCAAAGCTGATCTGGGCATCCACCACCGCCGTCCCCGAGGGGGAGCAAGGGCGCTTCGTCGAAGACGCAGTGAAATACAACGAGGCGGCGGCGAAGATCATGGAGAAATACAGAATTTCCACCGACGACCTTCACGCGGCTTCCGAAAAAATCGGCAAACTACGAAAGAAACCCAACGATGTGCATTTCACCACAGAAGGCTACGAGATCCTCGGCAAAAAGGTGGCTGATTCGATCCGCGAGGCTTTGCCGGTCCAAGAAATAAAAGGCGAGTAGCCCCTAGGTATTGCAGACAGAAATGCCTAATTTCGAAAGATTTTGGGTGAAAATGTGTTGCTGGGCTTCAGCACCCCGCCAACGCCGTGGAATATTGGATTTACAGATGAAATCCTGCGGCTAAATTTTTTCTAAGGAATCATTCGGAGAGCGCGTTACACCCATTAGAGGGTCAGGCGGCAACGATAGTTCGTCACGGCTCCCTAAAGAATAACCTACTTAAATCCACAAACCCCATGAGCATCCACGCCCAACTCAGTGAAGAAGCCCAGCAACGGCTGGCAAAACAGAAGCGCAACTCGACGATTTCATCGTTCGTGATCGCGATTATGACGATCGTGCTCATCGCTTTGGTGCTGGGGATCTTCCTTCTTCCGAACCTCGGTAAGGACGATATCCAGATCGTCACCTACAAATCGAACATGGCCGATGAAAACGAGCCTGTCGCCGAAAAGGTGAAAACCAACGTCCAGCGCAAGCCTACCGCTCCTTCTTCTTCCCCGGTGAAGACCATTGTCGCGACGACTTCTTCTCCTACTTCGATTCCCACAGTTGATGCCGTGGAAACCGTGGAAGCCATGGATTTCGGCGACGGTGATGATTTCGGAACCGGTTTCGGCGATGGCGTCGGCTTTGGTTCTGGCGGTGGAGCATCCTTCTTCAACCAGAAGGTCAAGGCATCCCGCATTGCCTATGTGATCGACTACTCTCTGTCCATGAAGTCCTTGGGTCGGAACGATCTAATGCGCGAGGAACTGACGAAATCCGTCAAAGGCATCAGCCCAGGAACGCAGTATCAGCTGATCTTCTTTGCCGGTCCTTACTGGGTGGCCGGCGACGAGCTGATCCTTAAGGATCGTTGGGCAGCGACCATCAAGGGTCAGAATGGCAAAACCTACGATTGGAAAGGTGGCAAAAACAATGGTGCCAAAGACATGGCAAAATATGCTCCTGATTGGCTACCGATGAGCGAGAGCAACATCAAGAACTCGATCAAGCACATCAAAGAAACCCAGCTGAACCTAGGCACCAGCTGGCAGGGACCGATTGAAATGGCGATGAGAATGAATCCTGCTCCGCAGCTCATTTTCTTCATGACCGACGGTTTGACAGGAGGAGATGTGATGAAACTCACCGACGACCTTGCCAAAGAAGCGAAGAAGAAGGGGATCGTCATTAACACCGTCTCCCTGATCGAGCCCGCCGCCGAGAAAGCGATGTATAACCTTGCTAGCAAAACCGGTGGAGTTGCCACCCTTGTCGATAAGAAGGGCAAGTCCCAGGAAATCAAGAAGTAGGCTCTCACCGAGCGTTACACCCTATCTCAATGAGAGGCCTCGGGTTTTCCCAAGGCCTCTTTTCTTTTTAGGATGTGAAGGGTCGCGCTCATTGAAACGATGCGCGAGAGACTTGCCGCCGACAAGTTGGGTAAGTCCGAGGAAACTAGGCGGTTGCGGAGCGTTGCGCCTATCTGAATGAAAGGCCTGGGATTTTCCCCAAAGCCTCCAAGACTTTCTTATGCGCGGCATCGACGTCTTGCTGCTTCAAGGTACGCGATGGATCTCGGTAATTGAAACGGTAGGCGATGGATTTGCGGTCAGCAGGGATCTTTTCGCCGGATGGATCGATGAACAGGTCGAAGCATTCGTAAGAGACCAGCAAGGCTTCGTTGGTCTTGCTGAGGGCGGCTTCGATGGCTGCGTTGGGGGTCTCGATGGCGAGTTCCATTGCCGCATCGCGGGTCGATCCTGGAAATTGCGGGAGTTCCTCGACCTGGGATTTCGTGGCGAGGAGCTTGCGGACTTTGCCGAGATCCAGTTCTGCGATGAAGACCGGATGGATGAAATCCAATGCGCGCTCGCGAGAGGGCAGCATGCGGGCGAAGACGCCGATGGTTTGCTCCCCGGCCTTAATTTCGGCAGCGAGGCAGACGTTTTCGCGGTCCTTGGGTTTCAGGGAGATGGTTTGGCTCGGAAGGATTGCGGAGAGGACGGCCTTCGCATCGTAGAGATCTGCAGGGCGGTCTTTGGCTGCCCATGAGGAGGGGCTGGTGTGGCCGGAGATCAAGAGAGCGAGGGTGTCGCTTTCCTGATCCTTGGCTTTGCCGCCGCCGGCATTTCTGAAAACTCGACCCATTTCGAAAAGGCGGAGGGATTTCGCCTGCTGGCGGGCATTGCGTTCCGCCGAGGCAACGAGGCCCGGGACGATGGAGGGGCGCATGATTGCGTGATCTTCGCTGAGTGGCGATTTTACGCGGATTAGATCGCCTTCCATCATGGGACGCAGCGGCAGGATGTCCTGGAGCTGGTTCTCTGCGATGAGTTTGATCGTCTGGCACTCGTAGATGCCGAGCGCGGCGAGGCGACGGCGCAGGATCATGTCTGCATCGTAGGCTGCATCCGTATCACTGGTCGGGACCAAAGTGGCCCGGAAGCGCGAGGGCACGTTGTCGAGACCATGGACGCGGGTAATTTCCTCGGCGAGGTCGATGTGACGGGTGAGATCTTGGCGGAACGAAGGGATGCCCCAGTTACCATCGGACTGCTTGGTGAGGCCGAGGCGGGTGAGGATGTCCTCGGCAGCTTCGGTGGAAATGGAATCGCCGAGCAGATGGTGAAGGCGTTCGAGATCGAGTCTCACCGAAGCGGGAGGCTCGGGGAGGGTGCCTGCGGTCTGGGTGCTGCCTGCCGTGGCTGCAATGAGCTTGATCGCAAGTGCGGCGGCGGGGAGCACGGCCTGCGGATCGGCTCCGCGCTCGAAACGGTAGGAGGAGTCCGAGGAGAGGAAGGTGCGACGCGAGGTGCGGCGGATGCCCGAGGGGCTGAAGTATGCCGACTCTAGCAGGATGGAAGTGGTGGATTCCGTGACGCCGCTATCGAGGCCGCCCATGACACCGGCGAGGGCGAGCGCTGCTCCGGATTGGTCGGCAATCAGGAGATCCTCCGGGGTGAGGATGTGCTCCGACTCGTCGAGGGCGATGAATTTCTCGCCATCCTCCGCCTGCCGGATGACAAGCGCGCCGCTGACCTTTGCCGCATCGAAGGCATGCAGTGGCTGGCCAGTCTCGTGGAGGACGTAGTTGGTGATATCGACGATGTTGTTGATAGGGCGGAGTCCGATCGATTCGAGCCTTTCCTTCAACCATGCCGGGGATTCGCCGACGGTGACGCCATCGATGCGGGTGGCGGAGTAAAACGGGCATGCTTCTGCGGACTCGAGTTTGATGAAATCCGGGGCAGCTGCGGCCGTCGATGGCACGGGCGTTTTCTCGGTAAGCAGAGGTGTCTTGAGCAGGGTGGCGAGCTCGCGACCCATGCCGGCGTGGGAAAGCAGATCCGGGCGGTTCGGCGTGACTTCCAGCTCAAGCAGAGTGTCGGAGTCGAACAGGGATTTCACCGGGACGCCGATCGGTGCGTCTTCCGGAAGGATGAAAAGTCCGTCTTCACCCTTGGGGAGGCCGATTTCTTCGGCAGCGGCGAGCATGCCCTTGGATTCCACGCCGCGCATTTCGGTTTCACCGATGACGAAGCCACCGAGATCCGCACCGGGGAGGCAGCAGGGAACCTTGTCTCCGACCTTGTAGTTTTTTGCTCCGCAGACGATCTGGCGGAGCTGGCCTTCGCCGGCATCGACCTGGGTGACTTTGAGCTTATCGGCATCCGGGTGTTGGACGGCTTCCATGATCTGCGCGACGACGATTTTTTCAGAGGCGATGCCTTTGGTGACGATGCCTTCGACTTCCACACCGGCAAAGGTGAACAGATCGGAGATTTCATCGATGGATTTCCCGGAGAGGTCGAGGTGGGTGGAGAGCCAGTTTAGTGAAACATTCATGGAGAGAAAATTTTAAGCACTAAGCATGAAATCCTAAACGGAAAGGTTGCTTGGGTGCAGAGATTGAATCGAAGTTGTTTAGAATTTCGTGCTTATGATTTCGTGCTTACGCGAATTGCGAGAGGAACCTCACGTCGTTTTCGATGAGGAGGCGGATGTCGCGGATGGCCCAGCGGATCATGGCGAGGCGGTCGAGGCCCATGCCGAAGGCGAAGCCGGTGACTTTGCGCGGGTCGAGGGCGTTGTCTTTGCGGGTGGCGTTGATGGATTCGAAGACGGCAGGATCGACCATGCCACAGCCGGCGACTTCGATCCAGCGGGGGGCTTGACCTTTGATCTGAAGTTTCACGTCGATCTCAAAGGATGGCTCGGTGAAGGGGAAGAAGTGTGGGCGGAAGCGGACTTCGGTGGAGGTGCCGAACATTTCTCGGAAGAAGTATTCGAGCGTGCCCTTGAGGTCGGGAAGAGTGACGTCGGTGTCGACGAAGAGGCCTTCGAGTTGGTTGAAAACGGAGAGGTGGGTGGCGTCGATCTCGTCACGGCGGTAGGCGGAGCCGGGGGCAATGATGCGGATGGGAGGAGCGGCGGTCTCCATGGTGCGGATCTGCACGCTGGAAGTGTGGGTGCGGAGAAGTTTTCCGGAGTCGAAATAGAACGTGTCTTTCTCGTTGCGCGCCGGGTGGTCGGCCGGGGTATTGAGGGCGTCGAAGCAGTGATATTCATCTTCGATTTCCGGACCCTCAGCCAAGGCAAAGCCCATGCGACGGAGGATCTGGATGGCCTCGTCGCGGATCAGTGTGAGGGGATGCAGACCGCCGGTAGGCAGGGCGCGGGCGGGGAGGGTGAGGTCGATGCCGGAGAGGGCGGCTTTGTCGGCGACTTCCTGCAGGGCAAGTTGCTTTTCATCGATGGCAGCAGTGATCGCGTTGCGGGCAGCGTTGAGCGATTGGCCGAAGGCGGCTTTTTCCTCATTGGGGATGTCCTTGATGAGTGCACCAGCAAGTGAGAGGGTGCCTTTTTTCCCGATCGATGCGACGCGGGCGTCGTCGAGAGAACGCCCATCGGTGGCGGCGGCGATAAGTTCGAGGGCTTGGGACTGGATGGAGGCGATTTGCTCGTTCATGGGCGGGGGCAAGGGGATAGCGGAGAGGGAGGTTGGGGGCAAGAGTTTGGTTTGTCCTAGAGTGGCCTCTTTCATGCACAAAAAAGCCGCCCTCCGAATGGGGGGGCGGCATGGATTCGATTTGGCGTTGATTAGTCTTCGAGGTCAGCGAACTCATCGAGCGATTCCGGAACGATAACTTCACCCACAGAATGCATCACGCCGTTGGTGGCGGGGACATCCACGCTGAAGACTTTGGCGTCGTTCGCCTTGACTTCGTCTCCGTCGATATCGATTTCGAGCATTTCTCCGTTGGCGGTAGTGACTTCCATGTCGTCCTTGAGATCGGTTGACATCACTTTTCCAGAGATGACGTGGTAGAGCAGCAGGGAGCGCAGCTTCTCTTTGTTTTCTGGGAGAAGCAATTGATCCAGTGTGCCGTCGGGCAGCTTCATGAACGCCTCGTCGGTGGGGGCAAAGATCGTGTAATTGTCTTTGCTGCCGAGGGTTTCGGCGAGTCCTGCCGCTGCGATAGCTTTGTTGAGGATGCTGAACGTCGCGCTGTCGGCAATCACTGTCGTGAGGGAGCCGGCTTGGATTTCGGCTTTGGCTTCCATTTCAGTATCCGCTTGAGGCTCTTCCATACCGGTGACCGGCTCTGCATAGGCAAAAGGAGCTGCGGCCAAGGTTGCTGCGATGGCGAATGGTTTGAGGTATGTCGTTTTCATAGTGTTTTCGGTTGTTACAGCTGCAGATCCTCTTGCGCCTGAACCAGCGAAAAATTTCCGTAGCGAGTAGTTGGTGGCGATATCGCAGCTTGTGTGCCGATCGCTCACGGGGGGATGGAATGTTGCGTAAGTGTCTGATAATCAGGAGAGAGTGAGGTTTTTAACTGCGCTAATCGAAAGACTCGCTTCTCATTGTTCCGTGCAGTTCCCATGCAGCGCAATGCAGCTTGCACACCTGCTATTTTTTGACCCGGCACCTTCGGAGGCATGCCAAGGAGCCATGGATATTGGTATCATGGGGCGCGCTTGGTGCTTGTGAGAGAAAGGCTGGGGTGTTTTTCTAACTACGTAAATTTCCCCCTGCAGATTTGTCTGATCCAATACAAAACCAGAAGACACCACGCGAAAGCTGGAGCACGGAGCGCAGCAATTATCTGAGCGATCCGGTTCTCGCCCACAAGCTGCTGAAGCGAATCAACGGGGAGGGGGAGCACCTGCTCGCTCTGGAAGTGGCTGAGCAAATTCTGAAGGATCGTGAGTTTGATGATGCAGTTCCGGTACAGCAACAGATGGCAAGGGCGCTGGCGATTCTCGGATCCAGCGCGGAGGCCTTGGCGATTCTGGAGGCGATCCCATCGGGGCGGACGGATGAGGCGGAGACACGCGGGCTCTTGGCGAGGGTTTGGAAAGATCTAGCGGTGGCGGCGGAGGATTCCGAAGAGCGGGAGCGCTGTTTCCGTGAATCCCGGCGCTGCTACACGGAAGGCTATGAGGCTGCTGCCCTAGGCGGGGATGCGGATGGGGCGGCTTATTGCGGCATTAATGCGGCGGCATCATCGGTATGGGTCGGAGAAATGGACGATGCCAAGAAATTCGCGGAAGCGGCTGAGGGATTCGCGAAAGACGATACCAGCTACTATGGCGTCGCAACCCGGGCGGAAGCAGCATTGATCTTGGGGAAAGATGCCGAGGCCGAAGCACTTTATGCGGAGGCTTCCGGGATGAGTGAGAGGGATAAGCGCTGGGGGGACATCGCCTCCACACGTAACCAATGCCGCTCGCTGTGCCTGAAATTGCATGGCCGACGCGACCGCATGGACGGTTGTTTCACCAGCGGTGCGGTGGCGATTGTTTCCGGGAAGGCCTTGATGAAAGACGAGGAAGTCACCGATGAAATGATGGCCGATGTGAAGCGCAGGGTCAGCGCGTGGTATGAGCAAAACGGTGTGAAGCACGTGTTCTTTGGCGCGGTGGAGGGCTGGGGAGGGGTTGTGGTTAATATCCTCGAGGAGCTCGGAGCCGAGACCCACAAGGTGGAGGCGACGACGTGGGGAACGCCGGAAGGGGTGAGGTTGATTTCCGACCGCATGGTCGCGGCAAGGGGAGTGCAGCATGCCAAGCACCTCGGGGTCTCCGTGAAACCGCTGGTGGTGGGCAAGAGCTTGTTTGCGACCGCCGCCGCCCAGTGGATCAGGGATGGCCGCGCGCCGTATGTCATTTACAGCGATGGCAGTGAGACGGATGGCGTGCCGGATCCCGATGTCCCGCCGAATCCGGTGCCGTTTCCGATGACCCTGCAGAGCGCCGGCGACAGGGAAGCGGTGGTGGCGCTGCTGCACATGCATTTCCCGTCCGCGAGCATCCCCGGCAAAGCGGTTCTGGATGTTTTGTCGGAGCGGATCATCGCGGCGAATCATCCTCCGGTTTCGATCCAAGGTTTCGGTGGGGATTACCTATTTGTGTTCGGCGATCTGCGCCATGCTGCCGAGTTGGCGATGGTGTTTTCCGAAACTCTCAAAGGCATGGAAGAAGTCGCCGACGCATTGCCATCCATGTGCCTGCACGCCGGCTTGGTGGACATGTCGGTGAATCCCTTGCTCCACAGCTACGCTCCTTCCGGAGAAACGGTCAACCGGGCGGCGGAAATTGCAGGTGATCTCCTGCAGGGAGCGATTTATGCTACCGAGACATTCAGTGCGCTTTCTGCCCTGGAGTCGATACGCGGCTTCCGTTTCGAGCACTCCGGCACCGTGGAGGTTGCCGGGAAAACCGACCGCTTGTTCCGAATTCATCCCACCGTCCAGCCATGAACCGACTCGTCATCGTCCCCGAAGAAAAACATGAAGCCCTCGCCGAGGAGCTGAAGCCGCGGTTGTCTGGGATCGCGAAAGAGATTGATGCGAATAACCTCGCCCAAGTGATGAGCGCTCAGACGGTTGCGCTATTGGAAGATTTTTCCAGAAACTCCGGCGGTAGGGTCATGATATGGGCACGGGAAGGGAAAAGCTACGCGATCGGCTGGATCTCAGATGACACGGAACCTTCCCTGCGCGGGCGGGTGCGGGCTGATGCCGGCGAAGGCATGATCGCCATGGTCTTTGAAAGCGGACGTTCCACTTCGGATACCGCGGCAAACCTCGAACTCGGCGAATGGTCGAACCTCGGCGAGTTGCTGGACACTCCGGTGGGGGAAATGGCATCGAGTCCGGTGCATGTTTTTGGTGAAACCGCAGCAGTGGTTTCGTGGGTGTGCGGGAAAGAGGGGGATTTGCCACTGCGCGCCCCGGCGGAGGTTTCAGCGCTGGTCGCGAGACTGATCGAAGACAGGCTGATCCGTATGTCATTGGGGTTTGAGATGGCATGATAACATGAACCACCGATCGACATGGGTGACGCCGGAGCAGGCGCGGGAGGCACTGAAGAAGGGCAGGGGAAAAGGCGTGAAAATTGCGGTGCTTGATTCCGGCATCGAGCTTTCGCATCCGGGGCTTTCTGGCCTGAGACTCGTCGATGATATTGCTTTTGAGCTCACCCCGGAAGGCGTGGTGAAACGCGTGCCGGGCAACGGAACCGATGTGTTCGGGCACGGCACGGCGGTCGCACATGCGATCCATCGCATTGCGCCGGAGGCACAGATCGGCAGTTTCCGTGTGCTTAACGCCTTTCTCGGGAGCAAGTTTCAGATCATCCGAGAGGCGGCCGCGATGGCGGTGGATATGGGATACAACATCCTCAACTGCAGTTTCGGGTCGAAGGCCGATATCAACAACATCGCCCACTTCAAGCCGTGGGTGGATCTGGCCTACCGCAAGGGTGTGAATATTGTCAGCGCCTGCGACAACGATGATTTCCGCTACGCGGAGTGGCCGGGATATTTCCCGACGGTGATGACGGTCAACATGGCCAATACCGAGAGCGACGACCTGTTTTTCCGCTGGGACGAGCCGAATGGCGACTATGCGCGCCACCTGGTGGAGTTTGCCGCGCGCGGGGTGAAAATCGATGTGACGTGGAACCGTGGGAGGTGGAAAAAGGAATCGGGCAGCAGTTTCGCCGCGCCGCATGTCAGCGGATTGTTGGCGAATCTCCTTTCCGAGTATCCCCACCTGAAGCCGCCCGTGGCGAAAGCCCTGATGCAGGAAATCGCGGTGCCGTGGCACGCCGGGATCCGCGGACCGAACAAATAGTTGGATACGAAAAACCGGATACCGGGATGAACCCGATATCCGGTCTTCGCGAGGATACGTGATCAGTAAGTGAAGACGTAACCGTCGTTCCAGCAGCGGAAGTATTTATAGAAATCCGTGTCGGCTACGATTTGGTTAACAGCGCAGCAGCTCGGGCAGATCACATTGGTGGTGTATGGGTAACGGCCACCGACTTCTTCTTGCTCTGGTTTAGGGACGTCGTAAACCTCGGCACCTTCTGGTACCTCTGCTTTTTCTCCGACGTATACTTCGATTTTTTTGCTATTTTCGGACATGTCTTTTTTCTTTCGTTTTTGTTTGGGGGTGCCTTCTCCCGGTTTCCCGGGTTCGTGCTGAGAGGGTTCAATGGGAGGAAAACGTTTCGCAGTCGCAGCGGTATCTGATGCCAATATTGCACCCGCCCGTTTCTGCCGTCAGTAAAGGTTCGGTAAACTTATTGTCATCCTTTCTGGCGGGTTTTGCGGGTTTCGAATGGGGGTTCGGTGCGCTCATGGTTTCTTAAAATTGTGGGGGAAAGCTCACGGTGGAGGCATGCCACCAGCTTGTGGGATGCCTGCCGGGCCAGAACCCATCGGTGGGGTTACTGCTGGAGGGGGCATCTTGGCGGAGTGGCCCGCGCTGCCTGAGGCTTCGTTGTAGAGTTCCTTGAAAAGCCCGCCTTGGGCGAGAAGTTCCTCGCTGGTGCCGGACTGGATGATCTTGCCTTCGTTGAGGACGTGGAAGTAGTCGCAGAAGCGGGATTGCCAGACGATGTCGTGATCGACGACGATGACGGTCTTGTCCTTGAGTGAGCGGCGCATCGTATCGATGAGCGGGAACTTCTCCATCGGCCCCATGCCGGTGGTGGGCTCGTCGAGGAAAAGCACGGAAGGCTTGCGCAGCAGGCAGCGGGTGAGCGCGAAGAGCTTTTTTTGGCCTCCGGAAAGCCCCGCACCAGCGGCAAAGGGCTTGTCGAGTGAGCCCTCGCCCATCGATTTTTTTAGAACCGCATCAAGTCCGGTCAGGGTGGCGGCATCCATGATTTCCTGATCCGTGGCAGATGGCGCGGCGACACGCATATTTTCCCGAACGGTATCGTAGAAGAAGGCGGGGAACTGGGACATCAGGACGATGTGGCTGCGGACCGTCGAGAGCGGCAGTTCCCGGATCGGGACGCCGCCGAGGAGGATTTCACCATCCTGCCAATCATAGAATCGGAGGGCGAGCCGGAAGAACGTGGTCTTGCCTTGGCCGGGGCGGGCGACGAAACCGGTGACCTTGCCGGCGGGGATCTCGAAGGAGGCGCCACTAAGGACATTCGGGCGCTGGCCGGGCATGTAGCTGAAGACCAGATCCTTGGCTTCGAGCGAGGCGGTGAGTTCACGCGTATCACCGCCTTCCGGAATGATTTCCTCCGGCGGACTGGAGACCAGGATGGAATCGATCATTTTCATCGGTGGCCATGCCATGCGGACGGTGATGCCGAAGGCGGAAAGCTGTTGGATGGCTCCCATCAGAAGCGGAGTGAGCAGCGCGACCTGTACGATGGTGCCGGGCTGGCCTTTTGAGCTGCCTTTCATTTCTAGAAAAATGGCCAAGCCGAGGAAGGCGGCGAGCACCACGGTGCTGGGTAGCTGGCTGAAGACGTTGATGCGCTCCATGGTCATCGTTTGCTTCAGTTGGAGCCGCAGCGATCCGGTCAGAAGCTTGTCGAGCTTGCTCTGGAACACAGGCTCGGCGCGCATTGCTTGGATTTCCTCTGGAGCTTTCAGCGCACCGCCGACGAGGGTGGCGAGGCCGAGGTGCTGCTCCTGCACTGCGGTGGTGTCTTGCTGGAGGAACTTCCCCATGCTGTTGACGATCCATGGAGAGGTGAGGGCGAAAATGACGGTGATACCGAACATAATCCATACCCCGTTGAAGCCGAAAATGGTGAAGGCTGCCGGGCCGGCGGTTAGCGCGAGCAAGGACTGATAGATGGTGAAGCCGATGACTGCGATGGCGACGACCTGAAGCACCGGCTCGATCAGTAGGCGGCGCAGAGCCCCCGCCATCTGGTTGCTGTATTGGTTGACGATCATGGTCAGCCGGTCGGAGTCGTTGGCGTGGAAGAAACCGGGTGGCTGCCGGAGGAGTTTGGAAAAAAGGTCGGCTTTCACCCCGTTGGTGACCTTGCCATCGAGCTTGGCGATGAGGAGCTGGAATCCGAATTTCCCGATCAGCAGAGCGACGGTGAAGCTGATCCAGAAGCCGTAGGTGGTGAGCAGGTTGAAACCGCCGACCGTTGGGGCGTCTGCGGCACTGCCGCCGGACGCAAAGTGATTGGTGAGTTTGCCCATGAAGACCGCTGCCTGTTGCGGTAGGATCGTCTGGACGAGAAGGTGGCCGATCACATAAGCGATGATCATACCGACGCGGCCTTTGAGATATGTGGCTCCGAACTTGCGGAGAACGGAAAACTTAAAGTCGCTGGCACCATCCGATGCGCCGCCGGGCGGTGATCCGGCACCCGGTGGAGGGGTGCCTTGGCCGGCTGAGGCTGCATTGGGTGGAGCACCGCCCTGTGCGGGGACGGAATTTTCCGGGGATGGATTCATTATGACTCTGGGGGAGTTCGGGTATGGGTCTTGATAAAAACCACTTATGGTTTTGAAGTGTTTCTAAGGTGAGGGCAAACAGAAACTAACGGAAAGGCCAGTTAAGGTAATTTATGGTTTGTTATAGGGGGGCTTGATCATCAGGGGAGGGTGACCGCCATGTGCATTTGGAATACGCAGTGGTGGATGCTTCCGGCTTGGCGAATCCCGGATTTTGCGTCCATTCTGATTCATGCCAAATCAATGGACAGGAAAAGGAAATCCCTACACGCGGACTGAAGTTAGAGAGCGTTTTCACGACACGCTTTCGAAAGGAACGGCGATCATCGTGGCCGGAGCGGGATCAGGGATCAGTGCGAAGTTTATCGAAAAGGGCGGAGCAGACATGATCATCATCTACAACAGCGGACGTTTCCGCATGATGGGTCACGGTTCGACCGCTGGTTTGATGGCTTATGGGGATGCGAATGCGATCGCGATGGAGATCGGAGAATACGAGGTGCTTCCGGTTGTGGAGGAAATTCCCGTGGTTTGCGGAGTTCATGCCACCGACCCGCGCCGCCGCATGTGGCATTGGCTTGGTAAAGTGAAGGACATGGGCTTCTCTGGGGTGAACAATTTCCCGACGCACAGCATTATCGACGGCCAGTTCCGCGATATCCTCGAAGAAACGGGGATGAGCGTGGATAAGGAAGTCGAGATGATCGGGCTGGGGCGCAGGATGGATCTGTTTTCCATCGTCTATGTCGGCTCACCTGAGGAGGCCGTCAAAATGGCGAAGTCCGGCGCGGATGCGATCATCGCACACGTCGGCACCACAGTCGGCGGCTCGATCGGCGTCAAAGATGCGGTGGTGAGCTGGGATGAAACGATCAAGCGCACCCAGGACATTATTGATGCGGCGAAGACCGTGCGTGACGATATTTTCTATCTCTGCCACGGCGGCCCCATCAACACACCGGAAGATGCGGATCGTGTCATCCAAGCCACCGATTGCGTTGGTTTTGTCGGAGCGTCATCGCTGGAGCGGATGAGCGTGGAGGCATCGCTCACCAAGCTTACCCAAGAGTTCAAATCTATCTCCATTAAACGCTAGGTCATGAAAACCATCGCTGTCCTAGGGACGCTCGATTCGAAAGGGGCGGAGCATGCTTTTGTCGCCGAACTGATTCGGGAAAGGGGACATGGCGTCCTCTTGATCGATGTAGGAACCGGCGCGGAGGCTTCCGTGGTGCCAGACATCACCCGCAAGCAGGTTGCAGAGGCGGGAGGGATCGATCTGGAGGCTCTGGTTTCCCGAAAAGATCGGGGCGAATGCGTCTCGGCGATGTCGAATGCGGCTCCGGCATTGCTGGAGAAGCTGCATGCGGAAGGAAAGATCGATGGCGTAATTTCCCTGGGGGGAGGAGGCGGGACGGCCATCGCCACGGCGGCGATGCGTGCGCTGCCAGTAGGTTTTCCCAAGCTGATGGTTTCGACACTCGCCGCAGGAAATACCGCCCATTACCTCGGCACCAGCGACATTGCGATGATGCCGAGCATCGCAGATGTTGCCGGGATCAACCGACTCTCGCGGACGATTTTCACCCGCGCAGCAGGAGCGATCTGCGGCATGGTTGAAGCAGAAATCGATGTCGCGGGGGAAAAGCCTTTGATCGTGGCATCGATGTTCGGCAACACCACGGCATGTGTCACGGAAGCTCAGCGAATCCTTGAGGAAGCGGGTTATGAGGTGCTCATTTTTGCCGCGACCGGAGCGGGCGGAAAATCGATGGAGGCCATCATCGCAAGTGGCATGGTCGCGGGTGTGCTCGATCTCACCACCACCGAGTGGGCGGACGAGCTGGCAGGCGGCACTCTCAATGCCGGGCCGTCGCGCATGGATGCGGCGGCCAAGGCGGGCATTCCCGTCGTGGTGGCTCCTGGCTGCCTCGATATGGTGAACTTCGGCGAGCGCGATTCCGTGCCGGCAAAATACGTGGACAGGAATTTCTACATCCATAACCCGCAGGTGACTCTGATGCGCACGACGCCCGAGGAGTGCGTCGAGCTAGGCCGCATTATTGCCACGAAAACCAACGCCTACACGGCTCCATCTGCGATCATGATTCCCACGAAAGCGATCAGTGTGATCAGTGCCGAGGGACAGTCATTTCACGATCCGGAGGCCGATGCTGCTCTGTTTGATTCACTGCGGAAACATTCGGAGGTCGAAGTCATCGAGTTGGCCGAGGAAATCAACAGCCCGGTCTTTGCAAAAGCCTGTGCGGAGAAACTCCTGTCATTTCTGAAATAGTCTTCGTCGCTGTCTCAGAAATGAAAACGCCCGCATCGGTATGATGCGGGCGTATCCATGCCGGGGCGCGTTAGAGCAAGCCGGCAAGCATCATGATGATCGGAACGATGAACAGTAGGCTGAGCAGGCTAGCTGGGGCGTAACCCCAATTCCTGCGGCTGCCTATCACGAGCAGGATCGCTGTGATTGCTACAATGAGAATGCTAATGATCATCATGATACGAGATGCGTCGGGGTTTTAGCTCAGCGGCTCAGAACGGGCTGGCAACGACGATGTAGCTGCTGCCTTGGCGGCGATAGTAGCGGTCATTGGCGCGGTAGTAGCGCTGACCGCGGTGTTCGACGGTCGTGTAACCGCTTGGCAGACGGTCGACAACATGTGAGCTGCCGTCCCGATGATTGTGCACGGTGGTGTTTCCGTAGCGGGTGTATTCGTCATAGTAGCGGCTGCGGCGAGGTGCCTCGACCACGACGTAGCCTCGGGAGTCACGGCGGTAATAATTGCCGTTGTAGTAGTAATAATTTGTTCCGGAAATCACTTCCGTGCGGTAACCGCTTGGAAGGCTGGTGACAGTGTAGCCCGGATCATAGGTCCGGACGGTGGTGCTGCTTTCGTAGGGAACGACGCACGAGCTAAGTGCGAAGCTTGTGGCGATACCTGCGACAAGCAGGAGGGGTTTGTGGGTAGTGTTCATGATGGTAGGGGTTGTGGCGGAAATTTCCGCGTGTTGAACCCTATCGCACGAACCCGGCCAGATGGATAAACCTAGGGAAACCCCTGTGTTATCGAGGATTGGGATCCGTGAATGAGATGAACTCCATAGCCCATACGGCAGAATGCACGTCATCGGCGTGCATTCTGTAATCCTTTGTGTGCCCTATACCGGCTGTGTGGAGATGTTTCAGGCCATCTCCTCGGAGGCTTTTTTCAATGCCGCCGCAATGAAGCCGGAGAAAAGGGGATGCGGATGGTTCGGTTTCGAGAGAAATTCCGGGTGGAATTGGGCACCGACATAGAACGGGTGGTCGCTGAGTTCGACGATTTCCACGAGGCCTGCGTCTGCCGAGACCGAGGAAATCACCAGTCCGGCTTCCTGCAGCTTGTCTTGGTAGTCAGAATTCACTTCGTAACGATGGCGGTGGCGCTCGGTGATGCGATCCTTTCCACCATACAAGTCGGAGGCTTTGGTGCCTGCGAAGAGGATGGATTCCGAGGCTCCCAATCGCATGGTCGCGCCCATCGTATCGATTCCTTTCTGCTCCTCTTGGAGGCAGATGACTGGGTGTGGGGTGTCCTTGTCGAATTCCGTGGAGTTCGCGCCTTCGAGTCCGCACATGTTGCGCGCGTATTCGATTGTGGCGATCTGCATCCCAAGGCAGATGCCGAAGAACGGGATGTTGTTTTCGCGGGCGTATTTCGCCGCATGGATTTTACCTTCGACGCCACGGTCGCCGAAGCCACCCGGAACCAAGATACCGTGGACGTGGCCGATGACCGATTCCGCGCCGTGGTCCTCGATTGCCTCCGCCTCGATGCGGACGATCTGCACCCGGGTGTCATGGAAGGCGCCTGCGTGGATCAGGGATTCGTAAATGGATTTGTAAGCGTCCTGAAGCTCGATGTATTTCCCGGCCACGGCGATCGTGACCTTATGCTTCGGATGGATGACGCGCTGCACAAATCCCTCCCATTTCTCTAGGTTCGGGGTCGGGGTGTGGCCGAGGCCGATCTTGTCGACGACCAAACGGTCGATTTTGTCGCGGCGCAGGTCGAGAGGGCACTCGTAGATCGTGTGATCGACATCGCGGAAAGCAACGACGTTCTTCTTTTCGACGTTGCAGAACATCGCGATCTTGCGGCGGTTGTCCTCGTCGAGTTCGGTCTCGGTGCGGCAGATGACGATGTCCGGCTGGATGCCAAGTTCGCGGAGTTTCGCGACCGATTGCTGGGTGGGTTTGGTTTTCGCCTCACCGGCGGCCTTGATGTAGGGAAGCAGGGTGACGTGGATGAAACAGACGTTTTCCTTGCCGACTTCCAGGGCGAACTGACGCAGGGCTTCGATGAAAAGCAGGCCTTCCATATCGCCGACGGTTCCCCCGATTTCGGTGATGAGCACGTCGACGTCGGGATTGTCATCGGTGACCTTGTGCATGCGCTCCTTGATCTCGTCGGTGACGTGGGGGATGAACTGCACGGTTTTCCCGAGGTAATCGCCGCGGCGCTCGCGCTTGATCACTGCGTCGAACACCTGCCCGGAGGTGAGGTTGTTCATCTTGGAAAGCACGCCCGAGGTGAAACGCTCGTAGTGGCCGAGGTCGAGATCGGTCTCCGCGCCGTCATCGAGCACATAGACTTCTCCGTGCTGGTATGGCGACATGGTGCCGGGATCGACGTTGAGATACGGGTCGAATTTCTGCATCAGGGTTTTAAGACCGCGTGCTTCGAGCAGGGTGCCGATGGAGGCTGCTGCGAGGCCTTTACCGAGTGAGGAGACGACGCCGCCGGTGACGAAGATATATTTCATGTTTTGAGGAGTGGGAAATGAGCAGTGATCAGTGGACAGAAGAAGAGAGGAGTCGTTCGATTTCGAGGGCTTGTTCCGGCGTGTCGACACCGGGAGAGGTGTCGGTGGTGGGGAGCACGCGGATGTTGGCTCCGTTTTCGAGGGCGCGAAGTTGTTCGAGGGATTCGGCAAGCTCGAGGGGCGATGGCTCCCAGGTGACGAAGGTTTCGAGGAAATCGCGGCGGTATCCGTAGATGCCTTTATGGCGCAGAACCGGCAGGCCGGGCACGGGATTGCGGAAAAATGGCAGGGGCGAGCGCGAGAAGTAGAGGGCGTGGCCGTTTTTCTTCACCACCACTTTCACCACATTGGGATCGGAAACCGCCGGATCCGAAGGATCGAGTGGGTTCGCGGCGGTGACCATGTGCAGCGCCGGGTCATCGATGAGCGCCTGTGCGAGTTCATCGATGAGTGCGGGGTCGATCAGCGGTTCGTCGCCCTGGATGTTGAGGACGTGGGTGGCCTCGGGGAAAGATTTGGCGGCCTCAGCGAGGCGATCGGTGCCGGTCGGGTGATCCGGGGAGGTCATCACCGCCTTGCCGCCGAAGGCTGTGACGGCATCGGCGATGCGTGAGTCATCCGTGGCAACGAGGATTTCGGAAAGGAGTTTTGTGGCCTTGCAGCGCTCCCAGACGTGCTGGATCAAGGGTTTTCCGGCGATCAGATGAAGCGGCTTTCCGGGGAAGCGCGTGGAACCCCAGCGGGCTGGGAGGATGCCTATGATTTGTGGCTTTGGTTCGGTTTCGGACACGCTCTGGAACAGGTTGCGCCACCCTACGGGAGAGCGGTCGCAAACCGCAAGAGCGGTTTCGGGAAAACTTCAGGGTTAGCTCATTCTGAGGCACTTGCCGCGAAATCTGCGGATCTCAGGCAATGGCGGGAAGAGATTTGAACCGCCAAGTTCGTCAACGAAGAGGATTTGGAGAAATGAGGAACGGATACTGCGCCGGGGCTTCTCCTGCTTTCCTGCCTTCATTGTATAAATTGAATTGCTGAAAATTACGCTTCCGCGCGATCAGCACGGAAGACACCTATCCCAGCCATTTGCCTATGTTTATCCGCAGCTACAGGCACGCAGCTCCATGCCTGTCGGAAATGCTGGGTCTTAGTGGTCGTGACCTTCGTGACCATCGTGGTCGTGGCCTCCATGACCTTCCTCACCGTGGTCGCAGGTGCAGGCGTATTCCGGATGGGCGCAGGTAGGGCAGTTGGCGAGGTTGATATTGAATTTCTCGGTGACATTGTCTGCGTCGGGGGCGGTCTTGATCTGGAGGATGATGGGGATGTCGTTGCCTTCCGGGAGGGCGACATCGGAGAGCAGGGCACCGCCTTCTCCGCTGGCCTCGAAGGTCATGCGGGTGGGATTGGCGCGCTCGCCACCGATGGCGGAGACGACCGGCGCTTCTACTGCGACCGGGCGGTTCTCATCGTCGAGGAAAGTAAGGAGGATTTTGCGGTCTGCGGTGACGAAGAATTCCACATGCGGCTCGGTGGAGGTGATGATGCGGCCTTTGTTGGGGCCTTCGATGGTTTTGACGTCGGCATGGGTTTCCTCGCTGTGGTCGGCGTGGTCGTGGCCTTCGTGGCTCTTTTCGGTGGCATTGTCCTCGGCGAAGATCCAAGGGGTGAGCAGTGCCATGGCGGTGAGTGTGACGGTGGTAATTTTCATGATGTTCTTAGGAATGGGTTGGGGGTGTTTTTATTCAGATGGATTATGGTATTCTCGTTGAGACAAGGTCGGCGGGAAAGGGGAAATGTCCAATCCAGTTCGAAAATCGCGAGATTCCGATCAGGTGGCCGGGGCTCTCCTCAATGAGCATGCCCCCTGTGTTCACGGGAGTGCTGTTCGTCATTTTTTCCGCTAGATCTGCCCAGTAGTCGGAGAGAATTTACGATGACAAGCAGCGTTGCGCCCGTATCCGCGAGGATGGCCATCCATAGTGTGGCGTGTCCTGCGAAGGTGAGGGACAGAAAGACTGCTTTGACAAGAAGTGCGAAAACAATGTTGAAGCAGATCATACCAAGAGTGCGTTTCCCCAGGCGGATCGCCTCCGCAAGTTTCCCGAGATCATCCTCCATGAGCGCTACGTCGGCGGTTTCGATGGCGGTATCGCTGCCTATCGCGCCCATAGCGATGCCTACCGAGGCTACGGCGAGGGCGGGGGCGTCATTCACCCCGTCGCCGATCATGCCGACCTGTCCATGCCTGACTATCATTTCCCTCAACCGGGTGACCTTGTCATCCGGCATCAGGTCGCCGAAAGCCTCGTCGATACCCGCTTCGTGGGAAATCGCATCGACCGTCCGTTGATTGTCCCCGCTGAGCATCACAATCCTTTCCAGCCCTGCCGCATAGAGCGCGTGCAGCGATTCGCGCGCATCTTTTCGGAGCGCGTCGCCTATCGAAATGACGCCGAGGATTTCTCCGGACTTATCAGGCGATGGCCTGCGACCCAGCACCGCAAGCGAGAGGCCTTTTGATTCAACTTCCGCGAGTTGTCCTTCGAGCTCCAATCCGCAAAGTCCGCTGCCGTGGACGAGACGGTGATTTCCTACGAAATAAGTCTCACCATTGATTACAGCTTCCGCTCCTTGCCCGGCGATTGACCGGTATCTGGTGGAATCGGGAACCGAAACTTTCCTTGCCTTGGCCTGTTTGATAACCGCCCTAGCGATGGGATGTTCAGAGTGGCTGTCGATGGACGCCGCCAATGCCAAGATGCTCTCCTCGGACTCGTCGGAAACGGCGCGAATGGCGATGACTTCCTGTTTGCCGTGGGTGATCGTTCCAGTCTTGTCCACGGCAAGTGCCTTGAGTTTTCCCAACGACTCAAGATGTGTCCCGCCTTTTACGAGTATGCCCCGGCGTGCGAGTGCGGTGAGCCCCGAGACAATAGAGACCGGAGTCGCGATGACGAGCGCGCATGGGCAAGCGATCACCAGCAAAGCCAACGCCTTGTAGATCCAGGGTTGCCATTCCCCGTTGAAAAACAAAGGGGCGACCAACGCGGTGAGGATAGCAGCAACGAAAATCAAGGGTGTATAGATCGAGGCAAACCTGTCCACCGACCGCTGGGTCGGTGCTCGGCTGCCTTCCGCCTCCTCAACAAGGCGCGTGATCCGTGCAAGGGTGGAATCCGAAGACAAGCGGCTCACCTTCACCTCAAGCGAGCCTTCCCCGTTGACGGTTCCGGCGAAAACCTCATCGCCGGGTTCTTTGTCCACCGGAACCGATTCGCCGGTGATGGGCGCCTGATTGACGGCGGAGTTCCCGAGAGCGACTTCCCCGTCGAGAGGAATCCGTTGGCCGCTGCGGACGAGAATCAGCTCGCCGAGTGCGATCTCTGAGGCCTTGATTTCTCGGATGGAACCATCCTCCTCTTTACGCAAGGCGGTTTCGGGAGTCATGGCCATCAGGGAGCGGATGGCGTTCCTCGCCCTCTCCGCACTCAGTCCTTCAAGCCACTCGGAAAGGGAGAAAAGGAATACGACAGCGGCGGCCTCTGCTTGTTCGTCGATAATCCACGCACCGATCACCGCGACGGCCATCAGCACATTCATATCCAGCTGGAGTTTCATCAGCGCCGTGAACGCTGCGGGAAAAACAAGCGCACCTCCCGAGAGGGTTGCGATGGCGAAAGCGACCATTTGCCACAACTCCGGAACGTCGCTCCACTTGAGGATAAGACCTAGCGTCAGGAATGCTCCGGCGACAGCGATCAGGGTTTTCTGGGGAAGCGCCCCCGACCCATGATCGTGTTCGCAGCCACAATCGGATTTCTTCACTTCGTGGATCTGTTGGTGCATCGGGTGTTAGATGGTCGGATTATAGAGGAATCGCCCGCGGATCCCGGAAGCTGGTCTTGCCCGTGCAAGCCACGTTCTAGGATTTTGAAATGAGTCTCGGCGTCAGACGGAGGCTTCGGAGTTCAGGGCGATGGCGCGTTGCGCGGCTTTTTTCCCGAACAACCAGAACATCGCCGGCGTGACGGCCATGTCCAGGAAGGTGGAGGAAATGAGGCCGCCGACGATGACGACCGCGACGGGGTGGAGGATTTCCTTGCCCGGTTGATCGGCTGCGAGCACGAGCGGGATGAGCCCGATGCCGGCGGAAAGTGCTGTCATGGTCACGGGGATGAGCCGTTCCTTGGTGCCGCGGATGATCATCTGGCGGGTGAAGCCCTCGCCCTCATGCTGCATGAGGTGGAGGTAATGGGAGATCATCATGATCCCGTTTCGCGCGGCGACCCCGCCTACCGCGATGAAGCCGACGAGGGTGGCGATGGAGATGTTATCGAGCTTGAGCCAGGTGAAGAAAAGCCCGCCCATGAGGGCGAGGGGGATGTTCACGAGCACCTGAAGGGCGAGGGAGGTGCTACGGAAGTAGCCGTAGAGCATCATGAACACGGCGAGGAACACGAGGGCGGAGTAGATGATGATGCTCTGGGTGGCTTCCTTCTGTGCCTGGAACTCGCCCTCGAAGGTGATGAAATATCCCTCCGGCAGTTTCACTTTCTCTTTTACCTCTCGCTCAAGCCGTGCGGCGAGGGTGGAGACATCGCGCACATCCGGTTTGATCGCGACGGCGAAACGGCGCTGGGCGTTTTCCCGGAAAATCACATTGGGGCCCTTCGCCTCGCGAACGTCGGCGATCTGGGAGAGCGGGATCCATTGCTGTTCGGAGATCTGGATGGGAATTTCTGAAATTCGTTCCGGAGAGTTCCGCCATTCCTCGGGGAGGCGGGTGACGAGATTGATCGAGACCTGGCCGGAGAAAAGCTCGGCGACGCGGTTGCCGCCGAGGAGGGAGGAGAGCTCGTCATTGATGCGCCCCGGTTGCACCCCGTAGGCAAGGGCGCGGGTGCGGTTTGGCTCGATGCGGAGCTGGGGGATAGAGGATGCCTGATCGAGTTTTGCATCCTCGAAGCCGGGGATGGATTGCGAAACAGCCTGCACCTCGATGCCGATGGCACGGATTTTTTCCAGATCCGGGCCGTAGATTTTCACCGCCACTGGGGCGGAGACACCACTGAGCATGTGGCCGATGCGGTCGGCGAGCGGACCACCGACCACAGCGAATACGCCGGGCACGGTTTTTACTTTCGCGGAGATGTCATCGAGGATCGCGCGGCGGCTGCGTCCGCCTTTTTCCTCCTCGGTGAAATCGACATCGAACTCAGCGGTGGAGACCGGGACCACGTGATCGCCACGCTCGGCACGGCCGAGGCGGCGGCCGACTTTGCGGACTTCCGGGACGGAGAGGATCTGCTGCTCGATGACATCGGAAATGCGGTTCATCTCCGCAAGTGATGTGCCGGGGGCTGAGGTGGCTGCGACAAGTGCGGTCTCCTCTTGGAAGCGAGGCAGGAAATCCTTGTTCATGCCGGGGTAGAGCGAGAGCGCGGCGACCAGGAGGGCAAAGGCGATGACCAACACGACGAGCGGCTGGGCGAGCGCGGCGCGCAGGAGGGTGCGCTCAAGGATCCATTTCAGGCCACGGCCGATGCGGCCTTCCTTATGGGTGGCTTTGGTTTTGGGATTGAGCAGGATCGAGCAAAGTACGGGGATTACCGTAAGAGAGACGATGAACGAAGCGACCATGGAGATGATCGTGGCGATGGCGATGGGGGCAAAGAGCTTGCCCTCCACGCCGCTGAGTCCGAGCAGGGGCAGGAAAACGAGGATGATGAGGACGGTGGCGTAGAGAATCGAATTTCGCACCTCCCCGGAGGCGCGGGCGATGACGCTGAGCTTCCCGGCCGGGTGAGGACTGGAGGCGTTTTCGCGCAATCGCCGGAAAACGTTTTCCACGTCCACGATCGCATCGTCCACAACCATGCCGATGGCAACCGCGAGGCCGCCGAGGGTCATGGAGTTCACGGAAATGCCCGAGACGCTGAACACCAGGATGGTGATCGCGAAGGACATGGGCATGGCCATGAGGGTGATGAATGTCGTGCGCAGATTCATGAGGAAAAGGAGCAGGACGATGGTGACCATGATGGCACCGTCGCGGATGGCTTCGGTGAGATTGCCGATGGCGTGGTCGATGAAATCCTTTTGCTGGAAGAGCGTAGTGGTTTCCACTCCGGGGGGCAGGGAGGGGGCGAGGTCTTCGAGCGCTTTGACGATCTCCGCAGTGAGCGCGCGGGTATCGACATCCGGCGCTTTGGTGACCGACATGATAACACCGTAGGTGGAGGATTTTTCCGGAGCCTGGCTGATGGTGGCATCACCGCGCATGGGCTCGATGCCCCAGACTACATCGGCGACATCGGAAATGGAGATGGTGCGGTCGCCGACTTTCTTGACGGTGGTGGCGGCGATTTCATCGGGCTGCACGGTCATGGCGAGATTGCGCACCATAATTTCGGTGGGGCCGGAATCGAGGAATCCACCGGATGAGCGGCTGGCGGCGTTTGCGGCGGCTGTCTCAAGCTCTTCGAAGGAGACATTGTGCGCATACATGCGGTTGGGATCCGGTTGGATCTCGATCTGGCGCACACCGCCACCCATGTTGAGGATTTCCGCGATGCCGGGAGTGGCGAGGAGACGGGGCTTGATCGTCCAGTCCGCGAGGGTCCGGATTTCGCTGGGGGGGATGTAGCCTTCTTCGCCCTCGGGGATGGTGGAGCGCACTCCGACGAGGAGGATTTCTCCCATGAGGGAGGCGACCGGTGTCATGAATGGATCGATGCCTTCGGGGAGGGATTCGCGAGCTGCCTGGAGGCGCTCCTGGACGAGGACGCGGGCGCGGTGGATGTCGGTATTCCAATCGAACTCCGCATAGATGAGTGAGAGGGCTACATCGGAATTCGAGCGCAGGCGTGTGAGGCCGGAGGTGCCCATGAGGGAGTTTTCCAGCGGCACGGTGATCTGAGTTTCCACCTCCTCCGGGGAGAGCCCGGGGGCTTCGATGAGGATGGTGACGGTGGGTTTGGTGAGGTCGGGCAAGACCTCCACCGGCAGCTGCGTGGCGGTGCGGAAGCCGAGCACCATCAGCAGGATGGAGAGGGCGATGACGATCGCGCGATTGGCGAGCGACCACTTGATGAGTTTGTTGAGCATCGGTTAGAAAAGGGTGCGGGGTGCGGATCAGGCTTCTTCGCGGCGGGATTGGATTTTCCCTCCGAAGTAGTAAGCGATGAGCAGGAGGGAGAGCAGGATGGTGGAGTATTTCCAAAGGGCGCTGGTTTGTGAGCCGGAGGCGTGGTCGTGATCTGTGTGGCCGGCCTTGGCTTTGGCCATTTCCGCCTTTTTCTCCGGGGTGAGTTCGGAGCCGTCTTCCGCGTGTTCGTGGCCGTGGGCGGCATCGAGCGCTTCTTTGAGCGAGACGCTGGAGGCACCTGCGAAAGAGAGCGAGTAGGCGCCACGGGTGACGACTTCATCGCTGGGGAAGAGTCCGCTGATGATCTCCGCTTGGTCATCGTTTGCCTCGCCGACGACGACTGGGGATTTCACGAAGGCATTGGGCAGATCGAAGTGCTTCACGTAAACGAAGCGCCCGGCGGCATCGCCCTGGAGGGCTGCGCGGGGGACGGCGAGGACATTAGGACGGCTGCCGAGGACGATGGAAAACTCCGCACGCATGCTGCTGCGCAGGCGATTATCGGCATTGGGGAGGAGGAAGATCGCATCGATGGTGCCGCTTTCCTCATCGGCGGAAGTGCCGAAGCGGAGCATCTCGCCCTCGAAGGATTCTTCGGGTAGGGCGATGACCTTGATGTGTGCCTTGGTGCCGGTTTTGATTTTTCCGGCAAGATGTTCGGGAACTTTGGCGACCGCATACATTTCGCTGAGGTCGGTGATTTCCATGAGATGGCTGTCCGGGTTGATCGGATCGCCGAGCCGGATCTCGCGGTGGGTGACGAGCCCGCCGATAGGAGCTTCCAGCGTAATGGTCGGAGGCGGATCACCGGGTTGGCGTGATTCGATGCGGGCGACTTCCGCGCCTTTCTCGACAAAGTCGCCGGGGCTGGCGGAGAGGGAAATGATCTTGCCGGGAATGCGGCTGCTGACCGCGGCGATTTTTTCCGGGATCGGGGCGATGTGGCCGAGCGAGAAGAAGGTTTCCTCGAAATCGGTTTCGGCGACCATTTCCGTCTCGATGCGGAGGTTTTTGACTCCGGTGGCGTCGAGCACGATGGTGTCTTCCGCGCAGAGAGGGAAAGACAGGAGGCCGGAAAGAAGGATGAGAGATGGGATGAGTTTCATACGAGAGGTTTAGTAGTTGGCTCCGCAGGAGGCTTCGTAGCGGATGCGGGCGAGGTGGAATGCGAGGGTGGCGTCGAGTTTGGACGCGAGGAGTTGGAGGGTTTGTTCGCGAGAGGTGAGGATGGTCTGGAGATCACCTTGGCCTTGGCGGTAGGAATCTTCGAGGAGGTCAGTCTGTTCCTTGGCCAGTGGGATCAGGGTGTCGTCGATTTCGGAAATGAGTGCCGCCCATTGGTGCATCTCGGTGAGCGCGGTTTGGGATTGGTGGCGGATGTTGGTGGTGAGGGCGTTGACCTCTGCTTGCTTCCGTTTGGCGCGGGCTTCGGCTTCGTCGATGGCACCTTGGTTGTCGTTCCAGAAGGGCAGGGGGATGCTGAGCTTGAATCCGATGATACCTTCGTTTTCGAGGCCTTCGGGGGCGTCTTGGCTACGCTCGCCTGCGGCAAATACCGAGGCTTCGATGTCGTCCTTGCGGCGGGCTTGTTCGAGGGCGATCGCGGTTCCGGCGGCTTCGGCGGAGATGCGTGCGGCATCGAGATCGGGGCGATTCATGCCGGAAACCTTCGGAATAACGACCTGCGGGATGTTCCCGGAAAGTCGGACAGGAGTGGCAGGGGCGATGCCGACGAGTGGCCGGAGTTCTCCGAGAGCGGAAGTTTCCTCTGCATCGAGGCGGCGTTCATCGGTGGTGAGGCGGAGAGCGGCGAGGCGGGCGCTGGCGGCATCGAGCGAGGAGATCTCCCCGCGTCCCGAGGCATCCGAGACGAAGCTGGCGAGTTCTTCGGCGAAGGCTTTCTGCTTTGCCAACAACTCGCGGCGCTCACGGATCGAGAGGACTTTCACAAACTCCGCACGGGCTTCGGCGACGAGGAGTCGTTCGACATCGCGCACTTCGGCCTCGGCGGCTTCGACTTCGGCGATGCTGATTTCCTTTTCGAGGGCGAGCCTGTTGGTGAGCGGGAATTTCTGGGTGAAACCGATCTCGATGGATCCTTCCGCGTTCTGCACGTTGTGGCTGAGTCCGGTATCGAAGGATGGATTCGGCAGGCGGCCGGATTGTTTCATGCGACCGAGAGCCTCGCCGATGCGGTGGCGGGCGGCGGCCAGGGTCGGGTTGCCGTGGCGGATGCGTGACGGCATGCTTTCGTAAGTCAGGATCTCGGCGGGCTCTGCGGCGGCAGGTAGTGCCGAGCAGATGCAGAGAACCCAGATGAGCGGGTAGGGAAATTTCATAGGAAATGGGTGCGCTGATGCGCTGTTTGGAAAAGAGGCTGAAGTCGTGATATCGTTCGCGGGAATATGATCCGGCTAAACGGGGAGGGAGGCGCGGCGAGGTGCCGCTAGCTCGGAGCCGCAGGAAAAGATCCCGGGCAAAGTACGGACTTCAGATCAACGGCGGCTTGTCCAATGCGAACACTGGCTCATCCGGCGCGGGAGTGCGATCGACGGGAATTTCCACGAGAAAGGTGTGGAAAGAACATGGCAGGGTCACTGCGATCATCGGGCGATCGGCCTGAGGGAAATGGCAGCAATCGTGATGATGCGGCTTGCCTTTCAGGTCGTCTCCCTCGTCGTGATGGCTTCCGTTTTCATGCTGAGAATGGCAGCACTCGTCGTTGTCATCGTGGTGGGCTTGATGAACCATGCCAGTGGCCATACCTGCGAAAACGCAGATGGCTAACAGCAGGCGAAGGAAAAAGCTCACGCAGTGCTGATAGTCCGGATTTCTCGATTGGGAAAGGAATTTCTCCTGTATAGAGAAATTTCCGACGGCTCCGTTTAGGCAGTCAGGCTCTTGGCGATGGAGTCGAGCAAGCCGTTGACGAAGCGGTGTGAGTCGGTGGTGCCAAAGCGTTTTGCGAGTTCGATGGACTCGTTGATGATGACCTTTGGCGGCGTCGTGGAGTGGCAGAGTTCGTAGGTGCCGAGGCGAAGGACGGCGCGATCCACCGGGTCGATGCGTTTCGCGGAGTAGTTCTCTAGGATGCCGAAGATACGTGCGTCGAGGTCTTCCTTGTGGCTGAGGATGGCATCGACAAGGGCGTCGGTCTGGCTGCGGAGTTCGGTGATTTCCGTTTTGGATTGGCGGAGTTTGCCGAGATCTACCTGATCAGGGAAACGCTCGGGTTCCTCTACCATGCGGAGTCTGTCCGAGATGCGCTGAAGACGGCGTACGGATGCACAGACGGCTTCGGTTTTGCTTTTGAGGGCAGGGAAGTCCTCGCTGCGTTTCAGGAACTGGTCGCGCTGGAATGCGAGGTCGCGGTCGATCTTGAAAAGGTGGTCGAGCGATTTCGCGAACTCATCGGCGACCGAATCGTCGTCTCCGGATTTCGGGAGTTTCGAGAGTTTTGAGAACGCGATGCTCCATGAAGACTCGAGGGCGAGGAGGCGGTTGAGTTCTTCCCTGAGTTTTTCTGCCGGTGGATGGGCTCCAAGATGGGCGAGGGCAGTTTCCGAGCGTGTGACGAAATCGGAGAGGCGATCTTCACGGCCTGCAGCGAGGTGATGCACGGTGCGGAAGGTGGCGACTTGGAGATTGCGTCGATCAGTGGCGGTGATGAATTCCCAGAACGGCTCGCGCAGAGCTGCGGGATCCGCACCTCCTTCGAGGTCGGAACAATAGAGGAACTGGATGGCGGCTTCCCTGATTTGCCTACGGCTCGGCATATGCTAGATCGGTTTCTTTTTTTTGTCGTCCTTCGGCATCGATTTCTCGATTTCGGAAAAGACGTCGATGATACCGGCAGCGGCGCGAGCGCACTCGCGGCCCCGGTTGTGTGAGGCGGCAATGCAGCGAGTGTAGGCTTGTTTTTCGTCGTCGACGAGGAGCACCCCGTGGATGACTGGAACCTTGTGCTCAACTGCGAGATCTTGGAGGGCGTTGGTGACGGATGCGGCAACGATGTCGGCATGGCCGGTATCGCCCCGGACGAGCAGGCCGAGTGCGATGATGCAACGCGTGTCACCGCGTGCGAGAATGGTGGCTGCGGCGACGGGGATTTCGAACGCGCCGGGGACGCGGATGAGATCGATGCGAGCCATCGGGATGAGTTCGCCGAGTTCTTCGATGGCGTTTTCTACCAACGAGTCGGTGAACTTTTCGTTGTATTTGGATGCCACGATACAGACCCGGACTTTGTGGCCGATGATCCGGGGTTTGGGCTGTAAGGCAGTGGACATGCTTTGGCTATGGAGCCATGAGGAAAAAATGTCAACCGGAGGCGGAGAAATTTCCGGACTCTCTGTTGGTGAGGCGGTCTCGGTTTCTGGGTTTGGGCTTTACGGGGTCTCAGGCAGGGCTAAACAATAGCTTAGCCGCCTGAAGATGGCGGACTTTTCCAACAATACAATACCAAGAACATGGACATCCAGATTGCAACGCTTTGTGACTTCGCCGCCGACTACAACGGGAAACTTGTCATTTCCGGCACTTTTGACTCCCTTGCCGCTAGGGCTCTTCCTGTGGTTCACCCGAGCTGTGCCCTCGCTTTGCGCTTCTGCTTCACCCCCGAGGACATCGGCAAACACAAGCTTTCGATCAATATCATCAATGAGGACGGTGAGTCGCTCGATCCAAAAAACATGCCGATCGAGCCAGAATTTGAGGTCAAGCTTCCGCCAAATGCGCCTTACTTGACACGCAACATCGTGATGAACCTCCAAGGTCTGCGTTTTCCTGCAGACGGCATCTATTCGATCGACATCGGCTGTGATGGTGAGGTCATGATGCGCCTTCCGCTGCGTGTTGTGAAAGTGAATCCGGACGGTGGCGCACAGGTTGCCTGATACCCGGTTGATTTTCTTCCAAATGCCGTTCCTTACCGGGGGCGGCGTTTTTTTTGGAATCATGGGTTGCGCAAGTCGCATGCCTGCCTTTGATGGGGGGCATGGAAAGTCACTATTCATGCGTACTGATCACAGGCGCTTCATCGGGGTTGGGCGAGGAGTTTGCCAAACAGCTAGCCGGCCGGGTGGAGCGCATGGTGCTGGTGGCGCGGAGGGTAGCGAGGCTGGATCAGATCGCGGCTGCCATCCGTGCGGAATATCCGCAGACCGCAGTGATGGTGGTCGAGGCGGATCTTTCTAACTCCCTCGAACGCATTTCGTTGATGGAAAAAGTCGCGGGTGCAAATTTCGCTCCGGACTTTCTGATCAACAATGCGGGGCTGGGCGATTACGGGGAGTTTGCGACAGCGGAGTGGGGTGAGCTCGAAGCCATGCTCAAGGTGAACGTCGAGGCGCTCACCCACCTCAGTCATTTGGCGCTTCCAGAAATGAAATCACGTGGATGCGGGGGGATTCTCAATGTGTCGTCGTTGGCGAGCACACTGCCGATCCCTGACTTTGCGGTATATGCGGCGACAAAAGCTTATGTGAGCAGTTTTTCCGAAGCGCTGCGCATCGAGCTTGCCGATGACTCGATCAACGTGATGTCGCTATGCCCCGGCCCGGTGAAAACCGAATTCGGAGAGGTGGCACGGCGGGATGGTGGCTCGACCGGGATCCCAGGAAATGCCTTTTTCTATGTCCCCAAGGAGCAGGTGGTGTCCGAGGCGCTGCGTGGTTTCGACCGCGGCAGGGCGAGGGTCTTTCCGGGGCTGCAGGTGGCGGCTGCGGGGTTTCTGCTCGGCGCGGCGCCCATCATATTGCTGAGGTTGGTGATGGGATTCCGGCCAAGACGATGAAGCCCGTATGGTTATCCTTTTCAAATAGTGAGAATTGAATAGTCTTCGGAACGTGTTGCGGAAGTCCTTTGTCATTGCCCTTTGCCTGATGGTTCTCGCCGGAGTGCAGTGCACCCGCATCGGCCCGCCCACGGGCATCGCCGCGAGGTCATCGGGCAATGTTTCGATGTCGGCGATGTTACGCGAGATCAGGCTCAAGGTGGATATGGTTCCTCGCGGGACGCATGGTCGCAAAGTGGTGAGGCCGATGAATCCGCGCTACATCACCATCCATAGTACTCAGAATTGGACGGCGGGTGCGGAACGCCATTCGCTAGCGCTCAAGCGGGGTGCCCTGCGGTCTCCGAAAACCAAGACGGGCAACCGCATTGGTTATCTGATCTGGCATTTCACGGTGGATCAGGGAGTCGCCATCCAGCACATGCCCACTTCCGAACAAGGCGAGCACGCGGACTTCGGTGGCCCCGGGAATCTCTATTCGATCGGTATCGAAATGTGCGAAGAGCGCGGATCGAACCGCGATGCGACCGTGGAACGTACCGCGAAACTCACGGCGGTGTTGATGAAAAAGCACGGGATTCCGCTCAAAAACGTAGTTCCCCATTATCATTGGCCGCGGCGGGGGAAAACTCCGCCGAACAAGAACTGTCCGCATTTCCTTCTGGATAACGGAAGGCCCGGATCCAAATGGCGGGCGTTTCTCGGAAGGGTGAACTACTACTACAGCAAGCTCGAGTGAGACCCACTGGAGCGGAAGCGGGCTCACATGGTAGTCCGGGCAATGATCAGACGGTGTTGGAGCCGGGCATCCATTATGTCTGCCAGCGGTGCAATGCCTGCTGCAAGTGGCCGGGCGATGTGCGGCTGGAGGAAGATGAGATCGCCCCGATAGCACGTTTCCTGGAAATTTCCGAAGAGGAATTCATCTCCCGCTACACCCGCCTGCGCACCAATCGGCAGGGACTTTCAATCATCGAAAAGCCCAATCATGAGTGCAGCATGCTGGAAAACGGCGGCTGTCGCATCCATGCGGTGAAGCCCCGCCAATGCGCTGGATTTCCCAATAAATGGAATTTTCCCGGTTGGCGTGAAATCTGCGAAGCGATTCCCGTGCAGACTAGCCCCTGAATCCCTGAAAAACTTTCGTATCTGGACAGATAGCTGTCGCCATAATGCGTGGTGTATGGCAAAAACTATTACGAAACTGTATTTCTAAAAAACCACCCGTTAGATTTCCTATGGCCAAAAAAAGTAAACCCTGCAATCCGAGAATCCTGATCGTCACACCCGAGATTACGTATCTACCACCGGGAATGGGGAACATGGCACAAAGACTCTCCGCCAAGGCCGGAGGGTTGGCGGACGTATCCGCCTCGTTGGTCTCGGCACTTTTCAATCTCGGTGCCGACGTGCACGTGGCGATGCCGAACTTCCGGAAGCTTTTCCAAGGGGATATTTTCAATCTTCATGAAAAACAGTTGAAACAATATCATGAAGTGCTGCCGGAGGATCACATCCATCTCGCGGAAGACAGGATTTTCTATTACAAGGATACGATTTACAGCAGCCACGAGGAGGAGGCGATGCGTGTTGCGATGGTCTTCCAGCGCGAGGTGATCAATCACATCGTGCCCAAGGCCCGGCCGGATCTGATTCACTGCAATGACTGGATGACCTCGCTTATTCCCGCGATGGCAAAACGTCGCGGCATCAAGAGCTTGTTCACCGTGCACAACATCCACACCCGCCAAGTGAGCCTCGCGCAGGCGGAGGAGACTGGCATCGATGCTGCGGAATTTTGGATGAACCTCTACTTTACCCAAAATCCCAACGGCTATGACAACGCACGTGCCAATGTCCCGGTCGATTTGCTCACCTCCGGGATTTTCGCCTCCCACTTCATCAACACCGTCAGCCCGCGTTTCCTCTGGGAAATCGTGGAAGGCTGGCACCCCGTGGTTCCATGGTCTGTCCGTGAGGAAATCCGCAACAAATACCATGCCGGCTGCGCAACAGGTATCCTCAATGCTCCGGATGCCTCCTATAACCCGACGACCGACGAATCCTTGGTGCGCAACTACGGCGCCGATGACTTCTGGGATGGCAAACGGGCCAACAAGGAGGCCTTCCAGCATGAAATGGGTCTGTATGTGAACGCCGATGCTCCCCTGTTCTTCTGGCCTTCACGGCTCGATCCCGTGCAAAAAGGTTGCCAGCTCGTCACCGACATTCTTTACCAGGTGATTTCCGATTATTGGGATCGCCCGATGCAGCTTGCTGTCGTCGCCAACGGCCCCCACGAGATTTTCTTCCAGAATATGATCCGCGATTTCAATCTCGAGGGCAGGGTCGCGATCGTGAATTTCGACGAACGCCTCTCGCGTCTCGGTTATGCGGCATCGGATTTCATGATCATGCCTTCGCTCTTCGAGCCATGCGGTCTGCCTCAGATGACAGCACCCCTTTACGGAACGCTGCCGGTGGTTCACTCCACGGGCGGGCTTTACGACACCATCCGCCCGATGGATGTTCAGAATGCCACAGGCAACGGCTTCCGTTTCGATGACTATGCGCCGGATGCACTGCGCTGGGCCATCGATCAAGCCATGGAATTCCATGCCCTTCCGTATGAGGCGAAGGAACCGCAGATCCGCCGGGTCATCAAAGAAAGCATCAAGGAATTCAGCCACGAAGAGGTCGCGAAAAACTACATCGCGATCTACGAAGAAATGCTTGCCCGGCCACTGGTCGAAAATGAAGCGGGGATCGAATCTCCACCGCTCAAAGTGGTGCAATAATGGGGGGCTTCACTGCTGGTGAGGCGAGTGATGGACGGCAGGAAATGCCAGTTTGCCGGGCTCGGCAACGGGGGAGCTGAGGGCGCCTTCTTCCTTGAGGTGTAGCAGAAGGATGCGGCGGATCTCTGCAGAGGCCTGCGGGTCGAAAGGGACGCTGTGGTTGGAGGGCACGATGAGTTCAGATGCCACCGGCTCGACATGAGATGACCAGTAAGGCACGACCCCGTCGCTGCTGTGAGGGCTGTCGCCGTGCCCCTTGTCGCCAATGATGGAGTGGAAGGTGATGCCCTTGGGTAATGGCATCGCCTTCAGTCCTTCGAAGGCGCGGCTGGTCGGGTTGAGCGTGCTGATTGAGGTGGGTTTCGGAACGCTTTCTCCGGCCGTAGCACTGTCGATGCTGTCGTTCACACTGTTCAGGGCTACATCGAGGAGGCCCACGGTGAGGGTCTTTGGAAGGCGAATAAAGTTGGAGAGGAAACGGGTGCCACGAAAGGATGCCATTGGGCTGCCCTGGTGCGGTACCGCCATGAACACCATACGTTTCACATCGGTGAGCGGCTCGTAGAGCATGCCCTCGCGGATGAGGGTCGTGGTCTCGGGTTTTACGTCGAGTTGATCCAAGGGTTTGCTGAAATGGGCATCATACATCGCCGTTCCCGGATCGGTGACGGCAGTACGCGCCAGCAGTCCGCCCATGGAATGGGAAAGGATGACCATTTTCTTGAGGTTGGCATCGTCGCCGCGCGACCTCGCGTAGTTTCCCGCCTCGCCCATGATCTGGCGGAATTTCATCGCATTGTAGAGCCACGGGATCCCCGTTGGGTAATTGTAGAGCCAAACTTGGTAGCGCTCGCGGAACCACGGCTCGGGAGCGAGGTCGTTGAGGATTTCACGGTAGGCATCCGGGCTGGAGGCGAGGCCGTGCACCATTACCACGGGGATCTTGTTCGGATTGTAGGGCTGCAGGAAATAGAGCCCGGTCTCCTGGGTGAGGCGATCCGGGAGAAGGGCGTTCTGGATGCGCAAGTCGTCGAGATCGCACATGTACCAGAAGAAATCGATGGGGGCGGTCCAGTCCGCAGCAAGGCGGTGGGGTGTGCCGCCCACGGAAAAATCCTCATACACCCAGCGTAGGGGGAAATGCCATTGCGGAGTGGGGGAGCTGAAATCGAGCATGACCGTGACCGGGCGCGGCTCGCCGTTGGGAGGAAAGAATGCCGGGCGCTGCACGCCTACCGGTGTGGTCGCTTTCCAAGACACTGCCGGGATGCCGATGCCGGCCGTCGCCTGATGCCGGTGGCGACGGTTGATCTTTACCGCTGCTGCGGGGAAAAGCGCATCAGTCTCTGCGAGATCCTGTTCTGCCCGGGAGGGGGTGGCCAAAACGGTGCCGATTTTTTGCGCCCGTGACGTCCAGTCACCCGAACCGCAGCGGATCTTATCGAAGAGGATGGCGACCGCCTCATTGTAGGTTTTTTGGGCAGCGGGCCAGCTCTGTTTCTTCCGGGGGTCGGAAAGGATCATCCAGTTTGTCCTCGCGGTCTCCATCAGAACATCAGACCGACCTCGTGACCCGACAGGCAGCGAACTGCAAGACGGCGGCTGGGGGGCACCGCACTGACAAAGTACGATGAGGGGGAAGACCAGAAAGAGAAGACGCATGGCAGGGTGGGCTCTGAATAGACCGGTGAATCGCGAATGCCAAGGTGGAAGCGAATTCAGATTCTGTGGGTGATTTTTTCCGAAACGAGCTGCTGGAAATCCTGCCAGCTTCCGGCAGTCTCCTCGGCGCTGCCGGGAATCCATAGGAAAATGAGTTTCTGCGGGAAAAGTAGAATCCCGTTTTTGCAGATCCTGTAGACCACAAAACCATTCCACGACTCGCTTGAATTGGAGGGAGGATCACTTATTTTAATCGGTTGTTGGGTGGGTGGTCGAGTGTTCGTCCGGCTTGTTGCTGAAAGTGCTTTTTCCGATGTTTCGGAACCGCTGGGGGATGAAGGTCAGGTGGTGGATCCCGATGGCAATCATGACGCATGCCCAGACGAGCTGGGAGCTTCCATTCAGGGAGCGCAGTCCCCAAAAGATGAAAACCAATCCGGCAGGTCGAAGGATGATTGACCAGAATGTCATCCGGTAAATCATAGGTTCAAAACTACCGTTGCGGAGTGCCTTTTAGCTAAAGGTGCAAGATAGGAATATTGATGAATTGAAGCGGTCGTTTGGTGAAATCTGTCGAATCCATAATTTCCGTGTAAATTAGTGTATTTGACTGGTAGTCAATCGATTGACTGCTCACGTATTCAAGAAATGATCGATCAAAGCGTCCCGGGTATTGATGTTGAGAGGTTGCCGCTTTGCGGCTTCGGAGTGGATGATTTCGCGCAGTTTCATCAGGCGTTGTCCACCGGATTGGGAGTCATAGGAGTTGAATACCACGGTGAGCGGGATGTCCGGATCGATGGGTTTCCCGTCACGTAGGATGTCGGTGGCAGCCTTCTTCTCGTAGATCACGGTGAGGGGATAGAGGATGCGGTCGGAGCCATAGGTTGCGCGGTCCTCATCGAGTATTTCAAGCATCTGTTTCGGTGTGATCTCGGCGACGACCAAGGTGTTCTCATAGGGTAAGATTTCCCAGGTGTCTGCGATGGTGACCGGGCCCTCCGGGAGGAGCGGTGTGCCGAAGGTGCCGTGGAATACCGCATCGACCTGAAGCTTCTTTTTGGTGACGGCTTTGAGGATGCTCTCGCAGAGAAAGCGGGCGAGTGGGCTGTCGCGTTTTTTGCCCAACATAGGTTCGTTTAAAACGGCTATTTGGCGAGCGAGATGTTCGTCGGAATTCCTGAGTTGGGGTTGGGACAACTGGATCACGCCCGGATCGAGTTCCACCGAGGCGTCCATGTAGTCGGTTCCGGCGGTGGCGGCGATGAGTTTGCGGGAGTTTACATCGAAGGTCAGATCGACCTTTCCGCAGTTGATGCCGAAGTATCCTGCCTGGGTGTAGAGCACACCTTCGATGGTTTCGGAAGGGATATTCTTGTGGGTGTGGCCGGCGATGAAGACATCGGCTCCCGGCGCGGCTTTGAGGGTTTCTCTGAGGGGGTTGGCAAAATCATCTTCCTTCAGTTGCCCAAAGTGGCCGAGCACCACGATCGCGTCGGCCTTGGCGGATTTTGCCTGGGCGATGGATTTTTTGAGGCTCAGGGCGGGGTCGGTGGGTTGGAAGTCACCGAGGGTTTCCGGCATCAGCCAGTAGGGCAGGCCGGGGGTGACGAGGCCGATCAGGGCGATTTTGAAACCGCCGACATTTTGCATTTTCCATGGGATGACGTTTTCGGGGGCTCCGGTGAGGTTGCCGGTGATGACGGGGGTCTTCGCCGCCGCGAGGTTTTTCAGGAGAACTTCTGGACCCCAATCGAAGTCATGGTTGCCGAGCGTCCACGAGTCGTAACCGAAGTCTGCGAGCAGATCGACGAAGAGGCGGCCTTCGTTTTCGTAGGATACCGCAGTGCCTTGGTAGAGGTCGCCGACATCGACGAGCAGGGAATCGGGGTTCTGTTTGCGCCAGTTGCGGATGCGTGTCGCACAACGGGCGAAGCCGCCAACATCCGGTAGCCCCGAGTAGGTTTTGGTGGGCATGATGTGGCCGTGAAGATCCGTGGTGTGGAGGATCGAAATGGTTTTGGTATCGGCCGTGGCCGGGAAGGCGAAGGATGAGCCGCCCGCCCATGCGGCTGTCGTGGCAAGGAAGCGGCGGCGCGAAAGGGATGCGGTCATGGTAAAGACCATACGCTTTAGTTCAAAAAGACCAAGGATGCAGTGTGGGGGCGCTTGCTTTAGCTGGCATGTGAGGCCGGGGGGGGATGGATACGGTCATCGGCTGAACCGGCGGCCCGGTGTTCGTCACTAGGGTTGAGAGGATGAGCCGTTACGCCGTGATCGACGGCAAAACCATTCGCCACAGCTTCGGTCACGGTGGAGTGGAAAACAGCAGCATCTCATCAGTGCTTGAGCCGGGGGATCTGGCCTGAGCTTCGTTTAGCTGATGGTAGACGGGAAAAGCACCGAGATTACCGCAGTCCCGAAACTATTGCACCAGCTTGATGTGAAAGGTGACCCGGTATGATTCCGGGCCAGAGAAAGGCCACGGTCGCACTGAGCAGCGGGTTGTCAGGGCTACCGATTATCTCGACTGGTTTGAACCCGCAGAGCGCAAGCACTGGCTCGGGCTACGCTGCCTCGTTGATATCACCCGCACTTGCGGGTTCCGAAGAGAAACGAGCAGCGAAAAGTGCAATGACCTCACCAGTCACGCACCGGAAGCCGACAAAATCGGAGACATGATACGTGCCCAATGGTGAATCGAAAACCGTTGCCACTGGATTTTAGATATGATCTTCGACGAAGACCAATGCCGGGCACGCAAAGACAACGTCGCAGAGAGCCTAGCCGTTCTACGCAAGCTCACGCTCAATCTACTACGCCACGACAAAACGATCAAAGGCCACCATGCGCGGCAAACGAATACGGGTAGCTCTTTGCGAGAAAACACTTCAAAGCCTAATGAAATTGGACTCGCCAGAATGAGGTAGCCCTACGGCAAGCCGATATCCACCTCTCATTTTACCCCGCCATCCGTCACTCCCATCACCGGGATACGTGGCATCGCATCGGTTTCCTCCATCCAGTCGAGGTGGGTGGTGGTGATAAATTTCTGAGCGTGGGACGGTAGGTGCTTGAGTAAGGCGTTGCGGCGCGAGGGGTCGAGCTCGCCAAAGATGTCGTCGAGCAAGTAGATCGGAGCCTTGCCGCAGCGTCGGTTGAGCAGGTCGCCCTGGGCGAGCTTGAGCGCGAGGGCGATCGTGCGTTGCTGCCCTTCGCTAGCAAAGTCTTGGGCGGGCATGCCGTGGAGGCGGATCGAAAGGTCATCGCGGTGCGGGCCGATCACTGCCTGCCGCGTCGCCGTCTCGCGCGAGCGTGCTTGTAGAATAGAGTCTTTCAGCGAGGGGCCGGAGGCGGGGAGGTAGCTGAGGGTCAGGGCTTCGTTTTTCCCGGAAATCTCCAGCTGTGCGGCGGCAACAAGCGGGCTCAACGCCTCCACCAACTCCGCGCGGCTGGTGGTCAGGTAGGTGCCGTGCTCGATGAGGATTTCCTCGTAGGCCAGCAGCTCGGGCAGGCGCAGGGAGGGTTCCTTGAGCAGGAGGTTCTTCGCCTTGAGCGCGCGGCGGTAGCGGGTGTAGGCGGTGCGGTATTTCGGATCGAGCTGCGCACCGAGGAAGTCGAGGAAATGACGGCGACCCTCGCCCGGTCCGCGGATCAGGGCGAGGTCTTCGTTGCCCATCCAGACCACCAGTCCGCCATCGGCGAGGTATTCGGTGCGGGAATGGCGTGTCTCTTCGTCGACGGTGAGGAGCAGGCCACGCTGGCCTTGGCGCACTTTCCGCTCCTGCCCCCATGCTTCACCGGCCACCCCGAAGCCGGGAGTGGAGAATTTCGTGAGGGTATTGAAACGATTGGTGCGCGGCGAATGCAGGCGGATCAACATGCACACCGCCTCCAGCAGGGAGGTCTTGCCCTGCGCGTTGTTGCCAATGAATACCGCGCCCTCCTCAGGCACTTCCAGCGAGAGAGCGGCGAAGCAACGGAAATTCTGGAGGCGGAGGTTGCTGAGCACGGGGTTCGAAGCACTAAATTCGAAATTCTAAATCCGAAACACGAAGTGGGTGGATCACGCCGACAGATGGTCGAGGGCTTTCTGGTAGGAGGAGTTGCTGAGGTAATGGCGCAGCTTGGCGTCGAAGGATGCCGCATGCGCCTCATGGTAGGCCGCGATCTGTTCGGAAACGCTTTTCAATGCCTCAAGATGCGCTGCCGGATCGCGGTCGCGGAATGAATGATCGGCGATGACTTCGAGACGGCGCTGAAGGAGTTCACGGAGCTGCGGGTGCATGAAGAGACGCTACGCTTCAAACGTGAAATCCTAAACTCTAAACTCCAATCGCCGGTGAAATGGCTCCCGAATGGCTCCACCTACCCCGGGAAAAGCAAAAGGCACCAAAGCCGGGAAATCCCATGCTTTGATGCCTTGGTGAAAAGTATGTTGCTTGTCCTTACGCGCGGCGGCGGCGGAGCAGGAGTCCCAGTGCGCCAGCGCCGAGGAGGAGGGTGCTGGATGGCTCAGGAATCGCGACTGCATTCACCGTAAAACCAAAGTCGACGTTATGCACGCCAAAGTTAGCACTGCCATCATTGGTGGGGTAAGACGATGAAATGTATAGAATCGGCTGCGGACCACCCGCCAAAACACCATTTGAGTCCCCGGTGTAGCCATTTAGACCAGTTCCTAGCCCAAACACACCCGCCGGTTGGCCATTGTTGTTATAGCGGCCAAGACGCCCACCTGTAAATCCGTCAAAAATTGCATTCAGCGTGAAGGCTCCGTCCGTGTTGGTTGTCTGGATATTGTCGACAGAAAAAACGAGCGTTTCTCCAGTCGTAAAACGGATATTTCCTACCACCCATGAATCAGGCTGGGTGCCGGTTTGGATGACAACATTCTCAACTGTCGTGCCGAGGGTCGTTACCGAAGAGGTTCCTGGCCCGGAATTGGTGACCCCAGTGGTGCCCGATCTTCCTGCCACCGTGACATCGAAACTGAACGAATCAGCCAGAGTGTCCCCGTCGAAATCAAAACCCGAATAGATTACTGAATATTTGAAGGTGCCGGAGGATGCAGCACCGGTTGAAGCAGTTGTGCCGCCACCGCTTCCGGAAACTGTGTTTGCAGCAGTGAGGTTGGTATTCAGATCGGTAAATGTGATGACGGCGGCATTAGAAACCTGAGCCAGCGCGAGCGAAGCTACGGTAGATGCGAAAAGGTGGAGTTTGCCTTTCATATGATGAGTTGTCGGAGTGTTTTTTTTGGATGGTTTCTCTGTGGTTTCTCGCTTGCTGCGGTTCCGCAGCACCCGCGTCACACACGCTGTCAATTTCACACAGCGAGACTCTCACCTACCCGGAATCCCGTCTATGGGTGTTTTACCCCTCTCGCGCTCCAAGTGGGGAGTATGTGGAAAAGAAAAAAGGCACCAAAGCCGGGGAGTGCCCTTGCTTTGATGCCTTGGTGAAAAATTTGGCCTAGTGCCTTTATGCGCGGCGGCGGCGGAGCAGGAGTCCGGCTGCTCCCATACCGAGAAGAGCGATCGAGGATGGCTCGGGAACGGTAGTGACTAAGATGTTATCTACGTTGAATTGTTGGAGTTGCCCAGAACTCGTGTTGTGAAAAACAAGGGCAATATTACTCTGGCCAGTAAAATCAAAAGTATGGGTCAGCTGAGTCCCGTCGGCGGAAATGGCATATTGAGTGCCAATCGTGTTGATCGTTGCCGATCCAGTAGCGGTCGTCCCTGGAGCAGGTTCATCGCCGGCGTGTAGATCGAAGCCCACACTGCTATCTGTTGCATTCACACCAGTGGCGGAATACGCTTGGAAATAGCTTGCGGCAGTTCCTGTGCCTGCTGTGAAACCTGATATATCAAATTTAACAGTAACGGTTCCGGTCGCCCACGTTGATGAATTAAGCCACACGGCCGCTCCGCGGGATCTGCTGTCGTTGTTATCGAGAGAAAACTGCAGCTCTTCATTGGTTATATCAACGGCGGTTCTTCCTGAATGCCAATCTCCAACCCCTACATCCGGACTAGAGCCTCCGAATGTTTGAGTGCCTGCCGAAGTTGAGAGAGCCGATGTGGAAAAATTTTCACTGAAAACTGTAGCCGCTGTAGCAGAAGTTGAGACCGACAGCGTTGTAAGAGCGATGCTTGCTAGTAATTGGTTTTTCATAAGGTCAGTTATTGGGGTGTTTTTGGGCGGTTGCTTCAGTTGAAGTAGGTTCATCGATCCGTGTTTCGCACGCGGGTTGATCACCACAGGACGAAAATTTGCCCTGAAATGGGTATTCAGTCTATGGGGGTTTTCCCCCCCCCCTTGGCTTTCGGCCTCCCCACGCGGCCGAATTCGCGTTAAAACGGCTTGTGGTCACCCCTTCAACCCGGAATTCTCGCACTCCATGAATCCGGCCTCTTCCCTCGTTAAATCCCTGCTGCTGCTTGCCGGAGCGATTTTTTACGTCCCGCTGCACGCGGCCGAGGATTCGATTTCCCAGCTCGAGGAAAAGCGTGATGCGATCCGGGCGGAGCTGGATCAGCTCGCCACCTTCAGCTTGCGTAGTGGGGTCGGCTCCATCGGTTTCAGATCCTTGGCCCATGCGGAGCCGGATCATACCGAATGGGTAAGAATCGAGCTCGGGCGGGAAATGCCTATCGACCAGATCGTGGTGGTTCCCGCCATCTGGCGTGCGGCGCAATCCGGTTTTGAAGCAGATGGCTTCCCGCTGGAGTTCCAGCTTATTGCCGGCAGCGATAACGATGCGGAGGGAAAGGTGATTGCTTCCTTCACCGAGCGCGACGGGTTGCTGCCTCGCGCCGCGCCGCTGCTGGTGGATTGCCCCAGCACCACCGCCTCATGGGTGAAGTTGAATGCCACCCGACTCGCTCCGCGCCATTTCGACAATCAGTATATCTTGGAGCTCGCTGAAATCATGGTCTTCCACGGCCCCGACAACGTCGCCTTGCACCAGCCAGTCACCACCTCATCCGTTGATGCGAATTCCGCGCGCGACCCCGCCTATCTCGTGGATGGTTTCGTGCCCTACTTGATGGATGCGGCAAAAGGAGAAAATAGCATTGCCGTCATCAGCACCACGCCGGACACCTTGCAGGGCTTTTACACCATCGATCTGGGAGCGCCCGATCGGCTGGATTATATCCACCTGCATACTGTCGAGCAGAGCGATACGGTGCCCCAGCCATTTTCCGATGATCTCGGCATCCCGCGCCTCATGCATATCGATGGGGCGAACCAGCCGGACTTCTCCGATGCGGTGCGCCTTCTGGATCTGGGTCATGAATCCGTTTACGAAACTGGGCCGATCATGATGCACCGCCTACCGGGAGAGGCGCCATATCGCTACATACGGCTCACCGCTGCGGAACCTTACACCTCATTCATTGGCGGGAAGATCCAGAACCGCTTCGGCTTTTCCGAAATCGAACTCATCTCCGGCGGGGAAAATGTCGCCTTGGGCAAAACTGTCAGCGCGAACTTCCCATTACGCAATCCCTCCCGCTCTTTCTCCAGCATGACCGATGGGCGCAACCTCTACGGGGATATTCTGCCGATCCGCCAATGGATGTATCAGCTCGCCCGCCGCCATGAGCTGGAGAAAGCCCTTCCGCTGGTCCAGCGCCAGCTCGATCTGAAATACGCACGCCAGCAGGTCATCGTCACCCGCCTCATGTGGCTTGCCGCCGCCCTTGCCGCCATGATTGCCATCGGCTTCCTGGGCCACCGCATTCTGCGCCAGCGCCAGGCCAGCCTCATGAAAGAGCGCTTCGCCGCCGACCTGCACGACGAGCTCGGCGCCAACCTTCACGCCATCGGTTTCCTCGGCACTCACCTCAAGGACATCCTCGACTCCCCGGAAAAACTTCTGCGCACCGTCGATGAAATCAAAGCTCTCACCGACCGCACTGGAGAGGCCACCCGCTATTGTATCGACTCCCAGACCGCCAAGGAAATCCACACCGACCTAGCCGCCGACCTGCGCCGCACCACCCGCCGCATCATCGCCAATCTCGACTACAGCCTCGACATCGAGGGCGGGGAAATCCTCAACGCCCTCAAGCCCCGCACCCGCACCGATCTGTTCCTTTTTTTCAAAGAAAGCTTGGTCAACATCAACCGTCATGCCGATGCCTCCGCGGTGCGTATCCAGCTCACCGCAGACACGCAGCACGTCCGCCTCCGCATCTGCGATGACGGCCGCGGCCTCTCCGATGGCGAAAAACACGCCGTGCCCGCCTCGCTCCAGCGCCGTGCCAAGCTCCTCGGCGCAAAGGTTTCGGTTGAACCCTCGGAATCCGGCGGTACCTGCATTTCTCTAGACCTCAGAACCCGCCGCCTCCTCTGACCCATCATGACTGCCCCGAAAATCAAAATTCTGCTCATCGAGGACAATCCCGAATATCGCCACGTCATCTGCTTCGCGCTTCAGGACGATCCCAGGCTCGAACTCATCGACCAATTTGGTACAGCGGAGCAAGCCCTGCGCAGCCTCCAGAATGCAGAAACTCGCAAGGTCCCCGATGTGATCCTGCTCGATCTGCATCTCCCCGGCATGTCGGGGCTCGAGGCCCTCCCGTGGCTCACTGAGTATGTCCCGGACTCCCACATCATTATCCTCACCCAGTCGGAGAACGAGTTCGATGTCCTCTGCTCCATCAAGAGCGGCGCCTCCGGCTACCTGCTGAAATCCTCCTCCGCCCAGGAAATCAAAGCCGGCATCCAGACGGTCATGGAAGGCGGCGCGTCGATGGATCCGCGCATGGCGATCTACCTCCTCGATAGCTTCAAAAGGAAAAAGGCTCCGGTGAAAGAGGATCACAGCCTCTCCGAACGTGAAATGGAGATCCTCACCCTCATCAGCGAAGGACAGGCGCGGAAGGAAATCAGTCAAAGCCTCAAGATCAGCCCCAAGACCGTGGACAATCACATCGCCCATATCTTCGACAAACTCGGCGTCGCCAACGCTCCCGCCGCCGTCGCCAGAGCATACAAAACCGGGATCTTCCCGCCGGGGAAGGGGGGGTGAATATCGAAGGTCCGAAGGTCGAAGGTCGAAGGTCGAAGGTCGAAGGTCGAAGGTCGAAGGTCCGATATGGAACGTTGAATGAGGAAGGTTCACCCGACCTTCCTACCCCAACGGGGTTACGCATTTGAGCCTAGGGTTGGCGGAGCATCGCGCAGCCTACCCTAGGTGGATCGGCCATTAGATCATCCAACCCCAATCGGGGTTGCGCCCATGCGCGAGGAGTCTTCCTGCCCGGACTTTGGGATGAATGGCTGTCCTTGATGGGGGAGTTCCAAGGGCGAGACGCCCTTTGCACGGCCTGCGGCGGGACGCCGCAGCTACGGGGCGGCAGCTACGGTTTGGTTTTGCCTTCTAGGGTGTAGAAGAGCTTGGGCTGGGTGGGGTCGGGGAGGATGGTGATGGCTCCCCCGGGTGCGGGAGTGAGACGGTTTAATGGGACTTGCTGCCAGGTGCCATCGAGCTTGTCCGACTCCAGGGCGGTGAGGCTTGCGTAATCGAGGGCAGCGCTGTTCGGCGTGTAGGTGGCGGAGCCGTCGGGGGCGAAGGTGAAGGCGGCATCCGGGGTGGTGGGGCTTTTCCCGAGCAGGTATTCGAGCAAGTCCGGGAGGCCATCGCCATCGTCTGGGGCGGCGGCGATGTAGTCGATAAGGGGTTGGTCCGGATCGATGCCGGGCAGGAGGGTGAGGATCTCGCGGTTGGCGAAGGGCGCGATCGGGGTGGTGGCGAAGCTGTTGATCGCAGCGAGGATCTCGTTGGCGATGAGTGCCTGGGGTGCGGTGGTGGGGTGGAACTGTTCCTTACAGAAGAGGTAGAGCGGAGGGTTTTCCGGGTTGAAGCTGTTGATGAAATGGGTGCCGTTGATCTGGAAGGGCACTTGGTCGAAGATCCGATCGGTGATGTGGTCGATACGCGCGATGTAGGTGTTGGCGCGGCTGCCGAGGTCGGCGATGATGTTCGCATTCAGGGTGGCGACCCTGGCGCGGGCGGCCGCGGCGAGGGTGGGATCGGAGATTTTTTCCTTCGGGGTGGCGCCAATGTCCGGGACGGTGGCGACGATGATCGGGAGGTTGGCGGGGGCGTTGTTGCGCACGTAATCGTGAATGCGCCCGATAAAGACGCGGATCTCATCGTTCTTCGCATCGTCGTTGGCCAGCGAGAGGTCGTTTCCGCCAATGAAGATCAACACGGCATCGACCGCGGAAAGGTCTCCTCTGAGCTCGTAGCGTGTGTTGTATTCGAAAAAGGTTCCGGGATTAAAGAGGACGTCGACCCATTTCTCGGCCTTAAAGCCGGGCACCCCGTAATTGTATTCATAGCCAGCATTTCGGTAGTCCGCGTAGTTCCCCAACGATGGCTCGTAATTGCCCATCGAGAAGTCGAGCGGGCGGTGTTGTTCGAGGAGTTCCACCCAGTTTTTGGTATTGGCGACGAATGGATCGGAGTCGGGTGCGGAGAAGGGTGTCTCGAAGCGATACTCCTCCGTTTGTGAATCACCGATGGCGAGGAGTTTGAAAGGTGCGGAATAGGCGGGGCAGAGGAGCAGTAAGAAGGCAAACGCGAGCAAGGCAGGCGCGGTGTGGGTTTTGTAGGGCACGCAGAAAGGTAGCAGAGGGTGAATGGAAATCAAAAGCTACTCGCTAATTCCGGCGATTGCCGTGGGGGCTGTGGGAGCTGGTTTCCGCGGGGCATGTTTTCTCTCGGGATCTTGACGGCCAGTCTCGCATCGATACCGTCTTGGGCTGAACCCATCCCCGGATATCCTCCGAAAAATCGATGCACGACTCAGGACTCAACGAGAAGATCGACCGCCTCAAATTCTACCGCAACGAATGCAGTTTCGAATTCGGCCTGCTGAGCAGCCGAGTCACGTGGTTTGTCACCTGCCAATCGTTTTTGATCGTCCCGATGGCGATATCGATGGGGTATCCGACCGCGTCATTCAATTGGCTTGCCGGGATTCTCCTGCCTGCGGTGGGAATTGTGACTTCGCTCCTAGTCGCCCCCGGCCTGTATGCCGCGCGATCCACGGCCGACAAGTGGCTGCAGAAACAGCGCGAACTTTTCGAGCAGGAGATGGGCAATGTGGAATTCCAGAGATACGCCATCGACAGAGATGCGCATCGGCTTGCCGGAGACAGGATCCATCTGCTCAGCCTGTTGTTTTCCTCCTCGATTTGGATCGTGTTTTTAGTGTTCTGGCTAGCCACTGCATTCGCCCAGCACGTCTATCCCATTGGGATCGGTGCGCCATAGAGGCTGTGATTTCGGAGAAGCTTGGGAGCTTTTAGGGTGGGGGGGAGGGTGATGCGTCCATGCCGGATTGCCTGTTGCTCGGTCCTTGGTGAACCTTCAATCCTCCTCCGCGAAGATGTTGTTCATGGAGGAGAAGAAATCGTCGAGGTCGTCGGAGGACATTTCGACGTTCTGGATGTCATCGAAGGTGGTGTGCTCGATGTATTTGTCATCGAGTTCGCAGATGAAGGAAGAGGGCTGGCAACCGGTTTTCTGTCCCCATTTCATGCGCACGCTGCAGTAGGTGAGGGTGAGGTGCTCTTGGGCGCGGGTGATGCCGACATAGAGAAGGCGGCGTTCCTCGTCCTTGGTGCCCTCGGTGACGCTGCGGAAGTGGGGGAGGTAACCTTCCTCAAGACCGACGAGGTATACGATGGGGAACTCCAAACCTTTGGAGGCGTGGAGGGTGATGAGAGTGGCTCCTTTTTTCTTTTCCAGATCGTCGTCGTCGCGGTCGGAGGCGAGGGCGGAGTCGTCGAGGAAGGATTGGAGTTTCTTGCCTTTTTCGATGTGGGCGCGGAGGGATTCTTTGACGGAATGGATGGCCTCGCCGCGTTGCTGGCGTTCGGAATCATTTTTGCAACCGCGCTCGAGCCACGGGATGTATTCCATCTCGGCGAGCATGTCGGTGAGGACGTCGGCGGGGTTGTCCTTGGCGATGTCGATGCGGTTCTTGGCACCGGAGATCAGTGCGACGAAGTCCTCGATGGCACCGCGTGCCTTTGCACCGAGGGTAGAGGTGAAGAAGGGGTCGCAGAGGGATTGCCAGACAGAGCGGCCTTTCTCGCGGGAGTCATCGGTGGCGAGCACGGCGGTGGCTTGGCCGATGCCGCGGTTTGGCGCGTTGATGACGCGCAGGAGAGGGATGTCGTTGTCGGGAGAGACGAGGAGGGCGACGTAGGCGAGCACGTCCTTGATTTCCCGGCGGTCGTAGAACGACTGGGCGCCGACCATGCGGTAGGGGATCTTCCGGTCGCGGAGGGCGAGCTCGAGTTTGCGCGACTGGCCGTTGGTGCGGAACAGGATGGCGAAGTGTTCCCACTCGCGGCCGTGGGCGGTCTTTTCTCCGAGGATCTCATCGGCGATGAACTCCGCCTCCTCGTCATCGCCGGGCATGGCGACGATGCGGATATTGTCGCCGCCGCCGCGGGTGGAGCGCAGGACTTTCTCGCGGCGTCCGACGTTGTGCTTGATGAGGGAGTTTGCGGTGTGGAGCACGGCCTCGGTGGAGCGGTAATTCTCTTCCAAGCGGATGATCTTGGGATCGGGGAAGAAGCGTTCGAACTCGAGGATGTTGGCGACTTCCGCGCCGCGCCAGCCGTAGATGGATTGGTCGTCATCGCCGACAACGCAGACGTGGTAGGGCGGCCCGACGAGCTGCTGGAGGAGGCGCATCTGGAGGGAGTTCGTGTCTTGGAACTCATCTACGGTGACCCTAGTATAGACTTTCCGGAAGTGGTCGCGCACATCGGAATGCTCGCGGAGGATTTGCTCGGCGAGGAGCAGAAGATCATCGAAATCGACTGCATTCTGGGCGCGGAGCTCGTTCTGGTAGGCGACGGCGAGTTGGGCGAAGTAATCGTCCTGTAGATCGGCGACATCGATGCCCTTGTTTTTGGCGCCGGAGATCTCCGAGAGGACGGTCTCGGCCTTGACTTTCTCATCGGTGCCGCCTTTGCGGACGAGGAGGTTTTTCATGATGCCCACCTGATCCGAGTAGGCGGTGATGGTGAAATTCTTTTTGTAGCCGAGCTTGTCGATGCCGCCGCGCAGGATGCGGACGCAGAGGGAGTGGAAGGTGCAGACGGTCATCTCCTTCGCGGCCTTCTTGGAGACCATGCCGCCGATTCGCTCCTTCATCTCGGAGGCGGCCTTGTTGGTGAAGGTGACGGCGAGGATTTCGGCAGGGGGGACCTTGCGCTCCAGCATGTGGGCGATGCGGCAGGTGACGGTGCGGGTTTTTCCGGTTCCGGCACCGGCGAGGATCATGACGGGGCCATCGAGATTGGAGACAGCCTCGCGCTGGGCGTGGTTAAGGGATTCGAAAGCGAAGTCGTTGGCCATGGGGTAAAAGCTGAAATGCTGAAAACTGAAATGCTGAAATTTCGGGGACGGCTGTGAATTAGCGGGGGGGTGGGGGTTTGGCGAGGATGAGTTGCTAGTGCTGAGTGATCAGTGGACAGACTGGGGTTGAGTGCCGTGCAGGTGCAGGCGCTCTGGAGAGACGCCTCTCCTTGTTGCTATTGGTAGATGCGTTCGACGCGGGGGGTGATGCCGGTGAAGAGCTCCCAGGCGATGGTGTTGGCTAGGTGGGCGATTTCGTCGGCGGGGATATTAGGACCGAAGAGTTCGACTTCGTCGCCGGAGGTGACGGGGCTGCCATCGGGGAGGGCAACGACGATCTGATCCATGGTGACGCGGCCTACGACTGGATGGCGCTGGCCTCGGATGAAGACGTGGGCGCCTTTTCCTGAAAGGGAGCGGGGGTAGCCATCGCCGTAGCCAACTCCGACGGTGGCGAGGAGGGTGGGGCGCTCGGTGATGTAGCTGCGGCCATAGGAGACGCTGTGGCCTGCGGGAACGGTGCGGGCGAGGCTGACGCGTGACTTGAGCGACATGACGTTGTGCAGTTTTTCCTGATACTGCGGAATCGGCGAGATGCCGTAGAGCATGAGGCCGGGGCGGGCAAGATTGCACGGGCCGTGGGGGTAGGCGAGGATGCCCGCGCTATTGGAAAGGTGGATCCAGCGGAAACGCGAGGCACCGCCGAGTTCGGCGACGGTTTTGGAGAAAAGGCTGATCTGGAGGTTGGTGAAGACCTCGTCCTCGTCGGATGAGGAGAGGTGGGAGGCGATGCCTTCGATGGAGAGATTGGGGAGTTTCTCGATCTCGCTGAGGTTGGCGGCGACATCGGCAGGGAGGAATCCGCCGCGCGCCATCCCGGTATCGACGGCGATGTGGACGGGAATGGTGACGCCACGGCGGGCGGCGATGGCGGAAAAGGCCTGCGCCTCGGCGAGGGTGGAGATGCAGGGGGTGACGTTGCGGGCGACGATTTCTTCGCGCTCCAGCTCCCATGTGGCACCGAGCAGGTAGATCGGGGTTTCGACCCCGGCGCGGCGGATGCGGCGGGCTTCGCCGATGTTGGCGACGCCGAGGAATTCGACGCCTTGGGACTCGAGGAAACGGGCGATGGTTTCGAGGCCGTGGCCGTAGGCACCTGCTTTGACAACCGCCATGATGGCGCATCCAGAGGCCTCGCGGGAGACCCGGAGATTGTGGCCGAGGGCGGTGGTGTTGATTTCCACCCAAGAGCGGGGTGGGGAGGCGGGGATGGAGTCGTCGTCGGGCACGGCGCAGCTTCAACTTTCGGTGTTCAAACATCAAGGAAGAGTCGCGCCTTTGGAGAGTGTGCTAGTTTTCAGTGTTCAGTTTTCAGTGAAGAGGTGGCTCGTTGATGCCGCTGGTGGCTCTTCCTGAAAACTTAACGCTAGCAAGCTCGCAAACTGAAAGAGAGTTCCTGCTTGCGGGTGGGAGGTGTGTCGGGTTGCTTTGTGGATGCGGTTTGTTTCGTTTTTCATCTTGTTGTTGGCGGGTGTGGCGATGGGGGCGGAGGAGAGTGGGGAGAAAACGGAGATCCGGGCGTTGGCTTGGCCAGCGCTTTCTCCGGATGGGGAGATGCTGGCGTTTGAGTGGCTGAACGATATCTGGATGGCCCCGAGTAAGGGCGGTGAGGCGAAACGGGTGGTATATGACAGTGCGCGGGAGGCGTATGTGCATTTCACGCCGGATGGGAAACGGCTGGTGTTTTGCTCGGATCGGACGGGGGCGGCGCAGATCTATTCGGTCAAAGTGGATCAGGCGGATGGGAGTGATTTGCAGCGTCACAGCGAGCATTCCGAAGGTTATGTGCTGGAGAGTATTTCGCCGGATAGCGGGGTGGCGGTGGCGAAGGGTGAGCGGGGAAGCTCGGGTTACAAGCCGTTCCGGCCGTTGCTGGTGGATTTGCGCAAAGACCGCAGGGAGCTGGAGCTGTTTGATGCGACGGCGAATTCGCTCGCGGTCTCACCGGATGGGAAGCGGTATCTTTTCTGCCAGGGCGGGGAGCAGCTTTATCGCAGCGGCTACCGGGGATCGCGGGCATCCCAGGTGCATCTTTGGGACTCGGAGACGGGAAAATTCACGCCCCTGATCGTGGAAGAATGGGAGGCAAAATCGCCGCTGTGGAAGGCGGATGGGAAAGGCTTCCATTACCTCTCAAATGTGGACGGGACGTTCAATCTATGGACGCGGGATCTGGAGACGGGTTCCGAAAAGCAGGAAACCTTTTTCAAGGACGAGTCGGTGGTGGGGCCGGCGCTTTCCTGGAATGGTAAAGTTATGGTCTTCCGGGCGGGGCAGAAGGTGTATCGGTTCGAGCCGGGGACTGGCGCGGAGCCGGAGGAGGTTCGTTTTTTCGTGACCGGGGAGAAATTTTCCAGGCCGTTGGTGAGGCGCGAGAAGGTCAGCGGGACTTCGGCGGTGACCTTCGGAGAGGACGGGCGCATCGTTTTTTCCGCTGCGGGTGAGCTGTGGACGATGGTGCAGGGCGGTGAGCCGGTGCGGCTGACGGAGACGGATGCGCTGGATGAACGGGAGCCGCAGTTTTCGGAGGATGGCGAGGTGTTGTTTTTCCTGCGGGACAACGGGCTGGAGATGGAGGTGTGCCGGACGGCATTTTCCGAGGGGAAAATGGGGGAGGTGTTTGTCGTGCCGGCGGATACCCGTTCAAAACGCTCGTTGCGTGTCAGTCCGGGTGGGGTCTGGCTGTCATGGATCGAATCGACCGGGGATCTGGTGACCGCACCCGCTGATGGCGATGGGGAGGCGAAGGTGGTGATGCATGGCTGGGATTCGCCGACCTATGATTGGTCGCCGGATGGGAAATGGCTGGTGGCGGCGAAGAAGGATCTGCACGCGAACCGCGACATCTCGGTGGTGCGGGCGGATGGATCGCAAAAGCCGAAGAACCTGACGCGCCACCCGGCCTTTGAGGGCTCGCCGAAATGGTCACCCGATGGGAAGACCATCCTTTTCGTGGCGCGGCGGGAAGAGGACGCGCTTGCTCGGCTGTGGACGATCGATGTCAAAGGGATGACGGAGAAATCGGATTTCACGAAGATCTCGGAATCGCTGAAGCAGGTGGAAACGGATGTCAGCGAGCCAATCCGGGTGATGTGGGGGGCAGACTCGGAGTCGGTGCTTTTCCAGAGTCGCGACGTGAAGGACAAGGCGGTCTATCAGCTTTCCCTGGAGAGTGGGAAGGTGAAGGAGTATGACGATTTCCGCGCGATTCCTATGTCAATGGATGAGGCGTGGCGTTCGTATTGGAGGATGGATCGTGTCCCGGTGATCTTGCATGGGGGCAAGTTGGAGAAGTATGAGTTTTCGTTTTCTGTGGAACAGGAAAGGAGCGCGCGGTTGCGGCTGGGATTCCGTCGGATCTGGAGGACTCTGGGCGAGCGTTTCTACGACAAGACCATGAACGGCAAGGACTGGGATGCCGTCTTGGTGAAATACGAGGACTCGGCGGCGGAGGCCAGGGAATCACGACAGTTCGATCGGGTGGTGGCGCAACTATTGGGCGAACTAAACGCCTCTCACCTGACCTTCAAATCGAAGGAATGGGGGCTTTCGGGCGAGCATGTGAAAGTGAAGAAGCCGACCGCGCATCCGGGCATGGTTTTCAAAGCGAGCTGGGAGGGGCCGCTGGTGGTGGAGCGTGTGATCGCTGGTTCGCCGGTTTCATTGGTGAAAAATGCGCCTAAGGCAGGCGATACGGTGCTGCGCATCGGCGGGAAGAATGTGGATGCCGGCACGGATCTGGGGAAAATTTTCAACGGTGCGGAAGGAGCCTCGCTGCCGATGGTGGTGGCTGATGCAGAAGGGAACAAACGCACTCTGGAGCTGGTGCCGCTCGATTACGATGACATGCGTCTGATTGACCGGGAGGCGAAGGTGGCGGCGGATGCACGGCTGGCGGAGGAGCAGGGGCTGGCCTACCTGCCGTTCCGGAAAATGAAGACCGATGATCTGCGCGATCTTTCGGTGGAAGTTTACCGCGCCTCCCTAGATGCACAGGGGCTGATCCTGGATCTGCGCGACAATCTCGGTGGACGAGTGGCGGATGAATTGCTCGGGCTTTTCTGCCAACCGCAGCATACTTTTACGGTGCCGCGTGATGGCCCGCGCGGCTACCCGGCGGATCGGAGAGTGAGCCCTTCGTGGGACAAGCCGATGGTGGTGTTGTGCAACGGCAACACCTTCTCAAACGCGGAAATCTTCTGCCATGCATTCAAAGAAATCGGGCGCGGTAAACTCATCGGCACGCCGACCAACGGCGGGGTGATTTCGGCGGTGGGCATCACGATTCCGGAGGTGGGCGAATTGCAGATTCCATTCCGTGGCTGGTTCCACGCCCAGACCGGGGAGGATCTTGAGCTGAACGGCGCGGTGCCGGATCTGGTGGTGCCAGTGCTGCCGGCAGATCAGGCAAAGGGGCGGGATCCGCAGATGGAGGCGGCGGTGCGTGTGCTTTCCGAAGAAGTCGGGGTGGGTGGCAGCCGGGTGAAGGCGCGCTACAAATGGGATGAGAAGTGATCTCCGATCATGCTTCTACCCCAGTGAATCCCTCTCTGAAAACTCCAAGATAGATCCCCATTTTATCCCACGTAACTTCCACTTACCAATCAATGAAATCATCCATTATCCTCACCCTCGCCCTTTCCGCTGTGTTCTCAAACATGGCGGATGCCGGACTGAAAATTTACTACATCCGTCACGCGGAAGGTGGGCACAATGTTCAGAAGGCATGGGAGGACAAGGGCGTCCCGGAAGCGGAGTGGCCGGCTTACGTGGGCAATCCGGACATGTTTACGCCCAAAGGCCTAGAGGAAGTTGTGACGGGCACGGAAAAGCTCCAGAAGTATGAATTCGATTTCATCGCCTCCAGCCCGTTGTGGAGAGCGCGCAACACGATCCTTCCCTACCTGAAAGACAGGGAACAAAAGGCAGAAGTGTGGCCTGAGCTGAAAGAAGCCACCGGGATGCTGACCATCCTTGCCGAAGACATTCCTGACGTGAAAGAGGATATCTTCAACAAGGGCAAGCCGCTTGAGATCCCGGAAGACGAGGCGGAGTTTTTCCATTTTCGCGAAGGTGTGACGAATGATTATGCAAGCGCCCCCAAAGACAGCTCCGAAGAAATGAAGGTGGCTTATACGAAGGCAGCCGCGCTCCATGTGATCAAATTGATTGAGAGCCGTTTTGGCGGATCCGATAAATCCATCCTACTCGCCGGGCACAACAGTTCCGGGGTGTCGTTGATGAAACTGCTCATCCAGAAAGAACCGGGCGGTGAAGCCAGAAGGGGATTGGAGAATACCGGAATCTGGATGGCGGAGCAGCAGGAGGATCGATCCTATAAGCTGATGATGTATAACGATCAGCCTTATGTGGACTAGTTTGCTAGGGTGCTAGTTTTCAGTTTTCAGGAAAGACTTGGGCGATTGGCACCGGCCTTCTACCCGTATGGGTTGCGTAGTTGAGCCTACAAACCGAATCGCCAACCCTGATTGGGGTTGGATGATTTGGATAGGAGTTTCTTCTACTCTCCCGTCAAATGCCGCATCGCCTCCTTGATGGCGGGGATGAGCATGGGGAGGCATTCTCCGATAGCTTTGGGGTTGCCGGGGAGATTGAGAATCAGGGATTGGCCGCGGGTGCCGGCGGTGGAGCGGGAGAGGATCGCGGTGGGGACCTTCTCGAAACTGCGCATACGCATGGCTTCGCCGAAGCCGGGGAGTTCACGCTCAAGGACGGCGCGGGTGGCTTCCGGGGTGTTGTCGCGGGCGGAGGGGCCGGTGCCGCCGGTGGTGAGAATGAGTTGGCAGTTTTCCTGATCGCAGAGAGTGCGCAGGAGGGACTCGATGCCGTCGCGGTCGTCGGGCATGACGTGGCGGATCCATTCGATGCCGGTGAAGCCAGCTTCGGTGAGGATACGTTCGATTTCGGGGCCGGAAAGGTCATAGTAGATCCCGGCGCTGGCGCGGTCGCTGAGAGTGAGGCGGGCGAACTTCATTGCTTGGTCTTTCCGGTGACGCTGATGCCGCCGATGGACATGGTTTTGTCGACGGCCTTGCACATGTCGTAGATGGTGAGTGCGGCGATGGAGACCGCGGTGAGCGCTTCCATTTCGACACCGGTCTTGGCGGAGGTGGAGGCGGTGGCGCGGATGGCGACGGAGGAGTCGAGGATCTCGAACTCGACATCGACGGCATCAAGGGGCAGGGAGTGACAGAGGGGGATGAGCTTGTCGGTGATCTTGGCGGACTGGATAGCGGCGATGCGGGCGACCGTAAGGACGTCGCCTTTGGGCAGGACTTTGTCGCGGAGCGCGGCGATGGTTTCCGGCAGGCAGGTGACGTGGCCTTCGGCGGTGGCGGTGCGGCGCTGGATGGGTTTCGCGCCGACATCGACCATGCGGGCGGTGCCTTGGGCGTCTAGGTGGGAAAAGTTTGGCATGAGTCTGGAGGTTGCTAGTTGGAAGTTTTCAGTTTGAAGGGGGGAGGTTGAGGAGGAGGGTGCGGGGTGGGGCTTCGCCGACTCGGATGAGGGCGTTGGTTTGGGAAAGGGAGAATGTATCGCCGGAGGAAGACCAGGGTTTTGCGGTGGCAATGAGGTGGCCGTTTTGGTGGCTGACTTGGGCGGGCCAGAAGGTTTCCCGTGGGTTGGGGCGGAGGAGTTCTTTGTTGGTGATTTCCAGATCGAGGAAATGCCAGGACGGGATGATGCCGGAGAGGAGGTCGATGGCGAGGCGGATGGCTAGGTGGTGGCAGACGAAATGGGAGACGGGGTTTCCCGGGATGACGAAGGCAGCTTGGGAGCCGCGGGTGGCAAAGGTGAGGGGCTTGCCAGGGCGGAGGTTGACTTTGTCGAAGTGGATGGTGAAGCCAATTTCCCGGAGGGTGGAGGCACCGTAATCGTGATCGCCGACGCTGGCTCCGCCGGAAATGAGGAGGAGATCTTGGGTGCCCTCGGCGAGGGTCTTCATGGTGGCGGGATTGTCCGGGGCGTGGCTGGAGCTCAGGCCTGGAATGAGACCAGTGAGCAGGCTGGAATTCGTATCGCGGATGTGACCGGGAGGCGGGGTCTGGGTGGGAGGGACGAGTTCGTCTCCGGTGGCGAGGTGGCGGATCACCGGGCGGCGGATGACCGGCGGAGAGGTGCATCCGACCTGGGCGAGGATCGCCATTTCCGTGGCACCGATGAGGGTGCCTGCGGGCAGGACGGTGGCGCCGCAAGTGGCCTCGGCTCCTTGAGGGCGGATGAAAGGATTCTCGGAAAATGCGGGAATCTCGACATCATCCCCGCAGCGGGTGCAATCCTCCTGCATGACCACACGGCCGCCGCCGGGCGGGAGGATGGCTCCGGTGAAAATGCGCATGGCTTCTCCGCTGCCGAGGCCGGTGGTGGGCACGGAACCGGCGGGGATTTCCCCGGTGATGCGGAAGCTGCCGGGGGTGGCGTCTGCACGCAGGACGTATCCGTCCATCATGGAGCGATCCGCCGAAGGATAGTCGGCATCGGCGAGAACGTCCTCGGCGAGGACGTGACCAAGGGACGCGGAAAGATCGACCGCGAAGGCGGACAGGGGTGAGAGGTGGGCGGAAATGATTTCCCGTGCGTGTTCGATAGAGATCACGCAGGGATTTTCCACAGCAGAGGGGAGCCGCCCACTACTTTTTCGGTTTCACGTCTCTTTGCTTTTTCTCCTTTGGTGCTGGAGGGGCGGTGAGCTTCATGGCTTCTGGAGCGACTTCCTCAAGGTTGGAGGGGATTTCGGCATCGACTTCACCGGTGGTCCACTTGATCGCCCCGATGAGCATATTTTTGAAAAGGTCATGGGTCCAGATGTCCTCGCGGTGGCCCATGGCGGAGTAATAGACGCGGCCTTTGCCCTCGCCGCGTGCCCATGTGGTGGGGAAGTCAGGGCGCTGATACATCGGGCCATTCATTTTCGACGACTCCATGACGGTGAGGGCGTGGATATCGGGGTTGAAATCTTTCAGGGTGTACCATTCCTCCTTGAGGGTGAAGGATTCTCCGGCATTTTCGAAGCCGGGGAATTTCGGGTTGATGACGCGGTTGGTGGCTTCTTGCTGGGCACCGTGGACGATGAATTCCCCACCGATCATGCAGATGTATGGATCGGCGTTTTCTCCGTGGTTTTCATAACGTGAGAGCTCCTTGCCGTCTTTGGAGGTGTGGAAGGTATCGGTGGCACAGTGGAGGCCGATGAATCCGTTGCCGGCCTTGATGTAGTCAAGCAGTGCCTGTTTGCCATCGGCGGTCATGGGCGGTTGCTTGTCTCTTCCTTCCTTGGTGAGATCGCCGGTGGTGTAGAAGATGACGGTGTCAAATTGCCCGAGATATTCCGGAGAGAATTTGGAGCCATCTTTGGAGAATTCGAAGGTCCAGCCTTCCGTTTCTCCGATTTCGAGGAAGACCTTTTCGGCGAAGCTGGGTTGGCCGTTTTTCCATGAAATGACGTCGTGCTCGTAGCCGCTGGACTTGGAGAAGAACAGGATCTTGTGAGGAACGGCCTGAGCTGCGAGCGTGAGACCGGCGAAAATGGCGAGTAAGGAGGAGGTTTTCTTCATGGCTTGAAGTTGACAATATGGACGGATGGCGGAGCTTGAGAAGAGGGAATTTCGCGACGGGGTTTGGGAAAAAAGAAGCAAAGCTTTCCTTGTTATCTCCCTTGCGAGGGAGTATCGCCCGCAACGCCCAATTCCCGGGTGAAACTAAATATATGATCATTTTTCTCCTCTGGTGCCTTGCAGGGCTCGCCGTCGGCATCGTTTTTGGCTCTTTTTTCGAGTGGGCGCTGCACAAGTACATCATGCACCGCCCGCTGGGTAAATTCCGCTATCCGTTTGAGGCGCATGCGGTGGTGCACCATCAGGTCTTCAAGGCGGATCTGACCTATCACCTGCAGGACGAGAAGGACAAGGAGACCATCCCGATGGCGTGGTGGAACGGAGCGGTGCTGGTGGCAATCGGCGCGATCCCGTTTGTGCTGCTCTCGTGGGCGATCGGTCAGTGGGGATTTGTGGTCGGTGGTGTGGTGGCATTTGCGTCCTACTACTGCTTTTACGAATACATTCACTGGTGCATGCACTTGCCGAAGGCGCGTCGTGTGGAGAAGCCGGAGTGGTTCCGCCGCCTCAACGGCCATCACCTTTTGCATCACCGCTACATGCACAAGAATTTCAACGTGGTGCTGCCACTGGCTGACCTGCTGCTCGGCACACTGATCCTGCATGCGAAGACCAAGTTCATGCAGGCTACCGGACCATCGGTACCGTGCGTGCAACCCCGGGAGCCCATAGCGGATAATTGAATTGCCTGGATAGAAGCGGCGGGTAGCTTGGGTATCAAACCCATGAAGATCAAATCTCTCGCCCTCGTATCCGCCTTCGCCGTTAGCTTTGTCACTGCGGCACCCGATAAACCGTATCAACCGGAAGACGGCTCGGATGCGGAAAAGGTCGGGCAAGGCGCATGGGCTTTCACGGTGGACGAGAGTCTGCCGAATGTGCTGATCCTCGGGGATTCCATTTCGATCGGCTACACGAGGCTGGTGCGTAAGGCGCTGGAGGGTAAAGCGAATGTCTTCAGGCCAATGGCAGCGAATGGCAAGGCGCCGGAGAACTCTCAGGGAACGACTCATTCCGTGCAGCGTATCGATACGTGGCTGAAAGGCCGCAAGTGGGATGTAATCCATTTCAACAACGGACTGCACGATCTGAAACATGTGAATGAAAAGACCGGAGCGAACTCCTCGAATCCCTCCGATCCGTATCAAGCGGATGTGAAGCAGTATGCGAAGAACCTCGAGGAAATCGTCGGCAAGCTAGAGAAGACCGGGGCGAAGCTGATTTTTGCTACGACGACTCCCGTAGCACCGGGGACGAACAATCCGCTGCGCGAAGTGGATGCACCGGTGCGATACAACGAGGCAGCGCTTAAAGTCATGGAGAAACATGGCATCCAGGTGAATGACCTCTTCGCCGCGGTCACGCCGGACCTCGATAAGTTGCAACTGCCGCGCAATGTTCACTTCAAGCCAGCGGGCAATGAACTGATGGCCAAACAGGTGGCAGAGGTGATCGAGGCCGCTCTGCCGAAGGGCGATTGATCTTGCCGTGGGCGGTGCAGGGGAGATGGAATGAGATTGATTCATGAAAAAGTTCCTCTCTCTAATTTCAGCCATCGTCTGCATCGGGGCGGCACAGGCCGCGCCGATCCGCGTGCTTATTGTCGATGGTTTCAGCAATCACGACTGGCGACTCACGACCAAACAGATCCGGGGATTCATCGAGCCGACCGGGCTATTCGAGGTGAGTGTGTCCACAGCTCCCGAGACGGCGGAGGATGCAGGCTGGGATGCATGGCGGCCGGAGTTCAGCCAATACGATGTGGTCATCCAGAACTGCAACAACATCAGCGGCGGGCCGTCTTGGCCGGATCAGGTGAAGGCGGATTTCGAGAAATTCGTGGCGGATGGCGGCGGGGTTTTCGCATGGCACTCAGCGAACAATTCCTTCGCTGACTGGGACGAATACAGCAAGATGCTCGGGATCGGCTACCGCAAGAAGGATGCGGGGTGGGCGATACGCGTGGAGGACGATGGCAGCCTGGTGAGGATTCCGCCGGGGGAGGGCCTGAACACCGCCCACGGGCCGCGGGTCGATACCTTGGTGAAGCGGCTGGGTGATCATCCGATCCATCAGGGTTTCCCACGGGAATGGAAGACGCCGGACATCGAGGTATACTTCTACCCGCGCGGGCCAGCGGAGAATCTCGAGATCCTCTCTTACGGCTACGATCCGAAGACGAAGCTGAACTGGCCGCTGGAGTGGGTGGTGGAGTATGGGAAGGGACGGGTATATTCCTCGACTTTCGGCCATAGCTGGAAAGGTGAGGAGAGCCCGGAGCGCATGCGCTGTATCGGCATGCGCACGGCGGCGATCCGCGCGCTTCAGTGGTTGGCAAAAAAGGAGACGGCCTATCCTGTCCCAGATGATTTCCCGACTGCTGAGGACTTCTCCGTAGCTGAGGAACGATAGAAGAACTTCATCAAAAGCCTGCTGTTCCGACGGTTCCGGGTCGATTCCATGGCTGCCATAAAATGGCGGTTTGTCCATCGCACAAAAGAGTTAGGCTTCTGAGAAAGTTTTCGTGGTTGGGCCACGTTAAATTGGGCCTATTCTACCACTGTCTATGAAAGTCCGAACCATTTCCCACTTCTCCGCCCTTTTTCTGGGTGTTCTGCTTTTTCTTGCCGGACATGCGTTTTCCGCCGAAGCGTCCGGAAAGAAGCCGAACATCATATTCGTGATGACCGATGACCAAGGCTACGGCGATCTCGCCTGCCATGGGCATCCGTTCCTTAAAACCCCAAACCTCGACAAGCTTTATGCGCAGAGCACGCGTTTCACGGACTACCACGTCAGCCCGACCTGTGCGCCGACGCGTGCGGCCCTGATGTCAGGAAAGGAGCCGTTCAAGGTGGGCGTGACTCATACGATCCTCGAGCGTGAGCGCATGGCGCTTGGCGTGCCGACCGTGGCGGATGTTTTGAAGAAAGCCGGTTACTCGACCGGAATTTTCGGCAAGTGGCATCTTGGAGAAGAGGATGCGTATCAACCGGGAAATCGCGGCTTCGATGAGGTATTTATCCATGGTGCAGGTGGCATCGGCCAAAGGTACGAAGGCAGCCAGGGGGATGTACCGGGCAACAGTTATTTCGATCCGATCATTCGCCACAATGGTGTCTTCGAAAAAACCAACGGCTTCTGCACCGACGTCTTCTTCAGCCAGGCAATGGGTTGGATCAAGGAGCAGAAAGAAGTGGAGAAGCCATTCTTCGCTTACATCGCGCTCAATGCACCTCACGCACCGCTCATTGCACCGGAGGAATACAAAGCGATGTATAAAGACGAAAAAGGCAGTCCTGCTTTCTGGGGGATGATCACGAACATCGACGACAATGTCGGGCGTTTGATGGAAAAACTCGATGAGTGGGATTTGACCGACAATACCCTGCTCATTTTCACCACCGACAACGGCAGTGCAGGTGGGGCGAAAATTTACAATGCCGGCATGAAAGGTGGCAAGGCGACCTTGTATGAAGGTGGTGCCCGTGTGCCGCTGTTTTTCCGACTTCCAGGTGTGACCGAGTCCGGCTGCGATCTCGCCCAACTCGCCCGCCACATCGATATCTTTCCAACCTTTGCCGATCTGGCCGGTGCGGATATTTCGGAACTCAGCTTGCCTGGTCGTAGCTTGTTGCCACTGCTCGATGATGAGGATGCGGAATGGCCGGATCGCCAGCTCTTCTTCCACAATGGTCGCTGGGGCAAAGCCGGTGCCGACGGAAAATTCGGCAAAGGCGATACCAATCCCGACGACTGGAAGGATAAGAAATATGCCGTGCGCAACGAGAAATGGCGCTTGGTCGGCCCCGGTGAGCTTTACGATATCGTCAACGATCCCGGTGAGACGAAGAACGTTTTCAAAGAGCATCCCGAAGTCGTTTCCGAAATGCAGAAAGCCTACGATGCCTTCTGGGCGGAAGCCCGGCCGTTGATGGTAAACGAAGACGCCTCGCTGGATGTGGAAAAGCCCTTTGAAGCGAATTACCTCAAACAAAAGGAATCCACGGGCATCCCGAACTGGGTGGCTCCCGAGCTCTAGAATGTAAAATGATGAAAGTCGAAAAATTTGATCGATATGCTTAAAAATATTCCTGTCCTGCTAAGTGCCGCGCTGTTGGCCGCTGGCTCCGCCCAAGCCGTCGAGCTCATTACCGAAACCGAAGATGCCTACCAGCAGCGGATGAAATGGTTCACCGACGCACAGTTCGGGCTGTTCGTTCACTACGGCGTTTACTCGACTCTGGGAGGTGAGTGGAAAGGCAAACCGGTCGATAAATACGCCGAGTGGATCCAGCGCTGGGGCAACATCACTCCGGAAGAATACATCCCGCTGGCCGCCGATTTTAATCCCGAAAAGCTCGATGCCGATCTGTGGGTGAAGACCGCCAAGGAGGCTGGTATGAAGTACATGGTCATCACGACCAAGCACCACGAGGGCTTCTGCCTGTGGGACAGTGCCGAGACCGAGTTCGACATCGGCGAGGCGACGGATTTCGACCGCGACATCCTCGGTGAACTGAAAGCCGCCTGTGACAAACACGGCATCGAATTCGGCACCTATTACTCGATCATCGACTGGCATCACCCGTCCCAGCGCGCGCAGAAAGCGCACAACCAGACTCCGATGAATGATAAGGAGGGCTACGTGAAATACATGAAAGCGCAGCTCAAAGAGCTCATCGATCGTTACGATCCCGCCATCATGTGGTTCGATGGCGATTGGACGAAGTGGTGGACCATGGAGGACGGTATTGATCTCTACAACTATCTGCGTGAACTGAGCCCGGACATGATCATCAACAACCGCGTCGCAAAGCGTTCTTCCTTCAAAAAGGACTACGGCACACCGGAGAACTCCACGCCGAAGGAGGCGCTGGATCACGTCTGGGAAGCTTGCTGGACGGTGAATCACTCGTGGGGTTTCAAGAAAAGTGACACCACCTGGAAAGACATCGATGTGCTGGTGCAGAAGCAGATTGATATCAATACCAAGGGCGGAAACCTGCTGCTCAACGTCGGACCCTATGCGGATGGCTCCTGGCCTCAGGGATCGACCGATCTGCTCCTGCAGATGGGCGAGTGGAACAAGGTGTATTCCGAGGCAGTGTATGAGACCGAGTATATCAACCTGCCGCAGCAAAATTGGGGCACCGTCGCGAAGTCGAAAAGCTCCACCGAAGATTCCGGCGAAATTTTCGCCTACGTCTTCAACTGGCCAACGAACGGGAAGCTGGAAGTCAAAGGCCTCGCTGCCGGTGCCTCGGAGGTTTCCACCTACGATGGCAAGTCCCTGCCATCCTCGGCGGCCAAGACCGGTCTTGAGATCGATCTTTCCGGCGCAGAAGCCGAGCCGCACGCCACCGTGCTGCGCATCAAATATAGCGGAGGACTCAAAGCCGGGAAGGCACCTTCCGCCAATCTTGGCCTCAAAGGCGACGAGCTGAGCCTCGACGCAAAGGATGCCAAGTTGAACGGCGATACGATCCAACTTCAGGGCAACGAATACATCGGTTTCTGGACGGATCCTGCCGATAGCGCCACATGGAACCTCGATATCCCGGCACCTGGAAAATACACCGTGAAGCTGCTATACTCCTGCGACAAAAGGTACGCGGGAAGCACCGCTGAACTGAAAGTCGGCAACAAAACGATCACGGCCAAAGTCCCTGCGACGAAAAACTGGGATACATTTGAGCTCATGGAAATGGGCGTGCTCGATCTGAATCAGGTCGGCACCACGCCATGCACCCTCGGTTTCGGAGACGAGCCCAAGAAGGCACTGTTCAACCTGAAATTGGTTCTCCTTGTTCCTGCTGAATGATCGGTGCGCACCGCTCCGTAGTGTGTGCTATACCCGGGAAACCTAATTTTAAAGAAATGACTGAATCACTATTTACCAAATCTCTTGCTGGCATCGCCTTTGCCGGACTCAGCGTACTCGGGGCCACCGCGCATGCGAAGGAACTCGAAGGCAGCCGGCCGAACATCATCATGGTGATCACCGATGACCAAGGCATGGGCGACCTCTCTTGCATGGGCAACGAGATCGTCAAAACACCAAACATCGATAAGTTCTACGAGGGCGCAACCCGCTTCATCGATTTCCAGGTGAACCCGACCTGCGCGCCGACCCGCGCCGCGATCATGAGCGGACGCGCGGCGATGAAAAACGGGGTGACTCATACGATCTTCCAGCGCGAGCGCATGGCTCCGGATGTTTTCACCCTTCCGCAAGTTCTTGCTTCGGCGGGATACGAGACCGGGATCTTCGGGAAATGGCATCTGGGTGATGAGGATGTCTACCTTCCCGGGAACCGTGGATTCAAAGAGGTGCTGATCCACGGATCCGGCGGCATCGGCCAAGTGAACCTCGGGGATTTCCCTCCCAACAATGACAACACCTACTTCGATAGTGTCCTGCTCCACAACGACACCATCGTGAAGACCCAAGGCTTCTGCACCGACTTGTTTTTCTCTGCTGCGCTGGCATGGATCAAGGACCAGAACGCGGCGAAGAAACCGTATTTCACCTACCTCTCGCTCAATGCCCCGCACGGCCCGATGATCGCTCCGGAGAGTTACAAGAAGCGTTTCCTCGATGCCGGATATGACCAGGGCACAGCCGGCCGCTACGGCATGATCGAGAACATCGATGACAACTTCGGCGTGCTCATCGCCAAGCTCGAAGAATGGGATGCATTGGAAAATACCTTGGTGATTTTCATGACGGATAACGGCATGTCGATGGCTCCGATCAAAAAGGGCAACGAGAAAATCGACCCGTTCAACGCGGGCATGAGGGGTAGGAAAAATTCACCCAACGAAGGCGGCACTCACGTTCCGGCTTTCTGGCAATGGAAAGGTGTCCTTGAGGCGGGAGTCGACATCGACGCGCTCGCAGCAGACATCGATATCTTCCCAACCTTCGCTACATTGGCGGGCGCCACGCTTCCGGAGGAAATGCAGGAAGTCGACGGTCGTTCGCTCGTGCCGCTTCTTGAGGATCCGAAGGCGGATTGGGCGGATCGTGAAATCTTCATCCATTGCGGCCGCTGGGATGCGGGGAAATTGGAAGATGCCAAATACAAGAAATGCGCGGTGCGCACCGAGCGCTGGCGTTTGGTGAACAACGAACAGCTCTACGATATTTCCGCCGATCCGAATGAGACCAAGGATGTCGCTAAGGAACATCCGGAGGTGGTTTCCGAGCTCCGCAAATCCTACGACCAGTGGTGGGAATCCGCTGTCCCGCTGATGGTCAACGAAGGGCTGCCGAAAGTGAAAGAACATCCGCTGCATGTCCGCTACGAGAAGCAGCTTGCCGAAAAAGGCATCCCTGAATGGGCACCCGCACCGCTCCAGTAATCCGATTTCTCGCCAATCCCATCAGCCCATGAAGACTCCGCGCCTTGCCCTCTCCGCCCGAAGGAAGATGAAAGCCAGATCTAACAAAGCTGAATGATGCGTGATTTTCTGAAAAATTCGGTGCGCTTGCTGGCGTGTGCCTGCGCGATCCTTTCGGCTCCTTCGCTCTCGGCGGATCCCTTGCCGGAGAAACTCGCGGGGCTGGAAGGCAAGCGTGTGCTGTGGTTGGGAGACAGCATCACCTTCGCCGGAGGATACGTCGCCGATGTCGAGTTCTACCTCAGGACGCACGCGCCATCCGCTGAATTTGATTTCATCAATGCCGGGCTGGGCAGTGAGACCGTTTCCGGACTTTCCGAAGAGGGTCATGCCGGCGGGCGCTTCCCGCGTCCCGACCTGCATGAACGGCTCGACCGCGTCCTCGAAGGAGTGAAGCCCGAGATCATCTTTGCCTGCTACGGCATGAACTGCGGCATCTACCTGCCTTTCGATGAAGGCCGCTTCGCGAAATACAAGGAGGGCATGACCCGGCTCCACGACAAGGCAGTCGCGGGCGGTGTCCGTATCATCCACCTGACACCTCCGGTCTATGATTCACGCGGCGAGGAGCTTCCGTATTCCGATACCCTCGATCGATACTCCAAATGGCTGATCTCCCAGCGCCAGGAAGCGGGTTGGGAAGTCGTCGATCTGCATTTCCCGATGAAGCGTTTCCTTGAGAAGCGCCGGGTGGAAGACCCAGAGTTCCTGCTCCAGAAAGACCGGGTGCATCCCGGCGCGCTGGGTCATTGGGTCATGGCGAAGGCGATTCTCGAAGGCATGGGCGCCACCGATCTCAAGGATGTGGACAGCCCGGGGGCGCTCACGAAAACTCATCCCGATGGCGAGCGTCTGTTGCAGTTGATCCATGAGAGGACGGTGATTTTGCGCAACGCATGGCTCGGCTTCACAAAACATCTGCGCCCGGGTGTTCCCGAGGGATTGCCGATGGATCAGGCAAACACCAAAGCAGACGAACTGCTGGCTGAGATCGAATCGCTCGTGAAGTGATCGGAACTCCTCTGCGATGGAAAATTTCCGGCGCATCCTCAAAATTAGGGAGATAGAAAACCTCTACACGCTCTGTAGTCTCTGGTCGCATTCCCGGGTGCGCCTGAGTTTCCTACGATGAACCAATTTTTCCTCTCAATAACCGCTGCTGCGAAACGCAGTTTTACCTCGCGCAGCGTTGCCATCTTCATTCCGCTGTTAGGTGCAGCCCCATCGGTGGATGCCGCGCCGGTTTCCGAATTGATGCCCGTGCCCGAGGACTACACCTCGATGTGGTGGGCGGAGGGCTTCCCGCAGGCGGTGGACGGTGCGCCGTGGCTGCGCCGCATCCAGACGGGGCATTACGCGATGACGCTCGATACCGAGGCGATGCGCATCACTCACCTCGGCCCGGTCGCCAAGGGCACGGATTACGAAAGCTTCGTGAAATCCGCGCCGCAGGATCCGGAGAAAGCATCCCCGGTGGATCTCCATCTCGGCATCACAGTGAATGGCAAGAGCTACCGCTGCACATCCGGCGGGAAATGGACACGATACGACGGGCCTCGTCTGGTGGAGTCCGGACGGTTCTTTCAGAAAGCCGACGTCACCGATCTAGTTTTTACCGCGGAGGATGGCACAATCCTGAATGCCGAGACTCGCTTTGAAACGACCGCATGGCCGGAGCGCCTCGGGCTCATCCTCGCCGCGAAGCCGGGCAAACAGTCGATTGTCGGAGGTGAGGCGTCGTTCGGGAAAATCGGCGGAGGTTTCGGTTTCGATGGCAAAGCGGATCTGGAAGTCCCGCACAATCCCGCGCTCGATACGGAGAATTTTACCCTCAGTTGCTGGGCTTTCATCCCCCGGGAATACTGCCAAGATGGGCGTTCCTCACCATGGCTGGTTTGCAAAAACCGCAATGAGGTAAGGGAGGGCAACTACGGCCTCATCCTGCGCCGCGGCAAACCCGAAGCGCATCTCAATATCGGCGGCGGGCGTGACAACCATTTCGAGGCTAAGTCCGATAAGGAAGTGCGCTTCGATCAATGGAACCACTTGGCGATGAGCTACGATGGCAAGGTGCTCCGGATTTTCCTCAACGGCAAAAGTGCCGGGCAAAAGGAGATCAATCGTCTGCGCAGACCCGGGACGGAAGCGTTGGCGTTCGGCCGTCGCGCCGATGCAAAGCAGCTCAACGCCGGCTTCAGAGGCGTGCTGGATGAAATCCAATATTTCAACAGCGCACTCGACCCGAAGCTGATCGCCCGGCTCGCTGCAAAACCCGGCGAAGCCCTGCCGCGTATCTCACCGGTCAGTGCATGGAACTTCAAGGCCGACGGCATGGCCTCCGAGACCTTGCCGGCCGAGGATTGGCAGAGCGCTTCGATGGAAGTCCGCGTATCCGCCGAAGGCGGCGCCCTGAGCATGGAGCAGAAATGGGAGCTGCCGCAGGGCGAAAAGTGGGCGCCGGATGAGTGGCGCCAGGTGGGACTTCCTATACTTCCCGTAGTTTTCGAGAAGGCTCCCGCGATCAGCCCGATTGCCGTGACGGTGAGTGAAAAATCGAAAGACCGTCGACGCCCGGTCACCTTCGATCCCGCCCAGGGCTGCCATCTCATCGATCTGAATGGCGTGAGGGCTGAGCCTCCCGCAAGCGGTGAGAAGAATGACGCCATCGAGCGCTACAAGCTCGTGCTGGCGAACCCCACCGATCGAGTGGAAGTGGCGGCGCTGAAATTCATCAAAAACTCCGGGGGATACTCGGTCACCGGCGTATCCGCAATGCTGCGCGATACCGATGGCAAGCCCACCGGCATCCCCGTGCAGATCAGCAAGAACTGGCACAACGACGAGGAGGCCGGCGTATACCGTGGCTCATGGTTGCATCCACTCACGCATCTGCGCCTCCCACCGGGCAGCACCACCGAGCTGGAGCTTGTCATTTCCTATGCCCACTGGGGTGGAGTCGCCGCGGCTTCCCATGCCCAGCTCAGCCTGATCGGCTGGGGTAGCAACCAGCACTGGAGCGAGAGCGCCCTCGGCTCATGGGGCGAGAGCATTTGCTACGAGCCCGAGCAAGGCCAGGCAGGCACCACCATCACCGATGTCCGCCCCGTCATGGTTAATGGCGGGAAAGACGACAAGAAATGGATCTGGACGAGCAACGTGGGGGGAGGGGACTTCTTCCGCTTCTTTGACCCTGCGGGGAAACGTCTCGCCCACTCCGCCATGCAGACCGCCTATCTGGCGCACGGTCCGTGTCTTTCGGAAGTCGTGTTCTCAGGGCGCATCGGGAGCGGCATCCGCCATTCCTCCACCGTCAGCCTTGCCCGCACCGATGACATCGTCAGGGGCACCTACCGCCTGCGCATGGATGTCGATCAGGCGATGGATTTCTCCCGCTTCGTCATCTTCCAGGTCGGCTCCGATACCTACAATTTTACCTTGGAGAGCAAGATGGCGATCGGAGATGCGGATGGGCTGAAAAAGGAATGGGCCACCACATGGGGCGGCGATACCTACCGCACCGCACCCGCCGAACTCAGCGGCCGTGCCCCGTGGGTCTCGCTCCACGAAGGCGCACCCCGCAAGCCGACCGATATCATGGGCGCATGGGCGAACCGCGGCATCATCGTCCGCTCATGGAAGGCGAAGCTCGGCGGCAAGGACGCCTCCGCATGGATGGCCGAGCACGGGGTCACACGCGGCTCCAGCGAGAGCTCCACTGCCGATTTCGTGCCGCCACCGGGCGTCACCCGCCTGCTGCCCGGCGATTTTATCGAAGCCACCTTCGAGCACATCGTCATGCCGCAATCGGCCGAGACTTACTACGGGCCCAACGAAGCCCTGCGCAGCGCCCTGGCAAAAGGCGGTAACACCTGGCGCATGATCCAGCGCGAAGCCGCCGGCAACCACCTCGATGTCCAGGTCTCCCAAGGCACGCTCGTGCGCTCCCATCCCGATGTGCGCATCGCCGCCACCGCCACCGGAGCCGCCGCTTTCACCCTGAAAGGCGGGCTCGCCTACATTCCTGTAACCTTTACTGGCCTCGCCACGTATCAAGGATATGACCTTCTCATCGATGGAAAAGTCCTAGACCAATCCATCCACGGCAACGACTTCTGGCAGACCGACTTCGATCCTGTCTCGAAAACATGGAGCCGTACCTACAACATTCCCGCCAACCCCGGCAAACCGCTTCAAATCACTTTCAAACCGAAACCATGAAATCCTTTTCCCCACTGATCGCCTTACTCGCGTTGCTTCCTGTCGCCGCGCACGCCGCAGATGATGGCCGCCCGGAAAAGCCAAACGTCATCCTCCTCCTCACCGACGACCTCGGCTGGCAGGATGTGAAGTGCTACGACATCGACGAGCCCTCCCCGATGGAGACTCCCCACCTCGATGCCCTCGCGAAAAAAGGCGTCATGTTCTGGCAGGGATATTCCCCGGCCCCGGTGTGCGCCCCATCCCGCTGCGCGATCATCAGCGGCAATCATCCCGCCCGCGCCCAGAAGACCAGCGTCGTCGGCGGAGCCCCTCCGGCCCCGCTCAATGCCACCAACTCGCGCTTGATGGATCCTTGGTACAGCGGCCGTATGCCGGAGGACGAGCTCACCATCGCCAAGATCCTCGGCCAGAACGGCTACGTCACCGGCCACTCGGGGAAATGGCACATCGCCATCGATCACAATGCGTTCCCGCAGCCGGAGGATGTCGGCTTCCAATACACCCGCTCCAGCCGCGGCTCGCGCGGTGGCATGAAGGACCGGCTCAAAGACTTCGCCACCACCGATCCCAGCGATCCCTTCCGTCTCGATGAAAACGGCTACCCCTTCGATGAGACCAATGAAGACGCGCTCACCTTTATGAAGGAAAACGCCGACCAGCCGTTTTTCCTCTACTACGCCACCTGGCTCGTCCACACACCGATCCACACCCGCTCCCAGGAGCGTCTTGAAAAATACGCCAAGAAGCTCGGAGTCGATCCGACCAATGTCGGGAAGAAAGACACCCCGGGACAGATCAATCCATTCTACGCCGCCATGGTCGAGGAGTTGGATTATTACGTCGGCGTCATTTTCAAATACCTTGAGGAAACCGAAGACCCACGCTGGCCCGGCCACAAGCTCAGCGAGAACACCTACCTGATCTTCACCTCGGACAACGGCGGCATGGAAGGCGGCCCGGAAGAGCGCTACACCGATAACAACCCGCTCGACCGCGGCAAGATCTCCGCCAAGGAAGGCGGCACCCGCGTCCCGCTCATCGTCACCGGCCCCGGCATCCCCGCAGGCGTGCAGACCGATGTCATGGCCAACGGTCTCGATTTCTACCCCACCATCCTCAGCTGGGCAGGCGTCACCAAGCCCGAGGGCAAGAACCTCGATGGCTGCGATATCTCCACCCTCCTTGCCAAGGACCCCAGCGACCCGACCCTCGTCCGCGAGCCGGATGGCAGCGTGCGCGATACCATGATGTGGCACTTCCCCCACGGCGCCGCCCTGGAAAGCACGATCCGCATCGGCGATTTCAAGCTCATCCGCAACTACGATAGCGTCAACAACCCGAGCAACCCACCGCTCGAGCTCTTCCGCCTCTACGAGACCAAGGATGGCAAGCAAACCCGGGTGGACATCGAGGAACGCAAAAACCTCGTCGCCCAGATGCCGGAAAAGGCCAAAGCCATGAACGCCGAGCTCACCGAGATCCTCGAGGAAATGAATGCCAGCTACCCGTCATTCAATCCGCATTACAAAGACGCCCTCCCGCACAAGGAAACCGTGCCCACCGTCCTTTCCCACGAGCAAAGCGGCGATACCGTGACCGTCACCTACCAAGAAAACGGAGCCAAAGTCGCCCGCGCCGATCTCATCTACACCCTGAATTACGGGGACCGATACGAGGAATGGTTCCGCGCACCCGCCACTGTCGTCTCAGACTCCACCGTCACCGCCAAGCTCCCCACAGGCACCACCCACATCTACCTCAACCTCATCGACGAAAATAACTTCCTCGTCAGCTACCCGGAAGTCGCCAACCCCAAGGCCAAGAAGAAAACCACCACCGGAGGACCGATTGAGGTAAAAGCTAAATAGCTGAAAAGCTGAGAGCTCGCCGCGTAGCGCAAGGAGCGCCGCGCGGGGATTTTTATGTCCGTTTTTGTATGTTCAAAATAAGGACTTTACGCTTTCGCCGGGCCATCTACGTTAACGCGCAGTGTCGTTTCCACGCACTTTACCCAAACAGCCGATAAATCATGAAGACCCGATCAAACCTACTCAGCATCGCCGCCATCTCACTGGCACTGGCGGGAGCCGCACAAGCTGTGACGCTTAGCTTTACCAATTTTGATGCCAGTGCAGCCGACAATACCCTGCTCGTGGATGGTGCTGCGACAACTTCCCTCACGGTCACACAATCCAGCGTGGGCACCATCAACCAGTACGTTTACAGTTTCTCATACTCGGGTGCGGATTTCGACGGCGATATGAGCAACGACATCCTGAGCTTCGATATCCGCGTGCAAGGCTACTCTGGAAATACGGTGGTTTCCGGGCAACCTGACACTGGCGCCGATCAATCGAGCACCAATGGTTCTGTGGCATTGGATGGCACCGCTACTGATGTGGGGACCAGACAAACGGATTTCTTCGCACTGCCAAATGATATGCCTGATGGCAGCACATTGCAGTTCAGCATCGAAAACTTCTCGGTATCGGCTTCCGGTTATGGCGCTTCGAATCTGGGCTTCAATAGCCTGAGAGTCGATGAGGGAACGAGTAGCGGGCATAGTAAGATCGCCATCATTGGAGTTGGCACGGGGCTTACCGAGCGCGAGTTCAACAACGGTTTTACCTTCAATCTTAGCGGGTCTCCCCAAAGCGTTCTTTACGTCAGTGGTGCAGCTCTCTCACCTACCGCCGGGGGTGGCGCGGTGCGGGAAAGATGGGGCGTCGATAATATCGGATTCGTTATCGATGTGGATGCCATTCCAGAGCCATCCTCCGCCGCTCTCCTCGGCCTCGGTGCCTTGGGCATCCTCATCCGCCGCCGCCGTTAGAAAGCCACAACACCACGATCTTCCAAATCCCCATCCGGCCACCGCGTCGGGCGGGGATTTTTTGTGCGCAGGAGAGGGGAGTTGAGAGCAAAGAGCAGAGAGTTGGAGAAGCACTGACCTGTCCGCCATAGCCTCGGCGAAGGCGGATCACTCGGCACTCGGCACTTCTCACTCGCTCTCCGCTCCTCTCCCTTGAAAAAGCACCGAATACCCGGGCTTTTCCGAAATCCGGATAAATAACCCCAAAATATCCCCAATATTGGGGATGCCACAGATCGAAAGATGCCGTATACTGTTGATTGTTAGTCGCTTCGGCGAATCTGCCTACGGCGCTTCGGTGCCATCTCCCGACCGCCAAGGATCCCATGATCCCCTACTCACATAAGCCAAAATGAAATCCCAAAATAGAATTCTCCTCTTCGTC
>JBDWAR010000014.1:0-229828 GCA_039978775.1 Luteolibacter sp. | reverse complement strand
AGAGCAGTGAAACGAAGACCAAAAAACCACCCGCTCCTCAATGCGCCACGCCACGAATACGAAGAGGTCTTCCACCGCTCACGATACTTCCGAAAAACTGCTTAATCCCGTGCCATTCGCAACTGACCCCACAAGATAAATATGATTTATATTCAATTTTTCATAACCGACTTAAATAGTATCTCTAATTCGTCCTCAGAATAATAACCTACAATATCCGAGAACACAACTTCGACCTTACCTCCAATCGGCTGAAGAAATCTAACGTCGCCCGAAATACCAGTAAACCAATCTAACATATAAAATACTTTAATTTTTTGATCCATCGACTTAGCGAATTTAAATCCTTGCTCTATTATTACTTTAGCTTCCTCTCTAGGCATCTTCCGTTTTTCTGAAACGACAGCGGATACCCAAGCACCTTTATTATTCCGTGTATACTTCACTATGATTCTACAGTCTGAAATCGAAAGTCCTTTATTTGGCGCTTCAAGATCTGCAAAGACCCTATTCACACCAGATAAAAAAACAATAAATACAAAAAACAAAAATGTGTATAGTCTCATCTACTCAGGTTTAATTATGGGCGGATCCATGACGATAGGGCCAAGGTGGGATCTGCCGGCATATTTAGCGCTAACTTTTGCAGCCTTAATATCCTCCCAAAATACACATTCGATTCCTAGAAGTTCACTTCTCTCTGCGCAAGCAGCTTCTGCATTCGCGCGAGCCTTATCTCTAGACCTATTTATCGCCTGTTGATACGACCGTTGGGAAGGTTTGTAAATCATAGTTTTATCACTAGATTCATCTGCATCAGCAGAAACATTCCCACAACAAAGTGCGTCCTCGGCATCTCCGCAAGTTCCTGATACTTCTGCATGGCCATCCCACCAATAAAATACATATCGAAACGGCTGATTAATTTTCCCTAAATAATCCCACCAGTTCACCCCATCATTCCCCACGAACCCATACAGGTTGATTCCTCCTTGCTCTTCGATGGGATCCCTGGATGGCCAGCGGCCTGTAGCGGGATCGTAGAACCTGTAGCCGTAATAGTGCAAGCCGCACAGAGCCGTGTTCCTGCTGGAACTGGGCTTCACGGCACTTGCAACGTGGCTAGGCATTTTGAGGTTCAAAGCGTTCCGAACTTGAGAGGAAACCGGTTTCATGTCACGGCGAAAATCGAGCCTGTGGAGGTTTGGATTAAGCAATACCCGTGGAGATATCGCAGATCCGGCGTAGGGTGAGAAAGTGGCAAAGGAGGTTTCATGGACAAGCATGCAAAAGGATGGGAAAGAGCCAAGGAGATGCGGAAATGGCGCGATCGAAAAGGCGGCACCAAGGAAAGAAAGCCTTGTGAGTATCTCAAAACTGCACTCGGGGAAGATATGGAGGATTGGCTCCGTGATCAGCGGCGAAGGGGGCTACGCCCAGCGAGCATCGAGGGCAGGCGCACCCACGTCCGCCTTTTCCTAAAATGGTGCTGGAACTGCAATGTGATCCGGCCTGAATGGATTTCCAGAGGCCTGATGGAAACCTGGCTCGGCTGGCTGGACGAATACCGCACGCGGGACGGGACTCATTATGCTGACAACAGCAAAGAAAGCCTGATCCGTTCGATGAATGCGTTCCTTTGCTATCTGTTATTGCACCGGCGCATCGATTCCAATCCGCTGGCCGGGATACGGCTGCGGCGCTGCAGGGGGAGGTCGCTTCCCATGATTTTGGATGAGGCGCAGGTTTTACGTCTTCTGGAGCTGCCAGACACCACCGATGTGCTGGGTTTACGGGACAGGGCGATGTTGGAGCTAACCTATTCGACAGGCATGCGTCGAACCGAGGTGACGGAACTCAGGATCACCGACCTAAGCCGGGGAGAGACCACGATTGTGATTCGGAACGGCAAGGGAGGAAAGCAACGGATCGTTCCGCTGGGAGGCCCCGCCCAATACTGGCTAAAGCGCTACCTTAACGAAGGGCGGCCACGGCAAAATTCTCCCGAAGCGCCCAGTGGGTCGATGTTTCTCACCTCCTATGGAGACGGCTTTTCCGCGGGAGGATGGGGTCAAGTGGTGCGCCGTTACCTGAATAAAGCGGAAGTGAATGTAAAGGGAGGGCCGCACCTGCTGCGCCATGCGTGCGCGACCCACATGCTCGATCACGGGGCGGATTTGCGGACTATCCAGACGCTTCTCGGTCATGCGCGGGTGGATACTACCGAAATCTACACCCACGTATCCATGGAGCGGCTAGGCAGCGTGCATCATGCCACCCATCCGCGTGGTTGAATTGCGATTCGGTCGACTTATGAGGCTGGGTAGGGCTTGATAGGCAAGGACTTGGGGAGGGTTTACTTTGGCTGGGGTGAGTGACACGCCGCCTGAAGGCGGCGCTCCTTGGGCGGCGGACTAAAGTCCGCGTTCCGTGGGGGGCAGGATTCCCCCCCGAACGGCCTGGGGCTGGAATCCCCAGCTACGGTTGATACCCCGAGACGGGGTTTTCACGGCCCCGTTCGACACGCTCAGGGCAGACTGCGGCGAGACGCGGCAGCTACGCTCAGTCCAGCAGGTTGCCGTAACGCTCTTTGGCGATGGCGAGTGTGAGATCCATGATGTGCTGCGAACTTGCCTGGGTGAGGGCTTCTTCCGCCATGGCCTTGCAGCCGGAGTAATCAAGGGAACGGATCACCTGCCCGACCTTGGGTATGGCTTTGGGGGAAACCGATAACTCCTCCACGCCGAGCCCGATGAGCAGAGGTGTCAGGCGGATATCTCCGGCCATTTCTCCGCAGACACCCGTCCAGATCCCGTGCGAGGTGCCGGCATCCACGGTGTATTTGATCAGGCGGACGACGGCGGGATGGGTCGGCTTGTAGAGGTTCGCGACATGTGGGTTCACGCGGTCGACGGCGACGGTGTATTGGATCAGATCGTTGGTGCCGATGGAGAAGAAATCCGCATGCGGGGCGAGCAGATCCGCGCAAACTGCGGCGGAAGGGACTTCGATCATGACACCGACCGGCATCTTGGGATCGAAAGGCACGCCTTCCGCATCCAGTTCATCCATGCAGCGCTTGAGCGCTTCCTTGGCCTGAAGCAACTCGGAAACGCCGGACACGAGTGGGAACATCACGGCGATTTTGCCGAAGGCGCTGGCCCGCAGGATCGCACGGAGTTGATCGCGGAACATTGCCGGGCGGGATAGCGAAACACGGATGCCGCGCCAGCCAAGGAAAGGGTTTGGCTCGACCTCGGTGAGCGGTTCCACCGGGAGTTTGTCGCCACCTGCATCCAGGGTGCGGACGATGGCATGGTGCGGATCGGTGTCCATTGCCACCAAGGTGTAGGCCTTGGTTTGCTCCGCTTCATCCGGCATTTCCTTGCCGTTGAGGAGGAGGAATTCTGTCCGATACAAACCGATGCCCTTTGCTCCGCTGCGCTTCACCTGATCCAGCTCTTCAAGGAACTCGATGTTTGCGGAAAGGGTCAGCTTGCGCCCGTCGGTGGTTTCGGTCGCTTCGTCACGGCGGGCATCGAGTTCATCACGTAGCTTCTGCTTTTGCTGCGTGATTTCCTGATACTTTTCGAGTGTCTCAGGTGTGGGATGGAGGATCAGTTTTCCCGAATATCCATCGATCACCGCGGGAGTCAGGGCGGTGACCTGGATCACGGATGCATCCAGCCCGACCACAGCCGGAACCCCAAACGAACGCGCGAGGATCGAGGTATGGGAGTTTACGCTGCCCTGTTCGGTGGCAAAACCGAGCAGATGGCGGCGGTTCATCGACGCCGTGTCAGATGGCGAAAGATCGTAGGCGAGCAAGATGTGTTGCTCGTCGGGAAGCTGGTGGCTGATCGTTTTGTCCACCTCGAAATTCCGCAGCACGCGCTGGGATACATCCTCGATATCGGCCGTCCGCTCCCGCAGATAGGGATCGGGGATGCGGCGCATCGCTTCGAGGAAATTCTGCATCACCGCATAGAACGCATATTCCGCGTTTTGCCTGCGGGCGGAGATCGCCTTTTCCACACGTCCGAGCAGGGCATTGTCCTGCAAGAGCATGACGTGGGCTTCGAAGATTTCGCTTTCGGCATTTCCCGAGAGCGATTCCAGCCGTTCCTGGAGCTCGGTCAGTTGTTTCTTGGTGATCGCCACCGCTGCCTCAAAGCGTTTCTGCTCTATCTGGACCTCATGGGTGTCGATTTCATAAACCTCCGGAGCCGAAAAGCCCCTTGCGATCACATGGATAGGACCGATGGCGATTCCCGGCGAAGCGGGTATGCCATAATAAGTGGTTTCCGTTTGTGTCTCGACCGGTGGCATGTTCTCCCAAGGAACCTGTAGGTTTTTCGATTTTGTTGCAAGGATTCTGGTATCGTGGGCTGCGTATATTATCTAACACCTTTCACCCTAGTAGCAAAAAAACCGCCTCCCCCGGAGGGAAGACGGCCTTCTGATGAGAAAATGGATTTCTCCTTAGCAGATCACGGAGTCGGGACTTCCGAGATCGTCTTGAGAATGCGCGAAGCGATCTGGTATGGATCGCCTTGCGAGTTCGGACGGCGGTCTTCGAGGTAACCCTGATACTTGTCGCCTTTGACGAAGCCGTGTGGCACGCGGATCGAAGCACCGCGGTCAGCAACACCCCAGGAGAACTGGTCGATCGACTGGGTCTCGTGGAGACCGGTCAGGCGCAGATGGTTGTCCGGGCCGTAGACGGCGATGTGCTCTTCGCAGTTTTCTTCGAACTTGCTCATGAGCGCGAGGAAGTAGTCTTTGCCACCCTTCTCGCGGAGATATTCGGTGGAGAAGTTTGCGTGCATACCGGAGCCGTTCCAGTCGCCCTGGATTGGCTTGCAGTGATACTCGACTTCCACTCCGTATTTCTCACAAAGGCGTTGCAGGAGGTAACGAGCGACCCAGATCTGGTCGGCAGCCTTCTTGGAGCCTTTTCCGAAAATCTGGAATTCCCATTGGCCTTTGGCGACCTCGGCGTTGATTCCCTCGTGGTTGATGCCTGCATCAAGGCAGATATCGAGATGCTCGTTGACGATGGCGCGCGCGATGCCGCCGACGTTGGCGTAGCCCACGCCGCAGTAGTATTCACCCTGCGGGTTTGGATAACCGCCAGTCGGGAAGCCGAGTGGCAGGCCGTCTTTGACGAGGAAGTATTCCTGCTCGAAGCCGAACCATGCGTTTTCGTCGTCGAGGATCGTGGCACGGGCGTTGGATGGATGGGGATTGCCGTCTGGCAGCATAACTTCGCACATCACGATCGCTCCGTTGCGGCGGGTGGTGTCCGGATAAACGGCAACCGGCTTGAGAACGCAGTCGGAGCTACCGCCTGGCGCTTGTCGTGTCGAGCTGCCGTCAAAGCCCCACTCAGGGAGTTCTTCGACTTTTGGGAAGGAAGAGAATTCCTTCACTTGGGATTTGCCGCGGATGTTTGGGACCGGCGTGTAGCCGTCCAGCCAGAGGTATTCCAATACGTATTTCTGTTTAGACATGATGTTCTTTTCTGATTCGTGGTTAGCGATGAGTTGCCCGTGAGCGGGGAGAGAAAACCATCCGCCAACTTCACCGGCAAGGTTTTTGAAGCAAAAGGTGTGCCAGACGTGTAAAATGTGTCTCCGATCGTCCAGCCCTTATGAAACGTCGATCACCACCAGTGTGGTATCGTCCGCCCCGGAGTTCTCCATGGCGCGCTCCAGTAATTCCCGGCACGTCGTCAAGGCTTCGGCCGCGCTCGCGAGCTTGATCCCGATCTTGCGCTCCCAGAGACCGTCGATCAGACCATCGGAGCAGATGAGGAAACGATCACCCGCCCGGTAAGGCAACGCGGCGACATGGGGAAAAACCTCGGGATTACCCCCGCCCATCGCGCCATACAGGGCCGCGCGGCGAGGATGGGAACGGTATTGGGCCTCCTGCATCTCGCCGCGTTTCCACGCCGCCCATGCAGAGGAATGGTCCTTGCTGATCTGTTCGGTCACGCCATCCCGGCACAGGTAGATGCGCGAGTCACCGATGTTTGCCAGGTAGAGGTTTTCCGGAGCGAACCATATCAGCGCGAGTGTGGCACCCATGCCTTCTTTCTCCGCAGCACCCGCTGCTGCTTGGTTGATCTCATCGTGCACCTGCTTGATGACATCGGTGAGATAAGCCATGGAATCCGGATACAAGCCGGAAGCCGCTGCTTTGAATGTCTCAGGGATGATCGCCGAGAGTTTCTCGATGATCAGCGCCGAGGCCAACTCACCGGCATTGCCCCCGCCCATCCCGTCGGATACGGCGAAAATCATATCCTGGGTCTCCAAACCGGCCTCTCCGCTTTCCCCGAGCACCATGGAGCCCGCGGCACCGGCGGTAAAAGCCACCCAAGAATCCTCGTTTTTTTCCTTACGTGTGCCGCCTTCGCTGGCACCCGCCCAGCGGATGTGTCGATGAATGGCCACGGCTTAGGATTTCTTCCCAGGGTTGGGGGCAGGCAGGATCTCGGCCAACTCGAAGTCGATGATGCAGAAGCGCCCCATCTTGTCGTTGTAGGTGATATTCCGTGGCTCTGCATCGAGGTGCCTCACCCCGTAATCCCGCTCCAGCTCGGCATAAAGCTTGTCCGCCTTCGCTTTGGTAACCTGCGGCGCGGGTCGGCCGCAGTTCGTCGAGACGAAATAAAACTCCTCCGGATGCTCTTCGAGAATTTTCGGCACATAGGGACAACCGCGTTCTTCCAGCACTTTGAGCACCTCGACTTCCTTGGCATAACGCTCCTCCACACCGCTGCCCCGCATGCGCTTGTGGACATTTCCGTAGAAATCGATGCGCACCTGCGAACGCAGTCCATCTTTGAGTGGTTCAATCGACATCCAGGCGATCATACATTTACCCGCACGCTTGTGAACCCATTCTTCTTGAAGTTTGGAGTTTGAAATTTGAAGTTTCCCTCCCATGAGAATCATCGCAGGAAAAGCCGGACGCATCGCCATCAAGGTGCCTTCGGAGGTCGCACGCCCGACCACCGACTTCGTTCGCCAAGCGATTTTCTCCATCCTCGGTGAAACCGTCTTCGATGCGCGCGTGCTCGATCTGTTCTGCGGCTCCGGTTCCCTCGGGCTCGAAGCACTCAGCCGCGGCGCCGCCTCCTGCGTTTTTGTCGATGAACATCGCCGCGCCGTTTCCGTCACCGAGGAAAACCTGAAGAAGGCCCGCCTCGAAGGTGGCCGCACGGTCAAGGCGGAGGTCTTCTCTTTCGTGAAACGCGATACCGCAACCTACGATCTCATCCTCGCCGATCCACCCTACTGGAAGGGTTACGGCGATACGGATCTGGTCGCCAAACTCCTCGCCATGGAGGAACTCCCCGCCCGCCTTGCCCCCGGTGGCCACCTGATTGCGGAGATTTCTTCCTCCCAATCCACGCCTGCCTCACCGCATTTTACCCTCGTCGACCGCCGCGAATACGGCTCCAGCGCGATCCTGATTTTCACCGCCCCGTCTGAATGAAAGAGCGCGCCATCCTTCTTATCTACCGCGCCCTCCTGCCGCTGCTTTTCCTTTTCGCCTTTCCCGGTTGGATTTTAAAAATGCTCCGCCGTGGCGGATTCGGCACCGGACTCCACGAGCGCATCGGCCTTTATTTCACCGCGCGTGATTTCGAATCCTGCGGAGCGATGCATCTCCACGCCGTCAGCGTCGGAGAAACCATCCTTGCGCTGAAACTCCTCCGCGCTTGGCAGAGCGAGCATCCGGGCACCCGCTTCGTCCTCGCCACCGGCACCTCCACCGGCCACGACACCGCCACCCGCGCCAACATCCCCGGCTTGCGTGTCACCTACGTTCCGCTGGATTTTCCATGGATGGTGCGCAGCTACCTCAGCCGCTTCGAGCCAGCACAGATCGTCCTGATCGAGGGCGAGGTCTGGCCGAATCTGCTCCGCATCGCGCAAAAACGTTCCATCCCCGTAGCGCTCGCCAACGCCCGCACCTCCCCCCGCTCCGCCCGCCGTTTCCGCAAACTAGCTCCTATTCTCCGCCCATTTTTCTCCCGCCTCACCGCCGTTTGCATCCAGGAAGAGGAACACCGCAGTCTCTGGGAAGTGCTCGGCATCGCCCCGCAAAACATCCATCTCACCGGCAGTATCAAGTTCGATCCCGGCTCCACCGTCCCACCCGCACTGCGCCCGGATTTCGCGGAAATGCTCGCCGCTTTCGGCACCGGGCGGCCCGTCATTCTCGCCGCCTCCACTTTTCCCAGAGAGGAAACCTTGCTTACCTCCGCGATCCTCGCCGCCCATCCCGATGCCCTGCCAGTCATCGTCCCCCGCCACGCCGAGCGCCGCGCCGAGGTCTTGCAAACCCTCACCCGAGCGGGCTTTCAAGTCACTCTCCGCTCCGCCTTCCGTAATCCTACCCCCGGGCAAACCAACGTCTTCGTCATCGACTCCACCGGCGAACTCGCCACCTGGACCGCCCACGCTGATGCGGTCATCATCGGAAAGTCCTTCTTATCTGCCGGCGGCCAGAATCCCGCCGAGGCGATCATTTCCGGAAAGCCCCTGATCCTCGGGCCCCACATGGAGAACTTCCAGCCCCTCACCCGCCAACTCATCGAAACCGACGCCGCCCTCACCGCCTCCAGCCCCGAGGAAATCTCCGCCGCCATCCGCCTCGCGCTCGATCCCGCACGCGCCGGTTCCCTCACCGGAAACGCCACCCGCGTGCTCGCCATCCACCACGGTGCCACATCCCGTCACCTCAAGGTCTTGCATACCCACCGCGAACATGCCTGAATCCTTGGAAACCGCTTTGTCTTTTCCAATTCATCCCCTAGTTTCCGCCCCGTGAGCGACCCATCTTCCAATCCTCTTAACGACCTCCTCTCCGGTTTCGAACTCGGCCCCGCATGGGCCAAGGCTAAATCCGGCGATTCCGCACCTAAATATAAGGACGGAGGTGAACGCGAATACAAGCCTCGCCGCAACGATGATCGACGCGGTGGCGGAGATCGCCGCGATAACCGTCAAGGCGGAGGAGGCGGAGGAGGCGGAGGACGTGGCCGTGATGACAAGCGTGGAGGCGGAGATCGCCGCGACTTCAAACGTGGCGGCGGCGGCCGTGATCGTCGCGACTTCCAGCGCGAGGAAATCATCGCCCCCGCACTGGGCATCACCGTCACCCTCGTCCCGGATAAAGCCGCCATCCAACTCGTCTGCAAAGAAGTCCATCAGGTCGCACGTGCCTATCCACTTTTCGACATCGCTCAGATCATCCTCGCCGAACGTGGCCGCAGCCGCGCGATCTTCGAGGCTTCCGAAAAGACCGCTCCATTCTACCGCTGCAAGATCGAGGAAGCGATCTACCTCACCAAAGAAGAAGCCATCGCTCACCTGCTCCGCGCAGATTGGCGCACCCGTTTCATCGAGGAAGCCACCGTCGAGGTAGAGCCTCCGAAGGGGAACTTCCAATCCGTTGCCCGTTGCGGCCTCTCCGGCCAGCTCCTCGGCCCGCCGAACCATCACTCCTACCAGACCAATCTGCGCACCCTTCACCGCGAGGCATTTTCCAACATGCCCTTCGAGGCATACGCTGCGAAAGCCCGCACCGAGCGCTCCGAAGAAGCCGTCAATGCGTGGCTGGAGTCCATGAAAATCCAGACACGCTGGCGCGTCCTCTCCGATGTGGAGATCGCCGCCCGCACCGCCGAGGCCGAGCAAGCTAAGGCCGACGCCGAAGCGCCAACGCCAGAGCAACCCGCCGCCGCCACAGCAACAGAAGAGCCGGCCACCGAGCCCGCCGCCGAAGCACCGGAAGAAATCCTCAGCGAAAACGAAGCAGAGCCAGCAGCAGAAGAAACTACTGCAGCTCCCGTAGAGGAGTCGACCAAAGAAGCCGCTCCATCTGCCGAAGGAGACTCCTCAGAAGAACCTTCCGCCGAAGCATCTGCAGAGGAAGAAGCTCCGGTAAAAGAAGAGAAGCAGGAAACTCCCGCAGCAGATGAACCTACCTGGTTCACCGACCGTGCCGAATTCGATCGCGCTCTCGCCGAGCAAGTTCTCGAAAAAGCCTTCCACCTCACCCGCAAGGCCAAGGTTTCCGCAGCCATCCCAGGCAAGCACCTCTCACCCGGCCTGCTCGTCCGCCTCAAAGGCACCGGCACGCATCATCGCAAGCACCCGGCGATCATCATCCCGGTCATCTGCAAGATTCTTGAGGCCGAGCACATGCCCGTCTTCAAACGCAAAGGCAAGCTCTACACCGGCCCCGCCCGACCCAAGCCGCTTCTTCCCGATGCCGTCCTCGCCCCCCGCCCTGCGGAAATGGTCGCTTGGATCCGCGCCAACAACCCGGCCAAGCTCGAAGGCCTCTGGAAAGCCGTGCTCCCCGAGGGCGCCACCGCGCCTTCCGCCGATTACGCCGCAGACCTTTTCTGGCTCCTCCAACAAGGCCACATCCTCCTCTACACCGACGACACCCTCGCGGTTCAGGAAAAGCCCAAGCCGCAGGAACCGAAGAAGCCCAAAGCTCCGAAGGAAAAGAAACCCAAAGCACAAGCCAAGGATTCTGCCGAAGCTAAAGCCTCATCGGACGAACCCGCTCCGGTAGTCGACATCATTTCCGCAGCCGTCACCGGCGTGGCCGAAATCGTTTCCGACACCGCCGAAAAGCTCATCGAAGCGACTCAAGAAGCTACCCCCGAAACTCCTCCAGCCGACCCGTCCACCGACCCGTCCACCGACTTGTCCGCCGACTTGTCCGCCGTAGCTCCAGCGAAGGAGGAAGCTCCAGCAACGGAGGAAGCCCCCGTCGCAAGCGCTGAAGAACCCGCCGCCGCACCGGAGCAACCCGAACCGGAGCAACCCGCAGCCCCTGCGGAACCGGAATCCAAGGAGGACACCAAAGAAGAACCTCTTCCTTAAGATTCAAAGTTTAGAATTTAAAGTTTATGTCAAAGCAACAGACCCTCGCTGGCTCCGCCACTCTCGAAGGAACCTCCCTCCATACCGGGGAGAAAGTCACCCTCACGCTCAAGCCCGCTGCAGAGAATCACGGCTTCAAGTTCCGCCGCATCGACCTCCCGGATCAGCCATTCATCGCCGCAGATGTCGATAAGGTGCAGACCGTCGAGCGCGCCACCACCCTCGCGGAAGGTTCGGTCAAAGTTCACACCGTCGAGCACATCATCTCCGCCCTCACCGGCATGGGCGTCGACAACGCTCTCATCGAGATGGACGCCAATGAGCCCCCGATCGGAGACGGCTCCTCCCGCCCTTTCGTCGAGCTCATCAAGCAAGCCGGCATCCAACAGCAAGATGCCGTCCGCAAGGTCTGGGAAATCCGCGAGCCCATCCATCAGGAAATGGGCGACGGCACCATCATCACCATCGTCCCTTCGAAGACCTTTCGCGTCTCCGTCACCAACGTCGGACCCGATGGCCGTTTCACCCAATATTTCTCCTCGGAGGTCACCCCAGAGCTCTACGAAAAGGAAATCGCCCCTGCCCGCACCTTCGTCTACTACGAGGATGTGAAGCCACTGCTTGAAAAAGGCCTCATCAAAGGCGGATCGCTCGAGAGCGCCGTCGTCATCCGTGGCAACGAGGTCATGTCCAAGGAGCCTGTCCGCTACACCAACGAATTCGCCCGCCACAAGGCGCTCGATCTCATCGGCGATCTCATGCTCTCCGGCAAGCGCATCCTCGGCCACGTCATCGCCGTCAAACCCGGCCACGGCCCGAACACCAAGATGGCCTCCACGCTCAAGCGCGAATATGAACGCATGCGCGCCCTCATCCCCGCCCCGATCACCATCCCGGATGGGGAGAGCGTGCTCGATGTGAACGAGGTGATGAAGATCCTCCCGCACCGCTACCCATTCCTCATGGTGGATCGCGTGATCGACTTCGGAGAAAACACCTGCACCGCACTGAAAAACGTCTCGATCAACGAGCCGTATTTCCAAGGCCATTTCCCCGGCCATCCGATCATGCCCGGCGTGCTCCAACTCGAAGGCATGGCGCAAGTTTCCTCCATCCTCATGCTCCGCAAGCCGGAGAACCTCGGGAAAATCGGTTACTTCCTCTCCGCAGACAACGTCAAGTGGCGCAAGCCGGTTATGCCCGGAGACACCCTCATCACCGAGGCACAGACCACCAAGGTGCGCGGCAACATCGGCCAAACCAAATGCCGCTGCCTCGTCAACGGCGAGGTCGTCTCCGAGGCGGATCTCAAGTTCGCGCTCTTCGACCGCTGAGGTCTCGAATCACCTTTCACCGTCCTCACCGGGAAGAACTCTTTGTCCTTCCCGGTGGGGACGGTGAAATCATATCGACCCGCCAGCGGCAAAGGGCGTATCCCCTCACCACTCGTCCGGCAGTAAATCAACCCACCTCGGTGAAGTCCACGCCAAGTGCTTCTTCGAACTTCTTGATCTTGTTACGCTCTCTCGGATCGATGAGCGCCACGGATATGCCTTTCCTGCCCGCGCGTGCCGTCCGACCGCTACGGTGAGTGTAGTATTCGAGTTGCTCGGGAAGCTGGTAGTGCACCACGTAAGACAGACCTTCTACATCGATGCCGCGCGCCGCCACATCCGTGGCCACGAGGATCTGCGTCCGCCCGCCTTTGAAGCCGCGCATCACCTTGTCACGCTCGCGCTGCGAGAGATCCCCTTGGATCACATCCACGCCGAAGCCGAGTTTCACCAACTGTCGCCCGAGCGCCACCGCTCCGGCCTTGGTTCTCACAAAGATCAGGCCACGGTCGTCCCCACGGCTGCCGAGGAAATCCGCCAACAGCTCATTTTTCTCGTCCTTGGTGCACACTGCATAACGGTGGTCGATGTTCCGGTTCACTACATGCGCCTTGTCGACGCGCAGCGTCTCAGGTTGCCCGGGCATCGCGCCTTTCACGAGGGCATGAATGGAATCGGGAAAGGTCGCCGAGAAAAGCCAGGTGCTGCGCCGCCCGCGGGTGAGTCCGAAGACGGTCATCAGGTCTTTCTTAAATCCCATGCTCAGCATTTCGTCGGCCTCATCGAGCACGAGGTGCTTCACATTGACGAGAGTCAGCGCCTTTTTCTTGATCAGGTCGATCAGTCGGCCGGGAGTCGCCACCACGATATGTGTCGGTCTTTGCAGCCTAGCGATCTGTCCTTCCATCGGCTCGCCGCCCGCCAGCACTTCTACGAAGATTTTCTCCGAGTGCTTGGTGTATTTGAAAAGTTGCTTGCCGATCTGCTTCGCCAGCTCACGTGTCGGCGAGATAATCAGCCCCTGGATGTGGGGCTTTTTTGGATCGATCTTCGTCAGCAGCGGCAGTCCGAAGGCCGCGGTCTTGCCTGTTCCCGTCTGTGCCTGTGCGCAGAAATCCCCGCCGTTTTTCAGCAGGAAAGGGATCGACCTCTCCTGCACTTCCGTAGGCGTGGTGATGCCCATCTCTTCCAATCCTTTCACCAGACCAGCCGGTATCCCAAGTTCCTTGAATGTGCTCAAAATATTCGTTGTGTAAAAATCTGCCGTCAGCCTGCAACCGACTGCGGAAAATGACGAGCCATATCATGCTGCCGCAAAGCAGGATTTGAAATGCCACCACCTCAATATTAGGCTACTGGATGGATTGGATGGCAGAATTCAAGGATCTGGCGCTCATCACCCTGGCCTGCCTGCTCGCAGGAGTCGTGGGGCTGGAGCGGGAAAAAGGTGGAAAACCCGCGGGTTTCCGCACCCACATGATCATCGGAGGAGCCGCCGCCTTGCTCGTGGTCTGTGGGAAATGGCTCGTCGCCGGCACCGTCCTCACAGGCCCCACGGATTCGCTGCGCTACGATCCGCTCCGTATCATTGAGGCGGTCATTGTCGGGGTCAGCTTCATTGGTGCTGGCACCATTCTCAAGATGCCTGCCAACGAAAAAGGCTCCCGGGTAAAATACCTCACCACCGCTGCCTCCCTGCTTTTTTCGGCAGGACTCGGCATCTGTGTCGCCATCGAGCGTTATATTATCGCCGCTGGGGTCACCCTTCTTATTCTCGCCATCAACCACCTCCTAGGCAAGTTCGACATCCACGACCCAAAGAGCTGAGCGCTTTTCTTTCCATCCGATCCATGTCTTCCCGAGGCCGTCATCAATCCACCACCAAAGAATGCCGCGCGGTCATCCGCCGCATCGAGGCTCTCGAAGGTGTGGTCGCAGTCATCATCGGCATGTCGTATGGCGGGAAATCCCTCGGCAAAGGAACCACCACCGGCTCCATTCGCATCCAGCGCGAAGTCTCAGGCGGGCTGAAAGCCGTCACCCAATCCTCCAAAGGCCTGCAGGAACTCTTCATCCGCACCGATGCCGGGACGGAGGACGCCATCAGCGGGGAGATTCGAAGCTGGCAGTGAAGCTCTTCGCCCCCCGGGCGATATGCCCCGGTCGAAAACAAAACCGCCCGGAATTTCTGAATGTTTTAGACGTTCTCTAGCGGGAATGTTAGCCTCCAGCAGCGGCACACGGTTGTGCTTTCATGATACTTCCGCCCCCTACCAGAATATAATCAGCATGTGCGGTATTTACGGATGGTTCGGAAACAACAGCGATTCCGAACGCCTCCAGGCAATGGGCAACGCCATCCGCCACCGCGGTCCCGACGGCTTCCAGGCACATCACTCCAACGGCATTTCTCTGGGCATCTGCCGGCTTGCCATCGTGGACAAAGCAGACGGGAGGCAACCCTTCTTCAACCAGGACCAAACGGTCGCCACGATCTGCAATGGGGAGATCTACAACCACCTGGAAATTCGGCAAGAGCTGCAAGATCTCGGTCACCAGTTCCACACCCATAGCGATGCCGAAATCCTGCCGCACGCCTGGCAGGAATGGGGCTTGGCGATGATGGAAAAACTGAACGGCATGTTCAGCATCGCCATCCAGGATGGAGGGACACTCACCTTGATCCGGGATCGCTGCGGACAAAAGCCGCTCTATCTGCACACAGGAGAAAATACCCTCCACTTCGCCTCCGAAATCCGCGCCCTGCTTTCCGCCGGGATTCCCGCAGAGCTCAACCACGCCGCGCTCCCCAGCTACCTGATCAACCGCTACGTCCCTGAGCCTCTCACGCTTTTTAAGGACATCACGATCCTCCCTGCTGGACATTTCCTCACGATCTCGCCCGACTCCCCGCCGAAAATCCAAGCATGGTGGAAACCCCGCGTCTCACCCACCCTCGATATCTCCGAAGCTGAAGCGCTTGGGAAACTCGAATCGCTCACCCACGATGCGGTGGCCATTTCCCTGCAGGGAGAGGAAAAAATCGCCACCTATCTGAGCGCCGGAGTGGACTCTGCTATCCTTCTGGAATCGATCCGCAAAACCGAACTCGAAACCATGGCGTTCACCGCAGGATTCGGCACAGAATCCGACGAGATCCTTCATGCCGCCGAGATTGCGAAAGACAACCACACCCCGCACGTCCCCGTCATCCTGCAAGAGGACGACCTCGCAAACCTCCGCCAAGTGGTAGCTCAGATGGAGCTACCCGTCGGCGACGCCCTCATTCTCGCCTTCGACAAATTGGCCGCCGTGGCTGCTGAGCACGGCTACCGAGTTGCCATCGGCGGAGACGGGATTGACGAATCCATGATGGGTTACTCGTTCCAAAAGCACCTTTCAAAACTCGAGGCACTGCCCACCTTCGGCCTGAAGCTCGCCGCCTCCCTCCTGCGCCATTGCCCCCTGCCACTCCTCGACAGGTTCTTCCCATTTCCCGGTTCGCTCGGAAAAGAAGGCCGGGAAAAAATCGCCACCTATTTTGAAGATTTTCCCGGAGCCACCCCATGGCAGAAATCCTCCGGGCTACGAACCCTCTTCACCCCGACCGAAGCGAACCGCCTCTGCCTGCGCGAAGTTTTCACGGAACCCGACATCCCGGAAGCCGCCACCATGCTCGATCGGCAGACTCTCCACCTTTACCAAAGCTGGATGCAGGACTGGGCGATCATCCGCCAGGATCGCAACAACATGGCGCACTCCATCGAGTATCGCATGCCTTTCCTTGACCACCGTCTCGTCGAGTTCACTCTCGCCTTACCGAAACACCTCAAGCTCCACAAAAGCACCAACAAATACCTCTGGAGAAAACTCACCCGCACCCCCGCCTCCAAGCGCCCGAAGCAGCCATTTCATTTGCCACTGGAAAAGTTCCGCCACTCCGCCCCCTTCCAAACCCTGCTGAAAGATTGCCTCAATCCCTCCACCATCCGCGCTCGGAACCTTTTCCACCACCAACAAATTGAAACCCTGATATCCGCTGCCCACCAAGGCGAATTCCTCGCACTGAAAAAAGTCACCTCCCTGATCATTTTGGAACTCTGGATGCAGGCCTACCTCGACTGAACCCATGATCCGTAAACTCAAGAATCTCAAAACCCCCATCCGCGTCGGCCTCGTCGGGGCAGGCTGCATGGGAAAAGGCATCGCCCACCAGATCTCTATCACCCCGGGTATGTCCCTGGAATGGATCACAGACAAAAAATCACAAACCGCCCAAGAGCTCGCGGCGCTGACGAAGACAAAATCCCACGGCACCGACACCCACAAGTTGCTCCGCGAGCACCCCGTCGATGTCTTCGTGGAAGCGACCAATACGATCTGGTCTGCCTATCAATACTGCGAAACCGCGTTGGAAAACGGTGCCCACGTCGTCCTCATGAACGCGGAAGTGGATCTCGTGCTCGGCCCCGTGCTGTGCCAGATCGCCGCTCGCAAAAACCTCATCGTCACCTCCGATGCCGGCGATCAGCACGGTGTCCTTTCCACCATGATCCAGGAAATCCAGCTCTGGGGATTCGACATCATCCAAGCGGGGAACATCAAGGGTTTCCTCAATCGCTACGCCACCTCCGCCGACCTCATCCACGAAGCGACGAAACGCAATCTCTCCCCTATCCAATGCTGCGCCTACACCGACGGCACCAAGCTCAACGTCGAGATGGCCGCCCTTGCCAACGCCTTCAACCTCGTCCCCACTAAAACGGGAATGACCGGCCCGGCGATCGCCCACGTGGACCGGGCGCTCGAAGCCTTCGATCTCGATGCAATTCCGGAAGGCACAGGCACCGTCGACTACATTCTCGGCTCCGAGCCCGGCGGCGGCGTTTACGTCATCGCCAAATGCGAGAACCCCGTCCAGCAGCCTTACCTCGAATACTACAAGATCGGAGAGGGACCCTACTACCTTTTCAAACGCGACTACCATCTCTGCCATCTGGAAACCACCTCCGCCATCGCCAAGATCATCCTCCACCAAGAGCCCACTCTGCAGCCTTGGGCAGGTCGCGTCACTGATGTCTACGCCTTCGCCAAAACAAACATCCCGGAGAACGCCTCAATCCCCCACGGCATCGGAGGCGACCATTTCTACGGCCTCATCGCGAGCACGGAAGAAGCCCGCAATAATAACTGGGTCCCCATCGCCCTTCTCGACGCGGAGACGCAGCAAGCCGTCACCCGCATGCCCCTGGAAAAAGACCAGCCGCTGACATGGAACGACCTAGGAAATTTTCAGCCCGCGATGGTCGAACTTTACTACACCCCGGCCAACAGCCAGCCCGTGTAAATGCCTCCCCCCCCACATATCACCATTCTCGGTGCAGGAGTCTGCGGTCTCTATGCCGCCTTGACTGCTCTCAGAAAAGGCGCGCAGGTCACCGTCATCGAAAAAGCCTCCCAACCCGGAGGACTCGCCGCCGGTTTCAAACGCGGGAAGAACCACTTCGATCAGGGCGTGCACATGCTCCACGCCTTCGATCAGGAAATCTATGAGGACATCGCCCGGCTGATGGCAGAAGAACGCATTCCCGTGGCCCTCGACGCACGCATCCAGTGGAACGGCCGCTCCTACCGCTACCCGCTCAAAGGCCTCGATATCCTCGCCGGCATGAATCTCGTCCAGCTCTTCCGCTGCACCCTCGGCCTGGTCCTTGCCGGCATCGATGACCGGCTCAATGGAACCCGCGCCTCCGCCATCACCGCTGAAGACGCTCTCATCGCCACCTATGGCACACCCCTTTACGGCTTTTTCTTCGAAGATTTCACCCACCGATACTGGAACATCCATCCCTCCCGGCTCTCTGCGGAATTCGTGCGTAGGAAAATGCCGCGCCTCAAAATCCTCGATCTTCTGAGGAAATTCGTCCCAAGCGTCCTTAGAATCAACGCGGACCGCTATGTGGTGGAAAACGCCCTCTCGGAAGAGACCCTCCACTACTCCGCCACCGGCTCGGAGACCCTGCCACGCGTGCTTGCCAGGGAAATTGAAAAGCTGGGTGGCAAAATCATTTACGGAGCCACGATCACCAAGATAGGCGAAGACCGTATATGCCTGGATGGCCAAACCTTGCCGCTGGATAAAATCATATCAACCATCCCCCTGCCCGCCCTGATTGGTCTTCTCGAGGACGCCCCGGAAGACATCCGACGCGCCGCCGAAAGCCTCCACTACAAACCCATCGCCACCTACGGTCTACTCGTCAAAAAAACGAAATGCCTGGAAGGCCTCTACACCTACTACAGAGACCGTATCTTCCATCGCGTCGGCGAACCGAAAAACGCCGGGCTGGAAGTCACCCCGGCGGACCACACGGTTCTCATCGTCGAAATGACCTGCGACATCAACGATGCGAAATGGAACGACACGCCCGGAATCCGCCAACAGATCACTGACGATCTCATTGCTGAGAATATCTGCGATGCCTCGGAAATCATCGAGTGGAACCATTTCACCAACCCGCACGGCTACCCGATCTACAAGCTCGACTTCGAGAGCCACCTCGGGAAAATCACCGATTGGCTCAAGACCCAACCCCAACTCATCAGCACCGGACGCCAAGGCGCCTTCACCTACCCTGGCATGCATAGCGCGATGCGCATGGGGCACAACGCCGCCACCACCCTTCTCACCTGACATGCACCACCCCCAAGTCGAAAACATCCACGGAGTCACTCTCGCCGAAAAACCGAAGATCCACGATGCGCGCGGCTGGTTTCTCCCCGCCATCGGCAATGACGATACCCATCCGCACTGGTTCCTGCAAAACATCTCTCTGTCCCAGCCCGGCGTGCTGCGTGGCATGCATTACCAAGATCCTCATCCGCAGGGAAAACTCCTGACCCTCATCGAAGGCGCGCTGCAGGACATCGTCGCCGACCTCCGCCCCGATTCCCCAACCTATGGCCAATACGCCGTTTACCATCTCGACGCCCAAGGCAAAAATCAGATCCACATTCCAAAAGGTTGCGCCCACGGCTTCCTCGTCACCGGCGCCAGCCCCGCGCTGATCTCCTACCTGACGGATGCCCCCTATTGCCCCGAGTGTGAAAAGACCCTCCCGTGGAATCACCCGGAATGGAATTTCCCATGGTCCACGGATTCACCCATTCTCTCTCAGAAAGATCAGGCATGAACCCGCCACAACCCCATCCTTTCGTGGCGGCAAAACCCAACCGCGCTCCGGTTCCTGCGTGGTGCGCGCTTCTGGCGCTCGTCGTCATTGTCATCGTGGCCTTCTCCGCCTCGGTGAAATTCGGATTCATCAATTACGATGACCCCCACTACATCACGGAAAACCCTCACGTGAACACCGGCCTCAGCCCGGCGAACTTGAAATGGGCGCTGACTTCCACAGGAGAAACAAACTTGTGGAGCCCTCTCACGTTTCTCTCTCATCAACTCGATGTCAGCCTCTTCGAGTTCAAGCCGGGCTGGCACCATGCGGTCAATGTCCTCTGGCATGCCTTGGCAACCGCCCTGCTGTTTCTCAGCGCACTCAAACTCACCAAATCCACCTTCTGGAGTTTTTTCATCGGCATTCTCTGGGCGATCCATCCCGAAAAAGTCCAGTCCGTAGCCTGGCTATCCGAACGCAAGGACGTCCTCTCCGGAGCCTTCTTTTTTGCCAGCCTCTATGCCTTCACGTGGTGGAAACTGCGACCGGAGAAGCGCCCCGAGCTCTACGTATCGAGTGTCCTTCTTTTCATCTTGGCTCTGCTGGCAAAGCCGAGCGTCGTCCCGCTTCCGCTGATTCTTTTCCTCCTCTATTACCTCGATACCAAACGCATCCATGCATCGGTGCGTGACGCCGCCCTCCCCCTCCTGCCCTTCGTCGGAGCCGCCTTTTTCGTGGCTGGAATAGCCATCTACTTTCAGTCCCAAGGATCTCTGGGAGACGTGGGGGAAAACCTCTCCTTAGCCCAGCGAGCCAGCAACATCGTGGTCAGCTATGTCTTCTACCTGAAACGCTTTTTCTGGCCTTCACCCGCGCAGCTTTGGTTCGTCCCGCCTGCATCCATCATTCCCTTGATCGGCTCCGTAGCGGTTATCTGCGTGCTCGCTCCCGTGGTTTTCTGGCTCGGGAAAAAGGATAAACTCATCATCGTCGGTGCGGCGATCTACACACTCCTCTGGCTGCCTGTTTCCGGACTGGTTCCGGTGAGCTACTATTTCGTCGCAGACCGCTACAGCTACCTGCCGCAACTCGGGCTTGTGTTCATGCTGATGGGGCTCGTCCGCCTGCTCTCCCGCAATGTCACTAGCCTCCTCCCCGCAGGACTTGTCCTCGGTAATTTCTCTGTTTTCTTCCTGATCCTCCAACAACAGCAACTCCCGCTCTGGAAGGATAGCGAAACGCTTTTCGGCTACGAGATGGCCGTCAACCCGAAGAGCCTGCTCGCCCCCATCCACTACGCCGATGTCTTCAGTGACTCAGATCCGGAAAAGGCCCTCTTTTACTACACCAAAGCGCACCGCAACGACCCCGAGGCCGGTATCGCCCTCGCCAAAATGGGCGTAGCGCAGAAACAACTGGGACTCCACGAAGAGGCGCTGGAAAGCTTTCATAAATCCACTCAGGTGGCCGTCCCGGTGCGCGAGAGCTGGACCCAGCTATTGCTTCTACAAGTCGGACTCCGGCTCTATGCGCAAGCCGAAGACACGATCCAACGGGGAATCTCAAGCGAACCGAAGAATTGGGATTTCATCATGAACAGCGGCAACTTCCACCTGATAGTCAAAAAGCAGCCAGAAGTTGCCCTAAAATATTTCCTCATGGCTCATGCCCTACAACCCGCAGACCCCAGGTCAATCAAAGCCTGCGCCGATTGTCACCGTGCGTTGGGCAATGACAGTGAAGCCCGTAAGTTCGAAGAATTGTTAGGCACTGGGGATTAAGCCATGACAACATCTGATCCCTGCGCTTCTCCATAGGGGGGACTGTGTTCGTGTCCCGCCTCAGCGTCCCTCTTTCCGGATGCCCGCAACTCTCTGTAGCGCTACCTCGGGACGCAAAAAAAACTCCCACACGCAGATGCGCGGGGAGCTCGGAAATTTCGGAATGTACTCTTATCCTAGCGCTTACGACGGCGGACCAGCAGGAGTGATGCCGCACCGAAAATCATCATCACACTGGAAGATGGCTCAGGAACGGTGTTTCCTTGGAATTTGAAGCCGGAACCAAGAACTAGCTCTTTTCCATACAAGGCTCCCTTGAAATCAGTGGCGCCTACAATCACCTTCCCGAGGGGAGAGACGATCGTTCCCTGGAAAGAGCCACCTCCGGAGTGTAGGCTGAACTGTCGGTCGCTTCCAAGATACCAGATCACATCCTTCGATTCCAAGTTGGTAAGGTTCACATGCACACCTTCAAAGGCAAGTTGATCGCTAATGCGAATGATGATTTGATCCGACTGCCCGGCACGGCCTGTGAGATTGAAATTGAAGTTCTTCACATCCACTTCAGTGAAATCGATGACCGTTTGCGCCTTCGTGCTGGTTAGGGAATATCCGGTCTGCAACTTCGTGGTGTAACTGAAGTCAGAAGTCAGTCCACCGAGATAAGACCCATAAGCTAACGCGTCCGTATTGGCCTGAGTTAACTGGCTATTGTAACCTGATGTGAAAATCCCTTCCGAAGGATTAAAGGTAGCGGGTTTGTAGGAGAATGAAGCACCCGTGTGAACATACACGGCACCTTGAAAATTTTGAATCGTTTCGTTCGTCCCTGCGTTTACGCCGTTAGTATAGCCGATCTGGCCGAAAAGCTGGTTTGATTCTTTCAGTGTGATTCTTCCACCGTTCAAAACGAAAATGTCGTAGTTTGCGGCAGTTCCTAAGGTTTGAGCACTTGCCGATGACGAAATTACCGTAAGCAGAAGGGATAAAATTCGATGGGGAGTCGAAATTTTCATAATTTTGGGGGTGTTGGGGGTGTTGGGGGTGTTGGGTTCCGCTGATGCGGATCCAGGCGGGGGGTGCCCGACTCCCAATAATATATGCCTGAAAAAAGGTATGATTCCATTACGTGATCGCGTATAATCTCGTTCCCTTGAGTTCCTGACCTCCTAGGTCCCCCTCTCCCTCCTTCCCGCTGAAATAATCTCGCAAAGTTTGATTGCTGGGATCTGATTCAGGCCCAAAAAAAAGCTCCCACACGCAGTTGCGCGGGGAGCTTGGAAATTTCGGATTCTCTTTGTTCTAGTGCTTACGGCGGCGCACCAGCAGGAGTGATGCCGCACCGAAAATCATCATCACACTCGAAGACGGCTCGGGAACGGCGCCTTGAAATTTGAAACCGGAACCCATCTTCAGATTGGATCCGTATACTCTTCCGGTGAAGTCAACCTCACCGATCCTTACGTCACCCGCATTCGGCGCAATGACCGTGCCGGCAAACTTCATGAAATTAGCCGGATCCGAGTCGGACTTGTGCAGCTCGAAGTTTTTGGTGCCGGTGTAATACCAGATCACATTGTCGATGTTCAGGTTATTGAGAACGAGGTCGGATTCCTTGAACTCGAACTCAGTGTTCACGCGGATGACGAATGTATCCATGCCGCCTGCACCACCGGTGAGAGTGAAAGATTCCTTATCGAGATCGATCGTTTTGAAATCGAGAACGTTCAGGCTGCCAGTGGAATTAAAGGACGATGTGCTGGTCACACTCACGTTGCTACCACCACCTGTGGCAGACAAACCCGCTAGGTAAGTCCTGTATGCATTGAGATCGGCGTTCGCCAGATTGAGCGCATCGTTGATTGCTACCGAACGCTGGATGCCTCCCGAGGGGTGCAATTTGCTTTCGTTATCAATGGAGGATCCGGTGTGTGCAAAGATGGTGCCGTCAAATGTTTGGTCATCTTTGCCGGCTTTCAGTTGTGCACTATTTGAAATGGCAACCTGACCGAAAAGTTGATTTGCATCTTTCAGCTCAAGAATTCCGCCGTTGGTGACGAAGATGTCGTAGTTTCCGGCAGATCCCAAGGTTTGGGCGGTCGCCGATGATGCTGCCACTGCAAACACAGTAGCTACAATGAGATTAGGTAGTGATATTTTCATGTTTTCGGGGGGTGAGGTAATGGGGGGGGCGCTGGCAGGACCGGCTTTCAGATCACTTTTCTGAAAAGACGAAGATGCCAACAGGGGGGGGCGGGGGGTGTGGGGGGAATCTCAGGACTGAACTTTACGCAACATTCACGAGACGATGTATTTTTCTCACACCGCTATTTTTATGTCAAATTCTTTAGTTGAAAACTCACAGAATTTATTATCAATTCTGGATAGCTTTCAACCTCAAAAGATTACTAAGAAAAACAGACACTTCACCTCTCCAAAGTGATTGAGCGTCAGAACGATGCACGGAAAGCCCCCCAGCGCCTGTGCCCATCTGATCGATCACGCTGAACGCTCAGCACCTTGCCGGGCACCAGAGCCAGCTTCACCGATGACGTCTCCGCAACTGGCAGCCCATGATGGTAAGCAGCTTGAGGATCATCTCCGCATTGCGAATCGCGACCTTGCCGTGATTTCCGGCCTACCAGAAACCATCAGCCAATCCTCCAAAGTTCTTCAGCCCGCCCTCACCCGCAGGCCGTGAAAAAAAATCTCACAGCGGAGGTAATCGACCGATGGCTGTGATTCAGCGCCTGCGCTTTCCTTGATCTCTACGGTTGCCTCGATCTCCCCGCTCACCACGATCTCCTCTTTCGCCACGTTCGCCCTGATCCGAGCTACGCTCTTTTTTCGCTACCGTCGAGTTCGCGGCCTTTTTTACACGTATCTTCTCGCTACCGAGTTGCAAACCGTTCAGCTCCTCGATGGCTTTCATCGCCTCATCGAAGTTCGGCATCTCCGCGAAGCCGAAGCCCTTGGACAGCCCGGTCTTCTCGTCCTTCACCACCACGCAGTTAGAGACCCGTCCGTATTTGCGGAAATGGCAGACGATTTCCGGTTGGGTCAGGCTACGGTCGATGTTTCGGATGAGAATTTGCAAAATTAAAAATGGTTGGTGAGACGGAGGTTTCCATCCATTTCGGCAAATGACGAGCTTTATGGCGCATTTCCAGCAAGCAATTCTGGCCAACTCCCCGCGCATCGCCAAACTCCCGCCATGCACATTTTCGATCGCGTCCGCGAAATCTCCCTCGTCAGCACTGCTGGATCCATTCTCTCATGGGATCAGGAAACCTACCTGCCATCGGGCTCCGCCGATTACCGCTCGCGTCAGCTCTCCTACCTCGCCGCCCACGCCCACCAACTCGCCACCTCCGAGGATTTCCTGAAATCCCTCAGCGAGGCGGAAGCCGCAGACGACCGCACCGATCCAACCCACAGCGCCAATCTCCGCGAGCTGCGCCGCGAGTCCGACCGCTCAGTGAAAATCCCCACCGACCTCGTCGCCCGCGAGTCCTCCGCCCAATCTGCCGGCCACCATGCATGGATCGCCGCACGCAAGGCCTCGGACTTCTCCATCTTCGCCCCGCACCTCGAGACACTGGTCGACTTCGCCCTCGAAAAGGCCGATCTCTGGGGCTATTCCGGCGAACCCTATGATGCCCTCCTCGAAGGCTACGAGCGCGCCACCTCCACCGCAAACATCGCCTCGATGTTCGACAAGCTCGTGGAAAACCTCGCCCCGCTTTCCGCCCAAGCCGTCTCCAAGACCCGCGCCCAATCCCCTAAGCTCCCCGACGGCCCCTACCCGGTCAGCGCCCAGCAGCAGTTCAACGCCCTGATCGCCGCAGAGATCGGCTTCGATTTCCACTACGGCCGCATCGATACCACCACCCACCCATTCTGCACTACCCTCGGCCCGCAAGACATCCGCCTGACCACCCGCTACGAGGAAAGCGATTTCACCTCCTCACTCTTCGGCGTCATGCACGAGGCCGGCCACGGCATGTATGAGCAGGGACTCTCTACCGAAGACTTCGGTCTGCCCTCCGGCTCCGCCGTCTCGCTCGGCATCCACGAGTCCCAATCCCGCCTTTGGGAAAACCAGGTCGGCCGCTCCCCGGAGTTTTGGGAAAAATTCTACCCCATCGCGACCGAGCACTTCCCGCAGCTCAAAGGCTTCCCCTTGGAGAAATTCCTCCAATACGTCCACCGCGCCGAGTTCTCGCCGATCCGTGTCGAGGCAGACGAGGCCACCTACGACCTCCACATCATCCTGCGCTTCCGTATCGAGCGCATGCTCCTCAAGCGCCAGATCAGCGTCGCCGATGTCCCCTCCGCTTGGAACGACCTCTTTCAGGAATCCTTCGGCTTCGCCCCGCCCGACGATGCACACGGCTGCCTGCAGGACATCCATTGGTCGATGGGCGGCATCGGCTACTTCCCCACCTACACTCTCGGCAATATCAACGCCGCCCAGCTCTACGCCGCCGCCACTGCCAACCCGGAAATCGAAAAAGCCACCACCGCCGCCAACTACGCCCCCCTCCTCGGCTGGCTGCGCAAAAATATCCACGCCCACGGAGCTACCCACAACCCCTCCACCCTCATCGAAAGAGCCACCGGCAAACCACCCGCCACCGACGACTACCTCCAACACCTCACCACCCGCTACCTCTAGAAAATATCCACAACCCCTGTCTTCTCACTTCTCACTCGGCACTTTCCACTAATTCCATGTTCATCGTATTCGAAGGCATCGACGGCACCGGCAAATCCACCCAAGCCCACCGCCTTGCCGACCACTTCCGTTCCCAAGGCCGCGAGGTCGTCCTTTCCCGCGAGCCCACCGACGGCCCATGGGGCACCCTTCTGCGCAACTCCGCCGATACCGGCCGCCTCTCCCCCGAAGAGGAGCTCGCCACCTTCCTCAAAGACCGCCGCCAGCACGTCGAAGAACTCATCTCCCCTGCCCTCGCCGCCGGGAAAGTCGTCATCCTGGATCGTTACTACTTCTCCACCATGGCCTACCAAGGCCTGCGCGGCTTCGACCCCGCCGCCATCCGCCGCGACAACGAAGCCTTCGCCCCGGTCCCCGATCTTCTCCTCATTCTCGATCTCGATGTCGATACTGCCCTCTCTCGCATCGGCGCCCGCGGAGACACCGCCAACGAATTCGAGCAACGTGCCAACCTCGCCAGCTGCCGCGAAACCTTCCTCTCCCTACGCGACGAGCCTTTTGCCCGCGTCATCGATACCGACACCTCCCCCGACCAAGTCACCGCCGCCATCCTCGCCGCCCTCCCGTAGCGCTTTTCCTTCCCGCTGCTCCAAGCACGCGCGCTACCGAACCTGCCAAGTATGTCCCCCCCCGGGGCACTTACTTTCGTTGGGGCTCAATCACGATGCCACCAAAGCGAGCCTCATCGGCCCAGCAGGAAATACCCCGGACGAAACAAATGTGAGAGCCTCGCTCCTCACCGGTATCGACATACTGGGCAATAAACCCACCCCCTATTCCAGTATTGCCGAAGGTCAAAAGACGACCGTCCTCATCGCATGCCTGAGAGAAGCACGACTCGCAGAGGTAATGCGGATACCGAGAACTTGTCGGAAGACCGATGCGACATATCGGACACCCTTGGGAGGTATCGGATGCATCTGAGCCAGGTTCAAAGAATGTCATCTTTTCTGCCGTTGGTATTCAAGAAGTGGGTGGCGGAAATACCCCGAGTTGTGCCATCAGGCCCAGTGTATCCATAATGATCCTCGTTTCTTTCACCTTATCCCCGACGAATCGGTCGATTACGATTCCCCAAACTGTGACCGAACGCCCAGTGGCTGGAACTCCGAAAATCTCTCCTTCGTGCGTTCCGGTCCATTCAAACCGGGTTACCACTTTTTCGCCCTCCTCAATCTGCTCTTGAACAGTCCACAGCATATCAGGAAATGCCACTCTAAAGACTCGCAAAACATTCATCAGCCCATCCAGACCTGGGCCTTGCCCGGGAAGAGGAACTTGTTCGACCACATCCTCATGGAAGTATTTTCCAGTCGACTCGATATTTCCCTGACTCAGGACTTCATCAATGAAACGTCTAATAATAGGAGATTTACTTTTCATCGGTTCAACTATTCTATTATCCAACAAAATCTGGGCTCACCCCCTGACGATATCGGTTTGCATATCTCCGTCAAGATTGCGGGAAACGGGATTGTTATCGGCTCATTCCAAGGCAATTACGACGATGACCTGTCCTCCCCAACCGGGTTGCGTGATGGGCGCGTCGGGCTTTCCCACCTATCTTCGCTATTGGAACTTCCGGAACTGCCGTTCATTCTCGCCGCATGATCTGCCGCCACTCCGTCCTCCTGCTATTTGCGGCGGTGGCTTTTGTTGGCTTCCTGATCATCCCCGGTGGCGTCGTAGATCGAGCGCTACTTTCGCTTTCCGCCCACTCCTCCAAGATCTCCCGCTCCTTTGTGACCGGCGAGGGTAGCCATGCCAGCCCCTATCAATTGCACACCTTCGGACTGGGCATCGGGGAAACGCCAGCCAAGGCACCGACGATCATTTCCATCAACGACGACCCCGACCAGGTCTTCCAGGCATCACCGCCCTCCCCCGTCGATTTCGCGATCCTCTTGCGCAATCTCTCACGGCTCGGGATGGATCGGGTGGCCATTGCGATGCCGCTTACCTGGCTGGAAACGGATGCCATTTCCCTCGCCGCGCTCGACCGCCAGCTCGATACGATCCCATCTCTCACCACCGCCGCGCCGCTAACCCGCGGAGCGGTACCTTCACCCATGCCCCCGGCATTCCGCCGCGCTTCGATTCCCCTTTCCGAGATCAAGGGCAATAGCGAGCTACTTCCCGCCATCAACCGCATCGCCATCCCGGATGTGATCCTCGGCAACAAGACCTCGCTCGCCGGATTCACTCAACTGGAGTCCGAGCCGAAGGGCAGCGCCCCTCACCTGCTTGCAAAGTGGGGGGAAGAGCGAGCCGTGCTTTCCTTTATCCTGATCGCCGCGCTGGATCATTACCAGATCCCGCCCTCGGATATCAAAATCCACCTCGGTGAGTTCATCGCCCTCAGCGCGCGCGGACCATATATCCCCATCGATGACCACGGCCGCTTGGCTTTCAGCATCCCCTCAGAATTCCCCAACGAAGCACTCCCGATGGAGTCGCTTCTCAAAATGGAAGAAACGCCAGCCGAAGAAAGCACCTTCCAACCGGCGATCCTGCGCAATGATCTCACCGCCACGGACGAAGCCTCCGCCGCTTACTCGCGCAGCCTCGCCGCCACCATCGCCGCACTCAGCGATCCGGACTACGCCAGTGCCACCCGCATCTTCCACCGGCTTCCCCTCGCGGTGGAAATCATCCTGCTCCTCGCCCTCGTTTGCTTCGCCTACGGGGTGTTCATTTCCGGGAAATACCCGTGGAAAGTCGTCGTCGCTATCGCCTTGGTCGGCATCCTCATCATCCATTTCATCGCCACTGCCGCCACCGCCACCTGGTTGCCCACGCTGCCCGCCCTCGTGATTTTCCTTACCTACGCCGCCATCAGCCATTTCGGGTCGCAGAAACCGATTACCATTCCCGAGGCATCAACCAGCCCAACCCCTGCGCCAAGCCCTGTCGTGAATGAGGTCGCACTGAAGGAAGCCGCCCCGAAGGAGGTCGACAAAAAAGCCGCGACGAAGACAGCCAGTAAAACCGCTACGAAGACGGCCAGGAAGACCGCGACGAAAAAACCACGTAAAGCCGCGAAGAAACGGACGCGCAAGGCGGCCAAGAAGAAGCCCCGCGGCGGTGCGTGAACCTCGCAAGCATCTTCCACCCCTCTTCCATTTTTAAGATTTAGAATTTAGGATTTAGGATTTAAAATTTCACCCGACCATGAACCCCGCCGAGAAAGCCAACGCCCTCATCGAAGCCCTGCCCTACCTCCAGGCCTTCCGCTCTAAAACCATCCTCATCAAAATGGGCGGATCCGCCATGGAAGATCCCGAACTCGTCGCCAACGTCATGCGCGATATCGTTTTCCTCGAAGTGGCAGGCATCAACCCCATCGTCGTGCACGGCGGAGGCAAGGCTATTTCTGCGGCGATGGAGAAATCCGGGATCGAAGCGAAGTTCATTAACGGGTTCCGCTACACCTCGGAAGAGGCCATCGACATCGTCTCACAGGTACTTTCCAACGAGATCAACCCCGGCTTGGTGCGCATGATCCGCTCCTTCGGCGGCAAGGCCACCGGCATCCCCGGTACCGATATCTTCCTCGGCGAGAAAATGAAATCCACGGGTGCAGACGGCAAGCCGGTCGATCTCGGCCGCGTCGGCGAAGTCGTCGGTTGCAACCCGGCGAACATGGATCAAGCGCACAAGGCCTCGATCGTCCCGGTCATTTCCCCGCTCGCCGCAGAACTCGCCACCGGCAAGCCGCTCAATATCAACGCAGACCTCGCCGCCGCTGCCCTCGCCAAGGAACTACGTGTCTCCAAGCTCGTCTACCTCTCCGATGTGCCCGGCCTCATGCGCGACCCGAAGGATCCCTCCACCCTGATCAAATCCATCAACCGCGCCGAGGCAACCGCCCTCATCGCGGATGGCACGATCTCCGGCGGCATGATCCCAAAAGTTTCATCAGCAATCGATGCGCTCAACGCCGGAGTGCGCAAAGTCCACTTCGTCGATGGCCGCCTGCCCCACGCCCTGCTGCTGGAAATCTTCACCGACGGCGGCATCGGCACCGAGGTGATCCGTTAGATCCGACCCTCGCGGAACATCCTTTTACGATCCCGCATTTGCAGGATGATGATGGCCATCACACAGAGGATGAAGAGCATGAAGGAAAGGATCAGCCCCTCCAACACGGTGGAGAGATAGACCTCCAGAAAACCAGGGCTAACGGAAATTCCGGGGGTTCTGCCGTCATTGACCCGTGCCAGCAGAGTCCCTTCGAGGCCGAGGTAGCTGTAGATCTCATTGACGATGGAAACGGCGAGCTGGCCACTCCAGTAATCCGGAGTGAACAGAAGCAGCACCCCGGTAGGAACCAGACAGACGGTTAGGAAGGAAATGATCAGCCGGATGATGAGCCCCACCTTCACAGCCCTTGAGAATAGGCTGTCTTTGTTCGCCAGCGGGCCGGGCAGCGAGGTTGCGACCGAATAGCCGAGCACAAAAGTCAGCACCGCGAAGGCCATAGACACGTGAGCGATAGGATGCTGCCAAAGCTGCAGCCAGACCACGGCGATCAGGTAACTCGGCAAGGCATTGATCAGGCAATGCCATGACCAAAATTTAAGCTTTGCGGGGAAGAGCTTCTGGAAGCCGATATATTCCGTGGGTGTCATCAATACCGAATCTCCGGATTCCCGTCCCTCCGGTCAACCCCCTATGGAGCGCTCCCCTACACCAGGTTCCGTCCCACCCACCAGACGATCACTACTACGATAATCACCGTAGCTCCCCAGCGGCCGGGATTGAGCCGGATCGGCAGCGGTTTGCCCCGCACCCACCCGAGCACTTCGATACCCACGCCGATGAGCGCCAGCGGCAGCAGCACCATACCCACGGGGTTCAGGCGGAAAGCTTCACCGATACGTCCGTGCAGGCTCGCATATGTCGCCCGGGTCATCCCACAGCCGGGACAATCGAAACCCGACACCTGTTTAAAAACACAACCCGGCATCCATCCCGCGCCACCCGTTTCACGGAGCAAGTAGGCGGCAAACGCCAGCCCGAGAACCACGAATGAAACACAGATGGCGCGGTCCTTGTGCACCATGAACTATTTAAACTCTCCTGAAGCGACGGCGAAGATGATCGCTGCAATCGCGAATAAAACAAACAACGCCAGACATGCGTATGAAGCAAGCATCCAGCTTTTCGCTGACTTCGAAGCCGATGTCGCCCCCGCAAAATCACCGCTGCGCTGCAAGCCCTCCACCTTGGCCGCAAAAACAATGGCCACAATCCCCAGTGGCATCGCGACAAGCCAACATGTCAAAGCACCGAGAACCGTCGCAACGATCGACTGCCACAGGTAGGTCGGAATATTTCCCGGCATCTGGCTGGCTTGGTAAGCCGCAGGCTGTGGCATTGGCACGGAGCCCATCGACGAAGGCGGAGGCGTCATCGCCGCAGGAGTGGAGGCAGAAAGCTGAAACTCAGGCACCTGCCCGAGCGGCGTCCAATCGGCCATACCTTCCTTCCAGATGAGATCGGTCGCAGCAACCTCACCACTCTTGCTTTTCGCCAAGAGTTCTTCCTCGGCGACAGGGCCGAGTTGCATACCGTTTTTTGAATAGTACCAAGACATTACGACAAAAGCATCACCATCGATGGCATCGCGTCAAGTGTGCCGTGCCAGCTACCCGAGCGACCCGATGATCATGAGCACAACCCCAGTTATCACTACCATCCCAAGCAGTGAATAGGTCACGATCATCCATACCTTCGCCGTCTGCGAGGCAGACGCGGCACCTATATACTCACCCTGCACCTTCAGGCTATCGACTTTGCTGGCATACACGATTGCCACGATGCCCGTAATGATGCCGGGAGCCAAGCAGCAGACGAGCATGGAAAGCGCCGAGAGCACCGTCGCAACAATGGACGGAACCATATAAGTCTGAATGTTGGGCGCTACGTAATCCCCCTGATACGCCTGCGGTTGTGGCAACTGGATGTTCCCGATGTCCTTTTGCGGCAAAGGATTCACCGGCATGGTCATTTGCTCGGGACGAACCATCTGTGGAGGACCTTCGCTCTTGGGCTCGACCTTGGGAGCATCCGTCTGCAACTCGCTGACCTGCGCCAAAGATAGCCACTCCGCCATCCCCTCACGCCACACCAGAGTGGAATCGCCGATCTCACCGCGCCGGATTTTCGTGCGCAGTTCGTCTTCCGGAACCGGGCCCTGCTGCAAACCCATCTTGGTGTAATGCCATTGTGTCACGGCGGAATCATCCTCCTATACATCCGCCGCCGTCAACGCCGGGGTGCTCCTGCTCACCCGCCGAAATCCATCGCTCCTATTTCCCATGAATCCCCGAAATCGAAACCTGCATCGTGGACCTCAAGTAGCGTTTCTGTATCCCCGCTGATTTCCGGAACGGACACATCGGGATATACCGTCTGAATATTTCGAGACAGCTCCGGCGGGACCACCACTAACGGCCTTGGTGGAATATAGTTCGGCGCTGGGCAACGGATGACCCATCCCCCCAGGTTCGGTAAAATTTCTCCGCCACCAACACGAACTGAGGACGATACGCCGGGATGGGGTCGACCTTGATCGAACCGAGCAAAACCCACGAAGCGCCCATGATCGCGACACCGATCCCGACACCCCAAACTACCGCCATCCCTCTCTGGCGATTCAGCCGCCCTGCTGAAGCGTGCGTCGGAATTTGATGCAGGCTCATGGTTTTGTTGAAACGCACGGAGCCAGGATTTTCTTGGTGAAATCCTATTCCACGCTTTCTACGACCCCACCGCCAAGCAATCGCCCGCCGTCATAGAAAGCCATGATCTGGCCGGCCACCAGCGCCCGCTGCGCCTTGCCGAAAGTGAGCCTGATTTTCCCGCCATCCAGCGACTCCACACGCGCGGTCTCCGCCTTCGCTCGGTAACGCGGCTGTGCCTCGACCCGTTTCAGCGAGCCGATTTCCTCGTTGATCGAAGAGATGCGACTGACCACGCATTCCCGCGCATACAGCCCCCCGCTGTCCTCATTGTCCCATCCGATCACCAGACGGTTTTGCTCCGCAATTTTCCCCACCACCACGTAGGCCATACCCTCCTTTGGTGAAGCGACACCATGGCCTTTCCGCTGCCCGATCGTATAGAAATGCAGCCCCCGGTGCTCGCCCATCACCCGCCCTGCGGTATCTACAATCTCACCCGGCCTGTCCGGCAAATAGTGGGCGAGGAAATCGCTCATCTTCACCTGCCCGAGGAAACAAATCCCCTGCGAATCCTTCTTCTCTGCCACCGGCAAATTGAACCGGCGCGCCACCCCACGCACCTCCGGCTTGAGCATTTCTCCGGTCGGGAAGCGTGCATGTTCCACTTGGAAAGAGGTCATCAGCGAGAGGAAATAGCTCTGATCCTTGTTCGGATCCGCTCCACGCAACACCGCTGCCTGTCCGTTGGAAAGCACCCGCCGCCGCGCATAATGTCCCGTACCCACCGCCTCGAATCCCTGGCTCATCGCGTAATCGAGAAACACCCCGAACTTCATCTCGCGATTGCACCAGACGTCCGGATTCGGCGTCAGCCCTTCCTCGTATCCGTTCACCAGATACTCCACGATCTTGTGTTTGTACTGATCGATCAGGTCGATCACCCGATACTCGATCCCCAGCGTCTGCGCCACTGCACGCCCGTCCTCGATATCCTGCTCCCACGGGCAATCCCCCGGAATGCCTTCCTCGTTCATCCAGTTTTTCATGTATCCGCCCACCACCTCGTGCCCCTGCTCCACGAGCAAGGCCGCAGCCACCGCGCTATCGACTCCTCCCGAGAGCCCGACCATTACCTTCGACATGCCGGAGCTTTAACCCTCAAGCCTCAACTCTCAACTTTCAAAAAAGAGAAAACAAAACCGACCTCCACCCCGGTCCCCTGCCTCCCTTGAGGGTCGAAAGTTCAGGCCGACAGGACACGCCGTATGGTATCCATTTTCTCGGTGTTCTCGCAGATGATTTTGAAAATCACCAAAGCCGGCATCGCGATCAAAATGCCGGCAATGCCCCAGAACCCCGCCCATGCGAAGATCCAGACGAAGACCACCAGGGGATTGATCCGGAACCTGCCGCCAAGAGCCATCGGGGTGATCAGGTTTCCTTCGATCGCGGTCAGCGCAAAATAGATCACCGGCACCGCGATGAGCTTGCCGGGTTCCTGGAAGTTCACCGCCGCCGCGAGGAACACCACGAAGGTTCCCGTCAGCGCGCCGACGTAGGGGATGAAATTCAGGACGGCCGCCATGATCCCCCACAACACCGGCCGCGGCATACCCAGCCACCACATCGCCAGCCCGATGCATATGCCCAGCCCCAGATTGATCAGGGTGATGGTGAACATGTATTTCGAAACATCATTGCCCACGCGGGAGAGGATGGCGCGCACCCGCTCCTCCCGATTCAGCTGCTCTAGGATCAGGGTTCCATAGGCCAGGATGAACAACACCAGCAACAGGAAGGCCACGAAACCGAATCCGAAATCCCTCACTTCATCCAAGATAAGTGAAACCGAATCTTGATGGATCTCCACCTGCATCGGGGCGGTTCCCACCAACTCCGTTTGGGGGAGTTTTACCTTCTTGTCTTCTTTAATCTCCTTCTCGGTAACCTTCGGATCCTCTGCGGAAACATCTGCTGCCACCTCGTCGAGTTTTTCCGATATACTGGGTTCATCGGGCGCTGACAGCTGCTCTTCCATCGCCTCCACTGGCACCTTGTTCGTCGCCTTCTCCACGCGATCCGCCATCTGCTTGATCTCGGCCTGAACTGCTTTCACCGGTCGGAAGGCCTCTTGCATTCGCTCCAGCACCGCCGTTTCATCCATGTTCCTCAGCCACTGGGTACTGGGCAGGATCGCTTGATAGGCACCGAAGGCGATGATCGCAGTCAGGCCCGTCACTGTTACCAAGGAGCTCAGCAACCTCGGCAGCTTCATCATACGGAAAACCCTGTAGATGGGATGCACGATCATCGATACGAGAACGGCCAAAACCAGCGGCAGCAGCACCGGCTTCATCTCATGCAGCACGAAGAAAAGGACGATCACAAACAGCCCGACCTGCGACACCCCGACCAGACCGGTATGCGGCAGTTTCAGCCTACCTAGCGAAGTGCTGTCTGCGACCTCTTCGTGTTCATCACGTTCCATTGAGCACTACACTTGCAGCGACTTTGGGCTCGCGCTACTTCTGTTTACTCAGACCAGACAGATTTTAGGTAACCCTCCTCGGGAAAATCCTCTGGCATCGCCACCGATCTCATCCCCGGCCTGGCGATCATCTTCATAAAATCGTTTTCCGAGATCCCCCGGAAGTTCGTGCAGCATAGCATCCAGCCTCCCGGCGCCAACACCTTCCCCGCCAGCGCCGCTAATTCCCCGAAATCCTTTTCCACCCGGAACACCTTTCCCTTCTCGTCGCGCGAAAATGTGGGAGGATCGATCACAATCCCATCAAATTTCCGCCCCTGCTTGGCAAAGCGCTTGAGCCAGTGAAACGCATCGCCCTTGCAGAAGTGATGTCTGGCATCATCCATCCCATTGTGACGGAAGTTCCGTTTCGACCACTCCAGATACGGAGCTGATAGATCCAGGGTCGTGGTCTCCGCACCGCCCATTGCACCCGCCACCGAAAATCCGCCGGTGTAGGAGAAAAGGTTCAGCAACTTGCCCCCTCCGGACATCCGCCGCATCACTTCCGCCCGGTTCAATCTCTGATCCAGGAAAATCCCCTGCGAGTAGCCACTCTCAAACGAAACCTCAAAATCCAACCCGTTCTCCTTGATCAAAAATGACCGTGCCTGCGGCGTCTCGCCGCAGGCCGTGTTCACTGCGTCTCGCAGCGTAACCGGTTCCCCCCCATAAAGATGCACCGGACTCTCCTTCTGATGCTGATCCAACCGTTTCCAATAAATACTCCGCCCGCTCGCTTTGAGCCAATCTTTCACCTCCCGCCCGATCTCCCCACCCGGCGTCATCGCCATCCACCTGCCAGCATACTCCTCCAGCGCAAAACCCGGCACGCCATCACCTGCGCCATCGACCAACCGCACCGCATCCGTCCCTGAGCTGAACAACCCACTCCGTTTCGCCACTGCCGCATCCAATAACCTTCCCGTCACGCCCTCAGCAAACCCCGAAACCCCTCCGCCCGGAAGCCCAAAGACCGCCCGCGACCCCGCAAATTTCCATTCGCACATCTTTCCGTCTCCCGCTAGATTTGGCGCATGGCGAAGGAATCACCACAGCAAGAGTTTTGGCAAAAACGTGCCACCATTCTCTCCCGCCGCGTCAACCTCGCATGGTTCCTCCAAATCCTCGCCGCGCCCCTGCTGGTCACCGCCGTTCTCGGTGCCATCGCCACTGTCATCATCCGTCGCGAGTTTCCTGCCATCACACCGCTCACCATCGGCATCATTCTTCTCTCCGCACTCGTGGTTCTCGGAATCGTGGTCTTTGCCATCGCCTGGAAACGTTTCGAGAAACCCAGTCAATCCCTTGTCCGCATCGAGGCCTCGGGCGGCATGCACAGCGCTCTCTCCGCCGCCAGTGCAGGTGTCTCCGCATGGCCGGAGAAACCCGCTGCGCTCTCCCCGTCGCTGCGCTGGCATCTTCCGAAAACCTTGATTCCACCGCTTGCTGCCCTGGCCCTCCTCGCTCTCGGACTCATCATCCCGATCAGCGCCCGCGAGAAACCGGCACCCCCGCCATCGCAGCAGCCCCAGACATGGTCGCAGCTCGATTCCCAGCTGGAGCAGCTCGCAGAGGATGCCGCAGTCGATGAGGAATACATCGAGGAAATGCAGAAGCGTCTCGAACAACTCAAAGCCCAGGAAGAGGAGGATTGGTTCAGCCACGCCTCACTCGAAGCCACCGACACCCTCGAGGATGCCCACAAATCCAACATGGATGAACTCAAGCGCGACATGGACGAGATGCAAAACGCCCTCGAAGCCCTCGCCGAAAATGCCGACAAGCTCACCACCGAGCAGAAACAGAAACTCACCGAGGAATTCGAAAGCGCTCTCCAAGGACTCGAAAACGGCGCGATGAAGCCGAATCCAGAGCTCCTCGACCAACTCTCCAAGCTCGACCCAAACAACCTCGGCAAGCTCACCCCGGAGCAACTCTCCCAACTGAAGGAAAACATGGAGCAACTCCAGGAGTCCCTCAAAAATGCCGGCGAAGGCCAAGGCCAGGGCGAAGGAGACGGTTGGGATGACCAACTCCTCGGGGACGGCGAAGGTGAAGGTCAGGGCCAAGGCAATGGGCAGGGCGAAGGCGACGGTGAGGGAAATGGCACCGGCTCCGGCGGCGTCCAGCGCGGCCCCGGCCACGACCCGAACGTCCTCCGTGGCGAAAAAGAGCCCCTCGAGACCGGCGATCTCGAAGCGCTCGAAGCCAAAGACCTCTCCCGCGCCATCCCCGGCGACCTCCTCCAGCTCACCGACGGCGAACACTCCGTCGATGAAGGCGCTTCAAAATCCTCCGCTGGCGGATCCGCGGAAAAAGGCAAAGGCGGCGACCGCGTCTGGCGCGATTCCCTTGCCCCCGACGAGCAACGCGCCCTCAAAAAATTCTTCGAGTGAGCCCTATCTCACCTTTCCGTCCTTGATCACAAGCGTCCGGTCACCGACCTCCGCCAAGCCTTGGTCATGGGTCACTACAATCAAGGTAACTCCATGCTCATCAGCGAGTTCCAGGAGTATTTTCATGATTTCCTTACTCGTGCTCGAATCAAGGTTTCCCGTCGGTTCGTCCGCAAAAAGCACTGCCGGCTCGTTGACGATCGCCCGCGCAATCGCCACCCGCTGTTGCTCACCCCCGGAGAGTTCCGCTGGTAAATGATCCGCCCGATCCGATAACCCGACACGTTGCAACGCCACCATCGCCGCCTCGGTATTGTTCACCCCGGCGATCGCTCCCGGCACCGCCACATTCTCCACCGCTGTCAATTCCGGCAGCAGATGATAGTTCTGGAACACATAACCGATGGTCTTGTTACGGAACCGCGCCTGCTCTTTGCGACCCAGCGAATAGAGATCCGTCCCGGCGATATGCACTCTGCCCTGCTCCGGTCTTTCCAGGCCGGCCAGGGTATAAAGCAGAGTCGTCTTCCCCGCCCCACTCGGCCCACAGAGAAACACCTTTTCACCCTTACGGATGCTCAGATCGATTCCATGCAGCACCTCGATGGATTTCTTTCCGATCCGGTAGCTCCGATGCAAATCCTTCGTTTCAATCATCACGTCGCTCACCCCGGCAAGATGCACCCGCCCCTTCGCCCCTGTCCACCTTTCAATACGGGGCGGGGCCTTTCTAGACTACTCTTCCATCTTGGAGAAAACCCCGGTAGCCGCTTTCACCGAAATTTTCTGATTCGTCGCATATGCCCTCCCGGCCGCATGCCGCATTTCTGCAAGCCCCTCACCCTTCCTCCAGCTCTCGATGGCTGCCGCGAGAATAAATGATCCGGGATACATGAACTGATCGGTCATCACCAACGGCCTGCAACCCAGATCCCTGAGCCGTTTTCCGAAATATTTTTCACTCAAACAACAGAGGACAACAATCGCCGTCTTATTTCCATCGACCTTTGCCGGGGGATCCGCCCCGAAATCCATCAGGGCATTGTGCCCGATGTAGGCGACCAAATCATACTTCCCACCCGCCGCCGCTTTCTCGAAATCCGCAAGACATAGCATCATCTTGGAACCCCGATAGGCATCCGCCACAAGCTCGATGTCCGCCTCAGTATGCTTGAACGTGATCCTCCTGAGAATCGACTCCGAGACATCGCGCTCCGACTTCACCACCTTCCAGTTTCCGGTCTTCTTGAAATGCACGGCAATCCCATCGGTGCAGCCCCAATAGAGATTCCCCTCCGGATCGTCGCCATTCCCGATCGCCTTCCCGACTGGCACGATGCCTTGGGTTTCGTTATCACAGAGTGCCACAAGAACCCGTACCTGCTGTGTCTCGGCAACCGCGAAACCGAAAAGCAGCAGCAATAACAGAAAAGCCTTCATCACCCCCACCCTACGCCTTTTCCAACACGATCCTGAAGTGGAAAGTCTCTGGATTGTCCTCGATGAGTTTGGCGACCATCATTTCCTGTTCCTCCTCGGATTTACGTTTCAGCAACCGGTCTTTCTCATTCAGTTCCTCGCCGGGGAAATACATTTGGGTAGTGAGTTCCACATAGCCCTTTTTGCTGACTTTAAAATGGATGTGCGGCGGACGCACCCAACCCTCCGACGCTGGATAAGCACCCGGCACGACCGTCTTGAAATTGAACTCCCCTTTCACTCCGCTAGGAACAATCGCCCAGCCCTGGAAATTCGGATCGAGCGGAGCCGGATTGGAATCGTGCGGATGGCGGTAGCGACCTGCTGCATTCGCCTGCCAGAGATCCACGGTCGCTTCCTCAACCGGAGCCCCATCAGTATCCACCACCACGCCCGAGACAAAAACCACCCGGCCTTTTGCGACACCTTCCTTGCCCTCGACCTTGGTCAGATCGAAGTCTTTATCTTTCTGTGCAACCACCGGATAGAACGGCCCTTCGATCTCCGAGGGAGTCCATGTCAACTCACCAGCACTGGCTCCTGAAACACCAGCCACAGCTCCTCCTGCCACACCGGCTCTCAAAAAATCCCTCCGTTTCATACCTACACTTTCAACCGAAATGAAAGAGGAGGAAGGAAATTCTACGCAGCCGAGCCGACCACCGAAGTCCGCTAGTTTCGGGAATCAGGAACTCGCTTCTGCTTATTCGCCGATTCCAGCCCACTGATCGGGGCGCAATAATAGGTGGCATGCATCGGGGCTGGCTTCGGCAGGATGAACAGCAATTGGCGAACCGTATCGTCTTGTCCCCACATCTGCCGGATGAAACGCTGCGGCTTTTTCGCACCCGGCACATATTTGTCCAGCTTAGCCGGGTAAGAGCCGTTCTCAGAAACGGGACTCTTGACGATACTGATCGCTTTCGGCTTCAGGAGCAATTTCTTGTCGCCAACCGTTCCCGCCACGCCCACTTCGGAGAAATTGACCATGTAGATGCTGCCGGGACCGAAGACCTTGTCGCTGGCATCGATCGCCTGCACCCGAATCGGCATCGCGGCGTTAGTTTTGTCCTCGAACACCAACAACAAAATCTTCTGCCATTTTTCCGAAATGCTCACCGCAGGAGCTCCCTTGGGTGCCTTCTGTCCTTCCTCAAGCACAGCGGGCAGGAACCTCAACATGAAGTTCCCCGCCGGGATTTCAAAGGTTTCCGAGAAGTTGTCTCGGGGTAATTCGGTTTCCGCCACCAGGCTCTCGCCCACATATAAATAAGCATCCCGAGGTGCGTCAGACGCCGCACGGTAGTATAGAATCTGAACCGGGCGCTGAGCATGACACAGCAACGCCAAGAGCAGGGTGAGGACGCTCGTTAGCAGGCAGGTGAAAGTTTTTCGATGGATGAACATAGATTTTTTTGGGAAATGTTTGATCAGACCTCGTCGGGATTCAGCCAGCGGAATTGAACGACTTTGAAACGCCGTCCGAAAAGCTTGTTGGCTTCGGATTGCAAGGTGTCCGCACCGGGAAGCACATATTTGTCATCTCCGCTCTCCGCGGAATTATCGACATACTCCGCGGTTCTCTGAACCACCACTTCGCACCACGCCTTACTGAGGATGTTCCCACTCTTATCACGGGCATCCCCGTAAGCACGAATCGTGAAGGTATCGTCCCGTGCTGAAAGGATTCCGCTGATGGAGCGCAGGACATCCGCCTGCCGCGTCCAGCCCGGGAAGCCATAGGCCATGTTACCCTCGGCCGCTTCGGGGAAAGGCCAAGCAAGCGCGCCACCCCGAGTATTGGTGGTGGATGCTTGGTCGCCGAAATCATTCTGGAGATCAAGATAGGGGTTTTCCCCGCCATCCCCTTCGGACAAGCGATGAAGGGCGGTCTCAACAGCACCCGATTTCGCCAGCTCCGCATCGTCCGAAAGCTGCCTGTTGAAGAACTCGGAAAGGGACAGAAACGGGCCACGCTTCTTGATTTCCTCAACGATCTCACGCGCCAACGCATCGATTTGTTCGTCATTAAATCGCAGGTGCTGGGAGAGCGATGCGAACCCACCACCATCAGCGGCAGAGCCGAGCATATTGCGCGGGAATGGGCTGCCTTCGCTGAGTTCCAAACTCGTGTTCGCAGAGCCGCTTCCGGCTACTGCATTATCAAGGGTGAGCACCCCTCCTTCGTCCGCGCCAAAATTTCTCTTCAGCAACATCGACCAAGCGAGTTCGGATGTGGAGTTCACATTGAACATGCCTTCCACCTCCAGCTCTGCCGCGATCTTTTGCCAGGCATCGGGATCTGCCAGAAGCGCAGCTGCCTCGGCATTGGCATCATCGGTAGAATTGATCGGCTTGTAGTAATGATTCGGTAGCTCTTCCTTGCCGCTCAGGTGATCCGCATACACCCCTTCGGCAGATCGTTCCACCGAAGACGACCATTCATCCACCTCTGGCGCGACCGAGGAGACAAACCAATCGTCCAGCATGACGTGATTGAACGCGTAACTGTGGTCGTGTCCTAACATTCGAGTTGTCGGGCTGATACCCGACATCAGTATCTCATCGCTTTCGATGAAAGAGCTCGCGCGGCTGTTGCCCAATGCATTGAGCGTATAAGGCGGCCAGGAATTGCACTTGTTGACATTGAAATGCTGCAAATCCCCGATCGTGCGCAAAGGCCGGGTCGGGACATCAAGCAGGATCAGGTTGGAAAGCCCGTCATCGGAGCGAAATCCACTACCGAGATAGCCTTCCGGATCACCGGCGAGTCCGGAAGGCATGCTGGGATCCGTGTAACTGTTCACACTATGAACCAGAACATTGTAAGGATAGGAATCAAAACGATCCGCGATTGGGGTTGAAACTTGCTCTTTGGCCGCGGCAACCATGTAACCGCCGACCGGGTTCATCTGATGGATTCCGTTGATCGTGATGTTGTTCATGCGGTCATTCACATCTCTGCCGAAACGCATGGAGGTGATAACCGTCAGAAACGGCTTCGATCCGGTGTCCGCACTCAGACTTTCGAGGGTTCCGCTAACACCGGTCAACGGAATGTTCTCCCCCAAGTTGTCTTTAGCGCTTTCCAAACTATCCAGCAACATACTCATGTTATTGGTATTCGGAGGTCTGTTGATCCTGCTGGAAGCTCTTTTGAGGGTGTAATAAACCCCGGTTCCCTGGACATTGGGACCATTGAAGATTTCCTGAAGCAACGCTTCTTCGGCTGACAACCTGGTGGTGGCGGTGCCATTCGGGAGTCCCGGGATGTTGTAGCGCACGCCGCCTGACGGCTCGCACCCGATGTTGTAATTCAGCGTGTTGCTTTCATTCGCCACGACCGGGCTTCCTGTCGGCGAGAATGTCCTGACTTCGCCCGGAAGCCAGATGGAGGACGGGGATCCGGTCGGGATGTTAATCGTGTCAAGGCCGACGTCATTTACGCTTCTCACCCTTTCCGTCTCGTCCTGTTTGAATCTGACGCTGAACGGACAGCCCATGATCATGTTCAGCCTGAAGTTTGACCGCCAACTCATGTCGATTGCCACATTGTAGGGATTCCACATGGTGATCACCGGATTGAGAACGACACTCGGTTGGTAGGTCGTCTCGTTGATCTTTTTGGCACTTAACGAAACCACCGTGTGAACTCTCGCGACCACAGGCATTAGGCGAACCGTGTCCGCCAATTCCCACTGCTGATTGTCATCAAGTCGTTGAAAATCCGTCGAATCGGTGAACCGCGAGACCGGATCACCAGAGCTTAATTGTTCTCTATACTGGGTTGCATAGGCAGCCAGCCCCGCCCAGCTCACCGAATTCTGAAACGCGCCGCGGCCCCAATTGCTCCATCCATAGAGCAGTGGATTGGTGGATGAATCTTGGTTTGATTTGCCGGACCTCCAAACTTCACCGGGGCTCAGGGTGAATGATGAAAACTCTTCGGGAATTGTGTCGAATTTTTCCGCAAATATGGACAAATCACGTTTCCATCCGCCATTGGCGTTATTGGTGAGCAGTCCCTTGGCTGATACCGTGAGATCATGGAAATATTCCGATGGGATGCCACTGTCAGAGGATGTGCCATTGGATAAAAAATCAAGTGTCCCGCGGGTCGCAGCCAGATCCACACCGATGGTAATTTCAATACCAAACGCAGTCCCACTGGGTCCCGGAGAAACTGCCAGTTGCTCGGTCGCTTCGAAGTCATTTCCCGGCAATTCGGAAGGTTCGAGCTGAACCTTGGTATTTTCTCCTTCGATCCACCACGCATAGTTACCCCTCTCTGTCGTAACCGGCTGCAGGTGAACTTCTCCATCCGTCCCGCTGCCCAAAGTTCCCTCTGCCAGCAACGGAACCGTAAGATCACCCTCCTCAACCGATGGCGGATCGTTCGCCGCGTTATCTTTCTCCGGCCCCGAAAGCAACCATCCCAAAAAACGCCCGTCTTGGGGTGAATTGATCGCAAGCTCTCCCCTTTCGATTTTGGAGCCATAGTCCGGCGCTACCGGCAGACCCGACGAGGTATCGTGATCCTTTCCTTCCCAAGAGCGCCATACTCCCGTGACGTAGGGCGAACCATTGACTCCAGCCACAGCTTCCGCCGAAGCCGTTACCCGTGTATCCGGGCCTGCCATTTTCTGCAGTTCACCGATCGCCAGCATCATGGCCATGCGCGCATTGGCGCGGGCAATCTGCGCAGGACTGCTGCTACCGGTCGTACGTAACACCACGGACGACAACGAAAGCAAGCCAAGGCCAATGATAAGAAGCAAGACCATCAAGGTCAGGGTCACAATGAGGGCGAAGCCGGAATGTCCGTAGGTCTTTGGCCTACCTGACGCTTTGATTTTCCCCGGCTTTCTGAAATGAGCTTGGCGCAAAACTACCATCAGAATAGCTTATCCCTCGCGCCGCTATCCTCAATTTTATTTCACAAAGTAAATACGTTTGTGGATTTGGAATATTCAGGATTTACCGCCTGTCTCCCTCCGAAAAAACCGCCGAAACCGAGATAAAGCCGGCGTTTGCAACAGAACCTCCTGACCGACAGGACACAAAAAAGCCGGACGGGCGAACCCATCCGGCTTTAGAGAATCACTGACCGGATTGCTCCGGCCTGCGTTGAATTCAGTCCTCGTCGCCTGGGCTCCACTCTTCGGAAGCTGCAGCTGCGAGGTTGAACGCTTGCTCGAGGCCGACCATCTCGGAGGATGGGCGGAGGGACTCGAAGCTGGCGCTTTCCTTCTTGAGCTGCTCCTCGGAGTAACCGACAGCCTTGATGGAAAGTCCGATGCGGCGCTCGACCTTGTCGACCTTGATGACGCGGGCTTCGATTTCGTCGCCGACCTTGATGACGTCCTTGACCTTCTCCACGTGGTCTTCGCTGAGTTGCGAGATGTGGATGAGGCCGTCGATGTCACCTTCGAGGGATACGAATGCGCCGAAGGAAGCGATCTTCGCAACCGTGCCCTTGACCAGATCGCCGACCTTGAAGCGGTCGTCGATAGCGGACCATGGGTCGTTCTCGGTTTGCTTGATGCCGAGGGAAACGCGTTGGTTGCCCTTGTCGATCGCGAGGACGATGGCCTCGATTTCGTCGGCCTTCTTGAGGACTTCGGATGGGTGGTTGATCTTGCGAGTCCACGACATGTCGGAGACGTGGATCATACCGTCGATGCCTTCTTCCAGCTCCACGAACGCGCCATAGGCGGTGAGGTTGCGGACAGGGCCCTTGATCGTTGCGCCCACTGGGTAGCGGAGCTCGATCTCGTCCCATGGATTGCCTTCGAGCTGGCGAACTCCGAGGGAGATCTTCTGCTCGTCGATGCTGATGCCGAGGACGACTGCGGTGATTTCCTGACCGAGTTCGAGAACGTCGGATGGACGGGTGATGCGCTTGACCCAGCTGAGCTCGGAAACGTGCACAAGACCTTCGACACCACGCTCGATTTCCACGAATGCGCCGTAAGGAAGAAGCTTGGTGACCTGTCCCTTGACCTCTTGGCCGATAGGGTACTTGCGCTCGATGTCTTCCCATGGGTTGTCGGACATTTGCTTGAGGCCGAGCGATACACGCTCTTTCTCGCGGTCAACGTCGAGGATGACAACATCCACAGTCTGCCCGATGTGGAGCAGCTCGGAAGGATGGTTGATGCGGCCCCACGACATATCGGTGATATGAAGGAGTCCGTCCATGCCCTCGAGATCGACGAATGCGCCGAAGTCGGTGAGGTTCTTGATCGCACCTGCCACCTTGTCGCCGATTTTGACGGTTTGGAGGAAGGCTTGGCGTTGCTCGGAGCGCTCGGCTTCGATGACTTCGCGGCGGGAAAGAACGATGTTCTTGCGCTCGTCGTTGACCTTGACGATTTTGAATTCGTAAACGTTGCCGACGTATTCGGAGAGATCTTTCGGTGGAATGATGTCCACTTGCGAACCAGGAAGGAAAGCTTCGACACCGACGTTGACGGTGAGGCCGCCTTTGACAACGGATTTGACTTTTCCGCGAACGAGGCCGCCGTCTTGGTAGACTTTGACGATCTTGTCCCAGTTCTGTTTGTAGGCTGCCTTTTCCTTGGAAAGGACGACCATGCCTTCGTCGTTTTCGAGGCGCTCAAGGAGCACTTCAATTTCGTCGCCGACTTCGATTTCTTCATCTTCGAACTCGTTGGAAGCGATGGCTCCCTCGGATTTGTAGCCGATGTCCACGAGGACGATCTGCGGACGGATTTCGAGGATGGTGCCCTTGACGATGGATCCTTCACGGAATTCCGTAAATTTGGAATCGATCAGGTCGCTGAGCTCTTGGTTTGTGGGTTCTGCGATGGCAGTACTCATGTGGTTTGGTTAGTTGTTTGGTTAGTTTGGTTTCGTTTCCCTTCCGACAATTGCCCCGGAAAAGACATCTGGTGGGCACCGGGGCTCCAACCGCTCACCAGACAAAAGAAAAACGGAGGGCGAACCTAGTGGTTCACCCTCCGTTGACAAGCCTAAAGATACTGTGTTTCAGGCGTTATTTCAGCCGTTAATAGCGGTGATAGTGTCCGCGGCGGTCGTAGTAGCCGCGACGGTGGCTATTGTGATGGTCATAATGGCGATTGTTGCTCGAGCGCTTGTTGGCAATCGCGTATCCAAGAATGCCCGCAGCGGCGGCTCCGGCGACTGCGGTGCCGGGATCCACGGAATTGCGCGGGTTCCCGTAGGCGTCGTAAGTGGTTGTGCAACTGACTGCCGAAACAGCGAGCGCACCCGTCAATGCGTAGGCGAGGATATTTTTCATGATACCGATGTGACCAATTTCACACGGATCCTATTCAAAACAAACCGAGATTTTTGATTTTTTCGCGAACTTCTAGGCCGAAATACCGATTTTTCCGCTTCCTTGCACAAAAGAATGCAGTCAGCCCCCCCCGCATATCGTCACCGTTTTCCACGGAGTGAACCACATCCGCGTCGACTCCGGGATCCTAATTTCGCACACTGCATCTCAAATTTATGATCCTATCCTTTTACGACACTAAGCCATACGACAAAACCTACTTCGAACCGGAGATACAGGACAACGGGATGGAAATTCGTTATCACGATTTCCGACTCTCCGGCACGACGGCATCCTCCGCCGCCGGTGCCGATGCGGTATGCGTCTTCGTAAACGATTGTCTGGATCGTGTCTGCCTAGAAATCTTGGCCGCCGAGGGAATCAAACTGGTGGCCTTGCGTTGCGCCGGATTCAACAATGTGGATCTCGCCTCCGCCCGTGAATTTGGCATCACCGTGATCCGGGTGCCGAGTTATTCGCCCCATGCTGTGGCGGAGCACACCGTCGCGTTGTTACTCGCATTGAACCGCAAGATCCACCGCGCCTACAACCGGGTGCGCGAACAGAATTTTTCACTCAACGGCCTCGTCGGCTTTGATCTCTATGGCAAGACCATCGGCATTATGGGCACCGGCAAGATCGGACGAATCACGGCACAGATTTTCCGAGGGTTCGGATGCCGCGTCCTCGCCCATGACATGCTGCCGGATCCGGAATGGGCCGCAGAACACGGGATCGAATACACCGAACCGGAAACGCTGTATGAAGTCAGTGATGTCATCAGCCTGCATCTGCCGCTAAGCCCTGAAACCCACCATATGATCGATGCAACTGTAATCCGGTCGATGAAACACGGCGCTTATCTGGTCAACACGAGTCGCGGCAAACTCATCGACACGGTAGCCCTGATCGATGCGCTGAAATCCGGGCATCTCGGAGGCGCAGCTTTGGATGTCTATGAGGAAGAAGAAGGGATTTTCTTTGAGGATCACTCGGGCTCCGCGCTACAGGATGACGAGTTGGCCCGGCTCATGACCTTTCCCAGTGTCCTAATCACCTCTCATCAGGCATTCCTCACCCGGGAAGCCCTTTCCGAAATCGCTCGCGTGACGGTGGGAAACTGCGCCAGATTCATGAAGGGTGAACCGCTGCCTGCAGGTTTCACCGTATAGAATGCGTCTCAATCGGCACCCGTGCCCAGCCCTCCTCCTTGGCCACCACCAAACTAAGAAGCGACATGAACGATCCTACTAAAACCCGGTGGCACGAACTCTCTGAAGCAGACGCAATCGATCTGTTGCAGGCGGATCCAAAAACTGGCCTGCCACAGGAGGAGGTCGCCCGGCGTCGTGAGGAATACGGGTCGAACCAGATGACGCCTCGCAAGCCGGTGAGCGCATGGCTGCGTTTCCTCCAGCAGTTCCACCAACCTCTCATCTACATTCTGCTGGTCGCGGCAACGATCACCGCAGGATTGCAGGAATGGGTCGATGCCTCGGTCATCTTCGGGGTCGTCCTCGTTAACGCGCTCATCGGCTACATCCAGGAAGCCAAGGCAGGCAAGGCCATCGAGGCTCTCACGAAAATGGTTCACACGGATGTCTTCGTAAAACGGGAGGGGAAAAAAGTCCGCCTCCCTTCCACCGAACTCGTGCCCGGTGACATCGTCTTTCTGCAATCGGGAGACAAAGTCCCGGCCGATCTGCGGCTGCTGGTGGAGCGCAACCTCCGTATCGAGGAAGCCGCTCTCACCGGTGAATCCGTTCCCACAGAAAAACAGATACTCACCCTTCCAGCTGACACGGTCTTGGCAGACCGCGTCAACTTGGCTTTCACCGGCACTCTCGTAATATTCGGGCAAGCGGAGGGTGTCGTGTATGCAACTGGAGACCGCACGCAGATGGGCTTGATCGCCGATATGATGCACAAGGCGGACATTCTGCAAACCCCTCTCACCCGCAAGATCGCGACTTTCAGCCGGATTCTGCTCGTCATTATCCTCGGCTTGGCCGCGCTGACTTTCGTGGTGGGTCTTCTGCGAGGCGAGTCCTGGGTTTCCATGTTTCTTGCCGCCGTCGCCCTTGCCGTGGGAGCCATTCCGGAAGGGCTGCCCGCTGCGGTCACCATCACCTTGGCCATCGGGGTTTCACGGATGGCAAAGCGCCGGGCGATCATCCGCAAGCTCCCCGCCGTCGAGACACTCGGCAGCACCACGGTCATCTGTTCGGATAAAACCGGAACCCTCACACAGAACCAGATGACGGTGCAGGAAGTTTACGCTGGAGGTTTCCTCTACCACATCAGCGGCAGTGGCTACGAACCCGATGGGGAAATCCACTTCGAGCAGAAGCCTGTAGTGGTCGGGGAAAACGAAGCTCTCGTCGAAACCTTCGGCGCGGGAATGCTTTGCAACGACTCGCGGCTCGTCTGCGGGGATCACGGCTGTCACATCGCCGAGGGGGATCCGACCGAAGCCGCCCTGATCGTCTCTGCACAGAAGGCCGGCATTTCTGAGAGCGAAATCAACCAACGTCTCCCCCGCATCGAGACCATTCCCTTCGAGTCAGAGTACCAATACATGGCCACCCTGCACGGAGCTGCCGCCGAACCCAAAGTCATCTACATCAAAGGTGCCGTGGAAGCCCTTCTCGAACGTTGCTCCCATGCTCTCAGCGAGGCCGGCGAACTCGTTACCATCGACGCCAAATCCATCCTCAAGATGGCGGAACTCATGGCTTCCCGGGGGCTTCGTATCCTGGCATTCGCGCGGAGGGAAATGCATCATTCCCATGACGTCCTCGAACATGAGCATGTTGCTGAAGGCCTCACGTTTCTGGGGCTTCAGGGCAAACTCGATCCCCCCCGCCCGGAAGCGATCGCGGCCATCGCAAAATGCCATAGGGCCGGGATCGCCGTCAAAATGATCACCGGTGACCATGCCCTGACCGCAAAAGCCATCGCCGCGCAGATTGGCTTGGAGATCGATACCGATGTTGTCGCGCTCACCGGCCGCGAGCTGGCATCGCTCACCGACGTGGAACTGGCCGACGCCGCCGAGAGAGCCGCGGTTTTCGCCAGGGTAGGTCCGGAACAAAAGTTGCGTCTGGTCAGGGCCCTGCAATCGCGCGGACACATCGTCGCCATGACGGGAGACGGAGTCAACGATGCCCCCGCCCTCAGGCAGGCGGACATCGGCATTGCGATGGGGATCACCGGAACCGACGTCTCGAAAGAAGCCGCGGACATGATCCTGACCGATGACAATTTCGCCTCCATCGAGGCGGCCGTGGAGGAAGGCCGCGGCATCTTTGACAATCTGACGAAGTTCATCGTCTGGACCCTGCCGACCAATTTCGGGGAAGGCTTGGTCATTCTCGCCGCCATCGTCTTTGGCGTGACGCTGCCCATCCTGCCGGTCCAGATCCTCTGGATCAACATGACCACAGCCGTCCTTCTCGGCCTCATGCTCGTCTTCGAACCCAAGGAGGTAGGAACGATGAAGCGCCCGCCACGTGTCCCACAGGCACCTATTCTAACAGGCATGCTGCAGATCCGTATCCTCATCGTTTCCCTCGTCATGCTCGTCGGCTGCTTCGGTCTGTTTTTCTGGGAAATTGAACGTGGCTCCACCCTGGAAGTAGCCCGCACCGTTGCGGTCAATGTCTTCGTGATGGTGGAGCTGTTCTACCTCTACAACTGCCGCAGCTTCACCCGATCCACTTTTGCCATCGGCCTCTTTTCCAATCCAAGACTGCTAGCTGGCTCCGCCGTGATGATCGCGTTCCAGCTGCTTTTCACCTACACGCCATTCATGAACACGCTCTTTCACTCCTCGCCGATCGGTTGGGACTCGTGGTTACCAATTCTATGCGTTGGTGTTGTCGCCTACGGCGCGGCTGGCATGCACAAGGTGATTTCCAACCGTGCGGCGAAACGAGCATAATTTCCTACCAAAATCCGCCCAATGGATCGAGGACTCGAAAAAATCCATATGCGCGAAAACCCACAAAGTCCTCGACGCCTACAAAAGCTAGTTTTCCGACCGATCACCCTCCTAGCGGCAACAAAAAAGGGAAGCCTTTGGGCTTCCCTTTTTTCGTTTCTACCCCTTCCAAAGAAAGACATGGTGCTCGAAAGAGGAATCGAACCTCCACGGCCTTGCGGCCACTAGATCCTTAGTTCCCTAATCCTTAGGCAGTTACATACACTTATTGACCCTAAAAAGCCTCTCTATCGCCCAAATCCGCCTTGTCTCGCCGGGATTGGGCAATACAGGCAGGACAGCTTAATGGGACTGAAAAATTGTTTCTCAATGGGAACAGCGCAAATAACCTTATAGATTTTTTTTCTAAAAAGGAAGATGCTTCAATCGCCTGCTGCCGTTACCTGCCCGAATCTTTCATTCGAGAATTTCTCTCACATCATGTGCGGTGGTAAGCGAAAGAGTCCAAGTTCGGCTTTCCGAAGAATTATTGTTCCGCTGTCGGACGCAATCAGAGCAAAAAGGTCAAGCCTCCCTAACCGATCCGCCTTCCCCTGCCCCACCCTTCTTCCATAGTCTCACTACATCATGGCACAATGGATTATCCAACGCCCCTAGGAACATTCCCACCCGGCTGAGGTGCGGGTGGCGGAACAGTTGCGTGAACTTGACGACCTGTGGACGGTGATCTGGGGGTTCTACTATGCGGACAAACGTGGTATGGATCGCGAGGGTGACTTCCTCGTGATTGGGCCAGCGGGAGGGATGCTGGTGCTTGAGGTAAAGAACACACTCCCCCGCTGGTTCGGCGCGACGGGGCGCTGGGAGGGCGAACAGGACAATCCGATCAATCAACTGATTGATGAGTGGTCGGCTGTCATGGGTATTGTTAGAGACGAAAAGTTGCCCACTTGGGTGGCAAAAGCGCTCTGCATTCCCGGTGAAGAAGCCCCGGTGGAACAGGACATGGTTCAGGGTATCAAGCGTTCGATGCTGGTGCTGAAAAACGATCTCGCGAACTGGCTACCCCAAGTCTGGTTACGGATCTTCGGCGACAAGGTTCGCTTTCCTGTCACGTTGCGGGACAGGGAGAAGATCCTGAAACGTTTCGGAGCGAGCGCAGACCCGGCGAAAGCCAGGAGTTTTCTGGATCACACCGAGGAGCTTTTCCAACGGCAGCTCGCCCACCGATTTCAACTCCTCGACCAGTTGCGCGACAACCGCCAACTCCTCGTTCTAGGAGGCACCGGCACAGGAAAGACCTGGCACGCAATTGAACAGGCTTTCCGCTACGCCAGTTGCGGGAAGGCCGTGCTACTGCTGGTCTATAACCTCGCCCTCACCACCCAGTTACAACGCCTCGTCGCCATGCGCAAATTGGAGAGTGGCTCGGTCACAGTGACGAGCTGGGAGGAGCTCTTTCTGCAACTCACCAGCACCTCCCTCCATTTTCGCGAGGGCAACTCAGACAAAGAATACCACGTAGCTGTCGAACCTGAAGGCGGAGGCTACATCGTCACCTACGCCTACGGGCGGCGTGGCAACCCCCTCACCACAGGAAGGAAGACCCAACACATTGTCTGTCTCGCCGAGGCGAACAAAATCCACGACCAACTCGTCCGCCAGAAGACCGCGAAAGGCTACCAGCTAGCGGGTGACCAGGCTCAACAAATCGTGCACGCCCGCGACGCAGGTGAGGACACCGGCATCCGCTGTCAGTTGCTCAACGCCGTTGAGGAAGACCAGGTAACACGCCTGCTCACCGATGGCCGCTACTGCCTCCAGGAAAAGCATGATGGACGCCGCCTCATGATACGTAAGGTCGGCGACGAAATCACCGGCATCAACCGCCGGGGACTTGTCGTTTCTATCCCGACCGTCATCCGCGATGCCGTCAGCGCTGTCCCGGTGGATGTCTTCCTGGATGGGGAAATCGTCGGCGAAACCTACCACGCCTTCGACCTCCTCGAAGTGAAAGGCCACGACATCCGCCAGCAGGCATACCTCAGCAGATACGCTGGCCTCCTAACTCTGATATCCCTAGAGAGCCCCGCACTCCTCTGGGTCAGCACCTCCGTTCACACCGATGATAAGGTAGCCACTTACGAAGAACTCCGCCACATCGGCAGCGAGGGTGTCGTCTTCAAAGAGATCGACGCACCCTTCAGTCCCGGTCGTCCCAACTCCGGCGGCAGCCAGCTGAAGTTCAAATTCGTCGAGAGCGCGTCGTTCATCGTCACCGGCCACAATGCCAAGCGAAGCGTCACCCTCGGCCGGCTTGCAGAAGATGGCGGAGGCATCGTCCCCGCCGGCAAGGTCACCATCCCGCCTAATCACCGGATCCCGGCAGTCGGACAAGTCTGTGAGACACGCTACCTCTACGCCTTCCGGGAAAGCGGCAGCATCTACCAGCCCGTGTATCTCGGTGAACGGGACGACATTTCGTCCGCCGACTGCACCACCGCACAGCTGAAATACAAAGCCGATCAAGAGTCGGCTGCAGCGGCCTGATTTCATCCATTCGGGCAGAGACCCACGGGGCGAGTCCGAGTGACAATATACGTAACCGGAACAAGATTATCACCGCGGGACCCAATTCTGGGTTCCGCGGTCATTTTTTTAACTAGTACATCTCACCACTCCGCAATTTATAAGGGAGGGCCCGCGGAGCTCGCGTCACTGGCTACTTGGAGCTTCGTGTGCATCCCGCCATTATGTCGTCCTATAGTCCTGTTTGGGATCTTTGAAAGCACGCTCTAGACCAGAAGTCAATCAGTACCATATGTACCGTAGCTTCCATAACCATAACTGGACGACTTTCCATTGCTTCCATACTTGTAGTAGCCATAAGAATAGCTACCACCGATGAGACGACGGCGTTCCTTGAATCCGTTGAGAACAATTCCGGAAATGGCCGTTTTTCCTGACTCGAGTAGTGATATCGCGCGGTGGGCCGCCCCTTTAGGGACATAGTCCGCGCGCACCACCAGACAGATGTTATCGGCATACGCCGCAAGTATCCGCGCGTCGGGGACCGCCAGCAGCGGAGCCGTGTCCAAAACGATCACGTCATACTTACCTCGGATCTCCGCCAACAAACCGGCGATTCGCCCCCCGTTAAGCAATTCCCCCGGATTGGGCGCCCTGGCACCCGAAAGCAGAAGGTCGAGGTTGGGGACACCAGGGACCTGAAAGACAGCCTCATCCAAGGTCGCTTTTCCGGTCAGACACCCACTCACACCCGCCTGATTGACATCCAACGCCAGTCCGAAAATTTTGTGCTGTGCCGGTTTGCGCAAATCCATGTCGACCAACAACACCCGCTTGCCTTGGCCAGCTGCTGCCAGGGCAAAATTCGCCGAGCAAGTTGTCTTACCCTCACCCGGTATCGCACTGGTGAACAGGGTGATCTTCCTTTCCTCCTCAAAACCAAGCAGCGTAATAGATGCGCGCAACACCCGAAACATTTCCGCAAAACTCGTGGAGGAGAGACCCCGCCGGAATACAATCTTCGGATCCCAGTCCTTTTCGTGTTCGAACTTCCCAGCCTCCGCCTCGGGTAACTTCGCCAGATCATTGAGGGCACCCCGAGAAATACGAGACACTGCGGCAAGCACCGGCATTCCCGTCAATTCTTCCACCTCCGCCACGCTGTGGAACTTGTTATTTAGAACCACACCGATAAACGCAATGCCGAGCCCGATACCAGACCCACCCACCACTCCGACCATCAAAATCAATGCCTTCACCGGGGAAACCGGGGTATCTGGCAAGAGCGCCAGACTGCTAATTTCGATCTCTGACTCCTTGGCTGACTGGTTGACATCCGACTGCTGCAGCTTGGTGAGAATCGCGTCAAAAACCGACTCCTGACTCTGAATCTCGCTTTTCAAGACCGCGGTTCGAGAGAGAACCATGCGTCGGGCCACCTCCAATTGCTCATTTAGCGGCTTGGATCCGGGCTTCCATTCCGCCTTGGACAACTTCCAGTAAGCTTCGTCCGCGCCTGACTTCACAGATGCGTCGAAGTCGTCGAGGAAGCGCTCCTGCAAACCCACGACCTGCGCCTTGGCATTGATCATCTCTGGATGTTTCCCCAACAGCCGGCGGCTCAGCTCAATCACTTCCTTCTCCTTGATCTCAAGCTCCTCGTGGCTTGCTAAGGCTCTCTGGTAGGCAGCGAATGCTTTCTGCGCCGCCTGCAACGAGACCCGAGCTTCATCCGCCTTCTTCGACAGCAACTCGATGGTGTTGGTCCGGCCCGAGCTTCTGTCATCCGACACCTCGGCGATGTATTCCAAAGCGACTCCATCCGCAATATGTCGTGCGACCTCGGGCATAGGATGGGAGAAGGTGATATCCACCAAACGCGTGTTGCGCCGAACGGTAATCGTCATCATACCACTCAACTTCCTTGCTAGCTCCGCCGGCTTCATCACCTCGGCCTTCGGAGCTTCCGATACGGCGGATACGCCTACAAAGCGGTGTGCTAACCACTCTGGCAACCATTGGACTTTCTCGGGGATCAATCCTGGCAAGGAACGAATCTCTTCACGAGAGACGACGTTTTCGAGCAGCACACGGCGCTTCAATCGTTCCGCAACAGTGTTGAGCGCCTCGGCCGATCGCATGTCGATCTCTTCTGGCTGATCCTTGCTTAACACTGTGGCCGCCTGATCCTTCACAAGCAGGGTCGCGGTTGAAGAATAGATTTTCGGAGCCTTCGACAAATAATGAAACGACACCGCACCGCCGAGCACAGCCCCAAGGACGACCCAATACCAGCGTCCCAGCAGCCCTAATAGCAAACGCCGTCCCGCGGCAGATGCCCTCGCTGCGACCTCGTTACTCGCTTCTTCATTATCGGAGGTCCAATCGTTGGAATTTGGCTTCATAAATGTTTTTGGTGGTTATGGGAGGTAAACGAAAATGGACGGTTATAGCCGAATGACCGATCCGGTCTCGGAGGTTGCCTGTCCTGTGGCAATCTATCAAAATAGGCGTTCGGGGACGGTTATGATGTCGTTCGGTTCGAGCTGGAACAATTGCTCGCCCCGTTCCGACATCTCACGTACATCAATCACGGTCACCCTACCCTTACGGTTCACACTGACTTTACGCGGATTGGCTAGACCGGTGAGCCCTCCAGCTTGGGAAATCGCTGTTACCAGATCAAGGTCTCCATCAACAGGAAAGCTTACCAAACCGCGGTTCCGCACTTCCCCTACGAAAGTTACCGATTGGTTAAGATAGCGGCTCTCGCTAACGATCAATCGATCGCCAGCCGAAAGTTGCACCGGGTTACCCCGCTCAATTCCTCCGCGGGATAGATGCGAGCTGGAACCATCCGCACGCACTAACGTAATCCGCTCGGGATCTGCATTCTCCGTAAGACCGCCGGCTGATGCCAAAGCGGCAGCAACATCAAGCTTTCCAGACGCTGGAATTGGAATTTGGCCAGGGCTTGTCACTGCGCCTAAAACCGAAACCTGATGCACCGCGTATTGCTCCACGGTCAGCGCCACCTTCGGATCCACCAAGTAGTCTGCCGCGTATAAATCGCGCACCTTCCTGGTTGCCTCACTTATCGACAGCCCGCCGACCTTCACCACACCCACCAGCGGCAAAACAACTTCTCCGGATTGCAAGATCTTGGTCTGCACCGTAAGATCTGGTTCCTTGAAAACCGCTAACTGGACAACATCGTTAGCTGTCAGGACGTAGGAGGACGACTCCGCCTGCTCATTGATTGCCGGTTCGATGTCCTGTCCATGCGCATGAGGCAGGACGGCAAGCACGGTGCACAGGATTAGTCGGAATGGATTCATGATATCGTTCATTTTCAATGCGTGGTCAAAATTGATAAATCAGTGACAGACCGGTTTGAAAGGCATCCCAGTTCTGGATCATTGAGTCGCTGGAGCTGCTTCGGTAACGGTAATACAATTGTGCCGACAGATTATCGGACCAGATTGGAAGCGTTAATTGTGCATCTGCAGTCAGGTAGTCAATCTCAGGACGAGCTCCCCCGCCCGTAGCCGAAACGAATGTGGAATTCTCATACCCAAGCCCGAGTCGCACCGATGCCCGCCGGATCTTGCGAGTCACTCCCGCCCACACTCCGCTAGTTTCCCGGAACGAAGCTATCAACGAACCGTCCGAATCCACGTCACGTAGGAGTGAAAAATCAAACCTCCAAAGTTCATTAAGACGGTAGTCAATACCAATCCGTGCTGACAGGAATTCGTCTGATACTCCTCCCTCATATTCCACGTAATCCAGTCCCATTTGGCCGTTCAAGCTCACCTTGCTGCTAAGTTGATAGACCGCAGACACCGTCGGTCCCAATGAGGTTCGCGCCCTCTGAAATTCACCCGAATTTCTCGTATATGCGATTCCCGGGCCTATCTGCAGTAACTCGGAATAGCGCCACATCGCCGATACCACGGCGGTCTGCTTTTCGGTATCTCCGAAGCCCCTGTCACGATCAGTCGATGAGGTTTGCCACATGGATACCAATGAGGTCTTCGGACTGAGACTATAGATGGCACTGAATCCAACACCGTATGTAGCTTCTTCAACTAGGCCGCCATAGAACCGATTAACCTGCTGGTTGAAGGATTGCCTGAGTTTGGCCCCCAACTCCACTCTTCCCAGACGCCAGGCAGCCATTCCACCGATGGTGGAATCAAGACCACTATACTGATCGAGATCCTGATATTGGTTGTATCCGAGGTTACCATCGACCTGGAGATAAGAAATTTCATTCTTCCGCGCCCACTTCAGAGATGGAGCGAGAGAAGTCATAAAATCGCCTTCCTTGGGGGACCCCGAAGTTCCAGATCTCTGGGCCACGTTCGAATCGTAGCCTACAGTGGTTGCCATCTTCAGGGTTAAATCCGTCAGATCGCCAAACTCCGTAGCACCTGATTCATCTTCCCAGCTGAGGATCGGAACAACGACTTGCTGAAACGGTAGACCCGAAGCAGCAGCAAACCCGCACGATAATATGCAATGGTAAGCTATGAAGGATTTGGTTCGAAGCATTGGCAACACGCAGAGACACCTAGACTGATTATCAAACCCCTCAAACAATATCAACTTTCCTAGGTGCAAATTTTGCACGTCCCGAAAACCTCACCAGGATTACGCATACTAATAACAACAACGAACCACCACTAAACCCGACACCAACACCCACCCACGCTTACCCAACAACGATCTGATGCAACTATTGCATCAAGACCACATGATAATCCAAATAATCACTTGCAATGACACTCAGCCCAATCGGAGCCGGACAACTCGATCCATCCCCCACCTATCAAGCACACCTCCCAAAAAAATCACCCCCCAAGCGCTCCACCCATCACCAATCGCTTACCATTTCATTCACTCTCTCTCGCCACATTTACCAAGCAGTGCAAAACATGCATCAACTGATTAACGATAGTAAATATTATCCTTTGATTGATCTATCAGGAAATCCCTTGATCGGCTCTGTCATCCGCCACTTCGGGATGACGAATCCGATCATTCATTTGATCACCAGCCGCAGAGTCATGCGCGCTTACCCACATCTTCAGATATACGCCAATCAGGTTTGACCCAAGGGTCTGCGACCAAGGGCGGCAGCGTGAAAATCGCCCCCACACTCTCAATTCAACAATGAATTCCATCAAAATCAAATCCATCTGCTGCCTGGGTGCCGGGTATGTCGGCGGCCCCACCATGGCCATGATCGCCGCCAAATGCCCTGACATCCAGGTCACCGTCTGCGATATGAACCAAGCCCGTATCGACGCTTGGAACTCCGATACCCTTCCCGTTTACGAACCCGGCCTCAAGGAAGTCGTGGAATCCGCCCGCGGAAAGAACCTCCATTTCAGCACGGAAATCAAAACCGCCATCGTCGCCTCGGATCTCATCTTCGTTTGCGTCGGCACACCCACCAAGTCCTACGGTATCGGTGCAGGTCGTGCGGCTGACCTCCGCTACATCGAGTCCGCCGCCCGCCTCATCGCGGAGGTTTCCGAAGGCAACAAGATCATCGTCGAGAAATCCACGATCCCGGTAAAAACCGCCACCGCCATTCAGACCATTCTCGCCGCCAACAATACGACATCCGCCACCTTCCAAGTCCTTTCCAATCCGGAGTTCCTCGCCGAAGGCACCGCCGTTGCCGACATGGAAAACCCCGACCGCATCCTCATCGGCGGCGAGCAGACACCCGAAGGACAGCAGGCCCTCGCCGCTCTCGTCGATGTCTATGCAAACTGGGTCCCGCGCGACCGCATCATCACCACCAATCTCTGGTCTTCCGAGCTCTCCAAGCTTGTCGCCAACGCCTTCCTCGCCCAGCGCATCTCCTCCATCAACTCCATCTCCGCCCTCTGCGAAGCTACCGGAGCCGATGTCGATGAGGTCGCACGCGCCATCGGCTACGACTCGCGCATCGGCCCGAAATTCCTCAAATCCTCGGTCGGATTCGGCGGCTCCTGTTTCCAGAAAGACATCCTCAACCTCGTCTACCTCTGCGAATCCTTCGGCCTCCCGGAAGCCGCCGCCTACTGGAAGTCCGTCGTCACCATGAACGATTGGCAGAAGTCCCGCTTCGTCGAAAAAATCGTCCGCACCCTCTTCAACACCGTCTCCGGCAAACGCATTGCCATCCTCGGCTTCGCGTTCAAAAAGGACACCAACGACACCCGCGAGTCCGCCGCCATCAACATCTGTCGCGACCTCGTCGCCGAGAACGCCCACGTCGTCATCTACGACCCGCGCGTGACCAAGGAAACCATCCACCGCGATCTCCTCGAAGTGGGCGTGCCCCAGGACATCATCAACTTCAACGTCGAGATTGTCGACAGCCCGTATGAAGCGGCCAAAGGAGCCCACGCCCTCGCCACTCTCACTGAATGGGACGAGTTCCGCGATCTGGATCTGCCACGCATCCACAGCCTCATACTCAAGCCCGCTTTCGTCTTCGACGGCCGCGCTATCCTCCCCGTCGAAGCCCTCGCCAAACACGGTTTCGAGGCCTTCATCATCGGAAAAGGTTAAAAACGGGCAGATCGCAAATCAAGCATTCCAATTCACATCATCATGAAGACATTAAATCAAAGCTCCGAAAAACGCTCCCAACGTCAAAAAGCTACGATCAAAGGCGCCACACCCCCTGTCGCCGGACAAGTGGAATGGAGTGAAACAGAAAAGCCTTGGGGAGATCCCTGCGCCAGAACACTCGCTTTAATGACGCAAATGGATGGTTTGCTCCATACCCTGCATTCTCGAAAGATCACGATCAACGCCATACGCACTCTGGTCAAACTCTACCTGTCTAGCGCCGATGAGAAGAGCACGCTTGGGCTCACTAAACTTGCCGCCCAAATGAATGTTACCACCGCATGCATCACTGGAATGGCAGATAACGTGGAAGACCTTGGTTTTGCAGAAAGAACCATCAACCCCGAGGATCGACGCCGTTATAGCATCCGTCTCACCCCTCTCGGAATCGGCTTCGTGGAATGGATGGCAACCACTCTCGTTCAAGAGCCCACCCTCGGACATAGCCACTAGGACGAAAACAGCCTCAAAGCTCCCTAATCCCAGTTTCCTCATTTAACCTCGCCTGCCGTCGCATTGATTGATGGCGGGCACACTTCCCCTTTATGAAAAAGCTGTTTATCGCAGGTCACCGCGGCATGGTCGGATCCGCACTTGTTCGAGAAGCGTGCAAACGTGGCGGCTACCAAATCCTCACTACCAGCCGCAACCAACTCGACCTCTGCAACCAGCAGGATGTATTTGAGTTCCTCGCCTCCGAAAAACCGGATGTTGTCATCATCGCCGCAGCCAAAGTCGGCGGAATTCACGCGAATTCGACCTACCCAGCGGATTTTATCTACGAGAATTTGATGATCGCATCAAACTTGGTGGAAGGCAGTCGACGAGCGAATGTGCCCCGCCTGCTTTTCCTCGGTTCCTCCTGCATTTACCCAAAGTGGGCTCCCCAGCCAATGCAGGAAAATTACCTGCTTGGCAGCCCACTCGAGATCACCAATGAAGCTTACGCCGTAGCTAAGATCACCGGCCTAAAGCTCTGCCAACACTACCGCACTCAACATGGCTTGATGTATCACAGCGCCATGCCGACCAATCTCTATGGTCCAGGCGACAACTACCACCCGGAGAACTCCCACGTCATCCCAGCCTTGATACGCCGCTTCCACGAAGCCAAGGAGCGTGGTGACGCCACCGTCACCATCTGGGGCACAGGAACCCCCAGCCGCGAGTTCCTCCACGTCGACGACCTCGCATCCGCCTGCTTCCATCTACTCTCTCTAGATTCCCCGCCGGATTGGGTAAATGTCGGTGTCGGCCAAGACATCACCATCTTCGAAATCGCCACGCTCATCGCTCGTACCGTCGGCTTCAAAGGTAGCATTCTCACCGACCCCAGCAAACCGGATGGCACTCCTCGCAAGCTGTTGAACATCAATAGAATCCGATCCACCGGATGGGCTCCAAAGATCATCTGCGAAGACGGTCTTGCCGCAGCCTACCAGGACTTCCTCGCCACCCTCGAAACCGGTGCTGCCCGCCTCTGATTCCCCACCAACGCCACTCGCTGCTCAAGTCGCATAGACACCACGTCTCGGTCTCCTAGAAATAACAGCTCGCGAGTTTTTCGCCCACGAATACCCATGAAAAAAGTTTTTGTCTCCGGATGTTATGACATCCTCCATGCCGGTCACCTCCAGTTTTTCGAGGAAGCCCGCGCGCTCGGCGACTACCTGATCGTCTCGTTCGCCTCCGCTGAAGTCCTGTGGCATCACAAACGCCGCAAGCCGTCCATCCCCGACGACCACAAACGCGTCCTGCTCCAGGGATTGCGGATGATCGACGAGGTGGTCGTCACCCACGGCCACAAGGAGGGACTGGATTTCGAGGACGACTTCCTGCGCATCCGTCCGGATTTCCTCATCGTCACCGAGGACGACAAATACGGTGCTGCGAAACAGGAACTCTGCGCGCGCGTCGGGGCCAGCTACACGCTGCTTCCCAAAACCCCACCGAGGTTCGACCCGGTCTCCACCAGTTCTATCGTCCGCTGGGTGCAGGCGCCGACCGAGGCTCCTCTGCGCGTCGATTTCGCCGGCGGCTGGCTCGATGTCCCGCGTTTTTCCCGCCCCGGAGAGTTTATCGTCAACTGCGCCATCTCGCCGCTTGTTTCGCTGCGCGAATGGCCCTTTGAAAAGCAGGCTGGCCTCGGGGGCAGCGGCGCGTGGGCGTTGCTCAACGGCCGCGACGGATTCGAGTCGGAAATCGACATGGGCGTTGGCTGGCAGGATCCCGCCGTCATCCGCGAGACCGGACTCTGCGTCTGGCGCTCCGGCCTGAAGCCGGTCCTCGACTTCAAACACAACGGCGATTTCCTGACCGGCCGCATGGCCATCCGCTGGAGTGGCTTGCCGCACGACACCCCAGGAATCGCCCACCTGGCGCGGGACTTCGGCCGCATCGCGGAGAGCGCACGCATCGCCCGCGAAGGCGCGCTCCACGCCGACATCCACCGCCTTGCCGACGGCGTGAACCTATACCACCAGACCCAGCTCGCCGAGGGAATGGAATCGCTTCCGGATGTCGCCGGCAGCCTCGCAAAAAAATACTGCGGCGGCGGCCATGGCGGATACTCGCTGCATCTCTTCGACGACGTGTCCACCCGCGATGCAGCCGTTGCGAACGATCCGGACATCCGCGCCATCGAGCCGTTCTGCCGCGTTTGAACTCAAGAATCTGTCATCTTTCACTGACCTCCAATGAATCACGCCACAATCAACCCTCGCGCGGGTAGCGAAACCTCGTCTGATCAGAAGTCCCTTCGAAAGAAGTCTGTTAGAGGGGGCGCGGTCACGATGCTTTCCCAGCTGGTAAATACAGGTATCCAGGTGGCTTCTACTGTCATATTGGCCCGTATGCTGTCGCCAGAAGAATTCGGGATCATCGCAATGGTCGTTTCCATTACCTCATTCGCCGGATTGTTCCGCGATCTCGGGCTCTCGTCCGCAGCCATCCAGAAGTCAGATCTAAGCAGGGAACAACAAAGCAATCTGTTCTGGCTAAATGCAGCAGTCGGCACCCTGCTGACCCTGCTGGTGGCAATGGCCGCCCCGCTCGTGGCCAGATTCTATCAAAAGCCGGAGCTTATGTCAGTCACACTGGCGCTGTCCGTGACATTCGTCGTCGGCAGTCTCGGTACACAGCATGGGGCCATGCTGGTCCGTAACATGCAATTCCTTCGTCAGGCGATCGCCACCGTGGCCGGAGCGTTAACGACATTAATCACGGCGGTAGTATTGTCTTCTACAGGCATGTCTTACTGGTCCTTAGTTTGGGGCACAATCGCTGGAAGCGTCAGCACGACCTTACTGCTGATCCTGCTCTCGCCCTTCCGCCCCTGTAGGCCAATGCGAGGCACCGGCATCCGTGGACTGGTCAAGTTCGGAGCCAACGTCACAGGCTTCAACCTCGTCAATTTCTTCCACCGCAGCCTAGACAACATCCTCATCGGACGCACCTGGGGCGCTGGCAGCTTGGGCTTCTACAGTCGTGCCTATCAACTTCTAATGTTTCCTATCAATGCAATCCGTGGCCCGATCACCGCGGTGGCCTACCCGGCGATGAGCCGACTTCAAGATCAGCCAGAGGCATTCCGATCTTACTACCGGAAGATCACCGCACTTCTTTCCCTCGCATCCATGCCGCTGGTGGCATACCTCTATGTGGAAGCCGGCCCGGTTGTGGAGCTTCTACTCGGCAACCAATGGAGCGGAGTAACCCCAATCTTCAAGTATCTCGCTCTCACGGCCTTCATCCAACCCGTGGCAAGCCTTCGCGGCATGGTCATCCTGAGCACGGGCCGTAGCGGAGACTATCTCGCATGGGGCTGCCTGAACTCCGGGGTCGTTGTGACAGGCTTCCTTATCGGCAATCATTGGGGGCCGGTCGGAATCGCGATTTCCTATGCTATCAGCAACTACCTGCTGCTCTACCCATCTCTAATCCTCGCGTTCCGAAATACTCCTCTGACCCACGCCGACTTCTTTATTCCGATCGCACGTTCTACGGCTTCAAGCGTCGCGGCGGCCATCGTTCTGTCCCTATTTCTGGAACACCTCGAAACATTTTCAACATGGCTTCGCGTGGGAACCTCGGCAACCGCATTTGCCGCTTCCTTCCTCGGATTCTACGCCCTGATTCCGGGTGGATACCGGGAACTTCGCCATCATGGTTCGCTTCTTGGTGAGCTCCGAACACGAGCCGTCCCATCCTGTTAGATAAATTCAACATTTTCATCCACGACAACATGTCCAATAAACCACCTACCATCGAAATCTTCGGAACCGGAACGCACAATCGCGGCGCTGAACTTATGGCGCTCGCCATCGCCCAGCGGGTCCGCCAGCGATTCCCTTCCGCCCGGATCGTCGTGCCTCCCCAGCTCTGGGACTTCGAGTCACGCACCCGTAACGGATTTTTCCTCAACTGGGACTATGTCGGCAAGCTCGCGAAGACCCGTTGCCTGCTCACCAAAGCGGCTTCACGGAGATTCCCGAATGTCTGCGGCATGATCCCTCCGGATGAGGTGGATGTGGTGCTAGATGCATCGGGCTTTGCCTTCTCCGATCAATGGGGACCTGAAACCGCGCGCATTCTGCTGCGCAAGATGGAGCGGGCCGAACGGAAGTCCCAACGGTTGGTTTTCATGCCCCAGGCATTCGGTCCCTTCCGGAATCCCGAAGTCGCGCGCACGTGCAAGGACCTTCTCAACCGTGCGGATCTGGTCTTCGCCCGGGATCCTAAGTCGCTGAGTGAGGTCCGCGAACTCGGGCTGTCCACTGACGTCATTCTATCTCCGGACTTCACCGTAGGACTGCCAGCCACCGCCTGCCGTTTTCAGGGCCTTCCCAAGACTTACAGCGCGATCGTTCCCAACCGCCGGATGATGGACAAGACGACCGATCAGGAAACTTATTTGTCCTTCATCCGGACGGCCGTCGACATGCTTCGTAACGCCGGCCTTAATCCGATCTTCGTCCTACATGATGCCAAGGAAGATGCGAAAGTCGTAAGAAAACTTCCTGAGGCCTATCAGCAATTACCGATCTTCGAGCATTCCGACCCTCTGATCCTCAAGCATGTCCTCGGCCGGGCAAGGTGTGTGGTGGGATCGCGCTTCCACGCACTGGTCAGCGCTCTTTCCCAAGGAGTCCCGTGCATCGGCGCAGGTTGGTCCCATAAATATCCCGAGCTCTTCAAACTCTTCGGATGTGCCGACATGCTCGTTCGGGACTTAGCAGATTCCTCCCTGATTAGTAGGCTGATCACCGAGGTCGCCAATCCCTCATCGAGTGCCGAACTTTCCGAACGGATACTCCTTCATGCTGCTCAGGTGAAGAACGACAACGATCACATGTGGAACCGGGTGCTCGACATCATCGGGTCTACCGTTTCCGAAACCGAACCCTGCCACGTGTGATGAGCATTCCTCGAATTTCGGTCGTCACGCCAATGTACAACACCCCCACCGCCTATCTAGACTTCCTTTATCAGAGTCTCTGCAGGCAAACCGTGGTGTGGGAATGGATCGTTGTAGACGACGCTTCATTAGAGACGGATCCATTCAAGCACCTGCGCATGATTGCCGCTAACGATCCGCGGCTCACGGTTATACGTCTTAAGGAGAACAGGGGCGGCGGCTACGCGAGAAATGAAGGCCTGAAAATGGCCCGCGCGGAATGGGTCAAATTTCTCGATGCTGATGACTGGATTGGCGACGACCTGCTGGCCCATGAATTCAATCACACGGACGAGGAAGCAGATCTCATCATTTCGATCGCGCGAGTCGTCAGGTATGATGGCAACGGCGAAGTCGCGACTAAACGCATCCATTCGGGATTCGACAAACACAATCCAATGTCGTGGTTCCTCAGCGTCGGAAGCGGTCATCCAGGAGCCTTGCTTTACAGGAGATCGCGGGCCGTCGCGATCGGTGGATGGGATCCCGAGCTACGGGCGGATCAAGATGGCGACTTTTTTGCCCGCTTCATCTCGGGCGGAGTGGTCACGCGCTGCAACACGGAGGGATACTCGGTCTATCGAAGTCATGCGGGTCCGCGAGTGGGAGCTCGAATCAATCCGAAATCAATCCGGTCACGAATCAAAGCTCATTCCTGGGTGGAGGAAAATTATCGTGGCCCCGACGCCCGCCCTAGGTTCAGGAAAATCTGCGCGAAGCGTTGGGGGAAAATCGCCTACCTTGCCACCAAATGTGACCACCGGCTTGTGAGTGACTGTTTCGTCAGTTCACTCCGCTACGGGCACATTGGAAGTGCATGTTATATCTCCGCTCTCTGGGTGCTCGCGGCTTTCAAGGCAAACGTTTCGGCACGATGATCATCTCCAGCACAGCGTTAAAACGTCTCAGGGCCAATGTTCCGGCGATAACCTTGGGAGCTGGCCTTGGCATCCTCGGAGTCCGACCAGCGGACTACACCGCGTTCCTCGACGGCAAGAACATCCTTACGATCAACAGCCATGCTCCCGGAATCACCTTTCTCTCGAACCACAGTTATGTGATCGCAGGCGTCCTGCTTCTGGCTTACGCATCGATAACACTGCGTCGCTTCCCCCGTGTTCAAATTGGCTGGTCTACTGCCTGTGTCTGCATCCTCTTCGGTTGGATCTGGCTCAGAAGCTTCGTTGAGGCGAAGGTCGGCATAACAGGCATTGCCGAGTTTGGCGGCGGCATTGTCGCCCTGTTAATTGCGGCAAGCGGATCTCCCAGGGTGAATCTTTCGGGTACGTTCATCGCCGGGTCCATATTCCTATTACTTAATGCCTATGAGTGTCTCGTCGGCGGCGGTGGCTGGTGGCAGGGCCGAATGTATGGTATCACCGGCCATCCTAATCATCTGGGAGCTACGGCCGTGGCATTTGCAATTATCTGCCTTATGCGAATTTTCGATCAGGGCACGGTCAAAACAAAGATCCTCCGGGCCGCCGTTTCGGCCGGATTGATCCTTCTAATCCTCAACTCGGGATCACGCACAGCTATGCTGTCGCTCGCTTCGGCGCTCGTGATCCTGGCCACTTGTACGACGGGAACCGCCGGATCGCGAATCCGACGCGTGGCCGTGGGCATCGCATGCCTGTCGGTTGTAATCGTCCTTTTCCGGAGTCCTGCCCCCCTCTCTGATCCATTGGGGGGAGGGTTCGACAGAGGCAACACCCGCCAGGAGGCCTGGTCGGTCATGATTTCCACCATCTCTGAAAATCCGGTCCTCGGCACGGGGATCACGAAGGGATATGTGGAGTCATCTTATCTCCTCGCATGGATCCGAGGCGGTCTGCCCGCCTTCCTGCTCCTTGCAGGTTCGGTTGTGTTTATGTGGAGCGGATGTTTTCAGGGAAGAAAATGCCTGATCGGCATGACCTGTCTGTGCACGGCTTCCGCATTGATCACGATGGGCTTCTTCGAGGGCACGCTTCTCGATAAGTTTTCGCCGATCACACTAGTTTTCGGGATGATGCTGGCCGCGGGCGACAGGGCGCGCAGGGCGGGCTCCTACGACAACGCTGCGCAAGCCAAACGCCCACCACATCTCTCCCGGCCAGAGCGTTCTACCGCTTCACTCCTTCCGTCATGACACTCATCAGAATCCTATCGATTATTCTTCCGTGGAATCTCAAACGACTGCTGCTCCAGAATCTTCTGGGCTACAAACTCCATCCCTCCGCAAGGATCGGAATTGCATGGATTTTTCCCAGCCATCTGGAGATGGAGGAAGGCAGCAGGATCGATCATTTCAATGTGGCCATTCATTTAGATCGAATCAAAATGGGCAAGCACTCGACCCTCGGTCGCCAGAACTGGATCACAGGATTCCCGACCCGCAAAGGCTCCCGTCACTTCTCCCATCAGCCTGAACGGGTCTCGGAGTTGATCCTCGGGGATCATTCGGCCATTACCAAGAACCATCACCTCGACTGCACCAGCCCCATCAGGATCGGCACCTACACGACCATCGCGGGATACCATTCGCAGTTTCTCACCCACTCGATCAATCTCGCCGATTGCCGCCAGGACAGTATACCGATCGAGATCGGGAGCCACTGTTTTGTCGGAACCAACGTCGTGGTCCTCGGAGGTGCCTCCCTTCCCAACCGTTCCGTGCTGGGGGCCAAGTCGCTGCTCCGGACCGGCTTCACGGAAGAGACCCGCCTTTATGCAGGGGCTCCCGCTGTCGAAGTCAAGACACTCTCGGAGACTCTTCCGTATTTCACCCGGACCGAAGGATTCATCTACTGAACCTTCCCCACAACCACCCAAAGCCATGAGCCAATCAGCAATCAAGATTCTCCATGTCATCGCCGGCATGAACCCGAAGACCGGAGGCGTCTGCCAAGCAGTTAGAACAATGATCAAGGGACTGGAGGCGGATGGCTCCGCCTCCAGCGAAGTCGTCTGCCTCGATGCGCCGGACGAGCATTACTTAGTAGAGTCACCGTTTCGAGTCCATGCCCTGGGACCATCCAAAGGCCCGTGGGTCCACTCGCCCCGCCTCATTCCATGGCTTGAATCCGAGCTAACACGCTTCGACTCTATCGTCATCCACGGTTTGTGGCTTTATCACGGTCACGCTGTCCTCAAAGCGTTCGCGAAGCTTCGCAAAAGCGGCATTCCCGAGGAAAAACTGCCGGTCCTCCATGTCATGCCCCACGGGATGCTGGACCCCTATTTCCAGAAGGATCCGTCCCGCCGGCTCAAAGCGCTGAGGAATCTGGCATACTGGCAGCTCATCGAACGGAAGCTAATCAATCGCGCGGCAAGCATGCTCTTCACGTGCGATCAGGAACGGCTCCTAGCAAGGAAATCCTTTAACCACTATCATCCCCGCCGCGAATCTGTCGTCGGACTCGGAGTGGAAGAGCCTCCGACCTTCGAACCCGAGATGCGAAACGCACTCACGCGGATCTGCCCGGAGCTCAATGAACGCAAATTCCTGCTCTTCCTCAGCCGGATCCACCCGAAGAAAGGAGTGGACCTCCTGATCCGCGCCTATGTGGATTGGCTTCGCTCCAGACCTGCGGACGTGGTCACCCAACCCGTCCATCTAGTGATCGCAGGCCCCCTTGATTCGGACTACGCAAGGCAGATGCAGGAACTTGTCGCGAGCCTGCTCCCGGCTGGTTCTGCAACCATTCATTTCCCCGGCATGCTCAGCGGCGATGCCAAGTGGGGTGCCTTCCACCTCTGCGAGGGATTCGTCCTGCCCAGCCACCAGGAAAACTTCGGAATCGCAGTGGTGGAGGCGCTGGCCTGCGGTAAGCCGGTTATCATCTCCAACAAGGTCAACATCTGGCGTGAGATTGCCGACTGCGGTGCAGGCCTCGTTGGCGACGATACCCATGTGGCCACCCGCCTCCTACTCGCCGATTTTCTATCAGCCAAGTCCGACACCCTGCAGTCCATGTCGCAGAACGCACTGGATTGTTTCCGCACCCATTACCGCATCTCGGAAGCCGCGAGGCGCCTGCATTCCACTCTCGCACCAGAGTCCAAAGGTCGGAATTCCGGAGCCTCCGACCACAGTCCCTTTCACCCACAGCCTCTTATATCACAATGAAAATCGGCATCATGACGTTTTACTTCAGCGACAACTTCGGGGCAGCACTCCAGGCCTACGCATTGAGGAAATGGTTCCTCGATCATGGTCACGACGCCCGGTTCGTCGAGTATCTGCCGACTCACGTCGAACATGGCGGCAAGCTGAGTCTCGTTCCTACGCGAAAGGCAATGATCGGCAACGCGAAGTCGCTCTACCTGCGTCTCACTCATCTTCGTACCCGGCTGTTCGGAAACGCGGCCCAACGCGAGTCGTTTGAGAGTTTCAGACGGGTCCAACTCGGTGCCAGCGGATCCGTGATGCGGCACCTCGCGGACCTGAATGCCGCGGATGACGACCATGACCTGCTCGTCTGCGGCAGCGACCAGATCTGGAGCCCGTCGCTCCAGTTCGGTCTAGATCCAGCGTATTTCCTTAACTTCGGAAGCGACCGGACACGGAGGATCTCTTATGCCCCGAGTTTCGGTAATGCCGCGCTTCCCGACCTCAAGGCTGCGGGTGCATCTAAGCTCATCAGCCGTCTCGACAGCATCTCCGTCAGGGAGTCGAGCGGACTTCGCTTGGTGGAGGAAATTTGCGGTCGCCAAGCCACCCAGGTGGTGGATCCTACCGCGCTGCTGGACTCATATGACGAGATCATCAAACCACCCAGCGACGTCCCGGAGAACTATATCTTCTGCTACGCCCTGCGGACCGACGACGGGGTTCGCGAGAGTGCGAACCAGCTCTCAAGCCTGACTGGCCTGCCGGTCATCACGCCGAAGAACGCCCACAGCCGATGGGCGCCCATCGGCCGGATCTGCCATCCGGGTCCAGGCGAGTGGTTGGGCCTGATCCGGAACTCCCGTTATGTGGTGACCAATTCCTTTCACGGAACGATGTTCAGCCTGCTGTTGAACAAGCCTTTCGTGGTGGCGGCGATTCCCGGCAAGAAGGCGGGACTGAACGACCGGATGATCTCCCTGCTAGAGGCCGCGGGTCTCGGGGATAGACTGGTCAGCTGCCACGACGAGAAGACGGTCCGCAAGCTCCATGATACCCCCATCGACTGGGCGGCTGTGAACCAACGGCTCGCGACGATGAGGGCATCGTCGGAACAGTTCCTCGAGAATGAGATCGCACTCGCCGCACGATGAGCAACTTCGATCAGTTCAAGTATGTGGATACGATTCCTCGCTCCGTCAAGGTTCGGCGCCTCGTCTGGCTGTTTGCTTGGAGCATCACCTTCAAGATCACGCCCCGCTGGACCTGTCACGGCTGGCGCAGGGGCATTCTGAGGCTCTTCGGCGCCAAGATCGGAAAGGGATGCAAAATCTCGCCCTCGTGTTTTGTCTGGGCCCCTTGGAACCTCGAGATGGGAGACTACTCAGCTCTGGGAGACGGGGTTGATTGTTACACGATGGCGAAAATCACGATCGGCTCCAAGGTAGCCGTCAGCCAGAGATCGTTCCTTTGCACGGGATCCCACTCGATCTCGTCCCTCCTGAGACCCCTCAAGACCTTCCCGATCACCATCGGGGATCACGCATGGATCGCCGCGGAGAGCTTTGTCCATCCCGGAGTCAACATTGGCAAAGGAACGGTGATAGGCGCGCGCTCCGTCGTCACCAAAGACATGCCTGAGTGGATGATCTGCAGCGGCCATCCGTGCGTCCCGATCCGCCAGCGCACCCTCACCAATCCAAACTAATACCATCCACTATGTCCGTATCCATCCTCATCCTCACCAAGAACGAAGAACAGGATCTTCCCGGCTGTCTCAAATCCGTCCGCTGGGCCGACGATGTCCATGTCTTCGATTCCTTCAGCACGGACCGCACGGTAGAAATTGCCAAGTCGTTCGGCGCGAAAATCACGCAGCGTAAGTTCGACAATTGGTCGGCGCATCAGAACTGGGGGCTGGCGAATATTCCCTTCAAGCACCCATGGGTGCTATATATTGATGCAGACGAGCGAGTTTCCGAAAGCCTCAAGGAGGCGGCGTTGGCCGCCGCCAAGCCGGATGCGCAGGAAAGCGCTTACCGCCTGCGCAGGAGGGATTTCTTCTCGGACGGCACCTGGCTCAAACACGCACAGATTTCGCCTTTCTACCTCCGCTTGTTCCGCCCAAAGAAGATGCGCTACGAGCGGCTGGTGAATCCGGTTTCCATCGTGGATGGTCCGATCGGTGAAATCGGCGGATTCCTGGATCACTATCCCTTCAGTAAAGGGATCGGATTCTGGCTGGAGCGCCACATCAAATACGCCGATCTGGAGGCCAAGACGATTCTCGAGAATCGCGCGAAGAACGAACGATTTTCATGGAGGAAGGCGCTCACCGCCAAGGACTTCACCGAACGACGCTTTCATCAAAAAGAGGTCTTCTACCGGATTCCTGGAAGACCCCTCATCAAGTTCATCTATATGATGTTCCTGCGCAGGGCGTTCCTCGATGGTCCCGCCGGCGTGACCTACGCCTGCTCCCAGTCGATCTACGAGTATTTCATCGTCTTGAAACAAAAGGAGCTCGAGCGGAAGCAGCGTGAGTCGGTGGCAGTGGGTGCGGCATAACAACAGCAGCTCTCCCATAGATTATGCAATAACGGACAATGTCCGTCATCACTCTTCAATGTAAAACATTGAAAGTTCGATCTTACATCCACGCGACAGACGGATATCGAAATTTTTCCCGATGGAACGAATTCGTAACATTGATGCTTGGCGTCGCTGGATGTGGGTGGCTTGTGCTCTGCTCGCGGGTTTCGTGTTTATCTGCAGCTGGCTGCCGAAGCCGCAGCTCGCCGCACAGATTCCCATGCCCCATCTGCTTGCCCGATGGGTGGATGCCCCGGCGAATCAAAATCTACGCACGGCGGTGCCGTTCGCGCTGCTTGGATTCGTTTCAAGTTACCTGCTTTGGATGAGATCCGCCCCGGTTCTACTATGGATCACGGGATGGTTAACGATGATCGCTTTGGCCGGAGCTGCCGAGATCGGCCAATGTTTCATTCCCTCCCGCTGCTGCGATCTGGCTGATGTCGGGTGGGCGGCGGCAGGAGCAGCCACAGGACTTTTCCTGATACCGCTGGCCGCGCTGACATGGCGGTTCACTAAGGAATTCCGCACGGAATCCTGACCTAACGGAGCCCGCCGAAATACCGGGTCCTGCGTGAGCTGTGCCCTGATGCCTCGGTCGCTCGTTTCCAGATACCCCGACTGTCTCCCTTTCCCCCTCCCCCTGATTTCTCCCCATCCCCTCCGAGGGAAACGCCGACGAAACAACAACGAACATACAAAACCATGATATCCGATCGAGAAAAGGGCATTTATCAAATCTTCACCCTAGCACTGTCGCTGGCCATGGCCGGCTACTGCTTAGTTTGCTATGGGGCAATGTATCTCCTCCGCGATGAGATGAATCCAGCACACCTGTCTTATATACGCTTTGCACTGATCGCATTGGGTGCATTGATTGCAGAAGGTGGGACACGACCTGACGAATGGCGCGCGACGCCTGGCCGCGGGATAAGCCGGTTCCGCCGCTATGTGACTCAGCGCCAATGGTTTTTCATGTTCGCAGGCCAGAGCCTGATCGTGGTGATCTCGCGCGATCTTGAGTTGTCGCGGGCATTCTTCATCCTATTCACGACCACTTCGCTACCCCTGCTGTATGCGGCAAACCGCTGGGGCTACCCGGCTCTAGTCAGCTTTTTGACTCGACTGCGCCCACACTGGAAACTGCGAACCGCTCTGGTTGGCCCCGACGCATGGCTTCCGAAAGTGCGGGAGAACGTGGAATCCATCGGCGAGTTTCTGGAACCCAGCGGCGAGTTCCGGACTGCCGACGAGACGACGTTTGAGGAGGTGGAGGCGTGGATCGAGTCACGCGGACTAGACCTGTTAGTCATTCCGGCTAGACTTATGCCAGACGAATGGGTGGTCCGTCTGATCACGCTGGGCGAGCGCCGCGGATTCCGCTGCTGGCTACCGCTTGAGCTCTCGCGCTGCTACGGCTGGCGCTTTAGTCTACAAACCGTCGGCGGGCTCGACGTATTGACACCTCCCTCCCATCCGCTGGGCAATACGTTCAACCGGATGCTCAAGCGCTGCTTCGACGTGACGTTCAGTCTGGTGGTAATTTCCACGGTGCTGCTGCCACTAATGGCGGTAGTGGCCTTGTTGCACCGGCGGTATTCGCCCGGTCCTTTGTTTTTCCGCCAAAACCGTTTCGGTGAAAACGGCAGTGTCTTCGAGGTGGTCAAGTTCCGTACCATGCACATGAACAACGACAACGAGGGACGTCAGGCGAGCAAATCGGATCCGCGGATCTTCAAAGGCGGCGACCTACTTCGCAAGCTGAGCATCGATGAGTTCCCGCAGTTTATCAACGTGCTTAACGGCGAGATGAGCGTCGTAGGCCCACGACCGCACTTAGAAGTGCACGAACGCGAATTTGAAAAACACTATGAGCGTTACGGTATGCGACGCTTCGTCAAACCCGGTGTCACCGGACTGGCGCAGGTCCGTGGCTACCGCGGTGAAATCCGGAGGCCGGGAGACGTTCGTGGTCGAGGCCGTTACGATCTGATGTATGTACGGAATTGGTGCGTGTCGTTGGACTTCAGCATCATTTTTCAAACCGCACTGCAGGTCGTCCGCCCGCACCGCAACGCCTACTGAGGCGCACACACGTTTTCGAACCACACCTGCGAATTCACCTACGTCCATGATCAGCCAACAAATCCCCGACCACACCGAACGGATCCGTGAAAGCGGGCTCCGGCACCACGCTCCGAGGTTCCTCGGAGTCCCCTTTTGGAACGGCAGCACCGAGGCGCTGCTCACCGAGGCCGACAGCCACGGCGGCCTGCTCACTGTCCCCTCTGCGCCCTCGCTGGCAGACATGAGCCGTGACAGTTTCCTTCGCAAGGCCTACGCCGAGTCCGACTGGGCGGTGATGGATGGCGGTTACGTAGCATTGGTGCTGCGACTTGTGTTCCGTCGCCATTGGCCGCGGATCTCCGGTCTGCAGCTCCTTGAAAAACTGCTCGGTGCGAATGGGCACGACCGCGTGCTCCCATTTGAAAACCGCCGCGTATTGTGGGTGATGCCGAGTCAGGATGAGGAAGACCGGGTAAAAGCCCTGTTAATGTCGTTGGGACTTCCAGCTGAACGCCAGAACTTCTATCAGGCACCGTTCTATCGAAAGGACGCGGACTACGACGATGAGGTGCTGGCCGCCGAGGTCGTCCGCTTCGCACCGGACTGGGTGGTATTAGGAATTGGTGGAGGCAAACAGGAGAAGCTCGGATATCAACTCAGAAAAAAGCTGCAGAGCGATGATACGTCTGTGATGCCGGTGATCCTTTGCACCGGCGGTGCCATCGCATTTCTCTCAGGCGGCCAAGCAAAGATTCCGACTTGGGCCGACCGCATGTATCTTGGCTGGCTTTTGCGCATCTTAGATGACCCTAAGAACTTTGCGAAACGATACTGGAATGCCGGCTGGCAATTCCCGCAGCTCTTGTGGAAGGAAAGGGACAGACTGTTCCAAGAATCCGAGGAAGCTCCTGCCGCGAGTGGCATATCGGCCTCCCTGGACAGGTTTCGTGGTGACGAAACGAGTTTGGCGAACAGCTAATTATTCCGCTAATGCGTGACCCCATATGGCAACGGCTGCGAGCCGATGACGATGGTCCGAATGCCACCGGTTTGCTCCCGTTCAGCATGCTGTGCTTCTTCTGCTGGCTTGGGGCCTCTGCCGAACCGGGGCTGCTAACGGGTTGTGCACTTGCCGGGGCAGGAATTCTGATGCTTTGGCATCCACCGGAGCAGCGACTCCCAACGAACTGGTTCATCCTTGGCGGGATATGGTTGCTTGCCAGTCTAGCCGCCTTTCTACCAGTCGGTTGGTTTCCCATTCCGGCCTGGCGTGAATCGATAGCCGTGTCCGGACTAGATGACGGCGGACGGGTCACTCCGCAGCCCACGGCTGCCCTCGGTTCGCTGGTAACAATGGTTGCCAGCGGAGTGGTTACCATCTGGGCTGCGTCCCAGAGTGTAGGGGTGCGGCATCAACGTCGTCTAGGCGCCTGTTTTGCAGTCGCCGTGTGCACTTATGCACTAGCAGCATGGATCGCGCCCGGTTGCCTGAACTTCGAGAGCAATGCTTTTGGTACCTACGGATTTTTTCCCAACCGCAACCACACGGCCACGCTATTAGTCATGGGTAGTTTGGTATCACTCGGGCTGTTGGCACAGGGATTACGCTGGAGACAGGGCTGGATGATCGCCATTGGCACCTCGGGACTTGTACTACTTGTCGGTCTACTCTTCGGGCTAAACATTTCCCGCGCCGGTATTCTTCTGTTGGGAATCGGCCTCATACTGTGGGTGGCATTGACCGGTCCTCGTTACCTTGGAGGTCACCTCGGCAAGGCTGTGGCCATCCTCAGTGGTGGTGCGCTTTTATATTTCCTCCAAATCGACACCGTGGTCAAAGACCGAATCAACGGGGTCATCGAACGTGTGGCTCCTGACGATGCGCAGACATCGGATAGAAACAGAAACTCATCGTTGGTTGAACGTCTTGAGTCTGCTGATGGTCGCGTCGCCATCCACCGCGATACCGCGAAAATGATCACTGATGCCCCGCTTACCGGATGGGGTGCGGGCCAATTCCGCTTTGTCTTTCCACAATATCGAAGCCATTCCGCGAACCTCAACCATGCAACCTGCTTGCACCCGGAGAGCGACTGGCTGTGGCTAACAGCTGAAACCGGAATCCCCGCCACCGCAGCTCTCATCGCATTGCTGGCAGCAATGGTTTTTTCGGCAGCAAGATCCATCCGCAACGGTCGAGCCAGAGGATTGCGAGCGGCTTTTCTTGTAGCAGCTGTGATTCTCCCAATCCACGGCATAATCGACGTGCCGGGGCACAGTTTTAGCCTGCTGTGGATCTCCGCCGCACTATTGGCGATGGCCGTCGGATCAAAGAAAACAACGAACAACCCAAGAATCTCAGCTGCCGGATGGAGGTTTACTGGAGCGGCCGTAGCCGCATTGGGAGTGCTGCTCGTGCACGCAGAATGGACCGGCGCTCCCCTACCTGCCACCAACCGATCAATCACTCGACTAGGTGAGGCACTTGAACTCTACCGCGCGGATCTCGAGAATGCCACCAGGCAGAAAACGGTAGAGGCAAAATCTCCGGACAATCTCACACATCCGGACTTGCTCGAACTGGGTCTCGCCAAACTCGAAGAGGCCACGTCCCTGACACCGATGGATCCACAAGTGCACGGATTACGCGCCATGCTAGCCCTGCATTTCGAGGATAAAGATTGGCTGGCTCGCCGATCTTTCGCGGCCCAGCGCCAACTGGATCCCGGCTGGGTCAAACTTCCTCTGATCCAGGCAGATGCATGGGCAAAAATCGATCCCACGGAGACTCAAGAACTCTGGCAAGAGGCTATGCGTCGGGCGGCACGCATGGAACAGATCCAACCGGCGACGCCATGGCGAGTGATGACCTATGACCGAATTCTCAAAAGCGTTAGAACGTCGTCATCCCTCCACGATGCAGCCATCGAAATCGCGGGGGATGACGTCAATCTATTGAAGCTTGCGGCAAACCTACCCCATCCAAAAGGTGCAAAACATGCACGTTAGTCAGATCATTAATTTTGACCCGAAATCCTCAAATCCTAAATTTAAGCATGAGCAAGACGTATTCCTCCATCGTTAATCTAACTATAGTCGCTCTCCTAGCGACGACCACGACCTCACTCGCAGAGAAACGGTCGCGCTTTCTAGCAAAATTGGGCACACGCCACGCCGTTAACTCGTTTTCTATGGTGAGCACACCAGCGCCGTTCGCATCCCGCTCGTTCTTCGCCATGCTTTCTCCGATCGCATCGCCAGTCACTGGCGCGCCACCAGCGACGCTAGCTTTACTTACATCGCCTGAGCCCTATCTGCAAAGTGAGGATTACTTAGAACCCACGCCGATCACCAAAGTGGCGCTTTCCGTCGCACCGGTAGAACAATCCCCCGTGACGACAACGTCTCCGATACCCGGCAGGCGCCCACCCAGCACAACACCTCCGCCGACCGTTGTAACGGCTTCCGTAAATAAACCGGTGATAAGCCCGATGTAATTTCCGGCGTCAACGCCAACACCCTCACCCACATGAATCACCAATTGCATACCCTCCTGTTCGCAGGCCTCGTCACAGCTCCCTTATATGGCAGTTCCTATATTTCCAATTTCAACGATCTTGGCCAGGGAGAAGCGCTGAATGGGGTGGACGGCTGGGGACAAAACGCCTCCAATTACAACGATGGATTCGAAGACTATCCGTTGGCGTTCGGCACGATGATTGGCCATTCTCCAGCAGCCGCTGTCGGTGGATACTACGATACCGTGCCACCAGAAGGAGGAAATTTCTATGCCTATCGGCAGGTAACCATGTCTTTGGCTACCACCGTCTTTTCCATGAACTTCGCCATCAATGACAGCGAGGGATTCACAGTCGGTGAGGACGTCTACGGCACCGAGCGAAACCGCTTCTGGATTGGTTTTACCAACACCTCAGGCAATGAATTATTCTCGCTCATCTTTGATCCCATAGCGGGTGATCCGGATCCAAATGCCAGCTCGAATGACCTCTGGAACGTCTCTTGGTCCAGCGGAGGAATCCAATCAACGCCCAAGATGGCAATCTTCGAAAGCCAGCTTTACGCATTGAATCTTGCCTTCACCCCCGCTGGAGAAAATGTAAACTTCAGCTTCTCCCTGACCGGAACCAACACGATGAGCGCGGGAGGAACGCTCACTGGGCTTTCTTCCGCAGAAATCTCGCAAATGAACATCGGAATCTCGGAAATGGCGGGTCAGTTCGGAACCAATCATCTTGCATTCAACGGGATAGAGGTAGTTCCCGAACCATCATCATTTCTCCTACTTGGAACCGCATTAGCCGGGCTGATGCTGCGCCGCAAGCGGCTGACCGTCTGAATTCCCTGAAGAGATCTTTCTAGTAGTGTGTGTCACGCCATTTTCCGGTAATTCGTTCCGGAAAATGGCGTTTTCATATCCCTCTAAAAACAATTCATATTATGAATATCCTGCGCGCCATCAGCTTTCTCTCCGCATGCGTGACAACCTGCGCCGTCTGCCAACAGGTCCAGTTCAACAATCTGTCTCAAGAATACAACGGCACCCCACGCTATCCCGAGGTACTGCTCAACGGTCAACCTCATGCAGCGGATTTCCTTAGTCGGGAAATTGATCCTGTTTCCACGCCTGTAGTTTTTAACAACATCCCAAATTCTCTGGCATTATCTTATGTCAGTTTGTCGTTCTCTGCCGAGAAAACTAGCGAACTTGGTAATCTGGTCCAGCTCGCTGGCTCGGCACGCGTGGCAGACTACGTGGAGGTTGTGATGGTGACTTGGGCGACAGCTGCGCAATACCCGGCCATGGCCGCAAAAGATGCGACAGGATACCGTCATCCGATCACTGCAACACTCTACAACCTTCAAACTACCCAGGACGGAACGACTTTGACCCAATTGGAACAATCCACGGCACATGTGCAGATCCCATGGCGCCCAACCACCTTACCAAATGGATCTCCTTATCCTTATAATGGGTATGCGTTTAAAGCCCTCATCCCGCTATCTGCTGGCGTCACCGTTCCTGACACTTGCCTGATCTCAATCGGTTTCAATACTCAAAACTCCGGCACCAGTCCTTTGGGAGTCTCGGGCCCTTACAACGCTCTCAATCTCGCCCTCTCATCTCTCTCCCCGACTATAGGAACGGATACTGACCCCAATGCTGTGTTCTGGGTAACCAAAGGAGCTTCCTATTATCCTGCGTCCAACTGGGGCGGAGTGGGCTCCCCTATGTTGCGATTGGCAGCCCGCGAATCCGCACTTCCCCAGCCCTCGCTGCTCGCAGCGACACAACCCCTTCGAGCCGGTTCCTACCATGTTCAGGCACAAATTTCCTCAGAGAATGTCGTGGCAAGCACAGTCGTCAACATCGCCCAAGCCCCTGCATCGATCCAAGTCACCGACCTAACCCGATCCGTAGGCTCACCAAATTCCGGCATCACGGTAAGCACGGAGCCTTCCGGCCTATCGGTAAGCGTTACTTATGGGGGGGCTACCCAGATACCCACGCAGTTAGGCCGCTATCCCGTCGCAGTCCAAATCAACGAACGCGATTATTTTGGTTCCTGGAGCGGTGAGTTCCACCGATCCAGCCTAGCTTATGACGAATGGCACTTGCAACAATTCGGTATCCCTTCCGATGTGAACAGTGATGGAGCAAGCGATCCGGACTCCGACGGATTTCCTAATCAGATCGAATACGCGATGGGTTCGAATCCCCACCAGTCCGACGCCCATGTTGAATTCACGAAAGCCAACGAAGGAATGAAAGTGATATTCAAGCAGCGCCGTGAAATGAATTCCATGACACTTTCCGTGGAGGCATCTGCAGATCTAACCAACTGGCTGCCGGTGGTATCCACCGTGGAGAGCTCCGAGGATTTATGGGAAACCCGATCGGTTCCAAGTAACGCGGATCGAAAATTCTTCAGATTCAAGGTCGCTGAGAATTGAGACAGCCCAGAGGCTCCTCCCCCCCCCTTAGTCACCTTGATCCAACGCCAGCCGTGATCGAATTCCATTCGTGAATACTCGCGTGAATGGCTTCCTTCAGATCGGCGTGAAAATCACCTACGAATAGGTCAGGAGCGTCATCCCAAGCGGCCGCCACTTTGGCAATTGCCACGAAACCACAAGTATTGGCACTTCCTTTGAGCTTGTGTAGAGCCGTGGTGAGTTCCTTCTCATTCCCTCTGTCCCTAATCATCTCCAGCGAAAACAAATGCCCTGGCAGGGAAAAAACAAAATTCTCGAGAATCCTCCGGACGTCGGAATCTTCAAGACCACCGAGGGAAGCAAACCTTTTCGACTCAATTAGAACTTCTGATGGCATCGGCTGAAATGATGTTTTTACTTGCGGCGGAAAACTGACAGATAAAGTCCGCTATGCTGCACTCATTCCAGCTGATTCGTCCCATTTTCGCGTAAATAATGCAGCTTGGAAGTCACCCGATTTGATGCCGTCCCGAGACTATTTAGGAGATTCATCCGCCGCTTTTGGCGACAAGAACTTTTGGAGCATCGCAATGAGGTCATTGAAAATGAGGGGTTTGGTCATGAAATCATTCATTCCCGCGTCGCGACATTCAGCAACGTCGGACGGCCTCGAGTTCGCAGTCAACGCAACGATGGGAGCCGCCGAGGAGACCATCTCAGGAGAAGATCGTAACCTGCGGACCACCTCAATACCACTCACAACCGGCATCCAGCAGTCCATGAAAATCAGATCGTAACGTCCAGAGCTTGCGTGGTCCAAAGCTTGCCCCCCGTCGACGACAAGATCCACATCGAGCCCCAGTCGCTCCATCATCAATTTAGCCAACGCGCCGGATGATTCGTCATCCTCAGCCAGTAATATTCTACCCTTAAAAATTGGCATCGCGACTGGTGGAGCAACAGGCGCCGGCCCTGCTGGTTCTGAGCACTCTTCGAACGGAATATCGACGACAAATTCACTTCCATTACCTAACTTGCTCAGTACCTTAATTTTTCCTCCCATGAGTTCAATCAGCTCCTTAGCAATCACCAAGCCAAGTCCAATTCCGCGTTCAGGAGTCTCCGATCTGGCTTTCTCTTGAGTAAAGGGTTCAAACAGAATTTGAGTAAATTCTTTAGAAAGGCCGACACCTGAATCCCTCACCGCGAAACGAATTAGTCGATTGCCGTTCTTCTGAGTTTTCCTGACGCTTGCCTCGAATTCCACAGACCCTTGAGGAGTGAACTTGCATGCATTGCTAATCAAATTCGAAAGAATCTGGCGCAACCTTACCGAATCCATGCATACCCAACGTGGCACATCGGAAGAAACCGACCATTTAAAGTCGATATTATGCCCCTTCACCAGTTGCCGTTTGGTCATTTTCAGATCTTCGAGCAACCACTTGAGATCGGCTACTTCCGGATTCAGTTGGACTTCGCCTGAATCGAGGGCGGCATAGTCGAGACTTTCGTCAATGATTTTGAGCATCCAACTGCCCGCGCTTTCGCCCATATCCAGCAACTCTTTTCGCTGCTGATACCCCTCGGTTCTCCGGAGCAATTGAAGTGCGCCCATCACCCCATTGAGAGGAGTTCGAATTTCATGGCTTACCGAAGCTAGGAACGAACTCTTCGCCTGATTTTGCCGTTCCGCCCGCTCCCTCCCGAGACGCTGCACCTCCTCTGCATCACGCAGTTTACGCTCCATCCTCTTGAACTCCGTAATGTCGCTGTGAGTTCCGATCAAACGCTGGGTCTTCCCATCCGGGCTTGAAATATTTCCTCCCCGGGAATTGATCCATCGCCAATGACCGTCCCGGTGACGCATTCGGAAATCATAGTCGAACACACTGCCGGGTGTCGTAGCCGCCTGACTGCTGACTTCACGCACATTAGCTACGTCATCTGAATGGACACGATCAAAAAACTCGTCCGGGGAATCGCCGACTTCTTCAGGAGAAAAACCAAGCTGTAGTTTCCACTGGTCCGAGTAAAAAGCGCAGTTTGATGTTACATCCCACTCCCAAAGACCGACATTGCTGCAAGCGAGAGCGGTCGAAAGCCTTTCTTCAGCAATCCGGATTTTGTCATTCTGCGCGGCAACACTCCTTTGCCGCATAAAACTCGTGGCCAATGTTCCTACCTGCTTGGCAAAGCGTTGAAATAACCGATCGCGCCTGTCCTTCCCGTCTTCCTCGTCCGGCCACGCCTTTCCCTTCGGGTTCGCGGCAATCAGGAGACCCTGCAAAAGCCCCGATGGATCGATGACTCGTGTTACCAGAAAATCCTCATCAAGCCCCAAACCCGTCGGTAAGGGCATAGCGCCGTCCCTACCGGCAGACAGTGACTGGACACTATCATCGGACGCCAGCCATTCGCCGACCCAGTCACGCATTTGCCGCCAGTCATTTTCGGAAATCTCGTCGATACCGGACTGAAACATGCAGCTACGGGGATTTTGGTCCGTCAGCAGGCACCAAACAAGCCCCACCTCGCATCCAAACAAGTCAACCGTCGTATCACACACTAATTGACCGAACTCCGCCTCCGTTTCGGCACGCAATGCCCCCTCGGAGAATTTCTGTATCGCTTCAAATCTCATGTCTTCCCGGTCCAATCGGCAGCGCAACTGCCGCAATTCTCTCGGCATCGTACTTGCACAGATGTCGTCTACTCCAACAGGTAATGCGGAAGAACGATTCAATTCAGGGCTCATTGGGGGGTATCCTGGAAAGGGTGGAAGCCCATCTTGATCCGAAATGCGGACCTGAAGGCATAGTGAATAACTGGCATCCAGATGATCCGCCCACTGACCCATATTGACCATTGTTCTCGCGGTTTCCTACGACTATGGCGGGAAGTATCATTGATAGGTGGGAGGATTTAGACCAATTTTCCGTGAGACGCATACCGAATTAGCTTCTCCCACTTACAAGACAAGCAAAATACGCGGAGTCTCACTTCAATCGGTTACGACCAGATGGGGAAATAGCCCGGGCGATAGATCCCGTAGCTCAAAACCGAGCTCAAGAAATGCCACTGCAAGTCCTGACAATCCAAGCCTCCCAATGATTCACCTTCAATATCCTTCATTAGAAGTGCACTATTTGCACATCCTGATTGCACTTTCTGCACTTCCATAATTGAAGAGCCCCTGACCGCGCTCCACCCTGAGGAAGTAAAGCATCACCTTGTAAATGAAGAACGCCATGCCCCAGAAGTCGTCGACTCCCCAACATCCGTCGGTGTTGGTTCTCGAAGACGACCAAACCACATCGGATTTAATCTGTGTGGTTTTGAAAAAACACGGGATTCAAACTGTCCCTTGCTTCAGCGCCAAGGATGCCGATTCGGTTTTGCGAAAAAACGAGCATATCAGCGCAATGCTGGTGGACTTATCGCTCCCTGACGGCGACGGAATCGATGTATTACGTACCTCTGGCCAACTCAACCCGGAGCTCCCCTGTTTTGTCCTGACCGCCAAGAACTCTGTGGACTCCGCGGTGCTGGCGATGAAAGCCGGTGCTCAGGATTATTTCACCAAACCGTTCGAAACCGAAAAGATGGTGACTTCGCTCCAAACCGCTATGGCGGTTTTTGCCAATCGCACCATCACGAGGAATCACGATCACCTTCCTTTACAAGGCAGCCACCACTGGAAATCGCGAATAATGCGTCAAGCCCTCGAATCCGCCAAACAGGCGGCCAAGACTCAGTCTCCGGTCTTGATCAGCGGAGGACAATATACCTCGAAAAAAGCCTTCGCCCAACTCATTCACAAGGGTGGAAAACGCAAGAACAAGCCCTTGCTTACAATTAACCCAGCCGTGATGCCTGCCGCTCAGGTCGAGATGGAGCTTTTTGGAATGGCTCTCTCCCAGACTCCCTCAAAACCGGGGTATGGAATAGCCAAACTGGAAAAATTCAGAGACGCCACCATCTACATTGAAAACATCGAACTTCTCAGCCCCCAAGCTCAAGCACGGTTACACGAATGGCTCATGGCCAATGAGGACGATGTTGCAGCTTGCAGACTGATCACAGCAAGCACACTGGAACTTTCCAAAACCATCAAAGAAGGACGATTTAGGCGGGATCTCTGGTATGCGCTTTCCGTTTATCGGGTCGAAGTCCCCCTCCTTGCCGAGCGTCCCGAGGACATCCCACAACTCTGCGAAGACGCCATCACCCGGATCTGTATTTCCAAGAAGCTCCGCCGGCCCACACTCACCCGGAAAACCCTTGAGACTCTCATGGACTACTCTTGGCCGGGCAACCTTAGCGAATTTTACAGTGTCCTAGAACATGCGGTAACTCACACTACCGACCGTCTGATCTGCCCCGCCGATTTACCACCGTTACGATCTCCGAGTGGTCAGCTTCATTCCTACCGAAGCATCGAAGGTATCCCGCTCGGTACTGCCAGCATCGACGACATCACCAAGCTCTCGCTGGTTTCCGCACTCGAAGCGTGCGGCGGCAATCGCCGGAGAGCCGCCGAACGACTCAATGTGAGCCTACGGACTGTATACAACATGATCCGCCGCTACGAACTTACGGACGTATGAATCCGGCGCGGAATTCCAGCAGGCCGGACCGATTGGCACCATATTCCGGCAAAACTCATCATTCTTGCACCGGTCACTTAAGCCGCCTCAGCCATCTTCAGAACTTGTCCGTATCGACACGCTCCAAGTTTCTCAGCAGGGCAGCCGGAGTATAGGGCTTTAGCAGAAAATCACGTCCATCTATACCTGCTTGCATCGCAAGTTCCCGATTCGCTGGCTCGCTGCTTGTCACGATAATCCGAACTGATGGGTTAATCTGCCTGAGAATTCGGATGGTTGTCGGCCCATCCATGACGGGCATCAACATGTCAGTAACGACAATATCGATTTTAGACTGATGCTCTCGATAGATTGTTACCGCCTCTTGTCCGTTCTCGGCCAGAAGGCACTGGTATCCGAAGGTCTCTAAACTCTGTTGAAGAATTTGGCGAATCGATGCTTCATCATCGACGATCAATACGGTTTTGCCGTGTCCACTCGGCAATTCACTCGCGTCAGAAGGCAACGCCGGATCGGCCGCTTCGGGTAGCGCGGGGAGGAACACTTTGAACAAGGTCCCTTTTCCGAGCTCACTGTCGACCCGGATGAATCCACCCTTATTCCTGACAATGGCCATCGAGGAACTCAGTCCCAACCCGGATCCTTTTCCGATGGGTTTGGTCGTGAAAAACGGCTCGAAAATCTTGTCTATCATTTCAGCAGGTATCCCCTCGCCATCGTCCTCAACCTCGATGCATACGAAAGGACCATCAGTAATTTCCGGAGTGGTCATCGCATCGACCTCTCCAGTGTGGATATTGTTCGCACGGATGGAGATCTTTCCGGATCCCGAAGTCGCATCGCGCGCGTTCACACATAGATTGAGAAGCACCTGATGTATCTCCGTGGAGTCTCCCGGTATCTTCCACAAGTCCGGGGCGATTTCCAGATTCAGTTCCACACTCCTTAGTAGGGTATCTTTCAAAACCCGCTCAAGTTCTACAATCACCTTAGCTAGATCGACTTCCGAAGCGGCTCTGTCCGTTCCTTGGGCAAACGCCAAGATCTGGCTCACCATCTCCACCCCACGTGTCGCACTGCTAGTGACCACGTTAAGTAACTCTGCAGCTTGGCGATCAAATACCTGGAGTTTCAGAAGCTCCACAGCCATTACGATAGGTGACAGGATGTTTTTCAGATCGTGGGCAACTCCTCCGGCCAAAGTTCCCATCATATCGAGACGCTGAGTGAGAGAAAGCTGCTGTTCGAGTCTCCGACGCTCGGTGATATCCGTATTAATGACCAGGATGCTTTCGGCCCTGCCTTTCCCGTCACAAACCAATGTCCATCGTCCTTCAACGACCCGTGTATTGCCGTGTTTGTCGATGTGTTCAGCCTCCCCGATCCAATCGCCTTTGCGCAGGATTTCTTCGTAGGCGAGATCAAAAGCAGCCCATTCTCGGAGCATCAACTCCTTGACGGAGCGACCCACCGCCTCCGATGCCGTCCAACCGTAGAGGTGTTCGGCACCCTTGTTCCAATAGGTGATCACATGATTGAGATCACGCACCAGAATTGCATCCCGAGCTTGGTCGAGGAGCGATGCCTGCTCTTGTAACCTTACCTCAGCTTGTTGCCGGTCCAATTCAGCAGCGGCCCGGGTGGCAAAAATCGTCAGTGTGGATTCCACCAACCCGATTTGCTTCAACGGGGCTGAGAAAAATACCAATATGATCCCGATCACGGTGCCGTCCTGACGACACAAGGCAACCCCCCCATACGCCTCAATTTTCATCCCCGCCAAACTGGAGTCATCGGGGAACAACTGCCGCCCCCCTTCATTCACGACACATGGCTTACCACACACCAAAGTCTCAATTGCAGTCCCTACAAAGCTGTAGTGGAATCCACCTATCAGCTTTCCGTGTTGAACGACGGATACCGTCTCGATGACCCCCTTATCGGGATTGCAACGACCGATCAATCCTGCATCCGCGCCTACAGCATCAACCAAGCTTTGGCTAAGTGCATCAAAAAACTCGGAACCCGTGACATTGGAGGCGGCTTTGGCGACCTTGACAATCGTTTGTTCCAGATGGCGTCGCTCGTCGCGAATGCGTAGCGATTGAATCCCAAACCCAAGTGCACTTGCCATTTCCTTGAGCATCCTGACCTCCTCCTCACCGGCCAAATGAGGCCGTTTTCCATATAAGACCAGCACCCCGAAAACATGCTCCCCATCGCGCAATGGAAGACAGATTCCACACCGATATCCGCGCTCACGAGCTAGATGCGCCCAAGGTGAAAACATCGGATTCACGAGCATGTCCTCGATAACGACCATCTCCCCGCTGCGGATGGCTGTGCCCGTCGGCCCATTCCCTGCTTCACTATCCTCTGCCCAAGAGAACTCCCTCAATGAAAAGAATCCATCCACCACACCCGCATGTGCCATCGGAACGACGCTCTTAAGTTCGTCATCCACCGCGTACCCCACCCATGCCATCCGGTATTCACCAACCTCCACGGCGATGCGGCACACCTCAGCGATCAATTCCTCCTCTTCCGTGGCACGTAGGAGCATTTCATTGCACGCACTGAGCATCCGGAGCGCTTGGTGAGCTGCCATGAGTTCTCGTGCGGCGCTGATCTTTTCCGTAAGATCCATCATGCCACCCACCATCCGCACCGCTTTTCCTTGAGCATCACGGAACACTCTGCCGCGATCCAGCACATGAGCGATGACTCCCTCGTTGTTCACAAAGCGGTATTCGTCCGACCATTGGCTCTCCCCACTACGAATCGTTGAGCATAGCCCCGCCATCACCCGCTTACGATCCTCAAAATGGATCTGGCGGATCCAGGCATGGATCGAGCCCTCATTCTCGGCCTGCGGCCATCCGAACAAACGAGAAAACCCGTCCTGCCACCAGAAGCGCATCCGTTCCAAATCCCAATCCCAAACGGTGTCATTCGTTGCCGAAAGCATCGCTTGAAAACGCTGGTGGTTACTAAGAATCTCTTTTTGAGCAAGATACCGTTCACGGGTTTCCAAAGCTAGAGCGATCGAACTAGAGACCGCCATGGCAAAAGTTTTCTCGTCCGGAGTCCAGCTCCTCACCGGCCCGCAGTGCTCATGGCATAATACATAGTTGATCTCTCCTCCTGAGCTGAAAGGAACGTCCATGAGTGAAGTGACACCCAATGGCTCCAGATAGTCAGATGCCAATTGACGCGTCACCGGGTCCTGTCTCGCATCGTCCGCGGTAATGATCTCCCGATCATACAATGCTCTGAAATATGAAGGATAATCGGTCTCCGACAGAATCATGCCCGACGAATGCACATCGGTATCAGCTTCATACAGATTCAAGCACTCAATGATCCCTTCCTGCTTCCGGAGCTCCCAGACACTGACCCGAGCTACATCCAAAGTTCGGGAGGATATTTCAGTGACCCGCTTGAGGATATCCCCTACCTCGACCTCATCGGTCCAAGTTTCCCGTGTTAGACTAACCAAGGCACTCCGTTGAGCAGCAAACCGCAATTCGTTTGCCCGGGCGCTTTCCTCCGCAAGCTTGCGACTCGTGATGTCCCGTTGAACCGCCACGAAGTGAGTAACTTCGCCACTGGCGCCAGATACCGGCACGATATCGAGATCAACCCAAAATGCCTCGCCGTTTTTCTTGTAATTGAGCAACTCTGTTTGCACAGGAAGCCCCAACTCAAGCGCCTCGCGAATTTTCTTCAACCGATCAGGCTGGGTCCCCTCTCCCTGAAGCAAGCGGGGTGATCTACCGATAACCTCCTCACGGCTATAGCCGGTGCATTGCAAAAACGCTTCGTTTACAAACACAATTCGCGGACCGGGTTCATCGAGCAAGTCAGCTTCCGTTATCAACACGACATCATTGATCAAGGACACGCATTGATTCAGCAGAATGAGCTGTTCGTCTTTCTGCCGACGTTCCGTAACATCATGGTAGGAAATCGCAAGTCCGCCATTGGAGGGATAGGCTACGATCTCATACCAACGATCCAATGATGGGTAATACTCCACCATATGAATCGAACGATTCTCAGAGACCGCCCGGAGATATTTTTGGCCAATATTACTCTCCTTCAAGTTCCCAAAGGCATCCCAAAGAACTTGTCCAATCAGCTCATCCCGCTCCCGGTTAAGGTTCAGCAGCGCAGGCTCGTTCATAAACGTGATGCGCCAGTCTCGATCCACCGTGTAAAATGGATCCATGATGTGCTCCATGGTCGTTGTCAGGCACCGGTCCTTGTCAACTCGCTCAGCTTCGGCGGCCTTCATTTCCGAAACATCCTGCATTGCGCCTTGAATATTAGAGATCGTTCCGTCGTGGTTCCGAATCCCCTCCCCGATCACCCTCACCCAAACCTTCTTCCCCTTTGCAGTGATGATTTCCATCTGCTCGTCAAATGCCACCCCATCTGCGAGGCACCTTTCAAACGCCTCTCCAATGGGCTCTTGCCACTCCGGCGCAAAATAATCCCACGCATCTTCAAAACTCGGGCTCGTGCCTCGTGGCATTTCAAGGATCTCGCAAACCTGATCCGACCAAACAATGCGGTTTTCAGAAAAATCAACATTCCAACCTCCGATTTTGGCAACCTTTCCTACAATATGAAATAGAGCATCGTTTGATTTCTGCCTCACAGACTTGTCCAATTCCCGTTCCACCACGGCTCCCAATCGCGCCCATTGCCCCTTTATCACGTAATCTGCCGCCCCATGGCGTATCGCTTCGATGGCTCTCCTTTCATCTGACTCTCCCGCCAATACAATCAGGGGAACTTCGAGATTCCTCTCCTTCAGAAGATCGAGAATGGTGAGAGGGCCAATGCCCGACATCGCGTAATCGCACAGCACCAACTCGAATTCCCGAGTCTCCACGGCCAATCGAAACTCATCCTGAGTAGAGAAACATATGATTTCAGGATCCAGCATCTGACCATGTAGCTCAGCCGCCACCAAATCATTACATGCAGATATCAGTAGAATAGCAGGATGGAAAGCCATGATACTAATCGAAAGTGGATAGTAGACAATTCGCCGATGCGAGAAAAATGCTCATTTCACGCCAGAATCCGAGATGCACGCTCGCTTAATCGTCATGCAGATCATCCGAATTTCTGATTCCATTGGGGTATCCCCCGCTTTCTCTGCTGGGCTTTCGCTTCCTAATCATGAGCCAAATCATTAGTTGGCATATCTAACCGATCATTAGCCGTCATTCCAATAAAAATCTTCGCGCTACGGCAAGCAATACGACAGGCGAAATTAATGACGCCGAAGAAAAAAAATACTTTATTTCAGCACATCCAAGACTTCACCAAATCACACACAATACGAGACCGGCATCATCGAAAATTTCGTGAGCGGACGGTTTCGATCCGCACCAAACGAGAATCGCTCGTTACTCCCGAATGAAGCAACCTGCTCGAGTAAAAGAGACTCGATGGCGCTAACGAATTTTGCCTGATAACGTTCTATCGCGTCAAAATACCAGACACTGACGCGCACATCCATAAGTACCCGCAGAATCATCGATTCCAACTCCGTTTCGTCCATACTGGGAAACAGAATCTGCATCTGGGAATAAGGAAGTTCGCGAGCGATCCCAAGCCCAGCGAGAACAAGCTCCGCAAGCGTGGCGAAAAAAGTCTCTATACCCGCTGGAACATCCTGCGAAATTTCATCGAGTAGACAACCGACTGGAGATCCTAGCTCCCGATTTACCCAAAAGCGGGCGGACGCACTTCCAGATTCCCTTTCGTTCCCTCCGATATGGGCCAGAGCACGTGTCCCTAACATAGTCTCTGAGAACATGGTAACGCGGAGCGGGTTGATATTCATGGCTTGAAATTCGATCGGTGAACTTTGATTTTAGGCAGCCCGCCTCATGGGGGGGCCGCTGCATTCATTTGGCATTGAAAATGTGGTTCCAACCTGGTGGCAAGACGCAACCACTGCCGGACAGGAATGCCAGCGGAGCGATCCGGTCCCCCCTGGGTCTCGAATCGCCCCGCCAGTTCCTTGCTTGGCTCCTAAACCCCTAGAGGAGTTCAAAGACTCACGCAGTCCCCCCGGATTACGCAAGTCGCCCGCCAAGAGATCGATATCATCATAGCCCCTACAGGATCGACTTCTTGCATTCCCACGGACAAAAAGCCCTTGAGATACAAACCGGAAACAACCGGTTGTCCTTCCTATCAGGAAATGATGTTTTGGAGTACCCAAAGAAAAGTTACGCTCCGTAGCGCTGGTTACAGAATTCCCCCAAAACGGCTCCTGCGCGAAACCTAATTCTTACAAAATATCAGAACTCATGCAATAACTGCACTTCCGTAAAAACGCACGAAACGCCGACTCAATCGGCGAACAAAAAAGATCAACGGGTCCCTCTACCCAACAGCCTTAGCAACAAATTTTCCTCCACCGGACTTAAACAGTTGAACGAAATACTCCCCGAAATCGGAGGATCGTGATCCACCTAGGATCACCCCCACTGAAGAATTACTTCATAGCTAAATGGAAATCCTACGATTGCGAATAATGGAGCATTTCTCAATACAAACCACATACCTTGAAGCGGCTATACTTCCAGCCACTCTCCAAGGCCAGATCTGGGATATCAGTGAAGCTGACTCTCATCGGCGCTACCTTCCGGAAGTTCGGTGAGAAGGCTTCGCCGCTCTGTAAAAGTCTTCCGCCACCTGCCACCTTCGGATTTGTCGGAACGGATGCCGTGGATCGCCTTGTTGACCGGTCCGAGGAAACCTCAGCACATCGCGTCCGCTTCATCCTCCAACATCACAAGAGCTGGCACGGCGGGGCGAATTAGCGTGTTTTTCAGCCTCTCAACGGCCTTGGACACTTCTACGCACAGCATCGTTGTCGCACCTAGAGGGATGTTAGCACCGGGGAAAGACAGGAAAATTCCGCAATCTCCCAGCCGACCGAACAGCCGGATCTCTAAATTGACATCGTCACAGCCTCTCACCACCTCTGCGCCTTCAATGAAAGCAGTCGGATCTACCAGGTCGTCTACCATCTTGGGAAATGGCAGAAGATCCCTGCCGCAGACTGCACCACCGTACAGCGAAATCATTGGTTCGCCTTAGACACCAATCATTCCTGCGGGTGCTTACGCCCTGAGACAGACCACCCAAATTTTTTGCTAGCGGCAACGTTTGGCAACTCCGATGAGTCTGCGCAAAGCCTTCCTAATACCCTTAGGGATTTTCAGCGGTATCAAATTTTCCCCGTCCCAAGAGAAGGGGGTGAGCAACCGCGCTAACGAAAACAACGGTGTCGTCGCCAAATATAGGCAGTATTCAGGCAGCATTAGAGTTACAGCCCTAAACAACCCTACGAAAAAGGGAGCCTTTCGGCTCCCTAAGTCATTCACCCTAAACCATTTATAGAAAGTGCTCGAAAGAGGAATCGAACCTCCACGGGCTTTCGCCCACTAGATCCTTAGTCTAGCGCGTCTACCAATTCCGCCATCCGAGCTTTTGCCGTTCCGGTTAGGGTGGGCGCACGAGATAGGTGGAGCGCCGATTTTTTGCAAGAGAATCTTTGAATTTTTTTCCCAAAATAGCTCCGAGCCCCGACCCACAGCATTTTTCGGAGGTGAAAATGACATTGTCATGGTCCCAGCGAAGGATTACGGTCAGGCACTAGCAGTCTATCCATGATCTACTTGCGCAAAAAATCCCATTTTCCCGCGCGGATCGCACTGATCCTCTCCATTTTCCTAGCTGTGCCTATTTCCGCCGTCCCCGCATCGGCCGAAACTTCGAGCAATGGCTGGGACATCATCGAAGTGGGCGGTCGCGACTACGTCTCCGTCTTGAGCCTTAAAAGCTTCTACGGCTTCACCAAGCTAACACGGACCGGCAAGAACGTCGTGCTCGAGAACGACAAGGTCGAGATCAAACTCAGCGTGGGTGGAAACGAGTGCCTGATGAACAACGTGAAGTTCGTGTTCTCCAATTCCGTGATCACCTCCGGAAACGGCGTCTATGTATCGCGCATGGATCTGGCGAAACTCATCGATCCGGTTCTGCGTCCCAATTTCATCCGCAATGCAGGGGATTTTCGCACTGTAATCCTCGATGCCGGCCACGGTGGCAAGGATCCTGGAGCCACAAATCCCATCGGCACCGAAGCGAACTACAACGTGAACCTTGCGATCCGCCTCAAGAAGATGCTCGAAGCAAAAGGCTTCAAAGTGAAGATGATCCGGGAAACCGACCGCTATTACTCCCTTCAAGAACGCGTAAATATCGCCAACACCGTCGAGGAAAATGCCATTTTTGTGAGCCTGCACTTCAATTCCGGCGACAGACGGTCAGCACGCGGCATCGAAACTTTCACCCTCTCTCCTCCGGGCGTCTCACACTACGGCAGCAGCCTCAAGGCCAGCGATGCGCAGACCAAGACCGGTAACGAGCACGACTCCGCGAACATCGCTCTGGCCACAGCCATCCACGGATCCGTCCTCCGCCGCCTCGGCACCAACACCTTGGATCGCGGAATCAAACGTGCCCGTTTCAGCGTTCTCTCCGGCGTGAAACATCCGGCTGTCCTTTTCGAAGGCGGCTTCATGAGCCATCCCTACGAGGCTCGCCTCATCGCCAACGAATCCTATCAGGCCGCGATTGCAGCGGGCATGGTTGATGCCATCGTCCGTTATCGTTATGCCGTGGGCAAGACCCCTGCTGCGAAGAAGCAATAGCCAGGAAAATTCACGGCAAGCGGTTCACATCCTTGTAATAGATGTAGGAAGCCGGTTCGTCGCCCATCGCCACGAACCACTGGGGACAGTATGCCGCCATCCAGATGACATCACCGGCTTTCACCGGGTAGTGCTTGTCTTCCAAGCGGTAAACTCCCTGTCCCGAGAGCATCTTGAGCCCGTGTTCCATGATGTGCGTTTCCACGAAGGGCAGGGTCGCACCCGGCTGGTAGGTAAAAATATTCACCGCCAGATCGAAACGGTCATCCATCGGTAGGAGTGTTTGTAGGATCGCCTTCTTGTTGCCGAGGAACGGTTCACCCACCACGTCCTTCGCAGATCCTGTTACCATCTCGGCTTTCTTCAGCCGGGAGATCGCTTGGTATTCCTTTCGAAAAACCGTCACGCGTGAACCCTTCGTTCCCTTCAGGACAACCTTCGTCCCGGCAGGAACGAACATGAAATCCTTCGCGCCGAATTCCTTACCTCCCAGATCCAGTGACCCGTCCTCCACGTAAAAGACATGCTCATTGCCGTCTCCCGGGAACACCGCCTGCCCCCCATCTTCATCGAAAACCACGGTCATCTGTGTCACCCGCGATCCCATCGCCGGGGACAAGTGCACATAGGCTGTCGCATTTTTCCATCCAGGGAAAACACTGGGCACATAGCCATCTTCAGCGATCAGCGCATGCCTCGCTCCTACAAAAGTCCTCGTCGTTCCAAAAAGTTCCATCACCGCTCACTCTAACGAAGTGGCTGTAAAAAGCGACCTCTTGTTTCGTCCCCGATAAGTTCCCCGCGCAGCCAACTCCCGCAGACCCGCCATTCACGTTTCATCCCGATGTATGGAGATAGCCCATGCCGGGAACGTTGTTCCACACGACTCACCTCCGATACATCCTTTCCTAACAAAAAGAAGTCCGCGTCCTCTCCGACATCAATTCCCCCGCCCTTCACGCCGAACCTCCGGAACACATTCCCCCGCCACTTTTCCGAAAGCCCCTCCAGATCCATCACACGCCTGATCGCTTGATCACACACCAACGGCATCCCGTGCTGGCATCCCGCGATCCCTCCCCACATCGCAAATACATCCTCCCCGACCTTCATCTCCGGTGGCGATGGTGAATGATCTGATCCAATCGTCTCCACAAGATCCAACGCATTCCACAACCTGTCCACCGCACCACGGCTCCTCAGCGGCGGCGCGCACTTCGCATTCGGCCCGATTCGCTCCGCCATGCCTTTGTCCAAAAGCAGATAATGCGGACAAGTCTCCGCCGTCACATCCACGCCCTTCCTCCGCCCTTCCGCGATCAGCTCCAGGCAATCCACATGGGTCACATGCACCACATGCAGCTTCGCCCCCGCTTCACCGGCAAGCTCCATCGCAATCCGTATCGCCGCTATTTCCGCCTCCACCGGCCTGGAGTCGCACCACTGCCGCATCCCTTCGGAAATATCCGCCGCCACCCCTCGCGGAAATTTCGCCGCATGTTCCGCGATCACCCTCTCATCCTCCGCATGCACCCCGACCACGAGCCCGCGCTCCGCTGCCACCTTCATGCCCTTCGCCAGCACCGCACGCCCCGCTTTACCAAACTCCTCCAGCCCGCTCCCGCACATGAACGCTTTAAACGCCACCACCCCCTCATCCGCCATTTCTCCCAACTTTCCCAGCGAATCCGGAGTCAAGCCACCCCAGATCCCGAAATCCGTGCGCGACTTCTCCTCACCCAGCCTCCGCTTCGCCCTCACCCCGTCTCCGTCTAACACCGGCGGCGAAGAGTTCAGCGGCATATCGAAAAACGCCGTCCCGCCGCCCGCAGCCAACGCTCGCGAACCCGTCTCCAGCCCCTCCCAGTCGGCCCGACCCGGCTCATTGAAATGCACATGCGCATCTACCACGCCCGGCAGCAGGATCTTGCCCCGCCCATCGAGCTCTTCCCCGAAACCCGCTCCTAGCCCCTCACCAATCGCCGCCCACTTTCCGTCGGAAACCGCGGCATCCACCATGCATTTTCCATACAGACTCACCTCACGAATCACGAAATCCTTCACAGCGCCCTCCTTTTCAGAAACTCCACCATCACATCGATCCCCGCCTCGATATCCCCCGCATCGGCAAACTCATCCGGATGATGGCTCAGCCCCGCCCGGCACCTCACAAAAACCATGCCCACCGGCATCGCCCGCGACATCATCACCCCGTCGTGCCCCGCCCCGCTGCCCAACAGCCGGCCCGTCCCCGTCACCACCTCAGCGCATTTCACCAGATCTGCCACCATCCCCTCATCGCACGGCACCGCACCATTCACCTGCACCACCTCCCACCTCAGTTCCAGCTCCCTCGATTTACAAATTTCCCCGAACCTCCCTTCCAACGACTCAAGTCCCGCCCCCAGCACATCATCCTCCGCGCACCTCACATCCAGCGTAAAATCCGCCTGCTGCGCGATCGCATTACTTGCCCCCGGTAGCACTTTCATCATTCCCACCGTCGCCACCATTCCTGCGTTATCCCGCGCAAAACTCTCAGCCGCCAGCACGCACTCCGCCGCACCCGCCAAGGCATCCCGTCGCAGATCCATCGGAGTCGTCCCCGCATGATCGGCCAGCCCCTCGACGGAAATCCGCAACCGAGCCTGCGCAAAAATCCCGCTTACCACCGCCACAGATTCATCCGCCTCCTCCAGCACACGCCCCTGCTCGATGTGGAGCTCCAGATAGCCCGCCGCATTCGTTTCATCATAGGAAAACACCTCCGCCCCCTCGTGCCATCCCTCTTGGGAAATCACCTCCTCCACCGTCATCCCTCCCTCATCTTTGACCGCCAGCATCCCCGCATCCAGCGCCCCGATCACCCCCGCGCTTCCCAGATACGTGCTCTGAAACCTCACCCCCTCCTCATCCGAAAAGCCCAGCACATGCACCGGGAAGGGCAACATCACGCCCTCCGCTGCCAGCTGCTCCAGAGCCCCGATCGCCGCAATCACGCCCAGCGCCCCATCATACTTTCCGCCGTTGATCACCGTATCGATGTGTGAGCCGATCAGCACCGCCTTACCCACGCCAGGCAGCATCCCCCTAACAGTGCCTCCGGCATCATGCCCCACCTCCATACCCAGATCACGCATCCATCCCATCACCCGCTCCCCCGCCTGCCGGTTCGCCGCCGAGAGAAACGTCCGCTGTAAATACTCCGCCGAGTCCGAGATCCCACCCAGCTCCTCCACCCTCGCCAACACCTGCTGCAAAACTTCCGCTTTCATATCAGCTTCCCCGGTAAGTGCTGTAAGCCCATGGCGTGCAAACCAGCGGCACATGATACTTCCCGCCTGATTTCATCTCAAAGCGTATCACCGCCTCATTGAAAATCCCCTCCTCATAGCCTTTCCTAGAAAAATACTCGCCCACCTCGAAAACCAGATCATACACCCCTGCCCCGTCCTCCACCAAAGGAGCATCCAGCCTCCCGTCCCCATTGGTCACCCCCCGCGCCACCTCCGCGCCATCCTGCAATAGCTTCACCACCACCCCGTCCCCGGGTTTCCCCGAAACCGTATCCAGCACATGCGTCGTCAGCTTTCCCATAACTCCACTACTCTCTCATCAATCCCCCACCCATCCAGCACAAAGCATTCCCAAATTCTCCTTCCACCCGCCTCCCGATTCGCCATCTTCCTTGAAGTTTGAAGCCCAGTTTCTAGAGTCCCCGCACCTCATGCTCACCCTCCTCAAGATCCGCAACCTCGCCCTCGTTGATGAACTCGCATGGGAGCTCGGCTCCGGCCTCATCTCGGTCACCGGCGAAACCGGAGCCGGCAAATCCGTCATCGTCGGTGCCCTGAAAATGATCCTTGGTGAGCGTGCCGACAAAGGCCTCATCCGCACCGGCGAAGACACCTGCACCATCGAATCGGTCTTCGACCTCAAGGACGCCGCCGAGATCAACGCCATCCTCGAAGAAGGCGGGCTCCCCCCCTGCGAAGACACCCAGATCATCATCCGCCGATCCATAGGCACCACCGCGAACCGCCAGTTCATCAACGACTCCCCGGTCACCCTCACCCTACTGAAAAAGGTCGGTGAGCAACTCGTCGACCTCCACGGTCCGCACGATCACCAATCACTCCTCTCCCAAGAGCGCCAACTCGCCATGCTCGATGCCTTTGCAGGCACCGATTCCATTCTCACTAGCTACCGCAGCGCCTACCGCAGTTGGCGCGAGAAATCCCAGGAACTCGAGGAAATCCAGAACGCCTCCGACGCCTCCGAGCAGGAACTCGAACTCCTCCGATACCAACTTGAGGAAATCCAATCCGCCAAACTCACCGAAGCCGATGGCGACGACCTCCAAGAGCGCTACCATAGATCCAGTAATTCCACCCGCCTCGTCGAACTCGCCGCCCAAGCGGTCTCCGCCCTCTCCGATGACGATGGCATCCTCTCCCGCATTTCCGACCTCCAACGCATCACCCGGGATCTTGAGAAATACGACCCCTCGTTTTCAGAGAAGCTCTCTTCCCTAGAGACCGCCTCAATCGAGCTCCAGGATCTCGAAGCAAGCCTCACCGACTACGCCGAGGAGCTCGACATCGATCCCTCCGAAGCCGCCTCCATCGAGGAACGCGTCAATACCGTCGAATCCCTCAAACGCAAATACGGCCCCGCCCTCGAAGACATCCTCGTCCGCGCCGCCACCATCGCCGAGCGCCTCGACAACATCGACAACCGCGCCGAGAAAATCGAAGCCCTCACCGCAGCGTTGGCCGAGTCCCGCAAGGAACTCGAAGCCATCGCCAAAAAACTCAGCGCCGACCGCAAAAAATCCGCCCCCAAGCTCGCCAAGGACATCGCCTCCCAGCTTAAAGAACTCGGATTCAAGCAATCCTCCTTCGAGGTCGAACTCACCCCCGTCAAAGACCCCACCCTCCACGGCCTGGAGTCCTGCAACTTCCTCTTCGGCCCCAACCCCGGCGAGCCCCTCCATCCCCTCCGCCAGATCGCCTCCTCCGGAGAAATCTCCCGGGTCATGCTAGCGGTAAAATCCTCCCTCGCCGAGCAGGACGCCACCCCCCTCATGGTCTTCGATGAGATCGATGCGAACGTCGGCGGAGAAATTGCCCGTGCCGTCGGTAAAAAAATGGCAATCCTCGGCGAACTCCACCAAGTCATCGCCATCACCCACTTCCCGCAGGTCGCCGCCATCGCCGCCCACCATTTCGTCGTCGAAAAGGAAGTCACCTCCGGCCGCACCCGCTCCAAGCTCTACCCGGTCGAAGGCGAGAAACGCATCAACGAACTCGTCCGCATGCTAGGCGGCGGTGGGAAACAAGCCCGCGACATGGCAGCTTCGCTTCTAGAGGCGTAGCTTCTCAAGTTTCCAATCTCTTGCGCTACTTTTTGAATAATGGACGTAGGTCATAAGGGTTCACTCTATGCCGCTGCGTCCTTGGCAATCTGCCTACTTCTCAGGGAAATTTGGTGGAGGAAACGCCTCAGAAATTGGATTGAGTCAGAAGGTAAGGTTATCGGTGGAGCTCTCATCGAGGAGGCAGAAGGGCCAGGTGTTTCCTGCCCGATCATTCTCTATCATTTCAATGGAGAAGAGCTGGAACAGACCTGTAAACGCAACCTCATGCACTACAAAACGGGCAAGACTGTCTCCATCCTCATAAATCCTGATTCTGGAGAAATATTTGTCGCAACCTTCCAGGATAGATGGTTCTTATCAGCTTTTCTGCTTGGATGCGTCGTAGCGTTTTCAATGCTGTCTTTTTTCTCGAACTAAGCGAAAGAAAGAAGGCGGCGGCCAAGCCCTAGATATGGCGGCTTCGCTTCTGGAAAATTGATGGTCTGGGAATCGGCTTTTCTCATCACAGCTACCTTCTTGATTTCACCCTGAGATCAGCTATCCCACGCCCATGCTGGCAGAGGAATTAAAGTCCGCCGTTGACACCCTTTCCCTTCAGGAACGCCACGAGCTTTCCTGCTATTTGACCAGGCTGGATCTACAGAATGACGCTGATTACTGGAAGACCATCAGGCAGCGCACAGCTTCCGGAAGCAACTCCAAGTGGGTTCTGGCAGAGGAGACCAAAGATTCGAAATGACACCCGTTTACCGAGTCCTCATTGACCTTGATGCATTGGCTTCCATCCCACGATCAGGACAACGCAGGACTTCGATTCTGGCAGTAATCCAAGGTCTATCAAACCATGTCGATCTCGGCGAAGATTTCGAAGTCACCGATCCCGAAACAGCTCGCCCCTTTCAAGTCAGTTGCATTGCCGGATTTGCAATCACTTGGTGGATCGACTACCCCGCGCAAGAGGTCAAAGTGATCGATATTCGTGAAGCCTTCCGAACTTGAGCTGGGTTCATCTCATCCAATCGGCTTGATGTGGTACTGGCTGGAGATGCCTTCGATATCGTGGTGATACCACAGCGCATCCGGGGTGCGGCGCCGGATGCTATCGAGGATGCCCGGCAGTTCCTCGTGGGTGACGATGGTGCGGACGAGTTCCATGGGCTGGGCGCTGTAGCCGCCAGAGGCTTTCTGGATCGTGAAGGTGCGGTGGGGTGCGGCTTCCAGGATCGCATCACCCAGTTCCTTGGTGTCCTTGGTGACCGCGGTGAGGACGACGAGTTTGAATTTCCGGAAGAAGTTGTTGAGCGTTTCCGCAGCGATGAAGATGTAGATGGCGGTATACATCAGGGTGTTGATGACCGGCTCGATCTGGCCGGTGCGGATGTAATCCAGGGTCAGTCCATAGGCTGTGGAAACCGTCGCCGCGATGATAGCGATGGTGCCCACGGGCTTGAGGTATTTCATGGCGAAATAGGCGGCGAGGATATCTTCGTCTCCGGTCGAGCCGCGCAAGCGCAGTGAGGCGGCTTTGGCCAAGCCAGCGAGGATGCCGCCAAACAAAACGAGGAGAATCCGTTCATTCTGTGGCTCGGGACTGGCGAATTCGAGCTGCGGTAAGAACCACAGCCCGGCGATCACCGCCCCGACCGTGAGCATGGTGCGGAACGCGAAGGTCTTGCTGATCTTTGCAAAAGCGAAGGCGATGAGGATGGTTTGCGAAACCGCATAGATCAGCAGGAACAAACCCTCTTTATCGAAAAAATACGCGGTCGCCGCAGCGAAGCCCTCGAAGCCGGTGAGGATGACCTTGGCCGGGAAGACGAAGTATTTCAGCGCACAAGCATAAACCAGCCCTGCCCCAAGGATGCCAATGCATTCCAGAAGGTAGCGCACCAGTTGCTTCCATTTCTTCGGTTTCGTTTGCGTTCCCATTGTAATTGAGCGGACATATATCTCACGCATTGCCATTTCCTCAAGCGATGAATGTGCCATATCGATCTTTCCCTCAGTACCTCCTTCGCATTAGCTTCCCCCATCTTGAAACTCGCCTTCATTGCCACCGGAGACATCGCACTCCCCACCTTCCGCCATCTCATCGAGCACGGCCCGAAGCCGTGCCTTCTCATCACCCAACCCGATAAACCCGTCGGCCGCAGCCAGAGCAGCACCGTGCCGCCAGAGATCAAGACCGTCGCGCTCGCCCACGGCATCCCCGTTTGGCAGCCGGAAAAGATCGGGGAGATCGCCGATGAACTCACTGCCCTCGCACCGGATTTCGCCGTCGTCATGGCCTACGGGCAGTTCATCGGGAAGAAAGTCCGCGAGGCTCCGACTCAAGCGATGATCAACCTCCACGCCTCGATCCTGCCGAAATATCGGGGCGCTTCCTGCATCCAATCCGCCATCGCAAACGGTGATGCGGAAACGGGAATCACCATCATGCATGTCATCCGCGAGCTCGATGCCGGAAACATCATCTCGGTGAAAAAGATCGCCATCGGAAATGAGGAAACCGCCGGAGAACTCCACGACCGCCTCGCCGACCTCGGCCCCTCCGCACTAACCGAGGCGATGGGAATCCTTGCCGAAAACCCCAGCGCAGGCACCCCGCAAAACGCAGATGAAGTCACCTACGCGCCCAAGCTCCTGCGCGAAGACGGCCGCCTCGATTTTTTAAAATCCGCCGAGGAACTTGAACGCACAATCAGGGGCTACCACCCATGGCCAGGCACCTTCACCGAGGTGCCGGTCAAAGGAAAAACCAAACGCCTTAAAATCTTTCCTCCTACAACTCTAGTAGATCACTCGCTTCCACCCGGTGAACTCGCCCTCCACGAAGGAGCACTCCTTATCGGCTGCGGCAAGCAATCCCTCGCCCTTTCGGAAGTCCAGCCCGAAGGCTCCAAGCGCATGCCCGCCCCGGCTTTTGCGAACAGTCTTTGAGTAGAGGCTTCAAACTCGCGCCACCAGTGCAGCCTTCATCTTCCCAAGCCCCTCGAGCATGCGCTTCCGTGGGCAGGCGAAGTTGAAGCGCACGTAACCCGGCCAGCCGAACTGCCTGCCGTCAGAAAGAAACAACCCCGCTTCTTTTTCGAAGAAGTGCGCGGGATTTTCCACACCGAGCTCGCGCGCATCAATCCATGCCAGATAGGTCGCCTCAAGGGGATGGATCGAAAGCCCATCGCACTCCTCGTTGATGAAACGCACGAGCTCATCGTGGTTGGATTTCAAATGCGCGATCAATTGCTTCCTCCACGGCTCTCCCTCTCCATACGCCGCCTCCGCCGCGTAGTAGGCAAGCGCATTGATCTCCGCAAGCGTGTGACCTTTCGCCGCATTGAACCTGCGCCTGACCGAATCATCCGGAATGATTGCCAAGGCATAACCCAGCCCCGCAATGTTCCAGGTCTTACTCGGGGAAAGCAACGTGATCATGCGCTTCGCCAGATGCTCAGGAAGTTTCAGCGCCGAGTAATGCTGCAGCCCATCCTCGAGAATCAGGTCGCAGTGAATCTCATCGGAAACGAGAATCAGATCGTGTCTCTCGCAGAATTCCGCGAGACGAATGACTTCTTCCTCGGTGAAAACCCGGCCGAGCGGATTCTGCGGATTGCACAGCAGGAAGATCTTCGTCCGCTCCGTCACAGTCTCCTCCATTTTCGCCCAATCGAATTCCCACCGGCCGTTTTCCAAAACGTGATCCACCGTCAGCAGCTTCGCGCCTGCATCCTTGTGGACATTGAGAAAGGGGTAATAAACCGGGGTGCAGGTCATCAGCTCATCGTCGGCCTCGCAAAACGCGCGCGCGGCGAGCGAAAGCGCAGGAACCAGACCACCAAGATGGATGAGTTGATCCTCATTGAGCGTCACACTATGCCTCTTCTTCAGATATCCCCGGATCGCTTCCGTCAGCCCCGGGTGCGCCATCGCGTATCCATAAACCCCGTGATCCACCCGCTTGTGCAGAGCCTCCAGAATGCACGGAGCCGATACGAAATCCATGTCCGCCACCCAGAACGGATCCAGCTCCGGCCTGCGGTCGAACTTGATGCAACCTGTCCCTTTCCTCTCCAATACCGTATCGAAATCAAATGCCATATCCCCGCGAAACTGCCGCCCCCCGCCCCGCTTTGCAACCGCCAAGCCTGCGGAATCATCCTTCCACCTTCACACCCGGGACGTGCGCGAAGGCGATTTTTGGCTGCGAGGTGTGCATCGCGCCGTGCGCACCGCCCAGATAGAGCGCCTGCTTGCCGGATTTTCCCGTAATCCGATCCCTTCAACTTCTTCAGTTCAGCGGAAAGATTCATCCGCACCTTTTACGAACTGGGAAACGCGCTTGTCCATGATTTCAAGATAAGGGGCAAGGTTACCGAAGGCCGGATCCGTCCTCCAGTCGCGGATGATTCCCAATACCTCACGATCATGGGCGTTCAGCTCGGACCCGGATACCCGCTCTTCGGTGGTGAGCAGGTTTTGCGAGATCATCTTGTTGTTGTTCGGATAGGTCGTGGCAAAATTCCGGAGTTGCGTCGGGGTCCGGACGGGATCGAGCAACCACGATTTCACGAGCGCCTGTTGCTCCGCATCCCGGAGGTCGGCGCGGGCAAATTGCTGGGCCGTCATCTCCGGCCTGCTTTCCTGAAGTTCACGATCGGCATTCAGACGCGTCAGCATATCGACCGGCTGGCGTTGCACCAGACGATCCATGGTCAGGAAGCTTGCGTGGGCAAGATCGCGTCGGTCTTTGCGCTGAATCAGGCTGGATAGCAGGGACGTGCTTTCCGTAGCTTCCGAATATACCAGTACGTCGAAAGCATTCAGATATCCCACTGACGGCTGCGCTTGCCACTCCGAATTGACGATCAACTCCTCGGTTTTTGTGCGTAGGAAAGACTCGTTCCCCTCCGCCCGTTCACCTTTCGCCACGTTGCGAAGGGCGATTGCCCACTCGTCCGCAGATGTTTCTTTGACAAGAATTTCCCGACTGACCCGGGCCGCAGCTTCCGGGTCGATCTCGAGCAGCAAATCCAAGAGAAACACTCTAAGTGTCGGCCACCCCACGATTTTACCACCCGCCCCGATCTCCATGGGTAGCCCGGTTTCCATATCCACGCCTTTGTGGAGAAATCCCTCGATTTCAGCGACAGCCTCCTGGGCGGTTCTCGCAAGAAGCCTGTCACGGAGTGAATTCAACGATTCCTTGTCCGGTTTTTCCCGGATCTCACGATTCCACTTCAACTCCACTGCCGAACTGACCCGCGGGCCGACCGCGTTTTCATCTATCTTCGCAGCGGCTACTGATTCGTTCCGCGATTGGAAAAAATGCACGGTGAAACCTAAACAGACTGCGATGATAACAATGACCGATACCCGTTTTAGCATGGGAACTAAATATTACAAACCGGTTGGTGGTTCACAAGTCCCAAGATTCCCATGGCTAAAATACCGTGAATAATCATCTATTTTTCAGTCATATCATATACACCACCACGAACCGACTCACCACGCTCCAGTAAGCCTAGAATGAATCTAGCCGGCCCGTCCCCCTCATTCCCCCGCATTCCATCCGTCTCCTCGAAATAACGGCGCGCCGTCTCGATGTCATCGTTTTCCAAAGCCACAACGCCCTTCGCATAAATCCCCAGCCACCCGGATTCATCAACCTCCGCCACCGGCCCCAGTAACTCGAAAACCGCAGTCGGTTCCTTGCGTCCCTTGACCCGGAATCTGCCCAGTTTCCGGGTCACGAATTCACCGCCCAATTGGTTCTGCACCTCTTCGCTGATGAGTATCCGTGTTCCGAACATCTTGTTGAGTCCCTCCAGTCGGGCGGCCAAGTTCACCGCATCGCCGATCATCGTGTAGTCCACCCTCCTCCTGCTTCCGATGTTTCCCGCCACCACTTCGCCGAAATGCACGCCGATACGCGTCTTCATGTTCACTCCCGCCACCACAAGTTTGTCATCTTGGGAAAGATACCACGCCGCGCGTGCGGCTTTCACCGGTGCCAACGGATCGAGGATCGGCGCTCCCCAAGCCGCGAAGATCGCGTCACCGATGAACTTGATCACCACTCCCTCGTGATCGAAAATATGTCCGGTCGTCCGGTCGAAATAATCGCTCAATACTTCCACAATCTTTTCCGGATCGCCCACCCGCTCGCACATGTTCGTGAAGGACTCGAGATCGGTGAACATCATCGCGGCCTCTACTATCTCTCCTCCGAACTTCATCTGAAAACCGTCTTGCGTCAGCTGATCTAACATCTGTGGAGAAAGATATTTTTCGAACGCATCCTTTAGTTGCTGTTGCTCCTTGCTAAGTTTTTCCCGGAAAAACCGCTCGATGTAAAACCGCGATCCGGTCCCCCACCCCAGAGCAACTGGCACCTGAACAAAGCCAACCACGCTCCAAGGAAACCAAAAATATGCCCGGGTCATGGATACGATCCCGGCGGTGATCAGCAGTGACACGATGAAAACGGCTGCGAATACCGCACGCAGCGGACGCATTCTAGTAAACCCATAACCAGCCAAGATCCCGGAGATGATCACTAGGAAGGTGTCAAAACGCCCGCTGGACCGAACCAACCAGTTTTGCTGCAGCAGGTTTATCAAAAGGTTCGCCTGCACCTCCACCCCGCTCATCAGCGGCAGGTCGCCCCGGCGGTCGAACCGATGGAACGGGGTGGCGAACAAATCGAGGCCTGCCTGTGCTCCAACGATCCCGGGTTTCGCTCCGACTACAACGATCTTGTCCTTCAAGAGATCAGGCACCCCGTCCATCACTTGGGAGGCTCCCAGCGCCAGTATCGCCGGTGCCTGTTCCTCCTCTAGGAACCGCCTCGGCGGCCCCGCGTAATTGATCCACCTCTGCATCGACAGCCGGTCTTCTTCTTTCAGCTTTCCGCCAAGCACTTCGGCCGCCTTCCACGTCAGCGAGGGCTCGTCCGCAGTGCCTGTGACCAGTTCCCTGACGGTGAAATTCTTGTCCCTCCTCAAAGCCACCAGCCCGAAGTCATCCGCCGCTCCCAGCAGCTGGTCGGTCGGCGGGATCAACCTCTCCACCAGCAACCCCGTCTGCTCGTAGCTCTGCCTCCCGCAGGCGAGGAAAACGTAGCGTCGCTGCGTCTCCGCTACCGGTTCCCTGTTTTCATCCACCCCTCGGAAGCGCAGCATCGCCGCTGCAAACTCCTCGTCCACCTTGGGATCTTCCGAAGGCAAATCGAACATCAGGTCGTAAACCACCGCCCGGGCTCCGGCTTCACCCAATTTGTCGAGCATCGCCGCTTGATTCCGGCGATCAAGTGAAAGACCATCAAGCTCGTCGAGATAGACGAGCCTCACCTCATCTGATGTCTTTGCAGGGTATGCCAAAAACGGAATATCATAACTCAGGTAAAGGAGTGATCCGCCCATGCGGTAAAGTGCCAGATATCCGGCAGCCACGGTCAATAGCATCCCAACCAAAGCGGCAGCCAGCCGGACCTTCCGTTCGGCTCTCATCGCCCTGTCCATGGCTTTGGATAGTGCCGGCATTTTTTCGTTAGAAATTGAATCGGCACCTGACCACCGCTGTCCTGTCCCGGGCAATGTTTCCATAAGGACTTAGCGGGCTGAGCCTATAATCTGAATCCGCAATATTGAGCACACCGGCGCTTATTTCAGCCTGGTTGCGGTTGAACCGATATCCCAGCAGCGCGTTGAACTGCCAGAAATCGTCACCCTCACGCGTCTGCCCCCCCGGAGCTAGCCCCCGGGGATCGTCGTCCAAATCCTGTAGATACCAGTTCGCCTCAATCGTCGCGAACAATCCAGTCAGTGAATTCCAGTGCGCATTTAGCATCACCTCGTGCAAGGTTGCTGTGTTCTTCACGTCAGCGATAGGTGTGCCCGATGCCAGAAGTTCCGGAAACATCGTACGGAGATCCGAGCGTGTCATCCGGTAGCCCGCGCCCACCGCAAACTCATCCCCGATCAGTTGGTTGAGCGTAATCCCTAGCGCCACCTCGCGGTAATCGAGGCGTTGTGAGGTGCTATCCGGGAAGTAGGCTGGACTGATGGGAAAAACCCCGGAGTCATAGCCGGTAAATGCACCGATCGTGCGATCCACATCCTGTTCGATCACGTTTACGCTCGCTCCCCACCATGTCCGCGTGGGTAGGCTTCCCTCAACGCTAAGTCCCCATATCTGATACAAAGGTGTTTCGACAGAGCCCGCCAATGACTCTGAAATCACCGTCCGGTATGCCTGGTTGAATCCCGCCAACTGCACTGGCTCCAACCGCACGCTTTCATCGAACGTCACCCCGCCCATGCCTTCGGTGTAAACTCCCCGCATCGTGAACCGTCGCGAGGGTGCATATGTGAAACCGAATTTCCCCGAAAGCTGATCCTCCTCGCGTTGGCTATCATTCACCGGTGGATTCCGGAAGTTATCCGGGTGCTCGATCCTATCCCACGAAACCCCGCCAATCAGGGTCAGATCCTTGGTCACGTTCCAGTAATCGTATCCATAAATCGTCATCCTCTGGAAATCCACTTCCGTCTTCTGGACCGATGCCGGTGTCGAAAATCCGCCCGTGAAATTCGGACGGACCAATGAAAGCCGGCTCTCTGTCTCGAAGGTTCCCGCCTGCAGGCGTCCTCCTGCAACGATCAGATTCCGGTCGGACTGCAGGATGTGCTGAATCTCCGCAGTGAAGATTTCGAAGGATCGATCCGTTTCGAAAGCAAAAGGCGCCGAGTTCACCCCAACCACATTGCCCTGCCCTAGGAAAGGCTGAATCCCTTGGATGAGGGCATCCGAATACACGAGCGATTGGCCATCCCCCGCCACGGTAACCGAGTTTGCAAGTGCAGGATCCGTGAACTGATCGAAGCCAAACATGCCCGGCTGGATGAAGCCCGGGCGCAATCCTGCGCTGTCCCGCTCGATCAACAACTGCTGCGCCGACGTGTCGGCCAACCGTTGATCCGCGCCCAACCTCCCGACTAGCACGAGCGTATGCGAACCGGGTGCCCAGCGATGGTTCCAGCCGGCGAGCAGCAAGCCAGGTTCTTGGGATTCTTCGAAATTCACACCCGGCGCCAATGGCTGGTTGTCATAGGTTTCGAAATTATCGCCGCTCTGCTGATCCGCCCATTTCCCGAGAAAGTAGAACACGTCGTCCGGGGTCGGCTGCCACTTGAACTGTCCGTAAATCTCCTGAAGGTTCGACTCCGAGTTGAAGCGGTCACCCGAGTCGTCGCGATAATATGTGTCAATACCGAAGCTTACGTCTCCCGAAGTACCGAACACCGATGCATTCGATCGGAGTTCCCCCGTACTCCGCCATTCGTTGGAAAAGCTTGCGCCGATTCCATCCTCTTCCAGCAGTTTCGAGTATTCCTGTTGGGAAACGAACTGGGACAGCGGTCCGCCACCGACGGGTGCCAGCAGATTGGAGAGCAAAAGTTCATTGAACCAAGGTGTCTCGTAGCGCAACGCGATACGCTTCGGATCACGCAGGGCATCGAAGGAGTTCGCAAGGAATAGATGAGCCGAAGGATTCGTGTAATCGTTCTCCACCGCACGCGTCGCCTCGCGCACCGCCACATCGCGCATCCCCGCATTCTGATAGATCTTCGCAAGGTTCGCGCTCCGCACCGCCTTGTCCTGGTCGAGCAATTGCTGCGAACGGTAAACCCGCCGGTTATCATTGAGTTCGATCGATTTCTCCAAATCCCCGATCGCCTCGTTGGTCCGGTTCCGCTGTTGCAGCTCGAGGGCGGAATAGAGGAGCGGCGTTGGGTCGTCCGGATCCAGCCGCCTTGCCAGATCTAGGTCTTTACGCGCATCACCTGGCTTGTCTTCCATGCTGAATGCTTTCCCGAGATAGCTGTGGAATCCGGAGACCGTAGGCTCAACCGTCGCCGCCGTCTGAAGGTCCGCACGCCCGCCTTCCAGATCGCCGCATTTAATTTTCGTCAGCCCCAAACCCAGCCAGCCGTTGCCCAGCGCCCCGTCCAGCCGAACCGCCTCCTCAAACGAAGCCCGCGCCTCTGCGATGTCATTGTCCGCACTGAGCACAAACCCTTTCAACGCATGCGCCTGCGCGTTTTTTGGAGTCAGCCTCAAGGCGGATTCCAATGCCGCTGTAGCCTCCTTTATCCGAGAAAAAGAAAACTCCAGTTCTGCCAACCGCGTCCATGTGTAACCGCTATCCGGAGCAAGCCGTGTAGCCAACCGCGCTGCTTCCCGCGCCCCTTTGAGATCCGAGCGCGACTGCAGGTAATAGCTCTCCGCCAGTGCTTCACCGGAGGTTGAAATCGATTCCCTATCCCACTCCTCTTTTTCGTTAAATTTCACCGCCGCAATCATTCTATCGATGGCTCGCCGTCCGGAATTGCTCGCAGGCACACCAGCGATCGTGGCACGCACCTCGTCCACCCGACCAACTCCCAGCAACACCCCCGCCCGGTAGAGTTTTCCTCCGACACTAGATGCAGCTCCCTCCGGATAGCTCTCCAGTGCTCCGAGCAAATCCCCCGCCCGATAGGCCTCCAATGACTGCCCTGCCGCGCGCCGATCAACTGCGTTCATTCCAAGCTCGGCCGGATCAAGAACCGCCGGATAATACAACGCCCATTGCAACAGATTCGTCGCGATTATCGACGCCGTCCGCTTCGGCGCCTGCCCCGGCAACGCTTCACCCGCTTCACCCGCATCAAGCACCAGCCGTCCCTTCGCGTTTTCCATCACCACCTGCCCCTCCAAAACCTGGAACTTCGACAAGCCGTTTTTCGCTACCTGTACATAGAGCTGGGTGCCGCGCATCGCGCCGTTCGCTGCGGGGGTCGCGATATCAATCTCACCATTCTTTTCCCGACTAAAAATGAACGCCGCACCGCCACTCAGATCCAACTTCGACTTATCATCCTGAAACAGCCCTGGCGTCACTTGGATCGTGGTGAACTGCTCCAACCGCATCGTATAGAGCTGTGTGAGTCTCAGCGTCGCGCGGCTCCGCTGCCTAGTCCGGAAACGGTCACCCACCGCCAGCGACTGGTCTTTCTCCGCCGCCGTCCAGCCACCGCCTTTCCCTTTCGCTGCTTGGGCGATGTTCTCCACCTCCAACACCTTCGCGTCCTGAGCCCCGGCGATTCCAAGTACCGCGGAACAAACCAGAAAAACACGACGCATCGGGCGGAAATCGAATTCGGGGCAAATCGGCATACACTTAAATTTACAGATAATGAGCTAACAAGTGACACGTCCCCAAACAAGACAAAAGGTCCCAACAAACCTCAACACCAGGTCAAATAAATACGTCACTCAACTTATTGATTTATGATTTACCTAGTCCACTCGAACCTATAAGATCTTCATTGCGATTTTATCGCCTCCCTCCACCGACCTCGATAAAGTGTAGGCATCCCCCCCCTTCCCCTCCTGATGACAACAAGTTTCGAACCGAGTTTCTGGCTCAGGACACTCCTGGCTCTTGCTATTGCCGCCACGCAGCTAGCAACTGGCTCAGAAGAGGACACCGACGACTCACCCGCCCAATCGGAAGCCATTCCGTGGGCGGGGATCGGCGCAAAGGCGACCGCGGGTTATTCCGGTGAGGGGCTCGCGATTTCCGCTACTCCCATTGGTGCGGAAATCAACTGCGTGTTCCAAAAACTCCCAGGAGAAGTGGTGGTCAGCGACAAGCTTATAAGCTTCATACGCCCCGGAGGTGTAAGAGTCCCCGTCAACGGCACATTTCAAAAGTAGAGTTTTCAGGCCGCTTTGGTTGTTTTGTTTTGGTTGGTTAGCTGTCGATTGAAGGTCACTGGGGGTAGGCTTCCGAGCGATGCGTGGGAACGCTCCTCGTTGTAGGAGACCATCCAGTGATGAAGAGTTTCGCGAACTTCGGTTAGATTGGCGAAGAGTTGGGCCTCGAGGGCTTCTCTGCGCATCGTGCGGTTGAAGCGCTAGATGTAGACGTTCTGGGTGAGTTTGCCCGTTGGATATGATGGAGACGCACTCCGTTCATTTGGCACCAGGCGACGAGCTTGGAAGAGATGAGTTCCGGGCCGTTGTCGACACGGATCTGTTCGGGCAGCGGATGGCTGTCCTTGAGCTGTTCGAGGACGCGGATGACACGCAGGACTGGCCGCGATGTGTCCACCTCGATGGCTAGCGCCTCGCGCACCGCCTCGTCGATGATATTGAGGGTACGGAAGCGTTTACCGCAGTAGAGGGTGTCGTGCATGAAGTCCATCGATCACATCCGTCCGGCTACGGTCGGCACGTCGAGCGACTCACGAACCCGGGCGGGAAGCCTGCGCCTTGTGCTGCGCGGGAGGTTGAGCCCCAAGGAGCGGTAGACGCGCAGGACGCATGGGATTTCTGAGAGATCTTTTGTGGATATCTGTATTCAGCACCTGACCGAACGGTGCACGCCTATCCACGGGACTTATTCAGGAAAAACACTGACTGGCATTCCATTTCCTGAAAAACCCATCACCATCGCCCCGATGAAGCACCCTTTTTCCAATATCGGCCAATCCCTTGCAGGCGGCAGCGGCATCGGCGAACTCATGGACGATCTCGGCCAAGCTCTCGCCCACGGTGGACCGAATCTCAAAATGCTCGGCGGTGGTCAGCCAGCCCAGATTCCGGAAATCAACGCGATTTGGCAAAACCGCCTCAGCGAGATCTCACTCGACGATACCGCGACTCGCCGCCTCCTCACCACCTACGATCCCCCACAAGGCAATCCCGATTTCATCGCCGCCGTTGCAGATCTGCTGCGCGAGTCCTTCGGGTGGGATGTTTCTTCGGAAAACATCGCCCTCACCAGCGGCGGGCAGACCGCGTTTTTCTACCTCTTTAATCTCCTTGCCGGGCAAATGCCGGATGGCACCCATCGCAAAATCCTGTTTCCCATCGTCCCGGAATATATCGGCTACGCCGCCCAAGGACTGGACAAGGAAATGTTCCGCGCCTTCCGCCCGGAGATCGAACACACCGCCCCGCACGAATTCAAATACCACGTCGATTTCGAACACCTCCGCGTCGATGACGACGTCGCCGCGATCTGCGTTTCGCGCCCCACCAACCCCACCGGAAACGTCCTCGAGGACAAGGAAGTCCGCCAGCTTTCGGAAATCGCCAAGCGCAAAGGCATCCCCCTGATCATCGACAACGCCTACGGTGCGCCCTTCCCCGGAATTATCTTCACCGAGGCGAAACCCTTCTACGAGGATCACGTCATCCTCACCCTCAGCCTCTCGAAACTCGGTCTGCCCGGCACACGCACCGGCATCGTCGTCGCCGCCCCGGAGATCATCCGCGCTATCGCATCGATGACTGCTATCACCGGCCTCGCCAACCCCGGCACCGGCCAGCAACTCGCCCTCCCCCTCATCCGCAGCGGCGAAATCCTCTCCCTCTCCGAAGACGTCATCCGTCCCTTTTACCTGCAGAAATCCAGGGTAGCCCAAGCCGCTGCTCTAGAAATTTTCGGCGAGCGTTTCCCATGGCACATGCACCGCAGCGAAGGCGCGCTCTTCCTCTGGCTCTGGTTCCCCGACCTTCCCGTCACCTCCGCCGAGCTCTACCAACGCCTCAAAGCCCGCGAAGTCCTCGTCATCCCCGGCAACCATTTCTTTTTCGGCTGCGACGATACCGAATGGAAACACCGCCACGAATGCATCCGCGTCTCCTTTGCCATGGAGGAAAAAACCGTGCGCGACGGCCTCGAAATCATCGCCGAAGAAGTCGCCGCTATATGGAGCGCGGCTTCGTAGGCCGTTGCCCCTTCACTCCGCCAGCCGTATCACCAGCTGCCCTCGCTCGATGCGCAACTCCTTGATCCCGCTCACGCCCCCGCTGTTTCCGAAAATCTGACCCAACAGATCCTGGCCTTTGATTCCTCCAAGCCAATCATTCGGCAGCGAAGCACCCCACACCGTCAGATCATCCAGCACCAACGAAGGACGCCCCTCCACTGTGCCCACCAGAAACCTCGCTCTGGCTTTGAGCTTTTTCCCACCGACCACCGGCAGATCCTCATCCAGATCCGTTTCCAGCCGTGCATGGACTTCATCGGCCGCCAGGATGAGCTTCAATTTGTCTCCGAGCGTCGTGTTCTGATTGATCAGTCCATTGAGCTCACGCTCCGTCAGCACGATTTCTTTAGAGCCACGCTCGTATTTCGGCTCGTCCGGTGCTGCCTCCAAGCTCCCCACCTTTTCTTCGACCACCTGTTTCTCCTTCGCGCTCAGCTCCACAGGAGTGATCGGGCGGTTATACCACCAGTAAGCTCCGGCACACGCCACTAGCAGCAGCAGGATCGCAATGATGGCGATCATCAGGCAGGAAGTTTTCTTCTTGGGAGCCAGCTCCGCACCTGATGGCGTGCTTACTGAATCGTCCGGGGATTCTGAATACATCCCGCACCCTAACCCGCCCCCGCCCCTTGGCAAGCTCCCGGGATTTTCTGACCCACCCTGTCACAATGTGCCAAAAAGTCTCATACAGTCGCGCCATCCTGTCCCAAATCCACCTAGCCAAACCAAGTCACATACACCACAAATCCCTTATAATCAATAGCTTAGAACCCTCCGGAGCATCCCGGCACGCGCCCTGCGATAGGACATCCAGCAACCCCAATCACTTAATACCATGTCAAAAATTCTAGGAATCGACCTCGGCACCACAAACTCCTGCATGTCCATCATGGACGGCGGCGAACCTACCGTTCTTGAAAACTCCGAGGGCGCACGCACCACACCATCCGTTGTCGCCTTCGCGAAAAACGGCGAACGCCTTGTCGGCCAAGCTGCAAAACGCCAAGCCGTCACCAACCCGAAAAATACCATTTTCTCCGCCAAGCGCCTCATCGGCCGCAAGTTCTCCGAACTCACCGATGCCGACAAGCGCATGCCCTACAAAATCGTCGCCGCCTCCAATGGCGACGCCCACATCGAAGTGGAAGTGGCCGGTGAATCCAAAACCTACAGCCCGCAGGAAATCGCAGGCATGGTTCTCGGCAAATTGAAATCCGATGCCGAAGCCAAGATCGGCGAAAAAATCACCAAGGCAGTTATCACTGTCCCCGCTTACTTCAACGACTCCCAGCGCAACGCCACCAAGGCAGCCGGTGAGATCGCAGGCCTCGAAGTCCTCCGCATCATCAACGAGCCGACCGCAGCCGCTCTCGCCTACGGACTCGACAAGAAATCCGATGAAAAGATCGCCGTATACGACCTTGGCGGCGGCACCTTCGATATCTCCGTACTCGAAATCGGCGACGGCGTCTTCGAAGTGCTAGCAACTGACGGCGACACCCAACTCGGTGGTGACGATTGGGACAACACCCTCATCGAATACATCGTCGGCGAGTTCAAAAAGGATCAGGGAGTCGACCTCTCCGGCCAACCCGATGCCCTCCAGCGCATCAAGGAAGAGGCAGAGAAAGCGAAAATCGCCCTCTCCTCCAGCCAGTCCTACGACATCAACCTTCCGTTCATCACCGCCGACCAAAACGGCCCGAAACACATCCAGCTCACGCTTTCTCGCTCCAAGCTGGAACAGCTCACCGACAAGCTCTTCACACGCACCAAGAAGCCAGTCATCGACTGCCTCAAGGAAGCCGGTGTTTCCGCTTCGGAAATCAACGAGCTCGTCCTCGTCGGCGGCATGACCCGGATGCCGAAAGTTGTCGAGATCGCCAAAGAACTCGCCGGCCAGACACCTCACCAAGGCGTCAACCCGGACGAAGTTGTCGCCATCGGCGCAGCCATCCAGGGCGGTGTGCTTGCAGGTGATGTCAAGGACGTGCTCCTTCTCGATGTCACCCCGCTCTCCCTCTCCATCGAGACGGAAGGCTCCCGCGCCACCCCGATGATCGAGCGCAACACCACGATCCCGGCCAAGAAGTCCCAGGTCTTCTCCACCGCTTCCGACAACCAACCCGCCGTCGACATCCGCATCTCCCAAGGAGAGCGCCCGATGTTCGCCGACAACAAGCTGCTTGGAAACTTCAAGCTCGATGGCATCGCCCCGGCACGCCGTGGTGAGCCTCAGATCGAAGTCACCTTCGACATCGATGCAAACGGCATCCTCCACGTCTCCGCCAAGGACAAGCAGTCCGGCAAGGAACAGAAAATCTCCATCCAAGGCTCATCCGGCCTTTCCAAGGAAGAGATCGAGAAAGCCAAGAACGATGCGGAAGCTCACGCCGAGGAAGACCGCAAGCGCGTCGAACGCGTCGATGCCGTCAACAAAGCGGAAAACCTCGCCTTCTCCGTCGAGAAACAACTCGAAGAACTCGGCGACAAAGCACCGGCCGAACTCAAAACCTCTCTTGAGGAAAAAGTCAAAGCCGTGCGCGACGCGATCACCAGCGACGATCTCGACAAGATCACAGCTGCTTCCACCGAACTCGAAAACGCCCTCCAACAACTCGCCGAAGCCGCACAGGCAGCAGGCGCAGCCGCGGGCGGCGAAACCGAAGTCGAACAACCCGAAGCTTCCGGAGAATCCGCCGAGCCGAAAAAGGCCAAAGGCAAAGTCGTCGATGCCGAAGTCGTCGACTGATCACAAAACACTTTCCACGCCCGCGATTCGCGGGCGTGGCTTCTAACAAACCAACCAACAAACCAGAACAATACATATGGCTAGCATCAAACCACTCGGACAACGCGTCCTCGTAAAGCGCCTCGAAGCAGACACCATCAGCGCAGGTGGCATCGTCCTTCCGGACACCGCCAAAGAAAAGCCACTAGAGGCTGAAGTCATCGCTCTCGGAACCGGTAGCAAAGACGACAACGGCAAGGACATCGAGTTCTCCGTCAAAGTCGGCGACAAAGTGCTCATCTCCAAATACGGCGGCACCGAAGTGAAACTCGACGGCGAGGAAGTCCTCATCCTTTCCGAAGCCGATATCCTCGGCATCGTCAGCTAATCCAATCAAAAATCATCAATATCCAATCATCAATCTAAGACATTATGGCCAAACAACTACAATTCGACGAAGCAGCACGCCAGGCACTCCTGCGCGGTGTTGAGAAACTCGCACGTGCCGTCAAGGCGACCCTCGGGCCGGCCGGACGCAACGTCATCCTCGACAAAAAATACGGTTCCCCAACGATCACCAAAGACGGTGTCTCCGTTGCCAAGGAAATCGAACTCGAGTGCCCTTACGAAAACATGGGCGCACAGCTCATCCGTGAGGTTTCCTCCAAAACCAGCGACATCGCCGGTGACGGAACCACCACCGCTACCGTGCTTGCCGAAGCAATCTATAAAGAAGGCCTCCGCAACGTCACCGCCGGTGCAAACCCGATCTCGCTTCAGCGCGGCATCATGAAGGCCACCGAGGCCATCGTCGCCCAGCTCAAGGAGCTTTCGAAAACCGTTTCCGACACCAAGGAAATCGCACAGGTCGCCACCGTCTCCGCTAACTGGGACTCCGAAATTGGCGGCATCATCGCCGAAGCGATGGACAAGGTCGGCAAGGACGGCACCATCACCGTTGAAGAAGCCAAAGGCATCGAAACCACCCTCGACGTTGTCGAAGGCATGCAGTTCGACAAAGGCTACCTCAGCCCATACTTCGTCACCGATCCAGAGACCATGGAAGCATCCTTCGAGGACGCTCTCATTCTCATCCACGAGAAGAAGATCAGCTCGCTCAAAGACATGCTCCCTCTCCTCGAGAAGGTCGCCAAGTCCGGCAAGCCATTCATCATCATCGCGGAAGACGTCGAAGGCGAAGCCCTCGCAACCCTCGTGGTCAACAAGCTCCGCGGCATCCTCAACATCGCTGCTGTGAAAGCACCGGGCTTCGGCGATCGTCGCAAGGCCATGCTCGAAGACATCGCTATCCTCACCGGTGGCCGCGTCATCACCGAAGACCTCGGCATCAAGCTTGAGACCGTCGAACTCAGCGACCTAGGCCAAGCCAAGCGCCTCACCATCAGCAAGGAATCCACCGTCATCGTCGAAGGCGGCGGCTCCTCCGAAGCCATCACCGGCCGGGTCAACCAGATCCGCCGTCAGATCGAAGAAACCACCAGCGACTACGATTCCGAGAAGCTCCAGGAGCGTCTTGCGAAACTCGCCGGCGGTGTTGCTGTCATCAACGTCGGTGCTGCCACCGAGACCGAGATGAAAGAGAAGAAAGCCCGCGTCGAAGACGCCCTCCACGCCACCCGCGCGGCGGTCGAGGAAGGCATCGTTCCAGGAGGTGGCACCGCCCTTCTCCGTGCGCTCGCTGCATGCGAAAAAGGTGATTACCTCTCCGGAGCAATCAGCCTCGACGAGAAGACCGGCATGGGCATCGTGGCGAAAGCCGTCGAAGCTCCCCTCCGTCAGCTTGCTGCAAACGCAGGCCGCGAAGGCGCGCTAATCGTCGAGAACGTCAAGACCAACAAGGCAGGCCACGGCTACAACGTCGCGACCGACACCTACGAAGACCTCATCGCTTCCGGCGTGGTGGATCCGACCAAGGTCACCCGTTCCGCTCTGCAGAACGCGGCGTCCATTTCCGGACTCCTCCTCACCACCGAAGCCCTCATCACCGACCTTCCCGAGAAGGAAGCTCCGGGCGGCGGCGGCCACGGCCATGACCACGGCGGCATGGGCGGCATGATGTAAGTCATTCCCTACGGCGCTCCTCTGGGTCGCCGTGTCAGTTTGAAGCCGGGCAGGGAAACCTGTCCGGCTTTTTCGTATCAGATGGAAAGGAAATCCCGCGCGGCGGCCACGATAGCCTCGGCCTCCCCTTCCCCGTATTTGCGTTTCACATCACAAGCCCAGACCACACCGGGCCATGCAGGGTCATCCGTGAAACGCCCGACCATATGGATGTGCATCTGCCGCACCATGTTGCCAATGCAGCCGACGTTGAGTTTCTCCGGCATAAAATGGCTTTCCACAAATTGAGATACCGCCCTCACCCCGGCCATCACTTCGGCGAAGGTTTGTTCATCGAGCTTATGCAGATCCTCGGTTCCATCAGGCACCTCCGGCACGAGGATAAACCACGGGAAATTCGCCTCATTTTTCAGCAGGATACGGCATCCGTATTTCCGCATGATTTCGAAGCCACCCTTGGCAAGCCGTTCGTTGAGTTCGAAAGCCATGGCTAATATTTCCGGATGGCTGCTGCGATATCCTCGGACAGACTTGCTAATAACCGCGATTGCGCCGCAACCACCGCTTCGTAGTCCTCGCTCCTGATCGGCTCCTTGCCGATGAATGTCTTGGAAACCACCTGCCGCGATCCCGGCATTTTGTAGATGCGCCAGGTCGCTTCGATGTGCGCGTAGCCATCGCTGCCTGCGATGAACTCGCGGATGTCCATCGACACCTGGTAATCGATCTCGCTGTCTCTCCTCCAAGGGTAGGTGCGGACATTGCCAGTATTGAGCCTGCGGCCGATATTCGTCGCCAAAACTCTCGCCACGGAATCATCCAGATCTCCCGCCCATAGGTGGCTCTCGGCAAGTTCCAAGGTGTTCGGACTGGTCTGGATCACGAGGTTCTGCCGGTCTACATATTCTGCCAAAGTCACCGGACCGACACCGATCCCCGTTCCTCCACCGGACGGAAGAGTGCCTTCCGCGCTGAGCACATAGAATGTGGGAACTGTGCTGCTACAACCCGCGAAAAACACGGTGCTGAGAATGGCTGTTAGGAGTTTTTTCATACACTTGCAAATGAAAGGGTCAACGGCGCGGCGCCGCCTTCGGTCTTGGATTTCCAGAATCTTCTTTTCCAAAGAGTAGAGAATTCGGCTTCTCCTTGATCGTGTCTGTCATGCTCTCCATCGAACGAATCGCATTGCGCAGTTCATCGAGCGTGCGCAGCAGATCGCCTTGAATATTTCCCTCCGGCCCCATGCTGATCACCGATTTATCGAGTGCCGCTAGGCTGGACCTAACATCCGCCGGAAGCGCCTTGAACTCAGGATTCTCCATCGTCTCGCGAGCCGCTGCGGCCGCACCTTCGATCTGCGCCAGAGCCTTCTTGGATTCCGCCATGGTGGTCGTGGCCTCATCCGCCGCACTGGCGATCTTTGTCACCGCATCATCAAGCGGCAGTGCATCGATCTTTTCCATGATCGAGGCGAGCTTCATCTCAATCTGGGCAAGACCCGAAACCATCGTGGGCAACACGGGATACTCCCCGTTGTAGGTAAGTTCTTCTGTTTCCGTTTCAGGGTAATAATCGAAATCCACGAACATCGCGCCGGTCAGGTAACTGCCGGTTTTAATCGTCGCACGCAGGCCTTTGTTGATCGCGTCTGCAAGGATACGTATTTCATCCTCCTTGGGTATCACATCGCCCGAAGCCCTCAGGACGCTAGGATCCACCTCCACCAACACGGGTATCCGGTGACTTTCCCGATCTGTCGCATAGTCGAAGGAAATGTTCTTCACCCGACCAATAACGATGCCCCGGTATTCCACAGGTGCGGAAACCCGCAGCCCTCTCACGCTCTGATCGAAGAGCAACAGCAACTCAAAAGTCGGCTCGAAGGTCGAAGATGCAGCAGCATCGGCATCTTCATGCAAATCGAATACGGCCCCGTCCAATGCCTGCGGGCCCGGCTTATCTCCCTCCAGAAGTGCGAAGGAAATTCCTCCGGATACCATCGCTTGGAAGGATGGTGTGCGCAGCTTGAAGCCGTCCACACCTGCCGCTACATCAATGCCGCTCGTGTTCCAGAACTTCGTGTTGTTGCGCACCAATACTTGATACTCTTCGCCGATGAATGCCGAGTAGGTGATCCGGCGGCGCTCGGGGTCGAGCTTGCGGCTTTCGATGCGTCCGACCTCGAACCCGCGGTAGTAAATCGGCGAGCCGATAGAAAGCGAACCCGCTTCTTCGGTAACAAGAGTCATGCGCAGACCGGGAACGCTCCTACTGGTGGCTGGGGGCGTCTCGAGGCCTTTCCATCTGGTCGGTCCCATTTCACCTGTGCCAGGATCCAACTCAATGTAAACCCCGGTCAACAGCGTGCCTAGCCCCGAGACATCGGCTGCCGAAACGCGCGGGCGCACCACCCAGAACCTCGTGCCTTTGCGCAGCAGGTGGTCGGTGCCGTCATCCATCGTGCACATGATTTCCACGGATTGTAAATCCTCCGAAAGCTCGACTTTCGTCACCTTCCCGACCGTTACCGAACGGCATTTGACCTCGGTCTTGCCAGCCGTGATGCCGTCCGCCGTTTCGAAACGGATCTGCACTTCCGAGCCCTTAGAGCTGACGTTTTTCCAAAGCATCCATCCGCCGATAAATATGGCGAGGATCGGCACTACCCAGACGATATTCCATCTCTGTGCGGCTTTCAGCTCCGGCTTGGATGCGGTTGGTTCGGATTCACTCACTGTCAGAAGTCTTTTCGGTTTCGGCTTTGATTGCCTCTTCGCGCTCAAGCTGATCCCAAAGAAGTTTGGGGTCAAAGCTCATCGCCGCAAACATAGTCAGGATCACCACCCCGGCAAACGCCAATGCTCCGGGCAGCGGCGTCACCGTCATGTAGTTGCCGAGTTGCACCATCGTGACGAGAATAGCCACAACGAAAATATCGACCATCGACCAGCGCCCAAGCAATTCGGTGATCCAATACACCTTGCCCAGCACCTTTGCGGAATGCGGCACCTTGCCTTTGGCCGCCGCGCACAGCCACAGGAGAGCACCGATTTTCAGGAAAGGGATGAGGATGGAGGCGGTGAAAATGACGATCGCGATCGGGTAGGATCCCATTTCCCAAAACTGGATAAGCCCAGAAATGATCGTACTCTCGGTGAGCACACCGAGCTCGCGGAATCCCATGATCGGCAAGATGTTCGCCGGGATATACATCAGCGTCGCGGCCGTAACTAGGGCCAGGGTCCGGGTGATGCTGTCGGTCTTGCGGAGATGCAGATGACTGCCGCAGCGTGGGCATTTTCCCAGCTGCACCGGTGCAACCTTCTCGCAGGTGTGACAAGCGGCCAGTCCCTGTATCGCCCCCCTCTTCACTTCCTTAAATGGGAGGCTCATTTCTGTTGAGCCACCTCCAAGCGATCCCAAAGTTCCCTTTTGTCGATGGCAGCTACCGCAGCAGCCATGCAGAACATCAGCGCGGTGAAAGCCCAGAAACCCAGCCCGAAATACAACTCCGCGAGATGCCCGAGCTTCAACAGGCTCACCAACACGCCCAGCAGGAACACCTCGATCATGTTCCATGGCTCCGTACGGCTCATCCACGTTGTGACGAATTTTGCCCCCGGCGCGGCCCTACCGAACATCAACGGGCCGCAGACATAGACCAGCCCGCCCGCAAGGATTAGCGGAGTCACGATAGTAAAAAGCGCGACCCCCAGCCCCACCGCCCACGCACCGTCGTCGATCAACGCCTTGGTCGCGCCAGGCAGGGTCAATGTCGTGCTGATACTCGCCGCATCCATGTCGATGAATGGCTCGGTGTGCACAAAAAACATCAGGATCAGGGCGGTCAGGGAAAACGAAGTCACCCGCACCAGCGATGCCGGCCGATTCTGATAGAGGGTCGCCCCGCAGCAGACACAATTCGCACGCGTGCCTTCCGGGATGGGATCCGCCTCATGGATCGCATCGCAGAAATGGCAGATCGCAAAATGCGGTCCGCCTCTCGGCTTTGGCCACGTCAGAATGGACAGTCGTTTTCTCAAAATCGGTTTACTGGCCTTATCTCGTCGCTACCACCCGTTTCGTCAACTGTCCAAGCCCATCGATCCCACATTCCACCAGATCACCTGCCTGAAGGTATTGCTGTGGATTCATCCCCATTGCCACGCCGCCCGGCGTGCCAGTGGCGATCACATCCCCCGGCAGCAGGGTCATAAAACGGCTGATGTAGCTCACTACATCGCGCACCTCGAAGATCATGTCCTTGGTCCAGCTATTCTGGCGCAACTCACCGTTCACCTTGGTCCACAGCCGTAGCTTTCGATAATCCGCAATCGCATCCTGAGTCATGAGATAGGGCCCCATCGGCGCAAAGGTGTCCGCGCTCTTCCCCTTCGTCCACTGCCCGCCATGCTCTTTTTGGAAAGCCCTTTCGGAAAAATCACAAAACACCGAATAGCCGGCCACGTGCGACATCGCCTCCGCTTCGGAAACGTAGCTCGCCGTCTTCCCGATCACCACCGCGAGCTCCACCTCGTAGTCGAGCTTGCGTCCGCCTTTGGGAATCATCACATCATCCTGAGGACCGCACCATGCCGATGTCGATTTCATGAAAAGCACCGGCTCCACCGGAATCTCCCCGCCCATTTCCAGCGCATGCTCCATGTAATTCTGCCCCACGCACACAATCTTCGACGGCCTCGCCAGCGGCGGCCCCAACCTCACCAACGGATCGATCTCCATCCCGCCCTCGCAACCATCCGCCACCCACTCCGCTAGGCTCTCCAGCCCGCCCATCGCGAAAAATGCCTCGTCGTAGTCAAGGAACTCGCCGCTCGCATCGATCATCCGACCGTCTTCTAGCAGCACCCCCGGATCCTCCCGCCCCTCTTCTCCGAATCGTATCAGTTTCATCGCAAATTCCTGCCGCTATCATATCCACCGCCCTCCCTAGTTCCAGCCCAATTACACCCCGTGCTTGATCCGCCACCCGCCACCCCCTAGCCTATCTAACAGTGCACACTGATCCGGCAAACACCACCCCAACCCCGCATCCCGCCCTCGGCATCGATTTCGGTGGCGCCCGCATCGGCATCGCCGCCACCGACGAGTTCGGCATCATGCCGCATCCTGTCGAGACCCTACCGGTCGGCGATAACCAAGGCATCCCGCGCATCGTGGAAATCGCCTACCAACGCAAGATCCGCACCCTCATCGTCGGTCTGCCGCTCCGGCTCGATGGCTCCGAAGGTGATGCATCGAGGAGAGTCCGCGTCTTCGCCAAGAAGCTCGCCGCCGCCCTGCCAGCCATCCCCATGGTTTTCATCGACGAATCTTACACCACCGCCGACGCCACCGAAAAACTCCGCGAAGCCGGCCGCAACGCTCGCAAGCAGAAGGCGATCATCGACCAAGCCGCCGCCGTGGAAATCCTCAACCGCTGGATGGAAGAAATCTCATGAGACTCAAGCTCACCATCGCTTACGACGGTCGCCCCTTCCTCGGCTGGCAGTCCCAAACCGGCGGCAACACCGTCCAAGATCACCTCAATGCCGCCCTCACTGAAGTTGCAAAGGAACCCCTCCGCCTCCACGGCTCCGGCCGCACCGATACTGGAGTGCATGCCCTCGGCCAGACCGCCCACTTCGATGCTCCCGATGACACCTCCATGAACCCCTACAACTGGGTTCCCGCCATAAACACCAAACTCCCCGCCACCATCCGTGTGATGGCCTGCGAGGAAGTCCCCGCCGATTTCCACGCCCGCTTCTCCGCCACCGGAAAAAAATACTATTACGACATCTGCACCGATCCGGTCCTGCCCCCGCTGAAAGCCGGCCTCGCATGGCACCTGCCCCGCCTCCTCGATGCGGATGTCCTCCAGCAAGCGCTCAATCTTTTCACCGGCAGCCACGATTTCCACGCCTTCGCTGCCTACCGCGGCAACGAGCAAGAAGACACCGACTACACCCGCACGGTCTTCGCCGCCGATCTCGAAACCCTACCGGACGGCTACCGCATGCACTTCCATGGCGACGGTTTCCTCTACAAAATGGTCCGCATGCTTGCAGGCTCTGCCATCAAAGCCGCCCAAGGCCGCCTCCGCCTCGACGATCTCTCCCTCTACCTCGACCAACCCGCAAACCTCCCCCATGGCAAATCCCCGCTCTGCGTTCCCGCAGACGGGCTTTACCTCCACCAAGTCACCTACTGATATGATTACCCACGACAACCACTGGATCGCCTTCGATGCCGCAGGCACCCTCTTCGAGCCTGCCGAACCCGTCGAAAACATCTACGCCGACTGCTTCTCCACCCTCGGCTTCGGCATTCCCGAATCCACCTGGAAAGCCGCCTTCGGAAAAGCCTACCTTATCACCCCGGATCCGATCTTCCCGGAAGACGGCGACGGCGATGCGATCGAAAAGGAATGGTGGCACGAAATGGTACGCCGCGCCGCAGAAGCCGCCGGAATTCGCCCCGATCCTGTCACCATGACGGATGCCTTCGAGGAAATCTTCGAGCATTACTCCGCCGGGGCTGCCTGGAAACTTTTCCCCGAAGTTGATGCGGTGCTCGCCTCTCTGAAGGCAAAAGGCATTTCGCTCGCCATCACTTCAAACTACGACTCCCGGCTCCACCGTGTCGTCAAGGAACTCGGCATCGCCCAACATTTCGACCTCATTCTCACCTCCGCCGAAGCCCGCGCCCGCAAACCCGCTCCTCTGATCCTCGAAAAGCTCTTTGCCGATACCGGTGCCAACCCCGCCACAACCTGCCTCGCCGGTGACTCCCTCACCTGCGACAAAGGTAGCGCCGAGGCCGCAGGCATCCCTTTCTATCACATCGACCGCCCCGCCACCGACCTCTCCTCTTTCGAGATCTGGCACACCGAAACCTTTTTCCAAAAGTGAGCTTTCCGAAAGCAGTTTACCGGCAAGAAAAGGCCGGGATTAACTGCAGGAAAATGCCCCTCCACGCCGAAAGATCCACAATCTGAAAATTTCAGTAAAAACAGGCTTGCCAAAAACCGCACCTCTCCCCTAGTTTGCCGCCCCGTCGCGAAAGCGGCTTACCGACAAACGCGCAGATAGCTCAGTTGGTAGAGCAGTTGGCTTTTAACCAATTGGTCCTGGGTTCGAGTCCCAGTCTGCGTACTTTCTCTGTTATCCATTGAAAGAAAAGGATTTGCAATTTGTGAGCAGTCCTAAAATCCCCCTACTGTGCATGAAAGTGTGTAGTGCGTCCGAATTTGGCGGATCGTGTTCGAATGGGTTCGAACAGTTAATTTAGGGTGCATCCTATTTCTCAAAACCTATCGCCATTCGGCCCAGTAGAAAGTTCTCCGTCGGATCCGCCGAGTAAAACGCCACCACACGCTGGCAGCGTTGTTGGACGCGATGACAAGGTGCCCATAGTTTTATCTCTTGTTTCCATCTCACACGGCCTCCAATGCAGTATAACCCACCGACGCGCAGCATCGGTAGTTGATGCAATTGCACGGCCTTGAGGTGGGCTTATCTTGGATCACCATCACCGCTTCCACAGTAATCGAAGCTGTGGCGCATGGTTTTGCCGTCGATGGTGATGAATTCGCCAACCAGATCCGGATTGGATATGGCGCACGTGGGAAATGAAGCATTCGACGAAAGCCTTCGGGTCTAATGTGCTGAAAATGCGCCGGAAGGTATCATCGCTTGGAGTTCCATGGGGAGTTCGAGGAAGCGGCTCGGCCACTATTCATTAGCTTGGCGAAACGCTCGAAATCGTCGGAGCCCTCCATGCCACAAACCATGGCGACCAAGGCGGTGAAAAGGTCTTCACCAAAGTAGTGGAGCTTGGCTTTTCCGTTGCGGGAATCCCTGAGTTCTTCAAATGCGTTCATGCCGGGAGGAAATCCTCCCGCATCTTCTTCACTGCGCGTCTTTTTGCGAGCCATCCGGTTCGCTCAAATCAAACAAATGTTTCGCACAAGTCCTAGTTCATACCAAAATGAGGTGGCCTTGGGCTTGCCGCCTTTCCCCTTTCCATTCAGCAGAAAGCCCATACATTGTTAAGTCATGAAATTGCTGACCATGCTGCTTCTCTGCGCCGGAACCCTGCTGCCTGCTTCAGCCGAGCGCGAGCGGCGCTCGCTTCTAGATTCCGATCCAGATGTGGTCTACCTCGCGGATGTGGTGAAAGAGCCGATCAAGCTCAAGGTGATCAAGGAAGCGCCGGTTTATTCGGACAAGGACGGCAATCACCGGCTCGGTTATCTCAAGGACAATCAGATTGTGGAGCTCGAGGGCATGACGGAAAAAGTTTACCGAGTGCGCGGCGAGGGCACGCGCAACGGCATCGCCGGTTGGGTGGCGCCGTGGGCATTTTCCCACCCGCAGGAAGATTTCGTGGTAAAGCTCAAGCAAGTCTATGATCGTCAGATCGCGGTGAACGAGATCATCGCCGCTAAGGGTGTGGCTCTGGGGATGACGATGGATGAGGTAGCAGAGTCGCGCGGCAAGCCGACCAAGACCTCAATGCGCCGGACCAAAGAAGGTCAGTCAGGTAGCTGGGAATACATCGATTACGATGAGGTGAAGCATTACATCACCCGCATCGATCCGGTGAGCGGCCAAGCCTATCGGCAGCTCTCCCACGTGACCCGTGAGGAGACTGCTAAGACGGTGGTGGAGTTTTCAGACAACATCGTCACAGCCCTCGAAGAGAGCGAAAACAACGGCCCCGGCAACGTGCGGATCATCGTGCCGCCGTTGGTGTTCCGCTGGTAGCGGCAGCTGCTTTCAGCGCCCACCCAGTTCGTAGATCTGATCGGACTGCGGCACTGTTAGCTCGTGCAGGAAGCCCTGGATAGGGACATCGAGGAAGATCCTGCCGTTCACCGCAGGGAATTTCTGCTCGAGCTTCGGAGCGCGAACAAAGACATCCCCCGGGAGCACTAGAACGAAGTCACCTTCATAACGATAGGAGCGCGAGAGACGTTCGGTGGCACGCTCTTCGAGGCGCCTGTTTTCGAGATTGAGTCCCAACCTATCGAAAAGGGAATCCGACTCTCCTTTGTCGAAGCCGCTCTTGCCTGCCGAGGTTCTCGCCGCTTCTTCGAGGGTGATGCGAGTCTTGTCGGCAAGTTCCTCATCGCTGAGGATACCATCGGCGTAGTTCCCACCTTCGGAGCCAACCTGGCCCATCGTCAAAACTTCTTCTGAGGTCGGGTAACGAATCGCAAGCTCACCTTTAATCGCGACGCCCATTTCCGAGTTCATGATCACGTCGCTGACTTTAAATTTCCCGCCGTGCGTGCGCACCCCGAACGATCCGCTGCGAAAATCCACGCGCCGGTAGTTATTGAAAGCATCCACCACACTGAGCGCTTTCAGGATCGGCACCCTGTCACGCAGCACGATAATATCCTCGCCATTGAGCTCCACAGTCCCATCGAAGCCCACACCCTCCGAGGAGTTGGTCGATCCGAAGACTTGGAACTCACCGGAAATGGTGCCTTCCACGAAATCCCGCACCACCGGCGGCACTAGGGATGCCAGCTCGACCTTACGCAGCTTGAGCAATCCGCTGACTTCCGGCCGCTGTCCGGCAGCGACTTTTCCGTCAACCAACGTCAGGTAGCCATCGCCTTTCCTCAGGACAAACGTTTCAAAAACGATCCCCTCTTTTCCGAAGACGACATCAAGCTCGTCGATCTGCAGCTTTTTCAACCAGTTCTGAGAAAAAGTGCCGCCGCGGAATTTGAGCCGCCATCCATTAACCACGCGCTGCGCGGTCATCTTGCTGCCGATGATTTCGCCCCGTGTCCTCTCGGAATAGCCCCAACGCAGAGACATGTCCGCCACCTCGATGGAACCGAGCTGCAACCTGCCGGTATCTTGGAAAAGCACCTTAGAAATGGCCGCCGCGGATTGCTCGGAATCCGCACCTGCCCGCAGTCCCAGATCCATGCGCGAAATAGTTACTTGGCCCGGATCCCAAACTTTACTGAATCCATCCAGCAGCCCCATGCGGCACTTGAGGTTCCTCAACTCCAGCCCGGTGAAGAACGTATCGTCGCCGCCGATCAAAGCCATCCGGCTGATGTTTAGCTTCCCTTGTTCCCTAATGAAGCCCCTCACCTGGATTTCTTCCGCACCCAGCTTTTCTTTCAGCGAGTTCCTGACATCCGTTTGGAAAGTTTCTGTTCCTGCCTGCCGTAGGAGGAAAATCCAGATACCAATCACGACAACGATCGCAAAAACCGCGATGCGCATGAAAAGCCTCAGAAAGTGGAAGGCGACGCTGCCCTTGCCGCCAGTCCCGGACATCGAATAGCGGAGCTGGAACCAAAAGCCCTGGCTAGATACCCACTGGCTCAACCTCTCATGGAAGTTTTGCAATTGCTCTGTTTCGCCCTGTCCATTCATGCTTCGTCAGCATAGAAGCCGCATGGCAGCCACCTTACGAGAACATTTTCACCCGAAACCGGAACATAATCCATTGGAAACGAGCGACTACAAAGTGCAGCTGGAAATCTTCGAGGGTCCCCTCGATCTGCTCCTCTATCTCATCAAAAAGGACGAGCTGGATATCCATGCCATCTCCATCGAGCGCATCACCAAACAGTATCTCGACTACATCAACACCTTCAAACTGCTCAACATTGACCTCGCCTCCGAGTTCATCGTGATGGCGGCGAACCTGATGTATCTCAAGTCCCGCACCCTCCTGCCTCGCACCGAGCAACCGCCGGAAGAAGATGCCGAAGACGACGATCCACGCTGGGAACTCATCCGTCAGCTCATCGAGTACAAAAAATTCAAAGACGCTGCCGGTTTCCTCTCGGTGCGCGAGCTCGAGCAGCAGGGGCGCTTCGCCCACCAACCGGATCCCGGAGACAAACCGGCCGAGGAGCCTGCCGCACTTGCCGAGGTCTCGATCTTTGATCTGATCCGCGCTTTCCAGAACGTCCTCAAGCGCTTCGAGGAATCCCACGATCTTGGCGATATCGTCGATGACCGTTTCACCGTATCGGACAAGATCGAGTTCCTCATCGGCCGCTTCAAGCCCGGCGAAGCCATCACCTTTGACACCCTGTTCCAGACCGCGACCACCAAATCCGAGGTCATCGTCACCTTCCTTGCGGTGCTGGAACTGATGAAACTCAACCAATTCGTCGTCAGGCAGGATCACCTGCTTTCTGCCATCACCGTCCAGCGCCGCACCTCTGTGGAAATGGAGCATGAGGACGCTCCGGAGGACGTCCGGGTAGCAGATTGAAGGATTTCCCTTGATAAACTGCAGCCCCGCACAACCCTATGCCCGTGAAAAAAATACTCTTCTCCGGACTCTTATCCCTTGCCAGCCTCACCTGTTCGCAGGCAGAAGCACCCATGCCTGAGACACCAAAAGACGTAGCCGCAGCTCCAGCTGACGCCACCACAACGGATTCCGGACTCGCCTCCAAAGTCCTCGAAAAAGGCAAAGGCGAAGCCCACCCGAAAGCCACCGACACCGTTACCGTGCATTATTCCGGCTGGACCACCGACGGCAAACTCTTCGACTCCTCGGTAAAACGCGGCCAGCCCGCCTCCTTCCCACTCAACGGCGTCATCGCCGGTTGGACCGAAGGCGTCCAGCTCATGGTCGAGGGCGAGAAACGCCGCTTCTGGATCCCTGCGAAAATGGCCTACGGCGAGAACCCACCTGCCGGCTACCCTGCAGGTCTTCTGGTTTTCGACATCGAGCTCATCAAGATCGGACGGTGATTCCAGCTAGGAACCAACTTCGGAGACGACTTTCCCTGCGGCCTCTGCGTCTTGCAGGGTTTCTCGTCCTTTCCGCTTTCGCCAACTCTTGCAGCGAAGCATTGAAGCCGGTTCCCCCGCTCACACCGGAATCATCCGCAGGACAAGATGCAGAGACGGCACCAATAGCACCCGCCACCGCCCCGCCGAAGCAGGGCAGCATCACCCGAATGCCGCTCGGTAGTCTCTACCAACTCGTTCAGAAAGACGCCGCATTGATTTATGATGTCCGTCCGAAGCTGATCTACGGCCTCGGTCACATCCCCGGTGCGATAAGCTGGCCCCTGTCCGCCTTTCAAAACGACCTCCCCAAACACGAACCAAACATCTCCGCCGCCATCGCGGGAAATACACCTGTCGTCATTTATTGCACAGATCTTGCTTGTCCTGACGCGTCGAACGTCGCAAAGGCACTGGCGGCACGAGGCCATAATGTCTCAATCCTCCAAGGCGGATACGAAGCCTGGAAAATAGCAACACCATGAATACACAACCTCTTCCAAATCGCAAAATCATGAATTCCTTCTCCAACGTGACCGTCAATGCCGTCGCCAACGTCTATTTCGACGGCAAAGTCGTCTCGCACAAGGTGACCTTCCCTGATGGATCGAGCAAGACCCTCGGCATCATTTTCCCAGGCACCTACAAATTCGATACCGTAGCTCCAGAGCTCATGGAAATCACCGATGGCACCTGCGAGGTGACGGTGGATGGCTCCGGCACCACACGTTTCGTCCCCACCGACGAATCCTTCGAAGTAGAGGCGAACAGCGGCTTCACGATCACGGTCAACTCCGGGATCTGCCAATACATCTGTTCCTACCTCAGCGCCTGAGTGCTGGAACGCCAAAACCCATGCCCACCGTACGGAATATCATCCTCGCGCTGCTGATCTCCTTCAGCGCTTCGTGCAATTTCGTCACGCTACCGCCTGCACCAGCCCCTCCCATGGAGCTGGTCAGGAAAAACACGGTCGCCACCTACACTCCGGAGCATCCTCCCGAAGTCCAGGTCTGGCTCATCGCTGACAAGCTGCACACCGGCATGGTCTTCGAATACGATTGGCTCATCGATTCCGGTTTCATCCCTCCCAAGGATTTCCCCGACTGCAAATACGTCACCTTCTCGTGGGGGGACCGCATGGCCTACATCAACAAGCGCTGGCTCACCGCACCGGAGATCGTCAAAGCGATCTTCCTACCCTCCCGCGCGGTCATGGAGTGCATCCCGATCCAGTGGAACGTCGCCGAGGTCTCGCCGAACCAGCACATCTGGATGAAATCCATCCCCCGCGAGCGCGGCCCGTATGTCGCCTCCTTTCTCAATCACTGCACCATCCCGGATGCCGAGGGCTTCCCCACTGATGCCGGCGAGGCGAGCTGGGGCGGCGGGGTCCTGCTAGACTCCCCACAGAGCTACTACTTCCCTCGTATTTGCAACGTCTGGACAGGACAAGCGCTCGAAGCCTGCGGTGCCAAGATTAATCCCATTTTGGCCATCCATCGCGATACCCTCGTGAAAGCAGCGGAGCGCAATGGCTACGCCGAAATTTGGGACGGCTCAGGAAACAAGTTCATCGAGAACCGCAATTGAAGCATCTGGCTCAGCCAGTCTTCACCGCCAGTTTCTCGCCCTTGAGCCACGTCCGGATCACCCCCGGGTCCACAGTCAAACCGCCGAGCAGTCTCCAGTTCGAGCGCCGTAGGGCACCGGCACGCTGCCGGGTTTCATCCACCACCCCCACCTTGCCCGCTGCGGAGGAGTGGAAGAAATGCATGCCGTCTACCCGGTTGACGATGAAGCCAACATGCGTGTCCAGGCCGACCAGATAAATCCCCGGCTCCTTTTTCTCCACCCAATCGACATACTCACCGAAATCCTTGCCCACCCGCAGGTGGCAGGAATCCGCAGGCAGGAACGTGCGCAGAATGTTTTCAGAGGGTTGTTGGGCCAGCTTGTAGCGGTTCACACGGAATCCTGCATCGCGCAACACCGTGGAAACGTAATACCCACAGGCCAAGGTTCCGGCACCGGGTTTTTCGGCGGTGCCGTTGAAGTCATACGGGGTGCCCAGCCAACAGCGCATCATTTCCGGCAGCATCAACTCTAGGATCAAACGCGCATCCCGCTCCACCGCAGCCCTCTCCTCAGCATTTCCCGCTTGCTGATAATCCTCCGCCAGATCCGTCCGCCACCGTTGGATCTCGGCGATCAGGGTTTCATACCTCTCCGGATCGGGCGTAGGCGCGGGCGTAGACTCCCCTTTCACCAGCACCGCAATGCTCTCCGATTTCCACAGCCACAAGCCACCGGCGCACACCCCGGCAATGAGGATAATCCCCAGAATCCACTTGCCTGCACCTTTCACACCCGCAGCATCGTTGCAGAAAGCCGATCCATCAACTCCGGAAACCACTCGCCTCATGCTAAAAAAACAACGCGCTGAACACCTCCTCCGCCGCCTCGAGGAACTATATCCGGAGACTCCGATCCCGCTCGACCACACCAGTCCCTACACCCTCCTCATCGCTGTCCTGCTCTCCGCGCAATGCACGGATGTGCGTGTCAACCTCGTCACCCCCGCCCTCTTCGCCCTCGCAGACACCCCGGAGAAAATGATGACCGTCCCCGTGGAAAAAATCTGCGCCATCATTCGCCCCTGCGGCCTGTCACCGCGAAAATCTGCCGCCATTTCCGAACTCAGTCGCATCCTTGTCGAACAGCACGGCGGCCAGGTGCCACAAGACTTCGACGCCCTCGAAGCCCTCCCCGGTGTCGGCCACAAAACCGCCTCGGTCGTCATGGCCCAAGCCTTCGGCGTGCCCGCCTTCCCCGTCGACACCCACATCCACCGCCTCGCAAAACGCTGGAAACTCACCCCGGGAAAAAACGTCGTCCAGACCGAGCGCGACCTCAAAAAGCTCTTCCCCCGGGAATCCTGGAACAAACTCCACCTCCAAATCATCTTCTACGGCCGCGAATATTGCAGCGCCCGTGGCTGCGATGGAAAATCGTGTTTGCTCTGCCGCGAACTCTTCTCTCCTCAGTAGCCCGCTGAGAAAAAGCCTCAAACGATTCCTCCTCGCCCAATCCCAATCCCAGCGTCGCTATTTCCGCCATCATCCTCGTGGGATACCTCGGCAGCGGTGTGCCCCCTCTGAAAAAATGCAAATCCAAACCTCCCACCGCACTGCGACTCCCAATGCTGTAGGAAATCTCGCGTGACATGCGACAAGATATGATGCACTCTTTCAGCCCGCTTAATAATCTCCTTCATCATGGATCATTCACTCGAACAGATCGGCAGCAGCCTCGCCAACACTCCCTCACTGGGAAAAATCACGCGTCGCGGCTTCATCGCAGCCTCCGCCGCAACCATGGCGAGCTGCAAAGCGGCTAGCTCAACACCCTCTGCTGGCCCCACTGCTGCCGTCAAAACCCCGTCTAACAAGGAATACCGCACCCCTTCCGTCAATGGACCGGTGCAACGCAACAACGCTGGCAATCCTTCTTCGAATTTCTCCAAAAATGCCGGAGTCACCTTCTCCCGCGTTCCCGTTTCCGGAAACTACATCGCCATCACCTTCGATGACGGCCCGCATCCGCAAAACACCCCGCGCCTGCTCGACATGCTCGCCCAGCGCAACATCAAGGCCACGTTCTACGTCATCGGCCGCAGCGTGGATCTCCATCCCGGTGTCCTCCGCCGCACCGTCGCGGAAGGTCACGAAATCGGCAACCACTCACACACCCACCGCCTGCTTTCGAAGCTTGGTGATTCGGAAGTTCGTCAGGAAATGCAGCGCTGCCAGGATGCCATCGGCCGTGCCGCCGGTGTCCGCCCCCGCACCATGCGCCCTCCCTACGGCGGCCTCCTCCAGCGTCAGCGCGAACTGATCCACGACGAGTTCGGCTACCCCACCATCCTCTGGTCCGTCGATCCCCTCGATTGGAAACGCCCCGGCCCTTCCGTCGTCGCTTCCCGCATCCTCTCCGGCACCAATGCTGGCGGTATCGTCCTCGCCCACGATCTCCACTCCCAGACAGTCGATGCAATGCCCGCCACACTCGATGGACTGCTGAGAAAAGGTTTCAAATTCGTCACCGTCTCCCAGCTCATCGCCATGAAGGTCGATGCCGTTGATTCACAGGCATCGGTGAAACCCACTTCCTGAGCCAACCCGCTCTTCCTCCCACCGGAACTCGTGAGCCAGCCCAAATTCGGCGAGCGCTACTTCTCCATACGCAGCCGCATCGCGGGTGTGGTGAAGGGTATCCTCGAACTCGCACGCGACACCGGCACCGATCTGGGTGATGCATTATCGCATACCGCTTTCGAGAAAGATCTCGGTTCCCCTTTCCTCTTCGTCGTCTGCGGTGAGGTCAATGCCGGAAAATCCTCTCTCATCAACGGCCTCTTCGGCCGCGAACTCTGCAAGGTCAACATCCTGCCTGAGACCGACCGAGTCATCTGGTACCGCTACGGCGCGCCTCCCCGCGATGTACAAAGCACCGACTCTCTAGAAGAGCGCTATCGCCCCATCGAATTCCTGCGCGACTTCAACCTCGTCGACACCCCCGGCACCAACTCCATCGTCAAGGGGCACCAGCAGATGACCGAGCGGTTTCTGCCCGTCGCGGATCTCATCCTGTTCGTGTTCCCGGTCACCAACCCATGGGGAGCCGCTACTTGGAACCTGATCTCCAGCCTCCCGCCCGAATGCCTCAACCATGTCGCCTTCATCGTGCAACAGGTCGACCAGCGGGATCCTGCCGATATCAAGGTGATTCTTGAGCACATGGCGGATCTCTCGATGAAACGCATCGGTATCATCCCCCGGATCTTTCCAGTCTCCGGGAAAATGGCTTTTGAGGCAAAACGTGCCGGCTCATTCGGCGATCCTGACTACTTGCGCAGCGGTTTCCCCGCTCTCGAAGAATTCATCGGCCACCGTGTCTGCGACTCACAGGAGCGCCGCATCGCCCTCCAGACCTGGCGCAGCAACGCCTCCGCCTCCCTCCGGAAAATCGAAGACCGCATCGAAGACCAGACTCGTGTCCTCGGCGACCAGAACCATTTTCTCGCAGCACTCGAAGAAGAAATCGACGCCATGCGCGAGCGTCTCGTCCAGCGCCTGCCGAAACATCTCGCAGGAGTCGCCGAAGTGTTCGAGACCGAGGCCGTTTGGGTCACCGGAGCACTCAGGAGATGGCTCGGCCTCATCCGCTCCGTATTCCGGGTCTTCGTTGGCGATAGAACCGGTAGCGAAACCGAAAGCCTGTTCATCGATCGTCTCCGCACCGCCGTGGAGGAAGTCGCGGAATCCGACGGCAAGGATGTCGTCACCGCCTGCAAAGCCCATTGGGAAGATCTGGGGAAACGCGTCGAGGAAGCGATCGGCACAGTCATCGACGAACAGGAACCCGTGGATACCAAACTGGAACTTGCCCGCCAACGCTTCGTGCAGCGCATCGGCCGCGCCGCCCACCAAGCCATCGGCAATCTCCATGTGCGTAAGGAACTCGAGCGCGAGCTGCGCCGTCGCAACCTCGCCTTGAAATCCTTCACCGCCACCACGCTACTACTTCTCATCGCCGGAGCCATCTGCGGGATCTTCGGTTTCCCATGGCTGCCATGGATCTTCTGCGGAGCGGCCCTCGCCTTCACCATCGCTGGCGGGATCATTGCGGTCATCACACGCATCCGCATTACCCGGGACTTCCAGAACTCTTTGCTCGATACCTGCGGTGCTTTCGCCGAAGCACTCCGTGCCGATTACGAAAACGCCCTTCGCATCTTTTTCCAGGACTACACCACCTGCCTGAACTCGATCCGCTCCCATCTCGCCAAGGAAAAACTCGCCATCGAGCCGAAACTCTCCCGCTGGCACGACCTGTTCCTCACGCTCAAATCTATCGAGCAGGATATCTGATTTTTTGTGATATCCTGAGTATCAGCTCTGAACCTTTCCCACTGATTGATCATGAAAACCCAAAAATACACAAACCCACTTCGTCAGAACGGCTTCATCGTCACCACCCGCAGGCTGATGCTCGGCCTATGTGCCCTGCCCATGCTCGGCATGGCAGAGCCCTGCGACTTCGAGTTCGAATATGTCGGCCCCGCCGTGCAAACCGAAGGCATGCATGTCTGGGGCTCATCCCCGGTGATCGGCCCCGATGGCAAGGTCCATCTCTATGTCGCCCGCTGGCCTACGGCGACAATGAAGAATTTCGATGGCTGGTATCACGACTGTGAAATCGCGCATTACGTGGGCGACAAGCCGGAGGGCCCGTTCGAATTCGTGCGCGTGGCAGTGCCCGATCAGGACGGGAAATTCAATTCACCTCACAACCCTTCGATCAAAAAGATCGATGGCAAATACGTGCTCTGCTTCATCGTGAATGAAGACAACAAGCTGCCCACCCAGCGCATCGTCATGTACGTCGCCGATGACCTGAACGATGACTGGAAGCCGGCCGCCGGAGCCGAGCCGGATGGCACCATGTTGCGGAAATCCGACGATCCCAAAGGATGGAATTTCACCGCCCGCTTGGGCGTTTCCAACCCATCCCTCATCAAATACAAAGACAAATACATGCTGTATTGCAAATCCGTCATCTTTCCCACGCCGGATGCGAAGAAGCGCAAATATGTCTATGGTGTCGCAATCTCCGACAAGCTCGAAGGACCCTACAAGTATCACACGAAGCATGTCACTCCGGACAACATGACGCTCGAAGATGCCTACGCCTTCAGCATGGACGACACGGTCTACATGCTCAGCCGCGACTTCGGCGCCTCCAAAGGCTCCAGCGGAGGTGGCTTGCTGTGGAAATCCAAGGACGGGTTGTTCTTTCCCGGGAAAGACGCCACCCGTTCCTATGAAGATCTCGAACACTACGTCGGCAAAGAAGCCCTAAAGGACGCCACCGCCTACCGCGGCAAGATCGATGGCCATCTGGAACGTGCGCAGGTACTCTTCATCGATGAACAACCTGCTTACCTCTACCTTGCGGTGGGGGTCAACGACACGCCCGGACACGGCAGCCGCTCCCACGTCTTCCGGATGAAAAAACGCTAATCCGGCGCTGTGCGAATCACCGCCCGAATGGTCACCTACGGCTTGTCCTGATAGGTGATCATGCGCAGCGGAGTGGCTCCGAGCGATGCGCGAGACTCGCTGGGAAAGCAGAACAGGATCATGCGACGTCCTGGCACCAGACGTAGTCTCGTGCTGGCCATGACCTTATCCTCCCCCTTGTAGCGCATCACGATTTTCGCGGTCGTGTAGGTATTGCGGGAAGCCGCATTTCCAAAGGGATAACGGAAGTTTTTGTAGGGCTCGAGCACTCCCTTGGAATCCTCGATCTCCATGCCGAGAGCCAGCGGACTAAAGTTGTAGAGATGGATGCTATCCGCCGGGCAGTTGGCCTTGCTGATATTGATGGCTCTGGTCTTCATCGGTGACTTGTCGTCCTTGCGGCTGAGGATAATGAAGAAATCCTTTCCTCCACCTTTCAATTCCTGTTGGACCACTGGCACATAGAGGGACTTCTCCTCGTCCGGGAGCTCCTTGGTCGGTGGAGCCTTCTTGTAGAGCGTGAAAGTGGTGGAACCGCTCACTGGAAAGGTTTGTGAGATGCCCTCACTAACAAGTTCGACCTCATGATAGGTGCTGCCGATTTTAAAAAAATAGGTCTCTCTGTTACCGAGCATGAATGTGGTAATGCAACGGCACTGAATGTCCCCTTCCTTGGCAGGCGGGAGTCCCGGAAGGTGTGCAGGATCGACCTGTGGTGCATCATCCTCAGGTTCTTGGGCGGATAGCATCGTGACGGTAAGGCACGAGAGGAAAAGCAGGAGGAAGTTTCGAGCGCACATATTGTAGGAAGGTTTTATAGGTTTGTTAGAAGGCTACCATCGAAGCACAGCCCTGATGAGTGACTATTTCGTGATCGCCAGATCGTTTTCATATGGCATGACATCCTTTTTGTCGAGCCAACGGAAAGAAACCACCCGGAAGCGACGACCGAATCCGGTATCACCCGGTGCCTGAGGCTGCATGAGTTTTGCGTTGCTGCCGTCCCAGCCGACCGGTTCCGCCACGCGCTGCACCACAGCTTCGCACCACGCCCGGGCAGTGACGTCGCCCTTGGAATTGGTGGCATCACCGTAAGAGCGGATGACGTAGGTGTCTCCTCGCACTGTGATACTCGGACCAATCTTCGTCAGCACATCTGCCTGCGAGAGGAAGTTCGGCGAGTAGCTGTGAATCAAGCCACCATCGCTATCGATTTTAGATACGGGATAACCGAACATCGCTTCTTGGGCAGCTTGCGTGACGTCGAAATTGAGGGTGCTCCAATCCGAAAGCGGCTTGATTCTCATCATCGATCCGCCCCTGCCGTGGTTGGCGTAGTAGTGATGATTGATCTTCTTGTCGATCAATGTGGCTTTGTTGATCGCAGCCTGAAGGGTCCCGAGAAGTTGCTGATAGGTGCGTTCTTCGCCAGTCGCAGTGGAATCGGGATCAAGCCTGCGGTTGACGAAATCCGCAAGGGAAAGGAATGGACCGCGGCGTTTGACCTCCTCAACCAAGCGCTTGGCCAGAGAATCGATTTCGGAGGCATTCAAGGTTCGAGTAGCACCCCAGCTGTTCGGCTCAGTGAACAGACTGCTATCACGATCGGCAGCGACAGATGATGGTTCTTCGAGCATCGGCGCGAGGAAACGGCCCATGGCAGCGGCGGTCTGCACGTTGCTATCCGCGTTGCTGTATTCGGTTTCCACACTCTGGCCCATGGCTCCGGAAAGAAACGCTTTCCATGCGACTTTGGAGGTGGAATTGACATTGAATCCGCCATGGATCAGCACGTTGGAAGCAGATAAATCATAACCATTAGAATTGGTGAGATTTGCCGGATTCAGGTCGCCCATGCCGGTAACACTTTCCAAATACTGCCGGCTGTTTGGCAGGCGCATGCCTTTTTCCAAAGTCGTGCCGCTCTGGGGAATCGTGCTGAGGTAATAGCTGTCCCAGGTGGAAGCATTCAGCAGGTAGGAAATATCATAAAGATCCGTAAAGCTGCTGGATTTGTATTCGGTCCGGCCGAGACGCGCTGGCGCCTGTGCGTTACCAAAGGCATAGGTGGGTTGCCACGAATAGACAGAAAGGTTGGCGTGCTGGAAAGTTCCCAAGGACATGGGGCCGAATTCTCCCGTGGGATAATCAAAGAAGGGATAAACCATACGCTGAACCCCAGATTGGTGCCACCCACCCAAGCGATCCGTGGATAGGTTGGTATACAGGTTGTCGGTGATTTCCCAAATCTGCTTGAAGCTATTCACATCCCGGAACGAGAACGCATTCATCCACGAAGTACCTTCCGCCGTCCCCCATGACGCTGAAGCTGCAAATGCTTCCTGACAGCGGATGTTCCAGAGATTCAGATAGGAGTGGGGCTGACCTCCTTTTGGCGGCCGGTTGATGTTACTACCGCCCTGGAAGATATCGAAGTTGCTGGCCAAGATGGAGGACCCGAGGTTGATCAACGGGCTCTTGTATTCATAGGTGTCACGGGCAAATACCTCACCGTTCTGAAAGCGATTCAAGGGATATGTTTCCGTTCTCCACAAGCCGTTGCGGAAGTTATGCTGTGGAATCTTGAGTGCGTGTAGCAGGGAGGGTTCCTTGTTCTTGGCGACATATAAGTTCGCGTGGATATCCAAGTCATCGCCAGAAGAGACACCGGCTCCCGTTGTATTGGCCCAGAAATTCGACTCTGTGCCAATTGCGTTTGCCAAACGATTCTTGGCGTTATTGGTAACTGCGGTGCCGATCATGGGCATGACGAAGTAGAAGAACTCGTCGAGGCTTCCTTCGTTCACCAGCAGGTTGAGATCCGCTTCGCTGGAGTAGTTTTTCAGAATATCCGTATCAGCGTCACCTTTCATATTGTAAGGGACACCTGAGATGGGACCGGTGGACGGAGCTTTGGGGTAAAAAATGAGTGACTCTCCCGCTTTAAACGCTTGGTTTTTGATCACAAAGGTGAAGAAGCGCTTGTTGCCTTGGTAATTAATTTTTTCGTTGGCCGCCAGTTTGTGCACGGGCAGTGGTTCAACGCCGTTGTAATCGGTCCAAGAACGCCATTCGGGGTCCGCAGTGGTTGGCGTGAAGGCAAATTTGTCGGAGTTCTTCGTGCCGTCGGCCCTCATAGACCATTTAAACTGGTATCCGATTTGAACAATATAGTCCTGAGCGGCGAGATCGACATTGTGGGGATTCCAAAGCTGGATCTGCGGCTGAATCACAACCACGGGCTGCATGGTGTAGGTAGCCATGCTGAGGATCTTATAACTGTGCTGCATCGCCACGGCTGCCTGAGTGATCGTCGGGTAGAGACCCAGTTGGGGTGGCGAGCTGCTGTCATCCGGTGCGACAACGACTTGAGGCTGGTCGCGGTCGGTCACCAAGTTGGCCCATTGCTTCAGCAGATCAAATGACGGAACCTTCCCTGCGGAGAGAGAAAAACGGGAATCGATCATGGATTTCCCTTCGAGCCCTGAATAGGAACCTTTGAGATAAGCCGTCAGGTCCTTTTTTAGCATGCCATGGGCAACATCTACCGGAAGCGATGCCGAATACGGAGTGAACTTGTCTTGGTTGAGCTTGCTCCAGTTTTTCCACGTCGCGCCCGACTCTTCGCCGAGACGTTCGAGCTGACTGTGGGTGACGAGCTTATACATGCTTTCCGCCGAATCCTTGTAATCCGGAAGCTGCTCGGAGAGATCGGTGCCTTGGATGATCTGGTAGTTGCTCTTCTTCTGGGCGTCGGCATCAACCTGCGATCCAGCAAGCACATCGCTGCCATTCTCGGATGCCAGGGTGTCGATCCTAGCCTTCATGCTTTCGTCGCTCACCCACCAGGCATAGCGACCGGAGTTTCCGCGAACTTTGACCAGACCGGCCTGCGCCTTACTCAGGCCAGCGGCCGGGAGACTGTTGATTCCCGTCGTGTCCGGGACGGTGACCGAGGCATCGTCAATGTATTGGGCCATCGTGACCGCTTCCCCAGTGATCGCGTTCTTGGGATTCGGATTTCCGGTGACATCGGATGAAGAAACCAGCCACTCCATGTTGGCGAGGCTCCAATCGCGGAGGTCGCGGGGTTTAAGCAGCCCGTCGTCGGGGCTGGAAGGATTAATTGTCGGGTAGGCTCCAAGCCAAGATGAGTTTGGCACACCATCGATGACATCCGTACTGGGATCCGTATCCAAAATGGAGGCTTTGGCGGTGGCCCTAGCATCGGGGCCGAGCGTGCGTTGCAGGCGGCCGATCGCGAGCTGCAGGCCCAATTTGGCATTTGCCCGCGCTTCTGCTTGCGCTTGGTTGTGCCCAACTGCGCGGAGCTGAATGGTGCTGAGACTCAGAATTCCCAGAGCGACAACCACCAGCAGCACCATCAAGGTGAGGGTGGCGATCAGTGCAAAGCCGCGCTGCGCGCTGGGAAGGGTTTTTTTTGGGGTTTTCATGGGTAAGTGAAGAGTGGCGCCCGTGCAGACGTAGGCACCATACTGGTATATGCATGGTAAATGCCTGATTTAGAAAACACCAGCATTTCATCAATTTATACAGATTCGACGTTTTTCTGTTTTTCGCGTTCTTATCGCCACTAAACTTAATTACCGACGGGATTTAAAACCCCATTTCGCGCAACTGCCACGGTGTCTTCCCCGCGAAAAACCGCCACGCAAGCCCATACAGCCTCCCGCGACGACGAAAATCTAGATTTGAAGTGCGCCGTTGGAGGAAGTCCCCACCCGAATGTGGCGCAACCGCCCCGTCAGCCCAGTAATTCCCGGCTTGCATAATATCTAGATTCCTTGACAATCTTCTCCGAATTGTCATCCGCAGACGTCAGCATTAGCTCGGCCAAATCCAACCTCAAAAAAGGTAGGCTGGCGCCGCGTGCCCGCTCAGTTCCCCACCGGCACGTATTCACCAATACGGTGATTTTTTCCACAATCCACTATCTTGGGATTATCGCCGCGATCACCACTTTGGTGATTTTCTTTTTCCAGCCCAGCCCTCTAGCCACCCGGGTATTCATGGTCTGCGTCGGATTCAGCGCGTTCACTTGGCTGATCGCCTTCTTCAAACGCCGCCAAACCCACTGCCCGCTCTGCAAAGGCACTCCGCTCATCAATTCAGGTGCACTACCTCACCAGAAAGCCGTCAGATGGTTCCCCCTCAACCACGGCGTCACCGCAATTTTTTCCATCATTCTCCTCCAAAAATTCCGCTGCATGTTTTGCGGGACGCTGTTTGATATGCTCAAGCCACTCGCCGGCAAGCAGGGCTACAGACGGAGCAAATACGAGGCGGATTACACTCCATACACCAGCTACAAGCAGGACAGAGAGTAGGAGAAGGAAACTCCCCTCGCTGTATCACGCCTGCTCCGAGCGATTCCTGTGCCGGTGAACCCAGACACTCTGCACCAACCCCAGCAGGAACATGCAGATCACCACGAAGGTGCCGGAGTAACTGATGAGCGGCAGCGGAATCCCAGTGATCGGCATCAACAACACGCACATCCCAATATTTTCGTAAATATGGGCGAAAAACAGCGCCACCACCATGCAGACAATAAGACGTCCGGCCACATCTCGACTGTAAAACCCGATAAATAACCCCTGAATCAGCAATAAGGCAAAACCGCCGACCAGCAACAACGCCCCTCGGAATCCTAACTCTTCCGCGATTACCGCGAAAATGAAGTCGTTGTGTGCCGTGAGATGCGGAATGAATTTCTTGTCGTGCAGCGAGCCCTTTTCAGACGTCGCTTTCCACCCGACACCCTTCCAGCCAGCTTTTCCCACCGCCATCGAGACGTTATGCGGCGCATAACCATCCCCTTGAATGTCGACTTCCTGGCCATCCAGCATGCGCAGCCAGAGATCGATACGATCCGGACCCCGCTCTGAGACCAATGGCAGGATCACGAAATACAAGATCGGTAGGATACCCGCCGAGACCGAGGTGATGAATGTCAGGAAACGGAAGGGAATCCCTCCGACCAGCAAAGCTACAATAACAACCGGGATCCAGACCAGTGCCGAGCCCATGTCGCCCATTTTCATCACCAATAGGAACGGCACCGCAGAGACCACCCCGATGACACCTATCCTCACAAACGGATCACCTAGGTAACGGTGGAGTTTCGGCAAATCCTGCATCAACCACGCAATCATCACGATCCCGGAAGTCACCCCGAGCTGGGCGGGCTGGAAACTCAAGCCCGCGATCGAAAGGCGGTGCACATCATCATCCGCCTGCATCGCCATCACCATCAGCGCCAGGCTCACCCCATACAGCGGTATCCCGAGCCAACGAATCCACTTGTAGTCAATCAGCGCTGCCGCGAAATACGCTACGCTGCCGATCACGATCCAGTTTTTCTGCATCCACGCGAAATAATGCCCCGCTGAGCCGAATTCAGCGAGTTTATCGGCATCCATTGGGAGATGCCGCGCCGCGCTTTCGATCATGAAAACGCCAAAGATGAGCAGCCCGTACATTACCAGCACCAGCACCCAGTTCATCCCCAGTATTTTCCTTAGAAATGGCGTCATCTTCCGTCGATGGCCGACCATATCGCTCGCCCCTCCCTTGGCAAGCCGACATCCGCACCAAGTGTGCTTTCATGGCTAGCAGTTTGATCTGGCCATGAATTCCCATCCTGCTAGAAATGTAATTGTAACAACCAGAAATCAATCATGCTAAAAGAATTCAAGGAATTTGCCTTTAAAGGAAACCTCATCGATATGGCCGTCGGTATTATCATCGGCGGAGCTTTCGGAACCGTCGTGAAATCCCTCGTGGGAAATGTTTTCATGCCCGCCCTCGGCAAGCTCACCGGTGGCATCAACTTCAGCGAGATGTATGTGAACCTCAACTTCCCTGACACCAAAGTCCCCTACAAAGAGGCCTTGGAAGCAGGAGAACCGGTGATCGGATACGGCCAGTTCATTTCGGATACCATTTCCTTCATCATTCTTGCCCTCGCCGTCTTCCTAGTCGTGAAGAAAGCCCTCACCGCCATGAAAAAGGAAGAAGCAAAGCCAGAGCCCGCTCCTGAACTTCCGAAACTCAGCAAAGAGGAAGAACTCCTCACCGAAATCCGCGATCTCCTTTCGAAATCCGCATAATTTCAAACGATCCTTTCACGATGGGCGGCCGGGATACTTCCCCGCCGCCCATTTCCTTTCCATTGACCCCGCACCGCGTGCAGCCCATCTTCCCTGAAAATTAAAGAGCTTCCCACTAGCAAACTGAAACGCATGAAACTTCTCAACCTCCTCCGCCGCAAAGCCCGCGCCTCCTTCTCCGAACTCGCAGATCTTGTCAGTTCCACCGAATCCGAAGTCGCCAGCAAGATCCAAGCCTGGGAAAAAGACGGCACCATCCTCGGTTACCACGCCGTCACCAACCCCGAAATCGCAGGCGACACCTCCGTCTCCGCCTTCATCGAGGTGCGCCTCACCCCCGAGCGCGGCGGCGGCTTTGACAGGCTGGCCATGCGCATCGCTCGTTTCGACCAAGTCGTCTCATGTTACCTCGCCAGCGGCGGCTACGATCTCATGGTTGTCGTCGAGGCTGCAGATCTGCGCGATGTCGCACGTTTCGTCTCCGAAAAACTCTCCTCGCTCGACGGAGTCCTCTCCACCGCCACCCACTTCCGCCTGAAAACCTACAAGGAAAACGGCTTTCTTTTTGAAAGCGAACCGGAAACCGATCGACTCGCTGTCGCTCCCTGAGCAAGGGATCAAGCCGCCGCACAACGCCCCACCGCGCACCCCATCAGGTGGGCGAGAATTTCCACACGGTCGAAACGTAAGGCAAAATTCTTCGCATCGTCGGAGAGCTTGGCGCGTTCCTCCTCACTCATGGCGGAAACCTTGTCGAGGCAGGCACGCAGCCCTTCGACATCGCCACCCTCGTGCTCAAGGCAGTAACCCCCGCTCGCTTCCGGAATGCCACCGGTGCGCGTCGTGATGACCGGCCCCAGTCCTCCGGCGAGCATTTTCTCCGCCACGGCGATGCCGAATGTTTCCACGAACTCGGTCTTCGGCTTACTCGGCAGGCACCATGCATAACAGCCGTTCATCAGGGCGCCCTTTTCCGCATCGCTCACATCGTCCAAAACGATCACCCCATCCATCTCCGCAGCGATCTTGCGCACCTCCTCTTTGGCCGGGCCGTTGCCGCAGATGATGAGCTTCTTTCTGCCCTCCAGCTTCGATCCCCGCCACGCCTCCAACAAATCATCCACCCCCTTGGCCGGGGCGATGCGGGACAGGAACATCACGTAGCCATCGCGCTCCAACCCACGCTTCGCCAGCACCGCATCCACCTCATCGGGATTCTCGGACAAGCGGGTATAGGCCGTGGTATCGATGGCGGGGAAACTGATGCCCACCCGCTGCTCGAGCTGGCCGGTGAAATTCGTTCCCAGTCGTTCATCGACTTTCCTTCCCGCCTCAACGATCAGATCTTTCGTGAAACGGCTGACTGCAACCGGATGGTCGTGCTCTAGGTAATTGGATAACACCAGCTGCGCCGCGCCCAATCGGCCTTCCGCCAGCGCGTTACCTACTACGTTCGTAATATCAGATCCCACTGCCTCGCCGACCGTAAATACATCCGCCCCGCAGCCGCTGTTTTTAAAACTGTTCACCGCCTGCATCACCATTGTCCCGTGCGGCACGAGGTAGAGATCCATCACCATCGTTTTCCCCGGCAGGCTGTGCAGGAGATCGATCAGGTGGCCGCTGATGCCCAAACCGATGCGTCCGTCGAGCACCTTGTAATCGCCCAGCGCCTCAGGGCGATCCATCTTGATCCCTTCCGAATACGGCGTGATCGTCGCCATGTCTTTGAGCGGCAGTGAACTCTCCTCCAGCACATCCAGCGGGTAGCTGACGATGTGCACGTTTTCCAAACCCATCGACAGGGCAGCCTCCGCAAGATTTCTAGCTTCGGTGGAGTGGCCGCAAATGATGGGATCGGCGCGGACGAGAAATACGGCGTTGCGGACTGGGCTGTTAGGTTTCGTGAGGAGCATGCGTTTGAGGAAAGTTCATTCCCTGCATGGCAGTTCCCATGCCAGATCCCCAGTTTACGGCTTGAAGCTCGGCGGCCTGTGGGTTTTCCCGAAATCCGATGGCTCGTCCCCCATCACCAGACGCAGCGATCCGCCCGCCCTGAACTCCTCCATTTTGAGAAAGCTGCGGTGGATCTCCACTTCATTCAAAAATGCCTGCTGCACAAAAACGTTCTCCTCGCTGTTCCCCTCCGCCAGCACCGTGAAATCCCCTCCCGGTAAATGCAGCACTGCCTTCTCAAAAAGCGGGCTACCGATTAGCATCACCGGCTGCCCGGTCACAGGAAACAGCCCGCAGGCATTCCACACGAACCACGATGAGATCCCGCCCGAGTCATCATTTCCCGGCAAGCCGCCCGCCCCTGTGTTGAACTGGCACTGCATTACCCGTCGCACCACCCGCGCTGTCCTGTCATGCCGACCCGCGTAAAGATACGCATACGGCGATTCCATATCCGGCTCGTTGTTCAACCCCTCGAAGTGGAACACCCGCTCCCCGTGCCCCGGCTCCGTGAAGCCGAAGAACTTGTCCAGCAGAGCCACGAAGCCCTTGTCGCCTCCAGCCAGCGCGATGCGTTCCGTCATCTCATGCAGGAAGCGGAACGAGTAGTTCCAATTCTCACCTTCATAGTAGGTCGAGTCCTCGCGTAGCAGCCCGGTCTTCGCATCAAAAGCATTCCTCCAATGCACCGAAAGCGCCGCCGCCTTATCGTGGATCAACTGGTTGCCCACGCTCCGCGCCATCCTCGCCATGCAGAAATGCGCATAGGAAATATCCAAGGTATGCGACAGTGGGGTGGAGACAAACGCGCGCCCGTATTCGCCGAACCGGCTCTTCCTCCCCTTTCCGCTCTGGCTCGTCTTCCACAGCAGTGATAGCACCTTGTCCCAATCCCCCGCCATCCCCCGGCAGCGCGCATCCTCCAGGATCGCATGGCACAGTCCCGTCGCTTGTTTCGTGAAACGATCCGGCACGTTATCCATCAGATAACTCACCGGGAAACCGCCCTCGCGCTGTGCCACCTCACACAGGAACTCCACGAACGCCGCCCCCTTCTCCGGCCACAGCGTCATCATCAGCGGTAGCTGCGTCTTGTAGGAATCCCACAGTGTTGAGAGATCGAAGAAAAACGGCCCGTCCTTGCCCGTGAAAGGATTCTCATCCGTGAAATCCGCCGGCTTCAGGCAGGAATGATACAGCGCCGTGTAAAATATCTCCCGCTGCGCATCCGTCCCGCCCTCCACTTCGATCTTCGCGAGTGTCTCCTCCCACACCTTCCCCGCCGCCACCACACTGCCGGAGAAATCCTCCGCCTCCGCAAGCGCAGTCGCCGCCTTCTCATCCGTCCTCAGGGAAAACCCGAAATCTAATTTTGCCTCCGCGCCCTCCTTCACCCGGAAACCGAATCCAAATTCCGGCCGATGTTTCTGCCGCTCCAGCCCCAGCACATAACCCGTCTCCTCCAGCTCGTCTTCCTCTTCCCACAAGAACGCCACGCCGCCCTCGCAGCGACAGCGGAACTTCACCGGGATCCCCTCCATCACCACCTGCCCGCTCACCGAGCCATCCTCTAACAAATCCAGCTCCGCCCACTGCGGATACGTTCCCATCTCATCCACCAGCAGCCCCCCGGCGGAGACATCCACCGCCACCACCGGCTCCATCCCCTCCGGAAAATGATAGACATGCCTCGCACCACGCGGCGTCACCGTCACCTCAAAGACCACCCCGGATTGCGCGAATTTCCCCGCATAAAACCCCGGCCACGCCCTCTCCTCCACCAACTCCATCCTCGAGAAACGTCCCTCCAGCCCGTCCGCCCCCAGCGGAGCCGTAAGCAGATAATTGTAATACATCCGGATCCGCCCCGTGCCCGACTGCTGGAAGTGCGCGATACCCAGCGCCTCGTGTCGATCATACAGCACCGGCGGCGAATCCCCGCTCAGCGAAAGCCCGTAACGCCCGTAGCCCGTCACATACGCCCCGGAATACGCACACGCCGACACCATCCCAAACGGCAAACAAGCGCCCGGGTGCGTATTTCCCACCGGCGGCTTCGCACACCACCACCGCGCCGCAATGCCCTCTGCCTTCGGCAAATCCTTTTCTGCATATCCAAGAAACGGATCAACAAGCGCGGCAAATTTTAGGTCGGTAGGCTTTTGTGTCATCAGGGGAACCCCTGTAGCAGCTCCCAGACCAAGCGGGAAAAACTAGCCATCGATCCGAAACATCCTGTCGGGTCAAAGTCCGCGGGAATCCTAGTATCCCAGTTCCTTGTCCACGACGTTGAGGAGTGGCTCACCGGCAGCGAAGCGCCTGAGATTTTCGCGCAGGAGGGCGGCGCGGCGTTGGTTGGTGACTTCCGAATTCGCGGCGACGTGGGGAGTGATGATCACGTTCGGTTGGCTCCACAGGGCGTGGTCTTTCGGCAGTGGCTCGGGTTCGGTGACATCAAGGCAGGCTCCTGCAAGCTTTCCGCTTTTCAGAACATCGAGCATGGCATCGGTATCGACGACTTTTCCGCGAGCGATGTTGATCAGGTAGCTACCGGGTTTCATCGCGGCGAAAGCTTCGGCATTCAGGAGGTGGGTGGTTTCCGGCGTGAGCGGTACGGCAAGCGCTACCACATCGGCCTCAGGGAGCATGCTCAGCAGATCGTCCGGCTTACCGACTTTTTCGATAAAATCCGGAGAAGGACTATCGCTACGACGGGTGCCGATGACTCGCATCCCGAAGCCATGGGCGCGCTGGGCAATCTCTGTGCCGATGCCGCCAATGCCAACCACGAGCATGGTTTTCCCCTCTAGTGCCACAGCCTCCTTGCCGGCATTACCGCGGCTCCAGTTGCCTTTTTCCTGCTCATTCGCATAGAAATTCAGATTACGCGTGAGATAGAGCAGCATGCCCATGGCGTGATCCGCGATGGCTGGGCCATGCACACCCCGGTAGTTGGTGAGGACAATGCCGTCGTTTTCCATCAGCGGTTGGTTCTGGAGATAGCGATCAACTCCGGCACTCATGACTTGGACCCAAGCGAGCTGGCTGGCTTTTTCCAAAAATGCAGGCGTGGCGTAATTTGCATCGATGCCGTGGGCTTCCCCCGCGCGGGCGAGCGCTTCCTTTTGCGAGAGACCGGTGACGAGGCGGAGATTCGGTGCGATGCGTTTCAGTTCCGCCAGCTCCTGTTTCGAGACTGCATCAGTAAAGTAGGTCAGCTCTTGGGCTGGATCCGTGAGCTCGATGGCGACCTTTGCATTGCGCAGGGAACCCAGTTCTTCGGCCAGTGCCTGTGAATCAGATTTATCCTGAGCGAGGGCACCGATGGTGAGGCAGGCGGAGAGAAGGAGGGAGATTTTCATGAGCATCATTAGAGATATGGCGGGTATGAAAAGAGTCAAAGCCGATGGACGACGGATTTGTGGGTTTCACGGAATGCTTCGCCAATCTTTCAACGCCAACGGGGTGGGCCGTTTGGGATAGATAAAATCCAGAAGGACACGCCGGCTAAAGCCAGCGCTCCGTAAGATAGAGAAGGCCCAGCCTACTTTTTGAAGTGGTCGAGGATCACATTCACCAACCCGGGGATATCGTGCTGGAATGCTTCTGCGTCCGGCTTGTGGCCGACCTCCCTGAGGGTAGCGGAAGTCACCGGACCGATGCTCGCCACCGCGCAATCTTCCGGCCATGGCAGATCCAGAGCGAAGAAATGCTCGGCGGTGGAGCTGGAAGTGAACGTCACCATGTCCGCGCCGTTCTCAATGAACTTCGCCTGTGCGCCGGTATAATCATCCGTTTCCGGAACGGTGCGGTAGGCGATGCATTCATCGACGATGGCACCGAGTTTCATCAGTCCGTCATAGATCACGTCGCGTGACTCGGCGGCTTTCACCCAGAGCATCGTCTGGTTCTCGATGTTGATTTCCTTGAACGCTTCGATCAGCCCCTCTGCCACAAATCTCTCCGGCAGCAGATCCACGCCGATCCGGTATTCACGGATCTTCGCCGCAGTTCCCGGCCCAATGGCGGCAATCTTCGGATTCCCCAAGCTACGAGCATCCTCGTAGGTCGCGAAAAAGGCATCGAAGAATTTCTCCACCCCATTCGGGCTGGTGAAAACCAACCAGTCATACTCATGGGCATGCGTCACGCCCTCGGCAAAGCCCTCGCGATCCTCGGGAAGTTCGATACGGATCGTCGGCAGTTCGATCACGTCAGCACCGAGGTTCTGCAAGCGTTTGCTCAGATCCCCTGCCTGCTCGCGGGTGCGCGTCACCACGATCTTTTTTCCAAAGAGCGGGCGTTTCTCGAACCAGTTGATCTTCTCACGCTCATTGACTACGTTCCCGATCACTGCGACGGCCGGAGAGGTGAAACCTTCCTTTTCCGCGATGCCGGCGATGGTTTCCAGCGTGCCAACGATGGTCCACTGGGAACCTGTCGTCGCCCAACGCACGAGGGCGATCGGCGTATCCGCTTCCGCTCCGTTGGAGATGAATGAACTGGTGATTTCGCGCAAACGTCCCACGCCCATCAGGAAAACCTTGGTGCCCGGTGTCTTCGCAAGCTGCGCGTAGTCGATGGAGGAATAGCCTTTCGTCGGATCCTCATGACCCGTGAAAATGGTGAGCTGGGTGTTGTGATCGCGGTGGGTCACGGGAATGCCCGCATAAGCCGGCCCGCCGATGGCCGAGCTGATACCCGGCACGATCTCGAACAACACGCCCGCTTCCGCGAGCTCCGCGGCTTCCTCACCGCCGCGAGCGAAAATCATCGGATCGCCACCTTTGAGACGCGTGACGGTCTTTCCGTTCAGGGTGTGCTCGACAATGATCTCGTTGATCTTGTCCTGCGGCACCGCGTGATCCTTCGCCCGTTTCCCGACGTAGATCTTTTCGCAACCTTTCTTCGTCCAGTTCAGCAACTCGGCGCTACTAAGAGCATCGTAGACCAGCACGTCAGCCATCTCGATACACTCCTTCGCGCGGAGGGTGACAAGACCGAGATCGCCGGGGCCGGCGCCGACAAGATAGCAGATTCCTTTGGAGTTCATTTGAGTGATTGAAAAAGTTCCAGCGCGACGGCAATCGGATCGACGCCCTGGGCTTCGCCAGTGCGGGGCGTGCCACCTTCGTCCGGGAAGACCCTTGCAGAAAGTTTGATCTCCCCGCCTTCCAGCGAGGAATAGACACCCACCGGAGTGTGGCAGCCGCCATCGAGCAGGCGCAGGAACTCGCGTTCGGCACCGACTCGGATCCATGTGTCGAGGTGATTAATCGATTTCGCATACGCTTCAGCGCCTTCATCGTCCGCCCGGATCTCCAGCCCGATGGCACCCTGCCCTGCTGCTGGATAAAATTCGCTTTCAGGAAGCCGCACCGCAAACACCTCGGGGAAACCTTCGACGGTTTCTTCACCCGTAGGAGCACTTTCCGGGAGGAAACCGAGCCTCACCAGTCCGGCCTCGGCGAGCAAGATTGCATCGTATTCATCCGTCTCCGCGAGCTTGCGGATGCGGGTCGGAACATTTCCCCGCAGATCGAGGATTCTGAGATCAGGACGGAGAAATTCCATCTGCTTGGCACGCCGCACACTGCTGGTGCCGACGCGGGCGCCCTGCTCCAGAGCTTCCACCCCACCTGCGCATTTCATCAACAGCACATCCCTCACCGGAGCACGCTCCAGCGTCGCCGCGAGCTTGAACCGGGAATCCAGCACCGTCGGCATGTCCTTGAGGCTGTGAACCGCGATATCCACGGTCTTATCCTCCAGCGCTTCCTCCAGCTCCTTGATGAAAACCCCCTTGTCGAAAGTGCCCTCCGCCTTCGCCACATCCGCGAGCGAGACGTCTGTGCGGCGATCACCAGTGGTCCGGATGATATTCCTCACGAATCCGGTATCCGGAAACTTTTCACCCAGCAATCCTTCGGTCGCCGTGGCCTGCACCAACGCGAGCTCGCTTCCCCTGGTGCCTATGATGATCTCTTTCCTCTTACCACTCATGCAAAATTCTTTCCACCCCCTCCATGCAGCGGGATCGCTCCGAGTGCAAGATTAACCCAGCCACTTCCCCGCAACCCCGCTTTGTTTTCCGCAAAAACCCGTGTAGTGTACAGAGATGAAACTTCTTGCCATTCCCAAGGAACAACGATAATTCCGCCCACCCTTTTCGAGCCGAACTCTCGGCGAATCAATGATTTTATCTGCATGAAGTTGGCCGAACTCTTGAACGTTGACCGCATCCTTCTCGATATGAAGGCGACGGAACATTGGTCTGCAATCGTAGAGCTCGTGGACTTCCTTACCGAGCAAGGTGAGCTCCCGAAAGATTGCCGCGAGCCCATCCTACAGGCACTTGAGGAACGCGAAGCCCAGGTCAGCACAGGCATCGGCTCCGGCGTCGCCATCCCCCACACATTTTCCGACACCCTTGAAAATGTCGTCGCTGTCTTCGGCCGATCCAAGGAAGGCATCGATTTCGAAGCGCTCGATAACGCCCCGGTGCATTTCATCATCCTCTTCATCGTGCCACGCAAGGACTACCACCTGCACCTGCGCACTCTCGCCGCGATCGCGAAAATGTTCACCAACTGTGAAGTCCGCCGCAAACTGGCATTAGCCGAATGCCGCAACGACATCCTCGACATCCTCAATCCAAAGCCAAATCGCCCCGCCAAAACCGGCAGCGAACCCTGCTGAAGCTGGCCGTCAGGCCTCCTAGATTTCAGCTTCTCAGCATTTTAGTTTTTCAGCTTTTACCCAATGACCTTGCTACAGACCCTGGAAGCTCGCCTTTCCTCAGCTCTCGAAAAAGCCCTAGGCGAGCCAACCGCCCCGAACCTTTCCCCGGCCGCAGATCTTCGCTTCGGAGACTACCAGAGCAACACCGCCATGGTCATGGCCAAGCGCCTAAAAACCAATCCGCGCGCGCTCGCTCAACAAATCCTCGATGCACTCGATGTTGCTGACATCGCCACCACCAGCATCGCCGGCCCCGGATTCATCAATTTCACCATCCTACCCGAAGCCTTCGCTGCTCATGCGGAATCCCTGCTGAAAGACCCCCTGCTCGGCGCGCCCCAACCGGGCGAAGGCAAGACCATCGTGGTCGATTTCTCCGCGCCGAACGTCGCCAAGCCGATGCACGTCGGCCACATCCGCTCCACCATCATCGGTGACTCGCTCTGCCGCATCGCCCGCTTCCTCGGCTACTCCGTCATCGCGGACAACCACATCGGCGACTGGGGCACCCAGTTCGGCATGATCCTTCACGGCTGGAAAAGCCTGCTTGACCAAGACGCCCTCGCCGCCGATCCGATCAAGGAACTCGTCCGCGTTTACCGCCAGGTCAATGCCTCCGCCAAAGAAGACCCCGGCGTCCTTGAAACTTGCAAAGCAGAACTCGTTGCCCTCCAAGCAGGCGATTCCGAGAACCTCGCCATCTGGCAGCAATGCATCGATGTCTCGAAGCTCGGACTCCAGAAAATCTACGACCGCCTCGATGTGAAGTTCGATCACTGGCTGGGCGAAAGTTTCTACAACGACATGCTGCCCGGCCTCGTCGATGAGTTCCTGGAAAAAGGCCTCGCCCGCGAAAGCAACGGCGCCGTCTGCGTGTTCTCCGACGACTCGAAAGCCCCTGGCGACGACCCTTTCAAAGTCCACAAGGAAGACGGCTGGACCGATAACCCTGCGATCATCCGCAAGGCCGACGGCGGCTTCCTCTACGCCACCACCGACCTCGCCACCATCAGCTACCGCATCGACGAGTGGAATGCGGATCAGATCTGGTATGTCGTCGGCGTCCCGCAGCAACTCCACTTCCGCCAGATCTTCGAAGCCGCAAATCGTTGGGGAAAACACGGCGACTTCCGCCACATCGCCTTCGGCTCCATCCTCGGAGAAGACCGCAAGCTGATGAAAACCCGCTCCGGCGACAACGTCGGCCTCACCGATGTACTCGAGGAAGCCGTCGAGCGCGCCGCGAAAGCCATCGCCGAGAAAAACCCCGATCTCACCGGAGACGAGGCCGCAGAGGTCGCAGAAATCGTCGGTATCGGCGCGGTAAAATTCGCCGAACTCTCCCAGCACCGACTCACCGATTACGTCTTTGCTTGGGACCGCATGCTCGCCCTCCAAGGAGACACCGCACCTTATCTCCAGTATTCCAGCGTGCGTATCCGCTCCATTTTCCGGAAACTCGATACCGAGTTTGACCCCACCTCTGCGACGATCACTCTGGAGAAAGCCGAGGAAATCCACCTCGCCCGTCTCCTCGCCCGCTTCGGCGAAGTCCTCCCTCTCGTCATCGAAGACCACCGCCCCAACCTCCTCGCAAACTACCTGCTGGAACTCGCACGCGCCTTCCACTCCTACTTCGAGGCCTGCCCGGTCCTGAAATCCGAAGAGCCTCTCCGCTCTAGCCGCCTCGCCCTTTGCTCACTGACTTCCATGGTCTTGGAAAAAGGCCTCGGACTGCTCGGCATCCGGTGCCCGGAGCGCATGTGAAATTCCAGATCCAGAACACATCGGCCCCACCAGAGAAATTGTGTTTTTCTGTGTTTTTCCGTGTTTTTGTGTTTTTTTAGGATTGCACTTTCCCTCCTATCAGAAAGACTCACCCCATGGAGCCCTTCTACGTAATCGGACACAAAAACCCTGACACGGACGCCATTTGCTCTGCCATCGGGCATGCAGCTCTCCTCCGTGCGTCCGGCGAAGAGCCCGAAGCTGTCGCCGCCCGCTGCGGTGAAATCTCCCAACGCACCAAGTGGGTGCTCGAAAAAGCGAAAATAGACGCGCCACTGCTGATGACCGATGCGCGCACCACCGCCGGCATGACCTGCCGCAAAGCGGTCATTTCCGTGCGCCCGAGCGATACCTTCCTCACCGCCTACAACCGCATGCTGGCTTCGTCCATTCGCTGCGTCCCAGTCGTCAAGGAAGACGGCTCTGTCGCCGGAATGCTCCAATACATTGATCTGCTCAGGCTGCTCCTTCCCCTCGATACGGAAGGACTCAGTGTCAGGACGGTGCACGCATCCCTCAACAACCTCGCCTCCACCCTTAAGGCCGAGAGCCACGGTGCCACCATCTGCGAAGAAGATGAGGAAGAAGATCTCATCCTGCTCGTCGGCGCCTCTTCACAAGACACGGTGAAAAACCGACTCAGCCAAGCCGTGAAAGAGGGCAACATCGGCAAGTTCCTCGTCATCTGCGGCGATCGCCCGATCGTCCAACGCCTCGCCATCGATCGCGGTGCCCGTGCGCTCCTCGTCACCGGGAAAAACCAGATTTCGCAGGAAATCATGGACCTTGCCATCTCTAAGGGCACCGTCTTGCTCCGCTGCAAGCAAGACACCGCCAGCGCCAACACCCTCATCCGCTGCTCCCGCACCGTGCGCCACGTCATGCAGACGGAGTTTATCACAGTCCCGGAGAACGAACCGGTCTCCAAGATCCGAAAGCAGCTCATCTCTCTCGATCAGGATCTCTTCCCCGTGATGGATGCGGAAACCGATAAACTCCTCGGCGTCCTCGCAAAATCCGATTTCGTCGACCCACCGAAACTCCGCTTCGCCCTCGTCGATCACAACGAATACGCCCAAGCCATTTCCGGCATCGAAGAAGCCACCATCACCGAGGTCATCGATCACCACCGCCTCTCCGGAGACCTCGTTTCGCGCGAGCCCATCCGCTACCTCAACGAACCCGTCGGCTCCACCTCGACCCTCGTCGCGCGGAAGTTTTTCCACCGCGATCTCATCCCGGCACCTGGCGTCGCGCTCTGCCTCTGCGGTGGCATCGTCTCAGACACGCTCTGCCTGACCTCCCCAACCACCACCAAGCTCGACCAGAAAATGCTCACTTGGCTGGCCGGCATCGCCCGCGTCGATCCCAAGGAATTTGCCGACGAATTCTTCGCTGTCGGCTCCCTCATTGCCACCGGCACCACCGAGGAAATCATCCACAGCGACCGCAAGGAATTCAACGAAGGCGGCATGTTCATCAGCATCTCCCAAGTCGAGGAACGCGATCTCCACGGCTTCCAAGCACGCCGCCAGGAACTCGAAGACGCCCTCCGCGCCCTCCAATACGAAAATAGCTACGACATCGCGGTGCTCGCCGTCACCGATGTCGCTCTGCTCAAAAGCATGGTTCTGGCCGTGGGCCCTGAAAACGTCATCGCCGCACTCCCATTCAATCGTGTCGATGACACCCTCTACCTCGCCCCCGGTGTCGTCTCTCGGAAACGCCAGATCTTCCCTGCGGTCAGCGACGCCATCGAGCACGCCGCTGCGCTCTAATCTGGAGCCACGCTCTCGCAAATACCCGCGCCAAGCCACTTGTGCGGTGAGGCCCATCCTCAGACCGTTTCATAGCGTATGAGCGATGGCCCCGATTCCCCAATCCCCTCCGGCAAAATGCAAGCCCGCCGCGCCCCCGTCTTCTTGAAGTTTAGAATTTAAGATTTAGAGTTTAGTGCTTCGTCATCAATGACGCAGGGCACCAGCACCCCGTCGCTCATCCCGTGGATCTTCTTTTTATCCGCCGGCACCAAGGTCGCCAGACAACCACCGAATGAAGTCTCCCCCTTCTTATTCGTGAAAAAGTAAGGACACAACCGCGCCCTGACCTCGGTCATTTTCACGCTCCCGTCTTCCTGATAGATCGGATGCTCGAAGCGCCGACCTTCGTGGAATTCCTGCATCACCCATGGCTGTTCGCCGGATTGTTCCAGCGCCACCGCGATCCTTTCCTTCCATTCCGCTGCAGAAAGATCGTGCCCGATAAACACCCCCCGCGACCCCCACGCCGACTCATGGAATCCGCTGATTTTCAGCACCAGCTGACGCTCTTTCTGGGAAAACTCCGCCACCTCGTCCCATGAATGCGCATTCATCTTCGGCAGCGCCGCATGCGGCGGCAACGGCTCTGGATCCATCACCCAACCGAACGGCACCGTCTGCCGCAACCTCCGCAGATGACTACCACGCAGCGATTGCTCCCACAGCTTTTTCAGCGCCGGCGACCAGAACAACGCCAACCACAACTTATCCTCCAGATGCGGCTTGAACGGTGGGGTCACCGAAATTTCACCCTTCGCCGATTTCTCCGCCATCTGCCGGAAGTTCGGGATCGACTCCCAATCGAACAACTCAAAGAAACGATAGATGTCCCTCCCGCACTCCTCGTATTCCTCCGCGGCCTCGGTCTTCCAACCCTCACCCAGCTGCCCTGCCAGCCAATCCATCTCCGCGCGGTAGTCCTGCGACTCCTCCGAAACCAAAATATCCCCCCCGTCCGGCAATAGCGATCGGAAACCTTCCACCATCCCATCCGCACCGCCCAGCACCTCATACCCGCCATCCGAATACACCTTGGAAAGCCATGCTGTGATCCCCATTCCGCCCGGCACACTGTCCAGCTCGCTCGCCGCAAAGTGTCCCTTCGCCAAAATTAGATCCGGCCGTATCACCCGCGGAAACTGCTCCGCCATCGCGCCCTCGCGCTGCAATGCCACCAGCCAATCCGGCTTGCCCTCATCCAGCAACTCCGCCAGCCACGGCTCGATCTTCCCCGCCGCCGATCTCCGATAAAGCAGATCGCTCGCTTGCTGAAATTTCGCCAACGGATGCCCCATCGACATCATCTCACGCGCCTCTCCCGCCGTCAGCGTCAGCGGCTCCGGTGACCACTGCCATCCTCCGCCGCCAAACAAACCACCCTCTGGCAACGCCTTCTTTAAATCTTCCAACTCAACCGGCACGCCCCACCTTCCTTTCATTCCGAAAAAAGGCAAGTCACGACAACCGAAGTCTTCCACCGATCACGGACCTGTCCGCCATAGCCTCGGCGAAGGCGGATCACTCGGCACTTGGCACTCCCCCATCTTTCACTTCATTCTCCCGCCCGTGCACCCCATCCCTGTCGAGCCATCCCTTTCTGCTTTCGAAGCGTTTTCCAAACAAGGAAACGTCGTCCCGGTTTTCACCCAGCTCGCCGCCGATTTCGAGACACCTCTCTCCGCTTACATCAAGCTGCGCGATACCAAGCACTCCTTCCTCCTGGAAAGTGCCGAAGCCACCGACAAAGGTGGGCGCTGGTCCATCGTCGGCTCCGGACCGCGCCGCATCTTCACTGCTCGCGGCAAGGAAATCACCATCACCGATGGCAACAAATCCCACTCCTTCACCGCCCCAGACGATGTCCTCGCCGCCCTCGAGCGCGAAATGGCACCCTTCAAACCCGTAGAAAACCCCGCCCTCCCTCCATTCTCCGGCGGCATGGTCGGCTACCTTTCCTACGATGCAGTCTCGCAGTTCGAGCCATCGCTCGGCACCCCGCCCGATGACGACCTCGGCATTCCCGATGCCCTCTTCATGCTCGCCGACACCCTGCTGGTCTTCGATCACCGCCTGCGCCGCCTCCAGATCATCGCTAACGCCTTCCTCGACGAACACGAAACCCCCGCCGAAGCACACGCCGCCGCCACTGGCCGCATCGCTTCGATCCTGGAAATCCTCAACCGCCCCCTCCACGTCCCCGCCCTCAACGGCCTCGCGGAAGTCGTCGTTCCCCCCGCCTCGTCTAACACCACCCAAGCGGAATACGAACAGATGGTGCGTGACGGCAAGGAATTCATCGCCGCCGGAGACATCTTCCAGTTCGTCCCCTCCCAGCGTTTCACCGTGCCATTCGACCAATCACCCGTCGATCTCTACCGCGCCCTCCGCCACGTCAATCCCTCCCCCTACATGTTCGTCTTGGAAATGGGAGACTTCGCCCTCGTCGGCTCCTCCCCGGAAGTCCACGTCCGCTCCGTCCATGGCCGCATCGATATCCGTCCCATCGCCGGCACTCGTTGGAGAGGCAAAACCCCGGAAGAAGACGACGCCCTCGCCGCCGAACTCCTCGCCGATCCCAAGGAACGCGCCGAGCACCTCATGCTCGTCGATCTCGCCCGCAACGACGTCGGCCGCATCGCCAAACACGGCAAGGTCAGCGTGGATGATTTCATGATCATCGAGCGCTACAGCCACGTCATGCACATCGTCTCGAACGTCCATGGCGAACTCGATGAAAACCACTCTGCCTACGACGTCCTCCGCGCCACCTTCCCCGCCGGAACCGTCTCTGGAGCTCCCAAGATCCGCGCCATGCAGATCATCAACTCCTTCGAAAAAAACAAACGCTGCGCCTACGCCGGTGCTGTCGGATACTTCGGCTTCGATGGCTCCCACGACTCCTGCATCACCCTCCGCACCTGCCTCCTCAAAGACGGCATGGCCCACGTCCAGGCCGGCGCCGGTGTCGTCGCCGATTCCGACCCCACCTACGAATACGAGGAAACCATCAACAAATCCATGGCCCTCCGCCGCGCCATCGCCTTGGCGAAGACGATATCTTAAAATCCAAAGCACGAAGCACGAAATCCTAAACCAGCGAAGACACGAACGTTTAGAATTTCATGCTTAAGATTTAAAATTTAAAGCTCCATGCTCCTCATCCTCGATAACTACGACTCCTTCACCTACAACCTCGTCCAATACTTCGGCGAGCTCGGGGTGGAGATGAAAATCTTCCGCAACGACGCCCTCACGGTCGATGAAGTGAATGCCCTCGCCCCGGAGAAAATCTGCATCTCCCCCGGCCCCTGCACGCCCAACGAAGCGGGCATTTCCCTAGAACTCATCCGCGAGCTCGGCCCCACCACTCCCATCCTCGGTGTCTGCCTCGGTCATCAATCCATCGGCCAGGTCTACGGCGGCGATGTCGTGCGCGCCGATCGCCTCATGCACGGCAAGACCTCCCCCATCCACCACAATGGCACCAGCGTCTTCGCCGGCCTGCCCGATCCTTTCGAGGCCACCCGCTACCACTCCCTCATCGTCAAACGCGAGACCCTCCCGGATTGCTTGGAGATCACCGCATGGACTGCCGAACAGGAAATCATGGGCCTGCGCCACAAGGAACACCCGGTCCACGGAGTCCAGTTCCACCCCGAATCCATCCTCACCGATCACGGCAAACAGATGCTCGAAACCTTCTTAAAACTCTGACGAAGTTTGCTAGTTTGAAGTGTTCAGTTTTCCGAGAAGACTTTGAATCGCGCTCTTCCCTTGAAACTGAAAACTGAACACTAGCAAACGCAAAGATTTATGCCCCGCTTCTACCTCCCTCCTTCCGACTGGACAGAAACCCCTTTCCTCTCCGGCGATGAGGCGAAGCACGCCGCCCAAGTCCTCCGCATCCAGCCCGACCAATGGATCACGGTCTTCGATGGCCGTGGCAACTTCGCCGAGGCAAAGGTGCTGAACGTTTCTCGGCAGCGCATCGACCTCATGCTCGACCTCGCGGATTCAAAGGACACCCCGATGCCCGAGATCACCCTCGCCCAAGCCATCCCGAAGGGGAAAAACATGGATTGGATCGTGCAAAAATCCGTCGAGCTCGGTGTCTCGCGCATCCAGCCGCTGATCACCCGTCACACCATCGCCACCCCCGGCGATAGCAAAGCAGACAAATGGCGCCGCACCGCCCTCGAGGCCTGCAAGCAATGCGCCCAGTTCACCATCCCCGTCATAGAGGATCCCCTCACCTTCGGCCAATGGCTGCCCAACCGCCCCACCACCGAACTCAGCCTCATCGCCTCGCTCGCGGAAGACCCGCAGAACCTCCGCGAAACCCTCGCCGCCCACCCGGAGCTCGAATCCGTCACCCTCCTCATCGGCCCCGAGGGCGACTTCTCCCCGGAGGAAACACAAGCCGCCATCGCCGCCGGCTTCATCCCCGTCACCCTCGGCGATCTGGTCCTGCGTGTGGAAACGGCCACCCTTTTCAGCCTCTCCGCCATCCGCGCCATCTATCTATAGGTGTCAAAATAGGGTAATATCCCAGATTACCCAAAAAAGACCAAAATACACGCGATCACGGGATGTGAATCCCTCAAATTCATGTCATTCTAAATCTGTCAGCAGGAAAAAGGCTCTCCCCCCAAGCCCCGATCCCAAAGGCACTTCCCCCCAAAGGAAAACATTCCCCCCAAAGAAAAAGTCGGCAGACACCCCCCCCCGGTTGTCTGCCGATTTTCTGTGTACCCCCAAGCAACCAAACCCCAGCCCACCAGTACCACCTAAAAACTGAATACTGAAAACTAGCACACTCTCCCCCTCTTTCTCGTTTGAGTGTTGAAGGTTGAAGTTTGAAATTTATGCTCATCCGCATGAACCTTCTCCTGCAGAACGCCCGCATCGCCTCCGAATCCTCTCCAGACCTGCTTGCCGCCGACGTCCTCATCTCCGATGGCATCATCCAGCAGATCGCCAGCGGCATCTCCGCCCCGGAGGGAGCAAAGGTCATCGACTGCAAAAGCCAAATCCTCTGCCCCGGGTTCTTCGATGCCCACGTCCACTTCCGCGAGCCCGGCCAAGAGCAGAAGGAAAACATCGCCACCGGCTCGGAGGCCGCGATCAACGGCGGGATCACCGGCATCGTCATGATGCCCAATACCTCCCCCGCCCTCGATTCCGGAGCATCCGTCAATGCCATCCTCGAGTCAGGCAAACGCAACTCCCGCATCCCCATCTACACCTCCGGCTGCGTCACCAAAGGCCGCGAAGGCAAGGAGCTCGCCGCCATCGATGGCATGCGTGATGCCGGTGTGAAAATGCTCACCGATGACGGCGACACCACCATCAACTCCTCCATCCTCTTCCGCGCCATGCAATACGCTTCCGAGTTCGGCATGTTCTTCGCTTCCCACTGCGAAGTCCCGGAACTCGCCGGCCCACGCGCGCTCAACGAAGGCCCGGTCTCATACCGCCTCGGCATCTCCGGCTCCCCTGCCTGCGCAGAGGAAATCATCATCGACCGCGACATCCGCCTCGCCCACGCCACCGGCGCCCACATCCACATCCAGCACGTCTCTTCGAAAATGGGCATGGAGACCATCCGTTGGTGGAAGTCCCGCGGCGACGTCAAGGTCACCGCCGAAGTCTCTCCCCACCACCTCCTCTTCACCGATGAGCACATCGGCGATTACGATACGCATTACAAAATGAACCCGCCTCTGCGCAGCAAGGCGGACAACGACGCGCTCCTCGAAGGTCTGTTAGACGGCACCTTCGACATGATCGCCACCGACCACGCCCCCCACACACCCTTCGAGAAATCCCAGGATTTCGTCTCCGCTCCGAACGGGATCACCGGCCTCGATACCGCCGTCGTCTCCCTCTACCACCACTTCGTCAAACCCGGAAAATTCAGCTGGCAAACCCTCGTCCAGAAATACTCCGCCGAGCCCCGCCGCCTCATGTCCTTGGAGGTTCCGACGATCACCGAAGGCCAGCGTGCAGACCTCACCCTCTTCAACACCGAAGCCACCTCCACCTTCACCAAGGATTTCATGAAATCCAAATCTCAGAACACCCCGTTCCTCGACAAAACCCTCAGCGGCCGCGTGGACCTCGTGGTGCTGGGAGATGAGATCCTGCTAGAGCGCTAAACCCAACGCATGGCGCAGAAAGTCTATCGACCGACATCACTGAAAGCCTCTTCGAAACGGGGCCTGAAACCACGCAAAAGGAAGAAGGATCGTGGAAGCTATCCGCTCGCCTTTTTGATCCTCGGTTTTGGGTTTTTTATACTTGGCACTCTCAACGCCATTCATCCCGTTCCATTCCACGGCGGAGGCGGATATACGGGAAACGGCGTAGGTGGCTCCTTTGTTTACACAGAACAACAATCCTCCGCTTTCGGCATCTGCTTTGCCATCATGGGTCTGATCTTTTTCTATTGGGGATACCGCGTCACCCAAAACGTAAAACGCTGAAAGTCAGAGGAGGCGCAGCGCAAGGAGAGGCTGGCTATGACTGTCTGCACCTGCACGGGAAAGCTTATCCTGATATTTCCTCAGTGCTTATCCATTGGCCATAGGCACGCCGCTCCCATCGCCCAGCGAAGGTGCATATACCTTTCGGCGTTTCAATTTTCAGCCTTTCAGCTTTTACCACTCAAATCTCAAACTTCCCCGTATCCGTCATCACCGAGAACCGAAACCCCGCCCCTTCAATCGCATTTCTCGCCAAGCGCAAAAAACTGAAATCATCCTCACTTTCAGGCTCGAACCTGCATTGGATGGAAATCTCGATTGCCAGCCCCTTGGCCGTGGGGCGGATCGTGTAGATCTCACCGGATTCAATGAATGCCAGATAGTTGTTCAGCTTCTCTTGAAGCACTAGCAGGTGCTCCCAGTCATTCCATTCCCGGTCATCGCCAATTCCCAGGACACAACATCCTTCTTCTGGATTGATCCCGCAGAAGTCCACGAGTTTTGGATTGTCTAAGCTCACAATGCGCCCCTTCTAGGACATCCCCCATCACCCAGGAAGCCCGAATTCATTCCCCTTTCCCAAACAGAACCCAAGTCTTCTACTGTTCACTGTCCACTTCTTCAAATGAATACCACCCCCATCACCTGCCCCACCTGCTTTGAGCAATTCGAAATCCCGATCCCCCCGGAGTCCGAGATGCCGACCGAATACGATTACGACTGCGAGGTCTGCTGCCGCCCCATGCTCATCATCCTCAACTCCCCCGAAGATATTTATGCGCAGGGACTTGCGGACTAGGGGGTAAAAGCTGAATCGAGAGGAGCGAGAAGGACACGAGCTATTCGCGACGTGCCCGGAGGGGGCCGTCGGTGGGCAGGATCAAAAGCTGACCTTCGACCTTCGACCTTCGACCTTCGACCTTCGACCTTCGACCTTCGACCTTCGACCTTCGACCTTCGACTCTTCAACTTTTCCCCATTCTCCCTTTGCGCTCCGGTGTCATTGCGGTTCAAATCCCCTCACATGAAAAAGGCCGACAAAGATTTCCTCTTCACTCTCCTCGAAACTCCTTCCCCCACTGGCTTCGAAATGCCGGGGCAGAATGTCTGGGCGAACTACCTCAAGAAAACCGCCTCCAAGGTCGAGTGCGATGCCTATGGCTCCACTTGGGCGGTGCTCGAAGGGAAGTCCAAGAAGATCGTGATGCTCGAGGCCCATGCCGATGAGATCGGCTACATCATCAAGCACGTGGATGAAAAAGGTTTCCTGCGCATCGACCGGGTCGGCGGCTCGGATGCTGCCACCGCACGTGGCCGCCGCGTCCACATCCTCGGCGACAAGGGAGTTATTTCCGGGATCATCGGCAACACCGCGATCCACCTCCGTCGCGACTCACTGGGTAGCGAAAAGGCCCCAGCCGTGCACAATCTATGGGTCGATGTCGGCGCATCCAACGCCAAGGAAGTCGCCGAGCTTGGCCTGCGTGTGGGTCACCCGATGATCAACCAAGACGGCCCTGCGGAGCTCGCTCACAAGCGCTTGATCTCCCGTGCCCTCGACAACCGCATCGGTTCCTACATCATCGCCCAGGTGATGAAACGCATCGCCGCCTCTGGCAAAAAGCCCGCCGTCACCCTCGTTTGCCTCAATGCGATCCAAGAAGAAATCGGCGGCCACGGTGCTCTCATGGCCACCTACCGGCTCAAGCCAGACATGTGCATCTGCCTCGATGTCACCCACGCCACCGACACCCCGGGCATCGATCCGGCGAAGTTCGGCCTCGTGAAGCTCGGCGCAGGACCAACCCTGACCCACGGCACCTGCAATCACCCACTCATCGTCAAGCGCCTCATCGAGGTCTCGGAAAAGAGCAAAATCGACATCCAACACGAATCCTCCAGCCGCTTCTCCGGCACCGATACGGATAAGATTTTCACCTCCCGCGAAGGCGTCCCCTCCGCACTCGTCTCCCTGCCCCTGCGCTGCATGCACTCGGTCGTGGAAACCGCCCACCTCGATGACATCGAGGCCACCATCAAACTCCTCGAAGCCTTCGTCCTCTCTGTCAAAGACACCGAAAGCTTCCACCAAGAGCTCGACTGAAGCGGGCATCCCGTCAGCTCCGGCTCTTAAAAATCAGACCCCAACAATCGACAATCATCACTCATCAATCCTCTGCGGGATCAGCGAAGGTCGGGGCGAGATGAATGGATTGACGAATGATGAGTGTGGATTTTTGAACTCTTCCTACCCCAACGGGGTTACGCATTTAAGCCTAGGGTTGCCGCAGAGCAACGGAGGCTACCCTAGGAAATTCCAGCAATGAACATCCTACCCCGACCGGGGTTGCGTCCGTGCCGGAATGTCCCTCGCGCTTGGGCGCAACCCCCGTTGGGGTTGAAATATGGAATCGCCATTCCACCTAGGGTAGGCTGCGCGTGCTCCGCCAACCCTGGGCTCAAATACGCAAGCCCGTTGGGCAAGGAAGCGTGAGGTGTGAAGTGCGTTTCTAGGGATGGTTGTTGCATGTTAAAATGACGATTTTCCTTTTCCACAAAAGGGTTGAAAGCTTCGCGGCATTTTTCGCGTTTATCCCACATGCCCGAACTCGATGATGTCAGTGGACAGAAAGCCGCAAAAACCTCAACTTCATGCGTGTCCGCGCCTCTCCCTTTTTCCCAAGAAAACAGCAAACTCAACGAAGTCCGCTCCGAAATCTCCCAGGTCGTTGTCGGTCTCGGGGATCTTGTCGACCGCCTCCTCATTTCCCTCCTCTGCAATGGCCACGTCCTCATCGAAGGTGTGCCCGGCCTGGCCAAGACCCTCACGGTCAGCACCATGGCGCAGACCCTGGGCGTCGATTTCTCCCGCATCCAGTTCACCCCGGATCTTCTGCCCGGCGACCTCATCGGCACGCTGATCTACAACCAGCAGACGGGCGATTTCACCCCCCACAAGGGCCCGGTCTTCGCGAACATCGTGCTCGCTGATGAGATCAACCGCTCCCCGGCCAAAGTCCAGTCCGCCCTGCTTGAGGCAATGCAGGAAAAACAGGTCACGATCGGCAACGAAAGCTACAAACTCGAAGAGCCTTTCCTCGTGCTCGCCACCCAGAACCCGATCGAGCAAGAAGGCACCTACGCCCTGCCCGAAGCGCAGCTCGACCGCTTCATGCTCAAGGTGCTGATCAAATACCCCACGCTTGAAGAAGAGCACGAGGTGATGAAACGCATGTCGGTCAACAAGCCTAAGACCACGGTGAAACCCGTGATGACCGGCGCGGACATCATGCGCATGCGCGAGTCGCTCGACTCCATCCATGCCAACGAGGCCATAGAGAAATACGTGCTCCGCCTTGTCGATGCCACCCGCAACCCCGCGAAATACGACCTCCCCGAGCTCGAATCCCTCATCGCCCACGGAGTCTCACCGCGTGCCAGTATTTTCCTCATGAAAGGCGCGCGCGCCCACGCCCTGCTGGAAGGCCGCGATTACGTGACCCCATCCGATGTAAAATGGATTGCCCCGGACATCCTTCGCCATCGCATCGCCATCACCTACAAGGCCGAGGCTCAGGACATGACCTCGGAAGACATCGTCGCGAAGATCCTCGCCGGAGTCCCGACCATCGAGGAAGCCACCGTCTGATCCGGGAAAACCCGATTGCAATGATTCCCCAAAAGGAACTCGAATCCAAGGTTCGCCACATCCAGGTGCACAGCCGCAAGGCCGTGCTCGAACTGCTGGCGGGCGAATACCGCAGCCGCTTCAAAGGCATGGGCATCGAGTTCGAGGACGTGCGCGAATACGGCCACGGCGATGACGTCCGCACCATCGATTGGAACGTCACCGCGCGCACCGGTCGCCCTCACGTGAAGACCTTCATGGAGGAGCGCGAGCTGTCCCTCTATTTCATGATCGATGTCTCCGGCTCCGGAGACTTCGGCAGCGCGGAAATGACCAAACGCGAGATGGCCGCCCGCATCTTCGCCCTCCTCGCCTTCGCCGCCGCCCACAATCACGACAACGTCGGCCTCATCCTGTTCTCCGACGTCATCGAAGCCCACATCAAGGCACGCAAGGGCAAGAGCCACGTCATGCGCATGATTGAGCTGATCATGACCCACACCGCGATATCGCCCCGCACCAATCTCGACCAAGCGCTCGACCATTTTAACCAGATCCGCCGCCGTCGCTGCGTCGTCTTCCTGTTCTCTGACTTCATCGATAGCGGCTACGAAGACGCGCTGCGCCGCACCGCCAATGCCCACGATCTCGTCTGCGTATCCCTCAGCGATCCGCTCGAACACATCCTCCCATCCGGTGGCATGATCGAAATGCGCGACGCCGAAACCGGAGACATCCGCAGCGTCGATTGCAGCGATCCTCGCCTCCGCTCCCGCGTCGCCGAATCCTCCTCCGCCCGCGCCGAATCGCTGCGCAATTTCTGCAACGAGATACGCGCCGACCTCCTCGAACTCGGCACCACCGACGACTACCTCCACGAGCTCATCCGGTTCTTCCGCGAGCGCAACACCCGCAGCGCCGATGCAAAGTAACCCCACCGGCGCAGCCATTGGACTGCTGCAGCCTACTGCAGCTTTCCGGCAATGCAGACCTGCTGCGAGCCGCACGGCATTGGCATTCAAAGCCCTCGTCGTCATTGCCACGGCCTTCCTAGTAGCATCCTGCAAAGACCACCCCGAAGAAGTCACCCCCTCCTCGCAAACCCATACTGCCGCGGAAACCCGTCTCACGCTTACGCTCTCCGCCACGACTCTCGCCACCAGCGAAATGCTCACCGCCACTCTCCGCGCCGAGCACCCTGAATCCTCCCAACTCGAGTTCCCCGCGACCACTGCCTCCTTCGGTGATTTCACGGTCTTCGATTCCAAGGACACCCAACCCGCTCTCAACTCCGTCGGGAAAATCACCACCGCGCGCACCTACACACTCGAGCCGGATCTTCCCGGCACCTCCACCCTTCCCGCACTCACCACCATTGTCCTCGCCGCCGACGGTTCCCCCACCGAAATCCTCACCGACCCCATCCCCATCCAGGTCACTTCCGTGCTCTCCGAGGGCGAGGCCAAACCGACTGACATCGTCACGTCACTTTCTAAGGAAAAACCCGGACATATCCGCGTCATCCCAATCGTCGTCCTCTTTCTCGGCCTTCTCATCTCCACCTATTTCATCAAGAAACGTCAGCAGAAAATCACGCCACCCCAGCCCACCACCACAGACGAAGACGAAAAACTCCTCGCCACCCTAACAGACCTGCCCACTTCCTCCATACTCACCGCCATGGAGACACCGCTGGCGCGCATCATCTCCCACCGCTACGGCATCACCGCCACCGACTTCACCTCTCTGGAAAAGTCCTCCATCCCCGGACTCGCTCCGCTCATCGCCCGCCACCGCAAGCTCTGCTATTCGGAGACCCCACACACCGCCGCTGAAGTCATTGCATTGCTCGATGATTTCAAAAACTTCATCGCAAAGGAGGCTCCATGACCTTCCTCGCGCCACATTTCCTTTTCCTCCTCGCTGCCCTGCCCTTCATCGCTCTCTGGCAGAGGCGCATCCGCCGCAGCGCCGCGATCCCTTACCCGTCTTTCGCCTCCTTCGAGGGGGCACCGAAGACCTGGCGCCAGCGCCTACTCTTCCTACCCGGGCTTTTCCTGCATCTCTCCCTCGCCGCCCTCATCCTCTGCCTCGCCCGCCCACAGGTCAATTCCACCGGCACACGAGAAGACCGCGAAGGCATTGCCATCCAGCTCCTTGTCGATGTCTCCAGCAGCATGGACATGGATATCAAGACCGACGAAGGCCCCATGACCCGCATGGAAGTCGCCAAGAAAGTCATGGAGCAATTCGTTGCGGGTGACGGCGAAGAACTCACCGGGCGTCCCGACGACATGATCGGCGTCATCTCCTTCGCACGCTACTCGGATCGCATCTGCCCGATGACTCTCGGCCACGATGCACTCACCTATATGATCCGGGAAATCACGATCAACACCCGCCCCAACGAAGACGGCACCGCTTACGGAGACGCCACCGCCCTCGCCGCTGCGGAGCTGAAAGCCAGCGAAGTCCGACCCGGCACTCCGGAGAGCAAAGTCATCCTCCTCCTCACCGATGGCGAAAACAACTGCGGAGAACACATGCCCCTGCAAGCCGCCGCCATGGCCAAGGAATGGGGCATCCGCATCTACACGATCAGCCTCCAGGAGCAAGCCGCCCCCGCCCTCATCGAGACACCCGATGGAAAATTCCTCCGCCCCGAGCCATCCACCGCCTCCGACCAAGTCCTCGAAAAGATGGCCACCTCCACCGGGGGGATCTTCCGCACCGCCCACGACCTCGACTCACTCCAATCCGTCTACGAGGAAATCAACCACCTCGAAAAAACCAAGATCCGCGAAGTCGGTTTCCAAGAGCGCACCGACGCCTTCACCCCCTTCGCCTTAACCTCCCTAGCCCTCCTAGCCCTCCGCTCCCTCCTAACCGCAACCCTCCTACGGGTTTCACCGTAACAACAACCCCAGTCTTCCCTGAAATCTGAACACGGAAAACTAGCACACTTCTTTAATGCCTCCCTTCGTCCTACAGAAACCCGAATTCCTCTGGCTGCTCCCGCTGCTCGCTGTCTTCGCGTTCCTGCATCGCCTGCGTGTCGCGAAACGACGCACCGACACCGCCGCCTTCGGAGCCGCCGCCACCCGCCCGTCTTCCGGTCATGGCCGCCTCGCCATGATGCTTCTCACCGCCGCCGCGATCATCTTCGCCCTCGCCCGCCCCGCCACCAATCCCCACCCGAAGACCTTCGCCCAAGAAGGCCGAGACATCGTTTTTGTCCTCGATGTCTCACGCTCCATGCTCGCCGAGGATCTCCTGCCGAATCGTCTCGGCTCCGCCAAAAACTCCATCGCGGAATGCGTCGCCGGCTTGGAAAACCACCGCGTCGGCTTGGTGGTTTTCGGAGGTTCCTCGTCCATCGTCTGCCCGCTCACCTCCGACACCGGATTTTTCCTCGATGCCCTCGCCCTCACCGGACCGGAAAGCGTTTCCCACGGCGGCACCCGCATCGGCGATGCACTCATCAAGACCTGCGACAAACTTTTCTCCGGCGAGGAACAAGGCTTCCGCGATATCGTGCTCATCACCGATGGCGGCGACCAATCCGAGAGCCTCCAGAAAGCCATCGATATGCTCAACGAAAAGAAGGTGAAACTCATCGCCATCGGCATAGGCGACGAACGCACCGGCTCCCGCATCCCGGATCCCACCGGAGACTCGGATTTCGTCACCTACAAGAATGAGGAGATCTGGTCGAAGCTCGATACCGCCCAGCTCACCGCCCTCACGAAATCCGTGGATAAAGCCGCTTTCCTCCCAGTCGGCACGCGCCGCATGAAGCTCGGCGACATCTACGAGCGGCTCAGCGCGCAGGAGGGCAAACGCGAACTCGCCGGCACCAGCGCGATCACCTACGACGGTATTTTCCAGGCCTTCATCGCTATCGCACTTATCGCCCTCACCCTCATGGCGGTCGTCCCCCGCATGCGCATCAAGCGCGCCGCCGCCGTGCTACTACTTCTCCCGTTTTTCATCCAAGACCTCAACGCCAACACCCTCAACAATGCGGAGAGCCTCTTCGCTAAAGGCGACTACGAAGCCGCCGACGAGATCCTCACCACCCTCGCCGAGCAAACCCCTTACCCCGAACTCCTCTTCGCCAAAGGCAACACCGAGTTCCGCCTGTCCCGTTTTGAGGAAGCCGCCGCCACCTACGATCAAGCGCTCGCTCTCCAGCCCGGCTCCCCGCTCATCCGCCACCTGACCTTCAATCTCGCCAACACCCTCCTCCGCCAAGCCGCCGCCTCGGATGACATGTATATGGCCCTGTCTCTCACCGATCGCGCCCTTTCCCTCTACCGGAAAATCCTCCTCACCGATCCTTCCGACAAGCCCGCCGCCACTAACACCGAGCTGGCCCGCATCGAGCGCGCCGCCCTCCGCGAGCGCATCGCCGCCGATGAAAAACGCCGTGCCGAGCTGCAGCTCGCCCTCGACAAGATCACCGAGCAGATCAAAGCCCTGATCATCGCCCAGTCCACCAACCTCATCAACACCGACACCTACCTCAAGACCGACCCGCCACCTCCCGAGCCCGCCAAGGCACCCACCCCGACCACCACCGCGCTCACGGAAGCGGAGCAATCGATCACCACCGACACCACCGCCACCCGCCAGTTAGCCGCCGAGACCCAGGAAAAATTCTTCGGCGACATCCCCGGCGAGGCCAGCCCTCTCGGCGAGACCCTCGCCCAGCTCGAAATCGCCGTCACCGAGGAAACCGCCGCCGCCGAGCAGCTCCCCCTCCAGCCCACCCCCGGCCGCGAAAAAGAACAGCTCGCTCTCGATGCCCTCCGAGCCGCCCTCGAAGCTCTCCCGAAAGATCCCGAAGAAGCCGGTGAAGGCGACGAGGGAGCCGAAGGCGAAGAAGGCGATCCATCAGACGCCGATTCCGAAGACGGTGAGGAAGGCGAAGACGGGGAAGCCACCGAAGGTGAAGACGGCGAAATGAGCGACGCCCCCTCCGAAGGCGACCCCCGCTCCGATCTCGATGCCTTCGAGATCCCCCCTCCCGGCGACTCACCCGAAGACGTCATCAACCGCAACGCCGCCCTCCAAGAAACCCGCCAAGGCGGCTCCTCCAAAAAAGCCGAACCCGTAGAGAAAGATTGGTAACCGAAATCGCGCCTTCCCGGCAGCAACTACCCAAGTCTTCCCTTCATACTGAACACTGAAAACTAGCAAACTAGCCAGCCTTCTCACTCGGCACTCCCCACTCGGCACTTCTCACTCGGCACTCCCCACACACTCCCATGCCTCTCCTCAAACACCTTCTCCTCTTCCTCCTCGCGCTCCCCGCCCTGGCAGCGCCCTCCCTCCACGTCGCCATGTCGGAGTCGACCTTCTACGTTGGCGAAGAGTTCCGTTATGAGATCCTCATCACCGGAGCGAAAAAAGTCAGCGTCGATGAGATCGAAGGCGACGACACCCTCGCGATCCAGTTCAGCGGCCAGACTGCCACCGAGCGCAACGGCGAGAAAGGCTTCGCCCTCACCTACCGGATGATGCCCCTGTCCTCCGGCCTCATCCTTCTCCCGGACATCACGGTCGAGGCCGATGATACCTACCTCAGCACCGGCGAAGAGGAATACATCACCGCCAACCAAGCCGCCGACAATCCCGCCCTCTCCCTCACCCAGACCTTGCCCGAGCGCGACCTCTACGTCGGCGAGCCTTTCCTCGCCACCTGGTCCTTCCGCTCAGAGCTGCCACTCTCCGGCTTCCGCGCGCTGAACTTCGATGTCCCCCTGCTCTACGATCCGGCCTTCTCCGTCACCCGTCCGCACTCCGCCATCCCTCAGGACGACCCCGCATCCATCGGTCTGCCGGTTTCTAATACCCGCCTGATCGCCCGCTACTCGGATGCCAGCGAGGCAGATGTCCCCGCTGCCGCCATCTCGTTCACCCAGATCATCGTCCCGAAAAAGGCCGGTGAATTCAGCCTGCCACCCTCCACCCTGCTCACTTCTTACGTCGCCCCGCCCGAGCCGAAGGGTCGCAACGCCGCCCAATGGCGCTCCACCTACCCCTCCTATTTCAACAACAACTTCTTCGAGAAAACCGAGGGCGAAACCTACGAGAAATTCCACACCGCCTCGCGCGGCAGCCGCCTCGTCGTCCTGCCCCTGCCCACAGCCGGGCGGCCCGATGACTTCACCGGCCAAGTCGGGAAGCGCACAATCACCGCCACCGCCAGCCCCACCGTGCTCCAAGCTGGCGATCCGATCACGCTCACCATTACCGTCACTGGAAATGATTTCCCGGAGATCATCGAGCTTCCCGAGCTCGATGGCATCGAGGCATTCACCCGCCAGTTTTCCATCCCCCCGCGCCAATCTGCCGGCCGCATCGATGGGAAAACCAACACCAAGACCTACATCCGCACGATCCGCCCGCTCGGCCAAGAGGCCTCGGTCATCCCCGCGATCCGCCTGCCTTATTTCGATCCGGAAACCAAAGCCTATGCCCTCGCGTCCACCGCCCCCATCCCGATCACCGTAAAGCCCGCCGAGACCATCACCGCCTTCGATGCTTCCCTCACCGGCTCCGGTCCACTCCGCAATCTCGTCGGCAAAAATGAAGAAGGCATCACCGCGAACATCACCGACCCCGCAGCCCTCCACGCCTCCACCACCTCCCGTTTCCTCCCCCTTCTCTGGCTGCTCGCCGCCCTCCCTCCCCTCGCCTTCCTCGCCTACCTGATCCTCGGCGCACCCGCCCGCCTCCGCGCCAAAGACCCGGCCAAAGCCCGCACCCTCGCCGCCGGGAAAAACTTCAGCAAAGCCATCTCCCGCGCCTCCAGCCTCGCAGAAACCGAAGCCGCCCTACGCGACTACCTCTCCGCCAAGCTCCGCCTCCACCCCACCGCCCACACCTACCCGGAGATCGAGGCAGCCCTGACCTCCCTTGGTGCATCCCCGGAAACCCTCGCCACGATCCACGAGATCTACACCACCGCCGAGTCTAACCGTTTCCAACACGCACCCGCCTCGGACATTCCCGACCACCGTTTCAAAGCCACCACCGCAGTGAGAAACCTCGCAACCGTGCTCGCGATCATCCTCGCCTTTCTCCCTACCCTCAGCCGCGGTTCAGACACCGAGATCCTTTTCGATGAGGCCAACGAACTCTTCACCAGCGCCAACAACACCGCCCTCTCCGACCCCACCGCCGCCCGCGATCTCTACGAAGCTTCCATCCTCAAATACCAATACCTCATCGACGGGATGGGCGTAAAAACCCCCGCCCTCCACCTAAACCTCGGCAACGCCCACTTTCTCGCCGGCGACCACGGCCGCGCGGTCCTCAACTATCACCGCGCCCTCGCCCTCGATCCGCTCAACGCCGACGCCACCCACAACCTCCGCTACCTCCGCACCCTCACGATCGACGAGCTACCCCCCACCCGCCGCCAACAGGTCATCCACGCCTTCACCTTCTGGCACCGCTCTCCCTTCCTCCTGCGCGCCATCCTATTCGGCCTAGCCAACGCCGCCCTGTTCTTCCTCCTCGCCCGCAAACTCACGTGCAAAAAAGGGCAAAAGAGATCCGCCACCCTGATCAAAGCCATCGCCGCAGCCGTCGCCATCACCCTCATCTTGGCGCTCTCCCTCCTCACCGATCTCTTCCGCTGGGGCAACCCTACCGATGCCGTCGTCACTGCCCGCGAAGTCACCGCCCGCCAGGGAGACGGCCTCATCTACGATAGCGCCTTCACCTCACCCCTCCACCCCGGCACCGAGTTCACCATCCTCCAGACACGCAATAACTGGCACCAAGCCCGTCTCCTCAACGGCGAAACCTGCTGGATCCCCAAGGAGGCGGCCGAGCTGGTCTCCAAGTGAAAGGAACCACGCTTTAAAAATCGCGACCTGCACGGAAAAACATCCTTGGACTCTGCTACAGTTGCGGTCGCGATTTCCAAATCGCGGTTCCTTTCCGCCTCCTCAGAAATTCCCATTTCCCTTTCCCAATCCACCGCCTACCGTCCCGCCATGCGCCTCGCAGATACCTTCGCCGCCCTCAAATCCGAAAACAAAAAAGCATTCATCGCCTACGTCGCCGCTGGTGACCCGACCTTCGACCTCTCGCTTGAGGTCATGCACGCGCTCGCCGACGTCGGGGCGGACATCATCGAGCTGGGGCTGCCGTTTTCCGACCCACTGGCCGATGGCATCGTCAACCAGATGGCCGCGGATCGAGCGCTCAAAGCAGGCATGACCACCGCCCGCTCGCTGGATCTCATCCGCGCCTTCCGGGAAAAGGACAACAAGACCCCCTTGGTGCTCTTCACCTACCTGAACCCGATCTTCACCTACGGCTTCGAGAAATTCCAGAAGGACGCCACCGAGGCCGGTGCCGATGGTGTGCTTCTTCTCGATCTCCCGCCCGACGAGGCTGAGCTTTCCGCAGAACTCGCCGAGAATCCCTCACTCTCCCACATCCGCCTGATTGCACCCTCCACCCCGCCGGAGCGCGTGAAACTCCTCGCGGAAAAGGCTGAGGGCTTCATCTACGCTCTTTCCCGTAGCGGCGTGACCGGTGGCCACTCCGCCCCCGCCGTGACCATCCCCGCCCAAGTCGCCGCGATCAAAGTCCACACGGACACCCCGGTTTGCGTCGGCTTCGGCATCTCCAATCCCGAGCAAGCTGCCCTCGTCGCAAAATCCGCCGACGGCATCATCGTTGGCTCCGCGATCGTCAAGCAGGTGGAGCTCAACCAAGACAACCCCGCAAAGGCTGTCGCAGATTTCACCAGACCGCTGATCGAGGCGATCCGCTGAAGTTTTAAATCTCAAAATTCAAATCTCAACCTTCAAGGAAGAGGTTTGTCCTAATCAGTCTAGGGCCTTCGGCTCTGCTGCATTTTACATAAAGATTACTCCACATCCCTGGCGGATCGTGTTGAATCGACTCGGTTTCTTTCCCCCTCTTCCTTGAAGGTTGAAACTTGAAATTTGAGTCATATGAACATCCGTATCTTCTTCTCCTCCCCTGGTGATGTAAAAATGGAGCGGGAAACCGCGAAACGCATCGTGGATCGCTTGCAATCCGAGGTGGGTGGAGATGCGACGATCGAGCCTTATTTCTGGGAGCACGAGGTGATGGTGGCGACCAAGGACTATCAGGAGAACATCCCGCACATGGATGACTTCGATATCGTGGTGTGCATCCTGTGGTCGCGGCTCGGCACGCCGCTTGATCCCGCCCGCCACCCTCGCCCGGATGGCGGAGGATTCGCCAGCGGCACGGAGTATGAATTCGTCACCGCCATGCAGGCACATGAGCTCAAAGGCACGCCGGACATCTTTGTTTTCCGCAACACCACGGAACCCCGCCGCCCATCCCGCCCCAAGGAAGTGCGCGAGGCGGTGGACAAGGAGATCGACCGGCTGGACAACTTCTTCGACGAGTATTTCCAGGACGACACGTTTTTCACCCGGGCGATCAACATCTACTCCACGCTCGGCGAGTTTGAGGAAAAGCTGACCATCGCCCTGCGTTCCTACATCACCGGGCGGATCCCGAGCTCGCCCTCGAAGCAGGGAAAGAACAAGCCAACCTATCACCGCCAGCCTTACCTCGGGCTCGCGGCCTTCGATTACGATGACGCGCCGGTGTTCTTCGGGCGCACGGCACAGATCGGGGATATCATCACCGCGTTCCAGACCCAAGAGATGGAAGCCGCCGCGAGCACCGATGCTCCGCCCAAGCATTTCGTGCTCATCCTTGGTTCTTCCGGCAGCGGGAAATCCTCGCTCGCCCGTGCAGGTGTGATGCCGATGCTGTCCAATCCCGGCGTGATCGAAGGCGCAAATTCTTGGCGCATCGCGATGTTCAAACCCGCCGATGTTCCGGGCGATCCCATCCTCGCCCTCGTCCAATCGCTCAACACCGAGCGCGGCCTGCCAGAGCTATTCGCCGACGGCACCACGCCCAAAGAAATCGCCGATCTGATCCGCACCCAACCGGAAGGCGGCGGCCTGTTGCTGCGCCAAGCCCTCACCCAAGCCGGTGCCCAGGCACTGACGAAACGCAGGCACGAACTCACCGACAAGCTCGACCTACTTAAGGCGGAAAACCGTGAAGACGATGCCGATGAGATGCGCAAAACCATCGACGCGCTCCAGCCACCCGCCGTGCGCATCGCCTTGCTCGCTGATCAGTTGGAAGAGCTTTTCACCTCGGACCTTTCCCCGGAGGCGCTGGAAACTTTCATCGGCATCCTCGTCGCCCTCGCAAACTCCGGACGCATCTATGTGCTCGCCACCTTGCGCTCGGATTTCTACCCGCGCTGCCTTGAGCACCCATCGCTCATTGCCCTGATGCAGGGCAGCGGCACCTATGGACTGCCCGCCCCGTCCGCCGCAGATATCGGCCAGATGATCCGCCAGCCGGCCTCCATCGCCGGGCTCACCTTTGAGGAAAATCCCGTCTCAGGAGAAAACCTCGACGAGCTCCTTCGCGACGAGGCGTTGAAAGATCCCGCTGCGCTGCCCCTACTGTCCTACACCTTGGAGCAACTCTACGAGCAACGCACCGAGGAAGACCTGCTCACCCTCCAGGCATACCGCGATCTCGGCGGGCTCGAAGGGGCGATCGGATCCCGCGCGGAAACCATTTTCACCGCTCTTCCTAACAACGCTCAGGCCGCCTTCGATCCGCTCTGCAAGCAGCTCGTCACCCTCCAAGAAGGCGGCCAACCGACACGCCGCCGCGCCTCCTACACCACGCTCACCCGCTCCCCGGAATCGAAGACCTTAGTCGATGCCCTCGTCGATGCGCGCCTGCTCACCGCCGACCAATCGCCCTCCGGTGAACGCATCGTCTCCGTCGCCCACGAAGCATTGCTCCGCCACTGGCCACGCCTCGTGTCATGGGTGGAGGAAAACCGCCTTTTCCTCAACACCCGCACCCGCGTCGCCTCCCGTCTCGCCGACTGGATGGAGCACGAAAAGTCCGACGACTACCTGATCCCGCGCGGGCCGAACCTTTCCGCCGCCGAATCCATCCTCGCCGGCCACCTCTCTTCGCTCGATCCGCTGGAAATCGAATTCATCGGAAAATCCATCGACCGCGTTCGCCAAGCGGATCAAAAAAAACTCCGCACCGCCCGCATGATTACGGCAGGCGCAGTAGTTCTCTGCCTCATCGCAGTGGCGGGCGGCCTCGTTGCACTGCGGGAAAAGAAATCCGCCCAGAAGGAACGCAACGCTGCCATCGCCCAGGAAAAACTCGCCAACGCAGCCACCCGCGAAGCGCTCTCAAGCAAAGCCCGCTCCTCCTACACCGTCGGCATCGAGCAACTCGAGGCGGGAAAAGACCACTCCGGCCTGAAGCTGCTCGCCCAAACTCTCGCGGTAAACCCCACCCACAAGGGCGCGCTGACCCGCCTTTATTCGGAGCTCCTTTATTCCACTCCCCGTCCCATCCCCATCCGCTCCGTCGTCTCCTCCTCGCAGATGCGTCAGCGCATTTCCGGCTCCCAGACAGAGAACTCCCAATACATCACCTACATCGCTCCGGACAAATCCCCGGAAGTCTTCGATCTCAGGAAAATGGAAGTCGTGTCCGGCCCATGGTCGGAAGGGCGCAAAACCGTCGCTCCAGCACTCACCCACAACTCGGAATTCCTCCTCGATGTGCAGGCGGATGGCGACCAATACGCCATCAGATGCTGGAATATCCGCCAGAAAACCGCCGGTGCCACCATCACGGTCGAGCCCAAAGGATTCCTCTCCCTGCTCGTCTCTACGGATGGCAAATACCTCTGTGTCGCCTACTCGGACGGTGCCGTGAAACTGATCAGCACCAAGACCGGAGAACCGGAACACGAATGGACGCAATCGGGCAACACCGCATTCTTCAGCGAGGTTCCCGGGAAGTTCCTCATCTGCACATACACCAATGAAATCGTCATCCACGATCTTGTGAATCATACCGAGAAGCGCATCCCCAAGCAGGACGGTTTCGACTTCTACGATGCCAAGCCCTGCGTGGACACGGATACCTTCGTCATTCAGGCATTCCGCATGGAGGGCTCGGATGGAGTCACCAACCACTTCACCTTCGTCGATGCAAACACCGCAGAACCCGTCCCCGACTCCCGCATCATCGAGGTGAAGGACGGCGTCTGGGATTACATGCCGAACCGCGCGGGCAACTCCGTCGCCGTCGCAGTGATCCAGAAAGGCCCCCGCACCTATCACGCCTTCCATGAAAAGGCGGATCGCGTTTTCTCGGACAAATTTGCCGCAGTCCGCGTTTCGATCTCTCCCGATGGACGCAACCTCGTTTCATCCACCGATAGCGGCACGGTGAACATCCTCGACATCAAAACCACCGAACCTGCCTTCGCTCCGATCCATCACGAGACCAAACTCGAAGACCTCGGCATCACCTGGAACGGCCGCTACCTACTCTCCTCCTCCGGCACCACCGCCACCATCTGGGATCTCTCCGTTGGCACCGGACTCTCCCTGCCGGTCTCTTTCGAAGGCACTCCGTCGCTCGTCAATGTCACCGGAAGCCGCATCACCGTTCAGACAAAGGAAACCATCCACCGCTTCGATGTCGCCACCCTCACCAAGGAACCAGTCACCACCCGACTAAGTTTCATCGGTCCCATCTTCAACGAACGGATCACCCGCAGTGCCGCGAAACTCGATGGCGGCGCAGTCAAAATCCTCGGCTCTGCCCCCGGTGAAGCTGCTGAAACGGTAGTCTCCCAATGGCAGTGCCCGGAAAACGAATTGGCCGATTGGGTCGGCTTTTCCCCGGATGGTTCCATCTTCGCCGCGACACTCGGCACCAAGGGCTGGATCGTGGAATCGGACACCGCAAAGACCCGTTCCGAATACAGCATGCCCCAAGAACCCGGTGCCTATCCCCCCGCCATCACTGCGGACAACCGGTTCCTGATCCAGCTCATGCCCCAGGACGAGCTCTCCTACGAATACAAGGTCTTCGGCCGCGACCTCGCCAATTCAGAAGATCTCGTTTTCCGCTTTGCGGATGAGAACCACAACCAACTTCGCCGGGCCTACCCCGTTCTCTCACCGGACTCCCGCTGGCTCGCCATCGCCTCGGAAAGCACCGGCGGCAGCTCATTGCCCGTTACTTTCGTATGGGATCTCCACGACCTTGCGAAGCCCGCCATGGAACTGCCCAACGCCGGACAGATCTACGACATCCAGTTCAGTCAAGATGGTGAATTCATCTGCATCGGCACGACCAACAACGTCATCGAGATCCGCTCCCTCACCACCGGTAATCTGATCGGCCCCTCGATCCATCCTCCCGGCGAAGGCCTGCTCTGGTTCACGGTTTCCCCACAATCGGCGACTGTCGCCGTCGCCACCGTCTCTTCCACCGTTTCCGCGGAATCCGAGAACAAACCCTCCTCGCTCACCGTCTTCGATCTCAAGGAAGCCATCCCTGTCACCAAAACCTTCCGCGTACCAACCAGCATTTCACGCCTCGCTTTCACCCCGGACGGACGTTCGCTCTTTGCCACCTTCCCGACGAAATCTGATCCAAATTTCAGCATCCTCCAAGGCTGGGAAATCGCGCCACCCCCGGAAATCGCCGCGCATCTTTTCCCGCTCGCCGAGGCAGCCACCGCCCTCCACATCGAGAACAACAAGCTCCCCAAACCGATGAACCCCTTCGACGCATGGCAAACCTTCCGCACCGCGAGCCCGGATTCCTGGTTCCTCCTGCCACCCGAGAACCGCTCGATTTCACCCTCCTTCGATGTCCCTACCATGCGCTGGATCAAGGACGAGCTGGTCGAGATCGATGCGCTCTTCGCCGCCATGCCGGGAGTCCCCCTCGCCAATGCCGCCATCGCGCACTGGCGCCAGAGCTATTTCAACAAACTCACTGCCAGCCTCAGCGACATCGAAGAGGGCACTCCCGAGCACACCGCGCAGTCCGAAAAGATCGACGACCTCGCCGATACGATCGGCTGCCTGCGCACCATCGCCGAGCGCAACCCGGATGCCCACCCGCTCATCCCCTACTACCTCGCCCTCCAGGCTCAGGCCGAGGGCAACGATTACCGTTACAAAAAATACAGCCTACTCGCCTACAAACGAAATCCCGAAGACGCGGAATGCGCCGCGCTCGCCGCCAAGATCTACGAGGACGCCTCCCGCTACGACCAAGTCCTGCCCATCCTTCAGAAAATCCGCGAACTCGCGCCGGAAGACATGAACTACCGCTTCCGCCTCGGCACCGCCCTCTGGCAGCTTGGTAAAAAATCGGAGGCTCAGGCGGAGTTCGCTGCCGCACTCGCCGATGGCAGCCTCCCCGATGCCGAGCAGGCCATCGCGCTCATCTACATGGGGCGCGGATCCGATGCTCTCCCTCTTTTCAAATCTCTTGCCGACACTCAAAAGGAATCCTCCGGCACGGAATCCTATTCGCTCGACAGCCTCGTCTACCTCATCGCCGGCCACCTCCACAACAACGACCAAACCACAGCGATCGCCACCTATCGCCAGCTCATCGCACAGGCACCCGCCGCCGCCGATATGGCCACCGTGGAATCGGTCGGACTCCATCCGCTCTTGACCACCTCCCTCATCGAAACCTTAAAACTCACCCTCGCCGCCCATCCCGATCTGGACCCAGCTAACAACTCCACCACCGAATAGCGCGTCTTGCCATCCGCGCCTCCCCCTGCAATGTTCCCGCCGAACCCGAACTTTTTCTTCCGGATTTAGAACTTAAAATTTTCTCCAAATGCTTCTCCACTTCTACAAAATGAACGGCGCGGGCAATGACTTCATCGTCATCGACAACCGCGATCTGACCATCTCCCTCGACGAAGACACCATCGCCGCACTCTGCGATCGCCATCGCGGCATTGGCGCCGACGGACTGCTCGCCGTCGAACCCGCCGAACACGGCGCGGACTACAAGTTCCGCTACTACAACGCCGACGGCGGCGAGGCGGAAATGTGTGGCAACGGCGCACGCTGCTTCGGATTTTTCACCGCCCACCTCTCCGAGGAAGAGGAAGTCCCTTCCTCCGTCACTTTCGAAACCATCGCCGGCACCCTCACCGCCGAACTCGTCGATGACGATGTCCGCATCGCCATGTCCGAGCCGAAGGATCTCGAACTCAAGACCGGTGCGCGCATCGAATCTTTCCACGATGACATCCACTTCATCAATACCGGCGTGCCCCATGCCGTCGCCTTTGTTGATGACCTGGAAAACACCGATGTCTTCACCCACGGCCGTGCTATCCGCCTCCAAGACCACTTCGCCCCGAACGGCACCAACGCGAACTTTGCCAAGGTCCTCGCTCCGGATCACATCGCCATCCGTACCTACGAACGCGGCGTCGAAGACGAGACCCTCGCCTGCGGCACCGGCATGGTCGCTTGCGCCCTCGTCCACCACCTCCTCACCGGCGCGGAAAGCCCGATCAAGGTCGATGTCGAAGGCGGCGACACGCTTTCCATAGGCTTCGAAAAAACCGGCGAGACGACCTTCGCCAACGTCACCCTCACCGGCCCCGCCGACTTCGTCTACGAAGGCGAAATCGAGATCTGAAGCTGCGGCGGCGTCTCGCCCATATAAAAATGGAATACCCCGGCTCCATGAACCTCTCACACCTAGAAAATAAGCGGTCAGTTTCCTGAAAACCGAAAGCTTCTAACTAGCAAACTCTGGTATCATGCAACCCATCACATTGATCGGAAAAATCTCCCTCGGACTGCTCGCGCTCACCTTGACCGCCTGCAGCGAACCCACCAAAGAGCAAGCTGCCCTTAAGGAAAAGCTCACCGAGATGCAATACAAGGTGACCATGGAGAACGGCACCGAGCCTCCTTTCAAAAACGAATACTGGGACAACCACGAGGAAGGCATCTATGTCTCCGTCGTCAGCGGCGAACCGCTCTTCAGCTCCAAGGACAAGTTCGAATCCGGCACCGGTTGGCCTTCGTTCACCAAGCCCATCGAAGAAGGCGCGGTAAAAGTCGGCACTGACACCACCCACGGCATGACCCGCGACGAAGTGCGCTCCGTCAAAGCGGACACCCACCTCGGCCACGTCTTCGATGACGGTCCGGAGCCCACCGGCAAACGTTACTGCATGAACTCCGCCGCCCTCAGGTTCATCCCCGTCGACAAGCTCAAGGAAAACGGCCTCGAAAAATTCCTCTCCGATTTCAAAAAGGAGTAGTGTCGCACCATTGACCAAAGCATCACCACAGTCTACCAACAGGCCGTTCCAGCAAGGAACGGCCTTCTTCTTTTGAAGTTTAGAGTTTGAAGTCTATCCTCCGCCACCTGTTTCTCGTCTTCGGCTGCCTGCACCTCGTAGGTGGCCCGCATTCGTTGATCCAGGCCTACGCATGGGCGAACATGCTGGTGGACTACTCCTCCGAGAGCTCGATCTCTCAGGCCGTCACAGATACCTTCTCCGGAGAGAAACCCTGCGCACTCTGCAATAAGATCTCCGCCGCGAAGGCCGCCGAATCGGACTCAGAGCAAGAACCTGCCCCGCTCCTCAGCGCTTCCAGCAAGCTTTTTCAGGATCTCTACCCGCCGACGATCCCCACCCTCCACGATCCATTTTCCACCCCTTTCCCAGAGGCGATTTTCGCCTCCCCGGCGGATCTCATTTCCCCGCCCACCAACGGCCCACCGACTCCACCACCCAGGTGTTGAGCCACGCATAACTTCGGCGTCCCGCGTAGCTGCGGCGTCTCGCCGCAGGCCGTGAAAACCCCGTCTCGGGGTTTGAAAAGTGACTGGCGCATCCTGCGCCAGTCTGTCCGTGCCGCATCCCGCGTCACGATGCCTTCCACCCATCCGGACAATCATGTCCACACACACAACCTTTCCATTAAATGAAACCAATCTACTATCTCATCCTATCTTCATCCCTCCTCGCCGCAGAGCCGGAGACCCTTGATACCCTCGTGATCCAGTCCGGATCACAGGAAACCCTCACCCAGCCCACCCTCGAACAGGACCGGCTGGATCTCGCCAAAATCCCCGGCGGCACCGAAGTCATCGACTCCGAGCGCTACCTCACCGGCCGCGCCTCCACCCTCGCCGATACATTCCACCTCTCCCCGGGAGTCATCGCCCAATCCCGCTTCGGCTCCGATGAAGCCCGCATCTCCATCCGCGGCTCCGGCCTGCAGCGCACCTTCCATGGGCGCGGCATCAAATTCATGCAGGACGGCATCCCGCTCAACCTCGCCGACGGCGGCTTCGACATGCAAACCATCGATCCTCTCTCCGCCTCACACATCAACATCTGGCGTGGTGGAAACGCCCTTTCGAACGGCTCCACCACCCTCGGCGGTGCCATCGATTACCTCTCTCACACCGGCCACAGCGCACTCGGTTACTCATTGCGTGCCGAGGCTGGCTCCTATGAATACTTCCGCGCACGATTCGCCGGCGGCCTTACCGAAGGCTCGAAGGACCTTTACTTCTCCTTCTCCCACGCTTCGCAAAACGGTTTCCGCGACCACGCCGAGCAATCCGCCCAGCGGTTGTTCGCGAACTTCGGCATCCAGCTGCGCGACGATCTGGAAACGAGGTTTTTCCTCACCGCCATCCATACCGATTCCGAACTCCCCGGTAGCCTGACCAAGGCTGAGCTCGAAGCGAATCCCCGCCAAGCGGACGGCAGTTTTTACGGCTCGGCGAACTACGATAACCATCGTGATTACGAGCTGTTCCGCCTCGCAAACAAAACCACTCTGCGCGATGGCAACAACACTTGGGACTTCACCACGGCATACACCTACAAGGATCTCGATCACCCAATCACGCCCTTCGCCGGGGTGCTTGATCAGCTCTCCCACGACTTCGTCCTAGGGGGGGCATTCACGAACACCGATGACCTCTTCGATCGCGAAAACCGCTTCCGCTCAGGGCTTACTTTTTCCTACGGAAACATCACGAACTCCTCGTTTTTTAATAATTCAGGCAATCGCGGTGCCCTCCGCACCCGCGATGATCAGACCGCCACGAACCTCGAAGGATTCATCGAGAACCAGCATCACCTCACACCGAATCTGAGCTTCAGCACCGCCCTCGCCGCCGCATATTCCACCCGCAAGAGCCAGCGCGAATATTCCAACCCGGTTGCCACCCCACCGTTCTACACCCCACCTGCACCCGGCGCTCTCACTTCCTACGATGACTCCTACGCGAACCTCGCTCCGAGCCTCGGACTTGTCTACGAAAAGAACGACGTCCAATGGTTCGCTGGGCTGTCCCGCAGCTTTGAGCCACCGTCCTTCTCGGAGGCAGTCACCAACAACATCGCCCGCGATGCGCAGACCGCCAATACCCTCGAGGCCGGCACACGCGGCACGCGTTCGTTCGCGAAATGGGATGCCACCGTCTATTATTCGCAGGTAAAGGACGAGCTCCTCACCCTCACCGATCCCATCACCCTAGTCTCCACCACCCGCAACGCCGACGACACCATCCACTACGGCATCGAACTCGGCACGGAAATCGATCTCCTCGGCCATGACTGGCTCGCCGACTTCCCGCAGGATCGCCTAGTCCTCCGCACCGCCTACACCTACGGTAGCTTCCGCTTTGATGGCGACCCTACCTACGGCGACAATCGCATCGCCGGTCTACCGCCCCACCTCGTCCGTGGCGAGCTGCTTTGGGAAAACAGCCAGGGCTACTACGTCGGCCCCACCTTCGAGTGGGTGCCAGTGAAATCTTTCATCGACCACCGCAATACCTTCGCCGCCGATCCATACGCCCTGCTCGGCTTCAAGCTCGGTCGCCGCGTTTCCGAAGGCATCTCATGGTTCATCGAGGTCAAGAATCTCACCGATGAAAAATACGCCGCCACCCACGGAGTCATCGACAACGCCAACGGCACCGATCAACGCCAGTTCCTTCCCGGTGACGGCCGCTCCGTCTTCGCCGGCTTCGAATGGAAATTCTAATTATCCAAGTGGGGGCGATCTTCGGTCGCCCCCATACTATTTCTCCTGAAAACTTCCAACTAGCACCCTAGCAAACCCTCCCTACCACACTTTAGGCGTCATCCACTCTTTCAGGAAAACGTTCACTTCTGTCCAGAGCACGTGATCCATCACCGTGTCCAGCGCCAGCAGTTGATAGAGGAAAACAATCGCCCAGAAGATCGCCTGGTAACTGATCTTGCGTGTCTTGTGCCGGAATGTCCGCTGCGCGAGGAAGGCTCCCGGCCAGCCCCCGAACAACTCCAAGCCGTGCAGTTCCGTTTCGGTAATCCGCCATCCTCCGGTCGCCGCCCGCTTCTTATCGTCACGATATAACACCCACGCAGCCACCGACATCGGCAGCATCGCCGCTGGCAGCATCCACACCGCGACCGGCAGCTTGAGATTTGCCCAGAACGGTAGGAACAACAATGGCAACAGAAACAGGCACGCCCTGATCGGTAGCTTCACATCCTTGCGAGCCGCCACCAGCGCCTTGGCACATGGCCGCCCCTTGGGATCCAAGCCCATCTCAAAAGTTACCTCGTCTCCAGCCTTCGGCACGAATCCTTTGGGAAACTCGCGGATGTGTGCAAACAGGCTGCTTCCTTCATGAGCCACCCAACCGAAGCCACGCTCCGTCTCCCAGCCGGTAATACGGCCATCCAAGCGTCTAGCATCCTCTGTCACCACTGTTTCCTTATCTTTTACCTGATTCATGCCAATGCTATGCCACCCTTATTTCCCAAAGCGCTATTCATATACCGAAAGTCCCGGGACACTCATTGCATCTTCGCCATATGTCACGCGAATCTTGAACTTTAATCCCCTCGCCCCAGCCATCCAACCCAATCCCGCCTCTCCCCATCATCGCCACGATCTTTGCCGCAAAACGTCCAACCCCAGTCTTCCACTGCTCCCTGATCCCTGTTAACTAGGCACTCAGCTCATGATCTACCGCAACGACGAATACGCCGACCTCCCCACCCCGCGCGGTGCCATGCGCACCCATATTTTCCGCCCTGTCGCGGAAGGGAAATACCCGGCCATCATTCTCTACTCGGAGATCTACCAGGTCACCGCCCCAATCCGTCGCGCCGCCGAATACCTCGCCGGCCACGGGTTTCTCGTTGCCGCGCCAGAGGTCTATCATGAGTTCGAAGAGCCCGGCACGGTATTCGAATATGACAAGCCCGGAACAGACCGCGGCAACGAACTTAAGATTACCAAGGAGATGGAATCCTTCGACGACGACGCCGCCGCTCTTGTGAAATTTCTCCAAGACCACGATGCCTGCAGCGGCAAGATCGGTGCGCTCGGCATCTGCCTCGGCGGTCATCTCAGCTTCCGCGCCTGCGTCACCCATCCGGAAATCACCGCCGGTGCCAGCTTCTACGGCACCGATCTCCACCAGCGCTCGCTCGGAAAAGGCCAATCCGACGGCACCCTCGACCGTGCCGCTGAGATCCAAGCAGAAATGCTCATGATCTGGGGCAGGCAGGATCCACATATCTCCCGCCAAGGTCGCCGAGAAATCTACGACACCATGACCGATGCCGGACTGACCGTCTCCTGGCACGAATTCAACGGACAGCACGCCTTCATGCGCGACATCGGCCACCGCCACGATCCCGAAATCGCCACCCAGGTATGGGCACTCACCCTCGCCCATTTTACACGAATCCTGAAATAGGTCGTAGGGACAAAAGGATCACTTTCGTGGGCAAATTCCCCGAATGAGAAACTAGCGTTTCCTGCGCAGCACCAGAAGCGCGGCACCTATCACACCGAAAAACGCAGCTGATGGTTCGGGAACAAAGTTTACCTGGGTATGGTTAAGCGCGGATTGAAGGTTGATGTTTTTCGCAATGATCGACCCGTTGTATGAGCCCGGACTCTGGTATTCTACCCATCCCATCGGTGCCAGAATCGTGCCGTTGAATGTGGTGGCGGCATTCTCGATGAGAATTTTGGATTCGTTGGGAAAATAGAACATCACGTTTGATGCAGTCAGCCCCTCAAGAATGACCGAGCTTGCGCTGAAGCGGAAATTTCCTGCCACACGCAAAATGAATGTATCCGTCAGGCCACTACGACTCTGAAGCGTGAGACTGTCCTCGAGATAGTTGACCCCGCTGATATCGATTACATTGAGCGAGCCTGTGCTGACGAATGTCCGGCTGTCGTTATCATTCAAGAAACCGACCGACTGCGTGGCGGTCAGCCCGGAAAGATTTTGCGCCAGCAGAAGCACATCTTGGTTTGCTGAATCCAGACGACTATCGGTGGCCGCTCCTTTCTGGATTCCGCCCGATGGCTGGAAACTGGCAGCCGTGTAGGAAAATGAGGCTTTGGAATGAACCAACGCGGATCCTCTGAAAGACTCCACTTTCTGATTTATGTTAGAAACCACTCCCTTGCTGTAGCCGACATTTCCAACGAGTTTCGTAGCGGAATTAATCGTTACTGTGCCGTTTTCAAGGCCAAGGAGACCAAAACCCGAGGCACTGCCAAGGCTGAGATTTTGTGCATAGGTTGCAGTGGTGCAGATGAGAGATCCGAGACACAAAAGCCTAGGGATCACTCGACGGGACATCGAATTTATCATGGGGGAAAAAGGGGGGTGGGGAACCACCTCCGGAAACCTGAGGATCTCCGAAGGGAATGTTGAACATTAACATGGCTTTACCCTTTTACAGTTACGCAATCGCGTAGAATTTCCCACTAAAGCGGAAATTCGAGCAATGGCGGACAAATCACGCCGCGTTGCAGAAAGGACCGGTAACGTCGACTCAATCCGCTCAGAGCGGCATGTTATCAAACATCTTCGTCGCTTCATCGAACTGTTGCACGAAGGAGACAAAAGTTTGGTACATGCCCCAGCAGATCATCCCGATGAAGATGGTGATCACGATTTTCCAAATCAGGTGTAGCTTCGGGTGAAGCCATACCAAAGGAATGGCAAATGGCGGCACCGTCACCAAGGTCATGACGATGATGCCCGGCTTGCTATACCACGGCGCACCATTTCCGGCAGGTGCAGCTACCGCAACCACCGGACGCTTGGATTCGTCGAGAAACTCCATGCAGTGACGGCACTTCACCGCCTCATCCTGAATCTCTTCCGCGCAATAGGGGCACCTCTTCATATCCTGACACGCAGAGGGTGATTTCCCTCGGTTCAATGTCCACTACCATTGCTTACGAAGAATGGGTATTCCGCACTGTGCCCTAGGCGGAGCTTTGCAGAATGCCATGCCCGCTTTCCCTACCGAACCGGGAATCCAAGCAACGACGGACTTTGGAGCCAATCCCACGATCGGAACGCGATCTGCATGTGGTAACCGTATGGAAACATCCAACCCCACTTACGTAATGCAAACTGAATCCTCTGACCACCCCATCAAAGACAAGCTCCAGCACTCCTTCGAATCCGGAAAAGAATCCGTGGCCTCCTGCTGCGACACGATCCGCAGGGAGTCATCACAGCTTTGTGACAACGCTTCCGATGGAATCCGCAGAAACCCCATCGCCTCGGTCGTTGGCGCTGCCTTTGCCGGCGCCGCCATCTGCTACCTCCTTTTGGAGAGCCGTCACGAACCCTCGTTCCGCGAGCGCTACGTCTCCACCCCCCTCTCAAACGCAGGCCACAACGTTAACGATTCCTTGCACTCGCTCTTCGGCAGCCTCAAATTCTGGTAATAACTATGAACACTGAAATCATCCCTACCGAACAGAAGTCGGCTTTCGGCGAAGGCGTAAAATCCGTGGTCGATAACGTGAAGTCAAAAGCAACCGACAACTTGGAGGTCTGTGAAGACAAGGTCAGGCAGTCGCCCGGGAAAGCCGTGCTTATCGCTTTCGGCACCGGCTACATTCTCAATCGACTCCCGGTCGCCGGCCTGCTCGCCGTGCCGCTCCGACTCACCGCGGTCCTCGCGAAACCCGCTCTCCTCGTGCTCGGCGCCGCTAAACTTTACGACATCGTCGCAAAACCACCGCGTGACTAACGGCTACTGACCGTTGATCAGCAGGATCGCCTTTTCGGCAAAACGCTCACCGAGCATTCTGTATCCGGCTTCGGTGTAGTGCACATCGTTCTTCGGGCGATCCAAGTCATCGGTATTCACCCACTTCCACCGCGGATTGGCTTCGCAAACTTCCTTCTGAATTTGACGGATCGAATCCCAACCGGGCGTGCCAAGCTTCGCGTCGCTTAAGCGCCCGATCACCACGTTGATGTCTTGCCTTCCTAAATCGTCGCGCAACTGTTGGACGAGGCCCAACAGGCTGTCCTTGTAGACCTTGTCCCAGCCGTCCTTCGAATCGCGCTCGCCCTGCATCCAGACGAAGGTGACTGAGTCGAACTCTTTCCCTTCAATGGCCGGCGTCATAACGGCGATAAGCTTGTCATATAGCGCGCCGTTTTTGCCGCGCACCTTGCCCTCTGCAGGTTTCCAATCTTTATACCACTCTTTGATCGGCATGCCGCCCTTGGCGCCTTTCACCACGGTGACCTTGTCTTTTCCGAATGCTTTTTCAACTGCCGGTGTGAAGGAAACTCCGGGATCCAGGCGAGCCATGTTCGATTGGCCTGAGAGAATAAAGAGATGCTGCCTCTTGTCAGCCCCGTCTTCGGCGGAAGCAAGGTTGGTAAAAAGGATGCCGGCAAGACACACGCCGGCCCATAGTTTACTCGGTATTTTCATAAGTTTTATTTTTGGTCCACAGCATTCCAAGACGAGGTAGCGGCAGAAGCCAACTTGCGTATCCCGCAATCCATCGATCCATCGATCCATCGATCCATTACGCGGGAGGCTTCAGTTGCCTTTCAAAGAGAAACTCTTCTCTGTCCCCTACAGCCCCAGCGCATTCGCCACCCGTTTCTCGGAGACCTTGCCCTTCACCTCCACATCCGGGGCGAAAAGACTGACCCGCCACTCCTCCAGCAGCCACCCCGCCTCCCAGCGCGAAGCGTCATCTGGAGCCGATTGCCAGCCCTCATACCAGCCCGCCCAGTAATGGCGCACGGCATCCATTTTCTCCAAATCCTTGACCAAGGGCAGGCTCTCCACCCGGCCGAGGCGGGAGCGCATCGCGCGAAAATACCGTGGGTAATCCACCAGCCGCGCATACCCCGCGCGCCACGCAAACCGCCCGCGCAGCAACCACGAAAGCTCCTCCTCCAGATCCGTGGCGATCTCTCCGAAATTCCGGTCGCCCCGGTTTGCATCGATCCAGGCGGAGATTTCCCGCGCACCCTCGACCACCTCATCGAGCGCCGCACCGATCTTCGTCGCCGCCTCATACCACTTGCCTTTCGTCTGCTCATTGAGCTTCGCAAAGCCCTCGGGGCTTCGTGGAAAAACCCCACCCGCCACACCTTCCGCAGCCAGCAGAATAAGATCCTCTAACAAAGTGCCGCCGACACCGAGCCGCCCCATCTCCACCTTCGCCAGCAGGCCGAGCGGGAATTTCTTCCGCAGATAATCCACCTCCCGCTCATTGCCCAGCACCAGCAAGCGCGCCCCGCCCTGCCGGTGCGCTTCCACCGATTCCGCATGATCTGCAAAAGCCCGCACACCCACCGTCCCGCCTTCATCCACCAGCGCCGGGAACACCGCGCCGCCAGCGGTCATCACGTTTGCTGGCAGGCTTTCGCCATCCCACTTGTTCATCCCGCGACGCTCCACATCTGCGGTCGCCACCGCCTCGAAGCGCTCGCGCATCCGATCGGCGAGCTTGAGTTTGAGCTCCGCGACATCCGTTCCCATCGCCAGCTCCTCGCCCTCGTCATCGCAGACCCAGATCTTGGTCACCAGCTCCTCGGGCAATCGCCCGTCATCGAACTCACGCACCGGCACCATCGCCCCCGTGTGCTCGCGGATGTGCTCGGCCAACGTTTCCAAAATCGGCCGTTCCTTTGGCGCACCCATCCACAGATCCGCGAAGCCGCACGCGACATCGCCGATGGGTTGGCACGCCCTCCGGAAATCTTTGGGCAAGCTCCGCATCAAGAGCTCCGCACGCCCTTCCAGATTGCCATCGATCCCCCAGCCCGGCAGCCACTCCGGCATGCCAGGCAGCTGATCCACGTGCACCCCGAGCGTCACGCCGTCATCCCGCTCGCCGGGTGCGCAGTGGTAATACACCGAATACTCCTCCCCCGCATGCCGCAACACATCGGGGAAAAACTCCAGCCCGTGGAGATCCTCCCACACCACATCCGCCATGCCCAGCATCAGCACATCCTCGTGCTCCGCGCGCCACTTGTGAAACGCCGCCGCCGTGCTGATTTCTAGCGGGATGCGTTGTTGGAAAAACCTCACCACCGCATCCTCGCTCCACAGCACACCGGGGCGACGCAGCTTGTCTTCGATCGCCTTGATCTCCTCGCGCAGCTCCTCCATGCGCTCCATGAAAGGCGTTTTCCTCCGCAGTCCGCCGCCGAGAATCCCCTCTCGCAGGAACACCTCGTTGGCCGCCTTCTTGTCCACACGACCATAGTGAATCCGCCTGCCCTCCACAATATGCAGCCCTCCGCAAATGACCGTCTCTTTGCCATACACCGCGCCCTGTCCCTCATCCCAATGTGCCTCCCCGTAGCGGCTCCGGCACAGGTGCGGCGCCACCACCTCCACCCACTCCGGCTGGATCACCGCCGCGCGCCGCGCCCACAGCCGCGAGGTCTCCACCAGCTCCAGCCCCATCACCCACTCCGCCCGCTTCTTCTGCCCGAACAGATGCGACCCGGGGAACACCGCAAAGAATCCACCCGCCGCACTCCGGTAAGCCTTGTTCTCCTTATCCCACAACCCGAATTGCCGCGGCGCCCCCGCCAGCAGCGACCGATGCACCGCGCCGAAGTCCGCATTCCCCACCTCGCTCTTCCCTCTTCCGTTTCGGATTTCGTGCTTAGATTTTAATGCGTCGTCGTTGAGGAGCTGTCCCAGCTCTTCAACGACATTCCCCCACTCCGTCACCCGCTTCGCATTGAGGAAATGTTTGCCGCAGAATTTCCGCAGTTGGTTCCACCGCCACCTACGACCATCGTAGTATTCAGAAAGCTCCGCCCACATGTTGAGCATCGCCATGAAATCGCTTTCCGGATCCTGCCAACGTGAGTGCGCCGCATCCGCCTCGCGCTTTTTCTCCGCCGGGCGCTCTTTCGGATCGCTGGTCTCCAGCCCGGCCACGATCACGGTCACCGCCTCCTCGCATTTTTCATAACGCGCCTCGATCAGCATCCGTCCCATGCGCGGATCGACCGGCAGCCTGCCCAGCTCCCACCCGATATCCGTCAGGTTCTTGTCCTTATCCAGCGCCCCTACTTCACGCAACGTGCGATAGCCCTCCGCCACTGCCTTGGGATTCGGCGGATCGAGGAAAGGGAAGTCGGAAATCTCCGGCAGCCCAAGCGCCTTCATGCGCAGGATCACCCCCGCCAACGAGCTGCGACGAATCTCAGGCTCAGTGAACTCCTGCCTATCTAGTAGATCCTCCTCATCATACAAACGCAGGCATACCCCGTCCTGCACACGCCCGCATCGACCCTTCCGCTGCCGCGCACTCGCCCGGCTCACTGGTTCCACCTGCAGCCGCTGCACCCCGCGCCCCGGACTCCACCGGCTCACCCGCGCTAGCCCGCTATCGATCACACACGCGATGCGCGGAATCGTCAGCGAGGTCTCTGCCACGTTCGTCGCCAACACGATCCGGCGTTTGCTGCCCGGCTGGAAAACGCGCTGCTGATCCCCCATGCCAAGCCGTGCAAACAGCGGCAGCACCTCGGTATTCCGGAAATGCCTGCCCTCCAGCAGATCCGCCGCCTCACGAATCTCCCGCTCCCCCGGCAGGAACACCAACACATCGCCCATCGGATCGATGCCGTTCAGATAATCCATCCCCCGCCCCACCAACGCAGCCAGCTCCTCATCGTCTTTCCCCGGCAGGAAAAACTCCGCCACCGGATACATCCGCCCCTCCGCCTCAATCAGCACCGGAGTCCGTAGCTGCGGCGTCTCGCCGCAGGCCGTGATTTCGGCGTCTCGCCGAATCTTATCATCCGTAAAAAACTCCACAAAACTCCCCGCATCCAAAGTCGCCGAAGAGATCACCAATTTAAAATCCGGCCTCCGTTCCAACAGCCGCTTCAAATATCCCAACAAAAAGTCAATATTCAGCGATCTCTCATGCGCCTCGTCGAGGATCAGCGCATCATATTTCCCCAGATCGCGATCCCCTTGCGTCTCCGCCAGCAGGATCCCATCCGTCATAAATTTCACCCGAGTCTCCCGCGAAGTCCTATCATCAAACCGCACCTGATAGCCCACGAAACCTCCCAGCTCGACTTTAAGCTCCTCCGCCACCCGCTTCGCCACACTCACCGCCGCAATCCGCCGCGGCTGCGTGCATCCGATGAGCTTCTTCCTCTTCTTTGGAGCTTGGACGCTGGAACTTGGGGTTTGGAGCGAAAGAGCTTCGCAAACCATCTTCGGTAGCTGCGTGGTCTTGCCCGATCCCGTATCGGAAACCACGACCACCACCTGGTTGTTACGGATCGCCTCCACGATTTCCCCGTGCATCCCCACCACCGGCAGTTCCGCCGGATAGTTCCATTCCCCCGAAAAACTCATCCGCGCGATTCTTCCCAGCAACTCCGATCAATCAAGCATGGAGCGCTGCCTTTAGGCGGCGTGTCTGTATTTATCCGAACAACCTTCAGGTGATATCCATGCCACAAGCTCCCTCACGCATGGACGCAACAGGTGCAGGTTCACACCTCGACTTTCAACCCGGCATCGTCCTCTGCTTTATTTCCCCTTCAAAATCTTCACCACCGCATCGTTCTTCTGATCCACCCCGGCCGTGCTGCGGCCGCGAGCCACATCGGATTCGAGTTGTTTCATCAAGCGCTCCACCACTTCGGGATTGGAGTCGTAGAGATTGGTGGTTTCGCCGGGATCCGCTTCCATGTCGTAGAGCTGGGCGACGGTTCCTTTCGGCATTTTTTCTTTGGTCCATCCGCCGGAATCGGAGGCAAGGAGGAGTTTCCATTTGCCTTCGCGGTAGGCGAACTTCCCGCCGATGGAATGATGAATCACACCCTTTCGCGCGGATTCGATGGGCTTACCGCCAAGTGCAGGGAGGAAGCTGACGCTGTCTTCGCCGGCGGTGTCCGGGAGCTTCGCGCCGGTGAGATCGGCGCAGGTGGCCATGAGATCGGTGAGGCAGATGGTTTCATGGCTGATGCTGCCTGCCTTGATACCGGCAGGCCAGCGGACGAGGAAAGGCACGCGGTGGCCGCCGTCCCAGAGATCGCTCTTCGAGCCACGGAACTGCGCGCTAGGGTAATGACCTTTGGCGATGAGGTCGGTGATAGGTGCCGCCTTCGAGCAGCCGTTGTCGCTGGTGACGATGATCATGGTGTTATCAGCGATGCCTGCCGCATCCACCGCATCGGCGATCTGACCGATCACCGCATCCGTGTGCATCACGAAATCCGCGTAGGGAGTGATCCCACTTTTGCCCTGCCATTCCTTTCCGGGAACGGTCGGGGTATGTGGCGCGGTGAAGGCGACGTAGGCGAAGAACGGCCCCTTGTCCTTGTGCTCGTTGATATATTCCACCGTCTTGTTGCCGGTTTCCGGAAGCACGTCGATGACTTCGAAGTCCACATGTGCGGGACCCTTGCGTTGCGGATGCGGCTCCTTCTCCACGGTGCATTCGCCAACGAAGTGATCGTTCTCGATCCAGATATACGGAGGCATGTCTAGGGAGGCGGCGATGCCGTAGTAGTAGTCGAATCCGAGATCCACCGGGCCGCCAGTGATGGTTCCCTTCCAGTCGACGTTTTTCGCGCTCTTGCCGACAATCGGTTTGCCATCGGCGGAGGGAAGATTCATCCCGATATGCCATTTACCGATGCAGGCGGTGGAGTAGCCCTGCTCTTTCAGGAAACCCGCGACGGTCAGCCGCTCCGAATCGATCAACGGTTTACTGAAACCCGAGAGCACGCCTGCTTGCATTTTCGAACGCCAGTTGTAGCGACCCGTAATGATGCCGTAGCGCGTGGGTGTGCAGACCGAGGAGCTGGAGTGTGCATCCGTGAAGATCATGCCCTCGGCCGCGAGCTTGTCCATGTGCGGGGTGGCGATCTTGCCACGCTCTGGATTGAGCACCTGTACATCCCCGTAGCCGAGGTCATCGGCGAGGATGTAGATGATGTTCGGCGGGGTATTCGTCTCCTCCGCCATAGCGAGAGGAGAAACAAGCGAGGCCGCAAGCAGTGCGGTAGCAAGGGAGGATTTCATGAGGGATTCGGGAAAAGGATCGTCAGGCCGGGTGGAGGATCAGAGGGATTTTGTCTCACCCTTCTTCAGGGAAATGACTGGGCTGAGCTTGCCGTCCACGTAAACGCGGAAGTCCCCGTCACGTGTCGCGCGGATCTCACCGGAGACGAGCTTGCCGTCTTTCCAGACCACATCCACCTCGAAGCCGCCGCGAGCACGCAGGCCTTTGATGGAACCGGACGGCCATGCGGATGGCAGCGCCGGGAGGATGTGCAGGATGTAAGGAGCATCAATCAGATCGCTGTCCTTCGGCACCACCGGTACGAAGTTTTTCGGGGCTTCCGGATCTTCCTTGTAGGCCACATACGCCGCTTCGCCTATGTCCGTGGCCTTAGCGTTCACGCTGCGCAGGTGGCTCTGGAGAAACATTTCACAGACACCCGCGATACCGCCGAAGTTTCCGTCGATCTGGAAGGGCGGATGAAAATCGAAGAGGTTCGGGTAGGCGCGCTTCGAGGTCAGGAAGCGGTAGAACTGATGGGATTTGTCACCCTTGTGGAGGCGCGCCCAGAAGCAAGTCTTCCAGCCGGTGCTCCAGCCAGTGGAGACATCGCCGCGATGTTTCATCGTGACCAGTGCCGCATCGGAAAGCTCCGGGGTGGTCAACGGCGAGAAATCGCGCCCCGGGTGCAGCGCGATGAGATGGGAGATGTGGCGGTGCTGGTCTTTCGGATCGTCCCAATCCTCATGCCATTCTTGCACCTGGCCGTGCTGGCCGATCTTCTGCGGGGTCAGCTTCGGGATCACCGCGCGGAGCTTCTCGCGGAATTCCGGATCGCGATCCAGCACCAGCGAGGACTCGATGCAATCGGTGAAGAGATTCAGCAGCAACTGCTGATCCCATGAAGCTCCGTAGGACTGCTTGTTCAGAGCACTGAACTGCTTCGAGAGAAAGTCATTCTCCGGCGACCAAGTCGGGTAGGTCGTCAGCGTGCCGTCTTTCCATGGTGAGAGGAACTCCAGGAAAAACTCCGCCGCGCCCTTCATGATCGGATAAGCGGATTCCAGATACTCCTTGTCCCCGCCGAAGGCATAGTGCTCGAAGAGGTGCTGGGAAAGCCAATGTCCAGCCTGCTGCGCGCGGCGGCCTTCTTCGTTCTGCGCGGTAAAACCAAAGGCATTTCCGTTCAGCCCCATGCTCCAGCCCTTGTCGATGCCGAAGGTCTCCTTCGCCGTATGTTTGCCGGACTCCGCGCAAACTTTCAGATACTCCGCGAAGGGCGAGAAGGACTCGGGAAGATTCGCGGTCTCCACCATCCAGTAGTTCATCTGGATGTTGATATCCGTGTGGTAATCGCAGTTCCATGCTGGCGAGAGCTGGGTGTTCCAGATGCCTTGCAGGTTCGATGGCAGCGCCGCATCCCGCGAGCAGCTGAACTGGAGATAACGCGAGTAGTTGAAATACAGGTTCTCCAGTTCCACGCTCTCGCCCTTCTTCACCAGCTCATCGGTCGGCAGCCCGGAGGACTCGTAGTCGAGCTTGAATTGAAAACGATCCGTCAAGGATTTCACATCCGTCACGTGCGCTTCCTTGAGAGCCTCGAATCCTGCAGAAACCGCGCGCTCCAGGGTCGCCTGCGAGTCCGCCTCATAGTCGCGCCCGGCAAAGGATGGATACTCCGGCAGGTAATCCGTGTAGCCGGTCACATAGATCACCACCTCATCCGTGCCGGTCACATGCAGCGAGCCGTCCTGGCTAGCCACGATCTTGCCTTTCCCGACATCCACCCAGACAGTCTGGAGGAACTTCACGTTCCCCTCGTTCATCTTCGTTTCACCGGCGAGACGAATCATGTTTTTCTCCGCCGTGATCGACTTCTTCTGATGGGCCGACTTCGCCGCGAGCTTGAGATCCAGCATCCCGTCCTCTGCCTTGTAGCGTGCTACGAAAAGATCCGCCGGATGGCTGGTGAAAAACTCCCGCGAGTATTTCACCCCATCGATCTCATACTCCACGCTTCCCAAGCCGGTGGAGACATCCAGCGCACGACGGTAATTCTTCGCCGCCGTCGCATCCTGTCCTGTCAGGATCTCCAGATCCGCGAAGGGCGCGTAGTTACCCAGCTTCTGAGTGCTGGAGAGAAATTCCGTGCCCAGGCTCTCCATCGAACCCTCCTTGGTCCCGTATTTTCCCTCGCGATACGCCTCACGAACCGTCTCCAGATGCTTACCCGCATCCAGGCGGGTCCCGGACTGCTCCACCTCGCCGAGCCCGCGCGAGCCATTCATCCACAGGGTGATCTCATTGAAAGCCAGGTATTCCCGATCCACCCCACCCGAGAACATCGCCCCCAGCCGACCGTTGCCCATCGGCAGTGCTTCGGTGATGTACTTCTTCCCCATCGGATCCTTCCTCCCCCCGGCATCGCGGTTGATATCCGCCGTTGCAGGCTTCGTGTAGAAAAGGACGTCCTGCGCCATTGCAGCAGACACGGCGAATGCCGCACAACAGCTGGCGAACAGGTTTTTTGGGAGAACGGGAAACTTCATGATTCGTCGGTATACGTGGGATTAGCAGGGATGTTTCAGGAAACTTCCGGAAAACCTTGCTCTCTACAGAACTAGCGACCCACCCCGGTACACGGCAAGGATGGGATGGGTCCAGCCTCACAAATCCCCTGAAAAGGTGAGATACCGCTCAAGCGGGGGCTCTCATGCACGTCCCCCCCTAAAACGTCGACCTATTCTATACGAGGGGCGAGGCTTCCATTACGTTTTTGGTTTTAAGTGGAGGGGTCGGCACCGTAAATGGCGGAAGTGGGATTGAGCACACCTGCTTGTTAGGGTTTTGAAGTATCTTCGGATAAATCCACGGCTGCCGCAATCGCGCAGGGTGCAGATGACTCTCTTGGCTCTCCGCTCCAAGCTACCACTCTTGCGGTTAGACCCAATAAACTTTCTGACTCTTGCTATGTCGTAATCCGTCTTCGAAGCGAGGGCGATGTGCGCAACGGTTCCGCCAGCATGAAAACGCTCCATCGAGTGCCACGGTATCCGGGGTCAAATCGTATCAAAGACCGACTCGACCGCTTCCACAAATGCACCAGTCTCTGAGGAACTGCTAACGCCTAATAGCGAGTAAAACCGCACAACTGCTCGCATCTCATGCCCTGCTAATCCAGTCAAACTCGGCGTCCAGTTCCTATTCTCGGGTTCAGACCAATGAATTAGTTCTAGGACTTCTATTGGAAACCAAGAATCAAGCACGATGAATTCTTGTCCTTCCCAGACCGGCTTAATAGCTGCCAAATGCTGTTCCTTATCTTGCTCATAATCAGCCTCGGCTATCTCACGGAGGAGATTCTTATCAATGCGTGTCCGAAGATAATCACCCGCAGCGCGTTGATCTGGTGGAAATCGATCTATGGACCCACCGACACAGTTCTTCCGATGATTTCATCTGCATACCTCCGAGTATGGGCGACCGGGCAAAAATCCGGATCGATAACCACACACCAATAATTATCGCGGCCGCCGGAGCGTGAGTAGCCTCTGATAGCGAGAGGACAGAGCCATACAGCTCCACTGCCGGATTGTTGCCACGATAAGTAAAATGTAGATTGCCGCCGTGCCAGTCCCGGCGGAGGAACATGAAGTTCGGGTGCTTCACATTCAGGGTGCCGCGGAGATTCGCCCCTACCCCATCCTTTCACCCTTTCCCTTGGCACATTTTGTCACCGAAACGAGGACACCACGACTTGCCCGAGAGCCAGCTCCATGACCCATTTCTGAAGTTATTCATGCCTTCGACACTTCACAAAAATTTAACGCAATCATCTAAATACCTAAGCATAAGTGAATTACACTCATGAAAATCGGCAAGCCAGAGCCTCGCCACCTCTGAACCGGGTCGCCCCAAGGGATCTAACACATTAATTTCCTCCTCACCACTAAAAACAGGTATGATACAAATGATTGCAAAAGTTGCATACTAGTGTTTAACATCTATGATTATGCCAGTCATTGCAGCGAACGCCATTTCCGTATGCCTCATCGAAGATCACTCTGAATTCCGCAGGGCGCTGCTCGAGGCGATAGTGACCACCGACAACATGTCCTGTAACGGGAGCTTCTCCTCGGCGGAGGCGGCCATCTCCCATTTAGAAAAAGGCAATCGCCCCGATATCATCGTGCTCGATCTTGGCCTTCCCGGCATGGACGGGCTCGATGCGATCCCAAATATCCTGCAGATCTGCCCCGAGGCAAAAATCTTGGTGCTGACGGTTTTTGAAAACAAAGCCCGCGTTTTCCGCGCCCTTGGTGCCGGTGCATCGGGCTACCTCATCAAGTCGGCCGGTATCGATGCAATCATCAAGGGCATCGAAGACGCCCGCAACGGCATCTGCCCGTTGAGCGCCGACATTGCGAAATTGGTCTTCGCCACCTTTTCCAATGACGATTGCCCACCGTCGGACTCACCGATCTCCAAGAGGGAGACAGGTGTTCTGAAAATGCTAGCAGGCGGTTCGTCGCGCCAGAAGGTGGCAAAATCCTTGGAACTGAGCCTGCACACAGTGGACAGCCATGTGCGCAACATTTACCGCAAGCTCCAGGTGAACAACCTTTCAGGAGCGGTGACAAAAGCCAATTCGCTGCATATCATCTGATATGCGGAGATCAGGAGCTCACGGTAAGCGGAGCAGGACGGCACGGCGCCTTACCGCCGGGTTGATCACATACCTATTGTTGGCGATCCCGGGACATGCCGCGGAGGGGATCGATCCGTATTCCGGAGGCTACTGGAATGATGACCGCGTAGAAAAACCGTGGTCGCAGGACGGGAGCAACCTCTATGGGGAGAATGGCTACTGTTTCTTTCATGTAATGAGGCAGGACATGGTTTCGGAGACCATCCGTCCTGCCACCGAAAACATGCTTTCCTCCCTGCCCTCTTATGTCGGAGGTGTAATCCCATTGCAGGGCGCCTATTCCAACAATCTCCGGGGATACCTTAATATCACTGGCCCGACAGAAAAGAAGCAGGTAAAAATCCGCTCCGGCCTGCTCAAAATCAACGCGGATGCACCGGGTGACGAACAGGACATCCTGCGTGTCGATCTAAAATCCCTACCCCAACATGATGGGACACGTATGGGCATTTTCTTCGGAAACGGAGCCAGCGACAGCACCTCACCGTCAAGCATCGGGCTGAGAACACAGGATGGCTCTTGGAGCCGTAGCATCCGGAAAATCCCCGCCACCACCCACGGCTTCTGGATCTTCTTTCACCTCGATGAAAAATGCTCGGGGAAATCGCTGATTATCTCGCTGACCAACGACAAAAACCGCACTGTGGGCATCGGCGGTCTGACATTCGATACCTATATTCAAAAGAACCCCGGCCGCCTGCTTTACGTGAAGGAGACATGGCGCAGCCCGGATAACTCCAGCATCATCTGGGTCACAAACATTTCCCAGCAGGCCGATGAGCCCGAGCTTCCGCCGTGGAGCCACAGGATCGCGATGATAATTTCGAAAAAATATCGAGACGCGGATCGCAGGCTCGCCGGGATCGATGACGAACTCTCACAACTGCCTAGCTCGAACCAGCGCGCGCCCACTGGAACCGCCGGATATCTGAGCCAATGGCACAATTCTGCAAAAGATGAGGTGAGTTTTCTTTTCGAGTGGGAGGAGCCCCGCGATATCGATGCAGTCGCCGTCCTACCGCTGAGACTTCCTAACGGCGAAGAGGATAATCCTTCGGACAACGACTACTGGCCCGGGGTGATCGAAATCCGCGATCCCGACCAGCCTGATGATGGCCCGCTGGCAAAAAGACAAAGCACCCAGACTCTGATTAAAAAATCGTTACCGGAATTGATTGAATTCCCGACGAGGAAACTGAAGCGCATCGAAATCGTATTTACCGAGCTCCAGAAGCATGCCACTCACCAACGGTTTACAGCGGGTTGCGCGGAGCTCATGATATTTTCGGGACGGGACAACATCGCCCCCCGCGCCAAGCTCACAGCCACCCGCGGACGAACGAGTTACCAGACCCTTTCGACAGACTACCTCACCGACAGTCAGACGGCGCTCGGGCTCCCGGAGCAAAGCAGCCCCGCGTTCGGCGGTCTCGGGATCTATGCAAAAAAGAAGAACCAACCCGACTCCCTGCCTTATTTGTTCGATCTCCGATATCCGGAAGACACCCTGATCGATGCGGTGAGGATCGATCCGGCAAACCTTTTCCGGGGCGGGCACTCATTCCCTCTGCGTTTTTCCATCCAGCTGCTCGATGCGGAAAGAAACGTTATCACGGAAGCCTCCCAGTGGAGTGAGGAGATTTTCCAAGATCCCGGATCGAATCCCTTCATCGCCTATTTTCCGGAAACCATGGCTAGGATCGTGCGCCTGAAAGTATTCGAAGGTGCCCAACTCACGCAGAAAACGACCCCCGCCGTGCAGTTCAGTGACATCAGCCCGATGTTCCGGGGTGAAATCCTCCCCCGTACGGCTCTCCCAAGGGAACCTTCCGAGCAAAATTCTTACACCAACAGGAAGCAATTCATCGATGCCAATGGCAAGCCCTACTCCTGGTCCATCGAGTCCGCCTATGACGGGATGACTCAGTCAGGAGAAATCCTACCCGTCCGCACCTGGGTAGAGGGACTCGCGAAACGGCAGGCACTCCTTGAAGAAAGGATGCCTCTCGTTGCATCCATGAAAACAATACGCACTCGCGTGGAGCATGGCTTGCTCTGGATCGGGGTGGTCTCGGGACTCGCCCTCGTTTGCTTTGCCATCCACTACGGGATATCCTCGCGCAAGAAAGCCCGCAGAAAAATCCGCCGCGACCGTGAGCGTATTGCTTCCGATCTGCATGATGAGGTCGGCAGCAGCTTAGGCACGATCTCTATCTATGCCGAAGGCCTGCTCAAGCGCTGCGAAGATCCCGCTGATCGGGAAAGGCTCAGCTCCATCATCCGTCTCGCCAAAGAAAGCAGCTACGGCCTGCGTGAGGTATTACATAACGCAGCCCCCAGCGTGGGACGCTGCCAGAGCATCGTGGAATACCTCAGCGACGTAGCGGAGCTGATGCTCGCCGACATCCCCTACGAACTGAAGATCGACAGCACTCTGGGTGAGCTCACCCTATCCCCCGCCCTGCGAAAGAACCTGCTATTTTACTACAAGGAAGCGCTATTCAACGCCCGCACTCACTCGCGCTGCCAGAAGGTGGACATCGCCGTCCACCTGCGATCCGCCATCGAGATTGGAATCAGCGATGACGGGGTGGGCATGAGCGGGGAACAGCTCGCCGCCCCCTACACCTTGCGCACCCTCAAGCAACGCGCGGAAGATCTCCGGGCCGAACTGAAAATACGTTCCAATCCCGGAGCCGGCACTTCGCTGCTGATCGTAATCCCGATTTCGTAAGCCGCATCACGGCCGAAATTTCCCCCTCAAAGCTACCCTTGTAAGATCCCGCACCTGCGCCTAACTTACGCGCCAAGGCGACCTGCATGCACACCCGCAACGTGGCGGGCAGACGCGGTCGCCAACCATTTCAGATTTCCCACATGCGCGAATCCATACTCGACCTCCTCCGCCAAAACCCGGAGCAAACCTTTTCAAAAACCCAGATCGCCAAGACGCTCGACATCCCCGGTAACCGCAAAGGTGAACTCGGTGGAGTGCTTAGCGATCTTGCCGAAGACAAGCTCATCCACTGCGGTGCGAAGAAGCTCTACTCCTTCCCGAAACCTCCCGAAGAGAAAAAGCCCGCCGCCAGCAAAGAGCCAGCCTCCAAGGCTGCTGCGACATCCTCCGGCCCTGCACCGAAAGGCTCGCTCACCGGCTCGATCAAGTTCCTGCCAAACGGCCACGCGTTTTTCTATCCGATCATCGGCGAGCCCGAAAACGAAGCTGCGGGCATCGACTTCACGGTGCATTCGCGCATCTTCATCCCGCGCGACAAAACCAGCACCGCCCTTGATGGCGACAGCGTGCGCATTCTCCCCTCCGCCCCTTCCTCGAAGCCCCGCCAGCGTGGCTCCGCTCCAGACGATCAGGAAATGCGCGGCAAGGTCCTCGAAGTCCTCTCGCGCCGCTCCGGACGCATCGTCGGGATTTTCAAGAAGAAGAACAAATTCTCCTGGGTGGAAACGGATGACAAAGCCCTCGAAGGCGGCCGCATCAACATCACCGGCGACACCACTGCCGAGCCAGGCCAGACCGTTGTGGTGGATCTCGTGAGCTGGGAAAATCCTTCCGACGATCCCATCGGCCACGTCATCGAAGTCCTCGGCTGGCCCGGCGACGCAGGCGTAGACATTCTCTCCACCATCGCACGCTACGGACTGCGCACCTCTTTCCCGGAAGAAGTCTTGCGCGAAGCCCGTGCCGTCCCGGAGCAGCCGGATGAAAAAGAAATCGCGCGCCGCAAGGATCATCGCAAGAAACTCGTCATCACCATCGACCCCGGCGACGCGAAGGATCACGACGATGCGATCTACATCGCCAAGACCAAATCCGGCGGTTGGCTGCTCGAAGTCCACATCGCGGACGTTTCCCACTACATCAAGCCCGGCTCCCCGATGGACAAGGAAGCCATCGAGCGCGGCAACTCCACCTACCTCGTGGACCGCGTGCTGCCGATGCTCCCGGTCGAGCTTTCCAACGGCATCTGCTCGCTCAAGCCAAACGTCGACCGCCTCACCAAGTGCGCGGTGATCGAGGTTTCCAAAGACGGCCACATCCTGAACACGAAGTTCATCGATGCAGTCATCCACTCCCGCGCCAAGCTCTCCTACGAACAAGCGCAAGCCATCCTCGATGGCAAAGGTGCACCGGAAGGCTCGGATCCGACCCTCGTCGGTTCGGTCAAGGAGGCATGGAAAATGGCATCCCTCCTGCGCAAAAATCGTTTCGCCAACGGCGCGCTCGATCTGGAGATGACAGAAATCAAGATCAAGCTCGATGAAAACGGCCGCGCCTGCGAGGCACATGAGGTCGTTCACACGGAGTCCCACCAGCTGGTCGAGGAATGCATGCTCATCGCCAACCAATCCGTGGCGAAGCTCCTGCGCGAGCGCTCGAAGCCTTCCATTTTCCGCATCCACGAAGATCCCGATCCATCACGTCTCGAGGACTACACGGAGGTTGCGAAGCAATACGGCTACAGCCCGGGTGACCTCACCAACCGCTCCCACATCCAGGCATTGCTCGACTCCTCCAAAGGCACCGCCGAGGAGCACCAAATCAAGCTCGGCCTGCTCAAGTCGCTGAAACGCGCCGCCTACGCCGCAGAGCCCGTCGGTCACTACGGCCTCGCGAAAACGGACTACACGCACTTCACCTCGCCGATCCGTCGTTACGCAGACCTCATCGTGCATCGCTCGATGCAGGCGTTTCTGGAAAACCCGCCGAAAAACCCGGATCGCACGCCTTCTCAGGCGGATCTGCGCGACATCGCCCGCCACATTTCCGATACCGAGCGCACCTCCTCGGAAGCGGAATCCGAGACCAAGCAGATCAAGCTCCTCGAATACCTCGAGCTCATCGCCTCCACCGACCAATCGAAAAACGAAGGCGAGGAAACTACCTTCGATGGCGTCATCACCGATGTCCGCGCCATGGGCCTGATGGTCGAAATCCCCGACATGGGCGTGCGCGGCGTGGTCAAACGCGAGGATCTTCCCCGCTCCAGCAAATGGCGCTTCGAGCAGCACAACATGGCCTGGACGTCCTTCGATGGGAAACGCCTCGCACTCGGTATGAAGCTCCCACTGCGCATCGTCGCCATCGACAAGATCAAGCGCTTCGTCGACTTCGCCGTGGCAGGTGCGCCCACCACCGAAGGCGTGAAGATGTCCGGCAAATCCCCCGCTAAAAAAGGCGGCCGCCCCGCCGCAAAATCGAATACCCGCGGCTCCAAAAAGCCGACCCCGAAGGCCGCTGCAAAATCCGGCCCGCAGAAGAAACGAGGTGGATCACGCAAGCGCAGGTAGCTGAGGTGCGCCCCGCAAATTTCAGCATTTCAGGTGTCAGCATCTCAGCTTTTACCAACTCCCTGCATCGTCCTTGAAATCCTGCCGTCCCCGAAGCATGTTTCCCGTGTGGCAGGCGACTCCTCATCATCCGAATTCCCGATCTCACTGAGCGGACAGCTTTTGCTGGCCTCACCCGCTCTTGCAGACGGCACATTTCACCGATCTGTGATCCTCATTGCCGAGCATTCCTCCAGCGAGGGTGCCATCGGCACGATCATCAATCACTGCACAGAAACCACCGTCGGCGATGTCCTACCCGACCCTGCGTTTGCTGCACTCCATCACCTGCCCATCCACCACGGCGGCCCCGTCTCCACCGGCGAGCTGAGTTTCTCGTCCTTCTCGTGGGCGAATTCCAAATCGCTCGACTACGCGCCGCGCATTTCCGCGAAACACGCCTCCGAGCTGATTTTAACCGGCCACCACATCGTGCGCGCCACCGTCGGGCACTCCGGATGGGCAGCTGGCCAGCTTGAGGACGAGCTTAAACGCAACACCTGGATCACCCTCAGGCCATCCGCAGCCCTGTTCAACCACCCGCACGATCTCTCTCTGTGGACGGATTTGCTCAAAGGCATTTCTCCCTACCACCACCTCCTCGCCGAGGCTCCAAAAAATCCTTTCCTCAACTAGCTAATTTCAGCCTTTCAGTTTTCAGCCTTTCAGCTTTTACCCACAAATGTCCGAACTCAATTTCCATCCCATCGACGAGATCATCGCCGATATCGCCGCCGGTAAACTCGTCATCGTCGCCGATGACCCAGCCCGCGAAAACGAGGCAGATCTCGTCGGCGCCGCCTCTCTCTGCACCAAGGAAATGGTCAATTTCATGGCGGTGCACGGGCGCGGTCTGATCTGTGCACCGATTTCCGCCGGACGCGCCGAGGAGCTGGATCTGCCGCAGATGACCCGTCGCAACCTCGAAGGCATGAAAACCGCCTTCACCATTTCGGTCGATGCTGCCAAAGGAATCACCACCGGCATTTCCGCCGCCGACCGTGCCCTCACCATCCGCCTGCTCGCCGATCCAAAAACGCATGCCGATGATTTCGTGAAGCCCGGGCACATCTTCCCTCTCCAGGCCATGTCCGGAGGGGTCCTGCGCCGTGCGGGACACACCGAGGCCGCTATCGATCTGGTGAGCCTCGCCGGGCTCCCCGCCGCCGGAGTGATCTGTGAAATCATGGACGAAGAAGGATCGATGGCACGCGTCGGCGATCTAGGTCACTATCAGCAAAAGCACGACCTGAAAGCCTGCACCATCGCCCAGCTCATCGAATATCGCCGCCGCTCGGAAAAATTCGTAAAACGCGAACAGACCGTTCTGATGCCCACGGACTTCGGCAATTTCGATTGCCATCTCTTCACAGTCTCGCTCGACGACTCCCACCATATTGCCATGACACGCGGCAAGATCGACCCGGAACAACCCACCCTCGTCCGAGTCCATTCCGAATGCCTTACCGGGGATGTCTTCCACTCCCAGCGCTGCGATTGCGGCCCCCAACTCGATGCCGCCATGGCGCGTATTTCCGAAGAAGGCGGAGTGCTCCTCTACCTTCGTCAAGAAGGACGCGGCATCGGCCTGCCGGCAAAACTCCACGCCTACAAGCTTCAAGAGCAAGGATTTGATACCATCGAGGCCAACGAAAAACTCGGCTTCGCCTCCGACCTGCGCGACTACGGCATGGGTGCCCAAATCCTCCATGACCTCGGCGTGCGCCGCATCAAGCTCCTCACCAACAACCCCAAAAAGGTTGTCGGTCTCGAAGGCTACGGCCTGGAAATCACCGAGCAGATCCCCCTCTCCCTCCCCGCCAACGTGCACAACCAAAAATACCTGGATACCAAGCGCATAAGGATGGGGCACACTTTGTAAAACTTCAAAAAGCCAAGGCTCTGCGAGCTCAGCGGCTCTGTGTTGTAATCTCACGGATCACGGCAAACCCGACACGGATCACTCCCTGAAATCCCTTGCCAATCCGCTCCTGACCGCTTAACCAATCCGGACACATTATGGCCAGCGTTAACGTAATCACCCTCCGCAAGGGACATGCAGTCCGTCACAACAACGAGGTTTGCCTCGTCATCGAGCACGAACTGAAAACCCCTCCCCGCATGGCCTCCTACGTGCAGATGTCGATCCGCAGCGTCGCCTCCAAAAAAGTCTCCAACCTGCGCATGACCTCGAACGACTCCCTCGAAGGCGTGCATCTTGAGAAAATCGCACACGAATACTCCTACAAGGACACCGAAGGTTACCACTTCCTCCATCCGGAGACCTACGATGACATGGTCGTTTACGAAGACCTCATCGAAGGCGTCAAAAACTACCTCATCGAAGGACAGCTCTACACTCTCCTCATCGCAGACGGTCTGGTTGTCAGCATCGAGCTCCCGCTCACCATGGTCATGACCGTCGCCGAGTCCTCGGAAGGCGTCAAAGGCGATTCCGCCAACAACGTCTACAAGCCAGCCACCATGGAAACCGGCCTTAACGTCAACGTCCCGCTCTTCATCAACCAAGGCGAGCGTATCTCGGTGAAAACCGAAGACGGCACCTATCAAGGCCGCTCGAACGACTGATCGAATCCGATCATCGAATCCCTCTCAAACCCCACAGAAATGTGGGGTTTTTTCGTGCCTAGCGGGCATGAAAAAAGGCGGTTTAATAACCGCCTTTTCCGATTTGTGAGCTGAAGCTGCCCTCGCGAAATGCCTCAGCGGATCACCGCAGCCGTTTCCTCGGCAGGTGCTGCCGGGGAATTCGCCTTGAGCGCAGCTTCGGACTTCGATGTCGCTTGCGCGTTGTAATCCTTTTCGTCGATGACTTCCATGTTACCGATCATGTTCGCATGCTGTTCGCCGCAGAGCTGGGCGCAAACCACGGTGGTTTCGATCTTGTCCACGGGGGTGAACCACATGGCGATCTCCTTGCCCGGAATGGCATCCTGCTGGGCGCGCATCGGAACGATCGCGTAGTTGTGGATCACATCCTTGGTGCCGATATTGAGCACGGCGGGACGGTTGACCGGAAGCCTGAGGGTTGAATCGACATAGTCGTCGAGGGCGTTCGGATCAGTGTAGTCGATGCCCAGATCGTTGGTTCCGGAAATAAGCGCCGCATCCGTGCGACCAAATTTTCCGTCGAGTCCCGGGTAGTGATAAGTCCAGCCGAACTGCCAACCGACCACGCGAACGCGGACAGGATCCATTTCTTGGATTTTCTCCCAGCTATCCACACGATCCTGCCAGAGCGGGAATGCAAAGCCGAGCAGGAGAACCGCTTCGATCAGGATGACGCCGACTTCCATGTGACTGGAAAGGTGACTGCGAACACCGTCATAGGAAGCCTTGGGGTTGCGTTTGTGCCAGAATTTGAAAAGGCAGATGAAGAAAAAGACAGTCCAGCCCACGAAGAGGGCGAGCATGAACCAATGCACCACCATGATCAGGTGATCGACGTGGCCGCCGTGAGCGGAATGGTTGCTGGGAAGTCCGAGGAGTTCTGAGAAGGTCATTTTGGTAAAAGCTGAAATCTGAAAGGCTGAAAAACTGAAATAAGACTAGTGACTGACGTAGTCGTCGCGGAGTTCCGGGTCGAGGTTGTTGTCTTCGCGACGAATGATGCGCACCATGAAGAAAGCGATTCCACCGAGGACGGCGAGGATGACGAGAAGGAGGAAAAAGATGGAGTAACCGATGGAATCGCCGGATGCCTCAAAGGAAGAGGCGCATGTCGGGCAAGCCAGGATATTGAAGAGGTTCATGGCAGGATCAGAGGTGGAGTTTGGAGGCTTTCCTAAGGAAGCAGTAACCGTAGATCGGCATCAGGATGAGCCCGATGATACCGACCACCCCGAAAGCCGTGGCCATGGCGGAAGGCTCCGGAGCGAGGACAAACGACCACACCACCAGGAACGCGCACAGAAGCGTGCAAATGGTGACGAAGACGAGGTGGAAGCTGCGGAGTGACATGGCGTTTACGGTTGTTTACTTGTAGAAAAGGAAGTCGTGGATCGGGTTCCTGTAAGCCAGTGCGAGCAAGAAGCCCATCCAGGCAACAAAGACAATACCTGAGGCGAAGATCCAATAGATCGCCTTTTTCTCATGGTTCAAGTGCATGAAGATCGCGGCAACAAGCGTCGCTTTGGTCGTGGCAATAAGCAAACCAATGATGCCATCCCATTTGTCGAAGCCGTGATCGCCCACATCGAGGCGCCAGAGGAACTCCGGAGGTGATGCCACAAGGACGGTAAGCACCGTTCCCACGAGCAAAGCTCCGAAGACGAGAAGGTATTTCTTTTTGGATTTTTGGATCTCTTCGATCGAGTCAGCCATTTCTGTGTGTAGTTGAAGTTAGATTGGGTGGTTCCCGCCGGATTACATGAGGTAGAGAATCGGGAATGCGAAGATCCAGATAAGGTCGACGAAGTGCCAGAAGAGCCCACCGACCTCGACTCGGTTGGCGAGCCATTCGGGGTTCTCCAGATACATCTTACGTCCGAAGAAGAGGTAGTAAGCGAGAACCAAAGCACCACCGATAACGTGGAGACCGTGCAAGCCGGTGATGGTGAAATAGATCGCATAGTAGGTATTCCAGGCCGGGCTGAATTTTGCAGCATGGCGAATCTCCTCACGCGGAATCGAGAGATGAGGGAAGGTTTTCTCCCCACGGGCTTCGTAGTTCGGCCCCATGAATTCCTCTTTCAAGCCATCGAGGGAGGACAGTTCGACACCTTTGGTTTCTTCGCCGTATTTTGCGAATTCCTTCCATCCGATGCGGTAGAGCTCTTTGTGGGTGGGAACTTGATTCGGGTTGCCCTCATCATCGAAGCCGTGGCGTTCGTTGAGTTTCGCTTGGAGTTTCTCAAGCTCGCCCTGGTGCCATGCCCATGCATCGCGGACAAAGGCATTGTTCTGCATCAGCCAGGAGTTCTGGATGGCAGCTTCCGGGGAAATCCCCTTCTCTTCCGCCTTCATCACCAGCCACTGGAAATCCACGGCATCAACGTTGTGGAAGACCATCGGGCTTTCCTCAAGCGTCCCTTCAATCACGGTGTTGTCACGAAGCGTAGAACTGCCGTCGGCTTCCTGAATGTCGCGCGGCCGGAACAGGAACTCCGTCGCAGGCTCCACCACGAATGTGGCGCTTGGCACTTCGGAAAGCATAAGTGGCGTGATCGCATCCATGTCGATGTTCACATCCGTGGCGAACTCCCAATCCTGCTTATTGGGATTAGCCTTCTTCGCTACGACCCATTGCTTGCGCAGATCTGCGGTGCGGAGGGCGGCGTTGTGCTTGAGTGCGGCGAGTTGGGCTTCCTTGAGTTTCCCAAGAAGTTCAAGACTGAGGGCTTCACCCTGCTTGGCGATAACTTCTGCCTTACCGCCTTCGCTGGTCACAGCCGTGATATCGGCAGCAAGGGTGATCTTGGACTTGGCTCGTTCAGCTTCGGCGAGCATCTCATCGACCCACGCGGCGTGGTAGCGTTTGGTGGCGAAGGTGATCTTCTCCGCTTTTACGCGGATCATGTTTTCCTCGATCTTATGACCCTTGTGGTCAGTTGCGAAATCGTCCTCTTTGGGATGGTGCTTGTCGGCACCCTCCTTGAGTTCATAGCCGAGGTGGCCCTCAACGACGGAGTAGTCGTTCAAACGAACCGCCTGGTGATGGAACTTCACGTTGTATTCGACGCCTTTGAGCACCATGAAAAGTGCGGCGCAGGCAACGGTGATGCCCATATAGACTTGGAATTTCCTCCACTCGCGCATCTTGAGCGCGGCCCATGCAAAGACCACGGTGACGGATGAGGCGATCAGCACGAAGGTGTTGATGAGACCCGGAAGGATAGGAAGCGTGCGCTCCGGCCATGGATAGTCCGCACCCATGCGGAGATAAACGTAAGCGGAGAAGAATCCGCCGAAGAGCATGACCTCGGAAGCGAGGAACAGCCAGATGGCGATCTTGGAGTTGATCAGACCCGTGTCTTTGCGGGGAACTACGATATATGGGATTTCCATTTCTAAAAGTTTGCTAGTGTTCAGTTTTCAGTTTCCAGGGAAGACTGAACTTCAGTGATGATCCTTGGTGTTTGCAACGGATGGCTCGTCCGCAGGCTCCCCAACGGGCTTCTTGGGCTCCTCCCACTGCGGGAAGTAATCCTTGTCGCAATCCGGACGGGAATATTCGTAAGGCCCGCGGTAAACGGCGACATCGTAGGTGAAGTTGCCATGTCCCGGAGGTGTAGGAGTAGACCATTCGAGGGTGGTGCCATCCCATGGGTTGTCGCTTTCCACCTTCTTGCCGGCTTTCCATGCGAGGAAGACGTTGATGACGAATGGAACTTGCGCGAGTGCGAGAGTCCAGGCACCCATCGACATGACGATGTTCAGGTCGATGTGCTTGGCTACGACGTTTCCGAACACGTCGGCGCTGTCCGCAGCCTTGGCGAGGTAGGCGTCGCCACCGTTATACCAACGGCGATGGAAACCTGCCATACCTTGGATGAGCATCGGGAAGAAAATGATATTCATGCAGACGAGGCTCGGCCAGAAGTGCAGGTGACCAAGGAAGTTATTCATGTAACGACCCGTGATTTTCGGATACCAATGGTAAACACCGGCGAAGAGGCCGAACAGGATACCGGGAGCCACCACGTAATGGAAGTGACCGATCACGTAGTAGGTGTCGTGCAGGTGCAGACCGACGAGGTTGAAGGCGAGCGGAAGTCCGGTGAGTCCGCCGATGCCGAACATCGGGATGAACGCACATGCCCAGAGCATCGGCAGGGTGAAGCGGATGGAACCGCCCCACAGGGAGATCAGCATCGCGGTGATGATAATCACCGAAGGGATGGAGATCAGCACCGTGGTGGTCTGGAAGAAGGTGGATACGGCGGAACCCATTCCGGTCATATACATGTGGTGAGCCCACACGATGAAGGAAAGGAACCCGAGAATGAGGACGGAATAGACCATCGACTTGTAGCCCCAGAGCGGCTTGCGGGTGTTGACGGGAATGATTTCCGCAACGCAGGCGATGGAAGGCAGCAGAAGGACGTAAACCTCCGGGTGGCCGAGGAACCAGAAAAGGTGCTGGAACAGCAGCGGTGAACCGCCGCCGGAAAGATCGGCAAGACCTTCCGCTTTGGTGAACAGGCCGGATGGCATGAAGAACGAAGAGTGTGCGACCCGATCCATGAGCTGCATGATGCCGGCAGCCTCAAGCGGCGGGAATGCGAGCAGAAGGAGGAAACCGGTGACAAGCATCGCCCAGACGAAGAATGGCAGGCGCATCCATGTCATCCCACGTGCGCGGAGGTTGATGATGGTGGTGATGAAGTTCACCGAACCGAGCAGCGACGAGGTGATCAGCAAGACCAGTCCAATCAGCCATTGGGTCTGCCCTGCAAGCCATTGGTTGACAATCTGTCCGTCGGCGAAACCTGCCAGCGGCGAGTAGTTCGTCCATCCGGATTTGGCGGCACCCGACTCCATGAAGAAGGAGGCGCACATCACCACACCACCGAGAAGGTAGATCCAGTAACTGGCCATGTTGAGCTTGGGGAACGCCATGTCGACCGCACCAATCTGGAGGGGGGTAACGTAGTTTCCGAAGGCCCCGAAACCGAGCGGCACGATGCCGAGGAAGACCATGATCGTGCCGTGCATGGCGCCGAACATATTGTAGGTTTCACCGGTGACCTTGCCATCCTGGAGCCAGCGGGCCTTCCAGGTATCCGTGAAAAGGAAGCTCATCCACTCGGGAAGCGGCTGGTGCGGATAGGCGATGCTCCAGCGCATGACCATCATCAGGTAGAAACCAAATGCGAGGAACAACATCGCGGTGATGCCATACTGGATGCCGATGGTCTTGTGATCCGTCGAGAAAACGTACTTCTGGAGGAATCCCGGGTTGTGGTGATGATCCCCATGATCGTCGTGATGATCATGTGAGGAATCGTGAGATGCTGCGTGGGCGCTCATATATGAAAACTTTAAATCTAAATGTGAAATTCTAAACTCTGGGAGAAACTTATTCAGCCGGTGTCAACTTGGCGGGATCGACCAAGCTGGCAGGATCGAGGGCCTCGCCCTCAAGCATGACCATGTGCTTGGCCTTGATCTCATCCGCGGTGACGGACTGGCCGGCTTTTTCACGGCTGGCAGAGATCTCAAGGGCTTTCTCGGCCATCTCGACAGTGACCACGTCACCAGCAGAGTTTCCGAAGCTGTTGCGGACAAAGGTCATCAGTCCTGCAAGATCCTGTGCGGTCATCCCGGATCCCTGTGCAGGCATGATACCTGCACCGTAAACCTTGCCAGTACTGGTCGGGCCTTGGAGGCCGTTGAGGATGATCATCGCGAGTTTCTGGGTATCGCCAAGAACCCACTCGGATCCGGCAAGCGAAGGATAGTTCGCGCCGTCGCCTTTGCCGTCCGCACCGTGGCAACCGTTGCACTTGGAGTAAACCTTCTGGCCTTTGGAGCTGAAGGCGGCGAGCGCTGGCTTCGGAGCCGGACCTTCGTCACCCGAACCCGGGGCTTTGTCGCGCACATAACCTTCCTTGAAGGTGTTGCCATAGGAAAACAGGGTTCCTGCACCGCCGAGCACGCCGCCGGCGATAAGGAGCACGATTCCACAAGCCACGATCACCCAAAGGGCTACCGGCTCATGGCCGTTATCGGCAATGCGCCGCTCGCGGGCGGTGGCTGCGGTCTCGCGTTCGACGCGACCATGCGCCTGGGTGACGTTGATCGACTCGTCGAGGTCGGGCTTGTTGCTTTGCTGCGGATCGGGCGAAGACATGATGGAAATTTCTTGGAAAGTGTATGATGGATCAGGCGCCTGCAGGTGCGGCGTCGGCAGCTGGGCTATCAGCCGCAGGAGCAGGAGCCGGCGGTGCGGCTTCTTCCTGTGGTGCGGAAGGGGCGAAATTGAGGGAAGCTGGAACTGCTTGGTCTTTCTTCAGTGAGAGAAGGTAAGAGACAAGTGCCCGTGCTTCGGGTTTCGGGGAGATTTCCCCGCCGTTTGCACCGGAGAATTCCAAGGCATCTTCGGAAGGATTTCCTTTAACCACGGATTCCTCGAACATGAAGCGGAACGAAGGGCATTTCGACTCGCGGCTTTCCGGTTTCCAGCGTGGATTGTAGAGGTGGCGGTAGAACCAGTCTTCCGCCGAGATGTCCTTGGCGTAGAGTTCTTCGACGCGGACGCCGATATTGGAAAGATCAGGGCCCATACGTGCCACGCCGATCTGAGCGAAGTCCTCGCCATCAAAGTCGTAGGCATTGGTCTCGCGACGGGTGTCCGGGCGGTCATCGATGGCCTTGAGTCCACCCCAGTCAGGACGGAAAAGGTCGTTACCTGCATAAGTCGGGCGGACGAGTTGGGTGTGGCAGAGGTAGCAGCCATTCTCGGCATAGACCTCTGCACCGTCGGTGATACGTCCCGCGCGTTTCGGGATGTAGACGGCGTTCGTGCCTTCGGCCTCTTCCATCATGATGGGTTCAATGGAACGCATCTTGAAATAAGGGACGATGATAATGGCCAACCATGCGACTCCGAAACTGGCGGAGAGGCTGAGGAAGAAAGTGCGGAAGCTCATGAGTAGTGCGTAAAGAAAGATTTAGTGGGCGGCTGCGGTGCCAGGACCTGCGTTGTCGATATCGCCTTCCTCGCCGTGCGGGCTGTGGCCGTGAGCGGCAACGAGGAGCGTTGGGTGGTTGCTGCGGCGGCCGAGGCGCATCCACATCACCAGGAGGTGCATGAAGAAGAAGATGTTGGAGAACAGGATCGTGCACCATGAGAAGGTGATGCAGATTGCATAAGGATAAGCGCGGGTCGATGCGGTGGCCCATGGTTGGTCGAACATTTCCTGGCCAACCCCCTGCTGGAGTCCACCGAAGATGGCGACAACCGCGATGAGGATGATGCCATAGATGGAGATGAAGAAATGCATCTTGATGAGACGGCGGGAGAGCCATTCACGGCCGGTGATGCGGGGCACGATGAAGTAGATCGCACCGAAGATCACGAAGCTGAAGAACCCGTAGAGCGCAAGAATCTCGAAGCCGTAACCCGACATGGAGAATTGGCTGAGCTTGAGGGTGGAGCCGGGAAGGTTGAGGAAAACCGCAGCCACTGCCATCACGATCAGGCCAACCGTTCCCGCCATGGTGAAGCGAAGGGTCGGGCTGTTTGAAACGACGTCACCCGAGGCCATCGCAGTGCGAAGCAGGTTGACGGCGGCTGTGAAGGCCGGGATGAAGAACAGCACGGTGGCTGCTGCACCAAGATACGGGATGAAGTATGGGATCGGAGCTCCGGTGAGCTTCTGCATCCCAGCCCATGGCATGAGGATGGCGAGCGACCAGAAACCGAGTTTTGCGAGCGAGTAGCTGCGGACCGGGCGTCCTGTCACCTTGGGAACGAGATAGAAAGCGGTTCCGAGAGCGATCGGCACGAAGAACAGGAAGATCAAGCTGGATTTATACCAAGCGTTGATGCCAGCAGCCATGACAGGGTTTCCAGGGAAAACGTGGAGCAGCAGGTTGGTGGTAATGAAGACCCAAGGGAACCAGATCATCGCGGCCATCAGATACCACTGGGAGATGTAAACGTGTCCTTCAGGGCGCACTTTGAACTGAACGAACGACCAGACGACGATGGCGATGTAGGTGAGCACGATGACCGGCCATGTGAATGCCGGGAATTCCATCCATGGCATTCCGGTGCCGTGACCGGCAAGGATGCCGAGAGTGCCTAGCGAGATGATGACATTCCAGACGTGTCCTGCGGTGAGGATGATTCCGGAAGCCCTGCACTCTTGGCGGGAAAGGCGCGACATCATCCAGATGATCACTCCGAAGGCGGCTTGGAAGCCCCAGCCGTAGATGAAGGCATTGATGTGAGCTGCTTGGACACGGCCGTAGGTCAGCCAGCCGCAGCCATCAAGGAAGCCGGGGGAATGCGCTTTGGCGGACGAAATGACACCGAGAATGATCGAAACCGCGAGCCATGCGGCACCGCTGGTCATGAAAAACATGACGGGGTGGCGCAACGAACGGTCGATGCCGGTGCGCAACAGGGCGTCCTGGGTGGGTGAATTTGTGGTGGATGATGACATCTGACTGAAAAAAAGAGATTACGGCTTGATGAGTTCTTCGACAGGGAGCTGAGGTTTTCCAACCTCACTGCGGAGGGCGGCAACCTGTTCCGGCTTCACGGCGGAGGCCTTGTTACCGAAGCTGTTGCGAATGTAGGTGAGTGCAGCGGCGATCTGTTCGTCGGTCTGATAGGCCATCGGGAACATGCCTGCGGGGAATTCGTAAACCTGTCCGTTCACTTCGATCGGACCGGCGAGTCCGCGGAGCTGGATCTTGATGAGGTTCGAGATCGGGCCAGTGACCCATTCGGATCCGGCGAGCGGTGGGCCTGCGCCTGCAACCCCTTCCCCGTTCGGGCCGTGGCAAGCAGCGCAGATCATGAACTGGGCTTTGCCCATTTCCATGACGGCAGGATCGATAGGTGCGTTCGCATCTTCTTCGCTGACGGCATCCATTGTGGAAGTGTCAACTACCGGTGCGTCAGCCAGTTTCAAAGCAGTCTCGGAACCTGGAACAATCTGCTCAGGTTTCTCAACGGCGACCGGCTTGGAAGCGATGAGAGTTTTGGAGATCTCGGGAATCGCTGCGGAAATTTGCTCCGGAGTGAGGAATGCGGCCTGTGCCTCATCGACCTCGGTCTTGGTTTCGTAGCGGATTTCTCCGGCGGCGTCTTCTGGAGTCTCGCCTTTGCGGAACCAGCCAAAGGCGGCAGCAATGCCGATGATGACCAGCAGAACTACTGCAAAGAAGGTGAAGATGCCCAAGCCATCGAAGAAGGCTTTGATGCGGATCAGGGGATTGTCGCGGGTGGGGTCCATGCGTTCGGGATGAAAAAGGGTGAAAAGGATCAGTTGCTGAGGTTCGCGGATTCGAGGATGCGCGGGTCGCGGTTCGGGTAGAGCGAGTGCTGGCCGATGGCGCGGAGGAGGAAGAATACGAAGGCGGCTCCGATGGTGACGAAGGCGAGGATATCGCCCCAGAAGGCACCTGGGATGGAGACGCTGATGTCACCGAAGGTTTTCGCGTCGATGTTTCCGAGGGAAATACCGCGTTCAGGGATGGTGATGAGGTAGTGGTCGAGCACGTGCATGCAGAGCGTGTAAACCGCCACGATCGAGAGGTATTTCGGGTTCTTCTTGAGCCATGCTTGGAGCAGGACCACGAAGGGGACGACGAAGTGACCGAAGACTAGGGCAATCATCGCGATGTTCCAGTTACCGGTGTTGCGGATCAGGAAGTAGGAGGTTTCCTCGGTGATGTTCGCATACCAGATGAGGAAATACTGGGAGAAGGAGATGTATGCCCAGAAGACGGTGAAGGCGAAGAGCAGCTTGCCCATGATGTGGAAATGCTCAGGAGTGGTCACATGCTTGAGGTGCCCCTGGCTTTTCAGGTAGGTGCAGACGAGGATGATGACCGCCATCGAGTTCAGGGCGGAACCTGCGAAGAGGTAGACACCCCACATGGTGGAGAACCATTTGTAGTCTTGTCCCATGAGGAAGTCGAAACCGGTGAAGGTGATCGTCAGGGCGAAGATGATGAGGGTGTAGGTCGAGTGCTTGCGCGCCATGAACAGGCGTTTCACACCGGGATTCGGATCCGTGTCCTGATTGGTGGAGAGTTTACGCAGGAAGATGATGACCGCCGAGAGACCGACTCCGTAGAAGATGAAACGACCGACCCAGAACGGAATGTTCATGAACCACAGCTTGTTATAAAGCAGGTGATCGGTGTGATGCAGGTATTCCTTCATGTTCTCGGCGTGGCCCGATGAGACCGCTTCGGCACCGGCGCGGTGGATGTTCATCCACTCGAAGAGGTAGCGGTTCACCTCTGGGAACAGCAACGGAAGGCCGAAGAGGAAAAGCCATGGGAAGGTGGATCCAAGGTTTTCGAAGGTCCGGCGGACGGAAGTCCCCCACCCTGAGTTCGAGACGTTGTGAAGCAGCGTCCAGAACACTCCCCCGATGGAGAGCGTCAGGAAGAAGTAGTAAGCGAAAACCCAGGAATAGGCGTAGGTGCCTTGGAACCATGGTCCGAGGACTCCGAAGAGTCCGAGCAGACTGATGATGGTGCCAACCGCGGCGATGCCGAGGCAGAGGGTTTTGAGCTTGGCGACCTTCGACTTGTCGAGGTGATCGCCGTTGATGGCTATGTCAGCGGATGTTACGTGATGGGACATCTGGGGAAAAAATTATTGGGCTGCCTCCTCGGCTTGTGTGGGGGCGGATTGGTCCGATTCCGGTTGTGGGCTCGGGTTTGGAAGAGATTCTCCTGGAGCTGGTGCGCCGGGAGTGGTTGGCGGAGTGTCCTCGGTGGCAGGTGGCACCGCAGGTTCTTCTTGCACAGCTGGAGCTATTTCTTCGGTTCCGGCTTCTTCTGCAGGTTCTTCCTGTGGCTGAGGTGCGGCTGCTGCCATTTCCTTGGCCGCCTGAAGGGTGCGAACGTAGGCGATGATTGCCCAACGGTCACGCACAGGGACATTAGCGCCATAGCCGCTCATCATGCCTTTGCCGTGTGTGACGACTTCGAACATGCGGCCATCAGGATAGGTGGCGGAGCTGAAAGGACCGGAGTGGAAGTTTGCGATGCCGGGAACGCCGTAGCGGGAGGTGATGCCGAGGCCGTCTCCAGCTGCACCGTGGCAGACTGCGCAGTAAATGCCGTAGCGCTCTTCACCTTTTGCGATGAACTCGACGATGGTTTCATCGTTCAGTCCAAGTTCCTCAGGCATTCCGGTGCCGTAGTAATCACCTACGTGGCCGGTGTGGTAGTAGTCTTCGAGACCACCAAACTCAGGCTCGGGGATGCCACCCATTTCGGAGGCACCTTCTTCGTTGAAGCCGAGGGGTTGCGTTTCATCGACTGGAAGACGTCCGCCTTTGCGGTCGCCGAAGAACGTGCTCGGTGCCTGGGCTTTGAGTTTGTCCTGATTGTCCATATCAGGGAAAACCATGACAGGTGGCTTGGAGAAATGTTGGCCGCGGAAGCCACCGATGCCCACAACGAGGACGGCGATGATCGCGTAGATAAGGAAGAAGTAGCGCATCAGAAAGAAGTTTTCAGTTTCAAGTTTTCAGTTTTCAGGATTTCAGCGTGTCAGCTTTTACCCTCTGTCGTCTTCTTCTTCGACGAGTTCGATGTTTTCACCGCCGATCTCCCCGAGGAGATCGCGAGTGCCGTCGGGACTGAATTTCGCGTCGCGTGCTTCGATGGCGATGAAGAAGCCGTCATCGGTGGCGCGGTGGAATTGCTTGCTGGCAAACAGAGGGTGGTTGAGGCGCGGCAACTGCATCAGAGCGAGCAGGCCGAAAAGCACCGTGAAGCCGGAGAACAGGATGGTCAGCTCGAACATGACCGGGAAGAACGCCGGGATCGTGAAAATGTTCGTCGGTTTTGCCTGGACCACGGTCGGGTAGATGACGACCTGCGTGGTGTAGGCGAGCGCAAATGCGGTGGCGGTGCCAGTCATGCCGCCGAAGAAGACGAGCCATGGAAGGATGGAGCGCTTCAGTCCCATTGCGGCGTCGAGGCCGTGCACGGGGTATGGGGTGTAGCAGTCCCATTTGCGGAAACCTGCGTCACGGACTTGCTCCGCCGCCTTATAAAGTGCGGAGGCGCTCTTGAACTCGGCTAGGTAGCCGTAAACTCGTTTGCGGGTATTACTCACGGGGAAGTCGTTAGAAGTTGTTAGTTAAAAGATAGTGGAGTCGGCTGTTCAGATTTTCGCCTCGGCGGTTTCTTTCTGATAGGCGGCGATGTTGTCCGCGCCCTTGTCGGGATGGGACTCGATGTCGTCAAAGTGTGGGTCGCTCTCAAGCTTGGTCCATTTGACCTCGGCAATGTTGATGCAAGGCAGGAAGCGGAGGAACAGGAGGAAGAGCATGAGGAACATGCCGATCGTGCCGACGAAGAGCATCTGATCCTGAGGGGAAGGCGAGAAGGTCTTCCAGTCACCCGGCAGCCACATGCGGGCCAGGGTGGTGACAATGATGACGAAGCGCTCGAACCACATACCGATGTTAACACACATGCAGACGATCATGACGACCCAGAGGTTTTCGCGGCAGGCCTTGAACCAGAAGATTTGTGGGGAAAGCACGTTGCAGCTCATCATCGCGGCGTAGGCCCACCAGTAAGGACCGGCGATACGGTATTTGAAGGCGGCCATTTCGTAGATCGCTCCGGAATAGAAGGCTACGAAGAGCTCCATCAGGTAGGCGTAACCGACGATCGTGCCGGTGAGCAGGATGATCTTCGCCATGTTGTCGATGTGCTTCATGGTGATCAGATCTTGGAGACCGTAAATGAAACGGGCAGGAATCATGATCGTGAGCACCATTGCGAAGCCACCGAAGATCGCGCCGGCCACGAAGTATGGAGGGAAGATCGTGGTGTGCCAGCCGGGAACCACGGAAGTCGCGAAGTCGAAGGAGACGACCGAGTGGACGGAAAGGACGAGCGGTGTCGCAAGTGCGGCGAGAAGGAGGTAAGCCATTTCGTAGTGGCTCCACTGGCGGTTGCCACCTCTCCAGCCGAGGGCAAAAATGCCGTAAAGCACCTTGCGCAGGCCGGGTTTGCAGCGGTCGCGGATGGTTGCAAGATCGGGAACCATGCCCAGGAACCAGAAGATCAGGGAGACGGTGAAATAGGTGGAGACCGCGAAAACGTCCCACAGGAGCGGCGACTTGAAGTTCTGCCAGATGCCGTTGGCGTTTGGCACCGGTGCGAGGAACCATGCGAACCAAACACGACCGACGTGGAAGGCGGGGAAAATACCCGCGCACATCACCGCAAAGATGGTCATGGCCTCAGCTGCCCGGTTGATCGATGTCCGCCAGTTTTGCCGGGTGAGGAAAAGAATGGCGGAGATCAGGGTTCCGGCGTGCCCGATACCGATCCAGAAGACGAAGTTCACGATCGGCCAACCCCACATGATGCGGTTGGTGTTTCCCCAGACACCGACACCGGTGGAGACGAGGTGGAAAAGACCACCGCCGACACCGATCAGTGCGATGAGCGAGGAAGGAATGAACAGGAGCCACCAGAGCAGCGGCTGCTTGTTTTCGATGATTCCGCAGATCCGGTCCGTGATCCAATGATAGGAACGGTCGTTGAGGATCAGCTTTTCACGCTTCAGGACCGGAAGTTTGACTCCGGTTTCCGGGGCGGTTTCTGTGGTGGAGGCCATGTGGTAAGTGAGATCGGGAAATCAGGTTGGGTAAGGATCAGGCCATGTTGATGGTGGCCTGGCCGATGAACTTCGCATCGGGCATCTTCGGATTCGGGTTCTTGACGCGTGCCAAGTAGCTGGTGCGCGGCGCGGTGCCGATGTATTGCAGCAGGTCGTAGTTGCGCTCGAGCTTCTTGGCGCGTCCCATTTCGGATTTGGACTCGTCCTTGAGGTTGCCGAAGCTGATGGCTTCCGCCGGGCAGGCATCTTGGCAGGCAGTTTTGACGGAGTCGACCGGGATACGGAGGGTTTCGTTGGAGACCGCGACATCCGGGGAAAGTTCGCCGGAGGCGAGGACTTCCTGCTTCTGGCCGCGCTTCTGGCGGATGACAGCATCCTTGAGGCGCTGCACGCAGTAGGTGCATTTCTCCATGACACCCCGCATGCGGACGGTGACGTTCGGATTCTTCTGAAGGTGCTTCGGCTCCTTGTCCTGACGCTCGCCGAGCGGACCGCGGTTCAGGTTGTTTTTGATCAGCGGGTTGCGCTTGTTGTAGTCGAAGAAGTTGAAACGACGTGCCTTGTATGGGCAGTTGTTCGCGCAGTAGCGGGTGCCGATGCAGCGGTTGTAGGCCATCGCGTTGAGGCCGTCTTCGGTGTGGACCGTGGCGTTGACCGGGCAGACCGTTTCGCATGGTGCGGACTCGCACTGCATGCAGGCAACAGGCTGAGGAACCATTGCCGGGTTGTCCTCGTTGGTCACCTTGTTGCCTTTGGCGTCGGTGACTTCAGTGGTCGCGAAGTAGCGATCCATGCGGATCCAGTGCATTTCGCGGCCTTTTGCGACCTGTTCTTTGCCGACGATCGGAATGTTGTTCTCCGATTGGCAGGCAACGAGGCAGGCGTTGCAACCCATGCAGGAGGAGAGGTCGATCGACATCGCCCACTGATGCAGCGGGTCGCTGAGGAGTGAATTGCCCTTGCGGTCTTCCTGCTTGTAGAGGGAGATGTTTTCCGGAGCATGGGAGTCCATGCCCTGCTTGCGGACGTTCGCCAGCTGGGCTTTGAAATTACCTTTGTGCGGAACGCTGTCGGTGGAGATTTCACGGGCAAGCGCGCGGCCATACATCGCGTTGTGCTCTTGGGTGAGTGCGACCGGATAGGTTTTGCCGGTCTCCTTGATGGTCGCGCCAGTGGCGAAATAGCCGGTGGCTTGGGTGCGAAGCGGGTAGGCATCGAAACCACGGTTCACACCGACAAGACCGGTGAATTTTTCGTTTTTCGGATCGAGGCCGAGCTCGTTGTCGCCGTCAAATGCCTGACCGTAGCCGAGCGGGATGATCAGAGTGTTTTCGGCTTGGCCGAAGGAAACGAGGACAGGGAAATCCGCGGATTTACCGTTCACCGTGACGGTGATCATCGGCGATTTGCGGTTCTGGCCTTCGCCATCCGGGGAAACGGAGGCGAACTCGGTTTCAAGCGGGATGATTTTGTCGTAGATTCCGAGTTCCTTGGCGGTCTTCGGAGCGATGAGCACCGCGTTGTCCCAAGTGAGTTTGGAAACCGGATCGGGAGCTTCCTGGAGCCAGCCGTTGTCGATCCAACGACCGTCGTAGACCGAAGCGTCGGTGGCGAAAATCACGTCGAGCTTGTCCGTGGTCGGAGCTGGCGTTACTTCAGCGGTGACGTTTCCGGATCCGGCAGGATTTGCGGTAGGGTAAACGCTGTCTGCTGCAAAACCATTCTTGAGGAGGGTTTTCCAGGCAGTTTTGTTGCCACCGAAAGTCTTTTTAACCGCTTCGAGGGCTGGTGCAGGAGCGCCGTCCTCCCCTTCCCCGTTGACGATTTTCCCGTCTTCGGAAAGGAATGCGAGCAAGAGCTCAAGTTCCGCGACGCAATCCGGATAAAGCGGAAGGATCATCGGCTGGACGATGCTGACCGTGCCGCGTGAGCTGCGTGCATCGCTCCATGACTCCAGATAATGTGCCGCGGGGATGTGCCAGGTGCTGGCGAAAGCGGTCGCGTTGGTGCGGTCGCTGAGATGAATGCTGGTTTTCGCTTTGGCGAGAGCATCCGCGAATTTCAGGTCAGCCGGAGCGTCGTAAACCGGATTCGAAGGGGTCATCAAAACCACCGTGTCGATAGCCGCGGAGTTGAGATCCGCAGTGAGTGCCGCGATGTCGCCGAAACCGGTGTTGCCAGTCTGGAAAGCTTGTACACCTGTGCCGATGTTTCCGAGAGCTTTGTTGATCGCAAGCGCGAGTTGTTTCACCACTGCTGGCTGACGCGAGCCGGCGAGAACCGCTGTTTTCGCACCGCTTGCCTTGAGGTCGGCGGCGAGTTCCTTGATCCAGCTGAGTTGGTTCTCATCGGTGATCGCGGCGATGTTTCCGGCAGGAGCGCCGAGTTCGCGAGCGATCTGTGCGGCAACGGCTGCGATCTGGCTTGGAGCCACGCGCAGGCGGTGATCCGCCATGCCACCGGTCAGGGTAAATGCGGACTCCACCGAGTAGAGGCGGTTCATCGAAGCGGCGTTCGCCTTGGCCTTGTAGCCTTTGCCTTCCGGCTTGCGACGGTTGAAGAAAGTGATGTTCGAACCTTGCTGATCGACACCGGCGAAGTCGCAGTCGAGCGAGACAATGCGATCCGCTTGTGCGAAATCAGGCACCAGCTTGACGCCGTCGGCGCTGTTGGTGGCGAGAGCCTCGTATTGGTAGAATTTTGCGCTGCCATACTTCGCTTTGAGCTCCTCGATGAGGCGCAGGCGGGTCGGGCTTTCATCGGCACCGAAGACAAAACCGATTTTCGCGGCGGAATCTTTGGCGAGGGTTCCAAGAGCGTCCTGGAGATCCTTCATCTTCACGGCCTTGCCGTTCTTCAGCACCTTGCGTGAACGCGAGGTGGAATAGAGATCGAGCACGGAAGCTTGGGCGAAAGCGTCGGTGCCTTCGTAATCCGGGTGCAGGCGGTTCGCACCCACTTTGGTCGGGCGGCCTTCGAAAGTCGTGACAACCAACGGCACGGCACCACCTGCACGCGGCATGGAGGATGCATAGTAGGTGGCTTTTCCAGGAATCACCCACTCAGGAGCTTGGGTATAAGGAACGATGTATGCCTCTGGGCGGCGGCACGCCACCATGCCGAATCCGGCAAGTGCGGTCGATGAGCCCATCAGCTTAAGGAAAGTCCGGCGGGATGTTTCCATCTCCTCCTGGTTTTCCATTTCCGCGGCTCCTTGGGGAAATTCGCGATCCATCCAAGTACGGAATTCCTTGGTGTCATTGAGCTGTCCGGGGCTGCGCCAAGAGACGGTGGTTTCGTCCTGTGGGACTTCCGGGTGATTCCAAATGCGTTTGCTCATATCAGGGCTACGGAGAAAATGTTGTGGGAAAACGAAGGCTTAGTGGTGGCAGGTCGCGCAGCTCGTCTTCGGATGCACGTTGAAGGTTTCTTTCAGCTTCTTGCCAAGATCTTGGGTGGTCTCGACGGAACCGTCGGTGACATATTTTTTGGCGTCGTCGTCGCTGTAGTTGAGGTTGTAAACTTCCTCAAGCGGGCGCAGATGCTGCTCGGGAGCGCGGTGGCAATCGAGGCACCAGCCCATCGACATCGGCTCGACCTGATAGACGACTTCCATCTTGTTCACGTCGCCGTGGCAGCTCTGGCAGGAAATCCCGCGGTTGACGTGAGCGGAGTGATTGAAGTTCACGTAGTCAGGTGCCTTGTGGATGCGCACCCATTCGATCGGCTTGCCGTCGTAACCAGGATAATTGACATCCATCGACTTGTGCAGCGGAGCCAGCTTCGGGCTGTCCTTCTGCACGTGTTGGTGGCAGTTCCAGCAGGTGTTACCCGTCGGCACGTTCGAGTGACCGGAAACATCCACGAAGGAATGGCAGTAACGGCAATCGAGACCGAGCTGATCGACGTGGATCTTGTGGGAGAATGGAATCGGCTGCGTCGGTTGGTATCCGACCACTTGTGCCTTCGGTGTCGCGTAGTAATTGAACGCAAGAACTACGCCAGCCCCTACGGTTCCAAGGCAAAATGCGATTTTGAGGGGCAGCAGGTTCGACCAGCGTGGAAAAATGTTTGCCATGAGAAAATTAGATGGAATGCGGTGAAGCGGGCGCAGATTGGGAGCTTGTGAAATTTTTCACAAGCGTTTTTCGCGACAATTTTCGGGAAAAACGATCGGCACTTCGGAATCGCCTGATTTGCAGCATTTCTGGGGTTAAGATCACTTGGGAGAGGCAAGAAATTGTCAACTCAGCCCCGTGATGGCCATACAAATCTGCCGAAAAATGCGAAGAATTCCTGCCTCAGTCAGTGACAAACGCGGCAGCACACACAGAAAAGCCCGATAACAACCGGTTTTTTCCCACGATTTCTCCGCCATGAACAAGAATCACCTCATCCGGGTAAAAAAGGTATCGCGCTCATCGCGCTAGCGGAAAAGGAAAGGCCGCCGGGGAGTCCCTTCCCCGGCGGCCTATATAAAGTCATCTTACTTCACCCACACCCATGGGATTGGAGAGACAACTGCTGTTACACCCTTACATGAAAGCCGGCGAACCGGTCTTCAGGGGGAATAGACCTTCAAGGTTACGTTACGTTCAAACATTCTGAAAAAAAATCTGGAATTCGCAATCTCCAGGGCATGCGCACCCGCCGGAAAGGCGGAAAATCAGCCACTCCACACCCTTCGCCCGAACTGCTCTCTCTTGGATACCATGTCGAACGCTTCCTTGAGCGGCTGGAAGCTAGGGCATACTCGTTGAGCGGTGTCGAGGCACACCGCTGGGCACTAAGGCAATTCCTTGGATGGGCGGAAACCTGCGGGCTCAGCCGTCCGGAAAATTTCACCCGTCCGCTCGTCGGAGAATATCAGTTATTTCTCTTCCGCTATCGTTCCCCGAGGACAGGTCGGGAGTTGGCCACCAATACCCAGCTCGCACGCATTGGATGTGTCCGCCGTTTTTTCGCCTCCCTGTGCCGGGAAGGCATCATCAGCGCCAATCCCGCCGCCGATCTCGATCTTCCGCGCAAGCAGTCACCATCTCTGCCCAAGGCACTTAGCCCTGCGGAGATAGCCCGGGTGCTTGCCATCCCCGATGTATCCAGTCCCTTCGGACTCAGGGATCGCGTCATCCTTGAGCTCTTCTATGCCACTGGCATCCGGCGCGCCGAGATGACATCACTCGATCTAGGAGACTACGATCCAGATCGGCAGACACTACTCATCCAGCGCGGAAAAGGAGGGAAGAGTAGATTATTGCCCGTGGGTGGCCGTGCGGCAGCATGGCTCGATAGCTATCTCTCCGGAACCCGTCCGCAACTTGCTCATCTCCCCGCCGAAACTGCCCTTTTCCTCTCTGGCTACGGCACCCGATTCTCCAAACAATACTTGGGAAATTGGGTGAGCCGAATCATGAAAAAAGCAGGAGTGAGCAAAACCGGTGCCTCCCATTTGTTTCGGCACAGTTGCGCCACCCACATGCTGGAGGGCGGCGCGGACATCCGCCATATCCAGACCATGCTTGGCCACGCCCGTCTGGACACCACCCAGATCTACACCCACGTAAGCATCAAAGCCCTGCAGGAAGCTCATGCACGGAGCCATCCTCACGGGAAGTGCCTTGACTCACCCCTCGCCCCGCCATGCAACGGATCTGCTTGCCACGATTTGTCTTCCCCGGAGATCGGCGATTCGGTAAACCTTGGCAACAACGATACGACCGAATCGATGCCCGCTGGATTACAAACTCGGTGTTCCGTCCCCGTGGCTAATGCTCCGAAGGCTAGAAGTCGATACCCCGACGACGAACCGCCTGATAGTGATCTTGCCGTCACGAGAGCGACCCCGAAACCTCCGACGAATCCACCCAATTTGTTGAATTCAAAGGGTTTCGAAGCACCTTCAACGCCGCGTGTGGTCTACTACGGCTACAGGTTCTACGATCCCGCTACAGGCCGCTGGCCATCCAGGGATCCGATTGGTGAAAGGGGGGGAGTGAATCTGTATGGCTTCGTCGGAAATGATGGAGTGCATCAGTGGGATTATTTAGGCCTAAAAGGCGCAAAATTAACGTTGGATTATGACTCTGAAAATGGGGTAGAGTTAGGAGAATGTGGCGCATTTAAATGGATTATAAAATGGAAGGTTTCTCCTGATGCGGGAAATGAAGGTGGTACAATATTTCAATACATGTCGTTGTTTAGCACTGATTTAGATGGAAACACATTATTGAATGCACAATATTATGAAGGATGGAGGGTTGATAAAAATTCAAGTAATATTGGTATAGCAGCTTATGATACCGATGATCCAAACGATAAATTTGCTTTCGTGCCTACATCTTCGGATACATGGTCAACTGGAAGTGATGATGATGGATTGCTTTTACCTAAATATGAAGGCGTATCTGGTGTGACTACATTTATCGGTGTGGCTAACTACTTCTCTCCGGTTAGTTTTGACGAATTGCATAAAGCGGCAGGAGACTTCGGTATAAGATATGCTGGTTCTTTGCATGCCCGTAGGGCCGATAGAGGGGCTCCAAATTTCAAAAATGCGGATTCCTCTAATACTATCACCAGGACGCTTATCGTTAGTTGGTGTTGCGAGCCGGGAGCTACACCAGAAGAACGGAAAACAAAAATACTAGGAAACTCGCTTGGGAAATAAATTTAGCTATATAACTTAAGCAAATGAAAAATCTATTTGTAGCTTTATTTTGTTTATTAATAGGTATGTCGTCTCAGGGGGTAGCAAAGGAATCGTTGAAAGATTGGGTCTCCCAGCATAAATATATTCCTAAGGAATCTTTTCTTGAATCAGCGATCAGCAATAAGGCTCCTGGTGAGGTATTTAATGGGATTTCACTATTGAGTGATTTACTGAAAGAATTAAGCATCGGATTCGAAGAAAAAATTGGGTACTACGAAGAAAATAATGGATGTATGTATGCATTTAGATTAGATAAAAATTATGTGATTATTTTTTACGGATCTCCCTACGAAGACAGGAATAATGCCATCATTTCGAGCGTCATGCTGTCTAAAGGGATCGATTCTAAAGATATATCTAAAGAATTGCGCATTTTTTTCAATCAAGATCGTAAATAGGTAAATCGCTGCGCGTCGGGGTCAGGCAGAGATCTGGTATCAACGGGGTCAGATATCTCATCGGGGTCAGGTGTGAATGGCACGGGATTAAGCTCGATTTCGTCGGAAATTGTTAGACGGAAAGCCGGTTCGGGTACGGTTTGAATGTGTGAAAAAACAACCCTTCCTTACCGACTTTCCGCTCACCGTTTTTGCCACCGCAAGACGACGTTTGCAAGCCGCCATCCGCAACGCTTCGGCCATCATCACCCGCAGTTCACTCAGCGGATACGCCGTTCTTTTCGGGGAGGTTCTCCCGCCGGACTTTCTCGCAGCCATCGATCCCACCGCCCGCCAGCGCAGCTTCGGTCACCTCCCGGTTTTCTGGGCATGGCTCGCTCAGATCCTCGAAGCCAACGCCTCCTGCCAGAAGGCGCTCGGCCACATCCAGAGCTGGTCGGCGACCTGCGGACTACCTGTTCCTTCCTCGGATACATCCAGCTACTGCAAGGCGCGGGGACGCATGAATCTGGATTTCCTCAAAGATATCCACCGCCGGATCTGTCGACACCTTTGCTCCCGCGTAGCGGGGCGCGACAACTGGAACGGACTCAACCTCAAGGCCGTTGACGGCAGTTCGGTCCAGCTCATGGACACGGACGAAAACCAGGAAGCCTACCCCCAGCCCACAAGCCAGAAGAAAGGCTGCGGCTTCCCCCACATGGGTATCGTCGGGCTGCTCAATCTCGGGCATGGCGGCTGGGAACACGTCGAAACCTGCCCGCAGTCCCGCCATGAGACCATTGCAGCAGCAGCCCTGACCAAACACCTCGAAAAGAACGACCTACTTCTGGGCGACCGCGCCTTCGGTTCCTACGAACTCATCTGCCGCACCCTCGCGCAAGGGGCGCATGTCCTTATGAGATTGCACCAGGCACGTGCCCACGCATTGGATTGGAATCACGGCAAAAAGATCTCGCCGCACGAACGACTGGTGACATGGAGACGCCCGTATCAGTCTGCCGGCAGTTCCATGTCCCGTGAAGATTGGGGCACCCTGCCAAAGACACTCGTAGTCCGCCTCATCAAGCTATCCTATGAGAACCGCGCCGGGGAAAAAGGCGGACTGATCCTGGTCACCACGCTCACCGATCACCTGAAGTTCGACGGCATCGAACTGGCCGACCTCTACGCACGACGTTGGGACATCGAGCTGAAGCTGCGCGATCTCAAAACCACCCTAGGCATGGAGTTCTTCGCAGTGAAAAGCCCAGCCATGGCTCACAAAACCCTGTGGATGAGCCTGATCGCCTTTAACCTGATCCGTTGGCTGATGCAACGTGCGGCGGGGGAAGCAGAGCAACCCATCTGGCACATGAGCTTCAAAGGTGTGCTCGATCTCGTCTGCGCCAGCCACGAAAGCTTCCGTGCGCACGTTGGGAAACCGAGGAAGCTGAGGGAGACGATGAAACGTTTCATCGTAACATGTGCGACAAAAACCATCGACATACGCCCCTTCCGGAGTGAGCCGAGAGCAGTGAAACGAAGACCAAAAAACCACCCGCTCCTCAATGCGCCACGCCACGAATACGAAGAGGTCTTCCACCGCTCACGATACTTCCGAAAAACTGCTTAATCCCGTGCCATTC
>JBDWAR010000013.1:0-77368 GCA_039978775.1 Luteolibacter sp. | reverse complement strand
ACTCAGTTCGAGAACGCCCGCCAGCTCGCCGCCTGGGTTGGGCTCACGCCACGCCACTTCGTCAGCGGCACATCGGGCAAAACTCGCACCCCCATCACCAAGATCGGATCGGTGCAGCTCAGGCGGGGCCTCTTCATGCCCGCCATGACCGCACGGGTCTTCAATCCTCTGCTCAAAACCTTCGCCGATCGGCTCATCGCCAACGGCAAGAAACCCAAGCAGGTGATCATCGCCGTCATGCGCAAACTGCTCCACCAGATCTACGGCATCCTCAAATCAGGCATGCCCTATAACCCGGAGAAACGGGGCTTTGCTGGGACCTGAAAACTCCCCCCTTAGAATCAATACCAAACCAATAAAAACGACAATTTACTCTTGCGCTTTCAACGCAGCATCTTGATCTTCTTAGGAATATTTGTGGCTACTGCGAATGGTGTTTGGCACAAGGGACAAGTAATATTCAGACGGCAGCGGCCCTCGGGTTCTGTGAGCATCTGATAGATACGCCAAAGCGCACAGCCATTTTACCCAAGATCATGAAGCGCAGTGACTTCCTAGATCTGCGCAACCTTCTTGAGTATCAGAACACGAGCGCCGAAATCAACGAATGCTTGAAGACTACCTTGAGCTGAACTCGAAATTACCCAAACTAAACGAGAAATATCTGAATAAGTCTGCTGGGGTTGCTGGGTCGCCATAGGGCACGCCCCTCCTTGGGGCTCTATTGCATTCAAAAATCAGCAATCGTCAATCACACCCGGTCGCGTAGCGGCAGAACAGGTGGTGCGGGTTTTTAAATGAGGGCGAGGCGAAGAGCTTAATCCAAGAGGGAAGTGCCGGTCATCTCCTTGGGTTTGTCGAGGCGGAGCATTTCCAGGAGGGTGGGGGCGACATCGGCGAGGATGCCGTTGTGGAGGGTGTGGGAAGAGGCGTCGTCGGCGACGTAGATGATTTCTACGAGGTTTGTCGTATGAGCGGTGTTGGGTGAGCCGTCCTCGTTGCGCATGAATTCGCAGTTTCCGTGGTCGGCGGTGATGAGGAGCTTGCCGCCGAGGCGGAGGGTTTGTTCGACGATGGCTTTCACTGAGGCATCGATGACTTCGACGGCTTTCATGGCTGCCTCGACGACGCCGGTGTGGCCGACCATGTCGGGGTTGGCGAAGTTGAGGATGACCAAATCGAAATCTTTAAGATGATTCACCACGGTGTCGGTGACTTCATCGGCGGACATCTGGGGCTTGAGATCGTAGGTGGCGACGTCTTTGGGGGAGGGGATAATGAAGCGTTTTTCACCGGGGTTTTCCTTTTCTACTCCGCCATTGAAGAAATAGGTGACGTGCGGGTATTTCTCCGTCTCGGCGATGCGCATTTGCTTCATGCCGGCAGCGGCGACGGTCTCGCCGAGGGTCATATCGAGAGTTTGCGGGGTGAAGATAGCGTCGCAAGGGTAGGTCTTGTCGTACTGGGTGAGTGTGACGAAATGGACGTCGGGGACTTGGCCGCGATCGAAGCCATCGAAGTCCTTTTTCAGGAATGCATCGGAGAGCTCGCGGGCGCGGTCGGCGCGGAAGTTGAAGAAGAGCACAACATCGCCATCGCGGATGCGCTGGGTATCGGGCTCGGTGAAGACCATGGCGGGCATGAACTCGTCGGTCTTGTTCTCGAGAGCATAGGTTTCGGCGATGGCCTCGGAGGCGAGAACTTCGCGCTTCGCGCCGATGCCGTGGACGATGGCATCCCAGGCGAGTTTGACGCGATCCCAGCGCTTGTCGCGATCCATGGCGAAGTAGCGGCCAACGACCGTGGCGATGTGTGCGCCGGCCTTGGCAGTTTCGTCCTCGACCTTTGAGACGAAGGCGGCACCACCGGTGGGGGAGGTGTCGCGGCCATCGGTGATCGCGTGGATGAAAATGTCTTTCACGCCTGCTGCGGAGGCGAGCTGGGTCATGGCGATGAGCTGATCCTGATGGGAGTGCACGCCGCCATCGGAAACCAGGCCGATGAGGTGGAGTCGTCCGGATTTCGCTTTTTCGAGCGCTTTCTTAATGACGTCGTTTTGGGCGATGGTGCCTTCGGCGATGGCTTTGTTGATGCGGGTAAAGTCCTGATAAACGATGCGGCCCGCACCGAGATTGAGGTGGCCGACTTCGGAGTTGCCCATTTGTCCATCCGGCAGCCCGACATCGAGTCCGGAGGCGGAGAGGAAGGCGTGTGGGTAACTGGAGAGGGTCTCGTCAGTAAACGGGGTGTTGCCGAGAATAACGGCGTTGCCGTCCTTCACTGCAGTTTCCTTGCCACCGGGGTTGGTTCCCCAGCCGTCGCGAATGATGAGCACTACCGGTTTCTTGGACATGCGGGAGGCTGTAAGGGTTCCCGGGCGGATGGGCAAGGCGGGAATGGGGGATGCAGTTCGAAGATTTTAACGTAGAGGCGCGAAAATTGCGGAGGAGACGCGAAGGGAGGGAAACTCAACTTTCAAAACTCAGCCCTCAAAAAGGACTCTTCAACCATGGCTTTGCGTTTCCTTTGCGGCCTTAGCGGCTTTGCGTTAAAGGTCTAACAGCTGTGGTTTGAAATGGGGAACTCGCTGACTTGTTCGAGTTTGATGCCGTAAAGCTCGGCGATCTCCGGGGCATCGGAGGCGTGGTAGATTTCTTGGAAATAGATTTCCTGGATGCCGTAGGCGCAGAGAGTCTGCATGCAGGCGGTGCAAGGCATGGTGGTGGTGGCGACGATCTTGGCCTCGCCGCGTTTGAAGAGGGAGCACAGATTGATTTCTGCGTGGAGCATAAATTTCTGGCGGCCTTCGCGATCCGTCCAGAAGTCGGCGGGGGCGTTGAAGCCGGGGGCTAGTCCGTTGTAAGCGGTGGCGATGACCCGGTTGTCCTGGTCGAGAGCAGCGGCGCCGACTTTCCGGTAGGGATCCTCGGAGCGGAGGCTGGCGACGTGGGCGAGCGCCATCGCGTATTGTGGAATGCTGAGGCGGTTTTCGGACACGCTGAACCTTCAAATTTCAACTTTCAAATTTCAAGGATGGAATGTGCCGCTTGCTTGGGGGAGCTAGCAAAGGAGAGGAAAGAATTGGAACCACGGATGGACGCAGATGGACACGGATTTGAACGTGGAATTGAACTCGGAGAATCGACTATTGCGTTCCGCATGTTGCCAAATGGTTACGAAGACTTTTGCAAAACCTGATCTTATCCGTGTCCATCCGCGGTTTTCTTTTTCGATTTGTATGGGATTAGGCTGCCTGCTCTTGCGCGGGGGGTGGGTTGGGAATAGGTGAGGGGGGTGACACGAAGTGCGAAAGGAACGATGGCCGGGGTGTTTGCTTTTGCATTGTGGGGTGTGCTGCCGATCTATTGGAAACATCTCGAAGGGCTTCATCCGATGTCGATTGTGGCGCAGCGCACTTGCTGGACGTGCTTGATGCTCTGGCCACTGCTGTGGTGGAGGAAGGTGGGGATCAAGGCGGATGCGCGGACCCTTGCATGGCATTTTCTCTCCGGATTGCTGATCGGTGGAAACTGGGTGCTGTATGTGTGGGCGACGCTGAACGAGCGCATGATCGAGGGAGCGCTGGGATATTACATCAATCCGTTTTTCAACATGCTCTTCGGTGCGCTGTGGTTCGGTGAGCGTCAGAACCGGCTGCAGATGATCGCGATTGTGGCGGCCTTTGCGGGGGTGATGGTGCAGATCCCCGGAGTAGGGCATTTCCCGTGGGTCGCGCTGGCGCTGGGGATCACGTTTTCACTCTATGGAGTGGTGCGGAAACGTTCGCCGCTGGGGGCGCTCGATGGGCTGACGGTGGAAACCAGCATCCTTGTGCCGGTGGCGCTGGGGTGGTTGTTGTGGCAGAGCTCGGGACTTGTCGATGCGTTTGGCGGGAGCGGGGTGAATGCCGTGCTGCTGGTGGGGACGGGCATCGTGACGGCGGCTCCGTTGCTGTTGTTTGGCTTCGCGAGCCGGAACATCCGGCTCAGCACGCTGGGGATGCTGCAGTTCATCGGGCCCACGTGCCAATTTTTCATCGGCTGGAAGATGTATGGTGAGCCGATGACCGATGTGCGCTTGCTATCCTTCGGGCTGATCTGGCTGGCGATTGGGCTCTACGCGGCGGATGCGCTGAGGCGCCGGAGAAATGACCGGCACGCCGTGCTTGCGGAGGGTGGGGAGGGCGGATAAATATCCGGCATGTTGGATGAGATCCGTGGGTTGTTGATTTTACAGGACAGGGACAGGCGTGTGCTTTCCTTGGAAAAGAGTTTGGCGCAATTGCCCGTCGATGAGGCGCGTGCCAAGGCGCGGTTGTCGGGGGACGAGGCGGCATTGAAAAAAGCCCACGACGACCTGTTGGCGGTGGAGCTCAAGGTGAAGAAGATCGAGATGGATGCGGAAACTCGCCGCACGACGATCAAGCGCCTTCACGATCAGCAGTTCAATACGAAGAAGAACGAGGAATACAATGCGCTTGGCCATGAGATCACTCGCTACGGCAAGGAGGTCGACGAGCTGGAGACCCAGGAACTCGAAGCGATGGAGGAGGTGGATGCTTTCCGCAAAAAACAGGCAGAGGCTGCGGCGGTGCTGGCAAAGACCCAGAAAATCGTCGATGAGGATTTGGCATCGATCAAAGAGCGCCACGCAAACATGCAGGAGCAGCTTGCGGAGGTGAAGGCGGAGCGTGACAAGCTGGTGGCGGATGTTTCTGAAGATCTTTTGCCGCTGTATGGCAAGCTGATGAAATCCAAGGACGGCCTGGCCATCGCTACGCTGAAAGGTGGCAAGTGCACGGGCTGCCATGTGAAGGTCATCGCTTCCACGGCCATCGCGGTGCAGGGGGAAAAGGAAGTGACGCAATGCGACAACTGCGGCCGGATCCTTTCCATAGATGAGTGATGGCCGGGGAGCTGGAGACCGGCATTCTCAAGGCGGTATCCCGCTCGTTCTATCTCAGTCTCAAGCTGCTGCCTGCCCCGATGCGTCGGGGAGCCTCGATTGGCTATTTGCTAGCGAGAGCGAGCGATACGATTGCGGATTCCTCCACTGAATCGCCGGGGCGCTGCATGATCCTGCTGGATGAATTTTCCGCCCAGATCCAAGGGAGCATAGAGCCTGCGCCATGGCCTGATGATTTGATCTCGGGGCTGGAGGACGAAGGGGAGGCGGAACTGCTGCGACAGCATGTGGATTTGATGAAGGCTTTGGTCTCCTTAGATCCTGCCGAAGCGGAACTCGTGCGCGAGGTGCTGGCGGTGATCATCGGGGGCCAGAAGCTCGATTTAGAACGCTTTGGTGAGGCCTCCGCCGCAAAGGTGGTGGCTTTGAGCGATGCTGCGGCATTGGAGGATTATACGTGGCGTGTGGCGGGATGCGTCGGGGTTTTCTGGACAAAATTGGGATACCTCACGATGGGAGAGGGTTTCTCCCGCAGTCCGCAAGATGAGCTCTTGGCCCATGCGGTGGACTACGGCAAGGGGCTGCAACTCGTGAATATTTTGAGGGATTTACCAAAAGATCTCCGGGCCGGAAGGTGCTCCCTCCCGGTGGCGGATCCCCGCGATATTCCATTACTGATGGGGGAATTTGAGAAGCGCCGAGAGGAGGCCATGGCGAAGGTCGAACACGGTTTCCGCTATTCCGAGAAGCTTCGTGGCAAGCGCTTGAGACTCTCCAGTCGGCTGCCGGCGATGATCGCGAAAGAGACGCTGGAAGGCATGAAGGGAATCTCCTTCGGAAAGTTGGAAGAAGGCTACAAGGTCTCGCGTAAAAGGGTTTACCTAATGATATTGGGAGGCTTTCTTAGTGTCTGACATCAGGCAAGATGCCCCCTAAAAACCAATAGAAACATGAGCAAACTCAAACTTCATAACGCAATGTGGCCAGGTCTCGTCGGCAAAGAACCCGACACGGATCATCCGCCGATTTCTCTCGAACATATGCTCGATCTCACGGCTGCGGCCGAGGTCAATGGTAGGAAATATGACGGAGTCGACCTCTTCATTTTCCATCCGCATACCGATCCCGACGCTTCGGATCTGGAACTTCGCAAGATGGCGGATCTCATTGCTTCCAAAGGCCTCTCGGTTGGCTCCCTTGTCGCTCCTGTCTGGCCAGGCACAGTCGGTGGGCCGGCATTCGGTTCGGATGAAGATCGCAAGAACTTCGTCCTCGCCGTCGAGAAAACCTGCAAGGTCGCGAAAGTCCTCAACGAGCACGGCGTCCGCCAATCCGGCATTATTCGTGTCGATACCGCAGGCGGCACCGCGGATTTTGCAAAAGACATCGCAGGCAACACCGCGAAGGTGGCAGACACATTCCGCGAAGCCGGAAAAGTGGCCGAGCAATTCGGCGAGCGTGTCGCTGCTGAAGGCGAAATCTGCTGGGGTGGATTCCATTCATGGAAGGCTGCCGTCGATACCCTCGAGGCCACCGCGATGCCGGGCGTTGTCGGTTTCCAAGCAGATCTCGCACACACCTATCTCTACCTCATGGGCTACAACGCCCCCGAGGCTGCACTGCTCAAGGAAGGCTACAGCGACGATGAGTTCTGGGCCGCTTACAAAATCATGACCGATGCCCTGCGCCCGTGGACGCTCGACTTCCACGTCGCGCAGAACGACGGCTCCGTGCACGGCACTGGCTCCCACGACAAGACTGGCCGCCACTGCCGCGCGGATGATCCGAATGGCAAGTTGGATATCGCAAAATGCTCCACTTACTGGCTCGAAGGTGCAGCGGAGCGCGGCATCAAGCACATCTGTTGGGATGGCTGCATGTTCGATAACTCAGTCCTCGAAGACGCATCCACATGGAATGCGATCCTTAAAGCTATGGTCGACGTGGACAACGCCCTTTGATTTTAGCCCCCAATTCCAAACGATATGTCTAAGAAAGAAATACGCATCGGCCTCATCGGCTACGGCTTCATGGGGCGCACCCACTCGAACGCCTACTCGCAGCTCGACCACTTTTTCGATACCCAGCACGTCCCCGTCCGTCAGGCGGTCTGCGGACGCGATGAGGAGAAGGTCAAAGCCTTCGCTGAAAAATGGGGCTACGCGTCTTACGAAACCGATTGGCGTGAGCTCGTGAAACGCGATGACATCGACGCGGTCGATATCTGCACCCCGAACGATTCCCATGCAGAGATCGCGCTGGAGTGCATCAAGCACGGCAAGATGATCCTCTGCGAAAAGCCACTCGCCCTTAACGGCGAGCAGGGCGAGAAAATGGTCGAGGCCGTGGAGAAATCCGGTCTGCCGAACTTGGTCTGGTACAACTACCGTTTCCTGCCCGCCGTGACCCATGCGAAAAACATCGTCGATGCCGGCGAGCTCGGCCGGGTTTTTCATTACCGCGCAAACTTCCTGCAGGACTGGACGATCTCCGAAGAACTCCCACAAGGCGGCGCCGGTCTCTGGCGCTTGGATGCGGCTGCAGCCGGCTCCGGCGTGACCGGTGACCTTCTTGCTCACTGCATCGATACCGCACGTTGGATCAACGGCGAGATTGTTTCGGTTTCTGCCATGACCGAGACCTTCATCAAGGAGCGGGTGCACACCGCCACCGGAGAGAAGCATCCGGTCACCATCGATGATGCCTGCGCTTTCCTCGCACGTTTTGAAAATGGTTCCCTGGCGATTTTCGAATCCACCCGCTATGCGCGTGGCCACAAGGCGCTCAATACCTTCGAAATCAACGGCTCGGAAAAATCTTTAGCGTGGGATCTCCACGATCTCAATCGTCTCGATTACTTCGACCACTCGGTGTCCGGTGATCGTCGTGGCTGGAGCAGCATTCATTGCACAGATGGGGATCATCCCTATGCGGGCAACTGGTGGGTGCCGGGTCTCTGCCTTGGGTATGAGCATTCGTTCACCCACGCGCTCGCGGAGTTCTTCAAATCCCTCGATGATCCATCGGCTGAGAAACGCTACCCGGATTTCAAAGATGCCCTCGGCACGCAGTATGTCTGCGATGCGGTCCTTGAGTCTGCGAAGACCAAGCAATGGGTGGATGTGAAGAAGGCCTGAAGCTTCTACTCACTCTCAACGCCAGTCTCGATTCGTTCGGGGCTGGCGTTTTTGTTTCTTGAGGAAGTGCGGTCATCCGGTATGCATCCTCCGGACTGTATGGAGAAATGGCTTTCAGAAGTGCGCCCGACTGGATTGAGCCCCACGGCTCCATCCGGTATGCATCCTCCGGACTGTTTGGAGGAATGGCTTTCAAGAGTGCGCCCGACTGGATTCGAACCAGTGACCGTCCGCTTAGAAGGCGGATGCTCTATCCAGCTGAGCTACGGGCGCTTTTTCTGCTGAGACGACCAGTGGGTAGCAAGCGGATGTGGAAATGTCTAGGGCAGTTTGGCTCACTTGGTGGTGAGCAGTAGATTCTTGAACTGGATCTTCATCGGCGGGCCGGCATGAAGCTGGAGAGCGATCACGCCTTTGGTGGGAGCCTCTGCGGTGTTGTCGGTGACGTCCACGGTGAGCTTGCCGTTGATGAAATGCTGGACGTGGTTGCCCTCGGCGACGATACGATATTCGTTCCAGCCATCTTTCTCGATCGCGGCTTGGATTTCCTTGCTGTCTCCGGTTTCACCCGTGACTTCGATCTTAGGTTTGGCGGGTGCATCGCCCTGTGTGATGGCGACCTCCTGCCCACGCTGAGCAAGAATGCCGCGGCCTTTTTCCTCGTAGAGGATGCCGCTGAATTTTTCGCCGTATTCGAGATCTGCTTGGTAGCCACCGACGACAAACTTCTCGGGGTCGATGATGCGGCTGCGGTATTGGATGCCGCTGTTGGTGAAGGCTTTTTCATCACCCGGAGACATCTTGTATTTCAAGGTGAGGGTGAAATCCGAAGGTTCGCCGTCATTCCAGATCAGGAAGGTGTTGCCCTTGGTTGGGTTCGCGGCGGTGGTTGTGCCAGTGATGGTGCCGTCCTCGACAGACCAGAAATTGGAGTTGCCGACCCATCCAGTCAGATCCTTGCCGTTGAAGAGGTTTTGCTCTCCGGCTTGGGCGGTGATGGCGAGCGCGGCCAAGATACTGAGGGTTTTCATGGTTGGGTTTAGGTGTCGACGTTATTCAGACGAAACGCACGGCGTGTTTTTTGGAAAGCTTCAAGGTATCTCCGGGACTTGGTGCGACAGATGCGGCCGGGTCGGTCAGCTTTTCGCCGTTGAGTTGGACGGATCCTGAGATGATGAATTGCTTGCGCAGTTCGCCGTTGGATTTTTCGAGTCCGAAGGCGCTCTGGAAGGAATGCGATACGATAGTGAGTACCGTGAGATCGGCCGGGAGGGATGAAATTTCCAGCTCGGGTAGGGCGGCGGAGGTGAGATCCTTTTTCGAGAATCGCGTGTCCCAATCGGCGCGTGCAGCTTGGCCTTCCTCTTCGCCATGGTAGCGGGAGGTGAGGCGCTCCGCGAGTGACTTTTTGGAGTCCATCGGGTGAGATGACGGATCGCGGGATTCGCCGAGAAGCAGGAGGTAATAACGATCCATCAGCTCGTCGGAGACCGACATGAGCTTGCCATACATTTCCTGTGGTGCATCGGAAACGCCGACGTAATTGCCGTAGGACTTGGACATTTTTTTCACGCCATCGAGGCCTTCGAGCAGGGGCATGACCATGACGACCTGCTGCGGTTGGCCTTCGTCTTTCTGCATGTCGCGGCCGACGAGGATATTGAAAAGCTGATCGGTGCCGCCGAGTTCGACATCGGAGCGAATTTCCACAGAGTCCCAGCCCTGCATGACGGGATACTGGAGCTCATGGAGGCGGACTTCTTGGCCGGAATCGAGACGATTGCGGAAGTCCTCACGCTGGAGCATTTGCTGGAGGGTGACCCGGGCATTGAGCCGGAGGATTTCCTCGTAGGTCATTTTCCTGAACCAATCGCCGTTGTAAACGACTTCGGTCTTGTCGCGGTCGAGGATCTTGAATGCCTGCTCCGTGTAGGTGGCGGCGTTTTCCAATACCTCGTCGCGGGTGAGGGGAGGGCGGGTGGCGGAGCGGCCCGATGGATCGCCGATAGTGGCGGTAAAATCCCCGATGAGGAGTACCGCCTGATGGCCGAGAAGCTGGAACTGGCGCAGCTTTTCCAAGGCAACCGTGTGGCCAAAATGGATGTCAGGAGCGGTCGGATCGACGCCGAGCTTGATGCGCAGCGGGCGACCGAGCTTGAGCTTTTCCAGAAGTTCTTTTTCGGAAAGGACTTTGGCGGTGCCGGCGGTGAGTTGGGAGAGCTGTTGTTCGGGAGACACTTCAGAGGAAAGGTTGGACGGGTGTTTACGCCGGGAGGAGGGTGAAAGACAAGCCCCGCCCGCACACGATGAGCCATTATTCCTCTTTGTCTTTGTTCTTACCTCCGCCCTTGACGCGCTGGATGTCTTTGAGTCGCTCGATGGCACGTTTTGCGAAGTCGACGGCCTTTTCATCATCCGATGTGGTAGCGATCTTTTGTAAGAGGTTGAAAGCCCATGGCGCGGGTTTCACGTTGGCGACGCCGCGGATGACCTTGATTTGCTCGTCTTGGGTTTTTGCTTCGGTGGCGAGCAGGGTCCAGTTTTCTTCGGCATTTTTCGGGTCATCCAGCGCATACTGATAGGCGGAGGTGAAGGCGCGGGCGCGGATGTCGAGTTCCATTGTGGTGGGGATAAACTCGACCAATGCCTTGAAGCCTTCCGGCGTAGACCAGTTGCCGAGTGCGACGATGGCCGCGATTTGGTTCTTTTTGTCGCTGCTTGCGAGGTTTTCCTTAGCGAGAGCCATGGCCTTGGCCCCGCCCACACGACCGAGAAGTCGTAGCATGGCGTGCCTGTAGGTGTCGTCAGAGGCAGTGCCGTAAGCTCCCGCGAGTTGCGCTCCGAGGGAGTCTTTGGAGGACGACCTTTCCATGATTTTCACGGCGTTTTCTTCGGCCGCTTTGCGCATGTTGCTGTCCTTGGAAGAGATGAATCTGAGGATCTCAGTGAAATGCTTGTCGGTAGCGGTCTGGCGGATCGCTTCCATGGCGGCTACTGCAGACTCAGGTTCATCCGTGGATTTTGCGAAATCGAGGAGGGTTTCGACGATTTCCGGATTCTTGCGTTGTCTGAGGACGCTGCTGAGGAGCACCACCCTGATGTTCGGAACCAACACTTCCGTGGTGGCGAACTCGGCGATGCGTTTGTCGATATCGGTGCCATCCGAAGACTCCGCGAGGGCAAGCGCCATGTAAACCGACATACGGTCTTCTGTCGCGCCGACGCTGGCTGCGTTGCGGAGAAGGATTTCAAGCTCCCGGGACTTCATGGGAATGGGGTCCCCGGCGGGCACTTGGGCAATCAGGGCATTGTAGATTTTGGCTTCCGCGTTGCTTTCGCTTTTCTTAAGGAGCACGATGGCGAGAATGACCACGAGGATGCCGATCATGGCAGCAATGGTCATTTTTGCGGATGATGAGAGACCGCTTTTCGGCGGAGCGAAGGTAGGGGCAGGGGGTGCTGAATCTCCAGCCGTCTTTTTAGCGGGTGAAACGGCACCTGTAGGCGCCACCACTTTGCCTGGAACGACCGCCTTAGAAGTCGCTGGGGCAGATGAAAGGGATTTCACAGTAGGGCCGGTGGCGGAGCCGGAGGCCTTCTTCAGAATCGGAGCTGCAGGTGCTGGCTTGGTGCCTGCGCGGGTGAGGACTGGAACCGATTTGTCCTCAGATGCGACTGGAGCGGGTGCGGTCTCTTCAGGTGTTTCGGGTTCGGGCTCGGTCGGGGATTCAGGTGCGCTCTGGACGTCCTGTGAAGCGGTGTGCACGCTGGGCTTTGAGCCCTTCGGAGGCTCAAGGGATTTCGGCATGGACGCGGTTTTTACGCGCTGGGTGAGAGTCGCCTCCTTGACGACTTCAGGAACTGGTGCGGACCCAGGTATGAGCAGTTTCGGGCGTTTTGGAGCCTCGTCCTGGGCAGCGGGGGTTCCGGTGCTCAGTTGGGGATCCTTCTGGCCAGCATCGTTTTCCATGAACACCCGCAGGGATTGGCGTGCCGTTTCGGGTCTGTCAGAAGGTTGGCGGTTGAGGTGCCACATGATCCAGTCGCAGGCCCAGATCGGGAGACCTTCGCGGACTTCTTGGATCGGAGTCACGTGGTGCTGGAGATGGGATGCCATGACCTCGGCGGCATGTTCGCCATCGAAAGGGTAAGTGCCTGTGAGGGCATAGTAGAAAACGCAACCAATGGCGTAGAGATCGACCCTGAGATCGAGCGGGACGCGTTCAAATTGCTCCGGTGCCATGAAATAAATGGAACCGAACACACCATCGGATTGGTCGATGGTTTGCAGGGAGGGTTTTGCCGAAAGTTTGGCGAGTCCGAAATCGACGATTTTCACCTGGAATTTCCCGGAAGGAAGCCAGCTGAGCATGATGTTGCCCGGCTTGAGATCGCGGTGGACGAGATTGAGTTCTTGGGCGGCGATGAGTGCCTCCATGGTCTGCATCGCCAGCTCGCGAAAATCTGACCATGTGAGCGAACCATCCGAGATGAGCTTTTCCAGGGTGTCTCCGGTGAGGAGTTCCATGACGACGAACGGGCCGTCTTCATCGCTGCCGACATCATAGATCGTGACGATGTTTGGATGCTGGAGCGAGGCCAGTGAGCCTGCTTCTTTCACCAGTTGCTTGGTCGCTTCTTCGGAGACCGAGGCATCATCGGAATCTGCAGCAATGCGTTTGATTGCGACCTCTCGGCTCATGCGGACGTCAAATGCGCGATAAACCGCACCTAAGCCGCCTTGACCGATCTTGCCCTTAATTTCGTAGCGCTCTTCCACGTTTTTTGTATCTGAGTTTTAGAAGGAACAAGGATCAGTCGTTGATCTGAATCATGGCGCGCTTGCGTTTGCCTTCGATCCAACGCTCATATTGAGCAGAGGTCTTTTTGCTGCTGACCCTGTTTTCGACCATACTGCGAACTTCGCTTAGCGGAGGCGCTGGGCCGAGGTCTTTGCTAATGACTTTGACGATGGTGAAACCGCGAGGATCGAGGAGCGGGCCGATGACTTTCCCTTCGGGAGCTTCGAAAATGATGGCGGCGAATTCAGCGGCGAAATCGGTGCGGTTGACACCCTCCTGAAGGCCCCCCTCAGTGGCAAAAGCGTCTTTGGAATAGGTCGTGGCGAGTTCGGCGAAATCTTTGCCGCCTTCGAGTTCCTTGACGATGCTTTCGGCGAGTGCGAGCTGAGAATCTGGAGTTGCCAGCGGGTTCTCCGCATCTGCTGCCGGAATGAAGATCTTGCGAAAGCTGATCTTGTCTTTGGTCTGATCGCGAAGCTCGGTTTTGATCGAGTTATACTCGTTCTGGATTTCGTTGGGAAGCGGCGGCGGCGCATCGGCGAATTGCTGGGCACGCATTGCTTGGACGACCATTTTCTCACGGGTGATCTCGCGGTAGCGATCCGTGGTGAGGCGGGATTTCTTCAGCTCCTCGCGGAATTTCGCTTCATTGCCGTTGTAGAGTTCGCGGATCTGGCGATCCACTTCTTCGTCGATGATGTGATCCTTGATGTTGGCGCCGAGTTGCTCGAACTCATCGAGGATAATTTGGCGATCCACGAGTTCCTGCATGATTTTTTCGCGTGCCTCAAGGAACTGGCGCTCGAACTCAGGGCCGCGGCGTGGGAACTGGGTGGCGAGTTGTGCAAACCTCGGTGCAAGCATGAACGATACCTCATTCTTGGTGATGATTCGACCGTTCACTTTGGCGGCAATGCCGTTAACCTCGACAGGCTCTGAGAAAGCCGGATTGATGGCGAGTATGGGGAGGATGATTGCTGCCAGATAGCGTGTCATGATGTTAGAGAATAAAAGGATGCGGACAGTATTGCGAAGCTTAAGGAGAGTTTTCAGCTTGAATCATAGGATTGCAAGCTGGGAAAGCGAAAGCGGCGGCTTTCGGAGATTCGCGTATGTGTGTCAGAGAAGGTCGTAGCTGCGTCCGCCGACACCTTCGTGCCATCGGATGTAAGCTTGGTTGACCATGGCATAGCCGCCGGGTGTGGGGTAGTTTCCGGTGAAATACCAGTCGCCGCACGGTCCCTTGATGGAGGCGTGGAGGTTCTCGATGGTCTGGTAGATGACCTCGACTTCGCCATTCCACTCGATGTCTTCGGGATACACCATCCGGCTGATCTCGGCGGAGATTTCCTCCGGGCTGAAGGCTTCGTAAACGCCTTGGACGCGATTGATGCGTTCATTGGCTGGCTTGGCCAGCTCTTCCTTGCAGAGTTCGTAGATGCTATCGAGAAGGTGCTGGCGGCCGGCACGGCGGTGGAGGGCGACGGCGGCGTTGAACGCGATGAACTTGCCGAGTTCCGACATGTCGATGCCGTAGCAATCTGGGTAGCGGATCTGTGGCGCGGTGGAGCAGATGACAATCTTCGACGGATTGGTGCGGGCGAGGATTTTAAGAATGGATTTCTTGAGGGTGGTGCCACGCACGATCGAGTCGTCGAGGACCACGAGGTTGTCCCCGGGGTTCACCGCTCCGTAAGTGATGTCATAGACATGGGAGACAAGTTGGTCGCGGCCTTTTTCCTGGGAAATGAAGGTCCGCATCTTGATGTCCTTATGGGCGATTTTTTCGCCGCGCGGCCAATTGCGCAGGATGAGTTCGTCGACTTTCTCTGGAGTGAGGTCGCCGCGTTCGACGCCTTCGAGGATTTCCATGCGCACCTGCTGGCGGCGATAGAGACGCAGCCCGTCCATCATGCCGTGGTAGGCGGTTTCCGCAGTGTTCGGGATGAACGAGAATACGGTTTTATTGAAAGTCTGGCCGATGGAATCCATGACCTGATCAACGAGGGCGGAGCCCATCGCCTTGCGCTCGCGGTAGATCTGAGGGTCGTTGCCACGCGAAAAGTAGATTTTCTCGAAGGAGCAGGGAGTGTATTTCTGCGGGGTGTGGAACTGGCTGTCGGAGATCGTGCCATCGGCCTTGATGACGATTACTGAACCGGGATCGACGGCTTTCACTTGGGATGATTCCGCTTCGAAGACAGTCATCAGTGGCACACGCTCGGAAGCGAAGGCGATGACCTCGTCGGTGATGAGCATATGGCAGGGGCGGATGCCGCGTGGGTCACGCATGACAAACATGTCGCCGTTGCCGACAGCACCGCAGATGGCGTATCCGCCGTCCCATGGTTCGGCGGAGCGGCCGATGATATCGGTGATATTGAGCGCGGAGGAAATGTGATCCGGTGTCTCGGTGCCGGGCACGCCTTTGTCACGAAGGTCGTGGTAGATGTTGGTGTGCGCCTCGTCGAGGTGGTAACCGATTTCTTCGAGGACCGTCTGGGTGTCTGTGCCGAAGACCGGATGCTGACCCCGGTGAATTAGGGCGCTGTTGAGTTCACCCGTGTTGGTCATGTTGAAATTCCCCATGACCATGAGGGTGCGCGTCGGCCAGTTGCTGCGGCGCAGGTAGGGGTGGCAGGAGCCTTCGTCGAAATCGCCGCTGGTACCGTAGCGCAGGTGACCCATGAGGATTTCTCCACCGAAGTCGAAATTCGTCTTCACGCTATCCGGGTTCCTTTTGTCCATCTTGCCCTTGCGATCCATCTTGAAATAAGACTTCACCTCCTTGCGGAAAATCTGGGCGAGGGCGTCCGACTCGATGCCACGGCGCCGATGGACGTATGGCTGGCCGATAGGCATATCAAGCTTCACGCAGCCGATGCCGGTGCCGTCTTGGCCACGGTTGTGCTGCTTTTCCATTAGCAGGAACAGCTTGTTCATGCCCCAGAGGCAGGTGCCGTAGCGGTCGTAATAATACGCAAGCGGCTTTCGGAGGCGGACTGCGGCGATGCCGCATTCGTGGTTTAGGTGATCGCTCAAGACTACGTAAATTTTAAACTCTAAATTCTAAATCACAAATAAAGATGAAATGCGACTTACGCTTTCACTTTCACGCGAACGCCTTCGGATGCGTTCATTTTGCCTAGGATATGGCCGCCGTTGCCTGCGGAGAGGGCTTTTTCGACGTCCTCCGGTGCGACGATGGCGACCCAGCCGATGCCCATGTTGAAGGTGTGGAAGCGATCTTCCGCATCGACGTGCTCGAGAAGTTTTTCGATGCCGGGAAGGTTCCACTGCGGGATTTCCAGGTCGGCACCCATGCCGACGAAGAGGCGTTCAAGGTTTTCCGGGAGGCCACCACCGGTGATGTGGGACATGGCCTTTGGCTTGATGCCGGAGGACTTCAGATCGGCGACGACATCGTGGTAAAGGCGGGTCGGCTGGAGCCAAGCGTTCATTTCCTCATCGGTAACGGTGCCGGGCTCCATGTCTTGGAGGACGCGGCGGACGAGCGACCAGCCGTTGGCGTGGATGCTGTCGGAAGGGTAGCCGACGAGCACGTCGCCGAGGGCGATGGTGGTCGGGTCGATGAGATCGGGTTTTTCGGCGCAGCCGATGCAGAAGCCGGAGAGTTCCAGCACATCCACGGGGACGATGCCGGGCATTTCTGCGGTTTCGCCACCTGCGAGGATGCAGTTGCAGGCTTCCAGGTAGTCGGCCATGCCGCCGATGACACGGGTGATCTTGTCTTCATCGAGTGCGGCGATGCCGATGTAGTCGAGGAAGAGAAGGGGATCACCGCCGGTGGTGAGGATGTCGTTCACCGACATGGCGACGAGATCCTTGCCAGCGGTTTCGAGCAGATCGTGTTCGAGCAGAAGCTCGAGCTTGGTTCCGACGCCGTCACAGCCAGTGACCATGACGGGTTGATCGTATTCGCTGAGATCGTAACACGCTGCGAAAAGCCCGAAGGCTCCGAGCAGTTTTCGGTTCTGCTGGGTACGTTTCACGTGTCCCTTGATGTCCCCAACGAGTGCCGCGGCTTTCCGCGTATCCACCCCTGCCTGCTGATAAGTGAGCTTGCCTGCCATTGCTGTCCCCGGTTTCTAGGGTGCTGGCGGTGGAGGGTCACGAAGAAAAGTCCGCAGCAGGCGGATTGACCGGGAAAGCCTGTAGGAATATGCATCGCGATCCCGTGTTTTATGGAGGGCAGGTGAGACTGCGGGATTTTTATAAGGTCTTCTACGTGAGCAGTTTTCCTCAGGAGGAAGTTGCCGTGCTGTCCTGCGAAATGGCCGCTTCGTTTGTGTGAAAATTCAACTTGTCAAAACCGTCCGTGGAAATATCTTCGCGAAATTCGAAAACCCTGAAATCCGTCCGGCCTGCTCCGGTTCTGGCGGAACGCCCGAGGCGTATGCTTCGAAGGCGGTCTCATGGAGTTCGGATGATTTCATAATCTAACACCCATTCATGAAAAAAACCCGTTACATCATTCCGTCCGCGACCCTGCTGGTGGCGCTTCTCGCCCTGCAATGGGGAAAACAGAGCCAGGACTCCCCGGATACTTCGGACAAATCATCCCAGGCAACGAACCCGGCCAGATCCGCTTCCGACCGGCATCTTACGGAGCGTTCCCTGGCTGCGAAAGGCATGCTCTGGGAAACTGTCGCCACCAACGGGCGGGAGCGGGCTGTCACATCCATGACGATCGCGCCAGACAGTTTTGCCGAGGCGATGGCGGGCGAAGTGGGTTCTCCTGTGATCCTGCGTTTTTCTGAAAAAATTCCGGCGCTGAAGGCGGACATCAAATCACGCAAAACGGAAGACGATGGCACGGTCATCACCCACCTGAGCATCCCCGGAAAACCCGAAGGGCAACTGACGATTCAGGAAAATGCGGAGTTCGATTTCTTCCTCGCACAGCTTTACTACGAGAACCATCCCGTCGCCTACGAGTTCAGGAAAGATGCCGGGGCACTTGTCGCCACGCGTCATGAACTCAGCGAGTTGATCTGTTCGCTGATCGACCACAAGGAGGGCGAAGTTGCCCACATGGGCTTGCCACCTGTGGACAAGGTGCGCGGCAAGAAAAGCGATGAGGACGACAAGGCGGCGATTGAAAACGCCAAGAAGGCCCAGGAAGCAAAGGCTGGTGGCGCTGCTAGCACCGCTCTCACACTCAGCATCGCCGACGCCAGTGTCGCCGAGGGCAACAGCGGCACAAAGAACCTCACTTTCACGGTGAATCTCTCCAAGGCGGACAGGAAAAATACCGTCAGCGTCGCTTACAGCACGGCCAATGGCTCGGCCACTGCAGGCAGCGACTACACGGCCTCTTCCGGAACTGTCACCATCGCCGCAGGGAAAACTTCCGCCACCCTGAATGTCCCGATCATCGGTGACACGGTGGTGGAGCCCGACGAAACGTTTTTCGTGAATCTCTCCAATCCGGTCAACGCCGCCATCGCGGACGGACAGGCGGTCGGCACGATCATGAACGACGATTCTCCACCAAGCGCGGTTCCCGTTTTCAACAGTCTGCCCGGTGCGGTCGCCGTGGCCTACCTCGACATGGATGGACAGGTCGTATCCGGCACTCAGTGGGCAGGCGGGGCGACCATCACCGCAGGCGGAGTCGTCGGAACCCTCAGCAACGCCCAGATTCTGGAAATCTGCCGCCGCACTGCGGAGGATTTCTCGCCTTTCCAGATCAACGTCACCACCGAGGAAAGCGTTTATCTGGCAGCTCCCTCCAACCGCCGCATCCGCTGCATCGTCACCCCGGATAACGAGTGGTATGGCAGTGCAGGTGGGGTTGCCTACCTGAATTCCTTCACCTGGACAGGCGATACACCTTGCTGGGTCTTCTCTGTTCAGTTGTCGAACTCACCCCGTTACATCGCCGAGGCGACCTCGCATGAAGTGGGTCACACTTTGACCCTCAAGCATGATGGCCGTATCTCCCCTTCGGAAGCTTACTATCAGGGACACGGCACCGGCGAGGTCGGCTGGGCACCGATCATGGGCGTGGGTTACTACAAGCTCCTCGTGCAGTGGTCGAAGGGCGAATACCTGAGCGCGAACAACACCGAAGACGATATCGCAAGGATCGTCACTCAGAACGGTTTCGGATACCGCGCGGATCTGGTTGGCGACACCATCGCCACTGCCACGGCTCTTAACGGCTCCAGCGGTGCCCGCACCGCCGCAGGTATTCTGGAGACGACCGGTGACCGGGATGTATTCAGCTTCAGCACGGCAGGCGGTTCCTGCTCGTTCACCGCCCTGGGCGACGCAACCAGCCAGAACATCGACGTCCTGCTGGAGATCCTCGATGCGGGAGGTTCCGTGATTGCCTCCGCGAACCCGGACACCCTGACGGATGCCACCGTCTCCGCCACGCTGTCTGCCGGAAGCTACTTCCTCCGCGTCTCCGGCGCGGGACGTGGGGATGTGTTTGCCGACGGTTATTCGAACTACGGTAGCATCGGACAATACACGATCAGCGGCAACGCACCTTGATGGGTGATGTGTTTTTTCGGCGGGCTTGCCTCATGGCGAGCCCGCCTTTTTTGTGCCCACCTGTCCTCCTAGCTTAGCGGAAAACTAGGCGCGCATTTTCGCGATCCAGCGAGCGGGCAAATTCATCGTATGCGCAGCGAGCATGAGCTGATGGCGGATAAAGGTGCGGACGAGGCCGCCTTGTTGCCAGCGGCGAGGGGAGGTCAGCGCGGATTCCGGGGCGATGCGGAGGGTTCCGAGCCTGGAAAGGCGGCGGATGAGATTGAGATCTTCCATGACCGGGATTTCGGGAAATCCGCCGACGGCTTCGAACAGGCAGCGGCGGATGAAGATGCCTTGGTCTCCATAGGGCTTGCTGGCGAATTTGCAGCGGACGGCGGTGAGTCCTTCGATGAGGGCGGCGGCGCTGAAATCTCCGGAAAGCTTGAAGGAAAAGGCTCCGGCGGGGGTGTTGGGTCGGCGCAGGGTGCGGGCGATGATTTCCTGAAAATCGGCAGGTGGGACGGTATCGGCGTGGAGGAAAAGCAGGAACTCCCCGGAGGCGGCGCGAGCACCGGCGTTCATTTGGACGGCGCGGCCTTTTGCTGAGGAGATCACGGTGGCACCAGCTGCGGTGGCTAGCTTGACGGTGCGATCGGAGCTGCCTCCGTCGGAGACGATGATTTCGTGGGGTGAGGATTCCGCGACGGTTTTCAGGAGGGGTGTGATGCCAGTTTCCTCATGGTAGGTGGGGATGATGACAGAGACCGTGGCACCTTGTTGCAGGGCATGGATTGCGGCGGGGAGATCCTCGGGGAGGTCGACATCGGGGAGCGGGTCGAGGAGCTGGACTTGTGCTCCCGCCAAAGATGCGGCGGCGAGGGATTTTTCTAGGACTTCATCTCCGCCCCAGGGGATGTGGTGGAATACCTCGGGAACCAGCTTCGACATACCGATCATGACGTATCCGCCATCGAGGGCGGGGATGTAGATGAGATCGCTTGTATCGAGGGCTGCCTCTGCGGCGGCAAGGGTGACTTCGTCGATAGACGGGCAATCCGTGCCGATGATCATGACCTTTTTGACGCCTTCTGCGAAGGCTTCGCGGGCTGCTGTTTCCATGCGGACGCCGAGGTCGCCCTGTGCCTGTTCGCGGCAGTCGAGGGAGTCGTCGCCGAGCCAGGTTCTGGCTTCGATGGGGGTACCGCCCTCGATGCATACTCGGAGACGGCGATGTTTTTCCGTCATGCAGAACGAGGATGCACGGCCGATGGCATGGCGTGCGAGGCGGTCGTGAAAATGCATCGCGCCCGCCGCGCCGAGTGCCGGGATGAGGCGGGTTTTATTCCTCCCTTCGCGGGGGAGGCGGGTCATTGTGATCAGGAGCACGGGGTAAAAACTGAAATTCTGAAATTTCAGAGCTTGTTGAGGCTCCAGTTGTAGTCGGTGTATTTGACTTTGAATTTGCCGGATTCGACGGCTTTGCGGTCGCTATCGGGGAGGTAGGGGGCGATGAATTTTTCGACCGAACCGGATTTGCCTACGAAGTCGCCTTTGAACCAATCGAAGATCGAGGAGAGGTAAAGGGTGCCGCTTTTCTGATCCACCCGATTCTTCGATGAGTCGCGCAGGAAGTTGCGTGCTTGTTGGTTGAGTTGGGCATCGAGTTTGGCGGCGGTAAAAGCCTCGGCGCGGAGGGCGGGGCAGCCGATCGAGGCACAGTTCACACCGAAGTGGATGCGGGGATCGGAGAAATCCTTGCGCAGCATCTCGTGTTCGATGTGATCGAGGCTGACGTATTTACCGAAGAGCTTCACGCGGTTTTGTTTCCACGGGGAGTTGATATCGCGGATGCTTTTGACCGGATATTCGTCGACGATGAGCTTGAGGGTGGCGGCGTTGTAGAGGTTGATCAGGTAGGCCATTTTCTGGTCGTCTGACCACTCGGCGTATTCGGATTGATCGACGGCAGCGAGATCCACGAGGTAGGAGCCGAGCTTGTCGGGATCCTTGTGGAGGGCGGCGTAGTCGACGTTTTCGCCTTTCACGTTTGCCTTGAGGACGTCGGTGAATTTGGCGTGGGTGTGATCGAAGGCCGCCAACAATGAGGTGACCGAAATGAGCAGGAGGAGCAATGCTTTCATGGGAAATGTGAGATAGGGGCAACGCTACCTATTCCATAAAAGCATCATTGGAGGATGGGCGCGAGGCGCTTTACCATTTCGACTGGCCAGTTCTCCTTGGGTGTCAGGATGGCCGTGGCGAGGCTGTTGTGCTCGGGGAAATCTGGTTCGGTGGGGATGCTCGGGATGAGGGTTTTCAGGATGTCTTTCGCGAGCGCGGAGTTCGCATGGAGGTTGGCGATGACCGAGGCGACATCCACGGCAGCCTCATCGTCTTTCCAACAATCGTAATCGGTGACGAGGCAGAGGGTGGCGAGGGCGATCTCCGCCTCGCGGCAGAGGCGGGCCTCCGGGGCGTTGGTCATGCCGATGAGGTGGGCGCCCATGGCGCGATGCATGTGGGACTCCGCGCGTGTTGAGAAAGCCGGACCGTTCATGGAGACGTAGGTGCCTCCGTCGTGGAGTTTTCTGGTATGCTCAGCGGCAGCGGCGAGGAGCAGCTGGCGCATGCCTGCGGAATACGGATCGGCAAATCCGACGTGGGCGGCGATGCCGTCACCGAAAAAGGTGTGCTCGTGGGCGCGGCCGGTGCGGTCGATGAGTTGATCGGGAACGACCACGTCGCGGGGAGGCATTTCCTCGCGTAGGGAGCCGACTGCAGTGACGGAGACGACCCAACGGACATTTAGGGAACGCAGCGCCCAGATGTTGGCTCGGTGGTTGATCTCGTGAGCGAGGAGGCGGTGGCCGAGGCCGTGGCGGGGGAGGAAAAAGACGGTGCGGCCGGCGAGTTTGCCTTCGATGATTTCATCCGACGGGTCGCCGAAAGGGGTTTCGATACGGTGACGGGCGATGACTTCGAGGCTGTCGATTTCATACAGGCCGGAGCCTCCGATAATGGCGAGGGAAGGGGAGTTCATGTGTTAAGTGCAGAGTAAAAAGTGATCACTCTTTGACAGGCTCAGGGTTCGTGATCGGTGGAAGACTTGGGTTGTGTTTGAGTGAGACTTTGGGTTTGAATTTCCGAGATGGCAAACGTTGAGGCGATGGATGTGAAGTGGGGCAAGCGGGCGGGGTATGTGGTGACCTTTGAGGGCAAGGAAATGAAGGTTCCTGAGGGATGGAGCTTGTTGCCTCCGGGAGATGCGGGGCTTACGCGGCGGGTGAAAAAGGACGGACCGCATTGGGTGATCAAAGATCTCTACAAAAAACGTTGGATCTCAAAAGGTGTGTTGGCTCCCCAGGAACGTATCGCCCATTTCCGGGAGGGGTTGGAGGAGGAACGCGAAGATCCCGCCTATGCGAAGAAACTGGAGGCCGGGAGGAAGCGGCGGGCGAAGGCGGAGGAAGCCTATGCCGAGGATTTTGCCGGTGCGGTGCGGGACTTTCTCGGGTTTCACGAGAGGTATGAGGAAATGTCAGGAAAGCTCGCAGGAATGATCGCGGCGCATGCGACTCCGGTGGGCAGCGGCACGGTCGCGAGGACGAAACGGATACCGATCGAGAGGAGGGCGGAGGCGGCGACGATTGCCTGGTTGCGGCATCAGACGACGGCGTATGACCACATGCAGATCGCGCGGGTGAAGGGTGAGCGGCGGGAGGTGAGGAGGATGCTCGCTGAGGAATCGAGGCGGCGGCTTTCCGGATACCGGAAGGGCGTGGAGATGGGGAGGGGCTGCCCGATTTGGCGGGCGGTTCACGGCGAGACGGCGTGAACCCGGCCTGCTGCGAGACGCAGTAGCTACGATTCTAGTAGTTCGATGAAAAGTGACTCCACCTTGTTCCGCGCCCATGGGGTTTTGCGGAGGAATTTGAGGGTGGATTTCACCGAAGGATCGTTGGCGAAGCAGCGGATGCGGATCCTGTCTGCAAGCTCGTCCCAACCGTATTCTTCAACTAGGCGGGTGATGATAATCTCCAAGGTATAGCCGTGGAGAGGATCGTTTGGATGGTCATCCATGAGGCGAGACTCAAGTGCCGGGGACGGGAATCAGCTTGGAATACTGATAGGAGTTTTTCGCAATGAACTCGGATTTAGCCGCGCTGGTAAACGTCCTCTTGCGCATCTGTTCGATAGCGAAATCTGAGAGGACTGTAACGGATACTTCAACGGCGGCGAGTCTGCCTGCCTTGATCTGCTCATTGGAGATCCCGGATCCAGTCGGGCCTGCGACGCCGGCGTCGACATAGATGCCCGAGCCGTGGACTTTGAAAATGTCGGTGGAGTTCGTGCCGCCACCCAAGCTGACTTGGGCCGTGCCGGGAGTGCCATCGGTTTTGGTGACTGCGACGTGGAAGATGAGCGTGAACTGATAGATATTTTCGCAAATGTAGTTGGCACGTGTTTCGATCGCGTCGCCTGTGATGTCATCGTCAGACTCTGCTTGCACGGCGGCAACCAGAAGCGCGTCGGATGACGGAGTGCCCGAGTCGTAGGCGGTCCCAAGCATCTTCTTGAAGGTCTCATCGGGATTGATGATCTTGCGGTAGAGCGCGAAGGTATTCAGTGAATCGTCTCCCCCTGCCACGATAGTGTCCTGGTAGGTCAGCTTGTAGGCGACGCCTGATACATCGCCACCTTTGTCATCAGTTTCCCCGATAGCACCATTGTAACGGTCCGTTGCGGCGGAGAGAAATGCGATCTCGGCGGCATTTGGAGAATTGTTTCCGTTCGGGCCGCTGGTAGGGACGGCGGTGCGGGCGAAGAGCCAGTCGAAGCTGTTACCCCGGCGCGAGACCATGGCTTCGAAGTCGTTGGCCATGGAGTCGACCATGGCTTTGCCTTGGCGAGATGCGCGGATCTCGGAGCGGCTGCGATTCCATGTTTCCAGCGAAAGGGAAGTGACGGAAACGAGGACGGTGACAATGAGAGTGGTGATGGCCATGGCGACCAGCAACTCGATGATGGTGAATCCGCGCCGGACTCTAGGAGATGGGTTTTTCATAGGTTGAGGTGTCGGGTTTCAGCGGCGGACTGCAAGGTTCCGGGTGAAGACTGGGTTCTTTGCGTTGGCGAACAAGTCCTTGAATCCGGTGCTTTTCAGGTAAGTGATGTTTTTGCTGGGGATGCTGTGGAACTCGGCGGAGAAGGCGATGACTGCATCGAGGTAGCTAGCGGAATCTGCCGCAACGGTGAGGCTGCCGCTGGAATTCAGATACTGGAGTTTGCCGGCTCCATCGGTTTTCATTTGCCCACCGGTGAAGACGAGTTGCTCGGGTTTTACGAAAAACATCCTGCCTTCGATGGCCTTGATGTCGTCCTCCAATTGGGGGTCGTCGAGACGGCGTGCCATGGTCTGGACGGTGTAGGTATCCCCGGGTTGGCCATCAATGGTGATCAGGGGGTCTGGAGTGCCATCTGCCCGCATGCTCGAGGTATCGCCACGGTATTGGTAGACCAAGATCGCCTTGGTGGGATCGTTGCCTTTTTGCAGCCAATCGAAGGCCTTGGCGAAGCCTGTGGTAATGGTGGCGGTTTTTTCGCCTTCACGCAGGGTGACCATTTCGCGTTCAAGGCTGCTGGCGAGGCGGTCGGCCTGTTGGGCATCGATGGAGCGGCGGATTCCTTGGGCGGCCGGAGTAAAGACGGCGAGGAAACCGGTGAGGAGGACTGCCAAAACGCCGATAGCGATGACAGTTTCCATGAGGGTGAATCCCGCGCGGAATGGCGCGGAAATCGGATGACGGAGAGTGATGTAGGGTTTTCTCATGTTCTCAGAAAGTGGTGTTAACGGGGTGGGCGTCCACTCCTGGGATTTGTCCGGGATTCCGGTAGGTCGAAGTGCGGCCGTTTCTCCAGATCACAAATCCGGCGAAGTCGCGTTCGCCTGAAGTGGTTTTTGGCTCCTGTCCTTTGCCGCGTGCTCCGGCGGCAATCACGAAACTGGCGCCCGGATCGCTGCTGATGCCTTCAGCGTTGAATTCGTAGTAGATGTATTCCCCGTTGAAGTCAGTTTTGCTGCCGGTGAGGGTGAAGGTGTCCAATGCGTTTCCGTTGGCGTCCTTGGAGTATTTTTGGCTGAAAAAGACGCCCTTTGGCATGATGTAACCGCGGCTCGAAAGCACCCAGCTATTGGCAACGGGGTTTCCGGTGCTGTCGATTTCCTCGTGAACGACGACGACTCGTTGCAGGTAATCGGTGTCAGCGGGATCGTCCACTTTGACCATTACGCGGGCTTTGCAGCGCTTGGAGACGGCGATAACACGAGCTTCGTCGAAGAGGGACTCGCAGGTGGCGATGCCACTGGAAGTGCCTTTGCCGGCGCTAATATTGCCAAGTCCGATGGCTCCGGCGGTCATCAGGATGGAAATAATCGCGATGACGGTAAGGACTTCGATGAGTGTGAATCCGGAGCGGATCCGGGCATCGGAGCGGGGATTTTCCGTTTTTATGGGGTTTTTCATCAGGCGCTGGGTTTCGCGTAGGTTGCAGGTAATATCGTGAAATCGACTCAATCTGCAAGGACTAATGTCAATACATCGCAGATACCAAAAGTGGCGGGGGGAGCGGCGGGAAACGTCTATTTGGCGAAGCGACCTTTGTTCGGGCCGCTCATCCAAGCCCAAGCAGAGCCGACGATTTCGGTGGCGTCGTGGTGCTTCGCTTTCCATCCAAGGGTCTCAAAAGCGAGTCTTGGATCGGCGACAAGTTCCGGCGGATCTCCCTCACGGCGCGGGCCATAGGTGACTGGGACGGTCTTGCCGGTGGCTTTTTCAGCAGCGGCGATGATTTCCTTCACGGAAAGGCCTTTTCCGGTACCGAGGTTGCAGCGGACTGAGGGTTTTCCTGCGACGAGGTGGTCGAGGGCTAGGCCGTGAGCTTCTGCGAGATCTTCGACGTGGATGTAATCACGGATGCAGGTGCCGTCCGGAGTCGGATAGTCGGTGCCGTAAACTTCGAGGGCATCAACTTCGCCGGTGATGGCCATGAGGACGCGGGGGATGAGATGGGTTTCCGGATTGTGATCCTCGCCGATCGTGCCGTCTGCCGCGCATCCGCTGGCGTTGAAGTAGCGCAGGCAGGCGGATTTCAGGCCCCATGCGTGGTCGCAGTCCTTGAGGATCTGCTCGACCATGAGTTTGCTATGGCCGTAGGGGTTGATTGGGTTCTGGGGGTTCGATTCGTCGATGGGTACACGCACCGGGGTGCCGTAAGTGGCGCAGGTGGATGAGAATACGAAGGCTTTGCAATCGTGTTTCTGCATCGCTTGGAGCAGGACGATCGGCTCTGCGGTGTTGTTCCAGTAATATTTGAGCGGATCGGTGACGGACTCGCCGACGTAGGCGAATGCGGCGAAATGCACGACGGCCGAGAAGCCGTGTTGAGTGAAAAGCCTGTCAAGCAGGGCGCTATCGCCGACATCGCCTTTGACGAATTCCACGCTGGGGTCGGTGATCGCATCGGTGTGTCCGTAGGCGAGGTTATCTAGGACGACGATCTTGCGGCCTTTGGCGGCGAGTTGACGGACAGTATGGGAGCCGATATAGCCGGCTCCACCGGTGATAAGAATGGGTTTTTCTGACATGCTGTGGCCACAGGGAACCGGGAAAATGGCGATCGGGCAAGCCCCGAACTGAACGGACTTTTTTTTCTCTAGAAATGATGAATAGACAGTGAACGGGTGTGGTCTAAAGTTCGTTATGAATATTCATCGCTGTCTGCTATTCGGGCTTGCTGCTGGTCTTTCCGCGGTCGCGGTGACTTCCTGCGCGTATGATCCTTACTATTCCAGCTCCTATGGTGGCTACGGGGATGGGTATGGATACGGTAATTCTAGCTTTTCCACCTCGTTCTTCGTGAGCACGGGGAATTCGCGCTGGGCCTATGACCCCTACGCCGGTGCCTACTACGATTATCACAGGCACGCCTATTATGACCCCTACCTCTATGGTTATTATCCGGTCGGGTATCGTCCGAGGTATGTCTCGGGTGCCCCGCATCCGCACGGCTGGAGCAGGGGCAATAACCATTGTGCCCCGCCTAGCACGGTGCGCAGTTACAATCTGACGAACTACCACGACAGGACGGATCGCTACCGCAACTTGGGCAGGGATTGGTCGAGAAATGTGAGCGCCGACAGAGGTCGCGACCAACGTCAGCATTATGATAACCGCGATCAGCGGCAGAGTCCTCAAAGGCAGAGTCCTTTCGGTGGATTCCAAGGTGGATCCGGCGATCGCAATCACGACAGCGGCAGGGGTTACCAAAACAACGGCCGTGACGATGGACGGCGCGAAGGTGGCGGTTTCCAAGGCCGTGACAGGGGCGGTCGCGGGGATTCTCACGACCACGGCAACACCACAGTTACGACTCCACAGGAAAGACCTCAAGAACGGCCACAGGAGCGACCGCAGGAAATCCCGCAGGAGAGACCCCAGTTTGAACGTCCCCAAGAAAGGCCGGACGGAGGCAATCGCGGTGGCGGGGAGCAACCGGATTTTGGGAATCGCGGTGGTGACGGAGGAGCTGGAGGACGCCCTGAGATGGGCGGTTCCGACGGGCCTCCCCAACGGGATTCTTCAGGCGATGGCGGCGGAAGAGGTCGCGGCGATCGGGGAATCCGCGGGATAGGTGAAGGCTGATCTCACGGATCATGATATGACGCTCGGTTGCTCATGCGGCCGGGCGTTTTTCTTTGGAAGGATCAGTAGCCAACGGTAAATGAGGGCGAGCAGGATGGCAGCGAGGCCGACATGCAACACTTGGATCCATGAGTAGATGTGCACCTGAGCCATCACGAGCCCGAGGATCATCTGGGCGAAGACGATGATGATCACTCCTTTCTGGGTTCGGGTGGTGCCGCCCGATTGGTTCTTCTTTGCCGAGAAATAAGCCCAGACGGTAGTGAGGAGGATCAGCCAGGAGAAACTACGGTGAATCAAGTAGATCGCGTTGTGCTCAAGCTCGGAAATCCACGTTTCGCGCGGTGCATCGAGGTGGGCTTTGGCCATTTCATCGGTGATCTCGCGGATCTGCGAACCCAGCACGCCTTCGGTCACGGTAAGGATCAATAGGGCGGAGACGAGGATGCGTAGCATTCCCGTGCCTTTGTTCATTTCCACTCGCCATGGTTTTTCTCCGCCCGCCCATGCGACATGCACCAGCACGCAGATGAGCAACATGGCGAGGGCGAGGTGGGTGGTCAGGACGCCGGGAGAAATGCCGCTGTAAACAACCCTCGCGCCCATGATCGCATTGGCGAGGACCAGCAGTAACGATGCAAACGAGAGCCAGAACACATGCGGCCGGCGTTTCACGAAGGAAAACGAGAGGATGAACGTGGCGAGGGCAAAGAACCCGACCGGCAGACTGAAGAGGCGGTTGACGAATTCCGTCCAGACATGGCGGGGATTAAATTCCTTTCGCAGCGATTCGCGGGAAATGGTGGTTGGATCGCGTCCCATCCTTTCCGCCTTACGCTGGAATTTTTCGATGGGGAGCTTGTCGAAATCGACCTGTTCGACCTTGGTGGGTGGGATCAGTAGCCCCCAGCAAGTGGGCCAATCCGGGCAGCCCATTCCCGCGCCGGTGACCCGGACGATGGCTCCGACGAAGATGAGGACGAGCACCGAAATTAAAGCTGCAACGGCGCACTTTTGGAAAAACGATGGGGTCATGGAGTGGAAGCAGACGGGGCCTTGCCGTCTTCCGCGGCTTCGGGCAGTTCTTCTTTGAGCTTGGGTGAGGGAGGCACAACTTCTAGCAGAGTTTTCTCCGCCGTTCTGCCCGGTTGTTCCGCTGAGATGGCGACACCGATCCAGCGGAATTCATCACTGCCTTCCAAGATCACTTTAAGCACCATGGTGAGAGGGACGGCGAGCAGCATTCCCAAGGGTCCCCACAGCCATCCCCAGAAAAGCACGGATACGATGACGACGAGGGTGGAGATGCCGAATCGGCGGCCGACGAGCATGGGTTCGACGAAGTTTCCGAGGAAGTTGTTGATTAGGAGGTAACCGCCCGCGACCAAAACCGCATTGGGCGCACCGGCGACGAGCAGGGCGAGGATCGTGGGAGGGACACCGGCGATGATCGAGCCGATGACCGGGATGAAGTTAAAGAAGAAGGCAAGGATTCCCCAGAGCACGAAGAAATCGAGGCCTGCGATGTAGCAGAGGAAACCGGCGAGCATTCCAGTGAGAACACTGATGGCAGTCTTAATGGCAAGGTAGCGCTGGATGTCCCGGGTGGCGCTCAGCATGCGGGAAAGGTTTGGTCCACGTGCGAGGCTAATCGCCTCCAAGCGTCTGCCAAACATCCGCGCTTCGCTGAGCATGAAGACCGTGAGCACGAGGGTGATGAACGAGGTGCCGAAAAACCCGACCACCCGGCCAAGCAGGCCGGTGCCGAGATCCCAGATTTTCTCGAAGCGGATGTTCTGGAGGTTACTGACGTTGTTGTTAACCGCTTCGTTGATTTTTTCCTGCGCATCCGGGACCCCGTATCCTTCGAGCTTGAGTGCGAGGGATTTCGAAGCTTCGCGGATGTAGTCCGAAGCCTCCGCAGCGTAGCGCATGTTCCATTTTTCCTGGAGGTCGCCGATCAGGGTGAGGGCCAGAACTCCGAGAGCAGCGAGGAAAATGAAATCAAAACCGACGGTGAGCAGGACGGCAATGGCACGCGGAACGCGTTTTTCTCGCAGAAAATTGAGCAGCGGGAAACTGACGGTCGCGATGAAGAAGGCAATGAGGATGGGGACAAAAAAGTCCTGAGCTACTTTGAGCCCGGCAACAACGACAACAAGAGCGGCTATCATCCAGAGCGCTTTGCCAGCCCTGATTTTTCCCTTTTCTCCGTCGGTTGCCATGTTTGACGTATTAAACGCCCGGCTTCAGTTAGCCGCAACTAATATCAAACGAAAAGGCCAAGCTCGTGCGGGATTCTCGAGATCTCAGAAACCTGAGCCAAAAACTTCACGCAGAAGGATCGCAAGGGAGATGAGAATTGTACAAAGCGCGAGAAGCGTGAGCAATTTGTAACCGCGTGTTTTGCGTTCCTGATCGATCACCCTGCGACATTTGGAGGGGATTTTGATTTTGGTCTCGCTGGAGCGGTGGTAGTGGCGGGTGAAATGCCTCGCCGTCTTGCCACTTGGAGGAGTGGAGTTGGTGTCTTGCATCTGATTTTTGACGGAATGAATCCCCTCTGTAATCAGAGGGTTATTTTTCCTAAGTAGGTGAAGATCAATGGGTTGGCGAGGAAATTCCGGCAGGTATTTCTGGGGTCAAGGTTCTTGGCATCCATCGGACGCGAGGAACGGTCAGGCGGGTTGCTGCTGGGAAATGCAATGCAGCGTTCCGCCCTCCTGGACGAGGTCGAGGCAGTCGATGGTGATAATTTCACGATCCGGAAAGAGCTCGCGTATCATGCCGGAGGCGCGGTCATCGTTGCGGTGTTGGCGGAAGGTCGGAACCAGGACGGCGTGGTTGATGATGAGGAAATTCACATAAGAAGCCGGGAGGACGGGAAGCCTCCAGCCGGGGACTTCGCACGCCTGCGGGAGATGGATCGGCAAAATCTCGAAAGGTTTGCCTCCGGGGACGGAGAATTCCCGGAGCCGGGTCATGTTGTCATCAAGGACCGCATGGTTCGGGGAAGATGCATCCGGCTCGGTGCAGGCGATGAGTGTGTCTTCTGAGACAAAACGTGCGAGATCGTCGATGTGGCCGTCGGTGTCATCGCCTTCGATACCTTGTTTCAGCCACAGGATCTGCTCCACGCCCAGGGTGGCGCGGAGCTTCTCTTCGGTCTCTTCGCGTGAGAGGTGCGGGTTGCGGTTGGGGTTGAGCAAAACCGCCTCGGTGGTGAGGAGTTGTCCGCGCCCATTCACCTCGATGGCACCACCTTCGAGGATCATGCCGCCCTCGAAAAGTGGCAGGGAGAGGGAGGAGGCGATTCTCTGAGGAATGCCGTTGTCGAGATCCCATGGGGCGAATTTCCCGCCCCATGCATTGAACTCCCAGTCGGAAATAGCGATTTTGCCGGTATCCCGGTGTTTGAGGAAAATTGGGCCGTGGTCGCGGCACCAGACATCATTGTTCGGGTGGTCGTAAAGCTCTAGGTTGGCGGGGTTTGCCTTGGCGGAGTTGCAGGCAGCGGAAATTGCGGGATGTGATGAACCCGGTGCGTTGATGCGCACAATCTGATAGCGGGAAATGGCGGCCGCGATTTCCGCGAATTTCGCCCACATGAGGTCCTTCTTGGAGCCGCCCCAATGGCGTGGGTCATCGACTGGCCATGAGAGCCAGACGGCGGTTTGTGGCTGCCACTCGGCGGGCATGAAATATCCTGATTGTGCTGCGGTCATCTCGACGCACTTTGTCAACCGGACAGCGGACATCAACCCTTTGCTTGCGCAGTACTTCGTTTTTCGACCTGATAATTCCATTGCATTACCAAGGGGGAGATGCTGATAGTCCGTGCCTCGACATGTCCGCCGGAAAATTTTTCAAGAACCAGTTTCAGCTGGCCGTCATACTGATGTTGCTGGGTATCGCTCCCGGCATGGCCAAGGAGGAGAACTCCGATAGCACCCCAGCTGCTGCAGAACCAAAGGAAGCTCCTGCCAAGGTAGAGGACGAAAAATCGCATAAACCCGAAGCTGAAGAGGCGGACGACAAAGAAAAGAAACCTGAAATCGACCCAGACGATGAAGTTGCGGTGGAGGAGGCGGATTCTGAGGCTGCTGCCGTTGCTAGACCAGTTTCTGCAGATCCTATCCAGATTTACGGGTGGCGTGAAAAAGTGCTGATCGATGGGGTGGAAAAATCGATCACCGCAAAGCTGGATACCGGAGCCTACACCAGCTCGATCCATGCGGAAGATCAGGAGATGTTTGAACGCGACGGCAAGAAGTGGGTGCGCTTCATCGTCACTGAGCCCCGCAAAAAGGGTTCACCACGGGTGCGCATCGAGGCTCCGTTGGTTCGCATCGCGAGGATCAAGGAGCCCGGTGGACAATCCGAATCACGGGAAGTCGTCAGGTTGGCGTTTAAAATCGGCGATAGGAAACTTCGGGGGGACTTCACCCTGAACAACCGTGCTAACATGCTTTCCGCCGTCCTCATCGGCCGGATCACGATTCGTGAGCTGGGCTGGATCGATCCTTCCCGCGTTTTTCTCGCGGATGACAAGATCATGCGTTGAATGCGTGACCCGGAAACCCCAACATTATGAGCGCCCAGTCGAAATTATTGGCCGCGGTGGCCGCCTTGGTCGCCATCGGAGGCGGGCTTGCCGCTTACAAATCCCAGAAGCTCGGAGTTCCGTTCTGGGAGGATGAACGAGTCGAGGAATGGTTGGTCGAGGCCAAGATTTCTTTCGTCGCAACCGGGCGCAAGGTAACAGCCAGATTGGCTCTTCCCGGAAAGGCCTCCGGACAAAACGCCGGTCAGGAATCCGGTTCGTTGGGTTACAGCTACCACGTAGAGGAAAGCGGAGATGAGCTGACTTCCGTTTGGTCGTCCCAAGAGCGCGAGGATGCCCAAGCACTTTATTACCGTATCCGCTTCAAGGGCGGGCTCGAAAGTGGCGGCGAGGCGCAGCCTGCGGTCGGTAGTCCGGAGACTCCGGAAGTGCCCGATCTACCCGGCTCGTTGGGTGTTGCCGCTAACAGCATCGTCAAACGCGCGGTCTCGGTTTCGGCGGATCACGATTCCCTTTTCGTCGCGCTCTTCCGGCAGATCAACAGTGTCGATTCCTCTCAGGAATATCTGCTGGTGAAACGCCATTACGAGAAAATGGCGATTTCCAATCCCAATATCCTGATGGGCATCGACCTTTTGGGTATGGCGGGTGTTCCGGCACGTATCGCTTATGGAGTCAGGCTTGATGAGGAAAACAGCGGGCAAGCACCGTACCCGCTGTTGGAGTATTATGATGGGGCAGCATGGAAAGTGCGTGATCCATTGGAGCCCACCAAGGTGCTCGATGGCCGGGTGATCTTCGTTTGGCACCGTGGCGGCGGACCGCTGCTGGATCTCAACGGAGGAGAAAACTCCAGAGTCACTTTTACCGTGGTAAAAGACCGCATCCCTCTGGCGCGTCTCACGGATCTACGGGAATCACCGTTTTTGGTTTCCACGATCCTCGCACTACCTGCTTCGGAGCGCGCGGTGTTCCGTTACATCGTGTTGATTCCGCTGGGAGCCTTTATCGTTGTGCTGATGCGTAACATCATCGGCATCCCGACGCTCGGCACCTTCATGCCGGTGCTGCTTGCTCTGGCGCTCCTGGAAATCAAGCCGGTGCAGGGTATCCTGATGTTTTCCATCCTCGTCGGTGCCGGTCTCTGGTTCCGCTTCCTCCTTTCCCGGATGAACCTGCTGGTCGTCCCGCGTGTCGCCGCTTGTGTGGTGATCGTGACCCTTCTGATGATGCTGATGGGTATCATTAGCTACCAACTTGGCATGAGCGTGGGCATCAAGATCACGCTTTTCCCGATGATCATCATCGCGTGGACGCTAGAGCGCATGTCGCTGATCTGGGAAGAGGAAGGCAAACACAGTGCGATCGTGCAGGTCAGCGGATCGGTTTTTGTGGCGGTTTGCGCCTACTATTTCATGAAGGTCTCGCAGATCCAGTATTGGGCATTCTATTTCCCCGAAATGTTGCTGTTGCTGCTCGCCTTCATCTTGCTGATCGGGCGTTACACCGGTTACCGAATTTCCGAACTGATCCGTTTCAAAAGCTTTTCCAATGCCTAACACGGATACCCCTGCTATTGATAGCCCGAAGTGGTGGCACCGCTGGTTCCGCACACCCGGCGAACTGCGCGATATGGGGGTGGTGGGCATCAACATGCGCAACGCACGTTACCTTCTGCCAAACAATCCGCGCCGTCTCTATGACCTTGTGGACAATAAGTTGAGGACCAAGGCGCTCGCCGAGGAGGCCGGCATGACCGTCGCGGAAACCTACGGGGTGGTGCGCAATCCGCACGATGCCAGCCGCATCGAGAAAATGCTCGAGGGCAAGGACGCGTTTGTGATCAAGCCGACTCGTGGTTCGGGCGGTAAGGGGATCATGGTCATCGATAAACGTATCGGAAAAAATTTCGTAAAACCCAGTGGAGTGGAAGTGACTCCGGGTGACCTCAAGAACCATGTTTCAAACATCCTAGCGGGACTTTTCAGTCTCGGTGGGCAGCGAGACAACGCCTTGATCGAGTATCGGGTGCATCCGGCGAAATTATTGACCGATATGAGCTACCAAGGTGCTCCTGACGTCCGCGTGGTAATGCTCCACGGCTATCCGGTGATGGCGATGCTGCGTGCCTCCACCAAGGAATCTGACGGTCGCTCCAACCTCCACCAGGGGGCGGTCGGTGTCGGGATCGACATCGCCACCGGGATGTCCGTCCGGGCGATCCATCATGGCAAGCCGATCACTCATCACCCAGATCTCGGGGTCGGGCTGATCGGCGTGCAGATGCCCGATTGGGACACCATTCTCCACATGGCGGTGACTTGTCAGGAAATGACCGGTCTCGGCTATCTCGGCGTGGACATCATGATCGACGAGGACAAAGGCCCTCTGATGATCGAAGTGAACGCTAGACCGGGCCTCGCGATTCAGATGGCCAACGGCATTGGCTTGCTACGACGCTTGGAGCCTGTGGTCGCCCAACATGCGAAGAAACCTACGGCGGATCTCGAAGCGAAGATCGCTTTTTCGAAAAAACATTTCCGCGCACGTCTTCCTGAGCCGCGTATCTGAGTTCGCTTAGGGAAAATTCAGCTTGTTTGGAAGTCCCAACGATTTCAGGCTCACCGCACATGAGCGGTACGGGAACGGATTATCAGGTGTGCATTGCGGGAACTGGCAGTTATGTGCCGGAAACCATTCTTACGAATGAGGATTTGGCAAAGCGTGTGGATACGAGTGATGAGTGGATCTTCTCACGCACCGGTATCCGCGAGCGCCGCATTGCTGCAGAAGGCGAGCACACCTCGCACATGGCCAGCGCCGCTGCACGCAAAGCGCTTGAGCAGGCAGGGATGGATGCTTCCGAAATCCAGCTGATTATCGTCGCGACGATCACCCCGGATACCCTCACCCCGGCCACTGCCTGCTATGTGCAGGAGCAGATCGGCGCGACCAAGGCCGTGGCCTTCGATATTTCCGCAGCATGCTCCGGCTTCCTGTATGCGATGAAACTCTCCAAGCGCATGATTGCAGACGGTGGGTTCGAAAACGCGCTAATCATCGGCGCGGAAAAACTCTCCGCTTTCGTGAACTGGGAAGATAGGACGACCTGCGTGCTCTTCGGTGATGGTGCAGGTGCTGCGGTACTGCGCCGCGCTGCTCCCGAGGAAGGCTCCGTGCTTGCAACGGAAATGGGCACCGACGGCAGACTCACCCACTTGTTGAACATTCCCGGCGGTGGATCGGCCTGCCCGATCACTTCATCCAATGTGGGCAACAATCTCTCCGCCCTCGCCATGCAGGGCAAAGAAGTTTTCAAGCACGCCGTCACCCGGATGAAAGAAGCTGCCGAGACCGTGATCCAACGCGCAGGTCTCAATGCCGAGGACATCGCTTGCGTGATTCCTCACCAGGCAAACCTCCGTATCATCGATGCGATCGCCGACAGACTTTCGGTTCCCGAAGGCCGCGTTTTCATCAACCTCGACAAATACGGGAATACTTCTGCGGCGGCAGTTGCCATCGCCCTAGATGAAGCCAACCGCTCGGGTGCCTTCAAGCGCGGTGACCATATCGTTCTCGTGGTTTTTGGAGCGGGCCTGACATGGGCTGCCGCTGCCCTTAGGTGGTGATCTTCACCGGGGGAGGGGTTCCGCGCTCTCTCCCCCCTTTCTCCGAACTCCGTTAGGGGGTGCCCGGTGAATAATACCCTCTCAGCGAACGGAAGCTGCCTCGTCTCTGGCCGGATGGATCATTAGCTTCCGGCAGATCATCTCATGGTCGCGTTCAGCCATCTCCGTAGATTTGGCGCTGAAGAAATCTGGCAGGGAATCGCGGTCCCATTCATACATCAAACTGCAGGAGAAATCTTCGAACAGGATGGTGGTGCCAGAATCGTAATCCACGGGTATCTGCACGGTGGGTGAAGATCCAACGGTAGAAGTGATTCCGTGCTTCGTGCGGGGCTGGCCCAAGCAGTTGCATTTGTGGACCGATGGGAATGTCCTTAGAGTGGCTTCGGCGCCGGATGCCTCGCTTCCTAGTGAGCTGCTGAAACACAATGCTTCCTTGTGAATTGACCCTAGGGTGGTGGCTCCTTTGGCACTGCAGATGAATGCGGCGAAGAAGAAGACGACTTCCAGTCTTGTGAATGCAAAAACTTTCAAATTCGACAGGTGTTGCTGAGTATGAATGGCCATGGGGCTCCTCAGTTCCTGAGGTCCGGATAACCACCGCTAAAAGACCATCCATTGCCGCCGATTTAAACTAGAATCAGCCCATGGCCGTTTTTACGTAACCATGGCCGTTTTTGGGCAATGCAATCCGTGCAAAATGCGTGCTCACGATCAGGACGGCACGATTCCGCAGGGCTTAGCTGAGCGGTGTTGATGTGGGCTGCCCCTGGGCTGCCGCTGGTAGCAAGAGGCTGAGTCGGAATCAGTGAGGACTGTCTGCAACTGTGTCCATTTATTGGCTCATAACGGTTTTTTGAAATATACCGTGGAGTAGGCGCAATGTTCTAACAAAAATTGATTCATTCGTCGGGGGAGAGGATGGATTGGAGAGGATGATTAGCAGTTCTTAGGCATTCGTTATCAATGTGTTAGATAGGTGTTTATCGGGGCATAAAGGAAATGTTGATACGGAAAATTGAGAAAGTTGGGAGTGGATACAATCATGGGTGATTGAGTTTACGGTAGTTCATCGGACCCCATGGATAGCGGGGGTGGTGGGGGCCTGAGGCTCGATGAATACACACCCCAAACACCCACCTACATGAAAACCATAGCATACGCTGTTACAGCTGTTCTTCTGCCAATGTCTGCCATCGGTCAGACGACAATTGAAACGCCTGGCTTCTATGAGCCGGATTTCAAGGTCCGCAGAGCCGGAGCTGAGAACGGACTTTTCGTCGCACAGATAAACAACATCCTAGAGTCCGGATCTGGCACGTCGGGCAGTATCTCATGGAACCTTGGAGCCGGGGGATTCGTGCAGGCAAGAACTGAGGTGCCTCTAGCTCTTGAGGTTGATGCGCAGTTGGCATCATTCACTCAGCTCACGGATGATACACTCGTTTTCGGGCGGGAGATCACCACCGAAGCAAATGTGCTCGGAGTAATCAGTGCCGGAAATTTGCTTCAGAACACGCTCAACTCCGTCCTTGGTATGAGTGTCGTCTACAACTGGCAGGCGCAGGCTTCTGTGACCGGGCTCACGATTGTTCCCGATCAACTCTACCGGGTAGATTTTACCGTCACCTCCGGATCGGGGCTTCCGGTGGGCGTGTTAGAGTCGGCAAAATTTGGGATTACAACAGCGGGAGTGACAGGGGCCTCGGGTGAAAGTGCGCAAGCGCTTGATGTCCTCGGCTTGCTGACTTTAGGTAGTGATAGCTCAACCGGGGATTTCAGCTTCTTGTTCAAATCCACGGAGCTTGTGAACATCGACCAGCTCGATTTCTCATTTGCTGCAGGTTCCACGGTGGGCGTGAATGCATTGGGTTCCACAGAAGGAAATCAGAACTTCCTAACCTATTCGGGATTCAAGGTGACCCAGATTCCAGAACCTTCCCTCGGAATTCTGGGCTGCATCGGCATTGCATTATTCGCGATGCGGCGTAGGAAGTGAGGGTTGTTCTGATTCGTCATCATATAAGATCGAGCGGAGTTGGGTCATAACTGATTTTCGGTATTTATATTTCTTGCATACACCGATGTAATGGTGTGTTTTTTCCGTTAGATATACAGGTCAGATGGCAGTGCATTCAATCAGTAAGGAAATGGTTTCGGCATTCGGCAATGCTGACATCAGTCAGCAATTGAGCTTTAGAAACTTCGTAGGCTTTAGAAACGCATATCGGATGGCGGAATCTACGTCTGCTAGATTGTACGGAGGAGGGAGCCTTCGCAGTCTGGAGAAATGCTTGAAGCCCATTGAAGATGCTCTTGGAGCTCCTTTGTTTATCGCGAGAAAGGGTGGGGGTGTTTGTTCCAGTGCTATGGGTGAAAGACTTTTTACTGACACGGGTGGAATCGAGAAAGCGATGGACCGCCTGATGGAAAAGGTCTCTGAGATTCGTGAAGCTCGCGTCCTCCGGGTGGGTGCCAATGCCGCCACTTTCCGCACGGATGCATTTCGTCGGGTATTCAGAGTGCTTGGATCGTTCGATGATTTCCGGTTGGCCTATGTCCCTATTGCTGAAAGCGATTCTGCCAGTGCTTTGACACAAGGCCGCTGCGACTGGTATTTCGGATTCCATCACAGCGGTGGCGAGCGGATCATTACAGAGCAGATCACGCAGGTTCCACTGCGGGTTTATCGCCGCAGCTCATCGAGCCAAGCAGGAGCAGGAATGATGCGTGGGGGCTGCATAACTCCTGAAATGGGTGGCCGATCCAAGTCGTATCCTTCGAATGTGAGGTTGCAGCCAGAAATTGGGTGGGATCGTTACTTTGAAAATCCTGACGAATGCGCGGATGGTAGGCTAATTTGTGCGCCGGAAATCAGTGTGGATCCAAAGTTTTGGCGGCAGGAAGCAAGCCGTACTGGAGACAGTGAACCCCTTGCGCTGCTTGGCATGCGGCTACGGTATCACCCTTACGAATTCTTGCCGGGACTCGCCGATCGGTTGAAACAACGCCTTTTTGATGCTCCAGAAGCCTGACATCCGTGAACTCAAGGCGGCGCTGGCTCTGGTCGGCGGAGGGGGCTTTGCCGGTGCTGCTGCAGAACTCTGCATTTCGCAGCCAGCAGTTAGTGCCCGTATCGCCAAACTCGAACAGATTTTCGGCTTCCCGCTTTTTCACCGACGCACAGAAGGCACCGAGCTGACAGCGGAAGGGCAGGCGCTGCTCCCTTTCCTATCCGACTTCAATTTGGAGTTTACCCAGCTGATCAACAAAATCTCCTACTGTAAGCGGGCGACCGTGAAGGAGGTGCGTATCCAACTGGATGCTAGCCGTTTATCACAAACCCTGGGAAGTAGTAGAATCTGCACTGATCACAGATTTGCTTCGGCAACGTGGAGGAAAATCGAGGTGACGGAGAATTGGAGGAACGCGCTGCTCAGTTATGAATCGGATATCCTATTAGCAGGATCGTTTCTTGGCGATGGGGAATGCGATAGGATCCGCACGCTGCCAATTCTTCGTCAGCCGGGGCTTACGTGTGCTTGGAATCCCGAGTTCCACAGTTTTTCCGAAGCGTCTTTCAATTTTCCCGCAGCGATGTCCTCCACAACGATCTTTCCCGCTGAATCGCTGGCTAGGGGATTCAAGAAGTTCGTCGATTCATGGTGCGAATCCACGTATGGCTTCCAGCCAGCAGAAACGATTTGCGCTCACTCTGAGACTGATGCCATCGAAACATGCAGGCACGGGATGGGAGTGTTGGTGCTGCCGGGGGATGCCGAAGAGCGCTTAAATCTCCGCAGCCATGGGCTGATGGTCGCTCATTCGTTTCGGACCTTGTTACCCGAAGCTTTTATTTACGGGATTCGTTACCGTGCCGATGAGCGAAATCCCCTTGTGCTTGAAGTCGTGAAGCAACTTCTCGGGGAATTTTGCACCCCACAAAAAACAAGCCTTTGAAAGAAAATCAAAGAAAAGTGAAAAACTGTCTTGACGGTGAGGGGGGAATGTGGTTTTCTTTGCCCGTCGCAAGACAAGGCGGCTCGACTGAACGTCCCTTTGGGTTTTTGGGTTTTTCCCGGGGATAATCGGTCGGGCCGCTTCTTTTTTTTCTGCCCCGGAGCTTCCGGGGTTTTTTCGTTTCTAGGCACAGGATTTTGCTCCGGCCTTGCCTGCTTGTCTCCAGACCTTCTAATGGCGGCATGGCATTGGTTTGGTGTGACGGGAAGTTTATCGAAGAACAGGATTTTAGGGTTTCGCCCTACGACCGTGGGCTATGCCATGGCTTGAGCCTGTTCGAGACTTTGCTTGCCGTGGATGGGAAACCGAAACTTCTTCCTGAACATCTCGAAAGGATGCGGGACGGCTTCCAGCGCTTGGGGGTGGACAGCATCGAGCTCGATGACGCAGGCCTGTATGGCGTGATGGAGACACTTCTCGACCGCAACGCTTTACTGGAAGGCCCGGCGCGGCTGCGTTTTACCCTCAGCCTTGGCGAAGGTGCGCTCAACCAGACCGACAGTGGGCGGGCATGGGCATGGATGACGGCCTCACCCGTTCAGAAAGCGGCGGCATCCATCCGGGTGAACGAGGCTCCTTGGAGAAAGGATACCGAGAGCGTGTTGCGCGGCCTCAAAGTCGGCAACTACGCGGAACATCTCATCGCCATGGACATGGCGCGGCGCGAGGGCTTCGGGGAAATGCTTTTCTTCAACACCCAGGACGAGCTGTGCGAAGCGGCGATGGCAAATGTTTTCCTGATCCGCGGCGGCGGGCTGCTCACGCCTAGCCTGGACAGCGGATGCCTCGCCGGGGTGTGCCGGGCGATGGTCATCGCCATCGCCCGGGAGCAGGGGATCCCGTGCGTGGTCAAGCCGCTCTCTCGCAGCGATGTGGCCAAGGCGGACGGCATGTTTCTCACTTCCTCGGTGCAGGGGCCGGTGGAAGTTTCCTACTATGGGCTCAAAGGCTACGCGCCCCATTCCTTGTTCAGGACGGTCAGTGCGGAGTGGGCGGTACGCATGGGCATGAAATGACGCTTTCGGCTTCACTTTGCCGAGCCCAGTCGTTCATCATTCCTGCAACTTAAGAACCCCCTAACAAAAACCAGAAACATGTCACGCCCCGTCACACTCTTCACCGGCCAATGGGCCGACCTTCCGCTAGAAACCTTCGCGCCCCTCGCCGCAGAAATGGGTTACGATGGACTCGAGCTTGCCTGCTGGGGCGACCACTTCGATGTCGATCAGGCGGCTTCCAAGAAATCCTACCTCAAGGAAAAATGGGAACTCCTCTCTGACCATGGCCTGACCTGTTACGCCATCTCCAACCACCTCGTTGGCCAAGCGGTTTGTGACAACATCGACGAGCGCCACAAGGCGATCCTTTCCCCTGATATCTGGGGCAACGGCGATCCCGAGGGTGTGAGGAAACGCGCGGCCAAGCAGCTGATCAAAACCGGTAAGGCGGCGCGCAAATTCATGGATGCAAAGCCCGGCCGCAAAGCCAAGGACAAGGACGAATTCCCGGCGGTGGTCAATGGTTTCACCGGCTCATCCATCTGGCATGCGCTCTATGCTTTCCCGCCAACTAACCAAGCCTTCTACGAGAAAGGCTTTCAGGATTTCGCCAAACGTTTCACGCCCATCCTCGATGCCTTCGACAAGGTGAACGTGAACTTCGGCCTCGAGGTGCACCCTACGGAAATCGCCTTCGACATCGCCACTTCGCAACGCGCGCTCAAGGCGGTGAAAAACCACAAGCGCTTCGGTTTTAACTACGATCCCTCGCACCTCGGTTACCAAGGAGTTGATTATGTGAGGTTCATCCGCGAGCTCGGGTCGCGCATCTTCCACGTCCACATGAAGGACGCATGGTGGGGACACGGCGACGGCACCGTCGGCGTCTTCGGCGGCAGCACTGACTTCGGCGATGCGCGCCGCTTCTGGGACTTCCGCTCGCTCGGGCATGGTGACATCGAGTTCGAGGACATCATCGTCGCGCTCAACGACATCGGCTACGCCGGGCCGCTCTCTGTGGAGTGGGAGGACATGCGCATGGATCGCGTGCACGGTGCTACCGAGGCCGCGGCATTCGTGCGCAACGTCGATTTCCCCAGTTCGAAGGTCGCCTTCGACGCAGCCTTCGACAGCGACAAGTGATGGACGCCCCGGACTCATCGGGGGCAGACCGGGTGATGATGGTGTTCTGCACGTTCCCGGAGCGCGGGGATGCGGTGCGCATCGGCACCGCCCTCGTGGAGAGCGGCCTCGCTGCCTGCGTGAACGTGCTTCCCGGCGTGGAGTCGATCTACCGCTGGGAGGGCAAGACCGAGAAATCCGAAGAGGTACTCACCATCTTCAAAATCCCGGCGGATCGCTTTGCTGACTTCGAGAAAGCCTTGTCCCGCATGCACCCCTACTACGTCCCGGAAATCGTCGGGATAAATGCGGACTCCGTTTCCCAGGCCTACGCGAAGTGGGTCTGCGGCCAAGGCTAAAGTCCGATACGGGAAATTCCGGGTTGCCGCTGGTGCGGGAACTTTCCAGCATCCCTGCATGTCGAAATACGCAGGTGAGGAAGTGCTCGTGGTCAAACGCGGGCTGTTGGAAGAGATCGGGATGTTCGAGGGCATGCAGAGGGACGGCGCCGACGATGCAGTTGCCGAGCTTCTGTCCGATGACGCGCACTTTTTCATGGATCGCACCGCAGCGGAGGACGATCCCTCGCACAAGCAGATCATCCCGTATTGCATCTTCAAATGCGGTGACCGGGTGCTTCACTACACCCGTGGAAAGGCGGGTGGCGAGAACCGTTTGCACGCAAAGCTTTCCATCGGCGTCGGCGGCCACATCAATCCCGTGGACATGGGCGAGGGCCGCAAGGGCGCTGCTGCCTACTACTCCGCGGTGCAGCGCGAGATCGATGAGGAACTCGAGATCGGCTGCGACTACGGCATGCGCATCATCGGCCTGCTCAATGACGAATCGAACTCCGTGGGCCAAGTGCACCTCGGAGTCGTCCACCTCGTGGAGCTGGAGAGCGAGGAGGTTTCCTCACGCGAGGATGCCCTGACGGATCTTGCCTGGGCCACCGTCGAGGAACTCAATGGCGAGCTCTACGAAAGGCTCGAGACATGGAGTGCCTTCTGCGCCAAGGCTCTTGCCGAAGGGGCCTAGGCTCATCTGGCCGCAGGCCGGGAAGTGTGCAAAATTCCCGCCTGTTGTTGCGTGATGCATGGCCCCTCGGGCGGGTGCCCGGCGTTATCCTTGTAACTACGGGATATTCCCGGTGGCACGGGGCTTGCGATGGATGGATCTGTTATGAAAAACAAATCTATCCATACGATGGCAGGTGTTCTGGGGATCACGGCGCTCGGCGTATTTCCGCTGGTGGCGCAGGATACCCCGGAGGACAAAACGGACAGGAAACGCGAGATGAAGCGCGAGCATCACGGCATGTTCAAGCTCATCGCAGTGATCAATCCGGTCGGCGACAGCAACGTCAAAGGCACGGTCGCCTTCGAAAAGGAAGGTGACGGTGTGCGCGTGACCGCCAAGGTCGGCGGGCTGGAGCCAAACACAAAACACGGGATCCACGTCCATGAATTTGGCGATCTCGGTTCACCCGATGCAGAGAGCGCCGGGGGCCATTTCAATCCGGACGGGCATGACCATGCCATGCCGGACAATGACACGCGCCACGCAGGTGATTTCGGCAATCTCACCGCCGATGAGGAAGGCGTCGCCACGCTTTCTCTCCTCGTGAAGAACCTCAAACTCGGCCCGGGACCGCAGGGAATCCTCGGTCGCGCGGTCATCGTCCATGAAAACGAGGATGACGGCGGGCAACCCACCGGGAATGCCGGCGGCAGGATCGGTGCGGGTGTGATCGGCATCTCCAAAGATGCCATGTCTAAGCCGGACAAAAACAAGGCAGATGACAACGATGACACCAACCCCGTAGTGACGGATCCTGAGGTCACCGACCCTGTCGACAACGACCTTGATGGCACCGAGCCCGAGACGGAGCTCGATGACACGGAAATGCCCGAACAAGACGGCATGACCGAAGAGGAGATCGAATGAACGTAGCGGAGCGTTCCGCATCCCTCAGACCCCACCGCCGCCGGATGACGGGATCACCGTCATTGGGTTTCGGTGGGGTTTTATGCTTTGGGCTCGCCGTAATACTCCCGATACATCCGCTCGGAGACCGCTGCCGCATGCTCGCGGCTCCTCAGGCGGGCGATCTGGTAACTGGCCACAAGGCGGATCACTTGGACGAAACGGTGGGTGAAACGGTCGCCCCATTTTACCGCAGAGATCTGCCACTCCCGGCCGAGGTAGATGACCTCGCCCCGGGTGGCGAGGCGCATGCTGGCCTCCACGTCTTCCATCAGCGGCTGGGCGGGGAAACCTCCGGCGGCTTCAAGCGCAGCGCGGCGGATCAGCATCGTCTGGTCTCCGAAAGCAACTCCGCCGAAGACGACCCGGAGCTCATTGAGTGCTTCGACCAATAAAGTGCCAAGCGATGGTTTGTCGAAGCGCTGGCCAAAGATGAGCAGCGACGCATCCGGGTGCATGACGGTGGCGTTCTTCAAGTCTTTGGCAAAATCGGGGCGGGGGATGCTGTCGGAATGGACGATCAGGATCCACTCCGAGGAGGTCGCGGAAATGCCTGCCGCGATCTGGTTGCCCCGGCCACGCGGCGCAGTGAGGATTTTCTCTGGGAGGGGGGATGAGGATGCTTCGCAGGCGACGACGACGATTTCCGCTGCGGGGCCGACTCCGTGGCGGAGGGTTTCGAGGAGGGGGACGAGGGTGGGGTCGGGTTTTAGGACGGGGATGATGAGGGCGATGCTTGGGGACTGCGGACTAAAGTTTGAAGAAGGGTGATGATTGGATTTGTTCCTCCATGTCCGCGTTGCTCCCATTGCGTTCCATTTCACGTTCCGCTTCGAAAAGAAGAATCGATTCTGCGCGAAGGTTGCTATCAACCACGGTAGCCAGATGATCGCGGCGATGCCGTGGCCGAAGCCCCACCAGCCATACATTTCCTGAGTCCACCATGCGGTGAAATAGGCGGCCATGGTGATGGATAGGGTGATCCACCCGAAGGACGGGCGCAGAGCGGCGAGGGGCAGCAGCCAAGCGAGATACCAGAAGTGGACAATGGGGGAGCAGACCAGCAGCGCGCCTAGCATCCACAGGCAGGAGTCGATGAGCGGAGCGCCTCGCCAGCGCGCGATGCAGATCGCGGCGGCGGCGATGAGGAAGGCGCTGGTGCAGATCGCTTTTACGGCACTTGCCGTAATTCCCGCGGAGGCGAGCAGGGTGTAGAGCGGCGCATTGAAGGCCCCGGAGCCGGCGAAGGTGCGCACGCCCTCGAACCATTCCGGCAACGCGGAGAGGAATGGCAGTCCGGGGAGGATCAGGATCGGCAGGATCAGCCACGAGCTTCGTAGGAGTTTGCGGGTCAGGAAGAGGGGGATAAGGATCAGGCAGACGAGCTTGATCTGGATTGCCAGTCCCAACCACAGCCACACGGATTTCTTTTCCCGCGAGGCGGCGAGGATGGCGGCCAGCAGCGCGGCGACCATCAGGCTGTCGAAATGTGCCTCCGCCGCGAATGAGATCAGCACGATGGGATTGAACGCATAAAACCCCGCCCATCGCAGCGGCGCGGCGTTTTCCTTCAGCAGACGCAGCAGCAGAAGCAGCGCCGCCAAATCACCGAGCAGAGCGAGCGCTTTGAAGGATTTCAGCGAAGGAGAAAGGCTTGCTGCCGCCGCGTTGATCCACTGGATGCCGGGAGGGTAGGCGGTCGGGCGGTCGCGGTGATTCATCGCCTCCCAGCGGGTGTCGCGGCGGTCTTGCCAGCGCGTGTCATCGGCGGGGGCGCTGTAGGGATTTTCGCCGGCGGCAGTGAGCTGTCCCTCCCAGGCATAGCGGTTCACATCGTCGGAGATTGGGGCGGGCCAGAGCAGGATGCGCAGGAAAACGGCGGACAGCAGGATCAGCCGGGTGGCGCTGCGGTCGGTGCTTTCCGGGAAAAGGAAAACCAGCCCTAGCATCGCGAAGCCGATGGCGGCAAAGAGCCCGATGCGCAGGAATGGCTGCGCCTCGATCGCCGGCAACAGCGACCACAAACCGCAGCAGATCGAGGCGATGGCGAGGCAAATGCCCCATGCCATCGGGCGCGGGTTCGGGCCCCGCTGTCTGGCGGTCGGATCTGGGGAAGACATGGGTTTGAGGTGCGCGGTATTATGAAATGCGAGTTTCCATCCCGCGCTCCATCACGACCTCGCCCGGCGGGCGGCGAACTGCTCGCGCAGGCTGGAGAGGCCGACAAGGGCGAAGCCCATCACGTAGAGCAACAGGAACGGCACGATCGCGATGATCCCGCTCTTCGCATAGGTATAGACGGTCAGCGCGCAGTAAAGGGCACCGGCCACTTCGAGATAGGGGATGATCTCCGCCGCGGTGCGGTAGTTGATCGAGACAAGCGAGCCGCGCTTGGGCGTGCGGATGAAACCGCTTTTCACCCCGAGGATCGCTTCGGCCACCGCGCGGGTGTTGGAGATGCAGATGCCGAAGCCAACGAGCACCAGAGCAGGGAGGAGCAGGATGCGTTTTTTCCAATCCAGCGGATGCAGGTGGCGCTGGCTGACGAGGTAGAGCACCGTCGGCCCCACGGTCGCTAGGAGCAGCGGGAGGCCGAACACCGCGAGCCAGAATTCCGGCAGGGTGCGGCTCAGGTAGGAGAGCGATGGCAGCGCCAGCAGAGCCACGGTGAGCATCAGCGGATGGGCGCAGTAGTGGCAGAGATGAAAGACCGATTGCAGTTTGGTGAATACCGGGCGATCCGAAGCCATGATGCGCGGCAGTAGCTTGATCGCCGTCTGGATCGAGCCTTTCGCCCAGCGGAATTGCTGGCTCTTGAAGGCGGAGTAGGTCTCCGGGATCTCCGCAGGCACCACCACATCCGGCACGTATTCCAGGTGCCAGCCATTGAGCTGTGCGCGGTAGGAGAGATCCAGGTCTTCAGTCAGCGTATCGGCAAACCAGCCGCCCGCGTCCTCGATCGCCGCCCTCCGCCAGATGCCTGCCGTGCCGTTGAAGTTCAGGAAAAGGCGGTTGGCCGAGCGCGCCGTCTGCTCGATGGCGAAGTGCCCGTCGATGCCCACCGATTGCGCACGCGTGAGGAAAGAGTTGGTGCGGTTGAGGTGACCCCAGCGCGCCTGCACCAGCCCGGTCTTCTCCGTGGTGAAGTGCGGCAGCAGCCTGCGCAGGAAGTCCGGCTCCGGCACGAAATCGCTGTCGAAGATCGCGATGAACTCGCCGTGCGCCGAGGGCATTGCATCGGCCAGCGCGCCCGCCTTGTAGCCGGTGCGCACCTCGCGCCGGAAGACATCGATGACGATGCCCTCTTCGCGCAGCTCCGCGGCGATGCGATCCACCAGCGCGCAGGTCTCATCGTCCGAGTCATCCAGCACCTGGATCTGATGCAGATGCTTCGGGTAATCGAAGGCCGCGATCGCGCGGATCGAGCGCTCCGCCACATTGTATTCGTTGTAGAGCGGTAGCTGCGTCGTCACTTTCGGAAGCCCGGCATCGCTGCCGGCCGGGTGCGCCTTTTGCCAGGTGGCTTCCTGTTCGCGCTGGCGGGCGCGGGTCTCCTTGGACTTGCGGGAGAACAGGATCAGCAGCACGTAGGTGTTGAGTCCGTAGAAAAGCAGGCCCGCACTGGCGGCAAGATAGAGGGCGAGGGCAATTTGAGGGAAAATATCGGGGAGCATCATGTCTTAGGAGTTGGCCTTTCGTCTCTCAGCTAGCTGCACAAGGGAAGCAGGAAGTGTATCGAAGATCGGTTCATGTCCATCAGCAGTCTTCTTGCCGAGCCTGCCGAAATTCAACACCCCGGTCGGGCAGCTCTGCACGCAGGCGGAGCAGCGCACGCATTCCGGGTCTTCCATCGGCTTGCCCTTGTTGGCGAAGGCCATCACATCGATGCCCTGGTGGCACACCGTCGTGCACACGTTGCAGGAGATGCATTTGTCCTTGTTGGCAAAGATGCGGAAGCGCGTGAAGCGCGCGTAGATATGCATCAGCGCCGCCAGCGGGCAGGCGAAGCGGCACCACACCCGCCCGGAGAAATGGAAATACAGGCCGTAGCCGATGGCACCGGCCAGCCACAGATCGATGAGATACTTGTAGGAGAACGGGGAGTATTTTTCCGAGAGGCCCATGACGATGCCGCTGATGCCGGTGGCCGGGAACACCCAGCCTACGATGCGCAGGACCAGGATGATCAGCGCGAGGACGAGGATGCCCTGGCCGACCATGTTGAGTTTGTTCCACCTCGGGCCGTGCGGCATCTTGTGGCGGTGGTTGTCGCCGAGCGTTTCCGCCATCGCGCCGCAGGAGCAGATCCAGCCGCAGTAGGCGCCTTTTCCCCATCGCCACACGATCAGCGGGATGATCACGAAGGTCTGGATGAACCCCAGGATCAGCCAGCCCCACAGCGGTGCATCCGTGAAGATATTGTAGATGAAAAGTGGCCACGCGAGGATGAACCCGAACGCGCGCCAGTAGGCGGTCGGCTCCGTGCCGGGGCCGTTGCTCAGGAAAGTCATGCCGAACCACTCGCCGAACCCACCGTTCGTGAACGCCCCGTTCGCCCCCATCCATGGGAAGATTACATAGGGCAGGAGAAACAGCGGAATCACTTGGAATGCAGCCAGTGTCGTCGTCTGCAGCTTCACATAGGGTGTCTTCCTGCGGCGCACCCGGCGTATCCCGAAGACGATGATCAGCCCCGTATAAAGCAGCGCGAAAAGAAAGCCCGGATCGTTCGCCGCGCTGTTCGCCGTCGTCGCAAGGATGGATGTGTCCCCGAACTTCGGCAGATTGAATGGGAACCACCCTTTCGAGGCAAAGACCTGCCAGAGGTTCGTGCCATCCATCCCGAGAAACTCCACATAACCTTTGAGGTGATAGAGAAACGTGATCAGCGCACCGAAGCCGATGAGTCCCAGCCACCACCGCGCGCCCTTGTCACCCGTCACGCGGATGCCGCTCTTGCGGAAAAAATCCAGCGGAGCCTCCCGCCCGATCAGCGTGAAGACATGGTCGTTGGCGATCACCGTATCACAGTTGTCCTCCCCGCAGATCGTCACCTCATCCTCATCGATGTCCTGGATGTTGGTGCCCATGTGGAGGGCCAGCTTGCCAGCGCTTTCCAGCTTCCTGAGCTTCTCGATGTTCTCCGCCTTGGGCCTCGCGAAATCCTTTTTCCGGTAGGACAGATCCACCTGCGCGCCTTCCTCCGCCAGGGAGATCGCCGCCTCCATCGCCGAATCGCCGCCGCCCACCACCAGCACCTTCTTGCCGCCGAACTTCGACGCATCGATCAACCGGTTCGAGACCTTTTCCAATCCCTCTCCCGGCACATTGAGCTTGCGGAAATTCCCCGTCCGCCCGATCGCGATGATCACCCGCTGCGCCGCGATCGTCCCGCCCTTGTGGTGAAGCTGGAGCTTGCCACCTGTGCGGGAAATCTTCTCCACCGCCAGCTCCGTCGTCGCTATGCCGTGCGCCTGCCGCTGTTCCTCCAGCTCCACCAAAAGATCCTCCTTGATCTCACTCTTGAAACGCATTTCCCCCGCAGGGGTCATCTCCGTCGGGTAGGCATAGATCGGCTTCTTGCGGGGGAAGTTGCGAATCGTCGAGAACGCCTCCGCCGACTCGTAGATCTTGTAATTCAGCCCCGCCTTCGCCGCCTCGATCGCCGCCGAGATCCCGGACACCCCCGCGCCGATGATCGCCAGATCCAGGCTCTCACCATCACCCCCTGGGTTGAAATCCTTCTCTTCCAGGATTGCCTGCACCGCCCGCGCCCCCGTGTCTGCGGAAAACTTGAGCAACGGCACCCCCGTCAGATCCCCCACGATGCGGATGCCCGGCACATTGCAGGTGCCATCGTCATTCGCCTCCGGCGCCTGCTCCACCCCGCCCGCCGGCCACTTGCCATGCAGCCAGTGCGTGTAGTCCTTGATCATGCCAAACATAGTTTCTTAAGCCCCGGGGTTCATCCTGCAATTCCTGTCCGACGCTTGCCACAGCCTGCACCCCCAGCAAGAGCCTTCACAGCTCATTCTATTCCAGAAAAAGGCACGCCTCTCCTTGCGCTGCGCGAAAGGAGCGGCGTGCCTATGGTCGCCAATCGGAGCGCAGCGGAGACGGACGGACTGGGGAATCAAATCTCTCCGCCTAAGAAGCATCCGGATATCACTACCCTGATCCTTCCCCGGCGAAGCCGCGTTCTCCAGAAACCGGGGCCATGGGATTCCGGCGCGTTGACACCGGGGAAAACGATTTTGTCGGGCGACAACGAGGCATCGACGCCCGACAAAGGAGCATTGCAGTGCGACAACGGAGCATTGTCGTGCGACAACGGAGCTTTGTAGTGCGACAACGGAGCATTGTCGTGCGACAACGGAGCATTGTCGTGCGACAACGGAGCATTGTCGTGCAACAAAGGAGCGTTGCAGTGCGACAACGGAGCTTTGTCGTGCGACAACAGAGCATTGTCGTGCAACAAAGGAGCGTTGCAGTGCGACAACGGAGCTTTGTCGTGCGACAACAGAGCTTTGTCGTGCAACAAAGGAGCGTTGCAGTGCGACAAAGGAGCGTTGCAGTGCGACAACGGAGCTTTGTCGGGCGACAACGTGGCACAGACGCCCGCCGAATGGGTATTGCAGCCTTTCAAAACGAGGAATCCGGGCAAGGGGAGTGGCAGGCCGGGGTTGACTCCCTGGCCGAGGCCACGCAATGCAGTCAACCTGACTGCCAAAATGACATGCCGCCTATGCATTCGGAAAGCGTGCTTTGTGTGAAGTTTCTCGTGTATCACTCTGCTATGTCATGGGTGATTAGTGGATATGCTAACAGCCTGTGAGTTAAGAAGTCTTACGCATGATGCAATGGAACGGCGCATCGCCGCAGGCCATGGACCGCTGCAACCGTGCTGCAGCCTTCCGTAGCGCAGCCCCGCTGCCACGAGGCTAATCCCGTAGTTCGCCAGCCACGCCGCCCTGTCATCATCCCCCCCGCCGTATTGCCCCGCCGCCATAAGCCCCATCCATCCCGCCACCGCCAACAGTGCCATGCTTTTCGATCTATCTCATTGATAACCAATGCTTATGTATCCCTATCCTGCTGCCGGGAGGGCTGCGGGTAGTGATAGGAGCTTCTCCATATTTGTTATCATGGCGATTGCATGGTTGACCTCCCTTCCATGCCTCACCCAACCTCACACCATGCCCGAACCCACCCCCGCTGCGATTGATACGTTTATTGAGCGTTGGGAAAATTCCGGCGGGCACGAGCGCGGCGCGGGGCATCAGTTTCTGCTGGAGTTCTGCGATCTGCTCGGCCTGGACAAGCCGACCCCGCCCCATGCCGACAACGAGCGGAACTCCTACACCTTCGAGCGGCGGGTGGAGCGCAAACGGCCGGACGGCAGCACCACGGCGAACTGGATCGACCTCTACAAGTCCGGCTGTTTCGTCCTGGAGACCAAGCAGGGGGTGAACCCGCAGCGCGACAAGTCCGATCCCAATCAACCCCTCCTGCCGGATCTGGTGAAAGCCACCATGGTCTCCGCAGGGCATGGGAAACGCGGCTCCTCCGCCTTCGACAAAGCCCTGGAGCGCGCCCATGCCCAGGGCGAGCGCTACATCCACTCCCTCCCGGCGGAGGAGGGCAGGCCGCCCTTCCTCATCGTCTGCGATGTGGGGTATTCCTTTGACCTTTATACGGAGTTCTCCGGCACCGGCGGGCAATACGAGCGCTTCCCCGATCCGCGCAACCACCGCATCCACCTCAAAGACCTGCACAAGCAGAAGACCCGCGACCTTTTACGGAAAATCTGGAGCGATCCCCGTTCGCTCGATCCCTCCAAGCACGCGGCGGAGGTTACGCGCGAGGTGGCGAAAGCTCTGGCGGAGCTCGCAAAATCCCTGGAAAAGGACGGGCACGATCCGCAAGTCACCGCCGGGTTCCTCCAGCGCTGCCTCTTCACCATGTTCGCCGAGGATGTGGAGCTGCTGCCCAAAGACTCTTTTGTAAAACTCCTGCACATCGCCAGGGAATCCCCGGCGGGCTTCCCCGTGTTGCTCAACGGGCTTTGGAAGGACATGGACAAAGGCACGGACTTTTCCGCCGTCATCCACACCGCCGTCATTCATTTCAATGGCGGGCTGTTCCACGATAGCACCGTCCTGCCCCTGCGCCCGGATCAGATCACCTACCTCATCCATGCCGCGAAGCAGGATTGGTCACAAGTGGAGCCCGCCATCTTCGGCACCCTGCTGGAGCGTGCGCTCGATCCGAAGGAGCGCCACAAGCTCGGTGCCCACTACACTCCCCGTAGCTACGTCGAGCGCCTCGTCCGCCCGACCTTGATCGATCCGCTACGCGAAAAGTGGGAGGCTGTGCGCGCCGCCGCCGCCCAGCTTGAGGAAAAGGGCAAGATCAAGGAAGCCCGCGCCACCGTGGAGACCTTCCACAAGGAACTCGCCGCCATCCGCGTGCTCGATCCCGCCTGCGGCTCCGGGAACTTTCTTTACGTATCCCTGGAGCTCATCAAACGGCTTGAGGCCGAGGTGCTGGATCTCTTTGAGAAACTCGGTGGCGACCGCGCCTTGGAAATGCACAACGTCATCGTCCGCCCTGACAACTTCCTCGGCATCGAGCTCAACGCTCGCGCCGCTGCCATCGCCCAGATCGTGCTCTGGATCGGCTACTTCCAGTTCCACCGCCGCGCGACCGGGAAAGCCGATACCAACGACAGACCGCTGCTTCCCAAGAAAAACACCATTGAGAACCGCGATGCCGTGCTCGCCTACGACGAGCGCATCCCGCGCAAGGATGAAGAGGGGAACTTCGTCACCATCTGGGACGGGCGGACGACCAAGCCGCACCCCGTCACCGGCAAGGAAGTCCCGGACGAAAGTGCCCGCACCAACCTCTTCGACTACACCAAGCCCCGCCGCGCCGAATGGCCGGAGGCGGATTACATCGTGGGCAACCCGCCCTTCATCGGTAACAAGAAAATGATCGAAGCGCTAGGCGATGGCTACACGGAATCGCTGCGCAAAGCGTGGAAAGGGAAAGTCCCGGATTCGGCGGACTTCGTGATGTATTGGTGGCAGAAGGCGGCGGAGCTGCTGGCGGGGAAGAAGACCCGCCGCTTCGGATTCATCACTACGAACTCAATTCACCAGACGTTTAACCGCCGCGTGCTGGAGCCCTTCCTTGAGGATGAGAAGAAGCCCGTGCATCTCGCCTATGCCATCCCGGATCATCCGTGGGTGGACTCGGCGGATGGTGCCGCCGTGCGCATCTCCATGACCGTCGCAACGCAAGGGATAGAAGCTGGGGTGTTGGAGGAAGTGATCGAGGAAGTTACTAAGGTGGATGGGGAGAATGAAGTGGTTCTGCAGACGAAATTTGGACTCATAGCTGCGAATCTTTTGCTTGGTGCTGATACAACCTCGACCGTATCTCTGAAGTCTAACAGTGGAATATCTTGCTTAGGATTAATCTTGGGTGGGAAAGGCTTCAAGGTTCAGGAGGATATGGCAGAAGTTATCAATGCCGAAGCTGGCAGTGCTGGCCCTATGGCGAGACCAATCTGGAACGGAAGCGATGTGACGGACAGATGGTCGGGGAATTATGCTATCGATGCCTTTGGATTGACTGAAGCGGAGCTGGTTCAAGTGTCGCCAACTGCCTGGCAGCATCTAAAGAATACCGTTTACGATATTCGCCAACAAAACAGAGATCCCAAGCTTAGGAAGTTTTGGTGGCTGTTTCGCCGAGCAAACACAGAGTTCAGATCCAGTACCGCTGCGGTAAAGCGTTTCGTGGTTACTTCAGAAACAGCAAAGCACCGTATTTTTAGGTTTCTCGGCGGAATCGATAGACCCGAACACAAGCTCGTAGTCATTTCCTCGGACGATGCATTTACGCTAGGGACACTTTCCTCGTCTATCCACGTCCAATGGTCAGTTGTGACTGGATCTTGGCTGGGCGTCGGGAATGATTCCGTCTACGTCAAATCCCGCTGCTTCGAACCTTTTCCTTTCCCCGCGCTGGAAGAAGGGGAGTTGAAGACGCGGATCCGGGAACTGGGGGAGTGCTTGGATGCGCACCGGAAAGGGCGGCAGGCGGCGCATCCGGGTCTTACGCTGACGGGGATGTACAACGTGCTGGAGAAGCTGCGGGCGGGCGAGGCGCTTTCCGACAAGGACAAGAAGATCCACGACGAGGGGCTGGTGACCGTCTTGAAACAAATCCACGACGATCTGGATGCGGCGGTTTACGAGGCCTACGGCTGGGAGGATCTGCATCAGGCGCAGCTCGCGCTGGCCAAAGGCTCGCTGGTCGATCCCGAGACCGGGCTGTGCACCCAGATCGAGGCAGGCAGCGATACGGATCTTGCCAAGACCCAACGCGAGCACGCGGAGAAGCTCGAACAAATCCTGCTAACCCGCCTCGTTTCCCTCAACCACGAGCGCGCGGCGGAAGAGAAGCAAGGCCTCGTCCGTTGGCTGCGCCCGGAATACCAGGCACCGGAGGAAGCGCAATCCAAGGAGATTGATCTCCCGATGGAAGTGGAAAAGAAACCCACCCCCACCGCCCTCCTGCCGGACAAGCTCAAGTGGCCGAAAGGCACCGCCGCCCGCTTCGGCGAAGTCACCAAACTCCTCCCCGCCACCGGCGCGGACGCGGAGGCGATCTCCGCCTGTTTCGGCAAAAAATCCAAAGCCCGCATCCGCGAGGTGGAGGAGATCCTGGAGACCCTGAAATCGCTTGGGAAGCTGGAGTGAGGAACAATCATCATGAGCAAGAAACACCTTGAAACGATCACATGTCCCGACTGCGGACATACCGGTGATTTCCCGATATGGGATTCGCTGAACGCGGATCTCAATCCAGAGGCCAAGGATGAGCTGATAAGCGGGAAGCTCACCCGCTACGTCTGCGGGAATTGTGGGAACGCGAACGAGGTCGCTTACTCCCTGCTTTACCACGATATGACCGGCAAGCTGATGGTCTACATGACGGCGGGAAGGGATTCCTCCGAGATCGAGAGCATGCCGCTCGGCAAGATGGAAGGATACAGCTTCCGGACGGTGGAAAGCAGGAACGATCTGGTGGAGAAAATCTGGATCGCCGGCGCTGGGTTGGACGACCGTTTGGTGGAGGTTTTCAAGCTGTTGGTTCGCAACCAGGCCGGGATTGCAGAGGAAGACGTCTTTCTATTCGGTGGGGTGGACAAGGACGATTCCCTGATGTTCGTGATCGTGAAGACGGAGGGCAACGAGTCGCTCAATGTCCCGAGGGAATCGTTCACCGAGACCATGGCGAAGCTTTCCGCCTACGTGAAGTTCCCCGATGTGAAACCCGGAAACTGGCAGCGTGTGGATACTGCGTTTGCAGTGAAGGCGTTCGAGGAGGGTGGCGAGGGATGATCCTTGCCCGGTGAGAGAATCGGATTGGGGGTTGGCAGGTTCTTCCGGAGAGTTTCCGGTATGGAACACGCTGCGATCAGAGAAATATTCATAAAAGCGGTCTGAACGGAAATGAACGGAGGGGACTTTCAACCGTATCGAGCGAGCACACCGCGCACCGGAAGGATCGCGGTGTGGGAGGATGCGAAGGGCTTTGGCTGGGTGGAGTGCGATGGGAAGCGGTTCTTCGCGCATATCAAGGATTTCTCGCGAGGTCAGCGCAGGCCGACGGCGGGAGAGGAGGTGCGTTTCATCGATGGGATGGATGCGAAAGGGCGGTCTTGTGCGAAGCGCGTGGTCTTTGTGAAGGAGGGCAGGGGACGGGTCGGTTTCGGCGGGTGGCTATGGCTCGTTCTTTTGCTGCCGCTGCCGCTGCTCGCGCTCCGGGAAATGCCGTGGGCTTGGTGGATGGGAGCGGGCGGGATGCTGCTTGTTTCCCTGATCACCTACGGGATGTATGCGCATGACAAGAAGCGTGCGGAATCCGGAGGTTGGCGGGTGGCGGAGAGATCGCTGCACCTGGCGGAGTTGCTAGGTGGCTGGCCGGGTGCCCTGATCGCCCAGAGAAGTCTGCGCCACAAGTGCTCAAAGGCGAGCTTTCAGGTGGTTTTCTGGTTGAATGTCATTCTCCATCAGTTTGCCGCAGCGGATGTGTTATTGGGACACCGCCTGAGCCGGGAGGCGATGGAGTTACTGAAACGGCTGGCTGAGGCTCCGTGAGCTAGGAAGGCACTCCGCGCACGTAGCACTTGAGGGCGAGACGCCCTTTGCACGGCCTGCGGCGGGACGCCGCAGCTACTTTAAGCTTTCAGTTTTACCTCATACCCATTGCTTGCAGGTTGGCGGGGGGCGGTGCAGAGTCCCGGCATGTTCACGGCAGCTTGGAAGAAGAACGCGAAGATCCTGGTCAAAGGGGCGAAGAAATTCGTCGACTACAAGAAGGATTTGTTGAGCGAGGATCGCATCGCGGAGATCGAGTCGCGTAAGAAGGATTTGATCGCGGCGGTGAAGGCCGGGGATCGGGCGAAGGTGGATGAGGCGTCCAAGCAACTGCGCGCGACCTGTGAGCACTCGCTGCCGAGGGAGAAGCCGCAGGGATGGTTTGAGGAGAATGTGGAGGTGATGTTTGTGGCGATCGTGATCGCGCTGGGCTTGCGGGCGTATTACCTGCAGCCGTTCCGGATCCCTACCGGATCGATGCAGCCGACGCTCAACGGGATCGTTGGCACGCCGATGGAGGAAGAGAAGTGGCCGTCTTTCCCGCAGCGCATGCTGGAGTATGCGCTGAAGGGCAGAAGCTACGTCAAAGTGGTAAACGATCAGGATCGGCAGATCCAGATGGGGCGCACGGAGGAGGGATTCCTGACGGATGTAAAAGATTACCAATGGATGCATTTCTTCAGCCGCTCGCGTCTGGACAGCCTGAATGCTAAGCCGCTGCGTCTGCCGGCTCCAGCGAGCCAGGCGTATGAGGTGGGGCTGCGCGATGCGCTCAATGAGGCGGCGCAGAATGGATCGATGCAGAACGGCCGTCCGATCGGCCTGCTCAAGAAGGGGCAGGTGCTATTGGAGGGTTTCATCGATACGGGGGATCTCGTACTGGTGGACAAGTTTTCCTACCACTTCCGCAAGCCGGTGCGTGGAGAGGTGTTTGTGTTCGATACGATAGGCATCAAGGGGATCAAGGATCGCAGCGGGCCGCAGGGTGCTGGCTCGCATTACATCAAGCGGCTGGTGGGCGTGCCGGGTGATTCGCTTTCGATTCAGAAACCGGATCTGCTGGTGGACGGGAAAATCGCGCAGGAGCCGGGCATTCGCCGGGTGGCAGAGGGCGGTGAGCCGTTTCCCAAAAGCCACAAGGGCTACCATCTGGCAGAGCGCCGGGTAGGGGACACCCTGCCGATCGCGCTGCTCACGCCGCAGGATTCATTGGACTTGGATGGCGAGAACGCCCGCCCCGGCATGCGCGAGTATGCGGCGATGGGGGACAACACCGGCAACTCGCTGGACTCCCGCTACTGGGGCACGGTGAAGGAATACAATCTGGTGGGGCCGGCGCTTTTCTCGCTGTGGCCGATCACGACCGGGCACTGGGGTCTCATCAAGTAGCAGCCGGTGTCCGCAGCGGCAGAGATCACCCGGAAGGCGAAATCGAACCTCGCGCTGGCGCTGCGGCTCCTGCCGAAGGAGCGTCGCGAGGACATGACCGTGTTCTATGCGTTCTGCCGAGTGGTGGATGACATCGCCGACGATACCTCGATCCCGGCGGGGAGGCGGCGGGAGCTGTTGGACGGTTGGGAGCAGGGGCTCAGGCAGGGCTTTCCCCCAGAAAACGGGCTCGGGCGCGAGGTGGAGGGCATGATGAAGCGGCGCGGCATCCCGGTGGAATGGATGCTCGAAATCATCGCCGGATGCGCAATGGATCTGGAGGTGCTGCGTTTCCAGGGATGGGAGGAGCTTTCCCGCTACAACTGGAAGGTGGCCGGGGTGGTGGGGCTGGTCTCGACACGTATCTTCGGCTGCGTGCACGAGGATTCCGATAAATACGCGGAGACCTTGGGCCATGCGCTGCAGCTCACCAATATCCTGCGCGATGTGGGCGAGGACTTGGCCAATGGCGGGCGGATCTACCTGCCGATCAACGACATGATCCGTTTCCAATACTCCGAGCGCGATCTGGTGGGAAAGGTTTATGACGGGCGTTTCTTCGCGCTGATGTCCTACGAGGCGGAGCGGGCGGAGCATTACTTCGCCGAGGCGGAGAAGCTGATCCCCGCAGTGGATCGTAGGGCACTGCTGCCGGCGCGGATGATGGCGGAGGTTTACCGTCAGCTGCTCCAGCGCATGCGGGCGGGAAAGTTCCGGGTGTTCGACAAAAGGCACTCGCTACCAAGGATTTGCAAAGCGTGGATCCTAGTGAAATATTTGGTGGCGCGCTGAGCATTCCGCTGAATAGAGTTTCCCAATCAAACGTCCCAAAAACATGTCACCACTGAAATACGCAACCGCAGGTCTGGCCGTGGCCTTCCTGGTCTCTTGTGAACCGCTCCCTCCGCATCCCCGCAACCAACGTCCGTACCGGACTGCGAATGAGCGGGAGAGGGATCGTTATCAGCGTGATGTGCGCCCGGATGACAGGCGGGACAGTTATGATGATCGTCGCGATGACTACAATCCGGCACCGACGCCTCCTCCGACCCGCGACAGCTACCCGACGGCAGAGCGCACGGCGAACCCGAATCAGGTGATCAGCCCCTACAAGCCCTACAACGTGATCGACGTGGAGGGCTTCCGCTCCGGACAGTTGGCGAAAGATCCTTCCAACGGACAGATCTTCCGGGTGCCTTAGGGCGGAGGCCGGAGGCCCAGTTGCGGGTTATCCGTTATTAGTTATTGGGGGAAGACTGGGGATGATCCTTTCCGTGCAGGTCGCGATTTTTGAATCGCGGTTCCTTTCGCTGCGCAGAAATTCCAAATAACAAATAACTCCTAACGAATCACCCGATTCCCTGAGGTTGTTGTTGAGGGGTTGCGGGTGGTGGGCTCAGGATCGGCGCATGATTCTTGGTATTGATCTCGGGACGACGCACTCGGCGGTGGGTGTGGTGGATTCCGGTTTTCCGATCCTGTTGGCCGATGAGGATGGCAAGCGGATCATACCCAGTGCGGTATGGTTTGGTAAGAACGGCGAGGTGGAGGTGGGGCGCAAGGCGCTGCGGCGTCGGGCGGTGGATCCGGGGCGGGTGGTAACGAGCGTGAAGCGCTGGATGGGCGCGGATGAGATTTCCGATCCGGTGCTGGCAGAGGTGGGGAAAAGCCCGGAGCAGGTGAGCGCGGAGATCCTTAAAGAGCTGAAACGCATCGCGGAGTGGCGGCTGGAGACAGAGGTGAGCAAGGCGGTGATCACGGTGCCGGCGTATTTCAATGACGGGCAGCGCGCGGCGACCAAGGCGGCGGGCGAACTGGCGGGGCTGGAGGTGGTGCGCATCATCAACGAACCGACCGCAGCGGCGCTGGCCTACGGGTTGGACAAGCTCAAGGACAAGGCGCGGGTGGCGGTGTATGATCTTGGCGGCGGGACCTTCGACCTGACGATCCTGGAAATGGAGGGCGGAGTCTTCCAAGTGCTCGCGACGCATGGCGACACGCGCCTCGGCGGGGACGATGTGGATCGGATGATTTTCGAAAAGATCACCGAGGGAGAGATCCCTGCGGGGCTGGAATGGAAATTCCTCGAAGTGGCGGAGAAGGCGAAACGCGCGCTCTCCGAGGCAGACGAGTATGTGGTGCGTGTTCCTTTCTACGATGGAACCCGTAGCATTGAGGAAAATCTGACGCGGTCGGAGCTGGACGCGATGATCCAAGGTTGGATTGCCAAGACCCTGAAATGCTGCCGTCAGGCGCTACTGGACAGCGGTCTGGACGCGGCGGAACTGGATGCGGTGGTACTGGTGGGCGGGAGCACGCGCATGCCGGCGGTGCGGAGGGCGGTGGCGGATTTCTTTGGCAAGGAAGTGGATGTGACCCAGCATCCCGATGAAGCGATCGCGCTGGGTGCGACGATTCAAGCGGGGGTGATGAGCGGGGCGATGCGCAAGATGGTCCTGCTGGATGTGACGCCGCTGAGCCTGGGGATCGAAACCTTCGGAGGGTTGATGAATGTGATCATTCCGCGCAATACGACGATCCCGTGCAAGGCCGGGGAGATGTTCACCAATGCGGCAGACGGTCAGGAATCGATGGCGGTGCGGGTACTGCAGGGCGAGCGCGAGATGGCTCGCGACAACTGGGAACTAGGGAAATTCGAGGTCCTGATGGAGAAATTGCCGAAGGGGCAGGCGCGGGTTGGGGTGCAGTTTAAGATTGATGCCGATGGTATCCTCGAGGTGCTGGCGCGCGATACGACGACCGGCAAGGACACGGTGGTGAATATCGAAAGCTCTGCGGTGAATGTGGACGATGCGGCGGTGGAGGAAATGGTGGGAGCCTCGGTGGAGCATGCCTTCGAGGATATGTCGGAGCGGATTTTCACGGAGGCGAGGATGAAGGCGGAGGAACTGCTGCCGGCGGTGGAGATGATCCTCGCGCAGGGCATGGTGGAGGATGACGAGCGCGGAGAAATCGAAGAGGCGCTCGCGGGGGTGAAGCAGGCAGTTTCCGATGGCGCAGCGAATCCGCTCAAAGCGGCGGTGACCCGGCTCGACAAGGCGACCGAGGCGGCGGCGGCGCGGCTGGTGGAGGCGGCGATGGAGGCAGCTTTAGCTAAGGAGATGGGACTATGAAAGTGATGCAGGTATTGCCGGAGCTGAACTCCGGGGGGGTGGAGCGAGGAACCTTGGAGGTCGCGGATTTCCTGGTGAAGCAGGGGCACGAGGCGGTGGTCGTTTCTAACGGCGGCAGGCAGGTGGAGGCGCTGGAGGCATCCGGCGCGCGCCACATCACGATGCCGGTGCATAAGAAGAGCCTCGGCTCGTTGTTTCAGGTGAAACCTTTTCGGAAACTGCTAGAGCAGGAGAAGCCGGATATCCTCCACATCCGTTCGCGGGTGCCCGGATGGATCGCGTATCTCGCATGGCGCAAGATGGATCCAGCGACACGGCCGCGACTGGTGAGCACGGTGCATGGGTTTTACTCGGTGAACAAATACTCCGCAGTAATGACCAAAGGCGAGCGGGTGATCGGGGTTTCCGAAAGCATTAAGGCCTACATTCTGAAAAACTATCCGGAGGTGCCGGAGGGCAAGATCACGGTGATTCATCGCGGGGTTTCGCCGGAGCATTGTCCGGTGGGCTTCCAACCGGCGGAAGAGTGGCTGGCGAAGTGGCGGGCGGATTTTCCGCAGCTCGTGGGCAAGCAGGTGCTGCTGCTGCCGGGGCGGGTGACTCGGTGGAAGGGGCAGGAGGATTTCATCCGGCTGGTGGCGGCGCTGAAGGAGAAGGGCGTGCACGGACTCATCGTGGGTGAAACGCATGCCAAGAAGCAGGACTTCGAGCTGGAACTGCGGACGCTGTGCAAAGAGCTCGGCGTGGAGGATGTGGTGCATTTCCTCGGTCATCGGAAGGATGTGCGCGAGGTGATGGCTGTCTCCGATCTGGTGCTTTCCCTGTCGCATGATCCCGAAGCTTTCGGGCGCGTTTCGTTAGAGGCGATGGCGCTGGGCAAGCCGGTGGTTGCCTATGACCACGGCGGGGTTGGCGAGCAACTGAAGGAAATTTTCCCGCAGGGGCTGGTGAAGCCGGGGGATGAGGCGGCGGTGGCTGAGAAGGCGGCGACAATACTTGATGGCGGAGGCTGCCCGGGCTTGATCGGGAGGTTCACGCTGCGCAACATGTTGGAATCAACGCTTTCGGTATATAATGGACTCGCACGGCACTAACAACGGACAGGAGAAGATCCTAGTGATCAAACTGGGGGCGTTGGGTGACATCATCCTCGCGATGGAAGCCTTCCATGCGGTGCGGGCGAAACATCCGGCGGCGCACATCTCGCTGCTGACTCGTGAGCCCTTTGTGAAACTGACCTCGCAAATGCCGTGGTTCGATGAGGTGGTGGTGGATACCAAACCGAAGTTCCATCAGATCGGCAAGATCCTGATCTTTCGTAAAATGTTGCGGGGAGGTGACTACACGCGGGTGTATGACCTGCAGGGCAACGACAGGTCGGGATTCTATTTTAAACTGATGGGGCCGGGTCAGCCGGAGTGGTGCGGGACGGTGAATGGCTGCTCCCACCGGAGGCATGACCATCGCAAAGATCCGGTGCCAGCGACGGAGCGGATGCTGAGATTTCTCGAATCGGTGGACGTGCCGCGTGCGGGCGCGCCGGAGCTCGGGTGGCTGAGCGGATCGGTGGAAGGCCTGGGTTTGCCGGAGAAGTTCGTGGTGCTCATCCCGGGATGCGCGCCGCAACATCCCCACAAGCGATGGCCTGCGGAGCATTTTGCGAAGCTCGCCGAGCTTCTGGCCGAGAAGGGAATCGGGTCGGTGGCGCTGGGAACCGCGGTGGATGGTGCAGTGATCGAGCAGATCCGGGCGCTGGCTCCGGGCGTGGTGAGCCTTGCCGGAAAGACCGATATCGGCCAGCTCGCGGAAGTGGCGAGGAGATCCGAAGGCGCGGTGGGGAATGACACCGGGCCGGTCCATATCGCGGCAGTTGCGGGTGCGCCGACGCTTTCCCTGATGTCCGGGAAAAGCGATCCGCTGCGCATGACACCGAGAGGGCCGGACGTAGGCTTTCTCCAGAAAGAGGATCTGAAAGACCTTTCACCCGAGGAGGTGATGCAATCCCTGAGGCTGCGCAAGGCATGATACCCAAAGCGTTGATACTGGATCGCGATGGGACGCTGATCGAGCACGTGCCGTATCTGTGTGATCCTGCGGAGATGAGGCTGCTGCCCGGGGTGGAGGAGGGGCTCGATCTTGCGGTGCGCTCCGGGGCGAAGCTTTTCGTGCACACGAATCAATCCGGGGTAGGGCGGGGGATGTTCGGCATGGAAAAGGTGGAGGCGTGCAATGGGCGGTTGGTGGAGATGCTGGAACATGGTTTCGATCGGATCTGCACGGCGCCGGAAGCTCCGGGTGAGCCCTCAAAATACCGCAAGCCCTCGCCGGAGTTCGCGCATGAGGTGATGGCCAGTACCGGCTTCAGCGCGGAGGAAATCTGTTATGTGGGCGACCGTGGCAGCGATCTGGCGGCAGCGGCGGCGGCGGGAACGCGCGGCGTGGGTGTTGCAACCGGGCTCGATGACCTTCAGGCTGAGCTCGAAGCGCTGGGCTTCGGCGATCGGTTTCCGGTTTTCGGCGATTTCCTCAGCGCCATGAAATTCCTTTTTCCCCAGACATGAAGACCGAAGACCCGGAACAACTTGTGATGACCCTCGACGAGGTGACGGCGCTGCGTGAAAAGGCGGCAGCGGAGGGCAAGCGCTTCGTGCTGACCAATGGCTGCTTCGATCTTCTGCACCGCGGGCACCTTACCTATCTTCAGCAGTCCGCGAACTTAGGGGATGTGTTTTGCATCGCGGTGAACAGTGATGAATCGGTGCGCGAACTCAAAGGGCCGGAACGCCCGCTCAATTCCGAGCACGACCGTGCCTTCGCCCTAGCGAGCATGCGCTGCGTGGATGCGGTGTTTGTTTTCCGTGGGCCCCGGCTGGCGGGGGAGATCGCGCGGCTCAAACCGGACATCTATACGAAGGCCGGGGACTACACGATCGATTCGCTGGAGCCTACGGAAAAGGCCGCATTGCTTGACAGCGGAACGGACATCAGGTTTCTCTCATTTGTCGAAGGGCGCTCCACAACCTCGCTGATCGAGCGGATGCGCACCGACGCCTGACCTCTTACGCATGCAAGCTTCAGACAAGATCCTCGTCACCGGTGCCGCCGGTATGATTGGCAGCGCACTGGTGTGGGAACTCAACCGCCGGGGCTTCACCAATATTATCATCACCGATGTGCTTGGCACCGATGAAAAATGGAAGAACCTCGTGGCACTGCGTTATGCCGATTATCTGAGTGCGGCGCAGCTGCTGGAGCGCTTGGAAACGGAGGAGCTTTCCGATGTGAAATGGATTTTCCACCTCGGTGCCTGCTCCGCGACGACCGAGAAGGACGCAGATTACCTGATGGAAAACAATTTCCAATACACTCAGCGATTGGCCGAGTGGGCGCTCAAAGGCGGTAGAAGATTTGTCTATGCCTCTTCGGCGGCGACGTATGGGGACGGGGAAATGGGCATGGATGACTCGCATGAAGAGTTGGAGAAATACCGCCCGCTCAACATGTATGGCTACTCGAAGCACCTCTTCGACCTGCACGCGAAACGTCGTGGGTGGTTGGATAAAATTGTGGGGCTCAAGTATTTCAACGTGTTCGGGCCCAATGAGGATCACAAAGGCGACATGCGCAGCGTGGTTCACAAGGCCAGCAGCCAGATTCGCGATACGGGCAAGGTGCAGCTATTCAAGAGCTACCACCCGGATTACCCGGACGGCGGGCAACGCAGGGATTTTGTGTATGTGAAAGATGCGGTGGCGATGACCCTGCACCTCGCGACCCACCCGGATGCGGCGGGACTTTTCAATATCGGCACCGGCACGGCATCCACCTGGATCGATCTGGTGACCCCCATTTTCAAAACCCTCGGCAAGCCGGTAGAGATCGAGTTCGTCGAGATGCCCGATGTGCTCAAAGGGAAATACCAGTATTATACCTGCGCCGATACCGCGCATCTCGAGTCGACCGGCTGGCAAGGGCCGATGCATTCGCTGGATGAGGCGGTGAGCGACTACGTGAAGAATTATCTCGTCCCCGGCACACGCCTTGGGGAAAAATCCGGACACTGATGACACCCACTTTCAAAGACTCCGTCGAGGAACTCGGCAAGGTGCTCGAAGCATCGCTGGCCATGGCTCCGGCTGTGGAGAAAGCGGGCGAGGCCATCGTGCAAGCCATTCTCGCAGGCGGCAAACTCCTGACCTGCGGCAACGGCGGCAGCGCGGCCGATGCACTGCACCTCGCGGAAGAACTGGTGGGGCGTTACTCGGTCGAGCGCAGAGCACTGCCCGCGCTGTGCCTCAATGCGGATGCGACAGCGATCACCTGCATCTGCAATGACTACGGCTACGAGCATGTTTTCTCACGCGGCGTCGAGGCGCTGGGCAAACCCGGAGACGTCATCGTTGGCTTCACCACCAGCGGGAATAGCGCGAACGTCATTGCGGCCTTCGAGGTGGCGGCGAAGCGGGGAGTGACCACAATTTTGCTCGCCGGGAAAGACGGCGGCGCAGCGCGCGGCACCTGCGATCACGAGATCATCGTGCCGAGCACAAACACCGCCCGCATCCAGGAAGTGCACACTCTGGTGCTGCACCAGTGGCTGGAGGCGATCGACGCAACCCCATGGCCGGAGACACTGCCATGACTAGCGCGGAGTTGTTAGGGAAGTTTCCTTCGCTGAAAATCCTCGTGGTTGGCGACCTGATGCTGGATCATTATATCTGGGGAGATGTGCACCGCATTTCTCCTGAGGCTCCCGTGCCGGTGGTGCAGGCGATGCGCGAGACACATACCGCCGGTGGTGCCGCAAACGTCGCGCTCAACCTCGCCTCGCTGGGCCTCGGTGTCTCGATCTGTGGTTCGCTGGGAGAAGATGAGGCGGGCGAGAAACTCTGCCGCTTGCTTGAGGAAAAAGGCATCGACTCCGAGGGATGTTTCAAAATCGAGGGCCTGTCCACGATGGTAAAGACCCGGGTGGTGGTGCGCACGCAACAGCTTTGCAGAATCGACCGCGAGGCGGCGAGATCCGCGTATGGCATTGATGGGGTTGCCGGCTCGGTAGAGCTGCTAGAAAAACTCATCGAAGGCTGCGATGCGGTGATACTTTCCGACTATGCGAAAGGGGTGATCACCCAGGAGCTGATGGACAAGTGTTTCGCTCTCGCGGCGGAGCACGGCAAACTGGTGGCGGTCGACCCCAAGCCCGCACGCATGTTGAAATTCACGGGCGCCGGTCTGATGACGCCGAACCGCCACGAGGCCTTGGAGTTAGCGGGTATTCCCGAGCCTTCGATGGGCGAGAAATATCCGCTCGAAGAGGTCTGCCGGAACATCCACGCGAAACACAGCCCGCAGCTGCTGGTGGTGACGCTCGGTGCGGATGGGATGGTGGTTTCCGAAGGCGGGAAAGTCGTCGAGATTTTGCCGACCCGTGCACGGGAGGTTTTCGATGTTTCCGGCGCAGGAGATACAGTCATCGCCACGCTCACCGCCGCGCTCGCCGCAGGTGCCAGCCCGGTGGATGCCGCGAAGTTCGCGAACCTTGCCGCGGGTGTCGTCGTTTCGAAAGTCGGCACCGCAACCGTCAGCCCCTCCGAGATCCATGAGTTCAGTTAGTTTAGAGACGTCCGCCACCCGAGAGCCGTTGCGCATCCTTTCCTGCGCGATCGGTTACACCCCGGATCGCATCCGGGAGTTCCTGCAATCTTTCATCAGGAATACGGAACACTCCGAGATGACCTTGTTCATCCACAAGAAACACGAAGCGGATTACGCGGGCATCAAGCATCCGCGGCTTACCTTCCGTGCGGTGGATCATCGGATCCCGAAGAAACAGCACATCGAGGAAATTATCCCCGACTTTTTCCTGACTCTCCTCGGACTGCGGAGTAAGACAGATGCGCGTTTCTACCCGGTGATGTGCGGTAGGCATTTCTACTACGTCGAGTATCTGAAAAACGAAATCCTCAAGGACGGGAACTGCCCGACGGTGATGTTGACCGACTCGCGCGATGTGATTTTCCAACGCGATCCAGATCCACTCGTCGACGGCGTGGATGTGGAGTTCGCACTGGAGGACAGCCTGATCCGCAACGAGAAGAAGAACCGCAAATGGATTGCTGGACTCTTCGGCGAAGAGATCGCCACGGAGCTGGAGCAATACCCTGTGTCCTGCGCGGGCACGACTTTGGCGCGTGGTTCGGTGATCCTCGATTACCTCGCCAAGATGACTGGGACGCTCCTGAAAAACCGCCCGCTCGTCTGCCGGAGAACTTGCTACGATCAAGGCTCGCACAATCAGATTGTGCGCAAAGGCAACCTCCCGAACCCCGCCTACAACGGCCCATTCAGCGACAGGATTTCGACCCTCGCGGTGACGGAGGATCTCAAAGTCGCCTTCGAAGGGGATAAGGTGTTGATCAACGGCAAAGCCCCGGCGGTGGTTCACCAATGGGACCGACACCCGGAGCTCGCGGAGTTCGTCACGAAGACCTACGCCTAGGAATCCTTCCGAAAACCTCGGTGAGCGAGGCGGTTGCGGAGCTGGACGATGTTCTTTTCGAGGAGCTGTGAGGCGGCGCCGAGGGGATGTTTTTTCCTCCACAGGCGGCGGCTGTGGATGACTGTGCCGGGTGCGGGTTTTGCGTTGGCATCGTGGCGTTCCTCGATGAGTGAAGCGAGCTGCGGGAAGGTGCCGTATTGCTCGAGGATGAGGCGGCGGGCTTCGCGGATCGCCGGGAGGCGCTTGTTGTATTCCTTGTCGCGGATGACTTTCCGAATGGTTTCTAACGTTTCCCCATAGCGGGTGATGTCCACCGGGACGAAGCTCTCCTCTGGGAAATAGTCGGCCGCATTCGGGCATCCATAGTAGAAGGGCAGACAGTAGGCGAGCAGGGGATCGGAGAGTTTCTCCGTCCAATGATGGGGGGAGATGTGGTTCTCGATGGAGAGATGATGGCGGTAGGCATCGAGGGCGTCTGCCTTGTCGTCGATGGGCCGCACGCCGTGGCCGAAGATTTCGAGATTCGGCAGGTCGGCTTTGAGCTGTTGGGTGAAATCGTAGCGGTTTTGGTGGAGGGTGTGGCGCATCTGCTTGCTGGAGCACACGGTGGAGATTTCTTCGGTTTTCTCCCACGGCTGGGTGGCGTCGAGGCTGTCCCATGTGCCGCGCTCGCTCTGCATGCCGTAATACCAGATGTGCCCGATCTGGCGGTAGATTGCGCCGGGATGGCGGATTGCCCACGACTCCTGGCTAGTGAGGATGTAGCCAAACTGGCGGAGGAAACCCTGGCCGTAGATCTTGATCGAAGATGGCTCGGCGGTGAGGAGCATGGTCTGCCTCGGCGGGCAACCGAGCGGTTCCTCCCAGAGCAGTTTGCTGCTGCCGGGGCGGCGTGGGAAATCGTCATAGACCACGAGCCAATCGTAATCGGTGCAGCCCTGCTCGAAGATGAAGTCGCAGCGGCCCCATGAGGGTTTGCGTTTCGGAAATCTCCTCAGCCAGGCGTCGTAGTTGTTGTCCGCTGCTTGGTTGCGGGTGAGAAATTTCACCCGGATGCGTTTTTCGCTATCGGTGCCGGACATGGTTTCAGAAGCCCCTCAGGCGTTTGTTGAGACTGCGGAGACGGTTTCCGAAATCGGCGATGGCGAAGCGGATGCGCTGGACGGCGCAGCGTCGGGCGAAGCCGGATTTGCTGCGGATCTCGATGGTTTTCTGGACGTGCTCATCGTTGGCTTCGGTGTGGATGTTCGCGGCGGCGCGCTGGCCGATGTCTGAGAAGGTGGAGAAGTGGCCGATGAGGCTGGGAAACACGCAACGGACGCCGAAAGTGGGGCGGAGGTTGCGGGCGAACCAGCGGTCGATGGCGCGGTGGCGGGAGATCCATTTCCAGACACCGTCTTCTTCCGGCATGCGTTCGAGGATCCAATCATAGGCTTCGCTTTTCACGATGTAGGCGAAGGCGCCGATGCATCCCTGGGTTTCATAGAGCGCGCGGGAGCCCTCCAGATCGCCGAGCAGGTGGCAGGGGCCGATGACTTCCGAGGAGCCAAGGTAGAGGATCTGCCAATCATCGCCCTGCGAGTGCATCGCATGGGAGATGCGTTTTTCGAGGGTGGCGGGATCGTCGCCGAAGTTCACGTCGTCTTCGAAAATTAGCACGCTTTTCCAACCATTTTCCTTAGCGGTGCGGATCGCATTGCGGTGGGAGAGGGTGCAACCGGCGCGGCCGCCCCATGCCTTGTCGCGTTTCCTGCCACGGAACCAAGGCAGCTGGCCGTAGCTGGGGAGCAATGAGCCATCGACGGCGGGGATGCGCTGCCAGCCGGTGAAAGAAGGGATCTCCGCCGCCTGATTGGCGAAGCGCTCAAGGCGCTCGGGGCGGTGGTCGAGGTTGATGACGACCACACCATCGACCAATTTGGTGGGTGTGGGGGCTGCTGCTGGGTCGGTCATTTCGATGCGGGGAGCATGGCGGCAGCGCGATCCGGCAGCCAGTCCGAAATGATCGTCGCGGCGCGGTGGGCGAAGGTGTGCTCCGCCATCACGCGCTTGTGCCCGGCTTCGGAAATCGCCTGCGCTCTTTCAAGGTCGACGCTCATTTCTCCGACGAGGTCTTTGAGTTCCTCAAGCGAGCGATAAACCAACACTTCCTCGCCGGGAACGAAGCAATCGGCGAGCTGCGGAACATCCGGGTAGGTGCCGAGTCCACCTGCGCAGGGAATTTCGAAGGCGCGGAGGTTTAGACCGTGCTCGGTATTACCTTCTTGGAGCAGATTCAGGCTGACGAGATAGTCCGCGTAGATACGCCCGAGAGCGGTGGAGGAAAGCTTACGATTACGCAGCGGGTGGAAGCCTTCCGCGCTGTGCGGGCCGAAGGTTTGTAGCGTGCCGCCGAGCTCTCGGTATTTCGTAAACGCGACTTTGCGGGAGGGCGTGCAGTTGCCCGCGAAGGCGAGAGCGGGGATGCGCTTCGTCACAACGATCGGCGGGCAGGGATAGCGGGAGGGACTAGCGGCAAGCGGGAGGGGGCGGAGTTTGCTACTGGATCCGTGGTAGGCTTGCTCGAGGATGGAGGATGCGGCGGCATCGAAGTTGTAAACGCCTTCCATCAGCGGGGAGTGGCCTTTGGTGAACTTGTCGAGCCGGTCGCAGAGCCAGCCGAGGATCGGCACACCCCCGCGCAGAGATTCGCGGAACATGGAGTTGGCACGTTCCGGAATGCCGGGGAAATTCAGGATCAGGACGAGATCCGGGTCGAAGGCTCGGAGCCGGGCGGCGATGCGGGCGCACACCGCTTCGCTTTCCATCAGGCGGGTCTTGGTGCGGATCTGGGAAAGGCGCTCGGCGGGTCGAGTGGAGCGGAGAAAGGCGGTTTCCACGCGGCAGCCGAGGCTGCGGAATCCTTCAGCGATGTCCTCATACCACGTGTTCATCCCGGATCCTTTGGTGATCAGGAAGATCCGGGGGGCGTTTTGTGAAAAGCTTTCGGAGGGCATGATCTGAAACTAGGTGCGTTTTCCTCGTAACTTCCGAAGGCGTTCCTTTGCGAGTAATCCGAACTGGAGCAGGGGATTGAAGACCATGGTGGTGAGGCGCTTCTCGTATTTCTTGCCCCAGCGGCTGCGGTTGCGGCGGTAGGCCTGTTCGTGAGGCTGGTCGAAGATGTTGGCGAGAAACTTTCCGTAGAACTCGGCAGTGAGGTTCTCCGGTTCGCGGCCGTCCGGGAACCATGGCTCGGCGAGCATACTGCGGTAGCGTGTTTCATCCGAGTCGATGGCGCGCACTTCGGCGACCACTGCATCGAGATCCGGGAAGTCGTGGCAGTTTACGAAGGCCTTGGGATTGAAAACCGAGGCGACAAGCGGATCCCCCCAATAGATCGGCACGGCATTTGATTGGGCCGCCTCGGCGAATTTCTCGGTGAGGTATCCGGGATAGGAAAAATTTTCGAAGGCGATGACGAAACGGGACTTCGATTGGAAGGCGATCTTGTCCGCGACCCGGCCGCCGACGTTATTGCGCCACTTTCCTCCCGAAAGAACCGGTTTGTAGGCGGAGAGTTTCTCGAAAATCTCGATGCGCTCCGGGGCGCTGTCGTCGAGGTTGGATACGACGTAGGAGCAGAAATCCGTTTTTTCAGCGAGAAGGCGGTCCGGATCCGGGCGCGCGGCGGTGAGCGAAGCGTAGGCGGATGGATACATCCTCAGCAGGGGCATCCAGCAATTCCGATCGGCGTAGTCCATGTGCTCGAAGGCCATGGCGTAGTCGCTGATGTTGAAATCTGGGACCACACATTCGCCGCCGTGATAGATGCGCACACCCGGGCAACGGAGGATGTCGTAGCCGTTGCCGTTGCCGGAATGGAATACGTAGTCCGCCTTGCTCGGGCAGACTTCGACGAAATCGTATTGCGGCGCGAAGGAGTCCAAGATGAGGCCTGGCACCCCGCGGTCGTGACCGATGTCGACGAAGGCAACGGTTTTCCTAGGTTTCGTGGGCACTTGTTCGGACCTCATGCGACTTCGAAAAGTTTACTCTCCGGCGGGCGGATTCACCTTTGGGCGAGGCCTGTCATTTTGCGGAGCTTTGCCAGCAACGTCCGAGGACTTCATGAACTTGAAGATGTCTGAATCGGTGGAGAGGATGAGGGTGGATTGCGCGCCGACTGTATTGCGATACATCTCCATCGTCTTGATGAATTCGTAGAGCTCTACCGCTTTCGGATTCTGGCCGTATGCGCGAGCGTAGATGTTCGAGGCCTCGGCATCGGCCTTGCCTTTGATCGTCTGGACTTTTTTGTAGGATTCCGAGGAAATCTGGTTCAGGTCGCGCTCCTTGTTGCCGAGGATACGGGCGGCTTCACCTTCACCTTCGGAGCGGAATTTCGAGGCGATTTGCTGGCGCTCCGAGATCATGCGTTCGTAGATTTTCTCCACCACCGAGGGGTTGTAATTGATGCGTTTGAAACGGACGTCGAGCAGTTCGATGCCGAGCTCTTCGAGTTTCGGCAGGGCGTCGGCCATGATCTCGTCTTCCAGCACGGAGCGGCCTTTGCGGATCTTCGGGAGGATTCCGATGCTGCCAGCCTGCCCGTCGGTGAGCTCCTCGAGGGTTTCGTCTTTGGCGGGGGTGCGGTCTTTATCGGTGCGGACGATCTCGATGAGGTCGTGCTTACCGATGGTGCTACGAGTGGCGGAGCCGAGGATGTTTTCTAGGCGGGAGTTCGCGGTGTTCTCGTTGCGCAGGCCGAGGAAATAGGCGAGGGGATCGGTGATGCGCCAGCGTCCGAAGGTGTCCACCGAAATGTAGAGCTTGTCCTTGGTCGGCATCTCATTGCGGTTGCCATCCCATGGCAGGATGTTCTTCGGGATGCGGTTGACCACGGTGATGAACGGAGTTTTGAAATGGAGCCCGGGCTCGGTGATCGGGTCGCCTTGGGGATTTCCGAACTGGGTGAGGATGACCTGCTCTGTGGGCGAGATTGTGTAGGAGCAGATGTAGAGGACGAAAACGATGGCCGCGATGGCCATCGCTGCGATGGTGAGAGGTAGCTTTTTCATGAAACTATAAACTTTAAATTTTGAACTCGAAGGAAGATGGATGGCGGACTGAAGTCCGCGTTCCGCTTACTTATCGTTGAGGTTGATGAGGGGGAGGATGCCTTTGGCTTGCTCGTCGAGGATGATCGTCTTGCCGAGACGGGGGAGGATTTCCGACATGGTCTCCAGGTAGAGACGGCGGCGGGTGATTTCCGGCGCGGCGGTATATTCGACGAGCAGTGCTTCGAATGAGGCGACATCGCCTTCGGCTTCGTTCACGCGTTTGGCCGCGTAGCCGTCTGCGGCGGAGATCATGCGGTCGGCCTCGCCGCGGGCGCGGGGCACTTCCTTGTTGTATTCACCATTGGCACGGTTGATCGCGCTTTCGCGTTCCTGTTGGGCTTGGTTGACTTCGTTGAACGACGACTGCACGCGGCGGGGTGGGTCCACGTCTTTCAATTGTACCTGGATAATCCGCAGACCCATGGCGTATTCGGCTGTGGCCGCTTGGAGTTTCTCCGAGGCGACCGCTTCGATTTCCTGACGGCCGACGGTGATGACTTCATCGACGGTGCGATCTCCGACAATCTCGCGCATGACGCTTTCGGTCAGGTCGCGCAGGGTGGCATCCGGTTCGCGCACGGCGAAGAGGTATTGCTCGGGATCATCGATGCGGTATTGCACGACCCATTCGACGAGGGCGGCGTTGAGATCGCCGGTGACCATAGATTTCTCCTGCTCCTGCTCGCCGGGATCGGTGAACTGCCATGGGTTGGTCGCTCCCGGGGTGCCGAAGCCAAATTCCTGCTGCAGCTGCCGCTCGACCTCGACGATGAGGGCGCGGTCGATGCCGAAGGGGAGTTTGAAATGCAGACCGGAGCCTTTGGGTTGCCCCATGGGTTTTCCGAAGCGGAGGACTACCGCCTTTGAATCCGCTGACACTGTATAGAAGCTGGAGGTGACACCGATCACGGCGATGATCGCGATGACGGCGAGGCGGATGACTGCGAAGTTGATGCGTTGTGGCTGGGCCATGTGAGTGTTCTAGGGGCGCGCCGGGTGAATTCCAATACCAATCGGGCGCAGCTTCGTGGGTTGAGGGTTGACGGGGCATGTGGCCGGGGGCATGGGTATGCACATGAAATGCCTGTTGCCGTTTTTCGCGATGATCTCCTTAGCTTCCGCGCAAGATGCGATTGTCGAAAATGCCTCGCCTGAAACCGTGGCCTCTGCGGTGAGTGCGGTGCAGGAACTGGGCAAGCAGGTTGTCCTAGGGCGTTACTCCGTGGCGATCGAGCGCATGTATCCGCAGTGGAAGGAGCGCGCGGCAAAGCGTGCCGGTGGCATGGAGAAGCTCGAGCAGAAGCTCGATAACGTGGCGCAGCAGATGTTGGCGCAGGGGATTTCGATCACAGACTTCAGCCCACAGGGCCAGCCGCGCGCGTACGAGGTGGGGGCGGGGAAATCCGTGGAGATGGTCAATGGCCAGCAGGTCGAGAAACTCCGCTACACCAAGTGGATGGTGCTGGTGCCCACGGTCACGAAGTTCCGCGCCATGCTCAAGAACGACCCAGTCGCGATCATTATCGAGAGCACCGGTTTCCAGGTTGCCATTTCCGACAAGGGCAAGAATGACTGGACCTTCATCGACGGCTCCGATCTGACGGTGGGCGACCTGCGTAGCCTGTTTGGAAATCTTCCGCTCGATTTGGAACTTCCTCCTTTGGAAAAGAAGCAGGTGAGGTAAAGATCCCGGCGCATGGCGAAAGGCAAAACTAAGATCAGCGACAAAGAACTCTACCAACGCTTCCGCGAGATATGGGAGCGTGCGCAGAGCGACCTGTGCGAGGTGCGGGGATCGAAAATCCACGGACGCGGCGTCTATGCCACACGCGACATCGCGGCGGAGGAAAAGATCATCGAATACGTAGGTGAGATCATCGATAAGGATGAGAGCGGCACACGCGGCACCGCCCAGGCGGAGCATGCGGAGGCAACAGGTGATGCGGCGGTTTACATTTTTAACCTCACCAAGAAATACGACATCGATGGCAACGTGCCGTGGAATACCGCGCGGCTCATCAACCATTCCTGTGAGCCGAACTGCGAGGCCTGGCAGACCGGAAAACGCATCTTCATCCACGCCTTGAAAGACATCAAGGAAGGCGAGGAGCTGACCTTCGATTACGGCTTCGATGTGGAGTGTTACGAGGATCATCCGTGCCTTTGTGGGCGCGGTGGATGCGTGGGATACATCGTCAGCCGCAGCCAGTGGGATGAGCTGCACGAGAAGCTGGCGCAGGAAAAATCTTCGGAGAAAGTGAGCTAAGCCGTGGGCCTGATCCCCAGGGAAACGATCGAGCAGGTATTGGCTTCCACCGATATCGTCGATCTCATTAATAGCTACATCCCCCTCAAAAAGGCGGGCACCGGCTACAAGGCGAACTGCCCCTTCCACCACGAAAAGACCCCCTCGTTCAACGTCAGCCCGCACAAGCAATTCTACCACTGCTTCGGCTGCGGCAAGAGCGGCAACGCCCTGAGCTTCGTCATGGAGCAGGAAGGCCTCCTGTTCATGGACGCCTTGAAAAAACTCGCAGCCAAGGCCGGGGTGCACCTTGAGGAAGAAGCCGACGATCCCAAAGCCCGCGCCGCACGTAAGTCCCGTGGCCGCATCCTCGATCTCCATCGCGAGGCCTCCGCTTTCTTTCACGAAAACCTCAAGAAAAACCCCGACTGCCAACACGCCCGTGACTACCTCAAGAGCCGCGGCTTCGGCAGGGAGATGGCGGAGAAATGGGAGATCGGCTGGATGCCGGAAAATCCGAAGACCTTCCTCGATTGGGCACGCGCCCGGAAATACACCGGCAAGGAACTCGTCGATTGTGGCTTCGCGGGGCTCAAGGATGCCGAGCGCCCCTCCGCCGGGATCTACGTGCGCTTCCGGGATCGGCTAATGTTTCCGATCCACAACGAAGTCGGCGACGTCATTGCTTTCAGCGGCCGCCAGCTCAAAGACGACCCCCGCACGGGGAAATATATCAACTCCCCGGAGACCGATATCTTCAAGAAGTCCAACGTCCTCTTCGCCTTGGACAAAGCCAAGAAGGGCATCCTCAAGGAAAAGACCGTGATCCTCTGCGAGGGTCAGATCGATGCGATCGCCTGCCACGAGGGCGGGGTGGAAAATGCCGTCGCCCCGCTCGGCACCGCTTTTACTGCCCAGCACGCCCGCATTCTCAAGCGCTACGCGAAGACCGCCGTGCTCTGCTTCGATGCCGACACCGCCGGGATCAAAGCCAGCGAGCGCGCCTTTCGCGAACTCGCTCCCGAAGGGCTTTCCGTGAAAGTCGTCGAGCTGCCCGCCGGGGACGATCCCGATACCTACCTCAAAGCGCACGGGGTCGAGGGCTTCCGCCAGAAGGTCGATGAAGCCCGCGAGTTCTTCGACTTCAAGATCGAAGCCGCCCGTGCCAAAGGCTTGTTAGACTCCGCCGAAGACCGGGCCCAGATCGCCCGCGATTGCACCGACCTGCTCGCCGCCATGGACGATCACGCCGCCCGCGACCAGCAGATCAATATAGTATCCACCCTGCTCGGCCTGACCTCATCGACTTTGCGCGAAGGCATCGGAAAATCCATCAAACGCGCCGCTGCTCAGGCCAGCCGTCCATCCTACAGCCGCGATGCGGAGCCGGAGCCCGTTCAGGAAACCCGCGCCTACCCGCTCGATCGCACCGTCGGCTACCTCTGCCACCTCGCTCTGGTTTCCGCGCCTGCTCAGCACTTCCTCTCCGAGCAGTTCGAGACCCTCCACGAAGCGAAGGCATGGATCGAGGGCATCCCGCTGTTGGAGAAAATCCTCGCCGCCTCGCCCGACCCCGGCTCCAGCGCGGCTATCAACGCTTTCGTCTCCAGCCTCAGACCCGGTGAACAAAAATCTCTGCACCGGGAAATGGGAGCCACTGAAGCCGCCTTTCACGATGGCCTCCAAGCCGCCGAGCAAGCCCTCGGCATGCTTTCCTCCGTGGTCCTACAGAAAAGAGATGCCGCCGTGAAATCCGCGCTCAACCAGCCGGGCATCACCCCGGAACGCATGCGCGAACTGCTCGAAGAAGCCAAGGAGATCGCCGCCCTGCTCCGCTGGACCGGCCGCTCCCATTACGCCGACGAGCTCCCCCAGGAAACCATCAAGGTGGAGAAGAAGCCTTGGGAGAAAAAGTGGAAGAAGTGAGAAGTGCCGAGTGATCAGTGGAAGACTCGGCCAGTTTGCTAGTTTTCAGGGAAGACTGGGGCAGGGGAGGCTCTACTTTCCCTTGGGTGGAAATGAAAAATCCCCGGCCGACCCGTAGGCTGGCAGGGGATGGAAATCCTTGGGATGGAGAAATGCGGCGGCGTTTAGTCGCGGCGGCGGCGCAGCAACAAGCCCATCGCACCTAAGCCGAGAAGGGCGGTTGAACTCGGCTCGGGGATCGCCGGCAAAGAGGAGGTGTAGTTGATTGCTGGTTGGTTGCTAGTAGCGTTTGCGGAGGTGATGCTGACACCGTTCCCTGCGTTATTAAAAATGCTGCTGTTCGTGGAGTGCCCCCGTCCTTTGACCCAAGTTCTATGAGAGTTTTTGTTCTGGTTTGATGTTTCGGTCGCTGTGCTTCGGAGCGCAGGCCGTAGGCCGGAGCGGAGAAGCACAGCGACTCGCGAATTCCGCCGGGGTCAGGTC
>JBDWAR010000012.1:0-31689 GCA_039978775.1 Luteolibacter sp. | reverse complement strand
TGCCTGGATCCACCGCTACAACAACCAACGGCCACACCAGGCCCTCAACTACAAGACACCAAACCAATACAACCAAACACGATGCAACGAAGCAGCCTGAATAACACAAAAGGCTGTCCAACTTTCAGGGGAGCACTACATCGATGCCATGGGTTTGACCGGCGACAACGCCGAGAACGTCCGCAACGCCCTCGATGCCGTGAGGTATTATCAGCCGAAGCCCAAAGAGTGATCGTCGATGACCCGCTTATTTTTCCAGCGGGTGCTCCTTGAGCAGATCTTCCATCTGATAGAGACCGGTCACGTCCTTTGATTTCTCGCGGACTTCTTTCACCTGATCTGCGCTAATCGCGGAGGCCTCGTTCCCGAAGTGGTTGCGCACATAGGTCAGCACATCGGCGATTTCCTCATCCGGCAGCATTCCGCCGAAAGGAGTCATGGGCACCTGGCCGTCATATTTCTTTCCGTTCAGTTCGAAGGGACCGATCAGGCCGTGGAGCGTGAGCTTGATGAGTCGCTCGGGATCGCCCGTGACAAAGATGCTGTTCTCCAGCGGCGGGAATGCGGGATCGAGTCCTCTGCCGTCCGGTTGGTGACAGGTCACGCAATGGGCGTCGCGGAAGTAAATCTCGTGCCCAGTGGTGAACTGGCGCCTTTCTTCATGGCTGAGATATTTCGGAGCTTTCGGTGCCGGGTTCTCCTCTTCCTTGACCTCGACCTCACCCCTGATACGGCTCGCCGCAGCGTCGAGGGATTTTTCACTCCACCGATCCGTGCCATTGCCCTTTGCGATGGAAACCACCTCCGCTGCGCCCGCAGAGCCGAACCATGTCGCGGCCATCCCTGCCTCCAGCCGCACCCGGCCATGTTCGTCTGCCGCCGCCTGTTTGAGCAGATCCAGCGCATCGGGGAAACGATCGAAATTGTAACGCAGCACACGCACCGCCGCCGCACGCGCGCGAAAGTCCGGGGATTTCAGAATCGTCTTCAACAGATCCGTGTCGACCTTGTTGAGCCCCCATGTCAGCCACAGCGCCTCAAGCCTGTGATGCTCATAGCGTGGATCCGCTGCATCGAGCGATTTCACCCATGCGGAAACAGCGGGCAATACCTCATCCACCGGATGTCCCCGCAGCGCACGACGGCTGCGGTAGCGGGTGCGATATTCCGGGAGCTTGAGGTTTTCCAAAAGTGTTTCCACCGAGGCCCCGGCCACTTGCGCGGGTTTCACCAGAGGGCGGGAAGGATAGGTCACGCGATAGACACGCCCGTGCACGTGATCGCGGAGGGGGTCGCGTGCATTGTGCTGCATGTGGCCGATGAGCACGTTGTGCCAATCCAACACATACAACGAGCCATCCGGCGCGAACTCGAAGTCCGATGGACGGAAGTTTGAGTCCGACGATTGTAGTAGATCCTGGCGGAACGCGGTTTTGTAGCCGGTGCCATCGTCCGTGATGGAATGCTCTTTCAGCCCGAGGAATCCGATGTTGTTGCCGATCAGCACGTCGCCCTGCACCTCGTCGGGGAAATGGCTTGATGAGATGAATTCCAGTCCAGAACTCGGGCGCACCTCGTGGCCACGTGGCACCAGATCAATCGTCGGTGGTGCCTGTGCCCCGTATGGCGCTTTCATCGAAAGTGGCAGGTTCCAGTTCCATGGCGGGCCGGAGGAGTGGATGAAAAAGTCCTGACCCCATTCATCGAAGGCAAAACCCCAGGGATTCGGGATGCTAACCTGGGTGGTGCGCTCCAACTTGGTTTTCTGAGGAGAGAAGCGGAAGAAGCCGCCATCCGTCCCACGCACAGGGCCATAGGGGGTCTCCACATTCGTCCGGAGAAAAACCCCCTCGCAGAGCATGAAAGCCCCGGAAGGATCCGCTACAAACGCGCCCGCCGCGTGGTGGGTGTCGTGGGTGTCAAATCCGGTCAGCACCACTTCCTTGCTGTCCGCCTTGTCATCCCCATCGGCATCCGGCAGCCACATCAGGTGCGGCGGCTGGGAGAGATACACGCCGCCCGGCGCAAACTCAAAACCGATGGGCAGGTGCAGCTTGTCGGCAAAAACGATCTCCTTGTCGGCTTTGCCGTCGTCGTCCGTATCCTCATAGATCAGCAACTTGTCATCCGGCAGCGGATCGCCTGCGCGGTAATGCGGGTAGGTCGGCATGGTAGCGACCCACAGGCGTCCTTTATCGTCGAAGGAAACCTGCACCGGGTTTTCCAAATTCGGGAACTCCTTCTCACTGGCAAAAAGCTTCACGTCATAACCTTCCGGGGTTTTGATCAGCTTTTCGGATTGCTCGCCGGACTTGTAATCCGGATCGCCGACCTTTTTATTCTTTGTCGAGTAGTTGCTCTTGATCACCGGCAACTGGTGCGTCAGTGAATCCGCTTGCGCGAGATCGAAGCTCTTGCCCGCTGCTGCTGCCCAGATCGCCTTGTCGCGCACCTCGGTCATCTCGCGCATTTTCTTTTTCTCGTCCGGGTAATTATCCGGGCCGTAGGGCTTGAAGCGCCCGCCGTCCACGTGCACGCCATTGAGCATGCGGAAGTCGTTCTGCCAGTACCAGTTCTTGTCCTTCACACCTGCAAGCACGGTCTCAGGCTTTGCTCCAGCTGCCGGTTTGTTCCCGGAAAACAGCGAGGTGCCCAGCTTGTTGCCGAGGATCCGATAACCTTCGTCTGTCGGCAGGAAACCATTCCGGGTGAAAGGCTCGTCTAGGGTCGCATAAAGCTCGCTCGTTCCCGCAAAAAGATCGAGGAACTCCACTCCGTTGGCATCCGCCACCTCGGACATCACTTGGGTGTATTTCGCGAGGTTCGCGTTTTCCTTTTTACCATCTGGCAGGTCGCGGGTTGCGGAGAGATTCTCAAAAGCGATGGGCGAAATTAGCACCAACCTCGGAACTGCCTTGCCGTTGTATTTCTGCCCGAGCGTATATTTCACCCACGCATCGAGCTCCGCCCGGTAGTTTTCCATACCAGCATCCCCATCGAAGGATTCGTTGAAGCCGAAGAAAGCCAGCATTGTGTCCGGCTTGATGTCCTCGAGCCATTCGTCCGGCATTGGGTGGAAGCCGTTGCCTCCGGAATTTCGTTTCTTATCGGGATGGAATTTTTCCGCACCGGGAAACGCCCACGGCGACCTTCTCGATGGATGCGGACGGAATCCCGGGGTTTCCCCAGCCCGGCACATGTTCCTCACGATGATTTCCTTGCCGGGGTTCGCCAACTGCAGGCCGGCCTCGAAGTATGGATGGTCCAGCATGCGCTCACCCAAGCCGTTGCCGATCAAGACGATGCGTTCTCCCTGCTTGATTTCCTGAGGAATGACGGGCTTCGCCATCAGTGACAGGGTGAGAAAGATGAATGGGGTAAAGATTCTGAAAAACATATTGAGGGAGCTTTTGATCGCTATCTTACGGAGCTCTTCTACTCCATCGTTCATGAATTTTTCCAGAAATGCAGACTTTCGGCACCTCATTACCCGATGTAGCATTTCCATTATGTATTGGAAACCGTTGCTCCTTTCTCTGGCAGCCGTCGCAGTTGCCTCCTGCGCTGGCCCAGATATCCGGAGCATCAGCGTGAATGGCGTTCAGAAAATCTACGTCCAGGCACCCGGCAAGCAGGTCTCCGTGCCAGCCCCGCACGAGCACCGCCTACCCCTCGGCACGGTTTTCAAGGGCGAGTCCAAGTTCCACGCCATCGTGGCCAAGGCCGAGCGCGAAAATTGGCGCAAAATGCCCATTAGCGAGCGCACCATGCGGGTCGCCCGCGAACTCACCGGCGTCCCCTACGTCGGCTACACCTTGGAAGTGGATGACCGCATCGAGTCCCCAGTCGTGAACCTCGGCGGCATGGACTGCTGGACGTTCTATGAAAACTCCCTCGCGATCTCCCGCATGCTCGCCTACAAACCCGGCCCCTACAAACCCGAGGACATGCTCCACATGGTCGAGGTCGAGCGCTACCGGAATGGCGTCTGCACTGGCGGCTACCTCTCGCGCATGCATCACCTCGAGGAAGTCTTCCACGACAACCAACGTCGCGGCTATGCCGTGAACATCACCCCCCGCATCCCCGGCGCCCAACGCCTCCAGCGCGAGATCAAGGAAATGACCGTGCAATGGAAGAGCTACCGGTATTTAAAAAACAACCCCTCTCTCGTCGAGCCGATGGGCCGCATCGAGGCACAGGTCTCCAAGCTCCCCGTCTACCACGTGCCGAAAGACAAGGTGCGCGACGCCGAGAAATACCTCCAAAACGGTGACATCTGCGCCATCACATCCACCTGGAAAGGTGGCTACACCTCACACGTCGGCCTGATCATGCGCGTCAATGGCCGCGCCTATTTTACCCACGCCACCTCGGATCGCGACAAAGGCCGCATGACCGTGGTGGATCGACCCATCACCGATTACCTCTACGGCTCTTCTAAGCACGCCGGTATCGTCGTCTGCCGTCCCTTTGACTTGCCTCCTTCTCCCCTCTGGCAGAGAAATACTGCCGGACCATGAATCAACACTCCCCCATTTCCGTCGCATGACCTATCAAAACGGCAACTAACAGGAAAAACCCACCGATTCCTCCGCAACCTATTGGCACTCCCGGGGTTCAATGCTCCATGTTTCTCACCGGAAACCCGCCCATCCCTTCCCATGCTTCCCTGACCCGACCGATGGATGAAACCCCAGCCAGAGACTCCGTCCATCCCGACCCGGAAGCTGCGATCGACCACGCCCTGATGGCCCGCATTGCCACCGGGGATGAAAAAGCTTTCCGCCAGCTCGTCGAGCGCCACCAAGACGCCATCGTCGGCACTTGCACCAAGATGCTCGGCAACACCACCGACTCCGAAGACATCGCCCAACAAGTCTTCATCCGTGTTTGGAAACATGCCAAGCGCTACAAGCCCGACAACAAATTCACCACCTACCTCTACACCATCACACGCAACCTCGTTTACAACGAGACCCGCCGCCGCTCGCGCAAGAAAACCGTCTCCACCGAGCAGCGAGAGGAAGAAAGCCACCTCCAGCACCCCGGAGATCCAAACGCCCAGCCGGATGCCTCATTGCTCACCGGCGAGCTCCAATCCGCCATTGACGCAGCCATCCAGTCGCTCCCGGAAAACCAGCGCCTCGCCGTCGTCCTCCGCCGCTACGACAACCTCCCCTACGAGGAAATCGCCGAGGTCCTCAATACCTCCGTGCCCTCAGTGAAAAGCCTGCTCTTTCGCGCCCGCACCACACTGCGCGAGACGCTCGCGAAGTATCTGGATGAGTGAGGGTTTAGTTTATTTCCCATTGTTGTCCGTTAGAATGCAGTGCGGAACGCGATCGTATAGGTGGTCGCATCGAGGTCTCCCGCCGGGGTATCCAAGCTTTCGAAGAGGATCCCCCCCATGATTTTGGCATCATTGCCACAGAGGTGGTAATTGAGCCCGAGATAAGCCGCGTGGTAGAGGTTGCCCCGACCGCTATTCACATCGACTAGCGCATCATCGTGGTCGGCGCGGATGTAACGGCTCGACAAGCGAATCCCTTCCGATCTTTCCGCGTTCGCATATTCATAGCGGAAGACCAGCTGGAGTTCCTTTTCGATCAGCCAATACCAAGGTATGATGGTGATGCCGTAGAAATCCCCCTGCCGCTTGGCTCGGTTCTTTGCGCTATCGGAAAGGTCGCCACCACCGTTGTCCCCATACGCGGTTGAGGTAATCAGGCCCCAATGCTTTTGGTCATAATGGGTCCCGAGCACGATGGCGCTTTGATACCCCAACGCATCGTCCGTGCCGCTCCGGTCGTTTACCATATAATCCAGCGTGAGATTGAAATTCTTGTCAGGCTCCCATGTAATACTAGTGAAGTAGTATTCCCCATCATTCCAGCCACCGATAAAATCGGCGTCGTCTTCACCGCTGAACACGGCGATCGAGCCGCTCCAGTCATCCTTTTCGGCAGTCAGCATCAGCCCGGTTGGCCGGTTTGCGCTCCCTGCCAGCTTATTGGACAACATCGAGCGCTCGATGGTATGGATTTCCTTCGAGCTCTGCCGTTGCTCTTCCGTGATTGGCACCTTCATCGCCCCGTAGACGAGTTCGAGCTTGTCGACCGGATCGTTTTCAAAAAGCCGGTCCAGATCGAAAGCGATGGTTGCGGCATCAAAATTCTCATACCCCCAGTCCAGATCGTTACCGGGCGCGCTGCGGTATCGGCTGTCGTCCACTAGGTTAACATCCATATCGGCTTTGAAAAATTCCAGGAAACGCGCCCGGACCCCGATGCGGAATCTGCGATATTCATCGTACGTATCGTGATAGTCCCGGCCGTTTACATCGGAGCCGTCCTGGTATGAGGCTTGATAGTTGAAGCGCCCGGTGATTCGGAATGACTGGAGCCACGGGTCGGACTTGTCCTCGTGGAGGGTACCCGGACCATCCTCCTGCCACGCGCACCAACCTCCGACCATAGAGTCATCGGCCATGGCCAACGAGCATGCGGCCGATGTCACCAGCAAGTAGCGAGGAAAGGTTGTTTTCATGGATAAAATTTGCTTGGGTTCCGGAGTGGATCAACTCTCGGTGTCATTGCTCAGAGGAGTGAGGACCACCCGGTTATTTCCACACGCGACATGCAGTGCTTCCATGAATTCGTGGAGAGAAACATCCAGTTTCAACATAAGCCCGTAGCGCAACTCCGTCATCATTCCTGCCTGGGCGGAGGAAACCCGGATCAGATTGGTGCGCTCCGTGTATTGCTCGAAGACTGGTGCAAGCAACTTGTCGAAGTCCATGTCACAGTTCATACGGAGATTGAGTAGATGCGATGCTCTGCGCGGAGCGAAGGCGTTCAGCCAAGTCAGCAATACGATGGCAGCACAGACGATCACGGTGATGAGCACCGCTGCACCCCACAAGCGGGCTCCCACCACCATGCCGATGGCCATCGCAAAAAAGACGAAAGCGAGATCCCGCGATTGACCGAGGTTCCTCCGGAAACGGATCACCGAAAACGCAGCAAACATCCCGAAGGCGATCGCACCATTTCCGGAAACCACCATGATGAGGATTGTAGTCACCACACCGATCACGATTAGGGTCTGCACATAATCCTGCGAGTAGCGTGTCCCCCGGTAAGTCTTTCGATAGACCTGCGCGATGCCGAGATTTAACGCAAGGCTGAAGAACATCGCGAAAATCACTTCCAACAACCCCGGCGGATTGTTCTGAAACATGTCCATCTTACCGCTGGGAAACGCCCATTCCAGCCAATCGTTGGTGAACCCGAACGGCACAGTTGCAAAATCTCTCGGGATGGTAGCGGACAGGAAGTGTGGAATGAGATTAATCATGCGTATGCGTTTTTGGTTTGGCGTCCAGAATGGATATACTGCCCTTGTTCGTAGAGCTCGATAGCTCTCGAATACTTGCTGAAGCCGCGCGGCACCAAGCCAAACTTTCCAATGATGCTGCGAAACCAAATTGGCACGGAACCAATGGTTTTTACCTCCATGATGGATGCCCCGGGCTCGATAAGCGGCAATTCAAAATCCGTATCTCCCGGTTCGAGCGGTAGTAACCGGAATCGGCAACTTACTTCCGTATCAAAGGTGACCCGGATCGTGCCTACTGGTCCGCTGTCATAGGCGTAGCGCAAGTAGCGGATCTGTACCGCCGGACCGGCGTCATCCCCATTTATCAGGCCGTCCACTTCCCGGAGAATACGCTCTTCTCCGGGCACCAGCAATGACTCCGGTAATTGCCCTGCGGAAAATCTCTGGAGCTCTTCTTTGTCCAGGGTCACGCGGCGTTTCACCGTGTTGCTGTCCAACTTGTGTTTTACTTCGATGAAGGTGCCCGGCGGCGTGCTTCCCTCCACCCCGCCATACATCCGGCCACGCACCCTGCGACGGTTGGGAACTCCAAAAACCTTTTGCCAATACGTGTTCCGGTCCGGGGAATCGAAGTATTCCGAAATGACCGGATATCCGTCGTCGGCCCCCCGATCCACCTCAAGGTGCTCGCCTACACTGGCGCGCAATGGCGCTAAAAGTCCGGGACTGAGCACAAATTTATACTCACGTCGTTTTTGTTCTGCATTCATGGTCGGGGTATTGAGATGCTATCATCTAGGCTTTCTACCCCGTAGAGCTTGGCAAGGATTTTCTCCGGACTGTCACCTTACCTTGGGGCAAGGCGATGTCTCCACCGCATGTGTGGGAATGTGATTTCCAGTGTGAGTGGTGACACCCGCCGGAGTGAAGAAAGCCCTACTCCTCACCCCATCATCTCCGCGAATTGCAAAGCAATCTCCCCGAGCCTCTCCTTCTCTTCTTCCGAAAATTCATAAGGCTCCACCTTGCCGATCCCCAGGGTCCCGATCACCTCACTTGTCTCGGAAAACACCGGCACCGCGATCGATCCGGAGACACCCGTCTTGCGCGCATCCTCCTTGGCCACCCCACCGAGATCCTGCTGCAGGTTGCACAGCTCCACCGGCTCCCTCGTTTCCGCCGCCGCCCCCGCAATCCCCTTGCCGAAAGGAATCAGCGAAACTTTCTCCAGCAAAAAATCCGGCACACCCACCTGCGCCACCAGATGTAGCATCCCCCCCTCCGCGCGATGGAGCGTCCCCGTCTGGCAGGAAAACTCCGCAATCACATCTTCTAACATTTTTTGGAAATCACTCATGCCGTAAGCCTCACAGCTCCCGCCAGCCAATCAAGCCAAAGTCGGCCAAAAGGGGCGCTGCCTTTAGGCAGCGTGTCACCCTTCTACACGCCAGCTAAAGCAAGCGCTGCGTGTCACTTGGTGAATATGACTTTGCCGTCTTCCAGTTCGCCTTGAATCACATCGCCATCCACGAATTTCCCATCGAGGACATCGAGGCTGAGCGGATCTAGCAGGTAGGTCTGGATGGAGCGTTTGAGCGGCCTTGCGCCATAGACCGGATCGTAGCCTTGGTTGCCGACGTATTCCTTGAGTTCCGGCGAGAGGGCGAGGCCGAGGCCTTGTTTGGCGAGGCGCTTGCGGACGCGGTCGAGTTGGAGATCGACGATGGTGGTGAGATCCTCACGGCCGAGGCGATCGAAGATGACGATCTCATCGATGCGGTTGAGGAATTCCGGACGGAAGTGGCCGCGCAGTGCCTGGGTGACGGCGGCCTCGCGTTGCTCTGCATTGTCCTCGCCGAGGATATACTGGGAACCGATGTTCGAGGTCATGATCAGCACGGTGTTGCGGAAGTCCACGGTGCGCCCCTGCCCATCGGTGATGCGGCCGTCATCGAGCACCTGGAGGAGGACGTTGAAGACATCTGGGTGGGCTTTTTCGATCTCATCGAAGAGGACCACGGAGTATGGCTTGCGCCGTACATGCTCGGAGAGCTGCCCACCCTCGTCGTAACCGACGTAGCCTGGAGGCGCGCCGATGAGGCGGGAGACGCTGTGTTTCTCCATGTATTCAGACATATCGATGCGCACCATTGCGCCTTCGTCATCGAATAGGAACTCGGCGAGCGCCTTGGAGAGTTCGGTTTTGCCGACGCCGGTGGGGCCGAGGAAAAGGAAGGAGCCGATGGGGCGGTTTTCATCTTGGAGTCCGGCACGGGCGCGGCGTACCGCATTCGCCACAGCGGTGATCGCTTTCTTCTGGCCGACGACTCTATCCCCCAGCCGCGCTTCCATGGTGACGAGTTTCTGTTTCTCGCCCTCCTGGAGACGGTTGACCGGGATACCAGTCCATGAGGAAACCACGCGGGCGATGTCCTCCTCGGTGACCTCCTCTTTCAGGATCGCACCGTTTTTCTGAAGGTGGAGAAGCCCCGCCTCCGCTTCTTCCAAGGCTTTCTGGGCTTCCGGTAAATCCCCATAGGTGATCTGGGAGGCACGGGTGAGGTCGCCGATGCGCTGCGCCTTTTCCACATCGGTCTTGAGCGAGTCGATTTTTTCCTGAGCGAGACGCACCTCATCGATGACCCCCTTCTCATTGCGCCACTGAGCCATGAGTCCGGAAGATTGTTCCTTCAGGTTCGCCTGCTCCTCTTTGACCTTTTCGAGACGCGCTTCGGAGGCCTTATCGGTTTCCTTTTCCAAAGCCTTTTTCTCCATCTCGAGCTGCATGATCTGGCGCTCCAGCACATCGATCTCGGTGGGCATGGAATCGAGCTCAATTTTCAAGCGAGCCGATGCCTCGTCGATGAGGTCGACCGCCTTGTCTGGTAGGAAACGGTCAGAGATATATCGATCGGAAAGCACGGATGCGGCGACGATGGCGCCATCCTGGATGCGCACGCCGTGGTGGACTTCGTAGCGTTCTTTGAGCCCGCGCAGAATGGCGATGGTGTCCTCCACGCTCGGCTCACCGACCATGACCGGCTGGAAACGCCGCTCAAGGGCTGCGTCTTTCTCGATGTATTTCCGATACTCATCGAGCGTGGTCGCTCCGATGGTGTGGAGCTCGCCGCGTGCGAGCTGGGGCTTGAGCATGTTAGAAGCATCCGCCGCGCCCTCCCCCGCCCCTGCTCCGACGATGGTGTGGAGCTCATCGATGAAAAGGATGATGCGGCCTTCCGCATCGGTGACCTCTTTCAGGAAGGCTTTGAGACGCTCCTCAAACTCCCCGCGGAACTTCGCTCCGGCGAGCATGGAACCAATGTCGAGCGAGACGATCATCTTGTCCTTCATGGAATCGGGGACATCACCGGAAACAATGCGCCGCGCCAGTCCTTCGACGATGGCAGTCTTGCCTACGCCCGGCTCACCGATGAGCACGGGGTTGTTCTTCGTCCTGCGGGACAGCACTTGGAGCACACGGCGGATCTCGTGATCGCGGCCGATCACCGGATCGATTTTCCCGGCACGCGCGCGAGCTGTTAGGTCGGTGCCGTATTTCTCCAACGTCTGGTATTTTCCTTCGGGATCCGCATCGGTGACTTTCTGCGGGCCGCGGACTTGGTTCACCGCGTCCTCGGCTTTCTTGCGATCCAACCCGGCCTCTTTAAGTAATTTCCCGGCCGGGGAATCGCCGACCAATGCGCCGAGGAGGAAATGCTCCACGGAGAGGAAATCATCGTTCATTTTCTCGCGGATAGTATCGGATGCATCGAGCGTGGCACGCAGCCCGGCGCTGATCTGTGGCTGGGTGGATGCGCCATGCACGCTGGATTCCTTCGCGAGTGCCGCGGCGACCGAGGCTTTGAGCATCGTCACATCCACCCCTGCTTTCTGGAGGATGGGAACGGTGATGCCGCCTTCCTGTTGGAGAAGTGCCAGTAGGACATGAGTGCTGCGCAGCTCCGCGTGTGAGGATTTCGACGCAAGTCCCTGCGCGGTCTGGAGGGCTTCTTGGAGTTTCTGGGTGAGTTTATCGAGAGCCATAATTTTCGCGTTGGATGGATGAGGAACTAACAGTCAGCCCTCAACTCAATTCTAACCCGAAATATGCGGTGTGCAAGGTGTCGAGTCGCGCGTTTCGTGGCGAAAATGATGCGTGGATTCGCGTGCACGGGCTGTCGCCGGACTGCCCGTCACAAGATTCTTTAGATTTCTGTAATATCCCGGCGAGCTGGCCTGTAAGAATATACGACAAAAAAATGCGTTCACCCCGCACTCCGACCGCAACCCTTCCATCCAACAAGTGTTACCTCATTGAATGAACCGCCAAGTCTCACTGCTATCCGTGCTGACCATCGCCACGACACTCGGAGCCAACCCTAGAGTAAGGGACAACGCCGTGGCCAAGGCAGAAGCCGGCGACACTCAGGAAACGAGGAACTTGCGTTGCTCTTCCGCTTCCGGATTTTTCGCCGATGGAGTGATCTCCTCGGTGGTGTCGGCAAGCAACTCGTCGCGGAACTTGGCGATGATCGCCTCGACCGGCCATGAGGATGCCTCGCCGAATGCACAGATTGTGCGGCCGTCGATCTGATAGGCGACGCTCTCCAAGGTGTCGATGTCCTCGGGGGTGGCCTTACCTGCGACGAGACGGTCGGAGATTTTCTTCATCCATGTGGAGCCCTCGCGGCAGGGTGTGCACTGGCCGCAGGATTCGTGAGCGTAGAAGGCGTTGAGGTTGTTGAGCACCCACGACATCTTGCGCGTATCATCGAGTACGATGACACCACCGGAGCCGGCCATGGAGCCGCAGGCAGCCAACGAATCGAAGTCCATCGGGATGTCCCAGAAGCCGAGTTCGCGCTCGCTGCCGTCTGGGTTCTTGAGCTTGAAGACTTCGTCGGCTTTGAGGATTTTCGAGGAAGATCCACCAGGGATGACGGCTTTGATCTCGCGTCCGTCCTTGGGGCCGCCGCACATGTCGTAGAGCAGTTCACGCATGGTGACCTTGCCGACTTCGACCTCGAAGTAGCCGGGGTTTTTTACGTCTCCGGAGACGCAGAGGATACGGGTGCCGGTGTTGCGAGCGACGCCGAGCTTGGCGTATTCATCGCCGCCCATGCGGACGATGTGCTTCACGTGGCAGAGCGACTCAACGTTGTTGACGATGGTCGGGCACATGTAGAGGCCGAGCGCTGCGGGGAAATACGGGGGCTTAATGCGTGGGTAAGGGCGTTTGCCTTCGAGCGACTCGATAAGGCCGGTTTCCTCGCCGCAGATGTAGGCGCCGGCACCGCGGTGCACGTAGATTTCCAGATCGAATCCGGAGCCGAGGACGTTGTCTCCAACGAAGTTTTTCGCACGTGCTTCTTCGATCGCGTTTTCCACGATGAGTGCGGCCTGCGGGAATTCCTCGCGCAGGTAGATGTAGGCCTTGTGCGCGCCGGTGGCGAAGCAGGAGATGACCATGCCCTCGATGAGCTGGTGCGGATCCTGATGGAGGATGTAGCGATCCTTGAAAGTGCCGGGCTCGGATTCATCGCCGTTGCAGATAAGGTAAACCGGTTTGGTGTTGTTCGGCGGGATAAAGGTCCACTTCATGCCGGTCGGGAAACCTGCGCCTCCCCTGCCCCGGAGGCCGGATTTCTTGACTTCTTCTGTGATGTCCTTGGGGGCCATCGCGATGGCTTTCTTGAGGTCATCGTAGCCGCCATCGGCCATGTAGGTCTCGATGGAGGGATCCCAACCTTCGCGGTCGATGTTCTTGAATATCAGCCGGTATTCGCGTTCGTGGGGCGTTTTGGTGTAGGAGATCATGATAAGCCGGGCGGAATATGGGGCCTGTAACCCGCAGGGAAAAGCCAGAATCCGGGATTTGTGAAATTTTTCACAAAGTCTGCCTCGGGGTGCCGCTTTTTTTGGGGGAGCGGCACTGTTTTAGATGAGACGGATGCGATCCCGTTACCTGATGACTGCAGCGACGGCGGGATCGAGGAAAGGAATATCCGTTTCCCCTGCGGCAAGGGCGCGGCGGATCTCGGTGGACGAGGCGGGATGCTCGCCTTCGACGGAATGCAGTCGGAAGCCCGGTCTTTCGGTGATTTCCGTGCCATTGCGGGCGAGGACGATGAATGAGGCGAGGGCGGTGAGGATCTCGGGGCGGCTCCAGTTTTCGAGGTTGCTCCATTGGTCGCCACCCATGATCCAAAACCATTCGTTTCCCGGGTGTTCCTCTTCGAGCATTTGCAAGGTGCGCCACGAGTAGGACGGGCCATCGATGCGGAGTTCGAGGGTTTCGATGTTCGCCCATGGGATGTCGGCGAGTGCCAGTTCCAGCCATTGCACGCGGGTCTCGCCTGCGGTGGGCGGGGTGCCGGTCTTGTGGGGGGAAATCTGACAGGGCAGGAACCAGACTTCATCGAGGCCTACGGCGGCACGGGCGAGGTTGGCGAGGTGGATGTGTCCCTCGTGAACTGGATCGAACGAGCCGCCGAAGATGCCGATTTTACGACCTCCGTATTGTCCGAATTCAGCAGCGTAGCAGGGGCCTTCCATGCACCCATTCTACTCCGCCCCCTTGGGGATCGTCATCAGGAATTTCGTTTCGCGCCCTGGGACGGAAGTGACGGTGATGATGCCGCGGTGTGCCTCGACCGCACGTTTCACGATGGAGAGTCCGAGTCCGGTGCCTTTGATTTCCTGCTGAGAATGGTGTTTCACTACCCGGTAGAAGCGCCGGAAAATGTGCGGAAGATCCGCACTGGGTATGCCCACCCCATTGTCGCTGACCCAGATGCGTATCTGATCCGGTGTCTGCTCAGAGGCGATCTGAATCCTAAGATCTTTGTAGGGGTTTTGCTTGAGAGCGTTTTCCACGAGATTGAAAAGCACTTGGGTCCAATAGAATCGGTCGCCTTCGATTCTTACATTGTCGTCATGGAGATCGACCGAAATGACCGCTGCTTGATTGCGGATGACGGATTCAAGACGCTCTAACACATCGTCGACGCAGGAGCGGAGTTTGAAAGGTTCGATGTTGATCGCCGAGGCCTCCCCGGATTCGAGGCGTGAAATCATCAGCATGTCCTCGACGATGCGGGAGATGCGCTCGGTGTGCTTCTGCATGATTCCGAGGAAGCGGCGCGCTATTTCCGGTTCATCGACCATGTCGTCTTCGAGCAGGTTTTCGAGGTAGCCGTTGATGATCGCCAGCGGTGTGCGCAGTTCGTGCGAGGCGTTTGCGACGAAGTCCTGGCGGATCTGTTCGGACTGATGCTCGGCGGTCACATCGCGAATGACGACTCGGATGCGGCGGCTGCCATCCGGCGTATCGGAGAGCGGGGCGGCATCGATGATCCATGCGTTGTGTCCTCTGTTTTCCATGGAGCCCAAGGGTGAGTTTTGTTGGGAAAGGACGACGCGTGACTGGACGGGCTCTCCGGTATCGAGGCACTCCAGCAAGGCCTCCGCCAGACGCGGGTCGAGAAATGCCTCGCGGACCGGCCTACCAATCAGCTCTCGTCCCCGAAAAAGTTCCTGTGCGGCCGCGTTGGCGAAACGGATATTTTCTTTTGCATCGACGATGATGAACGCGTCTCCGAGCGCATCTAACAGGCGGTTGCGCTCCTCCTTTGCCTGAGAGAGCTCCGCATCGGCTTGCGATTTCCATGACGTAACCTCGGCACCAAACTCCTTCCTGAGGCGATGCAGCCGGAAGAGCTGGAAAAGCAAATAGAGGATTGCCGCAAGAGCTGCGGCGATGGTGATTTTTTCAGTCATGCTTCTGGTGACGCCAAGCGATATCCTATCCCTCGCACGGTCTCAACCCAAGCGCCATGCGCGCCGAGTTTCTGGCGGAGGCGTTTCATGTGGGTGTCGAGGGTGCGGCTGTGGACCTCGTCCCGGTATCCCCAGACGATGCGCAGCAGGTCGTTACGGTCCTGCGGTTTTCCGGAACGTTCGCAGAGGTGGAGCAGCAGTTTGAACTCGGTGGAAGTGAGATCCACGGGTTCATTTTCGAGATAGAAGCGCACGGCGTTTTTATCGAAACGGAAAGGCCCGTGCTCATACTCCACTACCCCCGGAGTGGCTTCCGCACGTTTCAGGATCGCGTTGACGCGCAGCACAAGTTCCTTGGGGCTGAATGGCTTGGTGAGGTAGTCGTCCGCCCCTGCTTCCAGTCCCTGAATGCGATCTTCGGTTTGGGCACGTGCCGTCAGCATGATCACCGGAATGTGCGAGGTGCGGGCATCGCGTCGGACTTCACGGAAAACCGAATAGCCGTCCCTGCCAGGCAACATCAAATCCAGAACAATCAGATCCGGCCTTTCCGCGATGGCCATTTCCGTCCCACGTATGCCGTCATGCGCTTTAAGAACTTCGTAACCCGCACGCTGGAGATTGAACATCACCAGATCCGCGATATCCACCTCATCCTCAACGATCAATACTCTTTGCATCGCGGCTACCTTTAGAGGTTAGATGGCGCGATGTCACAAGGGTTCATTGTGACAATTCGGTCACAATAGATCTTCGGCGACAAGCGATGCGGTCGCGATCTTGCGCCCGAGACCGATTTTCACCCCGGAGTTAATCACGCAATTCAGGCCGGTGCGCACGCCGTCACCAAGGAAGGCGCCCAACTTTTCTCGGAAGGTATCGACCGCTTGCCCTCTGACCGTCGAGACGGCGTTACCTTTTCCATGGGAGGAAACATCGATCCGTGTGCCGGAGCCAAAAAACACACCGGAGCCAATGATCGAATCCTCAATGTGGCATTGGCTGGAAATTTCGGTATTCGGATAGATGAGAGAATTGATGATCCCGGTGCCATGACCGATCCGGCAATTCGCACCGATGCTGGTGGCTCCGCGGATGTAGACATTGGGGCCGATCACGCAATCCCGTCCGATAACCACCGGGCCTTCGATTACGGTGCCGGCAAGGATTCGCGATCCTGCACCCAACCGGACGTGACCGGAAATAGTCGCCATGGGACTGACATCACCGACCAACGAGGACTCGTCCATGAGTGCGACCACCTCTTCGTTCATCCTGAGTAGATCCCATGGATAGACCACAGGGAAACAATCGGCATCGGTGTGAATTTCTTCCTCACAGGCCTCGGGATTCTCAGCACCTTTCCAGGCAAGGATGTCCCCTTCGGAATTTCGCAGTCGAGCGGATCTCGTATTCCTGCCCAACATCAGCAATGCGCCGAGCTCAAGCCAGCGCTCAATTGGGATGCGGATAGTTCTCTCACAGGCTTCGGAATTTTCCACCATCTGGAATCCCGCGCAGGTCAGCTCCGCAGTGATGAGATCCGCTAATGGAACGTTTGCGATGAGACAGGAAGCAAGGTCGCGTCCTGAGGTGATCGGAGCGCAAAGCACGGTATTGCGGGGGGGAAGAAGAGTCGCTTGCATTACTATTGACCATTTAGACAGGTAGTTGCCATGTAATCACGCAATATTTGCACAATATTTCACGGATATACAAACACAAGCGGTCAGCCCAAATGACCGTTCCGGCTGCGCATATTCAGACTGTCGCACCCCGGGCAATGAGTGAGTTTGCCCGAATGGTCTGCCATAAATACATTTCCACAAAGGCGGCAGACCGTCCGAGAGCGGATCATACGAAGCTCAGCCGCACGATGGCGGAGACGCGAAAGCACGGTCATCCCTGCGACGGCTAAGAGGCTGCCGCAAATCACACCGGTCACGGCTTCATTCAGACCCAGATCCATTGTCCCTCCTATTGATGAGCACTACGCGTAAAGCTAGCCAGCGTTCGTCTTCGCCGGTGGCAAAGGTCAGGCCTCGCAGCCACCTATTGATCTCTTCGAGCCCCGCCTCGCCGCCCCCTAGGGAAACGCAATCATTGACCGTACCATCACTGCGTAGACTCAGGACGAAACGCCAAGGTGAGCCGCTGGTATCTGTCCCTTCGGCAGGACTGAACAAAGGCAGATCTTCAGGAATCCATTCGAGAGCCGCCTTGTCGTAAGGGGTGAGCACCGGTTGTTTGTCCACTCCCGTCGTTTTGCTGGGTTCCCGTGGCGTGCCCTCGCCTCCTTTTGAAATTTCTGGAAATGTCCTCAACCCTTTCGGCGCCAACTCCACCCGGGCGACCCCGAAGTCTGGCTTAATCTTGCGCATGGACACCTCGTAGCTATTGCCGGCAAACGGATCTCCCGCCATTGACGCAAGAGACGCATCGGAACCCGGGACGGAACTGCCAATTTCTAACCTACCGGGAAATGGCCCGCCCTCTTCGGCGATCAGCAACCATTTGTCCGCCAGTTCGGTTGACTCGAAACGGATGATGGATGCGGTATCTGAGGACTCCTGAAAAACTGTGCCCACCCGCACATCCACCAAGCCGAAAAAAGCCGCGAAAAACAACGCGACCAACACGGGAGCCATGATTTTGTCGATCAAGCGTGTTTCACCGCCGCCCCAATCAAATACCAATTGATCTTTGGTCATGGTTCCTCCCCTTCCCCTGTTGGGGATGTCTCAGGCGCTTTACCGACCAGCGCCAGCTTAAAACCCGCTTTCAGGATAATCTCGGAAACCTTACGCTCCATGCCGACGGAAGTGCCCACATCGGATTTGAGCAAAATGATGATCCGGGATCTGGCATCCCCTTCGCTCAGTTTTGCGAGCAAACCAGGGAGCTCTGCAAGCGAGACCGCATTGCGCCCGACATACATTTTTCCTTGCTCACCCCCGGGTCCGAGGGTCACGACGACGGACTCATCAAAGCGCTCCATCTGGAAATCGGATACTGGCACATCCACCATCACCCCGCTGCTTCCCAGAAACATAGGACTCATCAGCAGCAACATCGCCACCAACGAGAAAAGATCAAAGAGCGGCAGCACATGCAGGAAACCCGGCCTCTCCTCCAGCGTGGTCTCCAGCTTCATTTTTCCTTGGGGGCAACGGGTTTCTTTTTGCCCTGCATCCGCCTTTTTCCGAAATTGGTCTCACCCCGGAACGGCGCAAACTCCTCTTCCTCACGCGCATCCGCAATCATGTGCACCATCTCGATGCCCGCCCGCTCGATCCTGCTGACCAGCCTCTTGGAGCGTCCGACGAAGTAGAGATAAAATACATACATCGGCACCGCCACCGTCAGGCCGACTACTGAAGTGACCAATGCCGTCATCACCCCGGAGGAAAGTTCCCCCGGACCCGGCAGGCCGCCCTGTTCGTTCACGCGTTGGAACGCATCTACCATACCGAGCATCGTCCCGAGCATGCCGATCAGCGGAGACAGCAACGCCACGGAAAGGATCGCGCGGATATTTTTCTCGATGCGTGGCACCTCCAGTTGGCCTGCCTCTCGCACCACATCGGTCAAGTCGCGCCGATCCAAGTAATACCTGAGAAGCCCGGCATGAGCCACCCGACCAACCGGCCCCGGAGCACGCGCCGCTTCATGCACCGCCTCCGCAAAGGCACGGCGTTTCACGTGAAGAGCCAGCCCCACGAGCAGCGAACTCACATTGATGCGCGCACGATGGAAAAAGAAAAACCGCTCGACGATGCACACCGCCCCGACAAAACCCAAGCCAAGCAAAACCCATACAAGTGGCCCTCCCTGTTCAATCAGTCCCGATACCTCCCACAACGCCAGAATCATTCTGAGAGCAATCTAGCCACTCCCGGGCTTGCCTAGCAATGCAGAAAAATACCGGACGCAAACTCATTCAAAGGGCGGATGGACGGACGGCACCATTTGCAGCGAAACCGGGGACGATATCCAATCCATGCTCTTGGGGGAGTTGGAGCAGCACCTCAAGGCGGTCGATGTGGAACTCTCGCTGCTTTCCCGCTACGGCTTTCGCAGCGGGGTCGACTCCATCGACTACCGAACGCAGACCCACGAGGATCCCAACCAAACGGAATGGATCAAGATCCATTTGAAAAATGAAAGCGTGATTGATGAAATCGTGCTCGTCCCCACGATCTGGCGGGACTCCGAGGATACCAGCATCACCACGGTGGCCACGCACATTCGCCACATCTACGAGAAACTCGGTGTGCAAAATGCGCCCGCTGCCATCAACAAGGCCTACAGCCACGGCATCTTTTCGGTCGAACAGTAGGGTCCCGCCCGCAGCGTGGATTCAATCGCCGATCTCGAGCCCCTCAAAAAACGCGCACAACTGGCTCATCATCTGGCCAACCGTGGGCGCTTCTAGCAGGATCTGGCGCAGATCCGGATCGTGGACGAATTGCTGAGCCACCAGATCCGCCATCAGTGCGGGCTCATCTGCCTGTTCAAGAAGCGCCATTACCCCGGTCCTGACGTCCTCCGGTAATTTTGCGATCGCATCCTCCACCGCACCGCGCAGCGTTTTCATCGCCGCAATGCCCTGCTCTTCCGGCAGCGGCGTGATGGTTACCGGCTCGATCCACGCGCAGGGATAAGGCTTTTCTTCCAACCACTCCTTGAACCTCACGCGAATCACCCCGTGAAGCAGCAACTGCGATGTCCCGTCGTCCCCCTCCCGCGATGCCCTGACCAACCCGGCGGTTCCGATTTCCGAAATCACATCCTCACCGCCGTCGACTCCTTGCTTCATGCGTCCGACCGCGAACACGCATTCTCCGGCCAGCGCATCATCCAGCATAAGGCGGTAACGTTCCTCAAAAATATAAAGCGGCAGCCCGCCGTGGGGAAACAGGGTGCAATCCGGCAGCAGCATCACCCCACACTTTTTCGGCAAATTCAGTCCCGTCATCCCCGCCACCTTTGCACCGCACCGCGCCTCCCGCAACCGCCAAGCACAAAGCCAGTTCTTGCCCCCGGCTAGCTCCGTAGCTTCACTCCCATCATGCGTTTGTTATCCTTCATCGCGCCCCTCATCGCAGTGGCATCCCTGGCCTCTTGCTCCCGCATCCCGGATGCGCCGAAACCTCGCCCCATTTCGGAAAATATTGAGCAAGCACCCTCCACCGACTCGCCCGCCGCAGTTTTGGTAAAACCAGAATCCCCATCTTATCCAGCCTCCTCTCCCAGCATTTCTCGAAAAACCATCAACGGTATCGCGTTCGAGGGCGTCACCTTCGATTCCCGTAGCCACCGCCTCGCCGTTGTCGATCAACCCGGCGGCCCAGGATCCACCTACGCCACTGCCGCCGCTGTCGCAAAATCCAAGAACGCCCTCCTTGCCATCAACGCCGGTTTCTTCACTCCCGAGGGCGCTCCTCTCGGCCTCGTCGTTTCCGGCGGTGAAACCTCCGGCGCTTGGAACTCCGCCTCCTCGCTCGGCAACGGCATCTTCCGCGAAAACGCCTCCGGCACTCTCTCCGTCACCCGCCGCAGCTCACGCGCATCCGTTTCCTCCTCCCGCGATCTCATCCAGGCAGGCCCGCTCCTGCTAGAAAACGGCAAACCCATCTCCGGCCTCGATACCGGAAAATCCGCACTCCGCTCCATCGTCCTCACCGACGGGCGCTCCCGCTGGTGGATCGGCAAAACCTCCTCCTGCACCCTCGCCGCCCTCGGCCAAGCCCTCGTCTCCGCCTCCCCCGCCCCATGGCGCATCGACGACGCCCTCAACCTCGATGGTGGCCGCTCCACCGATCTCTACATCTCTTCGCGCATCCCCGGCGGCCCGATCGAGCGCCGCAGCTTCCTTAACCGCCCCGTGCGCAACTTCCTCGTCCTCATCCCGCGCTAAAACCTACTCAATGACAATATCGACACAAAAACCGATACTGGACACGCTTCTTCATTTGTTACTATATTTCCTAGGAAGGGCTTAATCCCTGTTTTCTCCCCAACCGCCATGATCAAAAAACTTTGCATCTGCATCGCCGCTCCGATCCTGTTCGCATCCTGCGGTGCTATCAATTCTGCGACAAAAAAAGTCACTCAGTTCTCCATCAACGACCTCCGGCCTTCCACCGTGGATGTCGTCGAAGTCCGTGAAAAGGACCTCAAGGAAATGCCGCTCGGAAAAGACCGCGCACTCGCCTACGAGAGAAAGCAGAAACGCACCTTCTGGTCCTTCGTCCTGCCCTCGGATTTCGAGGAGCCATCCCTTCCGGTTATTGAGGATGGCGACATGGATGGATCCCTGCTGCCACCGAAGAGCTGAGGATTTCCGGCATTGTCCGAGGAGATTCCTTGCCCATCCCGCGCTTTTCTCCGAAAACACCCGGAGATGAAAATACTTGTTGTAGGCAAAGGCGGCCGTGAGCACGCCCTGATCCATACCCTCTCCCTCTCCCCGCAGTCTCCCGAACTCTTTTCTTTCCCTGGTAGCGACGCCATTTTCCGCCTCGCCAAGCCCACCACCGCCACCGATCTGCCTTCGCTGGTCGCATGGATGAAGGATAACTCCATCGACCTCTGCATCGCCGGAGAAGAGTCTTATCTCGTTACCGGTGAAGGTCTCGCCAATCTCTGCGAAACCAATGGCATCCCTTGCTGGGGGCCGCCCAAAGAATCAGCCCAACTCGAAGCCTCCAAGGAATTCGCCAAAGATTTTCTCCTCCGCAACGACATCCCCACCGGTGCCGCCGCCGCCTGCGATTCCTTGGAATCCGCGGTCGAAGCCATTGACGGCACCTACCCCACCGTCCTGAAATTCGACGGGCTCGCCGCTGGCAAAGGTGTCGCCGTCTGCCCGGATGAAAAATCTGCCCACGACTTCCTCGACGAAGTCTTTACCCAGAAACGCTTCGGCCCCGGCCGCCTCCTTGTCGAGGAATGCCTCGTCGGTCCAGAGGTATCGATCTTCGCCGCCATTTCCGATGACGACTACCTGATCCTCACTCCTGCCCGCGATTACAAGCGCCTCGAAAATGGCGATCTCGGCCCCAACACCGGGGGCATGGGCGCAGTCGCTTCGCGCAAACTCATTTCCAAGGAACTCCTCGAGATCATCGACGAAACCATCGTCGCCCCGACCGTCGCCGCCCTCCGTGCCGAGAAACTGCCTTACCGGGGCTTCCTCTACTTCGGCCTCATGCTCACAGCGGATGGGCCAAAAGTCATCGAATACAACTGCCGCTTCGGCGATCCCGAGTGCCAGGCAGTCATGCCGCTGCTCTCCGGCGATCTCGCGTCCTTCTGCCTCCAAGGCGCGAAGGGCCAGCTCGACAAATCCCTGATCTCATTTTCGGAGGATTGGTCGGTGTGCGTCATCGCCGCCTCCCACGGCTACCCGGAAAGCTCGCGCTCCGGTGATCCGATCTCCGGTCTCGATGACACCGGCGGCATGGTCTTCCACTCCGGCACCAAGCTGGTAGGCGAGGAATGGCAGACCAACGGTGGCCGCGTTCTCGCCTGCGTCGCCCAAGGTAATGACCGTCTCAGCGCCGTCACCGCCGCCCACGCAGCGCTCGATCAGATCTCCTTCCCCGGCCTCCAGCGCCGCACCGACATCGGCATACTCAATTTTCCCGAGGCAAAATCCCACTCGCCGGAAAGCATCAAGCTCACCCTCGGCCCCGATGAAATCGCCGAAGGCATTGCCACCCTCGCCGAGTCTGTCCGCGCCGCCAATCCAGACAAGCCCATCGGCCTCGTCGGCATCCGCTCACGCGGAGACGAAGTCGCCGAGCGTCTGCTCACCCACCTCTCCGCAGACGACCGCGAACTGAACTTCGGCGTGCTCGATATCTCCCTTTACCGCGATGACTTCGAGCACCTCCGCGAAAACCCCAAACTCCAGGAAAGTGATATCCCTTTCTCGGTCGATGACGCCCACATCATCCTCGTCGATGATGTGCTCTTCACCGGCCGCACGATCCGCGCCGCGCTCGATGCGCTTTCCGACTACGGCCGCCCCGCCAAGGTCGAGCTCGCCGTGTTGATCGACCGCGGCCACCGCGAGCTTCCCATCCACGCCACCTATACAGGCATCACCCTCGAAACGGATCGTCACGACCATGTCCATGTCTCCCTCGAAGGCACGGATGGGGAAGATCTCGTCCGTGTCGTCAGTCCCCCGAAACCATGATCCCGGAACAAAAAAAGACCCCAGAACAAATCGCCGCCCTGCGCCAAGGACTCGGCATCCCGGATGCAACTCCCGAGCAACCGGGCGCTGCTGAGCCAACCGCTCCCGCAGCCGAAGCTCCAGCACCTCCCCGCCGCCAACCTGTCCACCTCGAGCCGGATATCATCAATACCGCTCCCGAGAAAATTGCACCACCCGTTCATCTCGATATCCCCGACGCTCCCGCACCTGCCGCTGAGGTGCCCAAAAAGACCAGCCACACCCTCCGGAAACACGAACTTCCCCTCGCCCCTGCCCCGGCTGTCACCCACAAGACCGCGATCCCCAGACACCGCCACGATCCGCGCGATATCGCAGAGATCCGCAAACGCGAAGCCCTCGCTAAGCTCAACCAGCCCGACATTGATCCCGCTCTGCACCTCCGCAGGCAGACCGCCCACCCCACCCTCTACGTCCCCGGCTACCTGCTTGCCGTCGGGGCTGCCGTCACGATCTACCTGCACTTCCACCACTTCACCCCCCTCGCCCTCCTGCTCGGCTCACTGCTCATCGTCGCCTTCATTGCCATGAAAAAGCCGCGCTCTCGCCACCACGCAGCTCTCATCTTCATTGTCATTTTCCTTACCGCCGTCTTTGGTGGACTCCACTACGCACCCCTCTTCCAACATGCCCCGTAAAGACCTTCTCGACATCGCATCACTTGAGCGCGAAGAGATCGATATCCTCCTCGATCAGGCGATCCCCTTCAAAGAACTCTTTACTCGCTCGGTGAAAAAGGTGCCCGCGCTCAAGGGTAAATCCGTGCTCACTCTCTTTTACGAGCCATCCACCCGCACCCACTCCTCTTTCGAGGTCGCCGCGAAACGCCTTTCCGCCGACGTCACGAACTTCGATGTCCGCCACTCCTCCGTCACCAAGGGAGAGTCTGTTAGGGAAACGGTTGAGACCCTTCAAGCCATGCGCACGGATTACATCATAGTCCGCCACTCGCGCTCCGGCCTGCCCGCCGCCATCGCCGCCCAGACCAAGGCCTCGGTCATCAATGCTGGCGACGGAGCCCACGCCCATCCCACCCAAGCACTGTTAGATGCTTTCACGATCAAGGAAAAATTCCCCGACCCCACCGGCAAGAAAATCCTCATCGTCGGCGATATCCTCCACTCACGCGTTGCCCGCTCCACCTCCTGCATCCTCAAAAAGATCGGCATGGACGTCGCCTTCCTCGGACCCGGGTCACTCAATCCCCGCAACGGCCCCGAAGGTATCATACGTTTCACCGAATACTCCGCCGCCATGGCATGGGCTCCGGATATCGTCTATCTGCTCCGCGTCCAGATGGAGCGCCAGGATGCCCCCTTCTTCCCCTCCCTGCGCGAGTATCACAAACTCTACGGCATCACCGACTCACGCCTCCATGAGATCCGCCAGCGCGGCCTCTACCTCATGCACCCCGGCCCTGTGAACCGCGGCGTCGAACTCTGCGATGCAGTCATGGATTATGAACGTTCCCTCATCAACGACCAGGTTGAGAACGGCATCGCCGCCCGCATGGCCGTCCTCTACTACCTCAAACCCGGTGGGACCGAGGCGTAGGGAGTTTCCAACATTTGAGGGCTAGCCAACCGCTATTGGGGAGCGGACTCCGATTCAATTTTAGCCTCCGGCTTCTGCTTCGGCTCAGGCACAATTTCAGATTGCTCAGCTCCGGTTCGTTCGCCCTTTCAGAGCTCCGTTAGAAATCCCCGTTTTTGCAGATGTTATTGTGCCGTCTATCACACCTTCGCATCCAGCCATCTGCCTTTGAAATGCAGGTGAGTGAAAATGGTAGCTTGGGTCAGTAGGTCGAAACCGAAGACGATCCACACCCCGGTGAGGCTGATCCAGCCGAAGTGTGCCAGCACTGCCAGCACGGCAACACGATTGAAGAGCATACTGGCGAAGGCCGCGCGCATGACCAGCTTCGTGGCACCCGCGCCACGCATGGTGGTTTTCAAAATCATACAGGTGGCGAAGAGCGGCTGGGTGACGGCGCATACCACGAGCAATGGTGCGGCGAGCTCCATATGAATGAGGCTACCAGGAGCCATCAGCCCGATCAGCCATTCCCTGGCGACCACGAAAAATACCCCCATGACCACCATCAGCCCGACGGCTAACTTCCAACAGAAGCGCACGACTTTTACGGCCATCTCAGGCGAGCCCGCACCGAGATATTGTCCGGTAAGCGCCGCTGCTGCTGCCGCGATGGCGAAGCCGGGCAGGAAGCTCATGGCCTCTAACCGGATGGCGATGAAATGCGCACCCAAAGCCCCCTCTGCGGCCAATCCCGAAATTACCCGAATCCCAAAGGAATGGATGGTCCACATGCCCGCGATTTCGAACGCCTGTGGCACCCCAACGCGCCAGATACGCATGACGGTCTCGCCATGAAACGCCAATCCGCGCCGGGTCCACTTGAGTCCCTCACGTTTCTTCAAAGCCAACATCACCACCACGGTGACAAGCCCCGCCGCCCAGCCTATCACAGTGCCGAGAGCGATGCCTTTTACCCCCATACCGCCGAAGGGCTCGGGGCCGAAAACAAATAGCACACTGGTTGCCATGTTCACCAGGTTCACCACTACCATCGCCATAAAAGGCGTCTTGGTATCGCCGGAACCGCGCAGGGCTGCATTCACCGCGAACATCCCGCCCGCCACCGGCCCCGTCCACGCGAGGATGCGGATGTAGGTTTCCGCCTCGATCGCTGCAGCGGACGTGAGCCCCATCCATTGGATCAGGTAAATCCCGCCCAACTGTAAAACCACGAACGCGACCAGCCCCGCCGCCGCCCCGAGCCAAAGTCCCTGCCCCAGACCCCGGTTTGCCAAGGGCTCGTCGCGGGCACCGGTGGCGCGGGAAACGAGAGCCATCACCCCGGTCGCGACCGCTCCCTGAAAGATGTTGATGAACCACCCGACATACCCACCCAGCCCCATCGCATCGAGAACGGCGACCCTTTCCGCCCCCTCCGCCATGCGCCCGGCAATGAGGATATCGGTCATGCCGACGAAGAAGGCGAGCACCTGCTCCATGAGCGGCCACATCGCCAGAGTCAGCACCTGCTTGCGCAAGGACATCGTGCCGAGCCTGCCGCCGAGCCGGATCTCCTCGCCCCGCTCGCTGGCCTCAACTGACATTCCCGGCTTACCCATCCGCGCGGATATTTGTCCACCAGATGCGCCGTTTCAATGCCTCATTCGCCACGCTGTTCAATAAATCGAAAGGGAAAATTGCGGCACAAATCATCCTCTTCATCGGCGTTTATCCCGTCCGCCTGCGGTTCAATTTCTGAATCACATGCGCCGCATGTAATCGGGCACCTGATCTCTCTGACGCGCCGGAGGCACCGCACTGCTCGAAAAGGAAATCACCGCACCGATGCCCGCCGCATGGCTGCCGCCGAGCCTCGGCTCCACCTCGAATTCGGGAAGCTGAAACCGCCGCCGGCTCATCCACCACATCGCCAAGCTCCACAGCGCCAGCAGTCCGCCGCAAGCTGCCACCGCCGCTGCGCCAACCAATTTCATCCACGCAGGGATCTCGATCTTTCGCTTGGCGGCTAGCTCGGCTGCTGCAGGTTTTGGTGCCCTCTCATCCCCCGGAATCGTTGCCATGGTTTCTGCGGCCGTGCCTTCGATCATCCGCTCCATCCAGTAAATCCGGATCGACATCTGAACCAAGAAAGCCTCCAACTGCTCGAACGGCTGGGCGCTCGCAAAGGCTTTCATCACCGAGCTTTCAAGCGCCCTACGCTGCTCCGCCGCCGAGACGGCATCCGTCAGCACCGGGCTGAGATACACTGCCGACCTCTGCGGTGCACCGGCGTAATAATAAACGATCACCGCCGGTTTCCCCACAGAATACAAACGCTCCACCACCTCCTCTTCCCGCACCTCGGAGGGAATGCGCTGATCCGCCCCGAAGACATAGATATACATATCAATCGAAGAATCTTTCGCATGATACTCAATGAACGTCTCAAGGTCCTTCTGCTGGCGCGTGTCCATCAGGTTCTGGGGATCCACTAGATAGGAGGTGGGTTTGTTCTCGAAATATTGCACAAGGAATTCCTCCGCCACCTCGGTCTCGTCGATCTCCTCCTCGGCAAGATCCGCCTCAGTCGGCTGCTCCACGTTCAATGGCGTCTCTTCCTCCTTCTCCTCTTGCTCCTGCTTGGGCAGCGGACCGAAAAGCAACAAGGTGTCCCCAGCGATCCAGCCTTCCTCTAACATTTCTTGGCGCGCGCCTTCCTCCCACAGGGGAAGCGGCGGTTCAGTCACAGCCAGTGCAACCACCGGCACCATCAGAACTGCCGCGAAAAATCTCTTCACGGCTCCACCTCCTCTTCGGAGTGGGCCGGAGCTTCCGCCGGAGTCCTGCCACCGAGCCGGATCTTCTTTACCAAATCCTCCACCGCCACGGGCATCGCCACCTTGCGCTCGAACCTTTCCGGATCCCTCCGCGCCTGGCGGCAACGTTTCCGTAAAATCCCTTTCAGATGCTTAATGCTCTTCAACAACCCCTCGCTATATTTTCCCTCCAGCCAGTAGGAATGCGCACGCGAAAGGCAGTCGAAACTATCCTGTTCCTCGAAAAACGGATCGAGCAAATAGCCGAAGGTAATGCCCGCCGATTTCGATTCCGGATCGATCACGAAAAGCACGCCCGCCTCATTTGGCTTCTCCACCGGGACATCCTCGAACACCCCGCGATTCATCAACCAGAAGCCAAACTGCCGGAGATTTCCCGTCTCCCCCAGCGTCCCGCTATACACAGCAATGAACATCTGCGGAAAATTCTCGGCGAAGGCATCGAGCGCGTCCTCTAATTTGTCACGCTCGTTGCGCCGGAAAATACCCGCCGCATCCGTAAGGCTACGTAGCTTCACCTCGCCCTCGCCAAACATCCGATCTGCATCCGCCATGGAAAACCCGCAGTGGGGACATCCCGCCGCAGCACGGTGGATCCTCTGCACACATCGGGGACATTTCATGGCTTCCGGGTATCCCTAATGATTTCCCAGAATTTCGTCAAAGCTAAACACCCAATCATCGCCCATTCCTCCTCCGAAAAATGCCGCACTCCGCTGCTTGTAGTTTCTGAGAGATTCGCTAGGTTTCTTATCCATGCCTCGTCTACCCATCACCAAAACGCCGAAATGCTACGTCGGCGGCGCCTTCATCCGCTCCGAAAGCAATCGCACTTACGAGATCGCCGATGCCTCAGGAGAGTTCTTCGGCAACGTCCCGCTCTGCACCCGCAAAGACGTTCGCAACGCCGTCGAGGCAGCTGCAAAGGCCGGCGCCAGTTGGGCAAAACGCTCCGGCTACAACCGCGGCCAGATTCTCTACCGCATGGCGGAAATGCTCGAAGCCCGTTCGTCCGAACTCGTCGACGCCCATTTCCCCGCCAATGCCGATGAGAAAAATCAGGCAGCCGCTGAGGTCGCCGCCGCCATTGATCGCATCGTTCACTACGCCGGATGGACCGATAAATACGAGGCCCTTCTCGGCAGCGTGAACCCCGTTGCCACCAGCCATTTCAACTTTTCCGTCACCGAGCCCATGGGAGTCATCGCTGTCTCTGCCCCGGATGATGCGCCTCTGCTTGCTCTGATTTCCATGATCCTCCCGATCATCGCCAGCGGTAATTCCGTCATAGCCCTCGCCTCCGAAACCAAACCCTACCCCGCCATCCTGCTCGGCGAAATGCTCGCCACTAGCGACCTCCCCGGCGGCGTTATCAATCTCATCACCGGCAAAAACGCCGACATCCTCCCGACCTTCGCCACCCACGAACACATCCGCGCCGTCTCTGCTTTCGCTACACTCGCGGAACGCAAGACACTCCAGACCGGTGCTGCTGAATCCGTGAAACGCACCAAATTCATCTCCGCGGAGAAACCCTACGACTGGTTTTCGGAACAAGCCCAAGGCCTCTATTTCATCCGCGACTTCGTGGAACTCAAGACCACCTGGCACCCCGTCGGCTAATCCGCTAGGCCGGGGATAAATCCGCTTGCCAATCCCCGCCCGTCTGCCCCATCTTCCCGCCCCGCGAAAGCGCGCTTAGCTCAGTGGTAGAGCACATCCTTCACACGGATGGGGTCGCAGGTTCGAACCCTGCAGCGCGCACCATTCGCCCCGCTCACGATTTGCCTCGTCTCGCAGTCGTTCAGAGCTCTACAGTTTTCCCGGTGCGGAAACTTTCGTCTGCTGCCAATACAATACGCATCGAGTTTAGTGCGTCCTCTAAGTGATCGGTTAGATCGAGGTCTTCGGTGATTGCTTTGAGAAGATATTCCTGTTCCCGCAAGCACAGCGCATCATGATCCGGCTCGTCGGTCATATCGATCCACTCGTCCTTTTTGACGAATTTTCCCGCACCATCGAGAGCCGAGTGATGGAGCCTGAGCGATTCGGTCTGGGTATGCGCGTCCACCGAATCCGAGGCTCCCTCCGAAGCCGCTTTGTTCGCAGTAATCGTCACGCATCCTTTCGGACCGACCACGTCTTTGATGAAAAAGGCGGTCTCGCTCATCATCGGGCCCCAGCCAGCCTCGTACCAGCCGACCGAGCCGTTATCAAAAGTCACTTGGAGTTGGCCGTAGTTGATCATTCCCTCCGGCAATTCATCGCTCAATCGTGCCCCCACCCCGCTGACTCTCACCGGACGCGAACGTGTCATTTGGCACATCACATCGACATAGTGAACACCGCAGTCGACGATCGGCGAAACAGAAGACATTAGATTGCGGTGAGTCTCCCACGCAGAGCCGGAGGATTGTTGATTCAGATTCATCCGCATGACCAAGGGGCTCCCCAAGGTCCGCGCCACTTCGATGAAACGAATCCAGCTGGGATGCTGCCTTAGGATGTAGCCAACCACGACTTTACGGCCGAGCTCCTTCGCCAGTGCGACCAATCGCTCGGCATCCTCCACCGTCGTCGCGATGGGCTTTTCCACAAAAACATCTGCCCCTGCACGCATCGCCAGCTCTGCATATTCCGCGTGGGTATCGGGATACGAGGAAATCGATACGATATCTGGTCGGGTCTCGGAAATCGCTGACGCCACATCGTCGAATCCTGCGCATTCGAGCCCTAGTTCAGAAATCAAAGACTCACGCGATCCGGGTGAGCGAGTGACGACACCGCAGACCGAAACGCCTTCCATCGAATGGTAAGCCTTGGCGTGAGAGCGCCCCATATTTCCGGCGCCAATGCAGAGAACTTTTCGCATGGACAGGATGCTATGCATCCCCCTGCAGAAGAACAGTCAGAAGACCGCGAAACTGCTTCAGCCGAACTCGCACTCCATCTTCTTCATGCCCGGCGTCTTGCAGAAAGTCATGCCTGCCTTGTCGGTGATCAGGACATCGATTTCGGAGGGGTTCACAAAGTAGTTGTCGGTCACTCGTCCGAGCTTGGTGTGATCCATCATCGCGCATTTCCATTTCGCCAGCGAGACGATGAGCGACTTCGTGCGCGCTTCTTCTGGGTTGGGCTCGCCGATGCCAAGATCCTTGTCGTAACCGGATCCGGAAAAGAAGAAGCGATCGATGCGCAGAGCGCGGATTCCCATTTCTGTGAGCAAGCCGGTGAAGCGCCTGCCTTTCGGTTCGTAGATCCCACCCAACAGCACCAACTCGATATCCCTGCGCATGGACAATCTTTCGACGATGTCATGGGAGTAAGTCACCACCTTGAGCGAGCGACCCGCAGGAAGGTGACGAGCAAATTCCAGCGCGGTGGAACTCGCATCGAGCATGATCGTTTCGTTCTCCCCGACATGCTTCATCGCCATTTTCGAAATCGCCGCCTTCTCCGCCGCCTGCCGGGTTTCGCGTTCGCCGGCCGGAAGTTCGTCCAAGATCACAGAGACATCGGCGGCACCTCCGTGAGTGCGCTTCAGTTGCCCCCGGCGCGACAAAGCATCGAGATCGCGGCGCACCGTTTCCTCCGTGACTTCCAGCATCGCTGCCAAATCCTGGGTTCTCACCGTGCCATTTTTCTTCGCTTTTGCGAGGATTCTGCGTTGTCTTTCAATTGCTAGCATGTCGTGTGTGGGTTTTTCTGCTTTTTTCTTGCTTTATTTGGGTTTTAATTTCAAGCCTTTTTTCAGCAACCACTACTACCATCATGAGCAACCCAACCTACAAACACGTAACTTACTCGTGGGACGACTCCCATGCAGCCACCTTGGATCAAGTCGACCAGCTCGTCTATCGCTCCAACATCCTCGGAGCCGACCAGCGCATCACCAACACCGGTGGTGGCAACACTTCCTCCAAGATCATGGAAATCGATCCCCTCACC
>JBDWAR010000011.1:0-51860 GCA_039978775.1 Luteolibacter sp. | reverse complement strand
ACCCGGGGCTGCCCGCCCCGAACCCCGGCAAGCTGTCGCCAGCTTGGCCGCGCCCGCTGTTCTTTTCATGGGTTTTGCCAGATCTCCCGCCATGGCGGAAGGGCTTATTACCTGTCCAGTTCTTCAGGGGGACGCTCCATCCTTTGGTTCGCTGCCTTTTTCGGAGGGGGCGGGGAGTGTGGTGCTCTCGGGGATGTGGAGGTGCACATCGGATTGCGGGAAAGGGATGCTGATGCCGGCGGCGTCGAACTCTTGTTTCACGCGCTTGGTGATGGCCCAATAGACCTTCCAGTGATCGGCGGTGGCGGCCCATGGGCGGCAGATGAAATTGACCGAGGAATCGGCGAGCTCGTGGAGGTGGATGGCGGGCTCAGGGATCTCGAGGACGAGTTCGTTTTCGGCGACGATGCGCTCGAGGATTTCCTGGGCTTTCTCGATATCATCGTCGTAGCCGATGCCGAAGACCATATCGACGCGGCGGGTGGGCATGCCGGTGATATTGGTGATGACTTCGCCCCAGACCTTTTTGTTAGGGACGATGACTTTCTTGTTATCGAAGGTGCGGATGACGGTGCTGACGAGGCTGACGCTATCGACCGAGCCGGAGATGCCTCCGACTTCGACGGCATTGCCTACATCGAAGGGGCGGTAGATGATGAGCATGAGGCCGGCGGCGAAATTCCCCAGGGTGTCCTGGAGTGCGAAGGCGAGGATGAAGGCGCTGCCGCCGATCAGGGCGAGGGCGGCGCCGACATTGACTCCCGCGGTGCCGAGGGCGACGATGAAACCGATGAGGAAGATCGTGCGGCGGCTCATCTTATTGATGAAGACTTTGAGCAGGGAGGAGATGTTTTCCTGCTTTTCGAGGGCGCGGCGGATGAGCTTTGCGGCGAAGTAGGCGATGAACCAGAAGAGGACCATGACGCCGAGGAATTTGAGGGTGTTGAAGAGGAGTTGTATGCCACCATCCTGGGATTTGAGCCAGAGGTTGACCGTATTCCAACGCGTCACCAGATCCTTGGCTCCCGCATCGATGCCACTGACGGCGGCGAGGTATTTCTCGTGCTCTGAGATGTCTCCGCCTTTGAGCTGGTAGGCGGTGAGGGCGATGCGGGTGCGGGTGAGGATACTGCCCTTTTCCTCGCGGAGCTTGGTGAGGTTTTCGCGGATCGTGGCGGTATCGCCTTCGCCCTTGATGATGCGTATTTCCGATTCGGCGATCTGGGTGGATTTTTCCTGGAGGAGGCCAAGCCATGCATCGACCTCGGTGGAGAGCTCTGCCTTGGTGAGTGGCTCGAGGGAAAGGGCAAGGACGTCCTTTTGCACCGCGGGATCGGATACCGAGGTGGCGGTAGGTGCGGCGGCGGCGGCATCCGTTTCCTGAGAGAAGGCAAGGGGAGCAGCGACCACGGAGAGGGCGAAGGCCAGGGCGAGAGCGGGGAGTCGGAAAGTCATGTCTGGGGGAACCCTGCATGGGATGGGGGATGGGTCAAGGGGGGAGAAGAAGTGGGAAGTGCCGAGTGAGAAGTGGAAGACTGGGGTTGGGGGGTGAGTTTGCTAGTTTTCAGTTTTCAGGTGGAAGACTTGGGTTGGGGGCTTGCACGCCTCTCCGTTTGCTTCGCGGTTCAGAAATCAGAAAACCACAATCATCAATCCATTGAGTGGGTGAAGCAATTCTGGCCAAGGGGGCGGATGCGTGTTACCGCCGGGGCGGAGAATGAGTAAGTGGCGACTAGGAACATTGCCGGACTGGATGAGGTCGCGGTTGAGCGACAACCAACGGTTCCTTGCGCTCTGCCTGTTGGCGGGTTTGTTGTGCGGGCTGGTGGCGGTGGGCTTCCACTTTTCGATCCATCATCTCTTTGAGAGCCTGTGGGGATTTGCGGAGAAGCAGGATCCGGTGGTATTTTGCGCGGTGATGCTGGGGGCTCCGACTTTTGCGGGGCTTCTGGTGGGGCTGGCGGTGAGGTTTTATGTGCCGGATGCGGCGGGCAGCGGGATCCCGCAGACCAAGGCGGCCTACTACAACCATGGTGGCAAGATCTCCGGGAAGACTGGGGTGATGCGGTTTATCCTGGGCTCTCTGTATGTCGGGCTGGGCAACAGCCTGGGTCGTGAGGGACCGACGGTGCATGTGAGTGCGGCGATCTCCTCAAGGATAGGGAGGTGGGCGTTTAATGATCCGGCACGTGTGCAATCGATGCTGCCGGTGGGGATGGCGGCGGGGATCGCTGCGGCTTTTAATGCGCCGCTCTCCGCGCTGACCTTTGTGTTCGAGGAGTTGCTGGACAATTTCTCGATGAAAGCGATCGGCGGGATGGTGATCGCGGTGGTGGTGGCGGCGGCAGTTTCTCGGAGCATTCTGGGCGAGGATCCGGTGCTGACCGCGAAGATTGCCGAGGACTACAAGACCTCTGCGTGGATGCTGGTGGCGCTGCCTTTGGGGCTCGCTGCCGGGCTGATCGGGCATCTGTTTGTGCGAAGCACCCTGAATCTGCGGAGCTGGTTCAAGAGCAGGAGCGTCTTGCCTTCGTGGATCAATCCTGCTGCGGGCGGGCTGTCGTGCGGGATCCTCGGGCTGGCGGCGTTTTACTTCACCGGACACTTGGGGGATGCACAAAACTCGGTGTTCAGCATCGGCTACCAGAGCTTGGAGGCGGCGTTTGAGAACAAGTTTTCTGTGGGGATCATTGCGGCGCTGCTGGTGCTTAAATTCCTAGCGGTGGTGATCAACTATGCGTCCGGCGGATCGGGTGGATTGTTTTCTCCAACGCTTTTTCTCGGTGGAATGCTCGGTGCGCTGATCGGGGTAGGGCTGGCGGATATACAACATCTCGGGAACTGGATCCCGGCTTTTCCGAACGATTCCAAGGTCATCGGTGGCTGTGTGTTGCTGGGCATGGGCGCGATGTTTGCGGCGGTGGTGAGATGTCCGTTTACCTCGCTGATCATCATTTTCGAAATGACAGGGAACTACTCCCTGATCCTGCCGCTGATGGCGGGGAATGTGCTCGCCTGGCAGATCGCGAAGCACTTGCAGCCAGTGAGCATCTACAACGCACTGCTGCTGCAGGACGGCGTCAACTTGCGGACACTGCCCGCCTATCGCGGAGCGCAGGACTACCGGAAACTGCCGGTGCAATCGATCATGACGCATGAGGTCTTCTCGCTGGGTGCTGAAGAATCCCCGGCGGATGCGCTCAAGCGGATCGCTGCGGAAGACATGAAATACCATGCTTATCCGGTGCTCGACGGTGCTGGCCGACTGGTGGGAGTGGTGACCCGGCACGAGCTCGATGAGCAAGTGGACAAGGAATCTGTGGAGGGGATCTTCGCGGGACATGAGCTCATTTCCGTGACCCTCGATACGCCGATCCGAGACGCCGCGAACCGCATGATCGTGCGGAATCTCCAGCAGGTGCCGGTCGTTAGTCAAGCGGATCCCGGCAAGCTCCTGGGCTGGCTGACGCTCAACGACATCGCGCGCCAGCAGAACGCGGCGGAAGGGTAACTGCATTTCCTCCTTGGTTTCGTCCGGCGGCTAGGAACGATGGTGGGATGATTAAGTTGTTCATTGCCGTATTGCTTTCGCTAAGCGGCACCCTGCTGGCGAAGTCTCCGGTTGAGTGGGTGAATCCGTTGATTGATACGGTGGAGTCGCGCTGGTTTTATTTTAACTCCGCCAGCCGCCCCTTCGGGATGGTGAATCTGAGCCCGGATACGCAGACCGAGGGGTCGTGGAAATCCGGTTACCTCTACAATGATAAGTTCATCCGCTGTTTCAGTCATATCCATGCCTGGCAGCTCTCTGGCGTGGCGGTGATGCCAACGGTGGGTGAGATGAAGGGGCACGAGGGAATGGATGCGTATCGGTCTGAATTCTCGCACGAGGATGAGGTGGTGCGGGCAGGCTATCACAAGGTGGTGCTGGAGAAATACGATGTGACGGCGGAACTGACATCGACGACCCGCGTGGGGTTTCACCGCTACAGCTATCCCGCGAGTGAGGATGCCTATGTGCTGGTGGATGCGGGGGCGATGCTCGGCCATGGCCCGATGACAACGGCGTGGGTGAAGCAAGTTTCCGAAACCCGGCTAGAGGGCATGAGTGTGATGGAAAAGACCTCGCGGCGCCGGAAGGATTTCCCGGTGTATTTCGTGATCGAGTTTGATCAGGCAATGACGGGATTCGGCGGATGGGAGCTCAAGGAGGGGGAGAAGGTGGTGGTATGTGATAGAAAAGAAATCAGCGGCAAGGACTCTGGTGCCTACGCACGATTCACCACAGAAAGCCGCAAGCCACTTCTGATGAAGGTGGCGATCAGCTACACCTCGGTGGAGGGTGCACGGCGCAATATGGAAGCCGAGTTGGATCATTGGGACTTTGATAAGGTGGTGGAGGATTCCTCGGTGGAATGGAATGTCCAGCTGTCGCGCATCGAGGTTGAGGGTGGCACGGATGCCCAGCGCACCAAGTTCTACACGGATCTATGGAGGTCTGCCTTGGGACGTCGTGTCCTCAGCGATGTGGATGGTTCCTACCGCGACATGACGGGGGAGGAAGCGAAGGTCCGACAGGTTCCGCTCGATGCGGAGGGTGAACCGGAGTTTGCGATGCACAACTTCGATGCATGGTGGGGATCTCATTGGAGCCTGAACATCCTGTGGCCGCTATTTTGCCCGGAGCGCTACAGTGATTTCTGCAAGACCTCGCTGCAAATGTATGAAAACGGCGGGCTGATGCCGCGCGGACCCTCAGGGGGGAACTACACCTTCGTGATGATCGGTGCTTCGGAAGCGCCTTTCATCACCTCTGCCTATGCCAAGGGTATCCGTGACTTCGACGTTGAAAAGGCGTTGGAGGGACTGGTGCGCAATACCGAGGCCGATGGAGGGCGCTACTACGGCGGCTATGCGCAAAAGCCGACGCAGAGAACCTACGATGCCTATAGTAAGAAGGGCTATGTCGCGTGGGGCGAGCATCTCGACGGGGGCCATGGCAAGGCCGTCACCAGCCTCACGATGTACAATGCCTACCACGACTGGTGCATCGCCGGGATGGCGGAGAGTCTCGGGAAAACGGACATCTATGCCCGTTTCAAAGATGGCGCGAAGAACTACCGCCATGTGATCTGGCCGGAGAAACGCTCGGCATGGGTGCGCATGAAGGACGGGGGATGGAAGCCGGATTTCGCCCCGACCATCGACAGCTTCGAGCAAGAGGGTTTCTGCGAAACCAATGCGGCGATCACGACCTTCTTCGTGCCGCAGGATCCCATGGGGTTGGCGGATTTGATCGGTGGTGCGGAGTCCGCGGCGAACCAATTGGATGCGCAGTTTGCGAGGGCGGCGGAATACGCTTTTCATCAGCGTGGCCGCTCCCATGGCAAGGCGGAGGTGGACTATGCGAATCAAGACGGCACGGGACTCGCGCATTATTTCAACCGGATCGGCTATCCATGGTTGAGCCAGAAATGGGTGCGCGAGGTGCAGGCGAAGACGTTTAGTGGAGCGGATCCGTTCAGTGGCTACAACGGCGACGAAGATCAGGGGCAGATGGGAGCGTTGAGCGCGCTTCTTGCGATGGGGATTTTCCAGTTCGACGGGGGGTCGGGAGTGGATGTGGTATACGACATTACCGCCCCGATTTTTGACAAGGTGGTGATCCATCTGAGTGAGGAATATTATGGTGGGAAGACTCTGACGATCGTGGCCAAAAATCAGGCTCCGGAAAACGTCTACATTCAATCCGCTACGTGGAATGGCGAAGCAATGGAGTCCTCGCTCTTTCCTCACAAAGACCTGATTCAGGGCGGCGTGCTGGAGCTGACCTTGGGGCCGCTGCCCAACAAGGGATGGGGGAACGGAGGGGCGTCGCGGTAAGGTAGCCGGTAGTGAATGCGGCCACGGTTGGGTGCTTGAATCGGGGGGTGAAATATGGTTGCTTGGGAAAGCGGGAAATCTTGTTTTTGCATTCCATCCCAATCCCCCCCTTATGAAAACTCAGAAATTGTTATGCCCGCTTGGTGCCATCTTTGTGGCTGTGTCTTGTTTTTCCATGGATGCGACTGCGGCCGAGGCTGCGGGTGTGATTACCCCGAATTCCGCAGGAGCCATCGAGCTCGGGATGACGCTGGAAGACGCACGGGCAGCGATGAAGGGGGCGGAATTCGGCAGCACATCGGATGGGGAAGGGATTTCGCTCATCTCGGTGAGCATGGATGGGAAAGTGCAGATGTATCTCTACGCCGGTGAGGAAGAGACGGGTGGGGTGATCGATTTCATCCAAGTCATGGGAAGCGATTTAAAAACGGTTACGGGTGCCCATGTGGGCATGAAGGTCGCCGATGCGGAGCCGCTCTATGGCAAGGTGACGGAGGCCTTTGTGAGCGAGATCGAGGCGAGGCAGTATGTGACCTTTGCCGACCAGCCTTCCGGGTTGTCGTTCCGCATGGAGAATAATTCCGGCACCATCGGGGGTTATGATGATCGTGAGCAGGCGGCGGGAAATATCAGCCCGGGAGCGACGATTCATTCCATCGAGATCAGCGGAGCAAATATCATGTCCGATGCGGCGATCGGTGGTATCTCGCTGCGGATGGCAGAGGCGGATCTGCTCGCCATCGCCGCGAAGGAAGGGCTGGGTGAACCTGAGAAGGGCGAAGACATGATGTTGGATGCCATCGGGGAGGCCGTGCAGACGTGGGATTTCAAAGACGCCGGGTTGAGTGTGGAAATGAGCTCCGCCAAAGTGGGGGGCGACAAAGAGGTTTTCGCGATCACTCTCAGAGCGCCATCCAAGCTCAAGACCGGGCAAGGAATCGGGATCGGCAGCGCGAAGGCAGATGCGGTGAAAGCTTACGCGGATTACAAAACGGAACAGGAAGAGGCTAATTCGCTAGGGGATTCCGGAGACAAGCATCTGGTCGGATCGATCTACGGAGGGATGATCTTCAGCTTTGAGAAGGGCAAGGTCTCCGAGATCTTCCTCGGTGCGGCCGCGGAGTGAATTTCGCAGGGCTCAATCGTCTGCGAGCATGCGGCGGGTGCGCTCGATGGAGAGTGCGCGGAGCATGCGGGCGAGGAGGATTGCACAGATGAAAGTGACGGCCAGTTCGAGCAGGGGGGCGTTGCCTCTTTCGTTCGTGCCTGTGAAGTAGGCGAACAAGTCCGGGAGGTTCAGAATGCCGCGGCCGAGGCCGAGAAGGGCGAGCACACCGGCTCCGGCGATGCCGTGCCATGGCATGCTCAGGGTGAACAGGCCGCAGATGATGAAGCCGCCGCCGAGAGTGAGTGCGCCGGAGAGGAAGCCGGTGGCGGGGGCTTTGTCCAAGAGCGACAGGCCCACGAAGCCGGTGGCAATGATCGCGACGGCGGCGATGAAGATGGAAATGCGGTTAGCGATCATCTCAGAGCCCAGGCGATGTGGGGGGTGTAGAGGGCTGGCTCCAGCAGGAAGGAGTCGTGACCTTTCGGGGAGTGGACGGTGATGTGCATCGCGTCCACACCGGCATTTTCAAGATGGCCGACGAGTTCGGATTGTTCCTCGGGGTAGAAGCAGAAATCCGAGTCGATGGAGAAGACCAGCCAGCTCTGGCCGGCGGCGGCGCAGGGTGCGAAGAGTTCTTCTGGAGTTTGCACATCGCCTTCGAGAACGGCATTGAACTTCGACCAGAGATCGATGATGCGCAGGTAGGTGTTTGCATCGAAGCGCTGCACGAACTTTTTTCCCTGATGGAGCATGTAGCTCTGGAACTGATCCTGGACTCGATACCAGGCGAGCACGTCATCGGGCTGGATGATATCGCGGCGGGCGCGGTTCTCGATGGCATCGAGGTGCACGAAGGTCTTATGGGAAATCATGCGGGCGAGCGCGAGTCCGTAGAGGGGCGGTTGTTTGCCATAGAAATCGCCGGCATTGAAGTTCGGGTCGTTCTCGATGGCGAGGATCTGCTCGAACAGGATGAGCTTGTTGAGGACGGTGGTCTTGAAGCCTGCGGCGATGCTGACGACATTGCGGACACGGGTGGGAAGACGGGTGGCGAAGGTGGTTGCGACGAGGCCACCGACCGAGGGGCCGACGATGCCGTGCAGGGTGCCGATGCCGAGGGAATCGAGGAGCAGCGCGACGGCATTGACCTGATCGGTGGCAGATACGGAGGGGAACGATGAGCCCCAGGAATTGCCGGTGGCTGGGTTGATGGAAGCGGGGCCGGTGGAGCCGTAGCAGCCGCCGAGGTAGTTCGCGCAGATGACGAAATGGGTGTCGGTATCGAGAGCCTTGCCGGGGCCGATCATTTCCTCCCACCAACCGGCGTGGAGCTCGGGCTGCCAGAGATCGCCGATACCCGGGATGTCCGGATTGTAGCCTGCGGCGTGGTGTGAGCCGGAGAGGGCGTGGAAAAGGAGGATCGCGTTCGAGCCATCGGCATTGAGCTCGCCCCAGGTCTCGTAGGCGAGGGTGAGACCGGGCAGCGTGGATCCATCGCGGAGGTGGAAGGCCTCCGTGCTTTCAAAGAAGAGTGTGCTGGTGTCAGCGGGCATTGGGTGGGGAAACTAGCCGGGGTGGACCCGAAACTTCAATGAAGAAGATATCCGCAAGGCATGCGGGCAGATCCGTGCGGCTACATGCCGAGGAGCTTGATCTGCCAATTCATCAGCAAATCGGCGGGCTGCGCTTCATCTGCGGCGAGTGTCTCGATGACGGAGCGTGAGATGATCAATGAGGGATCGATGTCGAGATCGGTGCCGATCGCGTTGCGTTGGGAGATCATCTCATCGACCCGGTTGTCGAAATCGCGGTCGCGTTTGCGGCGTTTCTTTTCCGGACGGGCAGGCCACTCGGATTTCGGGAGGGACTCGGCTTTCGCCATGGCTTCCTTGTAGCGCTTGACCCTGTCGCTGCGGAAATGGCCGGGGAGATCGATCCGTTTGTTTTCGGAGAGACGTTGGGCCCATTCGATGAGCTGGCGGTTGGTCGCGACCATGAAGGATGGGCGATCCCATGCTTCGGCTTCGCCATCGCGCCAGTTCCAGAGGGCACGGAGGTATGCGAGGCCGTTGGGCTCGAGTTTCCCCGAGCCGGAGATGCGCCATTGCTCGTCCTTGGAGTCATCGCGATCGGCGACTTTGCTGCGAGCGGCTTCGCAGCTTTCGGTGAACCATTCATAACGGCCCTTTTCCTTGAGCTGAGAGCAGATGATGTCTCCCATTTCGAGAAGGTAACGGACATCGTTGAGCGCGTATTCGATCATCTTGTCCGAGAGCGGGCGTTTGCCCCAATCGGCTTTTTGCGAGGATTTCGAGAGGACGATGTCGAAGTAATGCTCGACTAGGTTGCCGAGGCCGAATTTCTTCACGCCAAGCAACCGTGCACCGATCTGGGTATCGTAAACGATGGGCGGGATATGGCCGAACTCGCGCTTGAGCATGGTCATGTCGTAGTCCGCGCCGTGCATCCATACGGTGGCTTCCTTAAGGTAGTGGTCGAGAGGGGTGAGGTCGTCGATGGCGAGTGGATCGATCAGGACGCATTCTTTGCCAACGGTGAACTGGATCAGGCAAAGTGACTCTTTGTGGCGGTGGAGGCTGTCGGCTTCCGTGTCGATTGCACAGATTCTTTGGCCTCCGATTTCATTACAATTCCCGAGGAATTGTTGGAGCTCATGCGTGGTGCTGATCATTCGGATTTCTGAGAAGGGTCAATGAAATGAAACAAATATAAGGAAAACAACGCAAATATGCAGAGAGCCGAATCCTCGTCTAACAAAAAAGCGTTGTTGGCGGACGAAAAAAGGCCGCCGGGGCACCCACCCCGACGGCCAAGCTGAGCAACTCCACCCGCCCGAAGGCGAAATGAGGCTGACAACTGCTGTTCACCCTTACATGAAAACACGAGCCAAAGCCCGGTTCTCGGGAAAAACGGAAGCTTACGCGACCGTTTCCAAAGTCTCAGACCCGTTGAGCGGGGGAACGTTCAAAGTTTTCGGTGAAAATTCCGAAAATGTTGCAGTATGCGGTGATACCGGAAATGGATTACCGGGGAGTGAGGACTTTGGGGGAGGAGATGTTGCCAAAACGATCGATGGAGGAAACCGCGATGGCATCGGCGCGGGGGATGGTGAGGGATTTACGGGATGAAGGGACGATGGCCATGGTGCGCCATGTTTGACCATAACGTGCCTGCACCGCGATCCTTGATGCGGCGGCGGGTTCCCAGCGGACGGAGGTTTCTCCCTGCATGACGGAGGCGCCCGCCCTGGGTGTGGCGGGGTGGTTCTGATTGACCCAAGTCATGGGCGGGATGGCGACAGGTTGGGTGTAGGCTTTCGCGAGGGAATCTGAGATCCCGCCTTGGTTGTTGAGCAGTGCTTTCATGCTCCAATGGAGCTGGCCGGCCCAGTTATTGCCGATGCTGCGGGAGAGGCTGATCTGGTTGATGATTTCCGAGGAGGTTCTACCGGGGTCTTCGGAGGAGCGTATGCGCGAGGTTGCGATGCCTGGCCAGACGGGGCGCTCGCCACCCTGGCCGCGCCACCATTCTAGCAGGAGGTAGAAGCTCTGTTTCTTGGGTTCGATGCGCCAGTAGAGTTGGGGTGCGAGGTAATCGACCCAGCCATTGACGAGCCATTTGCGAGAGTCGGCAGCGAGGTCTTCGTAGGCGTCGAGACCGGCCTCAATGCCGGTGGGGACACCGGGACGCCAGATGCCGAAGGGGCTGATGCCGACACGGACCCAAGGCTTGCTCTTCTTGACCGAGGAGTAGAGGCGTTTCACGAAATCATCGACTGCGGCACGGCGCTGGGCGGGGGATTTGCCGTCTTTGAAAGTTTCGCCACCGGCGGGGTAGGGGTAGAAGTAGTCGTCGAGATGGACGCCATCGATATCGTAGCGAGCGACGACATCCATAATGACGCGGAGGGCTTGGGATTGGGTGTCGGGATGGGAGGGATCGCACCACAGCATGGATCCGTATTTCTTAATGACCTGCGGTTGGGTTTTGGAAATGTGGTTTGCCGCGCAGGAATGGGAGGAGTTGGAAAGGGCGCGGAACGGGTTGAACCAGGCATGGACTTCGATGCCGCGGGCGTGGCCTTGTTCGATCCAGTATTGGAGTGGATCGTAACCGGGAGACTTGCCCATGGTGCCGGTGAGCCACTGCGACCACGGCTCTATGTCGGATTTGTAGAGGGCGTCCGCGTTCGGCCGGACCTGGAGGATCACGGCGTTCATCTTGAGGGAGACGAGCTTGTCCAGGATGGCGCGTGCCTGGGCTTGCTGGGTGGCGGCGCCGAGGCCGGCGGAGGAAGGCCAGTCGATGTTGTAAACCGTGGCGACCCATGCGGCACGGAACTCGCGGGTGACGCGGGGTGGTTTTTCGCCGGAAGATGCGTAGTCCTGGGCGCTTACGAGGCAGCAAAGTAGCAAGAGCAGGGCGGAGAGCCGGATTCTCATAAATAAAGGGGCGAGGTGGTTAGATTTGCATGCCATTGAGCATTTCCATCGCTTCCTTGTAAGCGGCGAAGACGCGGACGAGCCCGATCCAGACGCCCCAGCTAAGCAGAAGGATGACGATGCAGGATAGGAGCTTCCATATCACGGGCATCTTCGGATGCCAGATGATCTGTGGCAGGGCGAGCGGCGGAAAGCTGAGGAGGGCGATGATGATCCAGGTGGTGCGGAAATACCACGGAAGCGATGGCTGGGTGGGAAGCGGGGGCGGTGTGGAATACCCAGGCCGTTTCGATTCATCGAGGAACTCGCCGCAGTGCTTGCACTTGATGGCCTCGTCCTGGATTTCTTCCGCGCAAAAAGGGCATTTCTTCATGATGAGATACAGCGGGGACAGCGCCCGCAGCAGCCGGAGAGTTCACCTAACTGGCTCCCATTTCAAGGTGGAACGCAAAGCGTGTGGAAACAAAGAAGGCGGAGCCGTGTGTGGCTCCGCCTACTTTCATGTGTCGGGACAGACTGAGTGCAATGGGGGAGAGGAATGCGCTCCGGCTGGGTTAGCAGGATGACATATTATGGAGATTCGTATATTACGGGATCGCGTAGCAATGCCGGGGCGCAGGCTCCCACTTATTATTTCAGAGCATCGAGGATGGTCTGCACGAGTTCGTTGGCATCGATCTCTTCGTTGAGCGCTTGGATGATTTCGCCCTCGGGGGAAATGAGGAGGGTGAGAGGCAGAGCGCCAGTCCATTCGGGATAGATGGCTTCGGCGAGTTCGTCGGCATTTTCACCGGTCCAGAGGTAGTTGTTGGAGGTGCGGCCTTCCTTTTTCATAGAGGGTGTGGTGCGCTTGCCAAGAGCGGCATGCCGCGACTGGAGGAATTTCTGCACCTTGGCCTTGTCCTCCGCGGGATCGAGGGAGATGGAGATGAAATCGAAGTTGCGATTCTGGAAACGACGGTAGGTATCCACGAGCTCGGGGAATTCCGCGACGCAGGGACCACAGGTGGTGGACCAGAAGTTGATCATGCGAACGTTGCCGGATTTGTTCGCGCGGAGTTTCTTAGCAAGATCGGCATCGAGATCGTCGAGGGTGACAGGCATTTCCTGCCATGCCTTTTCGGCCTCGGCGACGTCGGCGTCTTTGAAGAGCCATTTGGTGGAGCAGCCGAAGGCGCGGGTGGTGGGGGTTTCCGGTGGTTTGCCGGCGAGAACGGAATCGAGAGCATCGCGCAGGTAGGATTTCTCGACCGGTCCGCTGGCGCGGCGTGCGTCATCGAGGCGTCCGGAGTATTGGAGTTTTCTTTCGGCATCGAAGACGAAGGCGTGTGGGGTGGATTGTGCGCCGCAGGCGGTGGCGAAGGCTTGGGTTTCGCCGTCATAGAGGTAGGGGATGGTCCAGCCGTGTTCTTCGGCGAAGGGGGTCATTTCCTCGAAGGAGTCGCCGTAGATGGAATAGCTGAGTTCATCGGGGCGGAGGCTGGAGGGGTTGTTCTGGTTCACCGCGACGATGGCGACGCCCTTGTCCTTGTAGTCCTGATGGATGGCTTCGATGCGCTCTGCGGAGGCAATGGCGTCGGGGCAGTGATTGCAGGTGAAGATGATGCAAAGAATCTTTGCTTCCGCATAGTCAGCCTCGGTATGGGTTTTCCCATCGATGCCGGGGAGGGAAAAGGATGGTAGGGCGGCCCCTGTGGGCAGGACTTTCGGGACTTCTGCAGCTAGGCCGATTCCGGCAAATGCTAGGGACGCAACGAGTGTTTTTATCATAATCCATTGATACGACAAATGGCGTAGAAAGTTTGCAAGGAAGGAAACTAAATTGCTGAGGATGCCTGTATGATTAAGTTTGCCTAAATATTTGCTGGCATTACCCGGGGGGATTCGTTAGAACTGCCGAGAATTTCACCCATACCGCCATGCCATCCACTACCGAATACAAACACTCCGTCAACGTCCGAGCGAGCCAGATGGATATTCCTTCACGCGGAGGCCAACAGGACGATTACGACGATAAGATCAAAAGTGCCCAGCGCGAACTGGAGCGCATTCAGCAGGAGCGTCAGGAATTGGAGCGTAAAAAGCTGGAGTTGGAAGAGCTGACCCTGCGCAAACGTGAGTTCCTCTCCCAGCAGGTCGAGCTGACCGAAAAGTTTTCTTCGGCGATCACTTTGATCGATCGCGAGCTCTATGAGATCCGCGAGGAGACCGAACACCTTGAGCAGTGCCGTAGCTGTTTCGCGGATCACTTGGACAAGATCCAAAAACACGATCCGGAGAAGTGGACACGCGACAACCTTCATGAGCGCCTAGATAAAGCGACGGTGGTGACAGATCGCGCAGCTGACGAATATGAGCAAGCCGCCGCCTATTTCGAAGGCACTCGTGCCGGGGGGATCTTCGGCCGGGCATCGAAAGGTGCGCGTCGCAGGAACAAGACTGCTAAGGGTGACTCCGATTTCAAGGCGCAACTGGTGAGCGGTTTCGCGTTCAACCTCCCGGTGATCGCTTTTGGTGCGATTGCCGTGCTTGTCTACCTACTGAAGTGAGATCATGGCGAAGCTGAAACAAACTGACCTTTTCGAAGAGCAACAAGAGCTGAACGCTCTTCGGGAGCGTGAGAAGAGGCTTGAGCGAGAGCACAAAGAGTTTGTGCAACTCCCTGCAAAACTCGAGCGTGAGAAGAAGGAACGCGATGCGACGATGCCCCCGATGGCGGAGATCCGCGAGCGTGAGCAGATCAATCGTTTTGAGGCGAATCTGAGCCGTGGGCAGATCGAAAATGTGCTGCGCACCCAACGACAGAGCCTTGGCATGATGCTGCTTCTGGCAGCAGCAACGGGGATGATGCTGCTGTGGGCCTACCGCATCATGATGTCCTAAGGACGCTCCCAATGCTCGATGCGTGCCTCAGCGGACTGGGGCTCGAGATGGGTGATGACCCGACAATCCGGAGCTCCGAGTTTTGCGACGGCGGCTTCGATTTCAGTGGCGAGCTGATGCGCAGTTTCCACCGTCATGGCATTTGCGAAAATGAGGTGAAACTCAATCCAGTGTGAGCGTCCGGAGTGGCGGTGGCGGAAATTGTGGTAGGAGAGACCGCGCTCTGAAGTGAGACGATCGAGCATTTCCCGAGCCGAGCTTTCCAGCGCCGGATCCGCCTCGTCGAGCAGGCCGGAGAAACTGCCACGTATCAGGCCGATGCCGACGCGGAGGATGTTAAGTGCGGCGATAACGGCAAAAATCGGATCCCACCAGAGCCAGCCAGTGAGGGTGATGAGGACGAGTGCGCAGATCACGGCGGCGCTAGTCCAGACATCGGTGAGAACGTGTTTGCCGTTTGCGAGAAGAAGCGGGGAGCGGCTGTTTTTCCCGGCACGGATGAGCGAGAGGCCAAGCACCAGGTTTACCCCGGCGGCGGCGGCTGTGATCCAGATCCCGAGGCCGAGATGATCCAGCTCCACGCCGTGGACGAATTGTTTTCCCGCCTCATAGAGGATGAGTGCCGCCGCCGCCGAAATCATCGCGCCCTCAAAACCTGCGGAAACGAAAGAGATTTTGTCGTGGCCGTAATGATGATCCTCGTCGGCAGGTTTGTAGGAAAAGCGAAGCGCCCATGAGGCGAACAGAACCGCGAAGACGTGGACGACGGATTCGGCGGCATCCGAATAGATCGAGGACGATCCGGTGATGACCGAGGCGAAAGTTTTCGCGCCCAGCAAGATCACTGCCACCGCCAACGATAGGTTGATCGCCTTTTTCTGTCCCAACATTGAGGTCACAGCGGCAATACTGATTCGGTTAGGCATATTTCAGGAAACAAAAAAGCGATCCACAGCAAGGTGCCGGGATCGCTTGATTTGTGAAGAATGGATTTACCAGTCGTGAAGGCTGAGGGAAATCTGGGCGAGTGGTGCGCCATCGAGCTCGCGGGAAGTGCTCGGGCCACCACCACGGTTGCCTCGGATTTCGATTTCATTGGCAAAAGTATATCCGAGGCCAGCGCTGAACCAGAGCTCGCCGGTGATGCGGTGGTGGGTGCTGAGGCTGACCCAATAGGAATCAAGATCGACGCTGCGGGAGTTCCCCTGTGCATCGTTGATGTTCCAGATGCCGCCGCCTTGTTCTCCATTGACGCTGAGATACCAGTTGTCATTCATCTCATATTTGGCGAAGAAATTTGCACCGTAGAGTGCCATGCTGAAGTCTTCGCACGGTGCCCACATGAAATTCAGACCGGGGTAGAATTGCAGATCGCCGTTGAAATTGGCGGCCATGAATCCGGCGGCTACGGTCAAAGTGTCGCTGACCTTGTAACCCACGCCGAGGGCGAGGTCGAAGGTGACATCTTCTTCACCGATGGCTTGGAAATCGGTGGCCAGTTCCGCGCGTGTCCATGCAACTCCGAACCAAGGTGAGTTGGCGAAATCCTGAACGAAGATCGCCGAGAGGGAAGTGGAGTGGAAGTCTTCGTCGCCAACAGGGAAGGCGGAGTTATCGAAATCCAGCTGGGTGAGAGAGTAGCTGAAATACGGAATCATCGTCAGGCTGTCGGTCAGCGCTTCAGGGCGCGAGAGGAAAGCGGTGAGACTGTATTGGGTCAGGGAAAGATCACCTGGCTCGTTTTTGAAATCCATACCGCCAGTCTGGGTGGCGGTAAACTTGAGAAAATCGAACTCCGGAAGGGCGAGTTCTGCCGGGGCGCTTGGAGCAGGCGCAAAATTGTCGGCTGTCGTGCCGCCAATGGCTGTGAAGGTGGAGAGGAAAAGTCCGGCGCCGATGGCCGTGCAGGTGGTTTTTGAGGTCATGGGATATGTTGGATTGCGGTTATAAAGTTAGCAAGGGAATGAATCGGGTTTTAATCGTCATTGTTGCGGCGTCCCCAGCTCAATTTGGAGCCGTGAACTCCACCGGATAAAGCCTGTCAGAAGTCGGGATCGAGGCATTGGCGTGTTCCCGGGTCGTGAAATTCAGGTTCACAGTCAGTTCGTTGTCGAAGACTAGCTCGGCGGATCTGGCGGATTTCCTATCCCATTTCCAGGTGCCCTTGACTGGCTTGGTTGTTACCCCAGAAGGCTTCGTGGTGACCCGCGAGTAGGTGCCGTCGGCCGCAAAGGTGTAATAGTAAGACCCTTCCATTCCCGTTGCATCCATTTCGTAGCCTGCAAGATCCTCCGGAGCGAGAATACCGATGGATGGCAACTGGCCGGGGCATGCGGCGAGGAGAAGCAGGGGGAAAATCGCGAGCAGTTTCAAAAGCCTTTCCATGGGTTGATCCTTGCCTGCTGGGAGGCTTTGGCCAATCCGAAATTTTACAAACCTCACTTGCTAGGGGATCGTGCGGAAGGCAGGGTCGGGTATGGATTTGTCGGACTGGAAGGATATGAACCCGCATCTTTTGGTGGGACTGGTCAATACGGAGCTCCGAAATCAGTCCGATGGCTTGGAGGACTTGGTGAAAACCCACGACATCCCGGAAGAGGGGCTTGCGGAGAAGTTGAAGGAAGCCGGATACGTCTACCGTGAGGAGCAACGGCAGTTCCGATAATGCATGTAATTGCGCAGGGATTATGCGGCAACGAGACCTTGTTCTATGGGACGGGACAGCCATGCACGGGAATCGTTCAAAATTTACTTAAAATATCTTGATAGTTTTTAAAACTTTGGCATTATCGGCCCCGTAATGAGAACCCCCAAGTCCTTGCGAACAAGAGCCGTAGCTGCCGCGGTTTCAGCAGGGGTATTCTTCTTTGTATCTGGCACCGCTGCCTCGAAAGCTAATGGAGTGAGCAGAAATCCGATCGGCGCGGTGGCACGTCTCTTCAATCCAAATCTGGTGAAGGTGGAGGATAGGGTCGAATTTTTGAGCCGCCAGTTGATCACGCTGGCTCGCCACGAAGAACATTTTCTTAAAACTGGTCTGGGATGCCGTGGAGCTAGATTCCGGGAAAACGATCCTGATCCGCAGGTCGTGCTGGATCTGGGGAAGGAATATCCCATCGAAGCGCTCTTTCTAGTGCCTCTCCAAGGTGAGTTTGCTGGCAGCAACAACATTTTCCCGAAGCGCTTCACGCTAGAATTTTCGAAGAAAGAGGATTTTTCCGAAAAGCGAATTCTCTACAAATCCGGTGAGCAATATTTCCCTGAGACAGGCGGCAAACCGGTGAAATTTTCGGGGCAGGGCGGAGTTGCGAGATATATTCGTCTCACGGTGAATCAAGGGCAGCTGCGTGGTAGCAGCGAAATCTTCGGCTTGTCCGAGATTATGGTCATTTCCGACAAATACCCGGTCTCCCTCGGCTGTAATGTATCGGCAACTGGAGCCATGCTCGTGGAAAACGTCTGGTATCCGGAAGCACTCACCGATGGGCGCATGCCGCTGGGCATCTGGCAGGGCGGCAACTGGATCACACGCGAATCCCGCGGCGAATTGGTCGAGGTCGCGAGTGCGGATCAGCAGGTGAGCTGGAGCATTTCATTGGATCAACCGACCGAGTTGGATCTCGTCATTCTCTATCCATATGATGTCCGGGATGCTCTGGAGGCTGGCATTCTTCCCGAGTCTCTGGAACTCCAGGTGCGCAGCAGCCCCGGAGAGGAGTTCCACACCGCAAAGACTTGGAAGACCCCGATGCGCGGCACAAATCATGAAGTTCCTCTGGTTCTCAACTGCCGCGGCATTACAGCGAGCGAAGTCCGCATTGTCGGGAGGCAAGCCCGCCAGGTGGGGGATAAGCTGCTCTACGGGCTGTCTGAAATCGAGCTCTGGTCCGGTCATCAAAACATCTCCGCAGGACGGGATGTTGTGTCCGTGGTCGGTGATGAGGTGAGCCATACCGAGACCCTGACAAATGGTTTCACCAGCGAAAGGAGCATCATGCCGATCGGCACATGGCTCAACCAACTGCATGACCGCTGGCGTGTGGAGCGGGAAATCGAAGCCCTCCAGCCAATGCGCAATCAGATGGCCGCCGAGAGCGAACTGAACGCCACTTGGGGATCAGCCATGATGCTGGGCCTGACCTTTCTCATCCCGGTTTTCATCGTGGAGCGCCGCCGCCTTATTTCCCGCAACCAAGTCGATCAATTGCGCAAGCGCATCGCCTCGGATCTGCATGATGACATCGGCAGCAATCTCGGTAGCATCTCGCTCATTGCACGCACGGCTCGCAAGGATCTGGTAAGGCTCCATGGCCCGGATGAAGTCGCGGAGGATCTCGGTGAAATGGAATCCATTGCCCGCGAAAGTTCCCTAGCGATGCGCGACATCGTCTGGCTGCTCGAGCGGAAGCAGGACTCCATTGGTGATCTCGTCCAGCGCATGCGCGAGACGGCAGGACGTCTGCTCCGGGAAATTGATTACACCATCGAGTGTGAATCCACGAAAACCGCGGCGAAACTTTCTTTGGATGCCAAGCGCCACCTGTTCTTGTTCTACAAGGAGGCGATTCACAACGTGCTCAAGCACTCCGGTGCGACTTCCACCTCAATCCGCCTTTGGGATGACGGGGATAAGCTGGCCCTTGAGGTGGTGGACAACGGAAAAGGTCTCCCCGTCGTCAATGAGGACGGAAAAGAAAACCCGAGGAGGGTAAGGAAGCTGGACGAACGCGCCCGCGTGCTAGATGGTGCCCTTGTGTTTGCCTCCGCTCCGGGTGGCGGCACCCGTGTCTTGTTGACCGTAAAGCGGTCGCTGTTGATCGCATCAACCACCACGAAATGAGCGAAACCAAGGAAATCTACAGCGTTTGGATCGTCGAGGACCATCAAACCTTTGCGAAGAACATCCGTCGTCTCATTGAGGGAGAGGATAATCTTGAGTGCCCCTATCACTTCTCATCTCCCGAGGAGCTCTTCGACAAACTGAAGTTCACCACGGACAAGCCGGACATTCTGCTGCTCGACCTGGGGCTGCCGGGAATGGATGGCCTGGAAGTGCTGGTAAGAATGCGCAAGCTCATGCCTGAGCTTAAGATATTGATCCTTTCCGCTTTCGATGACCGCGAGCGCGTTTATCGCGCGATCTGCAACGGTGCTTCGGGTTATCTCCTCAAGACCACCGATCCCGATGAAATTATCCAAGGCATCAATGATGTCATGCATGGCGCAGCGGCCTTGAGCGGAGTCATCGCTACCATGATCTTAAGTGGCTTTTCAAAGCATGGTCCGGTAGAGGAACTGGAAGCATTGACCGGCCGTGAGGAAGATGTCCTTAACGGGTTGGTGAAAGGATATACGAAAAAGGAAATCGGCGAAGATCTTGCCATTTCCCAGCACACGGTGGATATGCACCTGCGCTCCATTTACCGGAAGCTGCACGTTCGCACCCAGACCGAGGCAGTATCCAAGGCGCTTAGGCAGGGGATTGTCTAAACAGTCCGCAAACCTGCGCTTCACTGCCGGAACTTTCCGTTGTAGGTCTGTTGCGATGAATCGCGTAGGCGTCCTGATCTTTGCAACTGCAACCGGCGTGCACGCGGGCAGCCTGCTGGATTTTACCTTTGGTGCGCTAGAGGAGGTGAGGGGTGATCTTGATAACGCCCGTGAATATTACCACAGCGCCTACCAGGCCGATCCCACCGCGCTCCCACTTGTCAGGCTGGAGGTGGATCGCTTGATTGATGCGAAGGAAAGGGGAAAGGCATTCGAGGTTTACGAAAACGCAGTCGATGCCCGCCCCGATGATGCCATGCTGCGCATCGAGTTCGGTGATTTCCTCGCACAGGTGGGGAGAGGGGACGGCTTGGCGGATGCAAAGCGGCTCGAAGCCTATGAGGCTGTGCTGAAAATGGCTCCCGGCGATTACCTGCCCATCGAACGCCTCATCCGTTATGCTCGGGAAAAGGGCAACGACGACAGGGCGAGGAAACTGATTGAAGAGCTGAACCGCGACACCCCCGAAGCCGTCAGCTACTATGTTTCTACGAGCAAAAGCCTCTACGACAGCCGGGACAAGGAGGCACAGCGTAGGATATCGGACTGCTTCGGCACGGCGATGGAGGAGCACCCGGAATGGGCGGATATCGCCAAGACGGCGAGCGATCATTTCCGCGGAGCAGGGGATCTAAATAAGGCCATCGCCATCCTCCAACAGCATGTGGAGGTGCGGCCTTCCTCGCTGGATCTGCGTATTCGGCTGGGCATCCTCATGTTCGTCGCGAATCGCGATACCGAGGGTGTCGAAATCCTCACGGAGGTATTGGAAGTGCATCCGAAGAAAGCTCTGGCGCACGAGTCCCTTGCAAAGCATTTCCGAAAATCCGGGATGCTCGAGGAGGCGAGGTACCACGCGGCGGAGTTGCTCAAAATCCGCGGCGGTTCGGCACAAGAATTTATCAAACTCGCGGAGGAAATGACGCAGGCTGGCGAAGTCCGTTCCGCACGCCTGCTTCTGGAGAAAGCCGCATTCGATTTCCCCGATGATGCGGAGCTGATGATGAAGCTCGCCCTCGCCACCGCCCGCGATCCCGAGACCCGGGAAGCCGCTGCCCGGCTCTTCCGCGAGGTGGAAAACATGCTCGCGAACCCCGCCGATATGTCACCGGAGTTCCTGCTCCAGTCCGCCCGCGAACTCATCTCCCAAGGTCAGGCAAAAGCCGCGGAAGAACGCCTCCGAACGGCCATTCGGAACTTCCCCGCAGAGGCGAAAAAGGAAAGCGCCGCCGCGATGCGTGAGCTCGCCGGGATCTGGATCAGCGAAGACAGGAACCTCGATGCCGCCAATGCCCTGATCAAGCGAGCGGAGGCTCTGGAGAAATGATGCTTCAGGCGGGTTGCTCAAGCAGCCCCTTCGCCTTCGGCCATGCGGCATAGGCTTCGACGAGGATCCATGCTTCTAGCGCGAGAGTGGCAATTCCGATGGTGGCGAGAATCGGGTTAGGAGTTTCTCCGGTGATCCATGCAGCATCGCCGACGAAGAGCTGGGACAGCATGGCAATGGCGGGCAGCACCAACATGAAGGCGGCGGGGATGGCAACGAACCAGATCGGGAGGTTCCGGCGGCGCATCCAGAAGACAATGACAATGAAGGCGAGGCCGCCGAGCAGTTGATTGGTGGCGCCAAAGATCGGCCACAGGATGAGCCCACCTTTGCCGAGATTGGCGATTTCGTAGGACACACCCGGTGCTGGCATGGCGGCGATAGTTCCGGCGACGAGCACCGCGAAGACCGTCGCGGCGTGCTTGTTGGTCAGGGGGCGGATGCCGGTGGCGGCGGCAAGCTCTTGAGTGACATAGCGCTGGAGACGGCAGGCGGAATCCAGTGTGGTCGCGGCGAAAGACGCTACAAATACCCCCATCAAAGCGGTAGCAAATGCCGCGCCGATCCCGAGGGTGCGGATGAAATTCGATGAGCCGCCGACGAAGGCTCCGACGGTCTGCGCCAGTCCACCCGATACCTGCCAGTCCTGGTAGCGGGAGTTGTAGGCGGCTTCGCCGAACAGGGTCGCGCCGGTTGCTTTGCCATCCACCATTTCCGGGACACCGAGACCGATTCCAGCGACGCAGGCGAGGATCACCAGCACTGCGAGGAAGCCTTCAGTCAACATCGAACCGAAACCGACGAATTGCGCATCGGTTTCGCATTTCAGCTGCTTCGAGGAAGTCCCGGAAGATACGAGGCAATGGAATCCGGAGACCGCCCCGCAGGCGATGGTGATAAAGAGAAACGGGAAAATCCACGGAGCGCCCGCTGGAGCGGAATCACCGATGCGCATGGCGGGAGCAACGATTTCCAGCGACCTGTTATCCACTCCGACAATCGCAGCAACGACCAGCCCGGCGACCACCAGCCCCAGGGTGGAGAGAAGTTGGAGGGAATTGATGTAGTCACGTGGCTGCAGGAGGATCCACACCGGCAGCACGGAGGCCGCATAGGAGTAGATGAGCATCAGGATCACCCATGTGATGATCGGCCACGAGGCGAGTTCGGAATTAAAAGCATGTAGCAATCCCGTATCTCCGAAGGCGACGCTGAGATACATGATGCCTAACGCGAGCAGGGAAGGGATTAGCAAACCGATGCCCTTGCGGTGGAGCCATGCGCCTATCGCCAAGGCAATGGGGATCTGCACGAGGCACGGGAAAATCGAGGAGGGGAACATTTTAAAGACCGCCGCGATAACGAGGCCGAAGATGGCGAGCACCACCGTCAGCGCCAAGAACAGGACACCGAGAAAAAGAATGCGCGTGCGCACCGAGAGCACACGCCCGGAAATGTCGCCCACGGTTTGGCCTTTGTTGCGCATCGAAATCACCAGCGCACCAAAGTCATGCACCGCTCCGATGAAGATCGAGCCGAACAGCACCCACAGTAGCGCCGGAAGCCAGCCCCAGATCACCGCAAGTGCAGGCCCCACGATCGGCCCGGTGCCGGCGATCGAAGTGAAGTGATGCCCGAAAACCACGCCTTTGGCAGTCGGCACGAAATCGTCCCCATCTTCGCACTCGATGGAGGGCGCGACATTGGATGAATCGAGTTTGAAAATTTTCCGGGACAGCCAGCGCCCGTAAGTATGATAGGCGATGAGATAGGCCACCAGCGAGCCGAGTGCGATCAAGAGGGTTTCCATTTCGGAGGAGCAAAGGGCGAATTCGCTCGAACGCGAAGCACAAAGCGAACGATCAAAGCGGTAGGAGAGAGTTTCTGACCTGACCCAATTCCCTAACGAAGGGGTTCATCCATCGTGTCGACTCCTTGTCGTAGCGGCTTTACGCAAAAAAACCAAAGAAATGCCCTCTTTTTGCTTGTCAGTACCCCGATGTAAAAACAAACATCCCGCCCCGCGAAAGCGCCTTTGGGTAGGTGGCCGAGTGGTTAAAGGCGGCAGACTGTAAATCTGCTCACATTGTGTACGCTGGTTCGAATCCAGCCCTGCCCACCATCTTTTTAAATCAACGCTCACTGGCAACAGTGAGCGTTTTTTTGTCCCAGCGCGGTCGAGGGCTAGTCCTCGGCGGGGACGGGTGTTGGTTCCACGGGTTCCAGCGACCAGACTTGGCTGGGCGACCATGCGCGCTCCCAGAGGTGGATGGGGGCACCGTTGGAGAACGAGATCGCCTCCACATCCAGCAACTTGCCACTGGCGGCATTTACGACGTGGAACTGGGTTCCGGAGATGTGTTCGAGTTTCCAAAGCTGGCCGGTGGAATCGGTTGGTGCGGCCAATGTGACACGGGTGCCATTGTCTGATCCAATGGCCTCCACGACTTGGTCGCCTTGTAGGATTTTCCATGTGTCCTCGCCGGATTTTTCAAAGATCCAGAGCTGGGAGTTGGTGGGCGGTGTGGCGGTCTGGGATAGATCCGCACCATTCGATGTGAGTGCCTGGTCGCTGTGTTTGGCGAGGAGGCGGTAGGGTTTGCTCGGAGTAATGTTGCCTGCCGTTCCGGAGGGTTTCGGCACATCATCGCCGTGGATGTAGATTTCCACTGCGGCACCTCCGCCGGGGCGCAGATCAAGGTCGAGCGTCATGCCTTGGTTCATGCTGAGCTCGTGTATCGCCATGGCAATAGGATTTGTGGCGTAGTCCGCGTCGGGAGCATCGCCATAGATTACCACGTCATAGGTCGACCCCTTTTCCAGGAAATCGAGGGGTATGGAAATCTGGCGGGCTTCTTCATTGGTGATCGCGCCGAGATACCAGCGACTGTCTTTGCGGCGGGCGGTGACGATGTAGTCGCCGATCGATGAATCGATCACCCGGGTTTCGTCCCAGTTTCCCACTGGGACATTGGTGATGAATTGTGCGGCCGGTTCGCCATCGTAGGCCTGATAGTTGTCGGCAGCCATCTGAAGGGGACTCCAGAGCACAACGTACAGGGCCAACTGGTTGGCGCGGGTGGAGAAGCGTTTGGTCTCGTCTGCGGAGCAATCGAAGAGCCCGGGGGTATAATCCATTGGGCCGCCGAGCAGCCGGGTGAAAGGGAGGATCGTGCAATGCCGCGGGGGATTGCCTACGAAATGGTTGAACTCGCCGCCGCGCGCGCCCTCGCGGGCGACGAAGTTAGGCCAGGTGCGTGACAGGCCGGTCGGCTTGATCGGTTCGTGGGCGTCGATCATGATGTGATATTTTGCCGCCATCTCGACGACACGCTGATAGTGGCGGACCATGAATTGGCCGTGATGGTGTTCGCGGCCGTCGGGTGTGAGTCCTTCGGTATACACCGGAATGTCACCCGTCACGTAGCCGGTCTTTACACGATCGATGCCGAGTTTCTCGTAGAGGGCAAAGCCGTCCTCCATTTGCTTTTCGTAATTGGGGATATCGCCTCCGGTTTCGTGGTGACCGATGAGTGAAACACCCTTCTCGCGTCCATAGCGGCAGACCTCCTCGATATCGAAGTCCGGATAGGGGGTGGTGAAATTCATGTTGCGCCAACCCGGGATGCCGCCTTCCCAGCCTTCGCACCATCCTTCGATGAGCAGTGCATCGATGCCGTGGCGGACGCAGGCGTCGATGTAGCGTTTTGCCCTTTCGGTGGTGGCACCGTGACGCCCCGGGTTATCCCTGTCCCACGTCCAGTCTTCGGTGATCATTCCCCACCAGATCCCCATGAACTTGGCGGGTTTGATCCACGAGGTGTCCTCGATGGCACTGGGCTCGTTGAGGTTTTGTATGAGATCGGATTCGATCAGGCCGCCGGGGCGCTCCGCAAGCTGGATGGTCCGCCACGGCGAATGCATCGGTGTTGTGCCGATTACTTTGACATTAGATTGGAACCACGGAACCAGCTCGGCTTTGAGTTCGAGATCCGAGTTTCCAGGCTGCGGGCATTTCAGCGTCATGCTGGCCCAGTCGACGAGCGATGCCTCATGGATGCTGACGTAGGTTTCATTTTTCGTTAGGAAAGTTGCCGGCGTGTGCATGCCCTCGACGGAGGCCTTGCTGAGCGGGGTTTCGTTCCAATCCCGCTCGTAGGTATCGTGGAGATCCTCGACCCACCATGCGGTGGCATCGGAGGTGAAACGGAACGAGGTGAGTTCGTTGGTGATCTTAAAATCCTTCAGGTTCGGTTGCTCGGGGAGGAAATAGCGGAACGCGACGCCATCGTCATAAGCGCGGAACACAATCTGCAGGCGGCGTTTGGTAGTGGAGATTTCTTCTAGTTCTACAACGAGTTCGTTGCCGTGGTTGCGTATCGATGCGCGCTGGCCCCATACTGGATTCCATGTCTCGTCGATGACGTTTTGCTTGGAGGAAATCACCTGAAACGGACCGGCAAGTGGCGGGGCGTTTTCAAATTCGAACCCGAGAGGAGAAGGGGAGATAACCCATTCATCGCCATAGCGGACCAAGTATTCGGGCATGCCATTGGCGAGTTGGAAAGTGATGCGGGCGTTGCCATCGGGTGAGGGCAGGACTTCGCGTGAGCTTATCTCCACCAGGCGCCACATTGCGCTCAACCAATCTGCCTGGACTTCTGGACCACACTCGACGACATCCGTGTTGTTTTCGATATGTAGGGTTCCCGTGTCTGGTGCGCTGAGTCTGATCCATTCCTCCGTGACTTGCTCCATGGTCCATGCCGTGGGATTGATCGGATCACTCTCCGCAACCGGTTTGCCTTCGGCCACTCCGAGCCATTTGCCGCTCGCCTCGTGGCGCAGTTGGATGGTGTTTCCGCTTCGTTTCGTGATCCATGTGGCTTGTTCCGGATCGGCAAGGGTGGCGAGCGGTTCGCCACCGGCACCGAGCCAGCGTTCTCCGCCGGCATGCCAGCGGTTTCTGATTTCCACGGATTCCCCGGGAGATTGGACGACGAGCAATAGCAACAGGGTGACGAATCTATAAAACATGGTGTGAAAGATATATGTCGGGAATCGAAAATGCGTTTATCCTGTTCCGTGGAAACCCACGAAATCCGGGGCGGTTCGCAGAGCGGGTCGTGGCTTTATGGCACGACTTTGACGCGATAGAATCGTTTGGGGGCGCCCGCGCCACCGGGGGCGGTGAAGTCGGTTGAATCACTATCCGCGGTGACGGGAGAGCCGACTTCGCTCCATGAGAGCGAGGTGAGGGAAGTGCTGGTTTCGAGCTGGTAGGTCACGCCGGAGACCGTGGCGATGGTGATGATTACGTCGTTTCCGGAGATGGCACTGGCGGTGGCTTTCAGGGTCGAATCTGATGATAACGGATTGGTGCCGGCGGTTTGTTCCGAAGCGTTTGACTGGCCATCGCCGTCATCATCGAGGAGGGGATCGAGCAGCTTTACGGAACTGGTGGCGGAGGCGGGATTCGGTGCTCCAGCATCCGAGGAGGCTGGGCTGGTGGAGGCGACTCCAGCGCTGCTGTTAGCCGTGACCGTGGCGTAATAGATGTTGCCGGGTGTGCCGGTGAAGGTGAATTGGTTGGAGCCATCGGTGACTGTGCCGGTGGCGACCGAATCGTCGTTTCCGTTTTTCACGACGACGTTGTAGGAAGTCACGTTGTCGTCGGGGCCGCCATTCGGAGTCCAAGTGAAGGTGCTGCTGGTGCCGAGCGCATAGTAGTTGGTCAGAGGAGCTGGCGAGGGTGGGGGAGTGACGTCGTAGAGCTTGAGGTATTGAGCTTCGAAGGGGCGCTGGTTCCATGCGGCGGAGTCGATGGTTTCCGGGGCAGCGGGCTCGGTATCAATGTCGGGCACCCGGTTGAGGATGACGAGGAAACCGGAATTCTTGAGCTGGGTTCCGGTGTATCCCGCGCCGGGCCATCTCCATGTGTCGCGGCGGTTGTTCATGCCGATGTTGGAATTCAGATAGGCGGCGATGTTGCGCACGTTGTAGGTGCGGCCGTCCTTGATGCCTAACAGAGGAGCGAGGCCGGAGGGGATTTTGAAATTGTCCTGCGGGTTGATGTCCCGGTCGAGATTGGTGAAGGCGAGCACGACATCGTTGAAGGCGGGTGAGGCTCCGGAGGTTTCGTATTTCGCGACGGCGTGAATCTTGTCATTGGATCCATCGCCGCTGAGGAACCAGCGGTTGGAGGAGCGCAGGGAGGGGCTGAAGTTGCGCGCGGCTCCCATGCCGGCATAGACGTGGAAGAGTTGGTCGTTTCCGAATTCGGCATTGTCCCAGATCGGCTGCATCGAGTTGAAGCGTTTGAAGTGGGGGATATTTTTCCCGAAGTTCACTTCGTAGTGGTTGTAGCCGTAGTCCTTGGAGATGCCGAGTTCCTGGCCGGGAAAAATCATCGGCACGCCATCCATGGTTCCCGCCACGCTGAAGCGGATCAGTGCATTCCATGGATCTTCGTAGTTTTCCTCGTCGTGGGATACGTTGTTGATGAGAACGAGGCCCTGTCCGTAGGCGTTGCGGCGGGACTCGAAGATGTTGCGGTAGTCGCTGTTGGTCGAGGCGCTGGCGAGGGGGAAGACGATGTTCTCGTTGAGGACGTCGAAGTGCCGGTTGGCGCGGTAGGTGACAGAGCCGCCGTCGAGAGATTCGCTCATGGAAACGAAGTTCCACTTTTTGCTGCGCGCAGTATTGATGATGTATTCCCATGCCTGAGGCGGGAGGCCTTGGCCAAAATCGCAGCGGATGCCATCGATGCCCCGCGCGTCCCATTCGTAGCGCTGCTCGGTGGTGAGCCCGGACTCAGTGGAGCTGTTGCGGTTTTCCCCGGCGGGGCGGGTTTTCTCCAACCAGTGCACGGAGTAGCGCGCGAAGTATTGCCAGACTTGGCGGGTGAGGTTGCGATTCTGTCCGCCTTTCACGAAGTCGTTGGCGGTCCAATCGGAATCGGTGGCATCGAACCAATCGCCTTCGCTGGTGTAGCTGGAGCGTTCCGGTTCGCTATCGGTTTCTACCAGCGAGTCGTAGCGCCCGAAGAACACATCTTTGACGTCATTCCATTTGCCGAAATCGAAACGATCCGGGCCGGCGGCGATATTGGCGGCGCTGGAGGCGCGGTTGCCGTAGTTTCCATCTAATGAAAAGAAGCGGGCATCGCGGTTGCGGATCTCATCGGTCTTCGCCCATGTCTGACCGTCGGGTTGGAAAAGGTCGATTCCGGCCTGAGCGAGCTCCACATCGAAGGCGGTGTGGTTGAAAGGTGCATCGAGCATGATGCCGACCTGCTTGGCATCGGCGGCGGCCACGAAGTTGCTCCATGCCGTCATGGCGGCATCGCGGTTCGTTTGGCTGAGGAGGTCGGCGTTGTTATACGGATCGCCGCTGAAGTTTTTGGTGAAAATGGGGCTGACCTCGAAGAAGTTCTTCACCGCATACGGGCTGCCGGGTTCGTAGGGAGGATTGGCGTTGCCCCATCCGCCAAAAGGTTCGCGGCCATCGCGGGCGGGTGGATGGATGGGCTGGAACCAGAGCCAGTTTGCGCCGAGAGCTTTGAGGTAATCGAGATCCCAGCGGTTGTTGCCATTGTGGGGGGCGCCGGTGGCATTGTGCATGTCCTCGATGGTCGAGCGGTTGGCGAAACTATCATCCGTTGCTTCGATGTTGAGCACATTGATTTCGTAGAGCGTGATGTTGCGCGCGTCTTTGGGGGAGATGGTGATCGCGTGGTCGCGGCGGTTCGCGCCACCGTTGGTGTACCAGCGCCATTCCGTATCGCCACTGACCTTCCAGCGTGCGGTGAGGCGGTAGGCTCCGGTTTTTTCGGCAGGCAAAGTAAGGGTATAAGAACCGGCCCCGGCGTTGGTCATGGTGTAGGCCTTGTAATAGTGGGAGTCATCGCCAGCGATGAGGCTGTTCCCATCCAGTCCGCTGATGCCGTCCGGATAACCATCGCTATCGGCATCTGTGTCGGCGCGGTCGCGGCGGTTGACGTTGGTGTAGATCTCGGCCTCAGTGACATTTGCTTCGCCCGGTTGGAAGACGATGTCGAGGTGAGTCAAGTCGGCGGCGATTTCGTCGACGAAGACTTTGGTGGTGGTGTAGTTGGCGTTGAGATTGTTTACGGTGAGCACCGGAGCGCCGACTTGGCCGTTCTGATAGATGAAGACCGAGTTGTCCGTTCCTGCCACGTGGTCGGCGAATTTCTCGTCATTGGTTTCCGGGTTCCAGAGACCGATTTTGTATTTCACTTCAGCGCCAAGCGGGAGGCCGTCCAATACACCAGCGAGGGTTCCGCGCCAAAAGGCGGCGTTGCCATTTCCGCTGTTGTCACCTTCCGTGCCGTCGAACTGCATCGCGACGGCACCCGTGGTTCCCGAAGGGATGCCGAGCGCTCCGGTGGGAGTGGAGCCATCGGTGGTGAAATAGATGGCACCCGCAGTAGCCCAGCGGGATGCGGGCGAGTTGTCCGGGCCGATGTATCCGGTTTTCGTCCGGATCTGGATGTCATTTCCGGCGATGCTGCGGTTGTTCGCATGAAAGATCCAGCCGGGGCGATTGCGGAGGGAGTAGGGGGAAGCTTGGGCTACGGACTCGGTGAGGGTGGTTTGCGAGGCACTGTCGCTGCCGTAAAGATAGGTGGTTTCCGGGCTGGCTCCGGTGAAGGTGACGCTGATGTAGTATTCGATCACGTCGGTTGGTGCGATGCCCGTGGAAGGGATCACCGCGCTCCAATATTGGTTCACCTGGTTGGAATTGTCCGGGTGGTTTTTTACAAACCCGAGCGCAACAGACTGCCATGCGCCGGCCGAGCCAACGCGTGGCACGGTGCGATACCACAAGGTTCCGCCGTTCTGGTCGCCATTGCTTCCGTTGTTCTTGAAAAAACCCTGATAGATCGTGAGGTCGCTGTCAGCCGCTTCATAGAGCGGGCTGCGCATCGTGGTATTGGCGGCAATCTGGGTTTCGAGGTTTCCGGGAATATGCCAGACATTCCCCGGGTCGGCCAGAAGCACGGAAGAGAGGCAGAAAAGAAGCAGCAGGATGGGTTTCATGGAGAAATAATTCAGGGAGCGGGAGTGATCATCATCCGGTAGAAACGTTTGGGTAACAGGTTGGTGTCATCGATTTCAAACATGCCGGGTTGTGCATCAGGAGGTGTGATCATGGGCGCTCCGAATGGCTGCCATCCATCCATGGTGATGGAGGTAAGCATTTGGTATTTGCGATCTGGTAGAGTGGGGAAGGTCAACTTGTGGCCTCCCGAAATTTTGCCGATTCCTAGTTTTGGATACGCGGAACTGTCTTGGAGGTTGGGGATCAAACCGACCAGCCATTCGGCGAAGTTGGTGATGCCATCGCCGTCCTTGTCACCGTTCGGGCCGTTGTCGAGATCGGTCGATCCATCGTCTTCGGCGCTCAAGCCGTAGTTGTGTTCCCACCAGTCCGGCAAGGTGTCGTTGTCGAAATCGGTGGAGGCGGTTTCCATGCCGAGGCTGAGGGCGAAGCTGAGTTGGCCGGTGACGTTTTCAAACTCGACTTGCTGGGTGAAGGCCTGGTTGCGCATGTTGACCGTGTCCCATTCGGTGCCGGGTTCGTCATCGACGGCCGAGGCGTTGTAATCCGATGTCGCGGGGTTGTAATGGACGGATGCGGTAACGGGCTCGGCAGTGGGATTCATCAGGGCAACGCGGCCAGGGGCGTTGCTAAACGTCAGATCCTCTTGCCCACGAAGCATCAGTGATCCGAGGTCAGGGGAAAGTCCCATGCGCACGTAGAGCTTGTTGACATCGCCACTGAGCGTGTAGTTCGCACTGAAACGTGGCGAACTGTTAGGTAGGGTGATTGTTTTCACGATGTGGCCGCCGGGAGCGGTGAATGTCCAACCGTTCGAGCCGGAAGGCGTGACGGTGTAAAGGGCGTTCACATACTGGGAAGTGCCGCCGCCGCTACCATTGGCATACCAGTCCTTGAAGCCGGATGTGCGGTAGGCAGCAACGTCTCCCGCGATGACGTTGGCGGTGCCTTCATCCTCTGAGTCGGAACCCGCATACGAGGGTTGGGTTCCCACGATCTGATAGACGTAACCGGTTCTGGAGTTGCGGGAGAATCCTGCGGTCATGCGTCCGCCTTTTGCTTCAAAAACGGCGAAGGCATTGGCGTTGTAGAGCAGATATTCATCCGCCCCGTCGAGGTCGATGTCCTCAGCGCTTGCGGTGCTGGTGGCGGGCGGGCTGGTGGCCCATTGATTGACGCGAGCGTAAAGCTTGGCAAAGCGGGCCTGCGACTGGGCGATCCTGGCGAATTCCGCGAGGGTCTGTCCGCTATCGCTATCCGGGTAGATGTAGGCTCCGGTGCTGAACTTGCTCAGATTGTCGTTGGCGGTGTTGTGAAACGCCGTCTGGAACATGGCAGAGTGGAAACTAGAGGTCGCCAGTTTGGACAATCCGCCGGTGGGTATGGCAGCGATGGATTGCCACGTGATATCCGAGTGGCCGCTGGTGCCGACTCGGCCGAAGGGGGTGGTCGCTCCGAAATTGCGACCGACGAGTCCCTCTTCGAAACCTGATCCGTTGTACCAGTTGTCGTAGTTTTCCTGGGTGGCGTGGTCGACCCAATCCTTGGCGGTCTGCACGAGGTTCTGCCCGCCACCGCGAGAAACTGTGCCCCAAGTCGTGTAGGTGTTGTTATCCTGACCTTTATAGGAAACCTGTCCGTCGATGATTTCCCCGGCGGTGACGACACGGATCCACGGACGGCTGGCGAGCCAACGGACGTTCGCATCGTAGGAGGTAGCTTTTGCGTTGTTGGTGAAATCCGCCATGTCGCGCCAGAGCACAACGACCTGATCCTGCACGCCGCTGCGTGCCCGGCGGGAAAGAAGCTCGCGGACGGGTTGTGACGATCCTTCGTCTTTGGTTTGATCCAAGTATTCCGAGGTGCCGTCGTGGATCGGGAAGATCTTGATGCCGTTGACTTCATTGATACGGAAACCATCCGTGCCCAGGGCGGAGCTGCGGCCGAACCATTTCACGAAATGGCGTGACTGATCGGCGAAGGTATAGCCATAGCCGAGCCCTGAAATGATGGCGAGAGTCTCATCATCGAGCACGCGCTCGGGTGCCCAGAAGGCGGAGCGCGAGGTGGTGGGGTTGCCTCCGGCATAGATCGAATCGAGGAAGGAATTCGCGAGCCCGACATTCGATGTGTTGAAATCGGAGGGGAAATATTTCGGGATGTGATCGGAGAAGGTCGAGCCTAACAGGCTGGCTTTTCCAGCGGCTACGAGTGCCGCGACTCGGGCGTTGAAAGAGGGACCGTCGTTGAGTGCGTTTGGCGTCGGGTTTTTCGCCCACTGCATGGCGGAGGCGAGGGTGGGGGTGACGTGCAGGGTCAGCGGAGCGTTATGAGTCTCGTGGGTTTGCAGGAGGTTCTGATAACCGCTGGTGCCGTTGTGAAGCAGTGATTGGATCTTGTTGCCCGGTTGCATCGCTTGGTTGCCGTGGGCGAGCAGCATGACCTTGGCCGCCTTGCCGCGGTCGTTCGAACTTGAGCGGCCGAAGTAGCTGGAGAGCTTGCCGTTGAGGCGGATGCTGTCTTGGTCCTTCCAGTAATCGGAGGCCAGCCAGTCGTCGCCGATGGTGTCGCGAATGTCGTTGCGCCCGGAGATGTCGCCGGGGCCACCGGAGTCGGTGCCGTCCTTGGTGGTGAAGACCTGGAAGTTGAGGGTGGCGGGATCGCCGAGCCAACCACCGTCGATGAGTGCCTGGCGTTCGACAGCGATTTCGACCGCATCGTAGCGGCTCGACCATGCGATCGCATTGAGGCCGTTGGCAGCGATACCGCGGCGTGCGACTCCAAAATCATAGGGGTTCTGGATGTCGGTGGTGGTGTTGTTGTTGACCGAGCGATCGAGATCGACTGACACGCTGCCGTCATTGGTCGCATAAGCCGCGACGACGACTTCCCATTTCATGTCGGTGGCGATGTCGACGTTGTCCGGGAGTGCGCGTTCGCCGACTCCGGGGTTACCGGTGTCGATGACGATGTAGGCGTCGAGTTCTCCCTGTTCGGCGTAGGCGACGAGGTCGAGGAAATCGATGCGGAAATAGACTTTGCCATCGCCATCGGCAGCGACCGAGCCGCCATCACGGAAGGAGAAAGCGACGATGTCACGCGAGTTGTCATAGCCGTTGGTTCGGTAAACATCTGCGCCCTGGCTGCCGCCCTCGTTGTATTCGTCGAGGGCGAGCAGGTCGGTATGTTTCCAATCGGTGAATGTGCCGATGTTGATGGTTCCCTCGCCACCGCCGTTGCCAACGACGGTGATCTGGGAGGGATTGGTGCCGGCGGCGAGTTCGGCCGCGTTGTCGAAGCCGTCCTCGTCGGGATCGCCGGTTGCCCCGTCGTCGCCAGTGGAGAGTGTGGGATTGAGGCCATACTGGACTTCCCAGCCATCGGGAAGGCCGTCGCCATCGGAGTCCGGATTGAGCGGGTCGGTCTCACCGGGATCGACGATGCCGTTGAAATTCTTGTCCTCGCCGTATCCGTCGGTCAGTCCGTCGCCATCGCTGTCGGGATTGGTTGGGCTGGTCTCGGTCCATGTTTCAAAGGAGTCGATCTTGTTATTCGGCCAGTCACCGGCATTAGGGCGCGCGGTGGCGTAATCGTTGCGACCGCTGGTGGTGGGTAGGATTTTTCCGTCACCATCGGTCCAGCCATTGCGGTTGGCATCCTCGATGCCGTCGCGAAGACCGTCGCCATCGGTGTCGGGGTTGTTTGGATTGGTGACCGATCCTGCAGCTTGGCGAGTGCGGTTGTCGCCCTGGCTCTGGCTGCCGACACCGGGGACGAAGCCGTGGTTTTCGACCACTGCATAGAGCGGAGGATCGAGGTCGCCGATGAAGTTCGGGAAGCCATCGGCGTTTGTGTCTGTAGTGAGATTGGTCGGTGGATCGGAAGCGGTGCGCCAACCGACTTCGAGACCATCGGGGAGGCCGTCGCCATCGGAATCCGGGGTGCTTGGCAGAGTGCGGCCGAAGGCTTGATAGACGTGCACATCGCCATTGGTCCAAGTTTCGGAATTTCCTACAGGGAGCGCGCGCGTATTGGTTTCGTTGATGTCCACGAGGCCGTCGTCGTCGTCGTCGTTGTTTTCATCCGCATCGGTCGGCACGATTTCACGTAGGATGACGCGGGCGGTGCGAGTGGAAACTACGGGCTCGGCTCCGCCAGTGGAAGCGACGAGACGATAGGTGCCGGGAGCAGTGATTCTCCATGGGTAGTCCCAGGTCTTGGAGTTCCCGGTGGTGGTGACCACGAGTCCATCCCAAGCGCCATTGCCGTTGGTATCCACCAGGGACGGTTGTTCGTTGGCGTCCCATTCGGAGTTTCCATTGAGGTCGGTGAAAGGTTCGCCGGAGTCGTATTGGTTGTTGGTATTGGTATCGGTGTAGGGTTCCTCTCCATCGAAGCGGCCATTACTGTTAGAATCCGTGTAGGTCTCTTCGAGAAGATTCAGCGCAGGTGAGCCGGTGAGTGTGAGGCCGGTGACCGAGGCACTGGTGATGACCCGAATGGTGTAGACGACAGAGTCGGGACCCGGGCCGTCGGGGAGAATAATTTCCACGGGTTTTCCGTCCGATCCGAGTTCGGCGGGTTGGGTAATCTGGACGTAGGGTTTGGTGCTGGGGCTGGCCTTGACGAGGCGGACCGCATTGAGGGCGAGACCGCGTTTTTCCGTATCCGGATAGTTGTTAGGGAAAATGTAGGTGACCTCGAGACGGTGAAGATAATCCGCGATGTCGTTGTAGAGGTTTGGCAGGGGAATCGTTAGTTCGTGATAGGCATTGCCGGCGCCGAAACTGCCGTAATTGATGGAGAAGCCGTCGTTGCCTTGGGCGACTCCATTGGCCGTGTAGGAGAAGCTGTTTTTCAGTTCGGTTTCACTCAGGCCATTGGCGAGGGCTTTCGAGAAAAGCACCTTCATCGAGTAGTTGTCGTCCACGCGGTCGCCGTCGTTCTGCGGCCATGCGATGTTGATGCGTTCGAGCGGACCTGCGGTCGCGACGGTGCGGGTCAGCGAGGTGTAGTGGCCGGAAGTGGCATCCAGCGTGAAGTCACGTGAGGAAGAGGCCTCCAGCAAGCGGAATGTGAGCGTGGCGTTGCCGGTGGCGGGAATGTTGGTGTAGCGGATGCGCCATTCTTTTTGATAGGCACTGGTGACGGAGGGATTGGCTGTGACCTGGGGCGCGCTCGCCCATGCCACGGACGTTGTGGCGTCATAGATGCCGTTGCCATTGAGATCGGTAAAGTCTTCGTTGGTGTCCCGCACGCCGTTCTGGTTTGCATCGGTGAAAGGCTCGAAGCCGTTGCCGTTGCCATTGAGCTTTGATGTGGCGGAGTCGTCGTTTCCAGCCTCGCTGTCGGCGATGTTGAACCAGAGTTCCTCGACGGTGGAGTCGGTGCGGATGACGAATTCATAACTCGATCCACCCACGGTCTCGCCGTTGTTTTGTGGGAAAGCGATTTCACCCTGTGGAGTCTGGGAGTCGTAGTAGAAAGTCTGCGTGAAGGTCTGATAGATAGGGGCTTCGGTGACGGGATTGCGGTTGAGGAAGGCCTTGGCCCGCAGGACATGGAAGCCGTCTTTCAGCCCGGTGGTCAGTGAGTTATAGTCTGCGTGCTCGTGATACTGGATGGTGGTGGGGTCGAAATTCTCCACCTTGAATGTGGTGAGCATCTTCTTCTTGTAGGTGACCGATTCAAAACTGCCCGGCCACCAAGATGGTTGGATATCCGGGCCGTTTTTGTAGATTCCGATCTTGTAGCGCAGGGTTTTACCATCGGCTGGCTTGGGGACAGTGGCGGAGTTCCACCAGTCATCGGGGGATTGGTTGTGTTGGAAAAGCAGTTCCGCGACCTGCGTGGTTCCGCGTCCGATGCCGCCGGCACCTTCGGGATAGGTTCCATCCGAAGTATAATAGACGAACATTTTGTATCCGCCGCCGACTGAATTGCTCTTCGCCCAGAGCGTGATGTTGCTAGCGTCTTCGCTGTATTGAGTGTCGCCAACGCCGGTCGTGCCACCCGGTCCGCCGACGGTCCCGGTGGGGTCGTGGAAAATCCATTCGGCTTGGTTGCCGCCTTCGTTACTGAAATTGTTCGCGTTATCTGGCCCGTTGTTGAAGGTGAATCCTGTGGAGCCAATCGTCTTGGAATAGGTCTCGGCGCCGGGCGAACCGATCTGGTTGCGCGTGGTGTCCACGGCGGCGAATTTCTCCGGATGCTGGCGGTCGAAAAATGTGGGTTGCTCGTAGCCAACCCAGGTGTCGGTGCGGACGGCGGGGGGATTGTCGCGGAGGGCGGGGTCGGTGATGCCTGGGGGAACGGAGCCGTTCAGGTCGACTCCGCCGTCCAGTTTTAGCAGGATGTTTTGAGCGGAGCCATCGGCGCGTGCCACGATGGTGAGCGGCGAGTCGCCGGTTACGACTGGCACGCTGGTCTGATAGGTGAGGGGCTTGGGCGTGGTGCCTGCAGGATATCCTCGGTTGGGCAGGCCGTTGGGATTGAATGCTTGGTCGCCGTCGGGGCCGTCCTTGCGGGTCACTGAGATGCGGCGGACTTCCTTGCCGTCCTGATGCAGTGTGACGGCGGATTCCGGCCAGAGAGTGGAGAGCTCGGGAGTGCGGTAGCCGAATACAAAGTATCCACCCGGCGGGACAATCACCGAGCCGAGTTCGTTGCCATATTTATAAAATCCGGTTTGGTTGGAACCGTTCGGGCCGGTCGCGTATTGATAGAGATAGGCGTCGGAAGGGAAGCTGTGGGAGAACGAGCGCGCTTGGCCGGCGGCGTTGTTGTCGTTCATCATCACGACCATGGTGATCTCGTCGGCGGCATTGCCGGTGCGGATGGAGCCGTCCGGATTGCGGTTGTCACGTCGCTCGTAGGCGAGGAAATCGCTATCGCTCCAACGGCCTTGCTGGAGACCGCGCGCGAAGTCCTGGTGAATTTTGAGGAGATTGGGAATGCGGGGATCTGCGAACTGACCGAGGAACGCGGTGTTTGCATGGCGCGGGAAAGCACCACCGGATTCGCCGAGCGTTTCCGCCTGATAATACCCATCGGTGTAAACGAGACCCATCCCCTCCCGGGTGTAATACATCGCGTGCTGGAGCTGGCGCATGGCCGAGTAGTCGCTGTCATGGCTGTTCGCATGCGTGATGCCGAGAGATGCGGGAAAACCTCCGCTGCCAGAACCATCGAGTCCGGCAAGGGTTCCGGAGGGATTCCCTAATACGCCGTTGAGTTTGGAGCGCAGTTCGTTGTCCACAAGGCGCATACCTGCATCCCAGTATCCGGAATAACCCGGAGGTGATCCGAGGTGCTCGCCGAATACCATCGCATCATCGCGGCCTATCTCGGTATCGAAGACCGAGTCGCGATGGTTCGCGTCCGAGAAGCCACGGGTGAGGTTGAACTGGCGCTGCACTCCACCGAGGTAGCCCGCATCGCTGGAGTCTTTGTTGGCGCCGCTTTGCTGGCCGAAAAAGTAATCCGGCACGTGTTTCACCGCATCGAGGCGCAGGCCGTCGGCCTTGGTGCGATCCATGAGCCAGCGGGCGTTGCGGATCAGGTAGGCATTGACGTCTTCCTTGTAGGCATCCGGGTTTGCCGCGAGGTCGCCAGCCGTGACGTTGCCGAATCCGACGTAGACCCCGTTTTGGTCGTAACAATAATACTCCGGGTTGTTCGGATGGCGGATGAAGGAATATTTCGGATGGTCATCGCCTTCGTTGGGGCCGAAGTTCGTGTTGGGAGACTCGTGGGCGATGTCGATCAGGTCGGCGAGTCCGAGATTTTGCACCTGCCAGGCGGAATTCCAGTCGCGGGTGTTGTCCCATTTTCGATAAAATCCATCTTCGGTGACTTTCAGGTGGAAATCCTCCGGGACCATGCCCGGGTAGATGTCGATGGGTGTGTTTTCATTGTATCCCGGCACGTCGAAGGCGCGGTGATTCATGATGTTGTCAAAATAGATGCGGATGCCGAAACGATGCGCGGTGGCCACCAGTTCGAGCAATTCAGCCTCGGTGCCGTAGCGGGTGCTTACGCTGCCACGCTGGTCTTTGCTGCCGAGATCGAAAGGATCCCAGAGATCGTAGCCGACCGAGAGTCCGCCGCTGCCTTTAGTTGGTGGTGGGAGCCAGAGCGACTGGTAACCGGCTTCGGCAAGCTCCGGCATTTTGCGGGTGATCTCCGCCCAGTTGGTATTGAAATACTGGAGCATGGAGTCTGCGAAGGCCGTATGGGCGAGCAGAACCAGAGAGAAAAGGATGCGCGAGATGGGTTTCATGAGAGATACGGACGAGCCTACGAGACTGGGTTGCGCAGACGTATTGGACGACGCAGATGTTCGCCGAGTTTCATATGTCGCACCGGAAAGTCCGGTTTACAAGTATTCGCAATGATTCGGAGTCTGCGCCGAATCTGCGGGGCTCACCAGGAGACCACATCGTCCGAACCAGCGAGAGAAACGACGGCTTGGCTGTCCTCGTTGTTATCTCCCTTTTTCCCATCCTTGCCATAGGACCAGAAGACAAAGGACTGATCCGAGGGTTTGGTCTCGGTGTATTCCGCCAAACCCCAGGTATGGAGCCTGCGGTCGTTCTGGCCGATTGGGCTGCCAACTTCATCCAAGTCGCGGTTCGGTGCATTGAAACCGTTGATGGCGACCATGACTTCGCGGCCCCAAGGGTCATAGAGTTTACCGTCCAAGCCCACGCCGGCCTTGTTGTCTGGGGCGAGTGGGAAGACCATGTAGGCTTCATTTCGTGGGTTTGCCTCTTGAGCTGAGAAACTGCCACCATCGTAGGGGTAGTCTTTGTCTTCTCCAGCGAGTGCTGAAACGAGGAACTGGGTATTATAGAGACCGCCGGCATTTCCGTAGATCGTGTCCCAACCGGTGTCGCGTTTTGCCTGTGGGATAGGAGGTCTACGATAGTCTCCTTCGAACAAGGTCATCCCGACCTGGAAATCCCGGAATTGTGCCAAGGCCTGGACCTTGCGCCCTTTTTCTACGAATTTGCCGTATCCGATGGTCGACAACGCCGCCAACGTTCCAATGATCGCAATCACCACTAAAAGTTCCACCAGAGTGAAGCCTTTAGGGTTTAGATGAGGGCGGATTTTTGCATTCATAGGGTTCACCATACTAAGCAAATGTCGTAAACCAAGCAACGGTTGGGTGAATTTTCAGATCGTATTTAACTGCTTGCAGGGTGCCAGACATTATATGAGGTTTGCCGATTATGAGCGGAAACCCAATGGCTGACGATGATTCCGCGGAATTCGTCATGGAGTTGACCAATCACCAGACCTGCATGCTGGCCTACATCCGCTCGATTTCGTCGGGAGGTTCCGGCGCGCGCGATCTGCTGCAGGATGTGAACATTACGCTTTGGCAGAAACGCGAAACGTTCGAACTGGGAACCAATTTCAAGGCATGGGCTTTCCAAACTATCCGTTATCACATTCTCAATCACCGGAGGCGCTTGGTATCGCAAGGATGGCTGGTGTTTGATGATGATCTGGTCGAGCGCATGGCTCCTGCCTTCGAGTTGTTGCCGGAAGAACTCGAGGAACGGCACCTGGCTCTGCGCAGTTGTCTGATGAAGCTTCGCCCCAAAGACCAGCAGCTGCTTTTTCACCGCTACGCCACCACTTCTCCGCTGCAGGTATTTGCAGACAAGACACAGCGTAGCTCGGGCACGCTTAAAGCCATCCTCTACAATCTCCGCGCGGCCCTGAAAAGCTGCATCGAGCGGGAACTTCTAGCAGTCGCACGAAATTCAGAATGAAACGCACCGATCACCATTTGATTCAGCAGGTCTTGGACGGCGATGTTGAGCAGGAAACCTTTGATCTCTTCCAGCAGCGGATGCGCGAGGAGCCGGAACTCTTGAAGCATTACGAGAAATACGCGCTGCTCCATCACACCCTGAGCGAGGAGTTCGGGCATGGGAATGCGGCTTTGCCTGCGACTACGGTAGCAAGCAATCGCTCGTGGCGCCCTTCGTGGGTGCTTGCAGCGGCCGCGGCTGTGGCGCTTATGGTGGCAGTCTGGCAGCTCTTGCCTAGGATGAGCCAACCGTCGGTGAAGGACGTGGCGGTGGTCACATTTTCCGTAGATGCGGTATGGAAAATCGAAGGAGAATCCCGCAATCTCGGAGCTGCAACAGGGGTTTCGGCAGGCAGCAAGATCCTCCTTCAGCAGGGCATTGCATGTGTTTTTATCGAACCCGCTGTGAGCGTGGTGCTTGAGGGCCCATCGGAAACGATCATCCCATCGGCAAACTCACTTTATCTCAAAAGCGGCCGTGGCTACATCAATCGTGGTGGAACGGGTGGGGGACTGATGGTCACCACTCCTCGCATTACCGCGTTGGGCTCTGGCACCGAGTTTTGGATAGAATCTTATCCTGAAAGTCCCGATGAAGTGCATGTGATGGATGGGAAGTTGAGGGTCATTTCAAAGGTCGGAAGCGAATCCACGGAATTGCTGTCAGGCGATGCCGCATGTGTCTCCACCTCCGGGCTGATTGAGCAGATCCCGGCCGATTCCCGGCAATTGCGCAGAGGCTTGGTGCGGTTCAAATCCGTGGTTTCCGGCACCTTCGAGAAAGACCATTGGCGAGTGAGCCATGGCAATCCCATGATCACCGAGTCACGCATCGAAGGTGACAATTATTCGATGTTCCTTCCGCTCTCGGAACAGGAAGCTGTGGCGAACGGTTCGGTGATGCTCGCCACTCTGGATGTGGGCAGATCTTCAAGTGGCGAGTTTCATTCTGAGGGCAAGGCCGGACTGAGCTTCTTCAGCGGAGGAGACGAAGTCTTGTTCTTCGGCGACTCCTACGGCACCGGTTCGGTCTGGTCGCTCGATGTGAAACAGAAGACTCCGGTGATCGTGCCGGAACAGCCGGTCAGTGGCCCGCGGACAATCACACTTCGCTACGATCAGCGCACAGGCGATGTCAGCCTGCATGAAGGCGGGCTGCCCCTGAAGCCGGCATTCTGTAGTGGAAAAATCCCGCCGAACACCAACTTTGACGAGCTCAGGATTGGCGCGTCGTCGGGCGCGGCATTGGCCGTGAATTCACTCCTCATCCGCGTGAGCGGGGATTGATTCGGAGGCCTCCGATTGTTCCGTTACGGCTTCGTAAACCACGAGGCTCGATTGAGGCACGGGCAGGCGCAGCGGACCATCAGCAGTGAAGGAAAGGCTTTCCGGGGTTTTACCCATGCCGATGGTGAGAACCGGGCGCAGGAATTTGCCGGCGGTTTTGAAAGACGGAGGCAAGCGCATGGATTGGTCTAGGACACCGGTGATGCGGGATTCGTCGGAGGCGTTGATCACGACCACGACGAAGGTTTCACCATCATCCGTTGCACGGGCGAAAGCGAACACCCCATCGTCCTCGCTGCCCGAACCGCTATCGCCCCATAGCGGGATGAGGTTTCCGGTGCGCAGAACAGGGAGTTTGTCGCGGAGGCCGGAGAGGGCTTTGATTTCGGAAAACGAGGGGGAGTTTTTGACCTCGGCCATGGTCAGACCGTTGCGGCGGGGAAAGAACATCATGCGTCCGGTTTCGCCGTCTTCGCCGATTTTTCCTTCTTCGTCGAGCAGCGCGACTTCGGTGCCGTAATACAAACACGGGATGCCGGGCAAGGTCATCACCAAGCCTTGGGCGAGGCGGTTGCGGCGGGCGGTGATACCGGCCACCCGGAAGCGATTCAATCCGTCGTGGTTCTCGATGAAGGTGATCATCTTCTGTTGCGAATTTAAGCCGTCCTGCCCCGGGTTCGGATTGAAATAAGGGCGGTTTTTTTCCGGATCGATCGCGCTGCGGCCGACGAGCGCTTTTTCCAAATCGGCCGGAGATCCGTAGTGGCTACCGGGCTGGCGGAGGTATTCTCGGGCGCTGAAGCAGAAGTTGAAATCGAGCACGGAATCGAGTCCGGGAGCCCTGTTTTGCGGCCAGTCGCTGCGCCACGTGTAGCGGCCGAGCACCGCCGGATTGCCATCATAGACCTCGCCGAACAGGAGCTTGTCCGCGGCTTCCGGCCCGAGTCGCTCACGCAGTCGCTCGGTAAAGGCATCCCAGAATTCATGGTGCACGTGTTTCACTGTGTCGATGCGCAGGCCGTCGACGCCGAGGGTGGTGAGGTAGAAATCATAGATTTCCACGAATTCATTGACCAGTTCATCGAAATGGTCGCCTCCGGGTGCGGTCCAGAAGTCGCGCAGGGAGAAGAAGTCACACATCATTTCTTCTCCATCGTTCTTGCCGAGGCTTTCGTGAGAGAAGCCTTTGCGGCCATAACTATCGAGGTTGGCGAGCGTGCCTTTGGTGGCGATTTTCTGGCCCAATAACTCGCGCGGACCATCGGGTTGGGTTTTGTGGGCGTTCCATCGCGGGAGATCCGCCCACTTGGCGTTGGAGTGATAGCCGTCGCGCTCGAAGGGCTGCACCCATTCGTCCTTTTTGGTCACATCGAACACGTCATCGCCGTTGGCATCATAATAGAAAACGGGGCCGGCGTGGTTGAGCACCACGTCCTGGATCACCTTGATGCCCTTGGAGTGGGCGAGCTTGATGAAGTCCCGGTAGTGCGCCATGCGGCCGTCCGCATCGTCGGAATATGGCTCGCCGGTTAGGGAGACGCGGCTGGTGAGGTGGGGGTCGATATCGAGCCAGTCCTGTGTCCAATAACCATGGTATGAGGCTTTCCATCCGCCAAGGTCGTAGCCGGAGCGCCAAACATTTTTCACCACCGGGGTGAGCCACAACGCGGTGATGCCGAGATCGTTGAAATAGCCTGCTTGGATGGCTTTTTCGAGGCCGCGCAGGTCGCCGCCGAAATAGCGGGAAATATCCTTCTGATGCGGATCGTAGAGCGCCGGATCGCAACCCGCGGGTGTGTTGTTCGTCGGATCCCCGTCGTGGAAACGATCGGTCATCACAAAATACATCACGTCATCGCTCCACGGTCGGGCGAAAGCCGGTGCAATGAGGATGGCAAGCAGGGGAATGAGTTTCAGGACGCGCACTTTAGCAGATGTTTCCAAATGCGTGACGGTTGGTCAAATTCTCGCTGCGACGTGCATTTCTTGAGGTGCAGGAATGACCAAGCCATCTATAAAAATGTCGCGAATGGAGAATGGTTTATGAAAAACAGGGAATAGTTGCGGATCGTAATCCGGTGCTTGCCGTGGGCTTTGCAGGGAGACTTAGTTCAATGGTAGAACTTCTCTCGTAATCCCATGAATGAAAAACCCCGTCTCTCGTTTTGGCAAATCTGGAACATGTCCTTCGGTTTCCTCGGCATCCAGTTTGGATGGGGGCTGCAGATGGCGAACATGTCATCGATCTATCAGTTTCTTGGAGCCGATGAGAAAGACATCCCGATCCTATGGCTGGCCGCACCGCTCACCGGATTGATCGTCCAGCCGATCATCGGCTACTACAGCGATCGTACTTGGACGCGACTCGGTAGGAGGCGACCGTATTTCCTAGTCGGGGCGATTTTGGCGAGCCTTGCCCTGATCGCGATGCCGAATTCGCCTTCGCTGTGGGTGGCGGCGGGTCTGTTGTGGATCCTCGATGCTTCGGTGAACATCAGCATGGAGCCGTTCCGCGCGTTTGTGGGCGACATGCTTCCAAAGGACCAACGCAAGAGCGGATTCGCGATGCAGAGTGTGCTGATCGGACTCGGTGCGGTGCTTTCCTCGGCGCTGCCTTTCATCCTGACCAATGGTTTCGGCGTGAGCAAGGAAGCCACGGTGGAGAGCCCGATTCCGCCAGCGGTGAAGCTGGCGTTTTACATCGGAGCGGGCGTGTTCATTGCGGCGGTGCTGGTGACCATTTTCACGACCCGCGAATACCCGCCCGACGACATGGAGGAGTTCCAGCGCATGAAACGCGAGAACGCAGGAGTGGGGCATGCGTTTCGGGAGATCTTCCAAGGGATCGGCTCGATGCCCAAGGCGATGAAACAGCTCTCGGTGGTGCAGTTTTTCACCTGGTTGGCTTTGTTCAGCATGTGGATTTACTTCGTCCCGGCGGTCGGAAAAGGCGTCTATGGCGGGATGCCGCTCGGTTTGCATGATGATGCGGCCAAGGAGTTGATCGAGAAGGATACGCGCTGGCTGGCATCGGGTGCTGCGCTAGCCAAGGCCTATGAGGAAAAGAAAAGCACGCTCGCGAGCGAGGCCGCGGCGGATCGTCCGGCCAAGCCATGGTATGGGGCGCTGCTGCAGATGTTCGGACTCAGCCCGGCGGATCCCGATGCCGGCGAGCGGATTGACGCAGAAATTCTCAGGGCGTTGATCCGCGATGCGGCGGTCACCGAGGGCAAGGCGTCCGAAAAGGAGGCGGAGAGTCCGCTGGTGCAGAGCTTCGCTCTCACGCTTGCGACTCATGAGGTGGAATCGGCGGATGCGGCCGGGGTACCGGATGCGGCGGCGGCTTTGCAGGAAAGCCTGGCCTCCGCTCGTCGCTACCAGGAAGGCACTGCATGGGGCGGCGTGTGTTTCTCTGCCTACAATCTGATCGCTTTCGGCTTTTCCTTCGTGCTGCTGGCATTGACCCGTTTCCTGCCAGCCAAACAGATTCACCTGTTCTGCCTCGCGGTGGGGGCGGTGGGCCTGATTTCCACGAGCTTTGTCATGCAACCCTCGATGTTGCTGCTCTCGATGGCTGGAGTGGGCGTGGCCTGGGCCTCGATCCTCTCCATGCCCTACGCGATGCTCGCTAACGTGATTCCCGGTCACAAAATGGGATTCTACATGGGCGTGTTCAATTTTTTCATCGTGCTGCCGCAAATCCTCGCTGCCGTGGCGCTGGGTAAACTGGTGGACTCGTTGCTCGGTGGAAATGCGATGAATGCGGTGCTCGCAGGAGGTATCTCGATGGCGATTGCTTCGGTCGCCACCTTGATCGTGAGCGATGATTCGGAAACCGGAACCCCGCAGGAAGTATGAGCGTCCGTGGGTTTCAAGCTATCGTTTGTGGAGCGTTGTTATCTCTCACCAGCCATGCGGAAGAAGCCACCCGCCCGGTGATCTATCAGCTCATGGTGCGGACTTTCGGTAATATCAACGAGACCCGTAAAACCAACGGCACCGTCGAGGAAAACGGCTGCGGAAAGTTCGCCCACATCACACCTGCCGCGCTCGTATCGCTCAAGGATATGGGTTTCACCCACCTGTGGCTCACCGGCGTGCTGGAGCAGGCGAGCGGCACTGACTATCCAAGCCGCCCGGCGGATGATCCGGATATTCTGAAAGGCATCGCCGGCAGCCCGTATGCTATCAAAGATTACTTCGATGTCTGTCCGGACTACGCGATGGATCCGGACCATCGTCTCGCCGAATTCAAAGCCCTGCTCGACCGCTGTGAGAAACACGGACTCAAAGTGATCATCGACTTCGTGCCCAACCACGTGGCGCGTTCCTATCACTCCGACATCCGACCCGATTCCTCGTTTGGCCAGAACGACAACGAGATCGAGTTTTTCAGCCGGGATAATCATTTCTTCTATCTCCAGAAAGGGCAACCGGGCGATGGGCCTCCACTCGTGTTGCCGACCCAAGGCAAGCCCGGTTGTGACGGGAAATTCGCTCCGGAAGAACTCATCGGCCGTGTGACGGGCAATAATGTCGTTTCATGGGCGCCTTCGCTGGGGGATTGGTATGAGACGGTGAAACTCAACTACGGCCATGACTTTACCGCCGGGCGCGACACCTCACACCTGCCGGGCCCGGATACGGAACTCGCCGATGTGCCGAAGACCTGGCGCACGATGGATGAGATCCTCGGCTATTGGCAGGAAATGGGAGTGGATGGCTTCCGCTGCGACATGGCGCATATGGTGCCGATGGAGTTCTGGCGTTGGTCGGTGAAACGCTGCCAATCCCGCGATCCGGATGTGTTCTTTTCTGCCGAGGCCTACAACGACGACCCGGCAAAGCTCACCGACGGCCACGTTCTCGACGAGCTCTTGCAAGCCGGCTTCGACGCAGTTTACGACGATCCCAGCTACGACCTGCTCGAAGCGCTCTACAAGGATGGCAAATGGGCCAACGACCTCGATCCGCTCACTTTTACCGGCGAGCGTTTCCACAAATCCCTTCGCTACGCAGAAAATCACGATGAAGTTCGCCTTGCCAACGACAGCGTGTGGGGAGGGCTCGGCATGAAGGTCGGTAAGCCGGTCTCCGCCGTGCTTTTCTCGATGGGGCGTGGCCCGGTGATGCTCTACAACGGCCAGGAAGTCGGCGAACCGGGAGAGGGGACGGAAGGTTTCGGCGGCGACGACGCCCGCACCTCGATTTTCGACTACTGGTCGATGCCCGAGTTCACGAAATGGGTGAATGGCGGGAAATTCGACGGCGGAAAGCTCAGTGATGGGCAGAAGGCGTTGCGGGCTTGGTATGGGAAACTGATCCGCGCCACCCAAGCTGAGGCCTTCACCCGTGGCGAATTCTACGGGCTCAACCATGCCAATACCGAAAACCCCGGATTCGGAAGGGTGGGGGACGAGGGTGCCTCCGGCCATTGGCTCTATGCCTTTCTCCGCTACGATGCCAATTCCGGCCAGGCTTTCCTAGTAGTGGCGAATTTCAATGGCACCGAGACAATGCGAGGCGGGAAAATCCGGATTCCACAGGACGCCCGGGATTTTCTCGGTCGTGACGGCGAGCTGTCTTGGACTTTCAGCGATAGGCTAGACTCCGGGTGGGTCGGCACGGTTTCCAGTGAAACGCTTGAAAATGAAGGACTTACCCTCCCGGATCTCGCTCCTTGTTCGGCAATGCTCTTGGAAATCGCGCCTTCTGAAGCCCCGAAATAGAGAAAACCGAAAAAAACCCGAAAACTTTTAAACCACCTGTCCTCATCCCTACATTTGAACCTGTCAGAAGAAATTTCTGGGCGCTCAAAATGCAAATGGCTGCAAAATATGCGGAGGAATCACATTGACTCCCCCACGACACTTAGCAACATGCCGGATGCCTTCGGGTCCCAGTTTTCGTCAGAAAACAAATCAAAAACTAAAAAAATCATGAAATTGAGAAATTTGATCGCATTCGGTGTAACGATGTTTGCCGCCCAATCTCAGGGTGCAGTCGGCTATTTCGGAAATTTTTATGTGGTCACAACCCTTAACGGAGGAGGGAACGTCTTTAATCAGGTTTTGTCTCCAGCCAACAATACAAGTAACGCGGATGGCGGATTTGGTCTGACTGCTGATGGAGTCAATCCGTCACTTGGTTTTTTTGGCACCATCGACCTAGGCGCGTCGGGTTCTTTAGCTTTGAAGGGATTCGAAATGAACACATACAACGACAATGGTGATAGTGTTAATTCGGCTTCGTTGTTCTATCGCGTCACGAAAGTCGGCGACACGCCTAGCGGTTTTAGCAATATCCTCATGAGTTCACCTACCAGTACGAGCGGCAACGATAAGTTCTGGCAGAAGACGGATGGCAGTGTGGATCTCACTTCCGGACTTTCTAATGGTGACTACACCATCGATTTTTATGTTCAAAATGATGCTAGCTTCACCGGTGGTGGTGGCGGCACGTTTGTCATGAATAATTGGAATTCGACCAGTGGCCCGAGTGGATCTTTCACCGTCGTTCCCGAGCCCTCCGCAGCGGCTCTCGGACTGGTGGGCGCATGCCTTCTGCTCCGCCGCCGCCGGATCTGATCCGGAAACCGAAACATAAACGTTTTTCCAAAACCGGATGGCTCAGTGCCGTCCGGTTTTTTCTTTTGGCGCTTGGATCCAGATGTGATCCATCAGCTATTTTCACGAATCCACCGAATTCATCTCACGCCATTTCTGGGGAGGAGCTCCGATTTCGCGGACGAAGCAACGGTGGAGGTTCCTGCTCGTGCCGAAGCCGCAATCCTGTGCGACCTGTTCGATTTTCATGCCGGGATTTTCCAGAGCTTTTTTCGCGGCGTCCAAGCGGACGTAGAGCAGGTGTTTTGCGGGCGAACGCCGGAGTTCCTTCGAAAAGGCGTAGTGCAGGGCGCGGGGGGACATTTTTGCAGCTGCGGAGATGTCCTCGACCCCGATATTGTGGGCAAAATTTTCCGCGACGTAACGGACGGCGCTTTCGATACCAGGATGGGAGACCGCCAGTGCATCGGTGCTACGGCGCATGACGATGCCTCGCAGGGGCACGATGATGGGGTGGGCGGGGCGCGGTTTCCCTTTCATCAAACCGTCGAGTAGTCCGGCGGCACGGTAGGCGATCTCGCCGAAGTTTAGGTCGATGCTCGAGATCGGGACGGGGGAGCACTCGCAGGCTAGTTCGATGTTTCCGGCACCCAACACGGCGACATCTTCAGGCACGCGCATGCCGACATCCAGGCAGGCTTCGATCACCTCTGCGGCGAGCAGATCATCCAAGGCGAATACGGCGAGCTGGGTGGGCAGCGCTTTGATTTCCGTGGCAATGCGTTTGCGGCGTTCCTTCCACACGTTTGCCGGATGCCCGGTTGGAGCATCCAGATTCAATAAGCTGCATTTCTGGCCTGCCTCTTCCAATACCGAAACAAATCCCTCCCTTCTGTCGCGCTCGACTCGGCCACGGGGAATGCCGATCCATGCAAAGTGCCGGTAGCCCCTTTCTAGGAAATGCTCTGCGGCGAGGCGGCCTGCCCCTAGATTGTCTTCTTCCACCGATGCCGCATCGACATCCTGGTGGTTTGCGCCGAACAGAACCGTCGGCTGTTTCGCAATCTGGCTGCGGATGAAACCCGCAAGGCGTGGCACTTCGGTATCATTGACGAGCATTCCGTCTCCCACCCAACCACTCGGATCGGCCGCTTCCAGCATGGAACGTGTGGCGAGATGCCAGCCGGATTCGCGCGCATAGTGACCGATCGCGTCGAAAAAACGCGGGTCATACCAGCCAAGCGTCACGAGGACGCTGCGCTTGCGGTTCCGGGGGGATTTGTGTTTTGTTGAAATCGTCCGATCATTTGCAGAAAGTGCCTATATACGCAATCGAAATTTCTCCATAGCCTCTAGCATTCTTTGCAGGAATACCCCTTTTTCAAAAACCCTCTTGCCTTAGGCCGACCCCGCCTGCCAGAAATGATTTCGCTTCTTTTTCTTTGAATCCTAAAAGCTGAGACAGACTCCTATATGAACGACATTGATACCACACGCGCCGCACTGATCGCACTTTCCCACGATTTGGGAGCTGAGCACCGGGAATTGGCCATCCTCGGAGAAGGAAACACATCCGCGAAAGTTTCCGATGAAACCTTCCTCGTCAAAGCCAGCGGCAGCAGCCTCGGGACGCTCGGACCGGACGATCTGGTCGAGTGCAAGTTCGCACCGCTCCTGGCCATGCTGGATCGCAACGACCTCACCGACCAGGATATCGAAGACGAGCTCTTCGCCTGCCGCGTCGATCAGAATGCGAAGAAGCCTTCCGTTGAAGCCCTTTTCCACGCCTACATCCTCAGCCTCCCGGGCATCAACTTCGTCGGCCACACCCACAGCGTGAGCGTGAACCAGATCCTCTGCGCAGGACGCGGCAAGGACTTCGCCACCAAGAAACTTTTCCCTGACGAAATCGTCTGCTGCGGCCCGGAATCCGTCTTCGTGCCATACACCGATCCGGGCATGAAGCTTTCCCAGATCATCCGCACCGAGACCGTGAAGCTCATGGAAAAACGCGGTGCACCGCCACGCGTCATCCTTCTGGAAAACCACGGCATCATCACGCTCGGTGGATCTGCTGCAGCCGTGACCGCCGCGATGCTCATGGCGAAAAAGTCCGCCGAAATCTTCGTCGGAGCCGCTGCACTCGGCGGCCCGAATTTCCTCACTGACGACGACGTGGACCGCATCGCCAACCGCATCGACGAACATTACCGCCAACGCGCACTCAAGCTGTGAGCGAACGGAACTTCATTGCATGTGACCTCGGAGCGGAAAGCGGTCGGGTCATTCTGGGAAATCTTGGCGGTGGGAAACTCACCTACGAGGAGATTCATCGCTTCCCGACGGGTGCTTCGCGCATCGGCGGTTCGCTGCGGTGGAATATTCTCCGTATCTTCGAGGAACTGAAGAAAGGCCTGCGCAAGGTCGCTGATACGGGGAAACCCGTAGCAAGCGTCAGCGTCGATTCGTGGGGGGTGGACTATGTCCTGTTCAACGCGAAGCAGCCAATGCTCGCGCTTCCGCACCAATACCGTGACTCACGAACCGATAGCGTCTATGATGCTGCGGTTGAAATGGCCGGAGCGGAGAAGATCTTCTCGGAAACCGGACTCCAGTTCATGTCGATCAACACGCTGTTCCAGCTTGTTTCTGAAGTGGAGGAGAACCCCGAACTGCTGGATCTCGCGGACAATTTTCTGACCATCGCCGACTACGTGAACTACCTGTTCAGCGGAGCGGTGAAGGAGGAGCAAAGCCTCGCCAGCACCACGCAGATCTACAATCCGGTGACCCAGGATTGGTCGAAGGAGTTGATCGAAATCTTCGGATTCCCTGCAAAAATTTTCCCTGAAATCGTTCCATCCGGCACGGTGATCGGAAAACTCCTGCCCGAACTCCAAGACGAGACGAAACTTCCGGAAATCGATGTCGTGGCGACCTGCTCGCATGATACGGGAGCTGCCGTAGCTGCGGTTCCTGCAGAAGGCGATGACTGGGCTTACCTGAGTTCTGGCACTTGGTCGCTGATCGGTGTGGAGCTCCCTTCGCCACTCATCAATGAAGATGTCCGTGCGCACAACTTCACTAACGAAGGCGGCTTCGGAGGCACTACGCGTTTCCTCAAAAATATCGTCGGCCTGTGGCTGCTGCAGGAATCTCGCCGTGCGTGGATCAACGCCGGAAACGAACTCGACTACGCGACCATTATGACGATGGCTGAGGAATCCGAGTCGTTCCGCTCTCTGATCGATCCGCGTGATCCGCGTTTCGTCGCTCCGCCGAACATGCCGGATGCCATCGCATCCTATTGCCGCGAAACCGGCCAAGTTGTGCCGGAAACTCCGGGTCAGATCGCTCGCTGCGTTCTAGAGAGCCTCGCGCTTCTCTATCACGGCACACTCGGTGAAATCGAAAAGCTCACCGGCCGGACGATCAACCGCCTTCACATCGTCGGCGGCGGTAGCCAAGGCAAGCTTCTCAATCAGCTTGCCGCCAACGCTACCGGACGCACCGTCATCGCTGGCCCTGTCGAGGCAACTGCCATCGGCAACATCCTCATCCAGGCAGTCGCCCTCGGCGATCTGGATTCACTCGATGCTCTGCGTGGCGTCGTGAAAGCCTCTTTCCCTATCGAAAAATACGAACCCCAAGAACCGGCGAAATGGCAGGAAGCCATCGCTCGTTTCCAAAATCTGAAAATATCATCATGAGCAACCCAACCTACAAACACGTAACTTACTCATGGGACGACTCCCATGCAGCCACCTTGGATCAAGTCGACCAGCTCGTCTATCGCTCCAACATCCTCGGAGCCGACCAGCGCATCACCAACACCGGTGGTGGCAACACTTCCTCCAAGATCATGGAAATCGATCCCCTCACC
>JBDWAR010000010.1:0-694233 GCA_039978775.1 Luteolibacter sp. | reverse complement strand
GCTGCAGCGCCGATGGTAGTGGGACGATAGGTCCTGTGAGAGTAGGTCGTCGCCAGGTATATGCCCGGCTCCAAGCAATTGGAGTCGGGCTCTTTTTTGTCCAAAATTTCAGAGCTAATATGCAGCCAGATCGTAAGCGGATGGAGCGCATCTAGCGGATTTATGATCCGAATAGGTGGGTGTCAAAGTGCATGATCCGAGTTTTCCCTTGGTCGGAAGTCGTGTTTATTCCTGCGCCTTGGCCTTTGTGGTAAATTCGAGCTTTTTTATTGGTGTTGAATTTAGGAATTCTGAGGGATTTCGTTAACGGGATTGAAGCGAAATGGCTGGGAGGGTTTTCGTTTGACGCCCCTCAAAGTTGAAGGATCTTAGGGTAGAATTCTGTGGTTCGAAAATTTCTGAAAACAGTCCAATTTCCGGGTTGCCAAAGTCGGGAAAGTGCGTGTATTTTCCCGCGCCCGGAGCAGGAGCTCCGAGAGAAAAGCCTTATAGTGTAATGGTAACACTCCGGATTTTGATTCCGTCATTCTAGGTTCGAGTCCTAGTAAGGCTACTCTCTCTCCTTATTTTACAAGGAGAAGACCCTGTATCAGAGGTCGTTGATCGAGCCGAAGTCCGGCGAGAAGAGCCGTTTGTAGGTGCGCGCTGCGTAGCCATCGGTCATGCCAGCGAGGTAGTCGCAGATGAGACGCGCACGAGTGGCTTCGTCCGGGGCGCTTTCGATTTCCTGGACGGTATCGTTCGGGAGTAGCTGGAAATCTTGGCCGTCGATGGACTGTCCGTGGACGTAGCGGGTTTCTAAGAGTTCCCAGAGCTGGCGGAGCATGCGGGAACCTTTGTGTTCCAGTTGCTTGAGCTGCGGGGAAAGGAAGACGACCTCGTAGGCCAGCTGTTTAAAGAGCTCGGATTCCTTACGAATCACCGGGTCGATGGTAAGGCGGTATTTGTATCGGTTCGATACTCCGGAGAGGAAATTGGAGTCCTGTTCGAGGGTGGCAGCTTGGATGTATTTGCCGATGCGTTTGCCAACGAAAGGATCGACCTTACCGCGGCGAATGGCGCGGATGAGATCGCCTAGCGGTGTGCCATCGGCGAAGGAGATGCTACGGGTTTCCGCCCATGATTCAATTTTCTCGATGTGGAGGAAACCGGCGCGGACGCTGTCGGAGAGATCATTGAGGGAGTATGCGGTGTCGTCCGCCCAGTCCATGATTTGGCATTCGATGGACTTGAATGAATCGCGGGCTTTGCCGGGTGTGAACTCTGCGGGAAAGTCGATGCCGTCGAGTGCCCAATCGAGGTAGCTGATTTGGGAATCGTAGATGAAATGGTTTTTCGGCGGGGTGCCGGATGCGGCGAGTTCCGACCAGAGGGTTTTGTATTTGAGGATGCCATCGAGGAAAGCGCGGGAGGGATCCATGCCGGTGCGCTTGGCCGAGAAGATACGCTGGGTTAGGATGCGCAGGGTCTGGGCATTTCCCTCGAAGCCTCCATGGGGCTTCATGAAATGATTGAGCGTGCGCTCACCGGCGTGGCCGAACGGGGGGTGGCCGAGATCGTGTGACAGGCAGATGGCTTCGATCAGATCGGTATCGATGTGGAAAGTATCGGAGAGGGGGGTACCGGGCTGTTTGAGGAGCCAGGCGCAGATGGATTTGCCGATCTGTGCGACCTCCAGGGAATGGGTGAGGCGGGTGCGGTAAAAATCGTATTCTCCCGACCAGAAGACCTGGGTCTTGTTCTGAAGGCGACGGAAGGTGGGGGTATGGAGGACGCGATCGCGGTCGATCTGGAACGGTGTGCGGTAGTCCGCTGCATCCGAGGAGCCGGAGATGCGTTCGGTATCGAAGCTGCCGTAGAATTCGTTCCTCATGTTGCGTGAGTGTGGAGGGCTGATGCGAAGGGATTCAAGGAAGAGTTTGCGGCAAAAGGCATTGCTTGCGTAACGCCACGGATCGGTTGAAAAGCAGGTGTGGATATCGAAGAGGACGGCGATGATCTGAAGGGAGTGTTTTGGATGCTTTCATCGGCGTTTCTGTTTGCAGTGAATACTTTGCTGTTACGGGCTGCATCGCTGGTGGATGATGCCGCGGACGGGTGGCAGGCGACCCTGTTTCGAGGGGCAGTGGGTATGCTGATTCTGATGGTTTTTTACCGAGGGAAGGGTGGCTTTGCGCCGAAGCGGATGTTTGTGAACCGGTTGGTGGTGATGCGGGGATTGGTGGGGGGGCTCACCATCATAGCTTTCTATGTGACGATCACGGAGCTCGGAGCGAGCCGGGCGATCGTGATCAACCTGACGTATCCGATGTTCGGGACGGTGATAGCTGCGATCTGGCTGAAGGAGAAGGTGCGGGGTGCGACTTGGTTATGGTTGGCGGTCTCGGTGGCGGGACTGGTGATCTTTTTGAGCGATGCCAACCTGAGATTGGCGCCGGGATTCTATGATCTGGTGGCGTTGGCGGGTGCGTTCGGTGCGGGATGGGTGGTAGTGATCATACGCAAATTGCGGAATGAGGAGCACCCAACCACGATCTATGGGGCACAAGCGATGTGTTCGTTGCTGCTTGGGTTGCCGCTTGTGGGCAATACGGCGAGCCTTTCGAGTGCAGGTTGGGGCTTGCTTGCCGCCGGAGCTGTGATCGTGACCTTTTCCCAACTGATCATGACGAGCGCCTATCAGCGGCTTTCGATTGCGAAAGGTGCGTCATTGCAGATGACGTTGCCGATTTTCACGGCGGTGGGAGCATTCTTTTTCTTTGGAGAGAAATTCGAAATGCACGAATTGATTGGCGCGGTGGTGGTGCTGGTGGCGATCTGGAAAGTAGCTGCGAGGAAACGGAAGACGTAGCTGCCGCATTCCTAACGGATCGTCACTTTAGTGCCTTTGCCCACGAGGGTGTAGAAGGTGGCAGCATCCCAATTGGAGAGGCGGATACAGCCGTGGCTGCCGGCGCGGCCGATGGTGTCAGGCTCAGGGCTGCCGTGGATGCCAATGCCGGGTTTGTTGAGTCCGGCCCAAAGGATACCGACGGGGTTGTTGGGGCCAGGGGGGAGGTTGTGGAAGTTTTCGGTGCGTTCGCCGCGCTTGAGCACGCCGAGATCGTAGCGGAACCATGGGAAGGGGACGGAACCGACAATGTGCCACTCGCCAGCGGGTGCGGGATGCTCGGCGGAGCCGGGGGTGATGGGAAAGGTGGCGATGAGGCGGCCATTCTCGTGGATGCTGAGGATTTTATCCCGGAGGCCGACGGAGACGTGCCTTGCTTGGGCGGTGGCGGAGGAAGGAGGTGAATAGGAGGAGGGGTAGGCGTGGTAGTTGAAGGGGCGTGAGATGGCAGGAACGGTAAGGGTGGTGCCGGCTTGGGCTGTATTGATGTCGAGGCCGGGATTGAGGCTGCGGAGGAATTTCTGGGTGGTGTGGAAACGCTCGGAAAGGACTTCGATGAGAGAGGTGTAGGGCATTTTTGACTGCTGCGCCTGGTCTTCGGGTTCGGAGGCGTTTGCGCCGATAAGGGAAAGGTCCTCTGTCGTGATACGATAGGTGCTGTAGCCGGAAGTGCCTGCGGTATCTGGCATCCAATCGGCGGGGAGGGAATTTGCCTGACGGTAGTTTACCATGGCTTTGCGGGTGAACTCGCCGAGGCGGCCATCGACCACGCCGGGGCCGAAGTTTTTCGAATCGAGGAAGATCTGCTGCTTGAGGATATCCGGGTGGGTGGAGGACGGGCCGGAGAGGGGGCGGATACCGGCGCAGCTTGCGAGTAGCACGGCGGATGCGGCGGCGAGGAGGAAAAGAGGCTTCATGCGCGAAGGTGGCGCGGATTGACGGAGGCGCGAGAGGTTTTTGCGAGGAGGGTGTTACTTGCACAGCAAAGGGATTGCCAATCCCTTCCCCATGGTAGAAGAACGGCGCGGATGTCTGCTAGGGCTACATGGAAGGTGAGTGCGGCGGTGATGCTGAGCCGCGTGCTGGGGTTGGGGCGGGAGATGATGTTCGCGGGCTTGTTCGGCGGGAGCCGGTGGATGGATTGCTTTTATCTGGCGTTCCGGGTGCCGAATTTGTTGCGAGATCTGTTTGCGGAGGGGGCGCTATCGCAGGCTTTCGTGACGACCTTTTCGAAGAAGGTAAAATCCGATGGGCCGGAGAATGCCTGGGTGCTGGCGAACCGGATGATGACGCTCGCGGCGGTGTTCATGAGCGTGGTGACGCTGGTGGGTATAGGCGTGGCACCGTGGATTGTGGATCTTTTGACGGCGTTTTCGAAAAGCGGGGAGACGGCACGGGATTACAATGCGGGGGAGATCTCGCTGATGGTGGAGATGGTGCGGGTGATGTATCCGTTCATCGCTCTGGTGTCGCTTTCTGCACTGGTAATGGGGATGCTCAATGCGCGGGATGTCTTCGGGATGCCGGCGTTGGCTTCGTGTTTTTTCAACATCGGCTCGATGGCGGGCGGGGCGGCGATCGGTTACTGGATGGATCCGAACTGGGGTCCGCGGAGTTTGGTGGGATTCTCGTGGGGGGTGGTGATCGGCGGGGTGGCTCAGCTGGTGTGTCAGTTTCCGGCGTTGCGGGCGGTGGGGTATCGGTTTGTGGCGGATTTCAAATGGAATGATTCCGGGGTGAAACAGATCCTGAAGCTGATGGGACCGGCGGTGATCGCGGCATCGGTGACTCAGGTGAATGTGGTGGTGAACTCGATGTTCGCCTACGGGGTGGGCGAGGGGGCGGTGAGCTGGCTGAGTTATGCGTTCCGGCTGATGCAGTTGCCTATCGGGGTGTTCGGCGTGGCGGTGGCGACGGTGACCTTGCCAGCGCTTTCGCGGGCGGCGATCCATGGGGTGGGGGATGACTTCGGGCCGACTCTGGCGAAGGGATTGAAGCTGGTGATGTTCTTGGTTTTCCCGGCGACCGTGGGGCTGGTGATGTTGGCGGGGCCGATCATCAGTTTGTTGTATGAAAGGGGGCAGTTCGATGCAGCGGACAGGATCGCGACGGCGGGGGCGTTGCAGGCGTATGGGTATGGATTGTTGTTTTATGCGGGGTTGAAAGTGTTGCAGCCGGCGTTTTATGCGATCGAGAAGCGGTGGTTTCCGATGATGGCGAGCATCATGGCGTTATTTGTGAACATCATCTGCAACTACCTGTTTGTTTTCGTTTTCAAATGGGGGCACGAGTCGTTGGCACTGACGACGAGTATCGTGGCGAGCCTGAATTTCATTTTCCTGTATGCTGCGATGGTGCGGTATGCGGGTGATGTAGGGACGAGGGGCCTGGTGGTGGCTTTCTTCAAAATTGGCGGAGCGACGGCGGTGATGGCGGCGGTGTGTTATTTCGGAAACCGGATGCTGTTCGGCGATCTGTCCGCAATGGGTGTGATGATGAAGGCGCTGTTGGTGATGGGGTTAGTGGTTGCTGCGGCGGGTGCGTATTTCGTGGCAGCATTGGTGCTCAAGGTGGATGAGGTGGGGGATATGGTGAAAATGGTCAGGAAAAAAATCGGACGATGAATCGGGAAGGGAAAGTGCATGCCTTGCTGGCGACGGCGCGGATTGCGAATGTGCCCAGTGTGCTGAGTAATTTGGGGGTGGGGGTGTTGCTGGGGTGTGCGACGGAAGGGGCGGGCTTTGCCTGGCCGTGGGCGCTTTCGGTGGCGGCGGTGCTTTTTTATGTTTCTGGGAATTTCCTGAATGACTGGGCGGATCGGGAGTGGGATGCGGAGCATCGGCCGGAGCGGGCGCTGCCGAGGGGACTTTTCCGTGAGGGAGATTATTTCAAGGTGGCGGTGGGCGGCATGGGGCTGAGCTTGGTGGTTGCGGGATTTTATGGATGGGTGGCTTTGCTGGTGGCGGCGGTGTTGGTGGGGTTGATCGTGCTCTATACGAGGGTTCACAAGAAGGTGGGCTGGTCGGTGGTGCCGATGGGGCTGTGCCGGGCTTGTCTGCCGGTGCTGGGCTTCGTGGCGGTGCGGGGGAGTATGGGCGGGCAGGTGTTGTTTCCTGCGGTGGGGGTGTTGGTATATGTGGTGGCGCTTTCGCTGAGTGCGAGGGGGGAATCGAGGCCGGACGTGGTGCAAGGCGAGAAGTGGCGGGCGCGGGGGATGCTTGCGGGCTCGGGACTGATTGCGGCGTTGCTGCCGGTGATGATCATGCCGGTGGTTGGCTGGATCGGCTTGCTGCCGTTTTTCCTGTGGCTGGGACTTTGTGTGACAAAATACCAATCGCCGGTTCCAGCGCATGTGTCGGCATTGCTGGCGGGGATCCCGTTGGTGGATTGGATCGTGCTTTTCCCGATGGCATTGGTATGGCTGAAACTCGAGAGGGTGGAGGTTGGCGGAGGTATGTTTTTGACGGCGCTATTGTTTGCTCCGTTTTGCTTCGTGCTGGGGCGGGCTTTGCAGCGTCTGGCACCGGCGACCTGATCGGGACTTGAAGTTTCCGGGCTTCCGGGCTCCATTGCGGCAGACGATTTATGAGTTCGATCAAAGAGAAACAGGAACAATTGCTGGAAGATCTGGGGATTTTCCAAGACTGGACGGAGCGGTATGAGTATGTGATCGGGCTTGGCAAGAAGCTCGATCCCTTGCCGGAAAGTGCGCGCAATGAGCAGCATCTGATCAAGGGTTGCCAGTCGCAGGTGTGGCTGGATGCTGAGAAAAAAGATGGGCGGGTGTATTACTACGCAGACTCGGATTCCCTGATCACTAAAGGGATGATCGCGCTTTTCATCGGGGTGCTCAACGGGCAACCGGCGGATGAGATTTTGACGGCAGACATGGGTTTTGTGGAGAAAACCGGGCTCAAGGAACACCTCGCGCCGACCCGTGCGAATGCGCTGAATCTGATGGCGACACAGATGAAGCAGCGGGCGTTAGCTTTTGCGCAGTAGCGCATTGCCGTTGACCTTTGGGCAAAGAGAAACGAAGACTGCGGAAATGTTCATCGATCACATCAGGATTTTGGCAAAAGCCGGGGACGGCGGAGACGGAGCGGTTTCCTGGAGACGGGAGAAATTCGTACCACGCGGAGGCCCCGATGGTGGCGATGGTGGCGATGGCGGAAAGGTCATCCTGGTGGTGGACAACTCCACTGACACGCTCCGACAGTATCATTACGATCCGAAGCTGATCGCCGAGGACGGCAAGCCCGGAGGCAAGCACAAGAAAACTGGCAAGAACGGCAAGAACAAGATTGGCAAGGTGCCACCGGGAACGGTGGTTTACCGGACAGATGCGGTCACCGTGAACGAGGCGGTAGAGTATGAACGCAGTGAAGAGGGCATCGATCTGGAGCCGATTGCGGATCTAGTGGAGGAAGGTGACACGATCGTGTTGTGCGAGAACGGGGTCGGGGGTGAAGGCAATTTCAAATTTCGGACAGCTACAAACCAAACGCCGACCGAGCACACGCTGGGCACGCCAGGGCAGCAGGGGGTCTATTACCTTGAGCTGCGGCGCATCGCGGATGCGGGGCTGGTCGGCTTCCCGAATGCCGGGAAATCCACGCTTCTCGGAAAAATTTCGCACGCGAAGCCGAAGGTTGGCTCCTATCCTTTCACCACTTTGCAGCCGATGATCGGCGTGGTGGAGTTCGATGGTTTCCGACGCTGCACGGTGGCAGACATCCCCGGATTGATCGAAGGAGCGCATGAGAACCGGGGCCTGGGACATGAGTTCCTCAGGCACATCACCCGCTGCCGCGTGCTGCTTTTCGTACTGGATATGGCGGGCAGCGAAGGACGCGATCCTATCAGCGATCTGGAAATCCTTCGGAAAGAGATCAAGGAATATGATGAGGATCTGGCAAAGTTCCCGTGGAAGGTGATCGCGAACAAAATGGATCTCGAGGGTGCTGCGGAGAATCTGGAGGCTTTCAAGTCACGTTTCCCGAAAGTGCATACGATCGCTATTTCTGCGGACACGGAAGAAGGTTTGGACGATCTCAAGCTAATGCTTGATGACGAAGTTTCGCACCGCGGGAAAAAATGAAAACCGAGCCAGTATTCGTCTATGGCACGCTGCGGCGGGGAGCCTCGAACCATTTCCGCATGGCGGGAGCGGAATTCGTCGGAGACGGGACTATAGCGGGTCGGATTCATTTCATCGACAGCCATCCAGCGTTTGTCTACCCGGCGCTGGTTTGCGGTGGTAATGAACGCGTGGTCGGTGAGCTGTTTCTCGTAGAGGCAACAAAACATCTGGCTGAGCTGGATCGCTTTGAAGGGATCAATCCGCGATCCGACGAACCAGATGAGTATCGCCGGATCAAGGTGGAGGTGAAAATGGATTCAGGTGAATCTAGGCTGGCATGGGTTTGGGATTGGGCGGGGGATCTCGGTGATTCTAGAGCGCTTGAGGGCGGCGATTGGATGGCGTTTTCGAAGGATTTCTGAGGGGCGGATGAGGCAGGAGATTATACCGCCAGAAGTGCTGTTGGGCGCTTATTCACAGGGGGTGTTCCCGATGGCCGAGGATGGCGAAATCGTATGGGTCGAGCCGCGGATGAGGGGGCTGATTCCGCTCGATGAGGGATTTCACATTCCCACTGGATTAAAAAAAGCGCTCCGCAAAAAGCCGTTCGAGATTCGCTTCGACAGTGCGTTCCGGGAGGTCATGGAGGGTTGTGCTGAGCGGGAAGAGACCTGGATCGACGATGTGATCATCAAAAGCTACTGCTATCTCCATGAGCGGGGACACGCCCATTCGGTGGAATGTTGGGACGAAGATGGCCTCCAAGGCGGGCTCTACGGGGTGGCGATCGGAAAGGCTTTTTTCGGCGAGAGCATGTTTTCTCGAAAGACGGATGCCTCTAAAATAGCCCTCGTGGCTTTAGTTGAAAGGCTCAGGAGCAAGGGGTTTCGCCTGCTTGATACCCAGTGGATGACCGATCATCTGCGAACCTTTGGCGGGCAGGAAGTCCCACAGGAGCGGTATCTGAAGCTGCTTAAGGCGGCGATTGCTTAACTTTTATTGAAGTTAACCGCTTCCGTTAAGTTCGCCTTTGCTTCTTATTTAGTTATATTGAAAGATATGTAATGTAATGTAAAAATATATATTTATATCTTGCGGTAAGTATGTCGGGTTGGTATTTTCCAAACGCTGTCGGGTAATCCCGAGAGTTTCCCCCACCCCCCCACCCCCCCCCACCCCCCCCCACTTACATGAAACTTCTTATCGCTTTGGCGGCAGCCCTTGTTGTCGCTTCCACCGTGTCCTCCCACGGGCAGGACCTCAGTTTCGGTCTCACTGGTAGCAGCAGTTTGCTCTCGACCGGTGTATCCCGCACTTACACCTCTAACGGTGTGACCATGACGGCTACCGCGTTTTCTTATACAGGTGGCTCCAATAGTTCGTTCTTCGAAGCAGCCCGCCTCGGGCGTTACAGCTCCGGACTTGGTGTTACCAACCGTTTCGAAAATGGCAGTGATCCGGGACATCGCGTGGATAACTACCAATACAACGACTACATCCTTTTCACCTTCGATACTCTCGTGGATGTGGAGTCGATCAAGATCGCCTCGATCATCGACGACAGTGACGTCAGCTACTGGCTCGGAAACATCAACACAAACACGGTCGCTGGTAAGACTTATTCGGGGCTCGCCTCGTTGGGATTCCAAGGTGAGCAAATCGACATGATCAACGCGAGCATCAGCTCAAGGACCGTGAACATCAATTCACCGACCACCGGCGTCAATGCGATCCTTTTTGGCGCTCAGAAAGGCCTCGATTCCGGCAGGACTCTCGACCAGTTCAAGGTCCACACCCTCAAGGCAAGCGTGGTGATTCCTGAGCCTTCGACCGCCCTTCTTTCCTTGCTCGGTGTTATCGGTGTGTGTTTCCGCCGCCGCCGCTAAGAGCACTTTATTTTCATGGAATTGTTTTCCCGCACCCGCAAGGGTGCGGGTTTTTTGTGTCCTGATATCGAGAACGCGAGCTTGATTCCTTAAGTTTTCCGAAATACCGTCTTGTCCGCAGTATCGGATGAGCCAGTTGAAGACAAAGCGAGCCGGGAAATCGCCCGGAAACCGGAAGAAGCAGCGCCCTGCGCAGGCTGGAGGTTTTTTTTCGTCGGTGAGCAAGCGAAGTCACGAGAAGACCAACCGCCGGCTTCCGCGCAAGCAGGGGAAAGCGGTATGGGCCACGATTGCGATCGAAGAAATCCATGAGGATGACTCGGCGGTGGGGTTCCTTACCCATGCGGTGCGCGTGTTGCTTGCACTGGTGTTGCTACCGATTTGCTGGGTGACGACTTGGACATTTCTGAGACAATTTTCCCATGCCACGGTGGAGCAAGGATTCTGGCAGACCAGCCAGTTCTGGTATTTTACGGTTGGGGCGCTGGTGATGCTCGGGTGGTTTTGGTCGAAGATTTTGCAACCGGCTTTCCTCTACTGCTACGTGTTCGGGCACGAACTGACCCACGCGGCATTCGTGAAATGTTTCGGAGGCAAGGTGCTGGACATCAATTGGAGTTCGGAGGGGGGCTACGTCACCACGGACAAGACCAATTGGGTGATCGCACTTTCCCCGTATTTCGTGCCATTCTGGAGCAGCGTGGTGGTGGTGTTCTACCTTCTGGCGAAGCTGTTGTTTGAGGTTACTCCGATTGGGAATCTGGTATTCTACGGGGCGATGGGTGCGACGTGGTCGTTCCATCTGGCATGGACGCTGTGGATGATCCCGCGCGACCAGCCGGATCTCAAAGACAACGGCACGTTCCTTTCTTTGGTGCTGATTTATTTCGGAAATCTCGTGGTGCTGATAACCTTGTTGTGCCTGGCCTCGCCGGCTCCGGTGGAGAGCTTGCGCGATTTCGGCTATTCATGGCTCGGCACCGCCGTAACCTGGGGCGATGTTGCTTTGCGCTGGGTCGAGGAATTTGCGGAGAATCCAAGGTGGTGAATCCGCAGGAAGTTTCGGCATTGTTTTTCGGCAATATCGGCGGGATGATGGAGGGGTGATCGATCTCGATTCCAATGCGACAACGGCGATGCTTCCCCAGGTGGTGGAGGCGATGTTGCCGTGGCTTTCCGGCAATCATTCGAATCCCTCCGGCAGCTATCGCTCGGCGAAGTTGGCGCGCAAGGCGATTGATGAAGCGCGGGTTCACGTGGCGGATCTTATCGGAGCGGAAGCAGAGGAAATCATTTTCACCGGATCTGGAACGGAAAGTGTGAATGCGGCGTTGAACTCGCTGGATAAGATCTGCGGGGAGGGCACGGCGGTGGTTTCATCCATCGAGCACAGTGCGGTGTTGAGGTTTGTGGAAAGCCGTGGCAGGGAGGTTGTTGCACTCCCGGTGGGCGGCGGCGGGCGGATTGAATGGGAGGCGTTGGAAAGGGCGGCAGGCAAGGCGGCTTACATTTCCGTGATGGCGGCGAACAACGAGACGGGTGTGATTCAGCCTCTCGGCGAGATTGTCCGGTTCGCCAGAGAGCGGGGAATCCCGGTGCATACGGATGCGATACAGGCGGTTGGGAAAATTCCGGTCGATGTCCGTGAGGCACCGGTGGACATGCTTTCAATGTCGGCACACAAATTCCATGGGCCCAAAGGCAGCGGTGCATTGTATGTGCGGAAAGGGATGTCATTTACTCCATTTCTGCATGGTGGTGGTCAGGAGAGTGAGCGGCGTAGCAGCACGGAAAACACCGCGGCAATCGTGGCGATGGGCGAAGCTGCTAGGTTGGCGAAGGTCGCACTTCAGGACGGGATGCCGGGTCGCCTTGAGGTCATGAGGAATGCTTTCGAGCAGCGGGTGTTGGAAAAGGTTTCCGGTTGTTTGCAAAACGGTGATCCGGATCACAGGTTACCGAACACCTCGCATCTCTCATTTGAAGGATGCGATGCCGCCGGTTTGCTGATCCTTCTCGATGAGGCGGGGCTGGCTTGCTCGGCGGGTTCTGCCTGCATGACGGGAAAGAGCAAGCCCTCTCACGTGCAGCTTGCGATGGGGATCCCCGAACCGCGCGCGAAGACCAGCCTGCGTTTTAGTTTTTCCCGGCTCAATACTCCTGACGACGCGCTGGAAGCTGCGGAAAAAGTCGCCAAAGCGGTGGAGAAACTCCGCCGGGTTCAGGGGCATGGCGTGGGGCCGGTGGCGATTTACACGGGTTGATTCACGGGGCTGAATCTTCTGGAAAAGCGAAGGAGGTTGGATTGCGTTTACAACGACGCGACCTTTCTGTTAATTTCCAGACGCTACCTCAGCCGAGTTCCGGAGTCACCCCTCTGGAATCACCCCCCCACGGAGAGTTTGCCATGTCACCCACACCCCCTACCCTGAATCCGTCACAAGCGGTGGAACGTATCCGCGAGATCATCGTGGGTCGCCATCTGGAACGCCTCGAAGGACGCGTTGCACGTCTTGAATCCGCCCCGGCAGCCATCGCACAGAATCCGAGTCCGGATATCTTCGAAGACCGGCTACTGACGACCGAAGCGCGTGTAGAAGCATTGCAAGATCATCTCCAGCGATTCGAATTGTCTCGTGAAGAACTTGAGCAAGCTGCCGCGATGCAGCGTGAGGATGCGCAGAGGCTCGCCTCGCAAATCCAAGAAATTGCGCGCTTAAAAGCGGATACCACGGTGATACCGGCAGTCGATAAACTTGAGCGGAAACTGGGGGCTTGGCTGACCGATTGGCAGAAGTCACTCCAAGACCGTCTGGATGGTCGCGATCGTGACCTTTCTGAAAAAATGAATGCAGATCTCGTGGAGCTCAAAGAGGGGCTGGAGAAGCGCCTTTCGGATGTAGAGCGCCGGGTGCCGGAGAATCTCGGCGAGGGCTTCGGTAGGATCGCGGAGGCTGCCAAGGCGTTGGCAGAGAGTGCGGCAATGTTTTCCAAAATCGGGCCACCAATCTCATGAGCCGGAGTTTCAAACCTATACCTGCGGAAAGCGCGGACGGAGATGCATCGGCAGTCGGCACCAAGCGTTCCGTCCCGCAAATTCCTGTATCAGCAGAGGGGGAGGGTAAGGCTCTGTTCCCGCCACTGGTGCTTTACCCAAACCTACCGTCGGCTTCGGAAGCGGATGTCACTGCCTTTTCTGCGCCGTGGCCGTCACCGGTCGCCGAGTTACCTTCGGTCTTTGAGTCTTCTAAACCGGAGTCAGACGGGAAATTCCGGGAGATTGTCCTGCCTTCGAGCCGACTGCGGCGCGATGGGCAAGAAACTGAACGGAAGATCGAAAAGCCGATTTTCCCCAGTGCTTCTAAACCTGTTAGCCATTCCGAAGTGGCGCCTGAATCGAGTGCAGCCCCCCAGGTCGCACAATCGCCCTTCACGGCAGCGCCTCAACTCGATCAGGAATACAACGACAAGGATCTCAAGGAAGCACTCGCTCCGATCATGCAGGATGTCGTGCGCGAAGCGGTCTATGCCGGGGAGCGCAGCAACGTTAATGCGATGCTGGAGCCGATGCTGCGTGCCACGGTCCGGCGTGCGTTGGCGGAATACAGCCCGGCGCACCGCCCATTCGAAGCCCCGGGTTTCATGGACCGGACGGTGTGGCGGATGCAGGCCTTATTCTCGAGCCGCACCTACGAGGATGTCCTTTTTGAAAAGACCCATCGCTTCCAGGTGGACGAGGTCTTCCTGTACGACGCGAAAACCCTGGCTCTGGTGTCATTCGCGAGTTGCGACCCCGCGCGTCACTCTGCCGCGAAGCGCATCGAGAGCTCGGCCCATCGCATCGCGATCAAGCTGCGCGATGAAAGCGGGAACATCCGCCGTTCCTATGAGCGGGTGGATGGGAGAAATGTCATAGCGGAAGTCGGCGAGCACGTCATGTTGGCGGCGGTGGTTCGAGGTCAGCCCAATGAGGTGATCCTAGCAGACCTAGCGTTTTGTCTGCATCGCATCGAGGATCATTTCCGCGAGCGCTTCGAGCAGGCCGGCTCCGCCCTGATGCATGCACTCCAGCCATTCCTCGAGGACTGCCTGCTCATCCAGGCTCCGGCTAGCGCCGCCTAGCCCCGCCCGGACTTTCGGCTTGCAAGGCCGCATCAGGCGGTCTATCAAAACTTCAACGAACATACTCTGTCAAAGGAGAGTGGGTCTTAAACCCACTCTTTTGCGTCTTTAGAACACTCATACGGCCCACCGGCGACCCCGGAGCCAACCCCATCCGCCACACATGACCAACGACATCGTCGCCCTCATCGAATTTTACGAGAAAGAAAAAGGTATCGAACGCGCCAAAATCGTTTCCGCGCTCGAGTTTTCTTTCGTTTCCGCGTATCGGAAAATGGTTCCTGGCGCCGATGCCATCGAGATCCTGCGTGCTGAAGTGGACACGAAAAAGGGCACCACCAAAATTTTTGCATCCCTTTCCGTGGTTGCTGACGATGACCATCAGGACAAGTTCAACGAGGTTCCCGTGAGTCTCGCCAAGAAAAAGGACGCAGAGGTCGAAGTCGGTGGCACGCTTGAGTTCAACGTCACGCCGAAGGACTTCGGTCGCATCGCCGTGCAAACCGCGAAGCAGACGATGATGCAGCGCCTCCGTCAGGCGGAGAAGGAGATGATCTACGAGGAATTCAAGGACCGGGCAGGCGATGTCGTCTCCGGCACCGTCCGTCGCTTCGAGCGCAACGACGTGATGATCGATCTCGGGAAATTCGAGGGCATCATGCCGAACCGCGAGCGTGTGCAGGGCGAAGACTACAATATCGGCGACCGCATCCGCTGCTACGTGCTTGCGGTTGAGAACGAAGGCCGCGGCCCGGAAATCATCCTTTCCCGCAGCCATCCCAACTTCGTCCGTCGTCTTTTTGAAGCCGAAGTTAACGAAATTTCTGACCGCACTGTGGATATCCGCGCCATCGCCCGCGAGGCTGGCTTCCGCACCAAAGTCGCCGTCTGGAGCAACGACCCGAAGGTCGATCCCGTCGGTGCATGCGTCGGCATGCGCGGTGCCCGTGTGAAAAACATCGTCCGCGAGCTGAACAACGAAAAAGTCGATATCATCCGCTGGAGCGAAGACCCGAGCGAACTCGTCCGTGAGGCACTCAAGCCTGCGGAGCTCATCAGCATCACCCCTGATGCGGAGGCAAAAGTCATCCTGGTGACCGTCAGCGAAGAAGACCTCAGCAAGGCCATCGGCCGCAAGGGGCAGAACGCCCGCCTTTCCTCCCGCCTCATGGGTTGGGATGTACAAGTGCGCAAGGACGAGACCAAGGAAGAACAATTTAAGGAGAAGATCGGCGGAGTCGCTCACTCGCTGGGCGAACAACTCGGAATTTCCGATGAGCTTGCTGAAAAACTGACCCTCTTCGGAGGTGTCAGTGCTGAAATGATCGTCGACATGCCAGTCGAGTTCCTCACAGCCTCACTCGAGATCGAGGAGGATGCCGCGACAGCGATCTTGGATCGTGCAAACGCCCTCGTTGCCGAAGCGGCCGCGCCGGTTGAGGAAGAGAACCTGGCTAACCAAGACTGATCTCCGACAGGGGAGCAGTCCCCGCCATACCGAAATACAATTTGCTGAATACACCTACTCAAGAACGCCGAATGCCGAAGAAAAGCGATAAATCCACCGAAGATTCCAAGAAGGTTCTCGATCTGATCGATGATACCAAAAAGAAACCTTCACGCAGGCAGCGCCAGAAACAGGAGGCTGAGGCCGCCACCGCGCCTAGCAAAGTGGAAGCGGCGAAAGCCAATGCCCTCGATCTCTTTGCAGACGAAGGGAAGTCCAAGGTGAAAAAGAAAAATGCCGTCCCGAGCAAGGTGTTGGGAAGCATTTCTAAGATCCTCGATAAAGACAACGAGGACCCGAATCTCATTAAAGATCAGGACATCGCTCCGGTGGCTGCTGCGGATTCCGCTCCAGTTTCGGATGATGCCGATGACAATGAGTCGGATGATCCGAAACTCATCATCATCAAGCCGCCGATCTTGGTGCCGGATCTCGCAGCAAGGCTCGGATTGAAGCCCTTCCAAGTCATGTCGGATCTGATCAAGCTCGGGGTTTTCCCTGCGCCGAACCAGCCGCTTGAACCGGAAATCGCTGCACAGGTCTGCGAGATCCACGGCTTCCATTTCGAGCGTGAGAAGCGCGACAAAGACAAAGGCTTCCACAAGGTGGAAGAGATCATCGAAGAACCGGAGCTTCCCGAAGAGGAGCCGGAAGATGAGCTTACGACCCGTCCGCCTATCGTCACGATCATGGGCCACGTCGATCACGGCAAAACCTCGATCCTCGACTTCTACCGCAAGAGCAAAGTGGTCAGCGGCGAGGCCGGCGGGATCACCCAGCACATCGGTGCTTATCAGGTGACGCACAGCGATCAGGTCATCACTTTCCTCGATACACCGGGTCACGCCATTTTCTCCGACATGCGCGAGCGTGGTGCAGCCATCACGGACATCGCCATCATCGTGGTCGCTGCCAATGACGGCCTGATGCCTCAGACCAAGGAGGCCATCAAGCATGCACAGAAGGCTGGCAAAACCATCATCATTGCGATCAACAAATGCGACCTTCAGGCCGCCAACGTGGATCGGGTGAAATCGCAGCTCGCAGAGCACGGCCTTCAGACCACCGATTACGGCGGCGATACCGAATTTGCATGCATTTCCGCGCTCAAAGGCGACGGGATGGACGACCTGCTCGAGCTCATCGTGCTCCAAGCCGAAGTTCTCGAACTCAAGGCGAATCCGAAGGCCACGACACGTGCCGGAGTCATCGAAGCGCGGGTTGTCCCGGGTCGCGGAACGACTGCCACGGTCATCGTGGAGGCTGGAACCCTGAAAGTCGGCACCCCGTTCATCTGCGGCCCGTATTCCGGAAAAGTCCGCTCGCTCATCAACGACCTGGGCAAGCCGATCAAAGTTGCACTTCCCGGCATGCCAGTGGAAGTCATCGGATTTGAGGAACTTCCAAACGTCGGCGACCATCTCACCGAGATGAAGAGCGAGCGCGAGGCAAAATCCCTCGCCTCCGAGCGTCAGGAAGAACTCCGCCTCAAGCGTCTCAAGCCGCAGCACAAGAACCGCATGGAGGATCTGTTCTCCAGGGTCAACGAAGGTGGCGAGAAGACTCTTCTCAAGATCATCCTCAAGTGCGACGTGCAAGGCTCGGTCGAAGCGATCAAGAAAGCCATCGAGGCGATCGAATCCGACAAGGTCGACACCCAGTTCATCACCGCCGCAGCGGGCCCAATCACAGAATCGGACATCGCGTATGCGAGTTCTTCTGAGGCAGTGGTTCTTGGATTCAACGTCAAGGTCGACGCGAAGGCTGTGAAGTCCTCGAAAGCCGCCGGCGTGGAAATCAAACTCTACTCGATCGTTTACGAACTCATCGATCAGGTGCGCGAAGCAATGCTGGGTCTTCTCGATCCGCTCACCCGCGAATCCATCATGGGTCACGCAGAGTGCCGCCAGGTATTCAAGGTCAACAAAGGCAAGGCTGCCGGTTGCTTCATCACCGACGGCAAGGTGCACCGCAAGGCGCACGCCCGTGTTATCCGCGGTGGCGTCCCTGTCTTCGATGGCAAGATGTCCACCCTCCGCCGCTTCCACGAAGAGGTGGAAGAGGTTCGCACGAACTTCGAATGCGGTATCCGCCTCGGCGAATTCAACGACTACGAAGAAGGCGACATCATCGAGTGCTACAAACTCGAGAAATACGCCCAAGAACTGTAGGGGGTAAAAGCTGAAATGCTGGAAAACTGAAACGCTGAAATTTTAGCGGTTCAGGCTTTCCTCTACATTTCAGCTTTTCAGCGTCTCAAAATTTCAGATTTTACCAAAACATGTCCCGCCGCATCGATAGAGTGAACGAACTGCTTCGCCGTGAAATTTCCACGGTGATCCAGCATGATTATGAGTGGAGTGGCAAGATGGTCACTGTGAGTGCCGTTGAGGTCACCCAGGATCTAAAAGAAGGTAAGGTCTGGATTGGCGTGATCGGTGGATCTGCCGAGCCGATCATCGAAAAGCTCAACAAGGCTCATGGAGCCATCCAGAAGGCCGTGATGAAACGGGTGGTTCTGAAATCCACCCCGGTGCTGACTTTCCGCCACGATGACTCCGCCGTGCGCGGGGTGGAGATTGTCAACCTTCTCGAAGAGGTGGACAAGCTGCCGAAGGCTCCGGCTGAGGAAGGGGAAGCTTAGGCGTTCTCTCCGGGAAGGATGTTTCTGCTACCGCTGGGGGGATTTTCTCCTAGGATGCGGGGGTGCCACGGATCCTTTTGGTAGAAGATGAGCCTGCGATTGCGGATACCTTGGTGTATGCGCTGGAGGGGGAATGCCATGAGGTGAATCATGTGCTGACGGGGGCGGAGGCGCTGTCTTTGCAAGCGGATGCGCCGCATGATCTGGCGATCCTGGATGTGGGGCTGCCGGATATGACCGGGTTTGAGCTGTGCCGGAAGCTGCGGGAAAAATGGGCGATACCGATCCTTTTCCTGACAGCGAGGGATGGTGAGTTGGATCGGGTGTTGGGCTTGGAAATCGGTGGGGATGATTATGTGACGAAACCCTTTTCACCACGTGAGGTGGCGGCTCGGGTGCGGGCGATTCTGCGGAGGAGTTCGGGTGGGGTTGTCGAAAGGAAAGCGGAGAGCGGTGAGGTTGCAGGTTTGAGTTTGGATGATTCCACGAAGCGCATCATCTGCGGTGGGGTGCGCTTGGATCTGACGGCGCATGAGTTCAAGTTGGCATCCGTGTTGATCCGGCATCCGGAGCAGGTTTTTTCGCGGGAGCAGCTACTGGATCATGCATGGGATGATCCTGGGGCGGTGACGGATCGCACGGTGGATGCGCATGTGAAATCGCTGCGCGCGAAGCTACGTGCGGCGCGGGCGGGTGCGGAGGATTTGATCACGACGCGGAGGGGGCTGGGGTATGCATATTCACCGGGGGGGGCTGAGATATGCGGCTGACACGTATCACCCTGGCGATCATCGCACTGATCATCCTGGCGGGTTTCAACCTGCTGGTGCGCAAGCAGCTGGCGGAGGTGGAGCCGCAGCTTTTCCAAGCGACCGAGGAGGCGATGGTGGATGCGGCGAACATCATGGCGGTGTTTGCCGAGAGGGAGTTCACGGACGGGACGTTCGATGCCTATGCCTTCCGCGAGGTGATGGAGGAGGTGCATGGAAAGGTCATACGTGCGGAGATTTTCAACCACAACAAGCAGGACGTGGGCATGGATTTCTATGTGACGGATGCGGAGGGGATCGTGTTGTACGATTCCGGTCATCCGGAGCGGGAGGGGGAGGATTACTCGGAGAAGAACGATGTGTTTCTGACGCTCAGGGGGAAATACGGTGCACGTAGTAGCCGGATAGCGGAAGATGATGATACGAGTTCTGTGCTGTATGTGGGTGCACTGATCGGGGATGCGGGGAATCCGCTCGGCGTCCTGACTGCCTACAAGCCGCAGGCGGATGTGTTGCCTATCATCCGGCGCAGGTTTTCGGAAATCTGGTGGGGCACTGGGCTGGTGGGTGGCGGCATCCTTTTCTGCGTGGGAGTGGTCTTCATCTGGCAATATCGGCCGATCAGTAAGCTGACGGAATACGCGCGCGACATCGAGAAGGGGAAACGCACGCCGCTGCCTTATCTGGGCTTGGGGAAAGAGGTGAATACCTTGGCGCGTGCCTTGGAATCGATGCGTGAGTCGCTGGAGGGCAGGCGTTTCGCGGAGCGCTATGTGCAGACGCTGACGCATGAGATGAAAAGCCCGCTCGCGGCGATACGCGGTGCATCGGAGTTGCTAGACGAGGATGCGGAGACGATGCCGTTGGAGGACAGGCGACGTTTTCTCGGCAATATCTCCGCCGAGACGTTGAGGGCGGATCGGTTGTTAGGGAAGCTGCTGGAGCTCTCCGTGCTCGAGGGCAAGGCGGAGCTGGATGCAGCGGAGGATGTGGATCTAAGGAGTATCGTGGAGCGAGTGGTTTCCGAGGCGCGGGCAATGGCGGATTTGGCGGGGGTGAAACTTTCAGTGCGAGGTGAAGGTGCACGGACGGTGAAAGGCGATGCCTTTATCCTGAAAGCGGCGGTGACGAATTTGTTAGAAAATGCCATCGATTTTTCCCCAGAGGGTGGGGCGGTTTCTGTGGTGCTGGACACGGTGGGATCATTCCACCGGGTGGTGATCGAGGATGAAGGTGAGGGGATTCCTGAATACGCGAAGGAGAAGGTTTTCGATCGGTTCTTTTCGCTACGGCATCTGCGTAAGGGCAGGAAAGGAACGGGGCTTGGTCTGACATTGGTCAAAGAGGCGGCGGAGCTGCATCAGGGCAAGGTTTCGCTCGAAGCCAATGCGCCGAAGGGAACCCGGGCTGTGCTGGAGATTCCTGTGGGCTGAGGAAATCGCTGCTGAGTCTTATTTGCGGAATTTTCATCGGAACTTCATAAAACGGTCACAGGGATGGGCTGCACTTCAGTCATCCCATGCACGCCGTCCTTTCACCTCCCGCCTCCAGCCTCACCGCTCCTACGGTAGGTGAGATCGTGCGGGTGGCGGTGATCGCGGCGATCGGATTCGGACTTTATGGCCTGACCGTCGGTTGGTGGCGGTCGCCGCTGATGGGGGCATTTGTGGCGGTGAAAATGCCCCTGTTGATCGCGCTTACCCTAGGCTTCAACGGCTTGCTCAACGGGCTTTTGGGCATGTTGCTCGGCAGCGGGCTGGGCTTCCGCCAATCGTTGCATGCGCTGCTGAGTGCGTTTGCGATTTCCGGGCTGATCTTGGGTTCGGTGGCTCCGGTAACGTTTTTCCTAGCGGTGAACGTGCCTGCCCCGGACTCACCGCAGGCGGTCTCCGCACATGCTGGTTACTTGCTGGCGCATGTGCTTCTGATTGGCCTAGCCGGGGTGACCGGGGTGGTGCGTTTGGGAAAACTTCTGGAATCGTATTGCAGCAGCAAGGCGGTGGCGCGGATGACCCTCGGTGCCTGGCTGGCAGGAAATGCGTTTCTTGGCATGCAGTTCTCGTGGATCCTGCGGCCATTTTTTGGCACGCCAGGTCTTGAGGTGGCGTTCCTGAGGGACAAGCCGATGCAGGGAAGTTTTGTCGAGACGGTGTGGCGCTCATTGGAGCGCGTGGCAGGCGGGTTGGAGCCCGAGGTTTATTCTATAATCACGGGGGCGGTGGCACTCGTGGTTTTCATTTTCATCCAGAATCGAAAAGCGAACCAGAAACCGACATTATGAACCAAGAATCGAACAACCCCATCCTTGTGAATCCCGCGACTCCTCCGCCATTGGCTCCGCCACCGGAACCCATTCCCGACAAGCCGGGCATCCGCGATCTCTTCGAGGCCTTGCTGCGCCGTCCTGCGGAACTCGCCCGGCATTCGGCGTGCGATGAAAACTCGACGATGCTGCGCTTCGCTCTGATCTCCATGGTTTCGATGCTTGTCTTCGGCTTTGTGCTCGGGACGTTTGCCTACGGAAATCAACTATGGGCGGCTCCGCTGAAATTGGGCGGCGGCCTGCTGTTTGCTGGACTGATCTGTTTTCCCAGCTTCTACATTTTCTCAAGCCTTGCCGGATCGAGGGCTTCTGCCTCGAAGATGGCAGCTCTGTTGGGAGGGATGCTCGCGCTGGCTGGACTGCTGCTGCTGGGGTTTGCTCCTGCGTTGTGGATTTTTGCACAGGGCACGGCATCGTTTGGCTTCATGGGATGCCTGGCCATTGCGGCTTGGTTGGTGGCGCTGCTGTTTGCCTTCCGTTTCCTGCGCACGGCGATGGGTCAGACAGGGGCTTCCCAGAAAGCACCGCTGGTCGTCTGGTATGTGATTTTCCTGCTGGTGACGCTCCAGCTTTCGACGAGCCTGCGACCTATCCTCGGGTCTTCGGATGACCTCCTGACGACTGAGAAGAAATTTTTCCTCCAGCACTGGGCTGAGACGATGGGTGAGACGCTCGGTGAAACGGATCTGGTGGAGAAAAAATCCGAGGTGCGTGGAGATCCGACACAGAACCCGTTCGTGCCGCAGCGCTAAGCCGTTCAGAGCAAAGCCACAAATTCACCGGAGAAACGGACGCATTCGCTGCCGTTTTCAGAAATGGTGACATCGAGGGTGAGGCGGGCTTTTCCTCTGGTGGATAGAGTTTTCCTGAGTCGCTGCAGTTTGTTTTCGGAGGGCAGGCAGCAGGTGGCGCGGATTTCTCCGGTGACGGGGCGGAGGTATTCGATGCTGCTGCGGCGGACGACGATGTGGATGTTGCGATCGCCGAGAGCCGTCCAGAGGGCGCAGTAGCCGGCGAGGGTGGCCATGGTGGCGAGGCTGCCTCCGAAGGCGGTGCCGAGGTGGTTGTGGTTCGGCTCCAGTGGTGCGGTCAGAATGAGTGTTTCCGGGCCGCAACTTTCCACGCGCAGATCCATGGCGCGGGTGAGGGGGATTTGAGAATGGAGGAAGTTTTCGAGGGTTTTCTCCGGAGCTTCCTTTTGCATGGCGTAAGGATTGCCTGCTGGAGGGTAATGGGGCAAGTTTCTGAGGAAATGATCGAGGTGGTTTGTGGCGTGATACGCGATGGCGATGGCAGGGTGCTGGCGTGCAAAAGGTCGGATGAGCGGCATCTCGGCGGCTTGTGGGAATTTCCGGGAGGGAAAGTGGATGCGGGTGAAAGCCATGAAACCGCATTGGAGAGGGAGTTGCGGGAGGAACTGGGGATTTCCGTGGTGGTGGGTGATAGGCTAGATGCTGTGGTGGAGTGGACGGATGGGGAGGTGGCGATCCGGTTGACAGGGTATAGGTGTGAAATTTCCGAAGGGGAGCCGGTGGCGCTGGAGCATGAGGAGATGCGGTGGTGTGAAGTTTCCGAGTTGGAGGGGCTGGATTGGGCGGAGGCGGATGTGCCGCTGGTGGGAGAAGTTTCAAATCTTAAGCTTTAAACCCGAAGGAAGAGGTGCGGCGGAACGCCGTTTGCACGGCCTGCGAGGGGACGTCGAAGCTACGTCGGTTTTTTTTGACAAGGGGGCGGGGGATGGGCTACCTCAGCGCCAACCGATTTTTTCCAAACTTATGAGCGAAACGACTGCAGAAAAACACGTATTCCAGGCGGAGATCCAACAGCTTCTCGAGCTGGTGGTTCACTCACTCTACACGGACAAGGACATTTTCCTCCGGGAGCTGATCTCGAACGCCTCCGACTCGATGGAAAAGGTGCGCCATCTCGAAGGCACGGAGAAAGATTTCAAAGATGCGGGCGACGACCTGCAGATCACCCTGGAACTGGATAAGGAAGCGAAGACCATCACCCTCACCGACCGCGGCGTGGGCATGACTCACGATGAGTTGGTCGAAAACCTCGGCACCATTGCCCACTCGGGGACCAAGGCGTTCCTTGAGCAGATGAAGGAATCGGGTGGCAGCGCCGCCGGTTTGATCGGCCAGTTCGGTGTCGGTTTCTACTCGGCCTTCATGGTCGCGGACAAGGTGGAGGTATTCAGCCGCTCATGGAAAGCCGACGCGCAAAGCCTGCGTTGGGAAAGCGACGGGAAGACCGGTTACGAAATCGAAACGGTCGAAGAGCTTCCACGCGGCGTGAAGATCGTGCTGCACCTCAACGAGGCCAGCGCCGATTTCGCCGAAGAGTTTCGGGTCAAAGGCTTGATCGAGCGATACAGCAATTTCGTTGGATTCCCGATCCTTCTCGATGGCAAGCGCATCAATGAGGTGGAAGCGCTGTGGCTGAAGAACAAATCCGAGGTCAGCGAAGAGGAATACAAGGCGTTCTATCAGTTCGCTTGCAAGGGCTTCGATGAACCGAGCTACCGCCTGCACTTCGCCGCGGATGCGCCGATCACCATCAATGCACTCATTTTCGCCCCCGGCGAGAACCCGGAGAAAATGGGCTTCGGCAAGGTCGACGGAGGCGTCGCGCTCTACTGCAAGAAAGTGCTGATCGATCCCGAGCCGAAAGGCCTGCTGCCGGATTGGCTGCGTTTCGTGAAAGGTGTGGTCGATAGCGCGGATCTGCCGTTGAACATTTCCCGCGAGACCATGCAGGACAGCGCGCTGGTGCAGAAGCTGAACAGCGTGATCTCGAAGCGCATCATCAAGATGTTCGAGAAAGAGGCGGCTGCGGATCCGGAGAAATACCGGGCGTTCTACAAGAAATTCGAGCGTTTCTTCAAGGAAGGCATCGCCACCGATTACGCGAACAAGGATGCGCTGGCGAAACTGCTGCGTTTCGAAACTTCGATGACCGAAGCCGGCGAAGTTTGCAGCCTCACGGATTACGTGGGACGCATGAAGGACGGGCAGGAAAAGATCTATTTCCTGATCGGCCAGAACCGCGATCAGATTGAGAGCGGGCCGTATGTCGAGGCATTCAAGGCGCGCGGTATCGAGGTGATCTACTTCATGGACGCGGTGGACGAGTATATCGTCGATTCGCTCGGTGAATTCGAAGGCAAGAAGCTGACTTCAGTGCGCCACGCAGGTGTCGATCTCGACGATGTGGATGCGGATGCCGAGTCGCTTTCCGAAGAAGAAACTGAAAAGCTCTGTGAATTCCTCAAAACCGAGCTGGGTGAGGCTGTCACCAAAGTCTCCAGCGGGAAACGCTTGGTGGACAGCCCGGTGATCGCGCTAGTCCCGGAGGACGGAATGAGCCCGCAGGTTCGCCAGATGATGAAGGCGATGGACGAGAATTTCAAAGACGAGGTCAAAGTGGAGTTGGAAATCAATCCACGCCATGCGCTCGTCAGGAAGTTGTCGGAAATCCGCGAGAACAATCCCGATGTGGCGAAGCTTGTCGCCGCCCAACTCCTCGACAACGCCCTGATTTCGGCCGGTCTGCTGGATGACGCCCGTGAAACCATCCGCCGCATGAACAGCCTGATGGAAAAAGCGATGGGCTGAAGGACTCAAACTCCATGTGAATAACTTGGGAGGAATCTTGAATAACGGCCGGGGCGACCCGGCCGTTATTGCGTTGTGATGCCTTGATGTTTAATGAATGTAAGGCATTTGTGCAGGTTTTCTGCTTTTGATGACTCAGAGAGCCTTATTCATGGCCATGTGAATAAGTTGTGGAGGAAATCCAAAGTCCTTTTGATTGCTGAAATAGTGAAGTTGACGCATGAGTAGATAAAGATTATCGGTAATTTCCGCAAAAAAACCACGTTTGCCCACGTTCGTTTAGCTATGAAACCCAAAAATCTCCTTTTCACATTTGTCGTCGGACTCCTTCCATTTTCCGGCCATGCCGCCGAAAAACCCAGACCGGGAGATGACATTGAAGTGATCCGGAAGGCAGCCCTTGGTATCGACCAGCACATCGCCGCATTTTATCGGAAAAAAGGTCTCCCTGTGCCGGCGGTGACGGATGATGCGACCTTCATGAGGCGGGCGTTTTTGGTGTCGATTGGGCGCATTCCCACCGCAGAGGAGGCGTTGTCGTTCCTTGAAATCGACGATGATACGAAGCGCGCGGCACTGGTTCAGTATCTGGTGAACTCTCCCGGCTATTCGAGCCACATGTCGAACTGGGCTTTCGATCTTCTGCGTCTGAGAGACAGCCAATCCGGTGGTTATAGTTTCCAAGCTTATCGTCACTGGATTCGCACCGCGATGCAGGACAACATGCCGTGGAATGAGTTTGTGACCCGCCTTGTGGCCTCTTCTGGCAATGGCTGGGATCCGGAGACTGCCTCGGTGGGCTACTACACTATCGACCGCGGTATGCCTTTGGACAATCTGGCCAATACCATGCGCATTTTCCTCGGCACCTACATGGAGTGTGCCCAGTGCCATGATGATCCTTTCGGCGATACGGAACGCATGGATTTCTACAACCTTGCGGCATTCACCGAAGGCCAAGGGCAAGTGAACGGGGGTGCCTTCAGCGGAGTTTTCCGGGAATACCAGCAAGACCGGGTGCAGAAGCCGGATGAATACCGCCTGGCGAGATTCGTCCGCAACGAGGTTTACGGGCTCTCCTTGTCCGGCGGCGGCGATGGCAGGATCAAGCTCCCTTCGGATTATCAATATCGTGATGGTAGCCCCGGTGAAATGGTTGGCGGCAGGACACCTTTCGGCAAATCGGTGAGAACTTCAGATCGCACGCGCGATGGAGAGGGCCGGGAGAAACTCGCAGAGTGGATGACCCAGGAAACCGGACCGCAGTTCCCCGGTGTGATTGCCAACCGAATGTGGGAGCGCATCATGGGCAAAGGAATCTACGAGCCTGTCGATCAATACATGGAGGCGGAAAAAACCGTTTATCCCGAGCTGACCCGATACATCACCCAGGTGATGAAAGACTTGGATTATGATCTCAAAGCCTTCCAGCACGTCCTGATGCTGACCAAGACTTTCCAATTCGCGACCAACCCGAACCCTTCGACATTAGTCGGCGGCGACGATTTCCATGGCCGTAAGATCGAACGCCTCACCGCCGAGCAGATCTGGGATTCCTTGATCACCCTTGCCGATGGTAATCCGGACCTCAAGCCGATCAGAAAGCCTGAAATGCGGGTTATGGTGAACCGCGGAAGCGTCCTTCCAGACACGGATATGGTGAAGTTTTCTGAGGAATTCCTTTCCCTGAAAACGGAAGAGGAGGTCCGAGAGCATTTCAACGGTCTTCTGGATCTAGTGGCAGGCTCGGAGGGAAAAGGCAAAGGCCGCAAGAACCGCGACGCGGATGAAGACATGATGTCGATGAGCGGTTCCGAAGGCCGGAGCTACGGAAAAGACGCCCCAGTGCGTGCGTCCGAGTTGCCTTCTCCTGCACCTCAGGATCACTTCCTCTACACCTTCGGGGCTTCCGGCAGGGAAGTGGTGGAAGGCGCCAGTCTTGAGCCGAACGTGGGTCAGGTGCTTTCGATGATGAATGGATTCGTCCAGCGTCAGCTGGTGAACAACGACAGGGCGCACCTTTACAAGAGCTTGCAAGGTGCCACAACCGATGAAGAGCGCATCAGGCGTGTCTACGTGGCGATCCTCAACCGCCCTCCGACCGATGAGGAACTCGGCTGGATGCTGGAGGAGTTGGATGCCCAAGGAGAAGACGGTTTCCGCAACATCGTCTCAGCTCTCATCATGTCCTCGGAATTCCTGTTCCTCCAATAATTTCATACGAAACCCAAGTGACCCACGACAATGAATCAATTTCTGAACAAGGCCGATGAGCCGACCCGCCGCCAGTTCATGCTCAATGCGGCACGAGCCTATCTAGGTGTGCACCTTTTCCCGATGCTCGGCCCATCGATCGCCAGTGCAGCAGCTGAAGGAGCCGCGAAAGGCTCGAAGGCCAAGCATGTGATCTACCTCTACATGGCCGGTGGGATGAGCCATCTCGATACCTTCGATCCCAAGCCTTCCAACAAGGAGAACATGGGGCCGACCAAGACCATCCAGTCGGTTGCGGATCTCGAGATCAGCGAATACCTGCCAGAGACGGCAAAGGTGACCGACAAGATGTGCATCATCAACTCCCTGAACTCCACCCAGGGCGCACACGAGCAAGGCACCTACATGATGCACACCAGCTACTCGCAGCGTGGCACCATTACCCATCCGGCTCTTGGATCTTGGGTGCTGAAACTCGGAGGAAAACTCCATCCCGAGCTTCCGGGATTTGTGGCGATCAATACCGGGGCGAAAATCAGCAACGGCGGTTTCTTCGGAGCGAAATATTCGGCCGCACCGATCGGTCGTCCCAACGAGGGGCTCCAGGATTCCGCCAAGCCGGGTGCAGTATCGGATGAGTCCTTTGAGCGCAGGCTTTCGCTTGCGGATAAGCTCAACAAGCAGTTCCATTCCCGCTACCAAAATACGGATGTCAAAGCCTACGAAGAGCTCTATAGAGATGCAATTTCTCTCATGAATTCAGAGGACCTCAATGCGTTCGACATCAGTCAAGAGGATGCCGCGACCCGCAAAATGTATGGTGAGGGGCAGTTCGCGCAAGGTTGCCTCCTCGCCCGCCGCTTAGTGGAAAACAAAGTGCGTTTCGTCGAAGTGCAGCTTGGCGGTTGGGATACCCACGTGGACAACTTCACGGCGGTCCCCGCCAGGTGCAAGGAGTTCGATCAAGCGTATGCGGCATTGCTCACCGATCTGGAAAAACGCGGAATGTTGCAAGACACCTTGGTGGTCGTCGCCACCGAATTCGGACGTTCGCCTGAGATCAAATCGGAACACAACGACGGACGCGATCACCACCCGGCGGCATTCAGCTGCGTGCTCGCAGGTGGCGGCGTCAAGGGAGGTCAGAAATATGGTCAAACCGATGGCGGCGGCAAGAAGGTCGTTCAGGACAAGGTTTCCGTGCAGGACTTCAATGCGACCATCGCCTACGCGCTCGGGCTCCCACACGATCTTGTCCTGATGTCTCCGACCAAACGGCCATTCAAGATTGCCGACAAGGGAGCTCCGGTCACCTCGATCTTCGGGTAGCTGCCCCGTCTCGGGGCAGGCCGTGGGCGCTGCGTCCCGCAGCGATACGGCAGGGCTGGGAATGTTCACCCCGAGACGGGGTGAATCGCGGCCTGCGGCGGGACGCCGCAGCTACGGCCACGGGTGCCTTGGGTAGCGTCCACCGAGTTCCTTCTTCATTTGCGGATAGCCGTTTTCCCAGAAATTTGGGATGTCTTTGGTCATCTGCCACGGGCGTTGGTTCGGCGCGAGGATGTGGACGAGCAGGGGGATGCGTCCTTCACAGATCGCCGGAGTGCGGTTGGTGCCGACGAGTTGGGCGAGTTTTGACGAGAAAAACGGGTCGTTCTCCGGGTGGTAAGTCAACTTTGGAGTGTGGCCTGATGCTAGCCGGATGCGCTCGGGGCAATGAGTGTCGAGCAGATGGCGCTGGTGGGATGAGAGCCAGTCGTTGAGCACTGGCCAGACCGGGGCTTCCTTGATCTCTTTATAGGAAACGGCTCCGTGGCAGATTTGGGAAACGGCGGCGATGCGGTCTTCCTCCGTCCAAGTTGGCATTTCCAGTTCGGGCATCCATTTTGAGATGCAGGAGAGACGGTGGGTGAATTGCTCGACTTGGGCGTCCCAGTTTTTCAGAACAAGTTCGCCGGAAAGGACACGCGAAGCGAGAATCTCCGCAGCGGCATCGAGCGGAACGTTTTGATCGGTTTCTTTGCTCTCAAGGACGAGGTCGCGGAACTGCTTGCGTTGCTGGCGCACGACTCTCCTACGGGATTCATCGTAGGAAGCCCCGTCGGTGGCGATGATATCCTCGGGGAAAAGTTCCTCAAGCCATGGAAGTTCGATCGCGGTAGCGAGGCGCAGGTGGGTGATGGTTTCACGCGCCTCGACCTCGGTGATTTCGCAGGCAACGAATGCGGCGGACTTGCGGGCGCAGGATTGGTCGTCGAGTTTTCCCCGGCGATTACCGACCAAGCGGCAGGAGAGGTTGCCTTGCGAAAGGCGGATGGCGAGTTGGTCGGAAAAGGCGGAGAGGATGGCTTTGGCGACGGCCTCGTGGTTCTTATCGAAATCGGGTGACGACTGAAGATTTCCACCACGGAAAGCGAGCAGACGCTGGAAAATCTGGGCGGTGTCGCGCGAGCCGCGGGCGTGGATACCGAGTTGGGAGAGGCGGCGGGGATCGAATTTCATCGCCTCGGCTGAGGAGAAGGCACGGTATTCGCCGGCGAAGTCGGAGGGGTCGTCGGGGAAGATGAAATCCTTACGCGAATCGGCACCTTTGCCCTTGGGGAAGATGCCTTCGCCCTGCACGACGGCGGCGATGAAGGCGGTTTCGGGGAAACATCCGAATTTTTCTCCGGCGAGGAGAAGACGGGCGAAACGGGGCTCGAGCGGCAGGCTGGCCATTTCCCGGCCAATCTCGGTGAGTTCGTTGGCGGAGTCGGTGGCGTGGAGTTGACGGAGGAGGGTTTCGGCTTTTTCGAGTGACGCTTCGGTGGGGGCGTCGAGCCAGCGGAAATCACGTGGCTCTGTGGTGCCGGCCGATTTGAGGAGCAGGACGGCCTCTGCGAGGTCGATGCGGTGGACTTCCGGGGTTTCGAATTCCTCGCGGCGTGCGTGGTCGGTGGTCGACCACAGGCGTAGGCAACGGCCGGGTGCGGTGCGACCTGCACGTCCTGCGCGTTGGTCGGCGGCAGCGCGGGCGATTTTCCGGATCAGCAGGGTGTTGATGCCACGGCGTGGGTCGAAGGCGGAGGAGCGGGCGAGACCGGAATCGATGACGGTGCGGACTCCCGGGATGGTCAGGGAGGTTTCGGCGACGTTGGTGGAGACGATGATTTTGGGTTTCGCGGAAGGGGCGATGGCGCGTTCCTGCTCGGCTGGTGGCAGAGCGGAGTAGAGCGGGAAAATGTCGTAGGGACGGCAAGCGGCGATGTTGCCGAGGGTCTCGATAGTGCGGCGGATTTCGTGGGTGCCTTGTAGGAAAATCAGGATGTTTCCCGGATCGGGCATGGCGATCGCCTCGCGCGCGAGCGCGGCAACCTGTTCCCAGATCGGGACTTCGCGGGGCGGGCCGGCCTGGCGGTGGTTCTGTGGCTGTCGATGAGGACGATGCAGGATCTCAACGGGATAGGTGCGGCCTCCCGCGGTGAGGCGTTTCACCGGAGCCATGTAAGTAGCGAGGTTGTCCGTCTCCAGAGTAGCGGACATGACGATGAGACGCAGATCCGGGCGGGAGTTTTCCTGGAGGTCGAGGCAGCGGGCGAGGGCTATGTCCACGGCGAGGCGGCGCTCGTGGAATTCATCGAAGATGACTGCGGAGATGCCTTCGAGGGTGGGGTTGTCTTGGAGGATGCGCTGGAAGACGCCGTCGGTGAGGTAGAGGATCTTGGTGTCGCGTGTGTATTTCGCATCGAAGCGGACGGCGTATCCGGTTTCCTTGCCGAGCGGGGTGTTGCGGTTTTTTGCGACGAATCCGGCAAGCAGGCGGGCGGCCATGCGGCGCGGCTCGATGACGATGACGCGGCCTTCGATTTCCGCAAGATCGGCGATGAGGCCGGGGACTTCCGTGGATTTCCCCGAGCCGGTGGGCGCAGTGAGGAGGATGCGGTCGTTCGCGGCGGCGGCTGCACGCAGCTGTGCCGAGATTTCGTGGATGGGTAGGCTCACGAACCTTCCGGCAAGGTCTCTTCCGTAGGGCCGACGGCCTGCTCTGCGGGAGGGGGTGTGATGATTTCCACCGGCGCACCGTTTGGCGCGTAGGGGAGGCGGGATGTGGCGAGCCAATCGCCGGGCGAGAGTTCGTTGCGGACGATCAAGACTTCGGTATTTGACCAGACGGGTTGGATGTCGGTTTTGATAATCTCAAGTGCCTCCCGTTCGATGAGGAAAATCCTGTTGAGTCCGCGCATTGCAGTACGAGGGATGACGTAGACATCTTCGAGCACGATTCCTTTCACCGCGGCGCGGAGTGGCTGGCTGATGCGCAGCTCGGGGAGCTGGGAGTTGAGGCTGAACGGATCGTCGATGCGGGCGATGGCGAAGAGCTCGCGTGAATCCGGATCGAGTGTGCCTTCCGTGCGCACGATCGTGGCTTTCCATTGGTGCTCGGTGGGCAGCGAGGGATCGCGGAGCGCATCGGTGAGGAGGACTTCGACGGGTGCATCGTTTTCATCGGCGGGCAGGTCGACGAATGGAAGTTGTGATGGAGCAAGCGGCAGGCGGATTTCCGCAGTGGCGGTTCCGAAAACCTCTCCAAGTTGGGTGGTGGCGCCGACAGCTTGTCCGAGGCCGACGAGGCGTTGTTGCACACGGCCATCGAAGGGAGCTTTGACCTTGGCGCGTTCGAGGTTGCGGGTTGCTTGGTCGAGGTCGGCTTGGGCGGCGCTCACATTCGCTTCTGCTTCGCGGAGCTGTGGGACGCGTAGGACGAGTTGGGAAGGTTCTTCATCGTAACCGATGTCCTGCCAGTTAAGGCGTGCTTGTTTCGCACGTGCCTGCTCCTGGATTAGTGCTGCCTCGGCGCGGGCGAGGCGGGATTCCGCAGCGAGCACGGCGGTGGAAAGATCTGCCGGATCGAGTTCGAGCAAGATTTCACCTTCCTTGAAAAAAGCTCCGTCTTCGAAGCTCGGATGGATTTTGATCACCGTGCCGGCGACGAGAGGAGTGAGAGTGGTGGCCTGCTGGGATTTTACCTCACCCTGAGTATCGAGAATGATCTGGTAGGAGGTCGGATTCAGGACGGTTTTCTCCGTCTTGATGCGCTGGCGCTCGTGATGGGCGGGTTTCGGCTTCTCCACCGGGATGCCGAGCCATTTCCACGAAACCGCGCCGATTGCCAAGATGGCAACGGGGATGGCAGCTCTGATGAGGATTTTCATGGAGGGGCGGGAATATCCGCGAGAAAAAGCGTTTTTCCAACTACGAATGTAAGCGCGGGATTATTACAGTTCCATGGAAGATCGATGGTTTGGACTGTAGCGGGAGGTGGAGCAGTGGAGTTTCGCTACGGGCGGAAATGGCAATCGATGCCGGTGCTTCTTATCCCTCTTATTTGGGGGAAAGGTCTTCCTCCATGAAATGGGTGGAGAAGTTTTCCATTCATCAAACGTTGAATGGCGGACAGGGAGGGATTGACTACGCGTTGCTTCGTCTCTGCGGGATGCGCTTCGCGAATGAAATGATTTTTTCGCTACGAGCGAAATGGGCAGTCAAACCCTGGTTCCTGCGCTGCGCTGCGGCAGGGGTTCTCATCCCTCCCTAGGGGGAAAGGTCTTCCTCCATGAAATTGGTGGAGAAGTTTTCCATTCATCAAACTTTGAATGGCGGACAGGGAGGGATTCGAACCCTCGGTAACATTGCTGCTACACACGCTTTCCAAGCGTGCTCATTCGACCACTCTGACACCTGCCCTTGGAGGGCGGGACGCTAGTTAGGGTGGAGCTGGTGGGCAAGCTCATTTTTTGATGAAATTGCACACGAGCAAAATTACCAGGTGGACAGGCCGGTGGATTGGTCGAGTCCGTGCATGATATTGAAGGACTGAACGGCCTGGCCGCCTGCGCCTTTTCCGAGATTGTCCTCGGCGGACATGAGGATGACCCGGTTGGTGCGAGGGTCGGTCTCGTAGCCGATATCGATGAAGTTGGTGCGGGTGACGAGCTTGGTGTCCGCAGGTTTTCCGCGGCCGAGAAGGCGCACAAAGGAGGCGTCTGCGTAGGCGGATTCGAGGGCTTGGCCAACTTTTTCCGGCGTCACACCGTCGCGAAGTTTCGCGGTGGTGGTGGTGACGATGCCGGAATTGACCGGGATGAGGTGGGGCAGGAAAGAGATGGTGACCGTTTCGCCAGCGGCGAGGGAGAGTTCCTGCTCGATCTCGGAGAGGTGGCGGTGCTTGGGCACGCCATAGGCGCGGGCGCTTTCGTTGCACTCGCAGAAGATGAGGGAGAGATCCGCCTTGCGGCCTGCGCCGGAGACTCCGCTCATGGAGTTTGCGACGATGGTCGAGGGATCGATGAGGTTTTCCCGGAGGAGAGGAAGAAGCGGCAGGATGATGGAGGTAGGGTAGCAGCCGGGGGAGGCGATGAGGTTCGCGGCGGCGATTTCCGCGGCACGAATTTCTGGAAGACCGTAGACGGCATTTTCCAAGAGATCGGGCGCGGGGTGGGGATGGCCGTAAAATTCCTCGTAGACCTCGGGAGAGCGGAGGCGGAAATCGGCACTGAGGTCGATGACCTTAATATTGCGCTCGAGGAGAGCACGGGCGATTTCTGCGGCGACTCCGTGAGGCAGTGCGAGGAAAGCGACTTTGGCACCGGTAGAGGCAATGTGATCGGGATCCGGTTCACAGAAGGCGAGGGAAGCGGAGCGGGCTTTGGCGAAGCGCGGGAAAACCTCGTCGAGGCGCTTGCCTGCCTCGGCGCGGGAGGTGACGGCGGTGAGTTCGACGGCGGGGTGGGTGAGCAAAATCCGGAGGAGTTCCATGCCTGTATATCCGCTGGCTCCTACGATAGCTGTCTTGATGCGTTTCATGGCTGAATTCTTCCCATGGTTTTCCGTGCTTGCCAATGGGCGATTCGGCTGCTTTTTTCGCCGTCCGTCAATGAACGGGCTATGGCGCAGTCTGGTAGCGCGCTACACTGGGGGTGTAGAGGCCGTGGGTTCGAATCCCGCTAGCCCGACCATTTGGGGAGACTTTAAACCTTAAACTCCAAGGCGGACTGGGGTTGCTGATTTTGGGAATTGTAAGTTGAGGGCTGGAGATTGAGGGTTTGGGCGATGTTCAATATCGTATTGTTTGAGCCGGAGATTCCGCACAATGCCGGGGCTGCGGGGCGGTTGGCACTGGCGACGGGTTCATCGCTGCACCTTGTGAAGCCGTTGGGATTTTCATTAGAAGACAAGTATGTGAAGCGGACGGGGCTGGATTACTGGCAAGACGTGGATCTGCATGTGTGGGAGAATTTTTCGGAATTCAGCGCGGCGATGGCGGGGAGACGGATGTGGTTCCTTTCTACGAAAGCGAAGAAGTCGCCATGGGGTGCGGCTTTTGAGGAAGGTGACTGCTTGGTTTTCGGAAGGGAGACCAAGGGCTTGCCGGAGGAGATGATTGCGGAGGCAGGAGAGATGGCGTTGAAAATCCCGATGAGGCCGGGATCGACGAGGAGCCTGAATCTTTCGACCGCGGTAGCGATCGTTCTTTATGAGGCGGTCAGGCAGCAGACACCGGAATGGTGAAGCGCGCCGATTGAATTGTTCAGGGAGCGGCGGTGATGTCGTCCCAGGCCAGGACTTTCACTTGGGCGGGGTTTCCGAAGTTGTCTTTGAAGACGGTTCCTCTGACCGTGATGTTTTTTCCTGCCAAGGTATCGAAGGCCTCGAGGGAGTAGTCGCCATCGTAGTCTCTCTGGTGGATGACCACCCATATGGATTGCTGTATGTCTGAAGCAAATTCAAGATAGATGCTTTTTTTTGATCCGGAAAAACGGTTGGAATCTAAGACGCCGGTGAGGGACACAGCTGTGCCGTCGTCGAGAGCTTCGATAGCTTCTCTGTCATCTGGGGAGAGGGCGGAATTGGTCGACTCGTCACTTGATGGCGTTTTGACGGTCTGTTTTGCGATGGGTTGAACCACGCTGATATCTTTGAATCGGGTGATCACGACATCCCGGCTCTTCTTGGTATTGTCTGCCATGCTGGAACCGTTGGCAGTGATGGTTTTTCCTAGGAAACGTTTGAATGGTTTTAGGGAAAATTCATCTTGGTATTTATCTTTTGGGATGAGGGCGCGTATCAGTGGTGTTCCCTTTTTTCCTTCGAAATTCAGAATGATGATGTTCTTGTTTCTACTGAGATCAATTTTTTCGAGCGTTCCGGTCAACGTGATTGCAGTGCCTACCTTCAGGCTGCGCATCTTAGCCAGTTGATTGGATTGAAGTTCAAAGATTTCTGGCGCGGATGCGATATCAGCGGAGGCTGAGGTAGGTGGTTGTGTTTTTTTAGCCACTTGCTCCTCCGTCTCGGGAGGCAATTCTTCCTTAGGCACTTCCGCGGCGATGATGACATCCGAGATTTTCTGTTGGGCGAAATCCTCCTCGATGACAGGAGCGCTGGCAGTCACGTGCAGATAGGTCAGGGCGACACCGAGCACCAACAATGCAAGGGCTCCGGTAATGAGCAGAGGTGTTTTGGAGGAAGGCTGCTTGATCATTGTCGCCGGCTTTGCGGTCGCCGCTTTGACCAGGAAATCATCGCTCGGAGGAGGTTCCTTTCCGGTGGATGCCGCGAGGGTTTCCAGTGCCTCGCGTAAGCCGGTTTCGGGATTTGCCTTGAGCCACTTAAACCAGCTGCCGAGGCCGTTGCCCGCTTGCTCACTAACAAGTTTGTTGCTCCATCCGGCGAGCCCTTCTCCGAGTGTGACAAGATCGGAAAGGTTGCGCGGCTTTGTTTGCGCGCCAAGCCATTTAAAAGGGGAAATCCAGAAGGTGAATCCGCGTCCGCTCTCGACGGTTCCGACGAGGATCGATTCCGGATCGGTCTCGATCCAAAGGGCCTCTTCTCCCAGCACATTGGAAAGGAGCAATGAGACCTCGAGGGCGAGGCGCATGACATCGATGACTGATGCTGGATCGAGTTTCTCACCTTTCAGTATATCGGGCAGCGGTTCGCCTTCGATCCATTCGCTGACGAGATATGGCATGCCATCGATGGGATCGACGGAGCCCTCGACGACACCACGGAGCGCCGGATGGTAGAGCTTGGCGAGACGTGATGCGGCGATGCCGAAAGCGACGGCTTCTTCAGCTTCCAATCCATCGCCATCTCTGCCGAAAGGGAAGAAACGACGGATAGCGACGGGCGTTCCGGATGACGTGATCCTTGCACGGAAAACCACTCCGTGGGTGTCTTGTTCGACAATGTCCTCAATCTCGAAGCGCTCCATTTATTTATGAAGCATACCCGGATGGAATTTTTGTCCAAGCTGGAAGACTTGCAAAACCTAGGGAGTCGGGCATGGGACGAGCAGGGGGAACTCAGCGGGCTGGTGGAAGTCCGGCTCGACTCCCGGGAGCTTTGCTACGCTGTGGAAAGTTTGGGCGGGAGAGCCGAGGATGAATGTGGCGTTCGCCCGCGTTGTGAGTCCAAAGCCTATCGTTTCTTTTAGGAAATGAAGAGGGATGACCAACGCGGTGAGCCAATGTCCCGGCTCGTCGCCGCAATGGGTGGTGATATGGTTTCTGAAATCTGGCTGCGACGGGGAGAGCACACGCGGGGAGGAAAACTCGGCGGCCCACCACGCACCATTCGGGGCGAGGTTGAACTCGAGGTAGCGTTCGGATTGGGGGTCCGCCAAGAATAACTCGGCGGTATCGTATTTCCAAAGTTCTGGGAAGAAAGCACCCGGCGAGGCATCCGGATGGGCGCAATCTTCCGATTGGCGGGTGGCGACAAACCAGAGATTTTCTGAATCCGCCGTGAGTGAAAATGCCAAGGGAGGGGTGAGCGGGCGGCCATGCCAATCGGAGTCGACACCCAGAAGAGGCAGATCGAGTTCTCCCCACTCCAGGGGATTTTTGGGAATGAAGAGTCGCAACTTCTCGATAATGGTTCGGAAATCTGAAAAGTCTACCTTTGGAAAGGAAAAACAATTGGGAAAATGGAATTAGGGATGGCGGTCTGCGGGCGGATCTGTTTCCCTCTGACAACTTTCAAGAAGCCATGGCTCGTTCACGTTCAGGATATTACAGCACTATCGAATACATCGGCCCGCGTCCGCAGAAGCCGAAAAAGCCGAATTTGTTCGGCGGCTGGGTCATTGTAGCGATTACCGCTGGTGCGTGCATTTTCTTCGGCAAGCCGCTGGTGACAAAAGCCTTGGCATCCGAGGATGATCCAACGAAGGCCGAGAATCGCGTCATCATTCAGCAACTTGAGTCTTCCGAAGACTTCGGCTCGAAGCTTGCAGCCGAGGCGCTGAGGTATTCCGGCAGCCAAGTCACGTATGATCCGTCTTACTATAAAATTGCTTATCCCGGCGGCGACGTGCCGTATGGCAAAGGTGTTGCGGCGGACCTAGTCGTGCGTTGCTACCGCATGCTCGGCATCGATCTTCAGGAGAAAGTCCATGAAGATATGGAAGCGGACTTCCGGCTCTACCCCCAGCTCTGGGCGGCTACCGGCACCGACAAAAACATCGATCACCGTCGCGTTCAGAACCTTCAGCGTTTCTTCAGCCGTGAAGGCGAGACATTGAGTACCTCCCGTCTTGCGGCGGATTACAAAGTGGGTGACATCGTCGTATGGGCGCTTTCGAATGCGGAGACTCACATCGGCATCGTGGTTCCCGGCCCGTCCAGCGAAGGCTCCGCCCCATGGGTGGCCCATCATCCTGTCGATGGCGGCGTGAAATGGGAGAACGCCCTGTTCAGCTATCAGATCGTTGGTCATTTCCGCTACCCTGCGGAGTAACCTAGCAAATTGCCACAGGCGGTTTGGTGTTGGTGTGGCGCTTGAATTGTGTTCCCGTCCGCGCGGACTGCGAACCGTATCATGTCAACTTGGCGACCCATCACGAAACCCCCACTGTGGAAGCGCTGGCTGCCCGGCTGGTTGCATGCACCCGTGGTGCTGTTTTTCCAGATCTCGGTGGTCGCTGCCGTAGTTGGGCTAGGTATTTGTTTTTTCTATTTTATCGCTGCCTCGAAGTACGATCTCGACGAGGTTGTGCAGCTTCCTAACGCGACGATTTTTTACGACAGGAATGGCAAGGAGTTCGAGGCTGCGGGGGGAGCTGGCAGGAAACTTGCGACGAGGGAGGAAATTCCTGACTTCCTCGTGCAGGCGCTGGCGGCACGTGAAGATGCCACTTTCTTTGAGCATTCCGGAGTGGATTTCAAGGGGCTGGTGAGAGCTACCGTCAGGAACGTCAAGGACAGGGATTTCACCCAGGGGGCCTCAACCCTGACCATGCAGCTCGCGCGCAACACCTACGATATGCGTGAAAAATCGCTGCACCGGAAGGCGGTGGAAATCGCGCTGACCCTCAGGATTGAGGGCAGGTATTCGAAAGACGAAATTCTCACAAGTTACCTCAACCGCATCTATTTCGGTTCCGGTGCCTACGGGGTGGAGCAGGCGGCGCGCACCTATTTCGGCAAGAAGGTGTCCCAGCTTCATCCGGGTGAATGTGCGATGATTGTTGGCATCATCCGCGGGCCGCACATCTTCTCCCCGCTGCGGAATCTGGGGGCGGCCATGCAGCAGCGCAATCAGACACTGGCGCGCATGGTGGATGCGGGATTCGTCACCCAAGAGCGGGCGGATGCGGTGAAAGATCTGGAGATCCGCCTCGCGGAAGACGGTGCGCCAAACGCTGTCAGATCCTCCTACGCCTTGCGCCATGTGAGAGCCGAGCTCGAGCGGATCATGGAAACCGAAGACATCGTTTCCGGAGGCTTGCGGGTGAAAACGACACTTGATGCGGGCTGGCAAGGGCGGCTGGAGAGCGAGCTGCGGCGGGCGCTTTCCGATATCGAGGCGGAGGGTGGCTGGCCGCATCCGACACTTTCCTCTCACGAGCCCGGCAGCGAAGCGGAATACCTGCAATGCGCAGCGGTGACCACGGAGACGAAAAGCGGAGCCGTATTGGCCCTGCTCGGCGGGCGGGATTATTCACACTCCGCCTATGATCGGACGCGCTCGAAGCGGGATCTCGGCTCGGCCTTTGAGCCCTTCGTGGCTGCGGCGGCGGCGGAGCGACGGAAATTGGTGTTCGCCGGGCAACCCGTGCAGACGGGACGTCAGATCGGGCCGGCCGAAGTCGTGCGCTTGGCAAAACGCTGCGGGATTTCGGGGCCGTTTCTGGAGACGGAGGATCTTTACCGCGGTGCGGTGGCTGCGACCACGATGGAGATGTCCGTGGGGCTCGCGACGCTCGGCAACAAAGGTAAGAAGCCGAAGCCATATTTCATCGAAAGCATAAAGGACTCAGAGGGCAAGCTGCTCTACAAAGCGGAGCCACGGAAGGATGCCGCACTGAGCGAGCAGGCGGCCTCCGAAGCGGTCGGCGTGTTGCAGAACCGCGCTGGCACTCGCTGTTTCACTGGTGCCACCGGATCGGAACGCGATGCGTGGACTTTGCGGTTAGGACCTAGCGGCTCCACCGCGATTTGGATTGGCTTTGATGTGCCAAAGAAGATCGCCGGCGAGGCGAGGCTCAAGGCCTTGCTCGACGAGTTCGTCGAAAGGCTGGGAAACTGAGTTGCTGACTGTCGACGAAGTTCCCCTATATTACTCGTGATGGACCGGACAGTGATGGCGTGCGACGCCGATGGGAATCTAACACCGGATCAGGTCGTCACCGAGGAGCCCTTGCAAATCATCGTCGACGGCCATCCGGTGGCCGTGACCATGCGCACTCCCGGACACGATGGAGATCTAGCGCTGGGTTTCTTGCTCACCGAGGGGGTCATCGAATCCGTCTATCAGGTCCGCAGAATCGATACCGAAGCACGGCCCAATCATGCGTTGGTGTTTCTGGAGGACGGTGTGGAGGTCGATTTCACGCGGCTCACTCGCCACGTCTTCAGCGCGTCGTCCTGTGGACTTTGTGGCAAGGCGACGATCGACGCGGTGACGAGTTGCCGCCCGCCGCTTCCGGATGGGATAATGTTTTCCAGGGACGTTATTCTTGCGGCTCCGGAACAGCTGTCCGCCGAGCAAACCATCTTCGCGCGCACCGGTGGCCTGCACGGGGTGGCCGTCATAGGTGCGGACGGCTGCCTGCATGTCGTGCGCGAGGACATCGGTCGCCACAACGCAGTGGACAAGGTGCTCGGTCACGCACTGCGCGACGGACTTGATCTAACATCATCGTTGCTGCTGGTTTCCGGGCGGGTGTCGTTTGAGATCATGCAAAAGGCGCTCGCCGGGGGGATTCCTCTAGTGGCGGCAATTTCCGCGCCCTCGTCGTTGGCGGTGGAATTTGCGGAACAGTCCAATCAATCGCTAGTGGCCTTCCTGCGCCCGCCGAAGTTCCGGGTCTATGCCGGGGCTGGTAGAATCAGCGGCTTGGAGCGAGGCTGATCTCGATGCTCTTGCTCGCCGGCGTGTTGCTACCCTTCGCTACGTGGCCGACAGGTACTAGCTCGTTCGCTTCCGGGAAATACGCCGCTGCCATGCCGCGCGGCATGTCGTAGGGAATCGCGCGGAAGCCGTTTAAGTGGCGTTCGCCGTCGTCCCAGTGGCTTGTTAGGTCGACGCGTTCCCCGGGTTTTACGCCGAGTACGGCGAGGTCATCGGGGTTGAGGAAAACGATGTCGCGCATGCCGGAGATGCCGCGGTAGCGATCGTCCATGCCGTAGATTGTGGTGTTGAACTGATCGTGGCTACGCAAGGTCTGGAGCAGCAGGTGTCCGGGTGCAGCCTGATAGGATTCGAGCGGCGCAGCGCTGAAGTTTGCCTTCGCGGTTGGTGTTTTCCACACACGCTCTTTCGCGGCGTTCGGCAGGTAGAAGCCGCCGTTCTTGCGGATGCGCGTGTTGAAGTCCGTGAATCCTGGGATGACGGCCTCGATCCAAGTACGAAGCCTGTCGTAGTCCGCCGCAAGCCAACGCCAGCGGATGTTTCCCACGTCGCCCAAGGTGGCCTCCGCCATGCGGGCGACGATGTCTGTTTCGCTGAGCAGGTGTGGCGATGCGGGCGTGAGTTTGCCGATGGATGACTGCACTACGCCCATCGAATTCTCGGTGGTGATGAAGCGTCCGGAGTCGTCTTCGCTGCGGCCGAGACAGGGCAGGATCAAGGCGCGTTTTCCATGAATCAAGTGGCTGCGGTTCAGCTTGGTGGAGACGTGGCAGGTGAGACTGCATTTCCTCAAGACGGCCGCGGTGAACGCGCTGTCGGGCGTGGCTTGTGCGAAATTCCCGCCGAGGCCGAAGAAGACTTTCGCGTGCCCTTCGTGCATCGCGAGGATCGACTCCACGGTGTCGAATCCGTGCTTTCGGGGGATCGGCACGCCGGCCTGTTTTTCAAGCGCGGCGAGGAATTGCTCTGGCATTTTTTCGAAGATGCCCATTGTGCGGTCGCCCTGCACGTTGCTGTGGCCGCGCACTGGGCAGAGCCCCGCGCCCGGACGGCCGACCGCGCCTAACAGGAGGTGCAGGTTCACGACTTCGCGGATGGTGGCCACTGCATTGCGGTGCTGGGTGAGGCCCATCGCCCAGCAGGTGATCAGGCGGCGTTTTCCCGTAGCAATCAACTCCGCCAGAGCGCGGATTTCCGCCTGTGAAATGCCGGACATGTTTTCGATATCCGGCCATTGGCTGGCTCCGAGCATGGCGAGGTATTCGTGATAGCCAGCGCTATGTTCCCGGATGAAATCGTGGTCAACGGCATCCATTTCCACCAACACTTTGGCCACGCCGCGGATCAAGGCTATATCGCCGTTGACCTTCACTTGGAGATAGGTCGAAGCGAGCGAAGTCGACCTGCCTAACAATCCGCTGATGTGTTGCGGGTGTGCGAAACCGAGCAAGCCCGCCTCCTTGAGCGGGTTTACCGCCACGACCTTGGCACCGCCCTTCACCGCTGCTTCCAGAGTGGATAACATGCGCGGGTGGTTGGTGCCCGGGTTCTGGCCGATGCAGAGGATGACGTCGGTTTCGAGAAAATCATCGAGGCTTACGGTACCCTTGCCGACGCCGATGGCTTCGTTCATCGCGAGTCCGCTCGACTCGTGGCACATGTTCGAGCAATCCGGCAGGTTGTTGGTGCCGAAGGCGCGGACGAAGAGTTGATAGAGAAACGCCGCCTCGTTGCTGGCGCGCCCCGAGGTGTAGAACAATGCCTCGTTCGGGGAGTCCAGCGCGTTGAGTTCCTCCGCGATGATGGCGAACGCTTTGTCCCAAGACACCGGCTCGTAATGGCTGGAGTCTTCACGCAGCAACATCGGCTCGGCGAGGCGTCCTTGTAGATCGTGCCAAGCGTCGCTTTGCGCCATCAGGTCGGCGACGGAATGAGCGGCGAAGAACTCGCGCCCGATCGTCCGGTGCATCGCTTCGGAGGCGATCGCCTTGGCGCCGTTCTCACAGAATTCGGCGGCCGCGCGGTGGCCGTCGGGATCCGGCCAAGCGCAGCTCGGGCAATCGAAGCCGCCGACCTGGTTGAGCTTTAGTAAAGCCTTGGTGCCGCGGACAACGCCGGCCTTGCCGAAGACCTGCTTGAGTGAGGAGATCACGGCGGGAGTCCCGGCCGCTTGGTTTTTCGGAGCATTGAAACCGGATTGATCTTCGTTCATTCGGAGGGTGTTTTTAACGAACTTTTCATGATTCGGAGCCGGTGTGCTCAACCGGTCGGTCATTGCTACCGAGGCAGGCGAGCCTTTGGATTAATCCTCACTTGGGAGGATCTCGTCGAGGAGGCGCTTGATGCCGATCTCTGCCTGTTCGGATTGCGGGTGAATGGAGCGTGCCTTGAGATACCAGGTGAGGGCTGAACCGGTTTGCTTGGGCGTGCGTTGCTCGAATTGATGAGCCTTGTCGAGGGCGAGGGTGAAGTCCGCCACTTTCGGAGCGAGCAGTTCGAGTTCGCGGCCTAGCTTCGGATCGTCGGGGAATTCTGCGCGGATCTCTGCGAGTTGCTCCCATGCGCCGTAGTCCTGACCCATGCGGGAAAATTCCGAAGCTTTGCCGAGCGCCGCTTCGATGCGGGTGAGGTTTTCCATAATCTGGCGGAAGGCATCCTCGCGGGTGGCATCGCCTTGGATCGCGGGGGCGAATTCATACTGACGGCGTGCGATCTCGCGATAATTTCCTTCTGAGAGGAGGCGGTCGAAGTCGTTTCGTGCCACTACCACGCCACCGGCGTTGGTCATCAGGGTGCGGAATTCGGTGAGCTTCGGATTGGTCGGCCAGATCTCGGTGGCGGTTTTGATTTTCTCTGCTGCCTTGTCAGAATCGCGGGCCATGAGCGCGGCCTTGGCCTCCTCGATGGCGAGATCCGAGGCGAGAGTGTAGGCGGCGATGACCGAGTCCACCTTGGAGGAGGGGAAATCCTTGGCTGTGGATTTGATGTTTTCCGTGAGGTCGCGAGCGCGTGTGTAGTCACGTGCTTGGAGGGTTCCGTAGAGCTCGTTGAGGTCGCGCATGTAGTCAGCGACGCGCTGCTTTTTCTCAAGCGGCAGGGTAGCCAGTGGCGAGAGGTATTCGCCGATGGCGTAGGCTTCCATCAAGCGCTGGGAGGCGGAGTGAAGCTCGTCGCGGGAGAGCAGGTGATCGAAGGCTTCGATATATTTGTCCACCTCGCGGATGGCTTCGTTGGCGAGGGAGTCGAGCGAAGAGACGGTGGGGGAAATGCCGAGAGATTCGGAGAAAAGCTTCGAGACATCCGAGCCCTTGTCGACGTGGAGGGATGCGTCCCCGTCTTTCCAGATCTGGCTATAGAAACGCGATGCCATGAGCACATGCTCGTAGCGGCGCTGCATGAACCATTGGATCATGTTTACCTGATACTGGACCTTGGTCTGGAGCGTCTGCGCTTCGGTGCGCACGATGTTTTCCTTTTTCAGTAACTCGATCTCCGCGATGCGGCGCAGGGTTTCCGCATATTTGAGGGATGCCGCGCCCTTGCCGGGAGTCGTATTGGCCTCATCGGTATTCTTTCCCTTCTTTCCGTTGCCGCCTTTGCCGACGGGTGCGCTATCGCCGGCAGCGTTGTTACTGGCGGTGCGTGTATCCCAATCCGCTTGGCGGATGATTGCTTGTTTTTCCTCCTCAATGGATTCGTTCAGCTGGCCGAGGGTGTTGACATCACGCTTCGCGAGAAGCGCGCGGTAGAGGGATTCCACCAGCGACATGCATAGATTTGCATCGCCGGGATAGGAGGCTGCGCGTGGCAGCAGCTTGGCGGCGGATTGCAGATTCGGGCCACCTTCGTGGAAAGGGGAAATGGTGGCAAGGATCTCTGCAATCGTCGCACGGTATTCCGCCGCATCTTCCCCGTCTTCGGGTGGCTGGCTGAGAAATTTTTCGAAGCGTGCCTTGAGCAGTCGGTTGTCACCGAGCGGGATGGCCACGCCGCCGACGGTGATCGTTTCCGCCGAAGGATCGAGCATGGGGAATTCCTGGCCGAGCGGGCTGCCGGCGTCTTTTCTAGGCGGCGGCGGGCTGTTGTCCGTTGGAATGCTGTTGCTGGGCGCAGGTGCATTCGACGGAGGTGTGTAGACCTGGGCACCGGCGGTGGCGGCGAGTGCGATCAGAAGAAGTGGGGTTTTCATGATGGGGAAATCTGGTGAAACGTTATTCGTTAAGTGTTATTTGGAAGAGTTTGGAATCGTGACGTTTTACTTCTAACAAATAACTTCTAACTTGTTGCTCAGCTACAAACGGGTGACTCCGGTGGCGACAGGGATGCCGCCTTTTTTGAACTCCACCTTGAAGGCGTAACGTTGTTCTCGTTCGATGTTCAGTTTGCTGAATTTCTGCGGGACAAGGATGGGGATGATCTCGTCGGCGCCGGAGGATTTGACGCGCACGCTGACGATCTGGCCATCGGAGGAGGTCCATCGCAGCTTTTCGTCGATGCTTCCCTCCAGCATGTATTCGTTGCCCTGGAGGCTGTTTCCGTTTTCGAGCAGGTCATCGACGACGAGCGGCGTGACATCGGTGAAGGCTGAGGATTTTCCGGACATCAGCATTTTGCCGCCATAGATGAGGGCGCCAACGGCGATGACGATGCCCACGATGAGGGCGGGATTGGTGCTGGAACTTGCGCGGCGGGCCATGGTTTTTGGGTGGGAGCTGGAAGGCTAAATTGCTGAGAGGCTGAAATCTGTGGATTTACAGGAAAGGTAGATTCGAAGATACCGTCGTGGGAAGGTATTCCGTGTAAGTTATACGTAAAGGAATGCCGTTGAAGGCTAAAATTTTCAGTCCCACTGGGGTCTGCGAGCACCGATCCATGCGAGGCCAAGGGCGACGAAGATGTGTGCGCTGAGCATGTAGAGGCAGGCTTCCTGCGAGGAGAGGGTGGTATCGATCACGGATTTCACTGCCGCGTTGACCTGGGTTTGGAGGGCATCAGTGGAGCCGGACCAGGCCCAGTAGGCGGAGATGAAAGGTCGGGTGAAGGCCTCGATGTGCTCGGGAAGCGCCAGCACCGCGCCGGAGAGGGGAAGCTGGAATCCGACCAGATAAATCGATAGCAGCGATGCCTGCTCTGCCGTGCGCATGAGCGATGAGATGGCGAGGCAGATCGAGGTCATCGAGGCATTGATGAGCAGTAGGAAAATGGCGTGTTCGGTGAAATTCCCTCGGAAAGGTCCGAAGAAATCGACGAAGAACGCCATCCATAGGGATTGGGCAATCACCAAGGTGGAGAGGAAAGCGATCTTTGACATGAGATAGGCGGAAGGCCGCAGCCCTCCGAATTTTTCCTTCTCATAGATCTGCCGCTCTGAAGCGATTTCGCGTGCCGCGTTGTTCGATCCCATCAGGGCGAGCAGGACAACTTGGAACATGATGATCCCGGATACCGCGGAGCCGACTTTTGCCTGATCCGAGCGGACGGATTGCTGCTCTTGGATATCCTCGAAAACATTGTTTTGGCGCACATCCGAGTAACGGCGGATGTTCCCCGAGGCCTTGTCGCTGAAAAGTGTCACGATCACCGGGAAGCAGAGCAGGATGGCGAGTTGGAGGAAGACCTGTCCTTTATCGCGGAAAAAGATTCGCCAGCGGCGTGACAGCAACGTGGAAAACTGCGCGAAGAACCCCGGCAGCTTCAACTCCTCGTCATTCTGTGCGTGAGTGGTCTTGGCTTTTGGTTCGGCAGGTTCCTCTGTCGTTTCGGGATTAGGCTCCTCCGCGCCGATCATTTTGTAGTAGGACTCCTGATGTTTCTTCCACGAGTTCTGCCAGCGCTCGGAGGGCTGCCCGGCCAGACGCGGATAGACCTCCTCGGTGTCTTTCACGGAAAAGTAGTGGTTCAGCTTTTCCGGCGGGCCGTGGTAAGCCACGCGACCCTCGTGAAGCACCAGCACGGAATCGTAGAGTTCAAGGTGAGCCAGCGAGTGGGTCACTGAGAGCACGATGCGGCCGTCCTTGCGCGAGAGGTCATGCAGCAGCCGCACGATCTCGCGCTCCGAGCGGGGATCTAGGCCGGAAGTGACCTCATCGCAGAGCAGGATTTTGGGATCGGAGACGAGCTCCATCGCCAGCCCAAGCCGGCGCTTCTGACCTCCGGAAAGGACTTTCACCGGACGGTCGCTGATCGAGCCCAGCCCGGTCTCGCCTAACACCCGGTCGATGCGGTGATCCAGCTCCGCGGTGTCGTGGGATTTGACGCGCAGTCGTGTCGCGGCTTCCACGGATTCGTCCACTGTTAGTGGGTCGTAAGCGATGGAGAATTGTGGCACGTAACCGATTTCCGTGGGCGAGAAATCCCCGTCTTCGGAAAGGTTGCGGCCCTCCCAATGAAGGGAGCCAGCGGATTCCGGATTCAGACCGGCGATGGTTTTTAAGAGGGTCGTTTTGCCGCAACCCGAGGGACCCACGATTGCCATAAAGTGACCTTTCGGGACGCGGATCGAGATGTGATCCACGAGGTTGATTTCCTCCCCGTCTTTGCGGATGGAGAAGCAGACATCATTGAGTTCTAGCACGGGGTTTTGGAGTTTTTAGGGAAAAGAGCAGCATTCATTCCGCAAGCGGCACGATGCGTATGCCCGCAGGTTTCTGCGAGTTGATCCCGCCCAGTAGCGTATTTTGCGACGGAGCAGGGGACTCTCTATCTACGTCAGGATCCAGCGCATTTTTCAACGCACCTTCCACTAGTTGTCCGCAATGGATTTTCATGGGTGGAAGGGAACCCAGGTCCCCCGCCAGATCCGTGGCGGAAAGGTTGCGCGCTTCCTCTGGAGTTTTCCCTTGGAGCAGCCGTGTTGCTACCGAGGCTACCGCGATCGCCGTCTGGCAGCCGAAGGCCTGGAACGATGCGCGGTCGATCACCTTCTTGCCGTCCTTTTCGGTAAACTTGAGCCACATGCGCATCATGTCCCCACACTCCGGCGAGCCCACCGTTCCTACGGAATCCGCATCTGCCATCTCGCCTTGGTTCTCGGGTGATTCCAATGCTTTGCCGACTTTGTCCTCGAAGCTGTCCATGCAGGGACTCTGGGGCGGGGATGAGGGGATTTCGAGGGAAAATGACGGGGGAGATCTTGTGGGCGAAAAATGACTGAGCGAGGCTGGCTAGGTAGTTTTAGGATACGAAAACCCGTGAACGGTGCCGTGTCCTATTTCCCCGGCTCCTTGCGGAGTTCCTGGGCGACGGTGAGGTAGTAATTCCGGCCGGTGGCAGTGATCAGGTCTTCGGCGAGGACTTCGAGCGCGTCTGCTTTCAAGGAGCGGGCGGGCTGATCGGCGGGGTTGAGGGCGAGGAGGTGATCACACAATTGCGCGCACCATTGGGCGTCGTTTTCCTGCAGGGCGTTTTCCGCAGCCTTGCGGAGGGCGTCTTCGCCACCGGCGAGCTTCACCATGCGCTTCGCTTCCTCTTCCGGAGGGAGGGAGAACATGTGGGTGGGATTGCCATCGAACCAGCCGAGGTAGCCGGAGAAGATCGCGCGCACGCTCCACTCGATGTTTCCGTAATACTCACGCAGGTAATCGAGGTTTTTGAGGTGATCGGGCAGTTCTACGTAGTCCACGAGTTGATCCGGGGTCATGCCCTTGTTGATGCCTTCGATGGTCTTGTCGAAGACGTGTTGGATGGCATCGCGGTAGTTGGTGAGAACCTCGGTGGATTGCTCCTCGCCGAGCAGCGGGCGGGTGTGGCCGGGCACGACGTGGGCGGGTTTTTCCGCGATCATCATTTCGAGGCTCTTGATCCACTCGCGCACATCGCGGTAGGCGGTGCCGCGGATGGCGTAGAGGTTCGGCCAAGATTGGTAGAAATTGTCTCCGGTAAAGACGACACGTTCCTTGGGCAGCCAGGCGTAGAGTTGGTCGGATGTCTCGCCGGGCGCGGCCACCAGTACCAGCTCGATCCCGGCGACGGAAATGTTTTTCCGGCCATCTCCGAAAGTATCAGTGGGGGCGGGAGGCTCTCCGACGAAGACGTTCTTTTGTTTCGGCGGAGTGATAGCGGGGGCGATGCCGTTGTTAATCCGTTTCTCCGGGGGCAGGAGGAAACCGCCTTGGCGCGCGCCGCGCAGGGCGTTGATGGTGATGCCTCCGCTCTCGAACCAATTACCTTCCGAATTGAACGGGGAGCGCGCGTAAATGGCGGGTGCTTCATCCGCATCTTCCACGAATACCGCCGCGCCGCCGGTATGATCTCCGTGGCCGTGGGTCAGGATGATCGCTTTGATGGGCAGGTCGGAAATTTTGCGGAATTCCTCGAGCACGGTTTTCGCGTGATCCGCAGACATCCCGGTATCGACGATGACCAGGCCGTCGGTGCCGACGATCATGGAAATGTTCGCCGGGCTGTATCCGGAGGCGCAGTAAACCGAGGGAGAGACCTGCGTGATGATCGGCTCAAGCTGTTCCGAGCGCTGTTTCAGGAGCTTCGTCGCCGCCGAATCCTCTGCGTGGAGGGGTGGGGCAAGGCAGGCGAGGGCGAGGAGGGTAAGGAGTCGCTTTTTCACGGCGTAAGGCTTTGGTGATTAAAATTTGATTGAATGGTCAAGTTTACGGCATGGAGAGACCCCGTCAAGATAGGGCGTTCTTTCCGGAACGTTGCGCCGCTGGTAGGTGGCGATTCAGTGGTTCAGTTCGATGAGATCGTGGGTGGTGGAGGTGAGGTTCTCGACTCCTTCTTTGCGAATCACCAGCATGTCTTCCGTGCGCACACCGAATTCATTTTCGAGGTAAATTCCCGGCTCCACGGTGAGCGCCATCCCGGCAAGCAGATGCAGATCTCCCGCTTTCGGGGAAAGGCTGAGGCCGGTGTCGTGAGTTTCGAGGCCGATGTCGTGCCCCAAACCATGGGTGAAGCCGCGGCCAAAACCTGCTGCGTCGATCACCGAGCGGGCGGCGACATCGACATCCACTGCGAGGACATCCGGTCGCAGCCTCGCGATGCCCGCCAGCTGCGCTTCGCGGACCTTGGCATGAACCTCGCGCATACGCTGCGTGGCGCGACCGAGGCAGATGGTTCGTGTCATATCGGAGGCATAACCGTTCACTTTTACCCCGACATCGATGATCACCATGTCGTTCTTTTTCAGGACGCTGTCGTCCGGTAGGTGGTGGATCTCCCATGCATTTGCTCCTGCTGCCACGATGGGGGAGAAGGCGGGACAATCGACGGTTTGTTCCGCCGCCATTTCGGCTAAAATGAGTCCCTGCGCCGTGCGCTCGGTCATCCCCGGGCGGATCTTTGTGAGGAGCCGTTCAAAAATCCGTTGGTTAAGTTCCTGGCTTTTTCGTAGCAGCGAAATCTCTGCTTCGGATTTGATGCGGCGGATGATTTCAATTCCTTGGGTCGGTTCGATGATATGTTCTGGCCATGCGCCACGCAGCTCGTTCAGGCGACGGTTTTGGATGTCCCAATCGACGCCGATCTTTAAGCCCCGTTTTCCTAAACAAGTGGCGACGCGTTTGAGCGGTTCGCTTTCCGAGACGACATCGAAAGTTTGGCATTGCTCCAGGGCCCATCGCTCACTGCGGAAAGATGTTATCAGGAGTGCCTGATCGTGAGTGATCCAGAGGCATCGCGGCTCGCCGCGGAACCCGGAGGCGTAGCGGACGTTGGCGGGATGCTCCACGAAAAGTGCACCCCATCCGTCGCGCGCCATCCATTCACGGATGCGAGTCAGTCGCTCTGTCATTTCCTGATGGTCAAAAAGATCTGCGGACATGGCTGGGCGGGGGCTGCTTGATGGGCTCCGATCTAGGTGGGTTGGTTTTTACTCTCCAGCTCTAGGAGGAAGCGCTTGCGCTCGATGCCGCCGCCGTAGCCGGTAAGCGAGCCGTCTTTGCCGATAACGCGGTGGCAAGGGACGATGATGGAGACGGGGTTGCGGCCATTGGCGGTGCCGATGGCTCGTATAGCCCTGGGGTTGTCGCAGAGAGCGGCCTGCTGGGCGTAGCTACGGGTTTCACCGTAGGGGATTTTCAGGAGGGCTTTCCATGCGGATTTCTGGAAAGGTGTGCCTATAAGATCCAGTGGGATATCGAACTTGCGCAGGGTGCCGGCGAAGTAGGAATTGAGCTGTTTTTTTACTTCTGTGAAGCGCGAGGGATCCTCCTTCCAGAGGCTGCGATCGCCGGCGGGCTTGGTGTGTTCCTCCATGTAGATGGCCATGAGACCGCGCGGGGAGGCGACGAGGGTGAGCTGGCCGATGGGCGAGGGAATCTGGGTGAAATGGATATTGGGGGATTTCATCAGAAGCCTTCGAGGACGATTTTGCCGCGGGCGGTGCCGCTCTCTATCAGGGCATGGACTTTGCGGAGGGTGGCGGCATCGATTTTGCCGGCGGTCTCGGTGGCAGTGGAACGGATCTTCCCGCTTTCGGCGAGGGCGGCGACTTCGCTGAGGAGTTTTCCCTGCTCTGCCATATCGGGGGTGCCAAACAGGGAGCGGGTGAACATGAGTTCCCAATGGAGGGAGACGGCTTTGCGTTTGAGCGGCATGACGCTGAGGTTCTCGGGATCATCGATGAGGCCGAAGCGGCCTTGCGGCGCGATGAGTTCTGCGATGTCCGCCATGTGCCGGTGCGTCTGGGTGGTGGAAAAAACGAAGCCGGGTGCGCCGAGGCCGAGCGCGGCGACTTGAGGGGCTAGCGGCTGGCGGTGATCAATGACGTGATGGGCGCCGCATTCCTTCACCCAGTCTTGCGTTTCCGGGCGGGAGGCGGTGGCGATGACGGTAAGATCCGTGAGTGCGCGGAGCAGTTGGATGGTGATGGATCCCACTCCGCCCGCGCCGCCGATGACAAGAATGAGCCCGGCTCCCTCGGGCGTGGGGCGTTTCACCTCAAGGCGGTCGAAAAGCATTTCCCATGCGGTGATGGCAGTAAGGGGCAGGGCGGCGGCCTCCGCGTCGGAAAGATTCGTGGGCTTGCGGCCGACGATGCGTTCATCGACGAGGTGAAATTCGCTATTGGTGCCGGGGCGGGCGATCGAGCCGGCATAGAAGACGGAATCGCCGGGTTTGAAGTTTTCCACTTCATCACCGACGGCTTCGACGACACCCGAGGCATCGAAGCCGAGGACTTTCCATTCACTTCCTTCGGGAGGGACGGCGTTGCGGAGCTTGGTATCGACAGGGTTGATGGAAACCGCTTTGACGCTGACGAGCAGATCGCGGCCGGTGGCCACGGGTTTTTCCAAGCTGATGTCCTGGAGCGAATCCTCGCGTTCGACGGATCCAGGAGTGTGGTAGGCGACGGCTTTCATGAGTTGGGAGATTAGGAGAGTGGTCTGGGGGTGGGAAGGATGGATTCGAAAGCGGTGCTGACGAAGGGAACTGAAAAACCGGATTTGAAAGGCCGGGGGTTTTCGATAAGGATTTCCCCGGATGAAAACAAAACGGGTGATATTCGAGGGGCGGGTGCAGGGGGTGGGCTTCCGTTATACGACCAAGGATCTGGCGCGGGGCTATGATGTGCTGGGGACCGTGCGCAATTTGACGGACGGCACGGTGGAGCTGATTATTTCCGGAGAGGGCGGGGAGGTGGCTGAGTTTTTGCGGGATCTGTCGGAAGATTCGGCGGTGGCGCATCACATCACGGAGATGTCGCAGGAGGAAATTGACCCGTTGCCAGATCTCAAAGGCTTCACTATCGTCGCGTGACGGAGGCCGGTGGCCAACGGGAAGAACCAATTTTTCAACAACGATGCCAAACTACGATTATGAGTGTCTCGAATGCGGAAAGCGCTTCGAGGTTTTCCAAAGCATGAACGATGCGAAGCTGACGGATTGCCCCCAGCCGGATTGCGAAGGCAAGGTGAGGCGCCTGCTCGGAACGGGCGGAGGGATCATTTTCAAAGGCTCCGGATTCTACCAGACGGATTATCGCTCCTCTTCCTATGTGAAAGGTGCGAAGGCGGATAAGCCTGCGGAGAAGTCCGAGAAGAAGGAAACCGCGAAGGCAGAGCCGAAACCGGCGAAGTCCTCCGGGGATTCCGCGAAGTGAGCGTCCGGTGATTTCCGGAAACCGTTGCTTTGCATCGGGCGCTGGGCGCTGCTAGCTTCCATTTCACATGGCGAACGACGAAGTGAAAAAAAAGGGCGGCTGTCTCGGCAAGCTGATGGGGCTTCTCGTGTTCGCGACCATCGTGGGGCTGGGCGCGGCGCTCTATTTTGTGACCCAACCGCAGGATCTGACGGACTTGCAGGAAAGCCCGGCTGCGGCTGCCCGTGGAGTCAGCCCGGACCGTGATCTCAGGCAGGTGCTGGAGAAAGCGATTCAGGGGGATCACTCGGTAAACCTTTCCGAGAAGGAGCTGAACCGCTGGTTGGGAAGCCAATTGGAGCTGGAACAGGGCGGGGCGCTCGCATCGAATGTCTCGCTGAAGCGCGTGTGGGTGCGACTGCGCGAAGGTGTGGCAGAGGTTATCATCGAGCGCGATGTGGCTGGATTTCCGATGACCACTTCGATGTTTCTGCAGGTGGAGCAGCTGGAAACAGCGACAGGGATGAGGACAAATGTGCATCTGCACGGCGGTGGTTTTCATGAATCGGTTCCTGTCCCGACACGCGGCGGCAGGTTCGGCCAGCTCACGGTGCCACAGGGATTTCTGAATATGGTGATGCCGGATTTCGTGAAACTGGCAGAGGTTTTCCAACCCGAGATCGAGCTGGGCTTTGAGAAGATGGCGAGGATCAGGATCAAGGACAAACGCCTTGAACTCGATCCGTCACCACCGAAGCGCAAGACGAACGGCGGAGCCGAAAGCACATTCTGATTCCGCAGAGGGATCGCCCGGAACGATGAAGAGACTTCTGCCCATCATCCTTTTCTCCGCTGGATTGGCTGTCGGGCAGGATGATGATCTGGACAATCAACCGGCGCCGAGGGCGGTGCCCGTGGAAGATTTGCTGCCGAAGTTCAGCGACGACGAGGCGGTCATCAGTCACACGGAGCAGTTCAAAATCTACGGCGGGAAATCAGCGGATCGCGGGACCGCGGCGAATCTTGCCGAAGAGGCGAAGGAGCAGTTGCTGCGTCTGACTGAAGAAAAAGACGAGTGGAAGATCCCGATACGCATCCGGTTGATGGGTGAGGAAGGCGGCGAGGTGCCTGAACGCGAAACTGCGCTACGGTTGGTTTACAACGACACGACCTATGAGGTGCATGTTTATGTGAGCCTGAGCCGGGGGCTGCGACGTGATCCGCTGAAGCGCGCGGTGACTGAGGCACTGGTCTATGCGAAGGGCTTGCACGATCGGCCTTTTGAAAATGATGTGCCTTTTACTGTGCCGCCATGGGTGGTGGAGGGGCTTTCCGAGGCGACGGCGTGGCGGCTCAAGGAATCCGACAGGAAGCTCTATGATGCGATTTTCCGCAGCGGCGGTCTTTACAAACTGGATGACCTTTTCGTCCTGTCGGATGGTGCATACCTGAAAATTGACGCCGCTTCGCGGGCGGCGTTCCGGGTATCCTCCGGGGCGCTGATGATGGCGTTGCTGGAACAGGCAGATGGCAAGGCGGGCATACGCGGATTCCTTGAGGAGCTCGCGGCCTACCAAGGTGAAATGCCGGTATTGTTGCGGAGGCACTTTCCGGATTTGAATCTTTCGGAGAGCAGTCTTGCGAAGCTCTGGATGCTGCAGCTGGCGAACAAGGGCACGGCTCCGCTTACGGAATCATTGGGCGTGGTGCAGACAGAGGCGGCACTGGCGGAAGCGTTGAAACTCCGATTTACCGATGAGGAAGGCGTTTTCCAGGAAGTCCCGATCGATAACTGGCAGATCATCGCGGCACTTAAAGAGCCGGATCGAATCGAAGCGGTGCGGCCGGCGGATGAGGAACTGGTGAGGTTGAGTTATCGGAGCTTTCCTTCCTACCGCGTCCTGCTGGTGGAGTATCAGGGAGTGTTGGCGGATCTCGCGAAGGGCGAAACGGAAAATATCGCGGCATCGCTCGAGGCCCTCGCCGCGACGCGGAGCACGATGTTGGAAAAGGCTGAGCAGGCACGCGATTTCATGGATTGGTTCCAGATCACGCGGGCGCGGGAGACCAGCGGGGCATTTGAAGATTATCTGCGGTTGAAGGCGCAGTTGAAAACGCGCAGCAACAAGCGCAAGGATCACATTTCCGAATACCTCGACAGGTTGGAGCCGCTTTTCGATGTGCCAGAGCAGGAGCGGTATGATCCCTTTGCGACGGATTATCCGGAATTCTGAGGACTGGACGTTTGGCGGACGACATGCAAGCTCGCGCGGTGTTTGCCACCTATGTTCATCACCTCGATCCGGTCATCTTCAGTCTCTCAGAAAGCATCGCCCTACGCTGGTATGGTATGGCGTATCTGGCGGGTTTCCTCGGCGGATATTTGCTCCTGAAACGGCTGGCCGAACGCAAACTGTGGGTGCTGCCTCCTGAAAAAACGGCGGACTTCATCGCAGCGGCGGCACTGCTGGGCGTGTTCCTCGGAGGGAGGCTCGGATACATCCTTTTCTATCAGATTCCGCGGGACGGGCTGGAGAGTGTTACCTCTGATCCACTAGTGGTACTACGCGTATGGGAGGGCGGCATGGCCAGCCACGGCGGTATCCTCGGGCTGGTGATCTTTACGTTTTTCTATGCGAAGAAGCACAAGGTCTCATGGACGGGATTGGGCGATGGGCTTTGTGTGGTGGCTCCGATCGGGCTGCTGTGCGGAAGGTTGGCGAATTTCATCAACGGGGAGCTCTACGGCAGGGTCGCGAACGGAGTGGCATGGGCGGTGAAATTCCCCACCGCGCTGAATGACGGCAAGGCTCCCGAATCGCTGCGTCTCAACGAGGCGATCTCAGCGGCGGCTCAGGCGGATTCGAATTTCGCGGCTGTGGTGGATTCCATTGTGCCGGAAGCCGCGGAGGCGGATAAATTGGGCTATCTGTATCACCAGTTGATCGCGGCCAGCCGGAGTTCCGAGCCGATCCGAGACGCCATTTCCCCGTTCCTTGAAGCACGTCACCCTTCGCAGCTCTATGAAGGCCTGCTTGAGGGTGGTCTGCTATTCACGATCCTGTGGGTCGTCAGGGTGAAATTCCCTAATGCTCCCAACGGCCTGCTGACTGGATTGTTCTTCGGCCTCTACGCCACGTTCCGAATTTTCGCAGAACAATTCCGCGAACCGGATGCGGCATGGGTCATCGAAGGGGTGCTCACCCAAGGACAATTTCTGTCCCTGTTTATGTATCTCTTCGCCGCCGCGTTCCTGATCTTTGCCTGGAAGGGCAAGGGCGGAACGGCAGCTAGCTGAAAGAACCCGGCTGGAAAATTAGCCGGGGCGAAAAAAATCAGCCCAAACGGAAGACGATGCGTGCTTTGGTGAGGTCGTAAGGCGACATCTCCATTTTCACGCGGTCACCCACGACAAGGCGGATAAAGCGTTTGCGCATTTTTCCGGAAATGTGTGCGAGCACTTCGTGGCCGCTGGCGAGCTTCACTCGGAACATGGTTCCAGCAAGAACGGAGGAAATTTCACCCTCCACCTCCACCGCTTTTTCTTCATCGCTCGGATCGGCCTTCCTTTTCGGGCCAAAGCTTCTGTTGCGGTTGCGTCCGCCTGAACGGCGTCGTTTGTTGTTTCTTGGAGGCATAATGGGTCGCGCGGTGAAAAAACTGATCACCCGCAGGGGAGGGATAACAGATCGGTTCCCGTATATCAACGCCAAAAAACAGTCATGCAGGGAGAAGTGTGTCCGCCTGCGTGCTTCAAACCCTTGTGGGCGGCAGAAATGAAGCGGATGCTTGCCAAGGCAGGAATCAACGGCCAATTTGATCGGGCAATGCGATCCGTCGCGAAACTCATTTTAAAACCCCAGATTCAAGATGCCAGAAATCACTGATAAGGAACTGTCGCCCGCCATTAAACCCCTGTGGCTCAAAGCCATGAGCGCGGTGCAGATGAACAACCTAGAGTATGCGGTTAATCTCCTTCAGGCAGTTCTGAAGGACGCCCCGGGTTTCCTCGAAGGCAGGCAGGTGCTGCGCAGGTGTGAAATCCAGCTCCAAAGCGGGGTTACGAAGAAAAAAGGGCTTTTCGGAGGCGGCGGTATGAGTGTGATGAAGCTCGCTGGCCAAGCGAAAAAAGATCCTACTGCAACGCTCCCGCTCATCGAAAAGGAACTTGAGAAGGATCCGACAAACGATGCCGCGAACGACCTGCTTTTCGAGACGGCGATGAAGATGGATCTCCCGGAAACGGCGGCCTTCGCCTTGGAGACGATACGCAAGCACAGCCCGGAAAGCGTAAAGCTGCTCCACAAGCTGGCCGAGCATTATCTGGCGAGGGAAGAGCCACTCAAAGCCTCAGAGGTTTATAATGATATCATCAAGCAGGTGCCAAACGACGGCCCGGCGATCAAGGGTGCGAAGGATGCCTCCGCACGTGCATCGATGAAGAAGCAGCGCTGGGACGAGAACACCAGCATGAAGGATCTCATGCGCGACTCCGCTGCCAACGAGGAGATGGAAATGGCTTCTCGCACCGGTCTGACCCGCGAACAACTTGAGACTCGCCGCGACAAGACCATCGAGAAATACAACGCCGACCCCAATAACCTGGCCGCGTCCAAGGAACTTGCCGGCATCTACGAGCAGCTCGAAGATTGGGCGAACGCACATACTTTCTACAACTGGGCGCACTCGCTCAGCAATGGCGACGTTGCCCTGGAAACCAAGGCAGCTCTCATGCACGATCACGCACTGGAGGCTGAACTCGCAGCCCTCGAGACTGCGTTGGCCACCGATCCGGAAAATGCAGAGCTCAAGGCTCAATACGAAGCTGCCATGAGTGAGCGTCTCGCCGAGCAGGTGGCGGAGGCAAAACGCCGCATCGATCAGAACCCGACCGATCCACAGCTCCGCTACGATCTGGGAAGCGCACTCTACAAGAGCGGCGATTACACCGGCGCGATCCCCCATCTGCAGCAAGCCACCCGCAACCCTCACATCCGCACCAAGGTGCTTCTGCTACTTGGCCGGACTTTCCGCGCGAAAGGCATGTTTGACATCGCGATCAAGCAGCTGACCGACGCCCTTGCCGATCTCCACGCCATGGACGGCATGAAGAAAGAAGTCCTGTATGAGAAAGGTCTCATTCACAACGAAATGGGAGACAAGTCGGCGGCACTGGATTCATTCAAGCAGATCTACGAGGTCGACTACGGCTATCGTGATGTCGCGCAGCGCGTGGAGTCCTCCTACTAGAGCCGACTGATCGCACTGGCAGGCGGATTCATTCGCCGGGAATGGAGTTTCGGGTTTTCATTTCGCCACAGGCGGATAAAACCCCGGCATGCATGATTCGCGAATTGATGCCTTGGCCACACAGCTGGTCGGCTACTCCATCAACCTGAAAAAGGGAGAAAAGGTTCTGCTCGATCTCTACGACGTGCCGGACGCCATCGGCATCGCGCTAATCCGTGAGGTGAGGAAGAAGAAAGCCCTGCCTTTCGTGCGCACCCATCAAGCAAGGTTGTCTCGCGAAATGCTCAAAGGAGCGGAGGACGAGCAATACAAGATTCTTTCCCGCCATCTGCTGGCGGAAATGAAGGACATGGATGCCTACATCGCCCTGCGCGGTAGTAACAATATCTGTGAAACCTCCGATGTGTCTGCGGAGAAAATGCAACTGGCGATGAAGCGCATGCGACCGGTCATCGACCACCGCGTCAAGAAAACCAAATGGTGTGTCCTGCGCTGGCCTACCCCCTCCATGGCGCAGCAAGCCGGGATGAGCACCGAGGCATTCGAGGATTTCTACTTCAATGTCTGCCTGCTCAATTACAAGGCGCTGCTACCGGCGATGAATTCACTCAAGCGCCTGATGGAAAAAACCGACGAGGTGCACATCACCGGACCCGGCACCGATCTCAAGTTTTCCATCAAAGACATCCCCGCCATTGTCTGCGGTGGAGAATATAACATTCCCGATGGCGAAGTCTTCACTGCACCGGTGAAAGATTCGGTCGAGGGTTATATCACCCACAACGCGCCGACGATCTATCAGGGCATCGCTTTCGATTCGATTCGCCTGGAGTTCACCAAAGGCAAAATCACCAAGGCAGAGGCGGGCGCAAAAACCAAAGAGCTCAACCGCATCCTCGATACCGACGCCGGCGCACGCTACATCGGCGAGTTCGCCCTCGGCGTCCATCCCCTGATTCGCGAGCCGATGCGCGATATCCTTTTCGACGAAAAGATCGCCGGTTCCTTCCATTTCACACCCGGCCAGGCTTACGAGATTGCCGACAACGGCAACCAATCGCAGGTGCATTGGGATATGGTCAACATCCAGCGCAAGGACTACGGCGGAGGAGAAATTCGCTTCGACGGAAAGCTGATCCGCAAAGACGGGATCTTCCTGCCGAAGAACCTCGCCAAGCTCAACGGCTGAATGTTCTCAGCGCTTTTCCGAGAGGAAATCTAACAAGCTGATCGCAAATTTCTCCGAGATTCCGGGAATCTTGGCGATTTCGGAAGGTTCGGCTTTGCGTATGCGGGAGAGTGATCCGAATTTTGCGAGCAGCAGGGATTTTCTGCGTGGCGACATGCCGGGACAATCATCTAGCGCGCTCTCTTTCATGCGCCGGCGGTAGAGGAGTTCGTTGTAGCCGTTGGCAAAGCGGTGCGCCTCGTCGCGGATGCGCTGGAGGAGTTTGAGTGCGCCGCGGTCATGCGGAATGAGTAGCGGGGCGGATTCGCCGGGGAAAAACACCTCCTCATGTTGCTTCGCGAGGCCAATGATCGGAAGCTCCTGCAATCCTAGGGTGCGGAGTTGTTTGTAGGCGCTAGAGAGCTGGCCTTTGCCTCCGTCCACGATGACGAGATCCGGCAGCACGATCTTGGCTTTGCCTTCCTTGGCGAGCCGCCGCTGCGCTTCGATCAGCGGCTCCTGCGAAAATTCTGCATCTTCGCCGAGATTTTCCCGGAGGATGCGCGAGTAACGCCGCAACACGACTTCCGCCATCGAGGCGAAATCGTCCTGACCGGTCACGGTGCGGATGCGGTAGCGGCGGTAGTTCTGGTTGTCCGGCAAGCCGTCGGTGAAGCGCACCATCGAGGCGACGATGTGGTTCGAGGAGACGTTAGAAATATCGAAGCACTCCATGACGCGCGGCGGGCCATCCAGTCCGAGCGCTTCGCCGAGGTCGGCCAGGTCTTCGGTGGGCTTCACCGTGGTGGGGACGCCGCGTCCGCGCGAGAACTGGCGGGTGGGTGAGAGGGTCTTGCGGATGTTGTCTAACACATCGCGCAGAGTGGCGGCCTTTTCGAAATCCAGCGCTTCGGCAGCCGCCTGCATTTCGGCATGGATTTCCTCGAAGATGGCCTTCTTGCCTTTGCCCTCCAGGATCAGGCAGGCCTCGTCCACCTTTTCGCGATATTCTTCGCTAGAGATCCGCCCGATGCATGGGGCGGAGCAGTTCCGGATGATATCCGCGTTGCAGTGCTTGTAGTCGGTCTCTCCGGGATTCACCGGGCGGCAGACGCGCAGTCCGAGCCGGCGGTTGATCCAATTCAGGGTGTCGTGGAGCGCGGTGGAATGGGGGAAGGGGCCGAAGTATTTCGCCCCGTCGTCCTTCTTCGTGCGCACCGCGATGAAACGCGGATACGGGTCGGTGAGTTGGACCTTGGCGTGCAGGAATCGTTTGTCATCGCGGAACGCGACGTTGTAGCGCGGCCGGTAATCTTTGATGAGCTTGCCCTCCAGCAGCAGGGATTCCTGCTCGTTGCGGACGATGTGGATTTCGAAATCATGGATCGAATCCATCAAGGCGCGTGTTTTCAGGTTCGCCCGGGTTTTCCGTGAGGGGGTGAAATAGGACGAGAGCCGCCGTTTCAGATCCAAAGCCTTGCCCACGTAGATGATCGAACCGAGGCGGTCTTTCATTAAATACACGCCGGGCTTGTGAGGCACGTCGCGGAGTTTGGTTTTGAGCTCTTGGGATACCATTTCGGGAAAGTGGATGGGAAATGCTCCCCGAAGATGTCCCGGATCGGAGGACTTGCAACTGCCGGAAAAGATGCCGGGCGAGGGATTAATCCTCGATCGTCACCTCAAGCGCGTAGCCGTTCTTTCCGATTTCGATGCCGTTGAAATCCACTTCGAGGGCCTGCTCTGTTTGAGTCCACTTCAGCTCTTGTTCGTTACCAAGCAGGCGCACTTTCGTGATGCGGCCGGCGGATTTGGCCAGCGAAAGGATGCGAGCGCCATCGGCTTCTGGTGCCAGTGACATCGCATACACCTTGTTGCCATTGGCGCTGAACCAAAACTCCGTAGCCTTGGGTTCGGCTTTTGCGCCTCTTGCCGGTTTTTCTCCGATACCTTCGTTGAAAACGGTCCAACGAGTCGTTCCGAAGATCGCCTCGGAATTTATTTTCACCCACACACCCATTTCCTCGAAGTTCGCGACGCACTGCTCCGGGACGTTACCTTTTCCATCGGGGCCGATGTTCAGGAGGTAGTTTCCTCCTTTGGAAACGATATCCACAAAGTTGCGGAGCAGTTCGTTGGAGGATTTCCAAGCGTGGTCGTGCGCCTTGTATCCCCAGGAATGGTTGCCGGTTCCGCAGGTCTCGAAATGCTTTGCGGCGAGCTCGTTGGCGGCAGGTGTCTTGTTGTCACCGGCATCCACGTAGTCGCCGAAATCATAGCCGACCCGGCGGTTGACGACGATGCTCGGGTTCAGTTCGTAGACCATCTTGTAGAAGCGGAACGCCTGCTCCTCGGTGATCAGGCCTTCGCCATCGAACCAGATGAGCCGCAAATCCGGCAGCAGCTTGATCAACTCGGCGATCTGTGGGTAAGCCTTGCTCTCCAGATACTCCAAGTGGGTATTGGGGCTGGGGTCCCAGAGATTCTTGCCATTCGGACGGGTGGCAACGCCGTATGGCTTGTCGTGCTTGAGGACGTTTGCGTAATTCCCATCACTACCTTCACTCCAATCATTTCCATGGGAGTAATACACGCCGAAATCCAGTCCCTCGGCGCGGCAGGCATCGTAGAGTTCCTTGATCAGGTCACCTTCGTAATCCGTGGAGTCCGCGATATCGAAATCGGAATGCGCTGAGTCGAACAAGCCGAAGCCGTCATGGTGCTTTGCCGTGATGACCACGTATTTCATCCCGGTGTCCTTCGCGAGCTTCGCGATGTTTGCGGCGAAGGATTTGTCGGGATTAAAGTTCTTCGCGTATTCCCGGTATTCCTCGCGGGTAATCTTGAAGGCGAACATCAGCCACTCGGCCACCTTGGGGCCATCGCCTTCTTCAATGCGTTTCCCTTTCCAGCTGCCTGCCGCCTCGGAATAGACGCCCCAGTGGATGAACATGCCGAACCGTGCCTGTTTGTACCACTCCATCGCCGCGACTTTCTCCGGCGATTCGTGCATCTTCAGCCATTCGTCGTAATATTTCTTCGAACTGAGGCTGATACGGCTGTTGACGTAGCCTTGGGGGACGAGGCGGGCGTATTTAACCGCGATGTCCGATGTTACCTCCAGTTTGTGGAGACCGGCTACCTCGACGGTCACCGCGTTCGCAAACTCGGCAACGAGGCCGTCTTCAATGATATACTGCTTCTCCAGTAGCTTGCCCACCGGTTTGCCATTGTAGGAAAATGTTCCGGAAATCGCCCCTTTGACATCATCCGGTTCCACTACCAACTGCAGGACGTAGGTGCCCGGATGTTCCAGATTTACCTGCCAGGTCAGGCTGCCGTCATTTGCCGTTGCTGTGTCGGGATCCATGATCACCGAGCTGTCGGCGCGTTGCGTGAGGGCGGCGCTTTCTCCGGCTGACGTCGGGCAGGTAAATGCGAGCAGGCTGAAACAGGAGATCACAAAGGGGCGGAGGATCATTTTATATAGGGTCAGGAATGCTTCAGTTTTCGTCGGCTTCTTGGTAGTCGGAGCTAACCAGGAGGTTGCCGCTGGCGAGATTTACGAACCAAGCGGTCGCTCCTTCAGGGACGGTGGCAGTGACGGAAATGGTCTCGCCGTCGACTTCCACAGCGGCCTGCGCTTCGAGCCATTCCCGCTCGCCGCTCACTCCGCGGCCTTTCGTCCAGATGAGCTTCGCTCCGTCGGTGGCTTTAGCACATTTGAAATCGGCTTTGAAGGTGCCGGCTTCCGTCGATGCCGCAGTCTGAGTGCACCAAGGTTTTCCGGTTTCCATAATGCTATCGGCAAAAGCATAGGTCTCGGGACGTCTCCATGGCGGCGGATGACCGTGTCCCATCTTTGGAACCAGCGACACCATGTAGTCTCCGGTGATTGCATGATAACTCGCGGCAAAATGGTTCATTGGGAAATGCTTGTCCTCGGGCCATGAGAACCAAAGCGTAGGCATTGTCGCCTTTTCGAGTCGCAGCATGGGATTCCATACCTTCTGATAGATCTCGTTTTTTGACAAAGCCGAGCCGTATTGGTTCGGGCTGAATGTGAGGTCCCCGCAACCATAGGTGGGGATCGCGAAAGCAAAACGTGTGTCGATGCCAATTACCGTGCTGGTGATGACGCCGCCCCAAGAAATGCCCATCAAACCGACCTTGTCCGCATCCACTTCTGGCAGCGAACGCATGAGCGAGTTGGCAAGGATTGTGTCCGCCACGGCATGATACATCCATTGGTCTATCAGGATTTCAGCCGAGTCGCCATAGATTCCGGTTCTTTCCGGTCCCGCCCATTTGTGGGCTTTTCGCGTCGTGGTACCGCCTTCATTGGACATGCTGATGGCCGCATAACCGCGTGACGTCCATTGCTCGACCCATTCGGGAAAGACCTTTCCTCCACCGCCATGAACTAGGACGACTGCGGGGATTTTGCCTTCGCGATTTTTGGGTAAGCCCAAGACAGCGAATACTTTTGTCGGCTTTCCTTTCCAATCCAGCGCCTCGTAATAGATCGCCTTGATGTCGGCGGTTGGGCTGGGCGTGAGAGGGTAATCAGCAATCACCTCATAGGCGGGCGCCGAGGTCAAATCACCGAGAGCCTCCACCTGTTCCCGCTGGGCGGCGTAAGTGTCTTCTGCCACAGCGAGGGGGGAAACTGCGGCCAGAAGGCCACATAACAGGAGTTTGTGAACCGGGGTTTTCATCGGGTTGGGTTGTTATTTCCAATCGCCGATCTTGAGATAAAAGCCGGCCTCTTCGCTGCCGTGATTGGCGAGGAAGAGGTACTCGGGTTTTCCGTCTTTCCAGAGGATGTGGGGGCGTTCGCTGCGGGACAATTCGCCGCCAAAGTAATTTTCATCGGTGTCGTAGCTCAGCTCGGGCCTGCCCCAATCAAGACCGTCCTTCGAGGTATAAATCAGTCCCGGGCGGTTTCCTCCGGGCTCGGCTTTGTCGCCGGGTTTCAGCTTTCCGTCGAGGGCGCCTTTGATGTCCATGCGGTCTTCCACGATCATGTAATACGTGTCGTTGTAGAAAAAGGCATAAGGATCCTCGATGTCGCGCTGAATCGGCTCGTAGCTGATGAGCGGGTTTTCCTCGTGGTCGACATACGGGCCTTCGATCTTGTCGGCGGTGGCCAGTGCGATCGTCCGGTATGCCGACTTCTTGTCGGACATGGATTTGTAATAGATGCGGAACTTTCCTTCGCGATCCACTAGGAAGGTCGGGTTTGATGCATGGGTCGCATTGTGGCTGCCCTTGACCTGCGATGGCCGGATCACCGGATTGTGCGGGCTTTCTGTCCACGGCCCGTCGAGCGACTTCGTCGTGGCGATGCCGATGGCTTGCGCGTTCGGCTTGTATGATTTGTCGTTCATCAGGAAAACCAGGACGTAGGTATCCCCGACTTTCGAGATTTGTGGATTGTGGTAGGTCGTCTCGTCGCTGGCGAAAGGAACCCCGACGAGTTCGAAGGGGCCTTCGATCGAGTCTGCCACGAAATGCTGGATCTCGCTTTTCGTCGACCAATTGCCCATCCCGTGTTCACCGATGTAGGGGATCGTCGAGTTGAAGATATGGAGTTTGCCCTTTTCGTCGTAGATCGGCGCCATGCCCCAGTTCCACCAACCCTTTTTCGCAGGCAGGATGAATTTGCCGGGTGTCAGAGACTTGAAAAACGAGGATTCTTGGATGGGGCGTGAAGGGTCTGCTACAAGATCGGTTTCCGCATAGGCGGCGAGCGAAGTAGCCGCCAGGGCGGAAAGGATGAGTGATTTCAAAGGATATGTCATTGCGCTGTGATGATTGCGGAGCCCGGCAGATAACGACTGTGTAGTGCAGATTCTTTCCCGCAATCTTCGGGAAATCACCACATTTCGCGTTTCGCTTTCTTAGCCTGTGCCTCGGATAAGGTGTGTTCCTAGGGCTGATCCGGCAAGGTCTTCTTCCAATACTGTGGCTCGCTTGGATATTAATTGGAATAAATTGCCGCCTGGCGCCTCGGATTACTAAGGTTGCAATGGTGCGGATATTGCTTTATCCCACGCACCCCGAAAGACACGTGCCCATGACTTTGAAAAACATCAGCCAGCTTTGCCTTACCTGCCTTTTCGCGCTTTTGGCGAGTTGTGCGACCAATAAGATCGACCCGAATCTCTCGAAAACAGATCCGGAATACAAGAATCCGTATCCAGAAGGCACCTACGATCACTTCACCGCGAGGAAGGATTATCCCAAGACCTACGACACTTGGACGAACGAACAACTCCTCCCGGTAACAAATTCCTCGAACTCGTGGGTGAAGATCAGCCTCAAGAAGCAACGCGGCTATCTCATGAACGGAGAACAGGTGGTCATCGACTACCCGATTTGCTCGGGCATCGCCAGCCGCCCAACGCCTCCGGGCGACTACAAGGTGCTTGAGAAAGTCGTCGACAAGCGCTCCAACCTCTACGGCAGGATGTATGATGCGGAGGGCAACATGATCAACGGTGATGCGGATATGAAAACCGATCCTATCCCAGAAGGTGGTAAATTTGTCGGAGCGGCCATGGCTTACTGGATGCGCCTGACCAACGACGGTGTTGGCCATCATATCGGCCCTGTGAAACGCTACCCCGCCTCGCACGCCTGCATCCGCGGACCGAGCAAAACGATGCCCATCGTTTACTCCAAAATGGCCGTCGGTTCCAGGATCCTCGTCGAGTGATCCCTAGCTGATTCTTTCCATTAAAAAAGCCCGGTGGAGATCATCCACCGGGATTTTTCTTTGAATGGGTAGAGAATGCTTATTCTTCCACGAATTGGTCGTGGCCGGTTTTCTTGCTCTCGCGCATGATATCGATCGTCTCTTTAACCTTTGCCATATCGCCTTCGATGAAGGCGAGTTCGATGGAAGCCAAGGTGGAGATGAGCTGACCCATCATGACGCGGTATTCCGCAGATGCCTTGGATTTTTCAGGGCCGTCTGGCATCGCGATCACGGTTTCCGGGAGCTCGGAGATTGCCTTGATCATTGCGTCCTGTGCCTCGCGGCTGAGGGCGGCTCCCTTCACTGGATCCTCTTCGCGGCGGAAGGCTTTGTAGGCATCGTTCATGAGCTCCATCTGTTCGCCCAGAGCGGTGTGCTCCTCGGCGGTTGCGGGCTGGATGAACATCGCGCTCGCGGCGATGGCGGGTAGGAAGAATTTCAATTTCATGATCCCGCAATTAAAATGCACCTCGCGGGAAGTCCAAGGGAAAAGGGAGCGCAGTTCCATTTCCCGGAAAATGGTTTTGCCACTGTCATTTTCCGCTTACATTCGTCCCGTGGATGCAGAGGAAAACTATCCCCCCCAAAAACCTGCTTCGCGCCGCTTGAGAAGACTCCTGAAGGCGCTCCTTGGGGTGACTCTGCTTCTGGCCTTCGGATGGTTCGTCCTGCCGTGGTTCTTCCCGCTGCCCCCATCGCTCACCCAGAGGCCGGTCGCATCGCCCGTGTTGCTGGATCGCCATGGCGATCCGATCCGCTACCTGACCTCCTCGGACTTTTCCCGATCCGCCCCGGCGCAGCTTTCGGAAATCCCCAAGCCGCTCATCGATTCCACCCTCGCTGCGGAGGATAAGCGCTTCTACCGGCATCACGGCATTGATATTTTTGCCACCGCCCGTGCGGCATGGGATTTTGCCCGTCACCGACGTGTGATCTCCGGCGGCTCCACGATCACCCAGCAGCTTGCGAAGCTCTCCCGGCCGCCAAGCGAGCGAAATCTCACCGCGAAATTCTTCGAGGCCATGCTCGCCCGGCGGTTGGAGATGACTTGGGATAAGGAGCACATTCTGGAGGCCTACTTCGCCCGGCTTGAATACGGAAATCTCCGCATCGGCCCGGTCGAGGCCGCGCGTTTCTATTTCCAGAAACCCCTCGGCGACCTCTCGCTGGGTGAGTGTTCGCTGCTCGCCGGGCTGCCCCAGGCACCCTCCCGCCTGAATCCTGTTCGTCATCCCGAGCGTGCCATGATGAGGCGCGAGTTCGTTCTCGATCGTCTTGCTGCGACGAAAAAATACAAGCCGGCGACCCTCGCCCTCGCCCGCGCGGAGCCAGTCTCCCTCCGTCCTCTGCGTGAAACTGTCTCCGCCCCTTGGCTGAACCGCGTGAATCAGGCAGCCCCCGACACACGCTCCACGCTGGATCTCGCGCTGCAGCAAGACATCGAGCAAATCGTGCGGGAGGAGACCGCGAAACTGAAATCCGCCAACCTCCGTCACGCCGCCGTCGTCGTCATTGACAATGCCTCCGGAGACATCCTCGCCATGGTCTCGTCCGCCGATTGGAACGACTCGCGAGGTGGTCAGATCCACGGTGCACTCACCCCGCGTTCACCCGGCTCAACCTTGAAACCCTTCAATTACGCTCTCGGCTTCCGTCATCTCGGCCACCTGCCATGCACGGTCATTGCCGATGTGCCGCTGCGTCTCCGCACCGAGCAGGGGCTCCAGCACCCGGAAAACTACGACCGCACCTACCGCGGCCCCGTCACCATCCGCACCGCACTCGCCTGCTCGCTGAACATCCCCGCACTCCGCGAGTTGGACGCACTCGGCGGCGAGCCGAAGCTCCGCGCCTTTCTCGATCAGCTTGGCGTCTCCACCCTCACCGCGCAGCCCGGCCACTACGGACTCGGCCTCACTCTGGGCAATGCCCCGGTGAAACTCCTAGAGCTCACCAACGCCTACGCTTGCCTCGCGCGCATGGGCCACTTCCTCCCCACACGCCTTTTCATGGATGATGAGACGGCGGAGGAAAAGCCTCTCATCGACCCCACCCACACCTGGCTCATCGCCGATATCCTCTCGGACAAAGACGCGCGTGCCCCCGCCTTCTCTTCCGGCGGCCCGCTCGACTTGCCCTTTCGCTGCGCGGTGAAAACTGGCACCTCCTCGGATTTCCGCGACAACTGGTGCATCGGCTTCACCCCGGAATACACTGTGGGAGTATGGGCGGGAAACTTCGAGAACCGCCCGATGGAAAATATCTCAGGCGTCTCCGGAGCTGGCCCCATTTTCCACCGCTCCCTGGTCCGCGCCCATGAGGACAAGCCCGCTACCTGGTTCCCGCGCCCAACAGGCGGCAGCATGGCGAGAATCGACACCCGCACCGGGAAAAGAGTCATCGCAGGAGAGTATGGTAAAAATGCGGCCACCGAATGGATTCCTCCCGGCAAAGGTGTCCCTGCCGCGCGAACCACCGACTATGATTCCCAAGGCCGCGCCCTGCTCGATGCCGCCTACCGCGAGTGGTTCAACAGCAAACACAACCGCCGCCGCAACGAATTCGCCTTGGACGAAAATTCGCTCAGCTCCATCCCGCTGGAAATCGACCGTCCCCAAGACGGCTCCACGATCCTGCTTGATCCGGAAATTCCTGGCAGTGGCAGCCAGTTGAAGCTTCTCACCAATCTCCCAGAGTTCACCGATTGGTCATGCGAGACCCTCGAGATTATCGACGACACCGCCGCCCTCACTGTGGGCACGCACACCCTCACCGCCACCGACTCGCGCGATGGCACCGAGCACGCGGTCATCATCCACGTAAAAAAGCTCTGACCGCTTGCGCCGTTTCCCGGCCTCGACGAGGTTGCGCGCATGATCCACATCCTCGCCCAGGAGCAATTCCTGCCGATCACCCCCGCCGAGGCCTGGGAGTTCTTTTCCTGCCCGCGCAATCTCGATGAAATCACCCCCGCCGAGCTCGGCTTCAAGATCGTCTATCAGCCCGGCGAGAAAATGTATGAGGGGCAGATCATCGAATACCGCGTCATGGTTTTTCCTGGAATTTGGCTGCCGTGGGTCACCGAAATCAAGGCGATGAAGGAGGGGGAGTCCTTCTTCGATGAGCAGCGCTTCGGCCCTTACAAATTCTGGCACCACATGCATACCTTCGAGGAAGTTGACGGCGGTGTGCTCATGAAAGACCTCGTCCACTACGCCCTGCCGCTCTGGCCCCTCGGCGAAATCGCCCACGATGTCTTCGTGCGCCCAAAGCTGGAAAAGATCTTCGCCTTCCGGAAAGAAATTCTGGGGAAGCGTTTCGGCAAAAATGCCTGATTTATTCGCTCACTCTTCTTCGTTGGAGTTCGTCGGGTCGGCTTCCGCCTTCAACTGTGGGGCTGTTCCCTTGGCGTATTCCCACGCACGCATCAGGGCGGCATGGAAGGTTTCGCCTTGGTTCAGGGCGGCGATTTCGATTTTCATCGAGGTTCCCGAGATGGAATAGATTTCGATGATATCGCCGATGATCGATTCCTTGCGGTGCTGGATATCCGCAATGTCGGAAAGGGCGATGCTGTCGTTGGTTCCGTTGTGGTGGTAGATGACGCGTTGGTTGGTGAGGATGGCAGCCTCGGTTCCATCCATGCCCATGGTCGCATCGTAGTAGGCGATCAGTTCTTCGTCCGGGGTGAGAATATTATTTTCCGTAAGGTAAGTTAGAGCATACGGATCCATCTCGTTCTTGAGCTTCACCCCGGATTCAGGCCCGGAAAGCAACCAGACGAGTGCCGCCACGAATCCGATTCCTGCAAGGAGCAGCAAGGCTCCGCATCCGATGAAGATATTCTTTTTCAAAATGAGTTATGCCTAAGGTTGCTCGGTCCGAAACGCCCGCTGATCGCTACAGGTTTCATTGAGCCCTTGATCGCGAAGCAAATGAGGTTGCTTGCGTGACTTTAAAGGGCAGGGTTCACCAGAGGAAAGCCCGAATCACTCAGAGTTGTAGTCTGGCGAAGCATGCCAAACCTACCATTTACAAATCCAGTGATCGGTTGCCCTTCATCTGGGTGAAGAGCGTCAAAAATCACGCACTGGCCCTTAACTGCTTGCCTGCATCCGCTTGTTCGCGGTGGGATTTATTGAAGCTGGCAGGCCGGAGAGAGTGTGGTGCGGGGATTGTGGTAGGCACTTCATCTGTTGCTAATGGATAGAACTCTACCCCAGCGAGTTGTCCGTCACGGGCAAAGACGAAAGCGCCGCATAAGCCGTCGGGCGTCCCGTAGAAATAGTCGCCCAATATTTCCAGTTCTGTGTTGGATGTGGGGCTCTTATCTTCGATTTTGAAACAAATGCTGAGGCCGCAGCATTCGCATGAATTCACAACAGTTGCCTTGGTGAGATGATCTTTGTAGTTATTTATATTACCTGTTCCGTGTTCAATCATCCAGAGTGTGATATCGCGCTCATTTTTCGTTAGGGCGCGGGGGAAGCTGTCATCCGTAGGTTTCATATTTTTAGTGAGACTTGTATCGGTATGGTTACTGATGATAGTTGTTTTGTCGGGTTCGTCAATGATATATAATAACTTTATGTAAGCGTTTGTGTTTTAGGTGGTTGTGTATTTTTATTGGGTGAATCTAATTGTTAGATTTTTCGGGCGACGGAGTGGGTTTGTTGTTAACGATGGGGCTCTGCGCGGAGTGTGGAGCACAGTGCGAAAAACCCTTTGGTCTTGTCGTAAGGGGTAGGCTTCAGTCAGCGGGTGGGGCATGATGCCGTAGCGTTGGCTTCCGGCCTCTGTCTTAGGCGGGGGAAAGGGGAGCTTGGCAGTTCCAGCAGGAGCCGAAGTTTCCCGGAGAGACTTCACCGCATTTTGTGCAAATGATTTCGGTGCCGTAAAGTTCCTCGGTTTCCTCGAGATGCTTTTTGATGAGAACACCAGCGGCTCCGAAGTCCTCGTCGTTGAGCACGCAGAGGGCCGGGAAGAAATCCGGAATTGAAACGCCTTCGGTGGTGGAGAGATTTTCGTTTTTGATGAAGGTCGGGATGCCCGCCGCCTCCAGCAGGGATTGGTAGAAGGTGACTTTGGTGATGTCGCGTTCGCGGAAGAGTTCTTTCATCCGTTGAGGGAGTGGAAGGTGACTGCGGTGATGCCTCCCAGAAAGAGGCCGAAGGCGATGAGCATAGCGCAGCCGCCCGCGCTATCGGACTTCTTCGCCTGCCATGCTTCGTTGCTCGCGAGATCGGAGCGACAATGGGGGCAGATGTTGGCGAGTTTTGAGATGGGTTCCTGGCACTCGGGGCAATTGGCCGAGCCTCCGGGGCGGTGGGTGTATTTCAGCATGTTGTTGTGGAGTGATGAACCCGGGATTGGGATCACGCTCTAACAAAATACGGGATTGATCCGCGAAGGCAAGGACGGGATGCCCCGGCTATTGCTCGATGCTGCTGATGCCGGAGTAGGTGAGGTGGCCTGCATCTGTCATGGGGTCGTGGCTGAGTTTGAAAGATTTCGCCATATCGCGGTATCATACATGAAAGGAGAGCCTTCCTTTTCGCGTCTATAGTAACCAGAATTTCGCCAGATAACCTGCCATGAAAAAAATCATCCCTTTCTTCCTGCTTCCGTGCACTGCCTCGGCATGGACTCCATCCGATACCGGCTCTATGGCTCCGCTCGAATCATTTGTGCTGCCAGATGGCCTAGAGATCACGGAGTGGGCGGTGAGCCCGATGCTGCGCAACCCGACCAACATGGATATCGACCACCTCGGCCGCATCTGGGTGGCGGAGGGTGTGAACTACCGCAAAATGATTACCCGGCAACCGGAAGGTGACAGGATCGTGATCCTTGAGGATACGGATAAGGACGGCAAAGCGGACAAGAGTTCGGTCTTCTGGCAGGATCCGGAGTTGGTCGCGCCGCTCGGTATCGCGGTGTTCGACAATGTGGTGATGGTCGCCCAGCCGCCGCACATGCTGAAGCTGACCGACAAAAATCGCGACGGGAAATTCGATGAGAAGGACGGAGATGTGCGCGAGGTTTTCCTGACGGGCTTCAACGGCCGCAACCACGACCACTCGCTGCACTCGGTGACGGCGGGGCCGGACGGGAAATGGGTTTTCAACCAAGGCAACACCGGGGCGATGTTCGAGGACAAGTCCGGGACGACTTTTAAGCTGGGCGGCGCGTATTCCGATGAACGTTACTCGAAGAATGTGGCGGACATGAAGGAAATCACCGGGCAGGTGTCCGATGATGGCTTCCATTACAATTCTGGTGCGGCGTTCCGCCTCAATCCGGACGGAACCGGCGCGAAGCTGATCGGCCACGGCTTCCGGAATTCCTACGAGCAGATCACGAACTCGTATGGTTTTGTATTCCAGAACGACAACGACGATCCGCCGGCCTGCCGCGTGACCCACATGTTGGAGGGTGGTAATGCGGGCTTCTTCTCGCGTGACGGCAAGCGGAAGTGGAACCTCGATGTGCGCCCGGGGCAGGACACCCCGACGGCGGAGTGGAGGCAGGACGATCCCGGCACGATGCCCGCAGGGGATGTCTATGGCGGCGGTTCGCCGACGGGTGTGGCGTTTTACGAGAACGGCGCGCTGGGAGATGAATTCGTCGGCACCTTGCTGAGTGGCGAGCCGGGCAAGAACTTGATTTTCTCCTATCAGCCGGAGCTGGATGGCTCCGGTTTCAAGCTGGTGCGCGATGTATTTGTCACCACCAATCCAAATGAGGATTACGCGGGCTCGGATTTTGTGGCGACGCTGAAGACGAAACGCAAAGCGGCAGGCGGCGAGGAGTTGATCCATAATTTCCGCCCATCGGATGTGACCGTGGGGCCAGACGGTGCAGTTTATATAGCCGATTGGACGGATGGCCGCGTAGGCGGGCATGGAACCTTGGACGAAGGAGCCACCGGGGTCATTTACCGGATCGCACCGAAAGGCTTCAAATCCGTGGTGCCGGAGATGGATCTCTCGACCATCGAAGGCGCGGTGACCGCCTTGAAATCGCCTGCAAACAATGTGCGCTGGCTAGGATTCGAAAAACTGAAGTCCGAAGGCGAGAATGCTTTCGGCGCGGTTGCCGAAGTGCTGAAGGAGGCGAATCCCTTCGTCGCTGCGCGCGGTATCTGGCTTCTGCCTCACCTCGGAGAGAGCGGGAAGAAAGCTGTCGAAGAACTGTTGAAGGACTCCGATGAAAAGATCCGTCTCACCGCTTTCCGCGCGATCCGCCGCAGCGACGGCGCGATGGATCCTCTGGTTTATGCCAAACAGCTGGCAAACGACGCCTCTCCCGCAGTGCGCGCCGAGACGGCGATCGAGATGAAATACCGCAGCTATGATGAGGCGCAGGAAGTTCTCGTGGCGGTGGCGAGGGGTTATGACGGCAAGGATCGCTCGTATCTGGAATCCTTGGGCATGGGTGCCGGGCACAACACTGAAGAGCTTTGGGAAACCCTTTCCGAAGAAATGAAACCGGGCTCGCCTGAGGAATGGCCGGAGACCTTTGTGCGTCTCACCTGGAGGCTCATGCCCGAAGCCGCAGTGCCTGCTCTCGCTGAGCGTGCGGCTTCCGAGAAACTCTCCGATGAAGCTCGCAAGCTGGCGGTCGATTCGCTCGCCTTCATCAATGTCCGTGCATCGGCCGACGCGCTGATCTCGCTGGCTCTATCAGATTCTCCAGTGAAGGACACCGCCGCATGGTGGCTGCAGAACCGCGAAGGCGGGGAGTGGTCGTTCATGAAGTTGGGCGATGAGTTGAAGGAAAAAGGCCTCATCAAGCCGCCAGTAAAAATCCAGGCGATCACCATGCCGCCGAAGCCTGAGAAACCGAATTTCTCCGTGGAGGAAGTGCTGGAGCTCAGAGGTGATTCGGCAAAAGGCAAGGAGCTCGCCGGGCGCTGCGTGATGTGCCACCAGATCGATGGGCAGGGTGCGGATTACGGGCCGGCGCTCAAAGGTTTTGGCAAAAGCCAGACGGCGGAGGTGCTGATCAAATCCATCGTCGATCCATCGTCGGATATCTCCCATGGCTTCGATGGTAGCGAGCTGCAACTGAAAGGCGGCGGCGCGATCCACGGCCTCGTTCTCGGCGAAGGCAAGATCGTGACGGTCAAATCCACCGGCGGCGTGACCCAGGAAGTGCCGAAGAACAAGATCAAGTCGAACAAGCCTCTCGAACAATCCCTGATGCTCAGTGCCGATCAGCTCGGCCTGAGTGCCCAAGATGTCGCCGACATCGTGGAGTGGATGAAAGGCTATTGATGCGCGAGTATAGCGAGTATGGAGAAGCGGGTTGAAACCCCGCGCTCCGTATTGCTACGCGGATTTGCGGAGAAGGGCGACCATGACGCCCTGGATGTAGAGTTCGCCGGTGGGGATGAGATCCGGGTAGGCGGAGTTTTCGGCGTGGAGGTAGGTGCGACCTTTCTCGGAGATGAAGCGCTTGAGTGTGGTTTCGCCGTCGATGAGTGCGGCGACGATGTCACCGTTGCGGGGTTCGCGTTTTTCGAGAACGACGGTATCGCCATCGCAAATGTGGGCGTCGATCATGGACTCGCCGCGGACGCGCAGGGCGAAGGTGTCGCGTTTGCGGCCGATGCCGATGGAGGCGACATCGATGGAGAGGCAGCCTTCCTGTTCCTGCTCGGTGGCTTCCGCATAACCGGCGGCGATGCTGCCGTAGATGGGGATGTCGCAGATTTCCTCGCGGTCGAGGTCTTCGGGGAAAATGACGGCGCGGGCTTTTCCGGGGAGGCGCTGGATGACGCCCTTTTTCTCAAGAGCGCGCAGGTGGCTCATGGCAGCCGTCTGGCTGGCGAATCCGAAGTAGTGCTGGATCTCGCGGGTGGAGGGCATGATGCCAGTCTCATGGTGAGCCTTGCGTAGGTAGTCGAGGATCTCGACCTGACGTGTGGTGAGTGAATTGGCCATAATTTTGAACAGTGTTCTTGGGAACAATGTGCGGGCTTTTTGGTGCGGGGTAAAGGAGGAAATTTAGGGCCGTTAGGGTTTCTCTTTTCAACGCAGAGTCGCGGAGGTCGCAAAGGGGACGCAGAGGAAAATTTTATTTCAGGGCTTGGAGGTAGGTGTCGCGGAGTTTGGTGGCTTCCGACTGGGCTTGGGTGAGTTGTTGGGTGGTGGCGTCGATGGATAGGCGGAGGGAGGCAAAGGCGCTTTCTTGTTGGTGGAGGATTTCGGTGAGGTTTTCGACCGAGGCGTCGAGAGCGCGGAGGGTGGCTTGGGCTTCGGCGAGGTGGGGGGCGGTGAGTTGGGTTTCGCGCAGGGCTGCGGCGAAGGTGGCGCGTTCGGCACGTTTCACATTGAGCGCGGCGGTGGGTGCGGCGAGGTCGGCGAGGGACTGGCGGAAGGTGGCGATTTGATCCTGCTTGGTGAGGGTGAGGGCTTGGGTTTTCTCTGCGGCGGCTAGGGCGCGCGTGTTGATCGTGGCGGCGGAGAGGGATTTTTCGCGGGCGAGTAGGCTGGCGAGTTCGGTCTCGGCGAGTTCCAGGGATTTGTCGGGAGGGGCGGGCTTGCTGGCTTCGTTGGCGGCTTGGCGCGCGTCGTTGACTTTCTTCTGCGCGGGTTGGATGCGGGCGCGGGCGGCGTCGCGGTTTTTCTGGGCAGCGGTGAGGGCGGCGGTGGCCTTGGCGAGTGCTTCGGGTTGGCTGTCTTTCTTGGATTTCAGCTGATTGAGGTCGCGGTTGGCTTCGTTGAAACCCCTTTCCGAGGCTTGTAGGGTGCTTTTGGATTGCTCGAGGGCTTTCTCTGCCGCTGCGAGGTTGTCGATGGCTTGCTGGACGGTTTTGTTGCGCGCTTCGTTGGCGGCGAGGGAGTCGGAAATGGTTGCACGGACTTCATCGATGCGGGTGGCGACTTGTGCGAGGCGGGTTTCGATGGGCTGGGGATTGTTAGGGAAGGTGGTGATTTCCGGTTGGCCGTTGCCTTCGGTGAGGAAGGTGTGGATGGAGCCGTAGGCGTCGGCGATGAAGACGCGTTTGCCATCCCAACTGATGGCGGCGGCAGTGGGGAGGGAGGGGAGTTTGATGTCGCGGAGTTTATTGAAATCGGGTTTCCAGAGGTGGGCTACATTGTCGCGGCCGGCGGAGATGGAAGTGCCGTTTTTCGCGAAGGCGAAGGCGGTGACCCCGCCCTTGTGGGCGTCGATTTTCTTGATCTCGTTGCCGTTGTTCATCTCCCAGAAACGCACGGAGCCGTCCTCTGAGGCAGAAGCGAGGACATTGGAATCGGAGCGGAAGGCGAGGGCGGTGATGCCTGCCTGATGGCCGCGGAGGGTGTGGAATTCGGCGGCCGTTTCCGCCTCCCAGACCCAGACGCCGCCGTTGCGGTCGCCGCTGGCGAGGAGGATGCCATCGGGGGAGATGTCGAGGGCGGTGATCCAGTCGGTGTGTTTTTTGATGGAGTGGAGCTGCTCGCCGGTGGAGGTGTCCCAGAGCTTGAGGAGCTTTGAGGGACCGCCGGTGGCGACGATGTCGAAGGAGGGGCGGATGTCGGAGGTTAGGATGGAATCGAACTCCTTGCCGGCGGTGAGGGTGCGTGCGCCGGTGGTGATATCAAAGGTGACGGTGAGGCCGTTTTTCCCCGGGATGCCGCCGCCGACGATGAGGTAACGGGCGTCGGGGGTGAAGGCGAGGGAGATCGGGTCGCCCTCGGGGAAGGGGAGGATGCCGATGAGTTCGAGCGTTTCGGTATGGTGGAGGAGGATCTGTTTCTGTCCGGTGACGGCGAGCAGGGGCGCCCATGGGGAGGTGGCGATGGCGTGGACGGCGGAGGGTTTTTCGGTGACGACGGGTGGCTCGATCAGGAGATGCTGGGGCATCGGCGGCGGGCCTTCGGGCTTCGCGGAGGGATCGCTGGTCAGGGAGGTCTCGAATTTCGGTTTCGAGGGTTTGCGCGCGGTGGAGGATTTGGTTTCCAGTAGGCCACCTTCGATCCATTTTGTGAGGACGGCGATTTTGTCGGGAGAGAGTTTTTCGCCCTCGGGCGGCATGGTCGGTTCGGCGTTGTGCTTGACCAGATTGATGATGGTGGAGGAGGTGTCGCCGGGCTCGACGATTTTCCCGGAAGAGCCGCCTTTCATGGTGGCGTTGAAGCTGGAGAGGTCGAGCCCGCCTTTGGTTTTATCCGGGTTGTGGCAGTTCAGGCAGGATTGTTCGAAGATCGGCAGGACGTGATCGTCGTAGGAGATTTTCTCCTGGGCGTGGAGGAGCCCGGTGAGGGGGAGGATGTAAATGATACGCCGCATCGAGGTAGGGATACGTAAGTGAGAGGGGGGAGTTTTCAGGAGGTTTTAATGAGGAAGGCACGAACTTGTGGTGATGTTGCCTAAGAAGGTTTTTTAACCGCAGATGGACGGTATTCACGCAGATGGAAGAGAAGAGGGATTGTGGATTTTTCTTCTGGAGAGGATGTATGTGGCGGCGGCCATGAGGAGGGCTGCGGCGAGGGTGGCGAGGGCGGCGTGCAGGCCGAGGGCGATGAGCGAGTAGGAAAGCGCGGCGAAGCTGGCGGCGAGCGCGGCGAAGGGAAGCTGGGAGTGGACGTGGGCGGTGGGTTCGCAGCCAGAGGCGATGGCGGATACGATGGTGGTGTCTGAGAAAGGGCTGCAGTGGTCACCGAAGACGGCTCCGCCGAAGACAGCACCGATGATGGCGGGGGAGAGGGTCAGCATTTCGGCGGGAGCCAGGCCTGCTGCGGTGGCGGCGGCGATCCCTGCGGGGAGGGCGAGCGGCATGAGCAGTCCCATGGTGCCCCATGAGGATCCGGTGGCGAAAGACATGAGCGCGCCGGAGGCGAAGACGGCGAGCGGGAGCCAGGCGACGTCGAATTTCTCGGTAAGGAGGTCGGCAATTTGTTCGCCTGCGCCGAGGGCGGAGAAGACGTTGCCGAGCGACCATGCGAGGACGAGGATGATGAGGGCGGGGAGGAGATTTGCAGCACCGTGGTAGGCGGCTTCGGCGGCGGGGATTCTCCGGGATTTCGGATACATCGCCCATGCGACGGCGAGGCCGAAAATGCTGCCTGCGACGAGGGCGTAGGGGCCGGCGTTTCCGCTAAAAGCCTCGCGCCAACCGGCAAGGGAGAGCGGATCGGTGGTGGGTGAGGAAAGCAGTGGAAAGGCGGCGAAGATGCCGAAGACGAGAGCAATCAGGGGGATGATGGCGTGTTTGGCAGGGACGGAAGCAGCATGACGGAGATCATTTTCCTCAGGAGCCCGGGGAAGGTAGCAGCTCATCGCACGCGGCTGGTAGTTGAGGAAAATCGCGAGCGGAATGAGGACGAGGGTGAGCAGGCAGTAGGGGTTTGCAGGGATGGAGGCGAAATAGAGTGAGTAGGGCTCCACGGGGAAGGGGGCGTCGGCGAGGCCTTCTTGGATGAGGCTGAGCTGGGTGGCAATCCAGGTGGAGATGAAGGCGACGCATGCGACCGGGGAGGAGGTGGAATCGACCACCCACGCGAGGCGCTCGCGGGAAGCGCCGGTGCGGTCGGCGAGCGGACGGGCGATGCGGCCGGTGAGCAGGGAGTTCGCGAGGCCATCGAAGAAACACAGCAGGCCGATCAAATAGACACCACCGAGCAGGTGTTTTTGTGGATCCTTTGCCTTCGCGGTGAGGCGGGCGAGGATGGTGTCGAAGCCGCCGGATTTTTCAAGGATGCCTGCGAAAGCTCCGAGGATGAGGGTGAAAATGATTGCTCCGACGTGCCATGAGCCTTCGAGTGAGGGGAAGATGTAGTCGGCGAAGATCGCGCGGGTGGCGGGGATGGGAGATCCTCCGTGAATGAGGAGAGCTCCGGCGACCACTCCACTGCCAAGGCCGAGCGCGGCCTGGCGGGTGAGGACGATGACGACAAGCGCGCAGACCGCTGGCCATAGTGCGGTGACGGCGGGGTTTTCCGAGATGACCGGATGGAGGAGGGTAAAGGCCAGTAGGGCGATGAGAATCAGGGCTTTCTTCATCGGGCTAACTTTCACGGGTCATGGATTAGCACGATTTTTTCCCTGAGCAAAGTACGGTATCAGTTGCCTGAAATGGGTTTGGATCAATGCGGAAGGCAGGAATACAGGAAGAGAGAATCTCTCTCCTGCTTTCCTGCCTGATTCTCTAAAGTGAGGTGGTGTCTCAGACCAACCTCGCAGCGAGCAGCTCGCGTTGGAAGATGAGTTCCTTGGGGAGGTGGTCGTAGAGGTCGATGAAGAGTTCGCCTTGGGAAACGAGTTCGGTGCGCCATTCGTGACGGTCGAATTTCATGACCGCATTGAAGTCTTCTTTGGAGAAATCCGGAAGATCCTCGATGTTGAAATTCTCGTAATCCGGGATCCAGCCGATCTGTGTTTCGTGGCCGGCGGCACCGCCTTTGCAGCGTTTCACGATCCACTCGAGGACACGCATGTTCTCGCTGAAGCCCGGCCACATGAATTTCCCATCTTCGGTTTTGCGGAACCAATTGACGTGGAAGAAACGAGGAAGGTGGAGGAGGTGGCGCTGCATGCCGAGCCAATGGCCGAAGTAATCGCCCATGTTGTAGCCGCAGAAAGGCAGCATGGCCATGGGGTCGCGGCGCACCTTGCCGATGGTGCCGGCGGCGGCTGCGGTCATTTCCGAGCCCATGGTGGCGCCGACATAGACGCCGTGGCACCAATTGAATGCCTGATAGACCAGAGGCATGGTCGTTGCGCGACGGCCGCCGAAAATGACTCCGTCGATGGGCACACCCTCGGGATTTTGCCACTCCGGATCGATGGTCGGGCACTGTTTGGCGGGGGCGGTGAAGCGGGAGTTTGCGTGGGCTGCAACACGGCCGCAATCCGGTGTCCAATCCTGCCCCGTCCAGTCGATGAGGTGGGCCGGTGCTTCCTTGGAAAGTCCTTCCCACCAAACATCGCCGTCGTCGGTGAGTGCGACGTTGGTGAAGATCGCGTTTTCCGTCATGGATTCCATGGCGATGCGGTTGCTCTCCCAGTTAGTGCCGGGTGCAACGCCGAAGAAACCGGTTTCCGGGTTGATGGCGTGGAGCTTGCCGTCCTTATGCGGCCACAGCCATGCGATGTCGTCGCCGACGATCGAGGTTTTCCAGCCCTTTTCCGCGTAGGGCTTGGGCGGCTCGAGCATGGCGAGATTGGTTTTTCCGCATGCGGAGGGGAAAGCGGCGGTGACGTAGGTCTTGGAGCCGTCGGGTGCGTGGAGACCGAGGATGAGCATGTGCTCGGCCATCCATTTGTGCTCGCGAGCGATGTTGCTGGCAATGCGCAGGGCCAGGCATTTTTTGCCGAGCAGGGCATTGCCGCCGTAGCCGGAGCCGTAGGACATGATCTCGCGGGTATCGACGAAATGGGAAATGTATTTGTCATCGTTGCAGGGCCATGGGACATCCTCCTGACCTTCGGAAAGCGGTGCACCGACCGAGTGCAGGCATCGGATGTATTGGGCGTGGCCGTCGCGTTTTTTCGGCGATTTGCCAGACACCTCGTCTTCAAGGCGTCTTAGGACATGCGTGCCCATGTGCGCCATGATGCGCATGTTCACGACCACGTAAGCGCTGTCGGTCACTTGGATGCCGATCTTGGCGAGCGGGGAGTCGAGCGGCCCCATGCAGAAAGGGATGACATACATGGTGCGGCCCGCCATCGAGTCGGTGAATTTTTCCGTGAGAAGCTCGCGCATCTCGACAGGATCCGCCCATTTGTTGGTGGGTCCTGCCTGATCGGGGCGTTTGGTGCAGATGAAAGTGCGCTCCTCAACACGGGCGACATCGGACGGCTCCGAGCGAGCGAGGAAAGAGTTCGGGCGTTTCTCCGGATTTAGGCGGAGGAAGGTGCCACTGTCGCAAAGCTGTTGGGTCAGGGTGTCCCACTCTTGCTGAGAACCATCGCACCAGACGACATTTTTGGGTTTGAGTAGGGCGACCATTCGATCGACCCAAGTCTGCAAAGCGTCATACGAGGTTCCTTGAGTATCCATAATTGAGTCCATCTAAGCGGCTCAGATGCCAACCTGCAAGGATACCTACTCGATTCTTGAAATTATGCCGGGTCACCATTCAAAACCCCGGACTGATAGGTATTCTCTTGTCCAGTATGTCACGGGTCGGTTGTTACAAGGATGTAACAACCCTAGGGTTGGCCCATTTTTTGAATTAGTTCGATATTCACTGATATTACAGATAGGTTATCTATATTTGCTGCGGTATGAATGGATGGTGTTTGGTGTTTGTGGTTGGCGTTGAGTGCTTTGCGCAGTTGTATCGTGGGATGATTTGTCGAGGGGAATAATAAAATCTGTTACACAAGAATCCTTTATTCTCGAGATGTTTATCCTCTGAAGATGTTCTTTGATTGAGGATTTTCGTCAGTTGGGGAATGTCTTGATGGGTAATGGGTGGGTGTGATGTTTTGGAGGTCTAAATACTCCGTGGATAAAGGGGTTTTTCCGTAAATTTGCCCCGATCAATCAGGTTCTTAGCGCGAAGTTCTGAGCGATTTTGTATAAAGCTTAATTTGTGCATAGCTTTTTTCACTCAATTTATCTCATTCGGATTCAGCGCAAAATTGCTAACGGTTAGGGGGTTATGAATGCTTGTGGCTTGTGTTTCAGGTTCGATCTGAATCGTTTATGTAGAAATAGCTTGCCGTCCAAAATAAGGTTTCATAGTTCTGCAATCGTTTAATTGCAAAAACGTACCTCGATGATGTCGGTGGCATCATCGCAGCGTGCACCCCAGAGAAAACCAACGAAACCAACACGAATACAGAACTCCACAATTAACCATTATGAAGCCTAACAAAAACAACATGTTCGCTCCAAAGGTCGTTCCGGCCATTATAGCAACAATGAGCGTAACGCTCTCAGGAACCTTGCTCGGTCAGCAAGGCGGAGACGGCGGCGACGGTGTCACAACCAGCGGCGGTTCCGGAGGAACCGAATCAACACCTGCAACCGCAGGCGGTAGCACGGCGGCGCTAAACGCGTCGGGAGCAGGCGGCGGCGGCGGTGCTGCTGAGAACGACGGTGCCGCTGGCGGCGACGGCGTGGGATACACCGGCGGTGCCGGTGGAACGGGTGCTACGACAGCCGTAGCAGGTGTTGGCAACGACGGCGGCGATGGCGCAGCCCCCACCAACACAGGTGGAACCGCTACGGAAGGTGCCGGCGGCGGCGGCGGCGGCGGTGGCGCCAATGGACATGACGTTGGCGTGGTGGGCGGAGCTGCCCCTTACCTAGGTGGCGCTGGCGGTGACGGTGGTAGCAACGTCTCTGCTCCTCAAGGAACCGGCGGTGCCGGTGGTGGTGGTCAGGGAGGCGTGGGTGCGATCATTGATGCCCTTTTCTCCCAAGGATTTGCCAACACTTTCGCCGGTGGAATGGGTGGTAGTGGTGGACTAGCGATCCTCGGCGGCACAGCCGGCCAAGGTGGCGATGGTGGCGCAGGTCTCGAACTTCGAGACTCCAACAACAGCAATCCTCAAATCGTTTCCAGCGGTAGCGTAACAGGTGGTGCCGGCGGCACCGGTGGTGTCGGAGTCAACGGCGGTGCAGCAGGTGGCACGGGTGGAGCCGGCGTGGTAGTCGGTGACGATCTCGGAAGCGTCGCTGGTGATGTGATTACAGGCGGCTTCGTGAACAACGGAGTCATTCGTGGTGGTGTAGGCGGCGCCGGCGGTGCCGGTGCAGACGGCCTCCAAGGTGATACCGGAACCACTGGAACATCCGATGCTCCTGTCGCACAGGCTGCCAACGGAATTGATGGAACCGACGGAATGGACGGTGCCCCCGTTGTAGGCCCCCCACCTGCTAACGGTGGCAATGGTCTTGATGCCACTGCTGGCACTGACGGATCGCCAGGCGTAGCAGGAATTGACTCATTGGCAGTCGGCACGGACACCCCTGGTGCACCGGCACCTGCGGCTAACGGACTTGATGGCAACCCTGGCGCTCCGATCGTGGCCCCTGCAGCAGACGGTGCCCCAGGCGTCGATGGCACGAATGGCGCGGATGCCACCACTGTTTCAGCAGATGGACTCCCTGGCACTGCCGGCGCTAACGGCGCGGACGGTACCAATCCAGGCGATGATGGCGAACCCGGCTCCAATGGAGTTGCAAATGCCCAAGCCGGACAAGCTGGACAAGCTGGCGGTAACGCAACACCCGGACTTACCGGAATCACCGGAACAAATGGTGGAGCTGGAAACGACGGAGAAGTCGGTGAAGATGGCGAAGTCGGCGAGGACGGCCTCATCGGTGGAACCGGTGGAAATGGAACCAACTCACTCATCGCGGGCACCGCTGGCGGTGCAAGCACCAACGCCGGCAACGGCATCGCAGGTGGTAACGGCGGCAATGGTAATGCCGGCACCGCAGGCACTAGCGGAACCAATGGCGCCAACGGTGTCGGTCCCGGCAGCAATGGTGGCGTCGGAGGTGTCGGAGCCAATGGAACCAACGGAGCCGACGGCGGCATCGGTGGCACCGGCGGTGCCGGCATGACAATCGGCCAGAACTCGGTCGTAACCAACAACGGACAAATTATTGGTGGCACTGGCGGAGCCGGTGGTGCGGGTGGAACCGGTGGCCAAGGTGGCACTGGTGGCACTGGCGGAGCCGGACAAACTGGCCAAGCTGGCGGTGACGGTGGCATTGCTGGCAATGGCGGCAGCGGTAGCGATGGCGTGGCCGGAGCTAACGGTGGCAACGGTGGCAACTCTGTAACCGGAGCCGCAGGCGGCGATGGTGCAAATGGCGGCGCAGGTGCTGCCGGCGGACAAGGCCAGATGGGTGGCACCGGTGGTATCGGTGGCACAGGTGGCACAGGCAGCCAAGGTCAGACCGCAGGAGCGGGTGGGCAAGGCGGCACCGGAGGTAGCGGCGGAGCCGGTATCGTCGGTGGAATCGGTGGCACTGGCGGAGCCGGTGGTAACGGTGGTAACGGTGTCGCAGGCAACGACGGAATCGACGGCATGGCCGGAGATCCTGCTGTCGCTGCCGTAGCCAATGGCATGGATGGAGCTGACGGTGCCGATGGAGCAAATCCTGGCGCACCTGGAGCAGACGGCGCCGATGGTACGCCAGTCAACGATGGTGCCGATGCACCGGATCTCAGCACCCCTGCCGCAGATGGTGCCAATGGCACTGACGGCGGACCAGGCGGAACCGGCGGAGCCGGTGGTGACGGCGGTAATGCAACAGGGCCGATTCCCGGTGCCCCAGGTGGTGCTGCCACACCCGCAACCGATGGAACTGCCGGAAATCCTGCAGCCAACGGAGACGACGGTGCTGATAACCTCACCCCCGGCGAAGACGGCGAAGATGGCATTGCCGGTGAGGACGGCGAAGACGGCCTCGTCGGCGATGCCGGTCTTGACGGAGATCCCGGCACAGACGGTGAAACCGGCCTCGCTGGAAATGACGGTGAAGACGGAACCGCAGGTCAAGCTGGTGGAGCCGGTGGAGACGGTGGCAATGGTGCCGCTGGAGCCACAGGCGGTGCTGGCGGTGCTGGCGGCACGGCTGCTGCTGGTGGAACGGGTGGTATCGGTGGCATCGGCGGAGTCGGTGGTGTCGGTGGCATCGGTGGTGTCGGCGGTGTCGGCGGAATCGGAGGCGTCGGTGGAACCGGCGGCAACGGTGGAGCCGCTAGCTCAGGTGGAGCTGGAGCCGCTGCTGGAGCTGCAGGACTCGGCGGTGCCGGTGGTTCTGGTGGCTACGGCGGCCAGGCTGCTGCAGCCGGAAACGGCGGTCACGGCGGTGCTGGTGCCGCAGGCGGAAACGGTGGCACTGGCGGACTCGCCGGCAATGGCGGTGCCGCAGGCGCCGGAATGCGCGGTGGCGATGGCGGCGTAGGTGTCGCTGTCGGTGAAAATTCATATTTGCTTAACAATGCCGGCGCCGAAATTCTCGGTGGAGCAGGCGCAACCGGTGGCAATGGTGCTGATGGAGGCCTCGGTGGAACCGGCGGCACCGGCGGTGTCGGCGGCACAGGTGGCGCTGGCGGCGACGGTCAGGCTGGCGGAATCGGTGGTTCCGGCGGACTCGGAGCCGATGGCGGCGACGGCGGTCTCGGTGGCAACGGTGCCGATGGTGGCGCCGGCGGCCTCGGCGGCACCGGCGGCGACGGCGGCGACGGCGGAACCGGAGGCACTGGTGGAACCGGTGGCGAAGGTGGTCTCGGCGGTGACGGCGGCATCGGAGGCACTGGCGGAGCCGGTGGACTCGGTGGCACTGGCGGCGTTGGCGGCACGGGTGCTGATGGTGGGGCTGGTGGCATCGGCGGAGCCGGTGGCCTTGGCGGAGACGGAACTAACGGAGGCATCGGCGGCATCGGCGGTGATGGCTCAGTAGGCGGTATCGGCGGGAACGCCGGTGCTGGCGGCGCCGGCGGCGACGGCATGATCGGCGGAGCCGGTGGTGCAGGCGGCGACGGTAGCGACGGCGGCGACGGCGGCGACGGCGGAGACGGCCAGGCTGGAGGTGCAGGTGGCAATGCTGGAAACGGCGGAGTCGGCGGCACCGGCGGCGACGGCGGCGACGGCGGCGATGCCGGCACAGGATCCAATGCCTTCGGTCCTGGTGCAGATGGCGGAGACGGTGCACCCGGAGCAACTGGCGGAACCGGAGGCACCGGTGGTGCTGCTGGTGTCGGTGGCAACGGCGGTGCTGGATCCGACGGCGGAGCCGGCGGTGATGGTAGTGACGGCGGCGACGGCGGCAACGGCGGCGACGGCGGAGCAGCTGGCAACGGCGGCAACGCAGGACTGGCCGGAGTCGGCGGAGTCGGCGGAGCTGCTGGCGACGGTGCAGACGGCGGAGCAGGTGGTGACTCAGGCGACGGCGGAGACGGTGGTCTCGGCGGCACCGGTGGAGCTGGCGGAGCCGCAGGAGCATCCGGTAACGGTGGCTTCGGCGGAGCTGGTGGCCAAGCTGGTAACGGCGGCGTTGCCGGAATCGGTGGAGCCGGCGGCCTCGGTGGCCTCGGCGGTCTCGGCGGCCTCGGTGGTAATGCCGGCGCAGGCGCTGCTGGCGGAGCCGGCGGTGCAGCCAGTGCAGGTGCCGACGGTGGCGCGGCCGGAGCCGGTGGTGATGGCGGTAACGCCGGAGCTGGCGGAGTTGGTGGTAACGCAGGTGCCGGTGGTAACGCCGGTAACGGTGGCGCGGCCGGTAACGGCGGAATCGGCGGCATCGGCAGTAATGGCGGTGACGGCGGCAACGGCGGAGTCGGTGTGACTCTGGCCAATGGAGCCACCCTCAAAAACCTCGGCACAGTTCGTGGTGGTAACGGAGCTGCAGGTGGCTTGGCCGGTAATGCCGGTGGAGCTGGCAGTGCCGGAACCGCTGGACTGGCCGGTGGCGTCGGAACCGCAGGTGATGCCGGACTCGGCGGAGCTGCTGGAACCGCAGGAACTGGCGGAACGGCAGGAACTGCTGGAGACGGTGGTGCTGGAGCAACCGGCGGAGTCGGTGGCCTCGGCGGTTTGGCCGGTGCTGTAGGCGCTGGTGGAACCGGCGGCGACGGTGGCACTGGAGGTCTCGGTGGACTTGCAGGCACCGGTGGTGCTGCTGGAACAGCTGGCACTGGAAGCGGTGGCGGCACGGCAGGAGCCCAAGGCGTTTCTGGCGCCGGTGGTGCTGCTGGACTCGGTGGTGCAGCTGGAACAGCCGGAACGACTGCCGGAACCGGTGGTGTTCTCGGAGCCGCAGGAACCCCGGGTGACGGTGGTGCTGGCGGTGCTGGTGCCCTCGGTGGCTTGGCGGGAACGCCTGGCGACGGTGGTGCGCTCGGACCTCGTGGTGCTCGCGGAGCTCGCGGTCAACGCGGACTCGGAGGTGCTGGCGGAGCTGCTGGCGCGAATGGTGTTGCAGGTGCACCTGGTGCTTCAGGCGGTACCCCGGGAACTCCAGGAACTCCTGGAGCCCCTGGTGGTAGCGTCGGAACCGCAGGAAATCCTGGTGGTGCCGGTGGTGATGGAGGAACAGCAGGTGCCGGCGGAGCAGCTGGTGCAGGCGGCGCTGCCCCTGTGGCTGTCGGAACTCCCGGTACCAATGGTTCGGCAGGAGCTATCGCAAATCAAGGGGTGCTTGGAACTCCAGGTGTAGCAGGTAATCCAGGTGCACCAGGCATCGATGGAACCGATTCCATGGATGGAGTCCAAGGTGCCACAGGTGCCATTGGAACCGATGGCGTGAACGGTGCTGACGGGATTCTTGGAACCGACGGCATGGCCGGTGGTCCAGGTGCCCCAGGTGCCCTAGGTGCCGCAGGTGCCCCCGGTGTTACACCGGCTGGCACAGGTGTCGATGGTGCAGCCGGAACCGCTGGTAACGGAGCAGCCGAAGGCGTCGCCTCTGGAGCTGACGGACTTGACGGAGGAGCCGGTGCAACCGGAACTGACGGCATGACCGCCAGTAACGGAGCCGACGGCTCAAATGGTGCTGACGGTGCCGCAGGAAACACCGGAGCGTCAGCTGCGGATGGGGATGGCGGAACTCCAGCTCTGTTGCCAGCAGGTGCAGACGGTTTGACTGCCGCAGACGGCTTGACCGGCTCTGACGGTGCTGCCGGAAGTGCTGGTTCAGCCGGACTCGCTGGCGGAGTCGCCGGATTAGGCGGCCTCGGCGGAGTCGGTGTTGTCGGTATCGGCAACACCAAGGTCATCAACGACGGCATCATTGCCGGCGGACTGTCCTTCAGCGGCCTGACGAGAGCTAACGCGATCGAATTCTTCAACGGAGGAAACGATCTCGAACTCTGGGCCGGATCCGATATCCAAGGCAATGTCATCGCAACCGGTGGTATCGATACCCTCGCTCTTGGCGGTATGGTTGACCATACCTTCGATGTGACAGAACTCGGTGCCGGAAATAAATACGATGGCTTCGACCTGTTCGAGAAACGTGGCTCCAGTCTCTGGACGCTGACCAATACGACCACTGAACTTACCCCATGGACCCTCCTCGGCGGAACCCTCTCGGTTTCCGAAGAAGGCAACCTTGGTGATATTGCCGGAGGCCTCACCTTCGACGGTGGTAACCTCCAGGTGACGGGCACAGCCATGAACACCACTCTCCGGGATCTCACGATTCTCGGAAACGGTGGTGGAATCGATATCGATGACGCAGCCAATGTCTTCACCATCAACCAAGCAATCGTAGGCGGTGCACCATCAGGTGGCGGTCTTTGGAAGCTCGGTGACGGCAGGCTCGTCCTCAACGGTGTGAACACCTACACTGGTGTGACTAGCGTGATGGAAGGCCAGTTGGTCATCGGCGATACTGCCTTTAACGGAGCCAGTGTAGCCGGACTCGGATACGTCGCGCCGGATGCAACGCTCTCAGGCCACGGTCGGATCAACGGGGACCTCTTCAACGAGGGAACGGTTACTCCAGGCTACCTGAGCTCTTATGGCACGCTTAACATCGCCGGCAATTACCTCGGTAATGGCGGCACGATCGGCATCAAACTTGATGGTTTGAACGCAGGTGTCCTCACGGATCACTTCGTTGCGGATGGTAACGTGGAGCTCGCGGGCACCACGCTTCGTCTCGATAAAACCAACTTTGCGTTGGAATGCGGTGAGACTGCTTCGGTGATCTTTGCCGGATCCGGTATCACGGGTGAAGTCGATCTGTTCGATATCTCGCAATACACTAGGCTGATGCTGTTCGACAACGGCACCACCGACGGATTCAACGGAATCGTCTATGGCACCGGGGTTAACCAAGGCCAAGGCCTTGAGTCGATCGCGGGCCTCGACGCCAACGAGCAGGCAATCGTGGGAGCAATTTCCGACGAAGTGCTGGATGGTAGCAACACGATTGATGCAAACAATCCATTCGATTCGGCTGCAATCGGAATCGTCACGAGCTGTGGAAATGGAGACTTCATTGCGACGCTGAGCCCTGAGGGCTACGCCGGCTTCACGGATTATCCGCTGCAGGTCACCAGAAACTACACCCGTGCGGCTATGACCATGCCGGGAGTTCAGATGGATGGTACTGTGACTCAGTATGTCGGAGCTAGTAACTCGAAAGAGCCTTTGCCAGCACCGGCACCGACGGCCGATAGATACACCACAGTGTTCGGAGGCTTTACGCACTTCAACGCTGAGACGGATTCCTCCGGAAGGGCCGACTATGAGTTGGAGAGCAATGGTGGCATCCTCGGTGTCCGCCACACGATCAACCAACTCACGTTCGGTGGATTCCTCGGATATGATTCCGGAGATATCGATTCTGGGACAATCAATGCAGATGTCGACGGATGGCTCGTGGGTGGCTTCGCAAGCTACATCATCAAACCGGAGAACAATCTCCTGGTGCGTGGTGGAGTAACCTATGGTGAATACGAATATGACGGCGTCCGTAACGGATTCGGTGGTCCATACAACTTCGGTGGTGTGGATGCGAATGCATGGGATGTCTTCGTTGAAGTCCAAATGGACGTTTACAAGAGCGACCGCTTGACCCTGACACCGACATTCGGAATCCACTATGTGAATTCCGATGTGGACGGCTTCACGGAAACGGGAGGTACCCTTCCGCTCTCCGTCAGAAGTATGAGCGATGAAGCACTCCTTGCGGAGATCGAGTTGAGGGCCGAATACATGGTCACCGACAAGTTCTTCGTCAACGGAACGGTTGGATACTCCCATAACTTCATGGACTCCGATCGCACGGTGAATGCAAACTTCGTAGGAGGTGGCACACCGTTCAGCGTCCGTGCTAACGGTTTCAGCGAGGATATCTTCTCGGTAGGAGTCGGAGCTACTTGGTATGCAACCGATGCTCTGTCCCTTGGCGTTAACGCCCGTGCTGAGTTCGGTTCCGATCAAGAGACCACGACATCCCTCGGCATTGGAGCTGCCTACAGCTTCTAAGTTCGGTAACAGAAGTCGAAATTAATCAATAGGCGCGGTGGCAAATGTCACCGCGCCTTTTTCTTGCTCTGACGCAAGGATATATGGAAAGTGTAGGAAGTTATTAAACAAAAAATATGAAGATGAAAACATGGGTTCAGATGGCTGCCGTGACGGCAGGTATGACGGCGTTAATGTCTTGTGATCAGCAGACGCATGCTGTGGTGGATACGCCTCCGAGCGGCTTCGCGGATTTGTCGGGAGGGAAGTATGACGACAAGGATTTTTCAGAGTGGATGACGAAGGCCGATCAGCAGATGATTTACGATAAGCGGGCAGAGGGTACCTACTTTGCCTATACGGAGGGCCGTTCGAATGGAGGTCTCCATCAATACCGCCACGTGCTCAAAGAGATCCCCAAAGAGACGACTTCGGAATGGGGAGTTTACTGGGGACTCGATTCGAAAGAGTTTTTCCAAGTGGATTTGAAACTCCAAAAGTCGGGATTCAAAAGGGAGAGTCTGCAGGTTTTCGAGGACGGAGATGGCGCGGCCTACCATCAGGCAGTGTGGTTGAAAGCGAAGTGATCGGCCAAAGATCTGAGCACAGTGAGCATCCGCTGTTCCGCTCCCCGGTGCGATTGCCCCAAGGGATGATTGGCGGCAGTCACCTGTGTTACAGGGACCCTGATGCTCCCGGAAATTGCCGGGAGATTGCAGGGTAATGTATCGTGACCAGTGGGGCTACTTCAAGGTGGCGATGTAGGCGATGAGGTCGGCCAGGGTGTCGTCCGGGAGTCCGCCGAAGCTGGCGGGCATGAAGGAGCGGCCGGCGACGAAGTTTGCAGTTTTGATCTCGGCGGTGGGGACGAAGATCCGTGCTCCGCCCATGACGGCGATGGTTTTGCCGAGGGGTTCGTCTTTTTCGAGGAAACCTTCGATGGAAGAGCCATCGGTTTTAGTCACACGGTAGAGACCATAGGCGCCTTCGACGGCATCGTCAGGGGAGATGATAGCGGTGAGAAGGTGGTCAAGCTCGCGGAGGCCGGAGCCATCGAGTGGAGGTGCGATGTTTTGTCCTTCCGATCCAACGGCGTGGCAGGCCAGGCAGCTGCTGAAGATGGCTTTTCCTGTGTCGGGGTTGCCGGGGTTTTTGCCGATGTAATCGACAAGGTGCTCAATCCTAGCGGAGGCGAGTTTTTTCTGTTCGGCGATTTTCCTGTCGCTGGCGGACTTGATGGCGCGGGCGACTTTGTTTTTGGGAGCGGATTGGAACACTCGCTCGGCGGAGGAGCGGTCGAAGGCTTCGTCGTTGAGGACTTTTTCCGTGTAGAACTGGGTGAGGATGGCTGAGCCGGCTTGGGATTGGGAGAAAATCACGACGAGGGGCACGGGGTCCTGCCCCTCAAGGAGTTCTTGGAAAAGGGCTTTCGCGGCTTTCGGATCCGCTTGGGCGATGGAGTGCGCGGTTTCGACGCGGAGGTCGAGCGGCAGGCTTTCATCGGAGGCGATGGCGGAGAGGCGTGTGCTGTTCTGCTTGGCGTTCAAGCCCATGGCGGAGACTAGGAGGCGGAGGGTTGCCGGATCCTTGCCTGCTGGGTCGATGTTAGAAACCTCGGCATTGAGAGCGGAGATCTTCAGGCTGGCGATGGCGTTGAGGGCGAGCGGCAGAGTTTCCTCCGACTGCAGCAGGTGTTTCACCGCCGGGGTGAGGAGGGTGGCGAGTTGTTTCGACTGGACCCGGGATTGGTTGGCAATGGCCATGCGAACGTAGGTCTCGGCCTTGGATGAATCCTGAAAGGTGGGGGCAACTGCGGCGTAGATTTCCTTGTTGTTGAGTGCACCGGTGATGGCGACGAAGGTTTCGGAGTCGATGCTGCTGCCGGAAACTTTGCTCCAGATGTTGAGGAAGATGTTCTTTTTTGAGTTTTCGTCTTCGAGTGCCTGGCTAGCCCAGAGGATGTTGGCCGGGTTGTGCTGATCGGAAGCGGAGGCGAGGTAGGCTTTCAGCTCTGCAGGGAATTTCTCAAGAGCCATGCGTGCGAGGAAACGCTCGAAGGTGCGCTCGTAGGAGCCGCCGAGCTTGAGTCCGGCGATGTCGGGTTTGCAGGCTTTTACCAGCAGGGCGATGACGGCGGGATCGGATTGATTGAGGTCTCCAAGGGTACGGATGGCCTGTGAGCGGATCATGGGGTTGCTATCCCCAATGGAGGGTGCAACGAAAGCGGCAACCTGTGCGGGGGCGATGGAGAAGGAGGCGAGGGAACGGATGGCCTCGCGGCGGAGATTTTCGTCTTCTGCGGTGACGAGGTTTTTCAGGAGGCTCTCATCGAAGTGGCCGAGGTCTTCGAGTGACCAGAGGGCGTGGATGCGGGTGGTGATTTCGGCATTTTCATCGGCGGCGATGGCGATGAGTTGGGGTGCAAGTTCGGTCAGATTGCGATCGACGATCTGGTGCCACGCGGCGCGTTTTTCCCAGAGGATCGGGGCTTTGAGGTGAGTGAGGAGTAGTTCCGGAGTGGCTTTGGCGACGTCCGGGATTTCGCGCACGGGATTGCCGGTGTAGCGGATGCGCCAGATGCGGCCGTGGGTTTTGTCACGATCCGGGTGGGCGGTGCTGACCTCGTTGTGGGAGACGATTTTGTTGTAGAAATCGGCAATGTAGAGCGCACCATCGGGGCCGAACTCGAGGTTGACGGGGCGGAACCAATCGTCCTCTGACGTGAGGAAATCAGGGAGGTGCTCGGAGGAGACGGAACCGTCGGGATTGCGGACGATGCGGACGGCGTTGATCGTGTTGGTGATGGGATTGGCGAGGAGTGCTATATCTTTCCATTCATCGGGGAAGCTGCCGGCGAGGTCATCGGAGAACTCGAGTCCGGAGATGCCGGTGCCGCCGACGCGAAATTCGTGCACGGGAGGCAGGTAGGGTTGGTAGCTGCGCAGCGGCTTGAGGGCAGGGCCTTTCATGCCGGTGCCGTGCTCGTAGGGGATCACGGAGTAGCCGAGGTCATTGGCTTCGGTGCCATACCATTGGCCGTTGGAACGGAGCTGGAGTCCCCACATGTTGGCGAGGCCGACGGATACGACCTCGAGATCCTTGCCATCGAGGGAGAAGCGGACCTGAGAGGCGGCGTCGACGCGGGTTTTTTTCCCGGAGGCAACGGCGGTGACGAGGCCCTTGTTGAGGGCGCCCTGTGAAAAATGGATGTAGTTTCCCGGTGAGCGCACGAGGAGGTGGGCCATGGTGTGGGTGTCGGTGAAACCGAAGCCGGTCAGGACAGGTTCCATCTTGTCGGCCTTGTCGTCGCCATCAGTGTCGCGGAGGAGGAAAAGTTCCGAGCCGTGGGCGACGAAGGCGCCGTCCTTGTAGGGGAGGATGCTCTGGGGGATGGAGAGACCGTCCGCCCAGACGTGGAGCTTGCCATCGGCGGGTTTGGTCGGGTCATCGAGGACGAGGATTTTGTCGGTGCCCTTGGTCTTGAGCTGATAGAGATCGCGGATGCGCTTGAACTTGGGGTTGTTTTCCTGGGCCTTGGCGTCATCCATCAATTTGAGCACCTGGCCGAAGGAGATGCCGGTGATGGGGTCGAGCGGATACATTTCGGCGGTCTGGGTCCAGAGGCGGCCGGAATCATCGAAGGAGATGTCGATGGGATTGATGACGCCGTTTTCCTCGGAGGCGACGAGCTCGATGATGAAGCCTTCCGGGACGGTGAAGCCGGCGAGCTCTTCGGTGGGTGTCGAAGCGGTGTCGCGGCCGGATTGGGTTTTCTTCGTGGCTTGGGCGAGAAGAGGCGTGGTGGCCGCCAGGAGGATGGTGAGATTTCTGGTGAGAAGTTTCATGGAAAAGTGTTAAGTGCCGAGTGATCAGTGATCAGTGCAAGAATGTAGGAGACGGGCAGTGGGAGCGCCCCGCTACATGTGAGGTCGCTCATGCCTTTTAAAAAAGGATGGTTGCCCGGGCCTTATTTGCTGGGAGCGGGAGCCGGGGCTTTCTTGCGCTTTTTTGGAGCGGGACGGACGAGCTTCAGGGCTTTATTGAGGCCGCCGAGGGATTCCCAAGTGGGGGCGTCGGGAGTTGGTGGGAGCTCCTCGATGGTGACATCCTTGAATTGCACGAGGGCATTGCCGCCTTTGTGAACCTGTGGAGCGATAATCCCGTCGAGGGCGATGTTGGGATTTTCCTCGGTGTAGTCGGTGGCGAGGACGTCGTTGATCCAGACTTGGATGCGTGGGCCTTCGGCGCGGATGCGGTATTCGTTCCAGCCAAAGGTATCGACGGCCTTTTTCAGGGCTTCTTCATCAACGGGCATGGCGATGACTTTTCCGCGACGGTGTTCGTCGTAGATTTTGCCGAACCAACCGTCGCCGCAGTCGATCTGGTAGCCGGAGACGCTTTCGCCTTTGGGGACGCGATGGCTGCGGATCTGGATGCCGCTGTTGATGAGGCCGGTCTTCGGGTCACCGCTGCATTTGATTTTCAGCTTCAGCTCGAAGTTCTGATAGGATTTTTCGATGGAGACGAAGTAGTTGGTGGCGACTTTGCCGGTGGTGGTGCCGCCGGTGATGGCACCGTCCTCGACACGCCAGATCTTTTCGTTGCCGTTCCAGCCATCGAGGGTTTTGCCATCAAAGAGGGAGATGGGTTCGGCGAGGAGCGAGCCAGTGACGGAGAGCAGGACAGGAAGGAGTAAGGCGAGATTTTTCATTAGATTTCGTATGAATCGAATACTGGAATGCTAGAAGTGAAATTTCAGAAGCAACATGAGGGAGATCCACATGTGCATTCAGCTTCTGGCCTTCAAAATTTTGGATTTGTGACGGGGTGCTTGAAAGCCTCCAGCTATTTCAACGTGGAAATGTAGGTGAGTAGATCGACCATGGTCTGCTCCGGGAGGGTGCCGAAGGAGGTGGGCATAAAGGAGCGGTCGTTGATGAAACGTTCGCTTTTGATCTGTTCCTTGGGGATGAAACGGGTGGCTCCGCCCATGAAGGCGAGGGTGGTTCCGTTTGCATTGGAGTTGAACATGTAGCCTTCGAGGATGTCGCCGCTGGTCATGGTGATGCGGTAGAGTTTGTATCCGCCCTCCATGGCGTCGTTGGGTTTGACGATGGCGGTGAGGAGGTGTTCGAGTTCGCGGTTGGCGGATCCATCGAGAGCTGGGGCGAGTTCGTAGCCTTTTTCGCCGGCTTGGTGGCAGGCGAGGCAGGCGCTGAAGATGCCTTCGCCGACGGCGGGGTTGCCTTCCAGAGTTTTCGCGGCTTTCACATAGGAGGCGATGCGTTGGTCGGCTTCGGCGTTTTCCTTGGCGCGCATTTCCGCCGCTTGTTTGACGAGTGGCTGGGTGGCGGGATTTTTCGGGAAGAACTCGGTGAGTTTTTCAAGCGCGGCGAGGTCGAGCGCATCCGGGGAGATTGATTTGCGATTGAGCAGTTCGATGACAAAAATGGCACCTTGTTCATTGCCCATGGCGGCGCCGACGAGGGCGGTTTGCGCAGATTCTTCCGCGTCATCGTAAAGCGAGACGAAGATATCCGTGGCCTCTTTCTGCTGGATGAGGGCGAGGGCGAAAATGGCTTCCAAGCGCTGGCCGGTGGGCACGCTGGTGTCGGTCGCGATTTTACGTAGGCCCGCTTCGTTTGCCTTCGGCGAGATCGCGAGGGCTTCGACGAGTTGTTGGCTGACTTCGGCGAGCGGCTTGGAGCCGATGAGTTTCAGAACCGCGTCGTTGATGGCGGGGGATTGGAAACGGATGGCAGCGTCCAGCGCGAGTTGTTGGTCTTCCGGAGCGGAGGAAGCGATGAGTTTCTGGAGGCCAGGTTCCAGAGCTTTGGCGAGGGAGGCGGAGCGGAGCTGCGGCTGGGTGTCGAGGGCGAGCTGGATGAATTCCTTGGTCGCCAGCTTGTCTTTGAGGGCGGCGAGGACTTTCGGCTCGTCGAGGCTTTCGGAAAGGGCGACGAGCGTGCTCGCGTCGAGTTTGGCTTCGCCGTTTTGGATGGCGGCGAGGACTTTGTCGGCGCGTTCGCCTTTGGGGAGGACTTGTGTTGCCTCGTTAAGATTTGCCGCCGGGAGGTCCTTGGCGGCGGGGGAGTTGAGAAAGGCTTCGAGCTGCGAGGGGAATTTCTCCAAGGCGAGCAGGGCGAGGAAGCGCTGGAAGTTGTTCTCGTAGCCGGCACCGAAATCGTTTTTGCCTTTCATCTCCGAGTTGCTGGCGGAGACCAGCATTCCGATGGTCTGTTCGTTGGCGGTGTTAATCTCGCCGAGGGTCCTGAGCACCTGCTCGCGGACCATGTAGTGAGGGTCGTTGATGAGGGGTCGGGTGAGGGCGGCGACGTCTTCGATGCCGGGATTGAAGGTGATGAGCGAACGGATCGCTTCCCTCCTGAGGTCGGGAGCCTTGTCGGCGGTGAGGGATTTCATGAGGCCGAGGTCGTAGCTGCCGAGGCTTTCCAGAGACCAGAGGGCGAGGATGCGCGACTCCAGGGTCTGCGAGGTGTCGGCGACGATCCTGACGAGGGCGGGGGTGAGATCCTTCGCCTGGCGGTCGGCGATCTGGTGCCAGGCGGCGCGTTTTTCCCAGAGGTTTTCCGCGACGAGGTGTTTCAGGAGATCCGCATCGGAGGCGGTCATGACATTGGGAATGGTAGCGGGCTTCTGGCTTTCGTGCCTGACGCGCCAGATGCGGCCGTGGGATTTGTCGCGGTCGGGATGATCGCGGGAAACCTCGTTGTGAGAGACGATTTTGTTATACCAATCGACGATGTACAGGCAGCCATCGGGGCCGAACTCGATGTTGACGGGGCGGAACCAATCATCGGAGCAGGAGAGGAAATCCTCGTGGTGCTCGGAAATGACCGAGCCGTCGGGATGGCGGTCGGCGATGACGCAGTTGATGGTGCTGGTGATCGGATTGGCGAGGAAACCGACATTGTCCCATTGGTCGGGGAAGCCCTTGCTGCCGTTTTCGTCATAGGCGAGCCCGGAAATGCCGGTGCCTCCAACTCTGAATGCGTGGAAGGGGCCGGGTAGCGGCTGGTAGGGGCGGATCTGGTCGTTGCCGATGCCCTTGTAGCCCATCTTCGGATGGAGCGGGACGAGGCTGTAGGACAGGTCGTTTGCCTCGGTGCCGAACCATTGGCCGTTGGCCTTCATCTGGAAGCCCCAGATATTGTTGAGGCCGTTGTTCACCACCTCGATGTGGTTGCCATCGAGGGAGAAGCGGGCGATTTTGCTGAAATTGATCGAGGCGGACTCACCGGATTTTACGGCAGTGACGTTGCCTTTGTTCAGGGCACCGTGGGAGAAGTGGACCCATCCGCCCGGGCCGCGCACGAGGGTGTGGGACATCGTGTGGGAGTCGGTGAAACCGAAGCCGGTGAGGACGGTCTGCTGGACGTCGAATTTCCCGTCGCCGTTCTCATCGTCTAGGAAAAGCATTTCCGAACCATGGGCGACGAAGACGCCGGTTTTGTAAGGCAGGAGGCTCTGGGGGATGGTCATGCCCTCGGCAAAGGCGTGGAGCTGGCCGGTGGCCTGTTTAGTGGGATCTGCGATGACGAAGATCTTGTCGGTGCCGCGTGTGGTGAGCTGATAGAGATCGCGAATCTTTTTGAACTCCGGCTGGTCGCCGAGTTCGCCTTTGTCGATGGCATCGAGCGATGCGCGCCCCACCAGCTTGCTAAAGGGATCGAGCGGATACATCTCCGCCGTCTGAGTCCAAAGGCGGCCGGCATCGTCGAAGGTGATGTCGATGGGGTTGATCAGGCCGTTTTCCTCGGAAGCGACCAGCTCGATGGTGAAGCCGGGAGGTAGGGTGAAGGTCTTAAGCTGTTCCGAGGGCGTGAGAGCTTCCTTGCGCTCGGAGCCGGTTTTCTTCTTGGGCTTTTTGGCGGGCTTGGCATCCACGGGGATGGCGAATGCGACGGAGAGTGCCAGTAAGGCGGAGGTGTAACGAAAAATGGACATGGTAGCTCGGAGAGGGTTTCGCAGGCGAACTGATGATCGCGTGTTAAGACTTTGTGGAATTTAAAGTCTATACCCTACCCAGAGCTTTAAAATATCAGAATCCGCATGTCGCAAATGCACATGTGGATTTAGTCGCGGTAGTCGGAAGGGCGTTTGCCGGTCCAGCGTTTGAAGGCGTTGGAGAAGGTGAAGGGGTTTTGGTAGCCGACGGCTGAGGCAATGGTTTCGACTTTATCGTCGGTGGAGGCAAGGAGCGAGAGGGCGCGGCGCATCCGGAGGTAAGTGATTTGCTGGATGGGGCTACGGCCGAGTTGTTGTTGGGAAAGGCGACGGAGGTGTTCCTGGCTGAGGTGAGCAATGGATTCCAAATCGGTGAGTGACCAATCGTGAGCGAGATCCTTTTCAACGGCTTTCCAGACACGCCAGAGACGGTCGTCGCCTTGGAAGGGGGAGGCAGCGCGGGCGACAAAGCCGTGGATGAGTTCGACCCAGTGATGGAGGGTGGCGGGCTCGCAGTTATCGCGCTCAAGCTCGGCGGCGAGGCCGGCGATGGCGTGTTTTAGGGGAAGAGGTTTGCCGTTTTGGATGACCGGGCTGTTGGAGGAAAGGATGGGGGAGGATTCGCGGGCTTCCTCGTAACGCACCCATGCGAAGTTCCAAAGTTGTTCGTTTTTTGCGCGGATGGCGGTGGGAGCGAAGGCGGGGAGAAGGCAGATTTCGTTTTCCACCACGGTGCGCCATTCGCCATCGATTAGGGTTTCTCCCTCTCCTTCGAGACCGATGAGAACGAAAGTGCCGGAGGCTTCCGAGCGGATGACCTCGAAAGGAGCTTTCGCCCACATCAGGCCGACGTGGGCGATGTGGTGGATCTGGAAAAGTGAGCAGACAGGGGCGTCTTTCAGCCATGAGCGGTCATCCGAGGTGTCTGCGCGGATGGCCTGCCAGCGGGATTCGGTGCCGAAATTCTCGTGGTCTTCGTCAAAAATGTCCGAGCCTTCTGTCATCTGGAGTAATTATGGAGCCGGGACTCACTCTGGCAAGTTGAAGTCTGAACCGAAGGCGCACTCGAGTCACTGGTGGAATTGGATTTTTGTGAGATTTCACGCGAAGCTTGCACGGGGGGGAGGAGTCCGGTAGCACACTTGGGCATGTCACAAGATCCCGACCAGCACGCCTCCCTTGGAGACATGTATTCGGACTACTTTCTCGATTATGCCAGCTACGTGATCCTGGAACGGGCGGTGCCGCATCTCTACGATGGTCTGAAGCCCGTGCAGCGGCGCATCCTGCACTCGACTGATGAGCTCGATGACGGCCGTTACAACAAGGTCGCGAATATCGTGGGAAATACGATGAAATACCACCCGCACGGCGATCAGTCGATTGGTGCGGCAATGGTTCAGCTCGGCCAAAAAGATCTGCTCATTGACTGCCAGGGAAACTGGGGGAATACCCTCACCGGCGACAATGCGGCAGCTCCACGATACATTGAGGCACGGCTGACGAAGTTCGCCCTCGAGGTCGTCTTCAATCCCAAGACCACTGTCTGGCTGCCCTCATACGACGGACGCAATAAGGAGCCGCAGACACTGCCGATGAAATTTCCCCTACTCCTCGCGCAAGGCGTGGAGGGCATCGCGGTGGGTCTCGCCTGCAAGATCCTGCCGCACAATTTCAACGAACTCGTTACCGCTGCCGTCGCGCACCTGCGCAAGGAGCCCTTCGAGCTCGTGCCCGATTTTCCCACCGGCGGGATCATGGATGCCAGCGAATACCGCGATGGCCTGCGGGGCGGGAAAATCCGCGTGCGGGCGAAGATTGGTATCGAGAAAAAAGGCATTCTCCGCATCACCGAGATTCCGTTCGGCACCACCACGGGTGGGTTGATGGATTCCATCGTCGCGGCCGCGGATAAGAACAAGATTAAGATCCAGAAGATCGAGGACAACACCGCTGCATCAGCCGATATCCTTGTCTATCTGCCATCCGGAGCGGACGCGGAGAACACGCGCGATGCCCTTTACGCTTTCACCGATTGTGAGCTCAGCATTTCGCCGAACTCTGCGGTGATCGTGGATGGGAAGCCGGCTTTCCTCGGGGTCACAGAGATCCTTCGCAGGACGACGGATCTGACCAAAGATCTCCTGAGGCAGGAGCTGGAAATCCGGCTCGGCGAGCTGGGTGACAAGTGGCACTTTTCCTCGCTGGAGAAAATCTTCATCGAGAACCGGATTTACCGCGACATCGAAGAGGCGGAGACCTGGGAAGCGGTGCTCAAGGCGATCGACGACGGCCTCAAGCCTTTCAAAAAACTGCTGAAGCGCGAGGTGACCGAGGATGACCTGGTGCGCCTGACCGAGATTCGCATCAAGCGCATTTCGAAGTTCAACTCCTTCAAAGCGGACGAGGAAATCAAAGCGATCGAGGACGAGATCGATGAAGTGGAGAAAAACCTCCGCAACCTGACGCGTTACACGGTGCGCTGGTATGAGCAGCTCGGGAAAAAATACGGCAAAGACCGCCAGCGTCTGACCGAGATTTCATCCTTCGAGCGAGTGGACCGCACCCAGGTGGTGGCGGCAACGGAGACGCTTTACCTCGATGCGAAGCACGGTTTTGCGGGGACATCCTTGAAAAAAGAGGAAGCGCTCGAAAAGTGCTCGATGCTCGACGACGTGATCGTTTTCTCTGCGGAGGGCACGATGAAAGTCGTCAAGGTGGCCGAGAAATTCTTTGTTGGCCCGAGGCCGCTGCGGGTCGCCGTATTCCGCAAGGACGAGGATTTGATTTACTCGATGATCTACCGCGATGGCCGGGATGGGAACATCATGGCGAAGCGGTTCACGGTCGGTGGTGTGACGCGCGATAAGGAATACGACCTCACCAAGGGCACCAAAGGCAGCCGGGTGTTGTATTTCAAATGCCATTCCACCAACGAGGAAAGCTCTGCGCAGATGCTGATGGTTCACATGAAATCCGGGCTCGGCCTGCGGAATCTGGTGCGTCCGCTGCATTTCGCGGAATTCGGCATCAAGGGACGCGGCAGCCAGGGCAACATCGTGACCAAGCATCCGGTGGAGAAAATCCTGATCGCTCCGAAGGACTTCACACCGTAGCATGTTATTATGATCACCGTAGGAACATGGGCGACGCTGACGATCCAGCGAGAGCAGCCATTCGGAATTTTCCTCGATGCGGAAAATTTAGGGGAAATCCTGTTGCCGCGGCGTGAAATGCCGAAAGAGTGGGCGATCGGGGGGCAGGTGAAGGTTTTTATCTATCTTGATTCCGAGGACAGGTTGGTGGCGACGATGCAAAAGCCACGTGCGATCCCGGGTGAGTTCGTGAAGCTGAAATGCATCGCGCTGACCGGTGTTGGGGCGTTCCTTGACTGGGGTTTGCCGAAAGATTTGTTGGTGCCTTTCCGTGAACAGAAGGTGCCGATGGTGGTCGGTAAACATTACCTCGTGAAGGTGATGCTGGATGAGGAGAGCGGCCGCATCGTTGCTACGGCGAGGATTGCCCGGCACATCGACAAGACCCCTGCGGAATATGCCACGGGAGATCAGGTGGATCTAACGGTCTATGGCAAGACGCCGATGGGCTACAAGGCGATCATCAACGGCGCGCACACCGGGCTGCTTTTTGAAAACGAGGTCTTCCAGGAGCTTTCACTTGGTGAGAAACTCAAGGGCTACATCGCTGGGGTTCGGGCGGATGGAAAAATCGATTTGTGCCTGCAGCCTCCCGGCCGTGAGCGCGTGGACGATCTCGAGAAGCAGATCCTCGGCGAGCTCATCGCGCGCGGCGGCTATTGGTCAATCTGTGACAAGAGCCCCGCGGAACTCATCTATCAGGAGTTGGGTGTTTCCAAGCGGACGTTCAAGCAGGCGATCGGATCGTTGCTGAAGAAGCGGTTGATCACGCAAAACCGGTTAGAGATTCGGCTGAATTAGTCGCGTTCGTATTTTTCCTACGGCAGTAAGCCCTCGGGGATATCCTTTGGGTCGAAGGCATGCGGTCTGTTTTTCATGAACCAGCGGATGAGCGTGGGGATGAAAAGGGCGATGATCAGGAGCTTGATGATGACCAGCGCACCGATCGCCGTATAGAGCAGGATCGAGACGAGTATCAGGATGCCGAAAATCACGGCGATCATGATCGCCTGTGCCCACCAACTGAGTTGGGAGGTGCCGGATTTGAAGATGCACTGCGGGTTGATCGAGGCGATGCGTAGGATGAGTAGCCTGACCAGAGAGTTGTAGGAATCGCTCCGGTCTTCGAAATCGGCAAAGCCCTTGTAGCTGTCGTTCTGGATCATGGCGCTCAGGCCAAGAGCGCTGTAGAGGCGGCAGCGATAACGGCGGGTCTGCATGCGGCTCGGTTCGTAGGAGAGCCGGACAGTGGTGATATGAGCGAGGGGGATCGGGATGTCTGTCTGGCCTTGAGAGCGCATCCATAGGGTGTCGCCATCGAGTCTCCAGGTGGATTCTGACTCCAGTGCGGAGACGCGAACGCTGTGGACCGTTCCGAGCGGCGGTGGGGTTGCGGGTTTCTCCATGCCTGAAGGAAGTGGCGGGGGCTGGCTCATCTTTCTAGTAATAATGGAAAACATCCGGGCATAGCTTGTGAAGGAAAATACCGTAGCGGGGTTTGAAAGGGACGCGGATGGAGGGTTGTTCCAAGTCCGCAGAAGCTTTATCTCTGTCGCATCGTTTATGAAAAATCCCCAAGAATCCGTCTTTTTGGCGAGGCGTCCTGCATGGATCGCAACCCAGCTCATCGTATCATTTTTCGCGGTTTGCGGGTCATTGCACGCGGCAGGCGGCGACTCAGGGGGTGCGAGCAAAGCACCCGATCTCACGGCAGGCGGGCAGCGCGATGAAAACCATGACTGGACGCTCGGCGCGAGCGGCATGCGCGGTTGGTTGTTTGCAGCGAGCACCGATACCTCGCAATCACGTCAGATCCTCGTCACCGCTGTAGCCAAGGGTTCACCTGCTGACGGGATTTTGGAAAAAGGCGATGTGATCCTCGGTGCATTTGGCAAGCCCTTCGATTCCGATGCACGCACAGCCTTTGGCAAAGCGCTTGGAGCTGCCGAGGCAGAGACCGGTGAGCTTCCGCTGTTGCGCTGGAGAGACGGGGAAACTGAAGAGGTGATCGTGAAGCTGGAAGTGCTAGGTGCCTACTCAGCCACTGCGCCCTATGATTGCCCCAAGTCGAAGGCGATTTTCGAAAAAGGCTGCGAGGCCATAGCGGAGCAGATGGAGAGCTCGCGGAACGGCGCCAACCCGATGATCCGCTCGCTTAATGCGCTCGCACTGCTTGCGAGCGGTGAACGGAAATATAAGGATCTCATCGAGGAAGAGGCGAAGTGGGCGGCGAATTACAAGATCACCGAGCTGCGCGGCTTCCAATCTTGGTGGTATGGTTACAGTAACCTTTTCCTCACCGAATATTATCTTGCGACCGGTGATAAATCGGTGCTGCCGGGCATCAAGAGGGTTGCCCTAGAGGTCGCCAACGGCCAGAGCACCGTGGGCACGTGGGGGCATACGTTCGCGCGGAAAGAAGACGGCATCCTGATGGGCTATGGGGCGATGAATGCTCCGGCGCTGACTCTAACCATGTCCCTGATCCTCGCGAAAGAGGCGGGCGTTTGCGATCCCTCAATCGATCTAGCCATCGCCCGCAGCAAGACCATGCTGTCCTTCTACATTGGCAAGGGCGCGATCCCCTACGGCGACCACGAGCCATGGACCAAAACCCACGATGACAACGGCAAGTGCAGTGCCGCTTCGGTTATGTTCGACCTCATGGGTGACAAGCCCGGGACTGAATTTTTCTCAAGAATGGCCACCGCTTCGCACAATGCGGAACGCGACGGGGGACATACCGGGAATTTCATTAATATCCTCTGGGCGCTGCCCGGCGTTTCGAGACTTGGACCTCATGCGACGGGAAAATGGATGGAAGAGTTCGGCTGGTATCTGGATCTCGCGAGACGTCATGACGGCACTTATCTCTATCAGGGAAATCCTGGGACGGACAAGAAGGACAACAGCTACAAGGGCTGGGACAGCACCGGTGCCTATCTCCTCAGTTACGCGCTGCCACTCAAGTCCCTTCGGCTCACCGGCAAGAAGCCAAGTGTGATTACTCCGGCGGATGAGGCGGAGGCAGCGATGGTCGTTGCTGCGGGCAATGATTGGAACCGGCTAGACGATGCGAAAGCCTACAAGAAATACGACGACGAAATGCTTCTGGCGGGGCTTGGCAGTTGGTCGCCAATCGTGCGCGAGCGCTGCGCATCCACCCTTGCATCCCGCAAGGCAAACGTAGTGAAGGAAGTCATCGGTATGCTCAAATCCGGCAGCCTCGATGAGAAACGTGGTGCCTGCGTGGCGCTGAGAAAATTCGGTGGCAATGCCTCGGGAGTGGCGCGGGAACTGGAGGATACCTTGGGTTCTGACGATCTCGGCCTGCGTATCCTCGCAGCAGAAGCACTGGCGGCGATAGGTCCCGAAGGACGTCGTGCAATTCCGGAAATGTTGAAGATGGCTTCGCGCCGCAGGGATGACGATCCGCGCGGCATGGAGCAGCGCTACCTCGGTTTTATCCTGTTCCAGCAAAAGATGTCAGGGATGAACAAGGGCATGTTGTCGGAGTCCCTCGAAGGCGTGGACAAGCGCGACCTGAAGGATGCGGTCATCGCCGTCCTTTCCAATCAGGACGGTAAAGTGCGCGGTGCAGTGGCCAGTATTTTCCGAACCCTGAGCTACGAGGAAATCGAACCGCTCATGCCCTCGATCTACGATGCAATCGTCAAGCAGGCACCCAGTGGGGTGATGTTCTCGGATCGCATGCGCCTCAGTGGCCTTGCTTATCTCTCGAAGCATCATATCAAGGAGGGGCTTCCGCTTACCGTCCAGCTCATCGAGCCGGATCGTTGGGGCAACGGGAATCGCTACGGCCCCTGCCTCAATGCATTGCTGAACTACGGTGAGGAGGCAAAATCCCAGCTCCCGGCGCTGCGTGAACTCGAAGCCACGCTCGCGGAGAAAAGCGCGGGTAAGGCACCCGACAAGAATCTTCTGTTAGTGCGCAAAACGATCAAGGAAGTGGAAGCCTCCACCAAGAAAGTGAAACTCCAGGATCTCCCTCACTGAGAAAGTTTCTACTTCCGTTTGCGTGTCGCCTTCTTCTTGAAGTCGACGGAAGCGATATCGAAGACCTCGGGCTCGTAGCCGGGGTGCGCCCACTCGATTTCACCGGCGAGCGCCTGCATGTATTGGAAGGCTCCGCCGAAATCCTCGGGTGGGCAGGCACGTTCCCCAGAGATCATCTCGGGTCCGCCTTCGCCTTCCGTGCGTTTTTCGAAAACGACCTCGTGGATCCATTCGTCCGCGAAATCATAGCGATAAAGCATGCGCAGTGGCAGACGTTTGCGCCCCATGTAGTCGGAGACGGTGAGCTTCAACTCGTCCTGGAATTCCCCGAGGGTTTGATCTTGGAGGCCGACAGGTCCGATCACATCGACAAGGCGCTTGCCCTTGCCGTGGCGGAATTCGTGCGGGTGTTTGTTTTCCCAACCCATCGCCGCTTGGATAGCATCACTCAGCTCGAGGAAATTTGCCGAGGTGGAGATGGAAAATTGACGCGTGATCTTCGGCTGAATGCCATAGGTGAAGACTTTCACGACCACCCTTTCGTTCTCGGACTTTTTCGCCATGGGATGAGTTTAGGTAAATGCTGGCGTATGTTTCAAATGGAATCGTTTATCACCTATCGGGGCGAAATGATGTCCAGATTCTCCATGGCTTGCGCCAAGCTTGCTTGATAGAGGGCGAGCTGTGCTGGAGTCAGGATGCCGTTAAACTGGGTCATGCGGCGTTCGAGTTCCACGCGGTGCAAGGCGGTCAGCTCTTCGATGGTCGTAGGAGTGGCGCCAGGTTGCACTTGCAGCTGGCCCAGGAGTTCGAAGCTCTCGAGCGTGACTTTCTCATCGCCAATGGGCAGGAATGACTGTCCCAGAAGGAGAAGGGTGCCGCTGGAAATATTGGAAACATCAGCTTCAGCCTGCCTGCGCAGGATATCCAACACTTGCTCGCGTTGCTCGGTGCTGAGGTCGATTTTGGCGAGACTTTCGGCGAATTCCGCCTGCGCTTTCGCTTCGACTTGGGTATCGAGGCTTCGCTCCTGAAGTTCGCGGAAAGCGTCCTGCTGCTCCGGGGTGAGAATCGCGAGGATGTCCTGCTCCAGCTTATCGCCCGCTTCGGTATAGGCGACGTCGAGTGGGCTGTCTCCATTGGGGGTCGGTCGGTTCTGGGCGATCGCCGCTTCCAGTGCCTTGGCCTGATCGCTGTCGAGGCCGAGCACTTCGATGAGACGGAGCCATTTTGCGCGCTCGGCTCTCTGCAAGGACTCGGGAGGGGCAGCGTCGCCGGTGAGTTGCTGGGCTGGGGGGATCGAGTCGGAGCTCTCCACGCGTGGCTTCGGGGGCGGCGTCACATTTTCCGGCACCGAGCGGGAAATCGACGGCGGCGGAGAGGTTGTGTCGGGAGTATTTGTGTCGGCGGTTTTGCCGCGGTTGATGGGCAACAGCAGGCTGCCGATCAGGTATCCGATGGCTAAGGTCACCGAAGGGAGAACGATATTGGATTTTTTCATGAAAATGTAGGGGCGTTCAGGCCTCGCGGATGGCGGTCACGGCGGCGGCCATGTCCTTTTTCCCGAAGGTCGTGGAGCCGGCGACCATCACGTTCGCCCCGGCCTTCGCGGCGATGGCGGCGGTCTCCGCACTGATACCTCCATCGACTTCGATGTGGTAGTTAAGGTTATGCTCCTTCCGATAGGCGGCGGCTTGTGAGACTTTCTCCATTTGGTCCTCCATGAATGGCTGCCCGCCGAAGCCGGGAACGACGGTCATGCACAGGAGTAGGTCGATCTTGTCGAGGAAAGGCACGACCTCCGAGAAAGGCGTGGCGGGGTTGAGCGCGAGCCCTGCTTGGCAGCCAGCCTCGCGGATGCGCTCCAGAGTTTCCGCGACATCATGGTCTGCCTCCACATGCACGGTGATTAGATCCGACCCTGCGGCGATGAAGCGCGGCAGGTAGTGGTCGGGACGGGAGATCATCAGGTGCACATCGAGGAAAATGTCGTTCGACTCGTGAATTGTCTGCACCATCGCAGGGCCGAAGGAGATGTTGTCCACGAAATGGCCGTCCATGACATCCAGATGCAGCCAGTCGGCTCCGGCGTTGATGGCGCGTGAGGTTTCCTCACCGACTTTGGAAAAATCCGCTGCGAGAAGGGACGGGGCGATGACTCGGTCGAGATAGGTCTTAGCGATCACGGGACTAACGAAGCACGGTCACGGGGAATGGGAAGGCTATTTCCAACCTTTGCGGCGGGCAGGGTGTTGAATAGGAGCGAAATCCACGCTACAACCCCGCCCTCCCCATGGAAGAACCACCGATCATCGACCTCCACAGCGACGCCCATTTCATGCAGCAAGCCATGCGCGAGGCGCAAAAAGCCTATGCCGCCTCTGAGGTGCCGGTTGGCGCGGTGGTGGTGTATGAGGGAAAAATTATCGGTCGCGCGTGGAATCAGGTGGAGACGCTCAAAGATGCCACCGCACATGCGGAAATGCTCGCCCTGACCGCTGCACAACAGTCGCTCGGCGATTGGCGGCTGGAAAAATGCACGTTGTTCGTGACCAAGGAACCCTGCCCGATGTGCGCGGGTGCCATCGTGCATTGCCGGCCGGATCGCGTGGTCTTCGGTTGTAGCGATCCGAAAGCGGGCGCGGCGGGTGGATGGATCAATCTCTTGGAATCAAATCCGCCGCTCAATCACCGCTGCGATGTCACCGCCGGGGTGATGGGCGAGGAGTCCCTGCATCTGCTGCAATCGTTTTTCCGCGAGGCACGGCAGCGTAAGAAGATGGGGGAATCCTGAAATTTATGTGCTATTTCTGCAGTTAAGGACATTCTTCAGTAACTGATGATGAAAACCCTTAGCCTGCTTTTACTCTTAGCCGCCTCCCAGCTCCATGCTGCAACGTTTCTCGTCGAGGCCGAGCAGTTTTCCGAAAAGGGAGGCTGGAAAGTTGATACCCAGTTCATCGAATCGATGGGCTCTCCTTACCTAAATGCCCACGGTTTGGGGAAACCTGTGGAAGACGCCTCCACCGAAGTGACGGTTCCTGAGGATGGCGAATACAAGGTATGGGTTCGCACGATTGATTGGAGCAAACGCCTCGGCCGCCCTGCATCCGCAGGCCTCTTCACGCTCTCCATCGATGGCGAGAAACTGGGAGAAACGCTCGGCGGCGGCGAGCCGAAGTGGCACTGGCAGCTCGCCGGATCCCGCGCATTGAAAGCCGGCACAGCAAAGCTCTCCCTAACGGATCTCAGCGGCTTCAACGGACGGGTGGATACGATCCTATTCTCCTCCGATGAAAATTTGACTCCACCGGAGAATGCTGGAATCCACGAACGCCTGAAATGGAACATCCCGGGTGTTCCGAGCGAAATCGAAGACGCGGGTGATTACGATCTGGTCGTCGTCGGTGGTGGATACGGCGGCATTGGCGCGGCGGTCTCGGCAGCACGCATGGGCGCGAAGGTCGCCTTGATCCAGAATCGCCAAGTGCTGGGAGGAAACGGTTCTTCTGAAATTCGTGTCTGGGCAAAAGGCAACTATCCGCCCAGCGATTACCCGCTGGATGAGATCATCCGCGAAATCGAGGACAAGGCCACCGCTTCACCGGCGCCTGCGGAGGAATTCGTGGATGACAAAAAAGAAGAGGTCGTGCGTGCGGAGAAGAACATCAGCCTTTTCCTCGGTCACCATGCCTACGGGCTGGAGATGGAGGGTGATGAAATCGCCGCGGTGAACGCCATCGATATCGATGCGGGCAAGATCAAGCGCATCACAGGCAAATATTTCGCCGACTGCACCGGTCACGGCTTCATTGCTATGTGGTCAGGCGCGGATACTCAATACACCGAGAAGGACCGCATGGGCATGAGCAACATGTGGATCTGGGAAAATCAAAAAGAACCGGTGACCTTTCCTGAGCAGCCGTGGATGGTGGAATTCACGGCAGCCGATTTCCCTTATCCGAAAGTGCGCCACGGCTTCGGCCATGCCGAGTGGTTCTGGGAAAGCGGTTTCAACACCGATCCGATCAAGGAACTGGAGCAAACCCGCGACCTCAACCTGCTCGCCTCCTTCAGCGCATGGAACGCGATCAAGAACCGCGGTGCCTATGCTGAGCGCGATAAGAAACATCACGCAAATGCCGCCCTCACTTGGATGGCCTACATTGGCGGCACGCGTGAGACGATTCAGATCCTCGGCGACGTCATTCTCACCGGTGACGACGTTCGCGGTAAGACGGATTTCGACGACGCGACCTTCAAGACCACCTGGTCCATCGACCTCCACTACCCGGTGGAGAAATATGCCGACAGCATCCCGGGCATGCCATTCATCTCACGCGCCGTGCACGGCCCGGGCGTGGACAAGAACGTCGGCTACGCCGTTCCCTACCGCACCCTGTATTCCCGGAATATCCCGAACCTTTTCATGGCCGGACGGAACATCAGCGTCGAACGCGATGCCCTCGGCACCATCCGCGTGATGAAGACCATCGGCATGATGGGCGTCACCGTGGGGCGCGCGGCCGCACTCGCCACCGTCCGCGACTGCACTCCCCGCGAGATTTACGAGAATCACCTCGACGAAGTGAAGACCCTCTGGAGGATGAAGGGAGCCGACCGTTTCGAGACACTCGATGAGTTGGAAAAATCCCTCGATGGAAAAACCAAGGAGCCGTAGCCTGCCTTCCGATCGCAAGCGCCGCCTGAAACGTTGGGCCATCGGCGCCTACCGGCTCGGCGCGATCTTCCTCGCGCTCGCCTGCCTGCGTTTTCTGCCCGACGACGGCCGCACGCTCGACACCGAACGCATCCTCGCCGAGGCGAAAATTGTTCTACCGGAAACTACCTCCGTCGGCGATCCCTCCGAGGGGCTCTACCCGCTTTTGGGAAGCGACGGGCAACCCACCGGCTGGGCTACATCCACCTTCCCGCAAGCCGAGGGCATCATGGGATACTCCGGGGCTTCCGAATTGCTCGTCCTCTTCGATCCCGACCGCAGGGTCAAAGCCGTGCGTTTCCTCTCCAGCGATGACACCGATGGACACGTGGGAAAAATCCGTGACGACACCCGTTTCTGGGCACAGTGGGACGGCAAAGCGGAGGCCAAGCTCGGCTCCCCTGTATCACCCGTCATCGTCTCCGGAGCCACCCTCACCAGCGAGGCCATGGCGCGTGGCCTCGCCGCACGCTTCGGCGCGAAAGGCATGGATCAATGGTTTCCCGAACCGCTGAAACTCACCGATGTGGAAAAATGGTTCCCCGAAGCCGATGCACTGAAAGACGATAAATATCCGGGAAGCCAGCTTGTGATGAAAGGCAGCGAAACCCTCGGAACCGTCCTGCGCAGCAGCCGCATGGGTGTTTCTGCTCGCGGCTTCAATGGCACCTCGGATGTGATCGTCGCCCTTGAGCCGGACGGTGAAAAGCTGCTCGGCATCGGCCTCCTCGGCAGTCGTGACAACGAGCCCTATGTTGGTGACGTCGGCGAGGAGGTGAAGTACGCCGATGGCTTCGCTGGCAAAACCCCCGCAGAAGTCATCGCCGAAGACCCACGCGAATCACCCTCCCTTTTCACCAGCGGCGCGAGCTACACCAATTCCGCTGTCGTCGAAAGCGTCCGCGAAATGCTCCGCCGCCATCAGGCAGATGAAGCGTCGCGCGGGTTCCCATGGAAAAGCGCGCTGGCCATCGCATGGATCGCTCTCGGGGTCGGGCTGGCGTTTCACAAAAGCGGCAAGCGGCTCAGCCTCCGCAGCACCTACGCCGTCATTTCCGTCGCGGCGGGCATCGCCCTCGGCTGGATGCTCAGTCAGGATCAGTTGGTCGGCTGGGGAGCGAATGGCATCGGCTTGCACAGCACCCTCCCCCTCCTCGTCCTCACCGCCGTCGCTCTGCTGGTGCCGGCATTCACTGGGAGAAACGTGTATTGCAGCCGCATCTGCCCCCACGGAGCCGCCCAAACTCTCGCCGGCCAGCTCGTCAAGAAACGTTTCGTCCTGCCACCAAAGCTCCACGCCATCATGGTGCGTATCCCGTGGCTGACGTTAGTGGTGATCTGGATTCTTGCCTTCGTCGCCAGCGGAGTGCCCTTCGCCTACTTCGAGCCCTTTGAGACGTGGAGTAGCGGCTATGTCGCCTTCATCCCCGCCGCGATTTTCACCATCGGCATCCTCTCCGCCTTCTTCCTGCCGCAGGGCTATTGCCACTACGGCTGCCCGACCGGAGCCTTGCTGAAATTCCTCACCCACGCGCCCGGCAGATGGACCTCGAAGGACAGCGCCGCCGGGATCATCGTCGCCCTCGCGGCCATCTACACCGCCTTCCAATGAGACGCTTCCTCATCATCACCGTGCTCGCTGCCCTCACTGCTGCGATTTATTTTAAATCCAAGACTGCCACCCACGAGCTGCACGGCACCGCCATGGGCACCACGTGGTCTCTCGCTTGGCGCGGCAAAGACCCACGCGGTGTCGAAAAAGTTGTCAACGGAACCCTCCAGAAATGGGAAAACGTCCTGAGTCAGTGGAAACCTGAATCCGATCTTTCCCGCGCCAACCATGGCGAAGCCGAATCCGAAGATCTCAAACGTGTCATCGCCCTCGCCGAGGAAATTCAGAAAGCCAGCGCCGGAGCCTTCGATCCACGCCTTCTCAAGGAAACCTCCGAAGCTGGATTCGGCCCCGAAGGAACCGGCACCGACCTCTCCGGTATCGGCAAAGGCTTCGCGGTCGATCGTGTCGGGGAAATGCTCCGCCGCCTCGGTATCACCGATTTTATCTTCGAACTCGGCGGAGAGGTCCTCGTAGGCGATGGCGAATGGGAAGTGGAAATCGAAAGCCCGGATCCCGCCACTCGCACGGTCCTACGTAAGGTAAAGCTCAACAATCGCGCCATGGCGACCAGCGGGAACTATCGCCAGTTCCAGCCCGCTGCTACAGGACTCGCCAGCCACATCATCGATCCCAAGACAGGCAAGCCGGTCATCTCCGCTCCGTCCTCCGTCAGCGTCATCGCCAAGGATTGCGCCACCGCAGATGCTTGGGCCACCGCCCTTTTTGTCCTCGGGCCCGATGTCCCCGCACCGCCTGGGACCAAGGTCATCTGGAATAAACCGAAACTGCGCGACTAACTGAATTTTCCACCGTGGAGCCGTGCTGGGGGACTTCAGAATTTCGGTGTCTTTGTTGAGAGTTGCATTTTGAGAGTTGAAGTTTCAATAACCAGTCCCTTGAATCCGCCCGCCCCAGATCCATGGCCCTTATAGTACAGAAATACGGCGGAACTTCCGTCGGCTCGCTCGACCGCATTCGCAACGTCGCCTCCCGCATGAAAAGCACGCGTGACGCGGGCAATAAAGTCGTGGCCGTCGTGTCCGCGATGAGCGGTGTGACCGACAAGCTCATCGGCATGGCCAAGGAGCTGAATGAGGAGCCATCCGAGCGCGAACTCGATGTCCTCCTCGCCACCGGGGAGCAACAGACCATCGCCCTTGTTTCCATGGCTCTCCATGCGCTTGGGGTCGAGGCCGCCTCTATCACCGGAAGGCAGGCAGGCATTTATACCACTGGCAGCCACACCCGCGGGCGGATCTCGAATATGGATCCTTCCCTTATGAACCGCTATTTGGAGGATGGGAAAACCCTCGTCGTAGCCGGTTTTCAAGGCATCACCTTGGACGGCATGGTGCACACCCTCGGCCGCGGTGGATCAGATCTCACCGCCATCGCCGTCGCCGCCGCGCTCAAGGCAGATGTCTGCCAGATCCTTACCGATGTGGACGGCGTCTACACCTGCGATCCTCGTGTGGTGAAGAACGCTCGTAAGCTCCCGGAAATTTCCTACGATGAAATGTTGGAAATGGCCTCCTCCGGCTCCAAGGTCATGCAATCGCGTTCGGTCGAGTTCGCGAAAAAATTCGGCGTCATTTTCGAGGTAAGATCCTCACTCAACGACAACCCAGGAACATTCGTGCTAGAAGAACATCCCAATATGGAAAACGTCGTCATCCGCGGAATCTCCATCGAGCGCTCACAGGCGCGCGTAACGATTTCCGGCATCCCGGATCATCCCGGCATGTCGGGGAAAATCCTCGGAGCCCTCGCTGATGCCGAGATCAACCTCGACATGATCGTCTCGAACATCTCGAACGATGAGCGCTCGAAGCATTCCTTCACGATGCACTCGAACGATCTTGGCAAAGCCCAGGCCGCGCTCAAGCCAGTGCTTGCAGAGCTTTCCAAGGACGCGAAGATCGAGACCGAGGCAGGCATCGCCAAACTCTCCGCCGTCGGCATCGGCATGCGCTCCCACTCGGGTGTCGCCGCCACCATGTTCAAGGCGCTCGGCGACAAAGGGATCAACATCGGCATGATCTCCACCTCGGAAATCAAAATCGCGGTCACCGTTGAGGAAATCCACATCGAGGATGCCGCCCGGGCCGTGCACGACGCCTTCGGCCTCGATAAGGAACCTGCGTAAACTCTCTACGTTTCTTGTCCTAGGGAAAAGTTTTTTTCCTCGGATCGCGCCCGCGTAGGATAGCTAAATAAGCTCGATTTTGCGGGGATATTCTCTGTTAGAGTGTTCAAGAGTTACTTATTTTCAGTGACTTATGAATATTCCGCGCGTCGTTTAAGCTTTCTAAAGTTTATAAAGGTGCTAAATGCGCGCTGCAATGCCGCTCGTAAACCTAACATCCTCCCTGTGTCCGCCGTTCCACAGGCGTTTCCGGATCGTGTGCCAGTTCATCGCCTTCCTGCTCTTTGTGGGTGGAGGCATGGTCGCGGCGACTCCAGAAATCATCACATCGCTCATCGATCCGGTGAAGCTGGACTCTCTGACAGGGGATCGCGCGGCGAACGGTCGGATGCGCAAGATCGCTTACTGGCTGGAGTCTAACAGAAAGGAAGGTCACGATCCTGCGACGGTCATTTCCATCGCCCAACGCAATCTCGGATATGAAGGCACGGAGCGTGCAAAGGCGGACAAAGCATCGCTTCTGCGCAACCTCGTCATTCTAGAGCGCCTCGGTTGTCTTACAGAATCCGGTATGGATGCGCTGCGCCGTGGCAAGGCTCCCACGATTACTCAAGGGCCATACGCCGGGGATATCGTGCATGTGGATCACATCATTCCCCGCGCCATTGCGCCCGGTCTGGATGAAAAAATCTACAACCTCGAGTTCATGCCCGGTGGCCTGAACATGGGTAAGGGCGCAAGGATCGGCCAACGCCAGATCGCCTTGGCTAAGCAGTGGCTCGCCGTCGATCTGATCTCCGCGGAAGAATACCGCAGCGTGATGATTGAGTTTGGCGGCTGAGGGGGGTCAATAAAGATCCACCACGTATCCTTCGCGCAAGCCGCCGCCTTTGATGCGGACCCAGTAGATGCCGCGGCCGGTGATCGGGTCTTCCTCGGGTTCGAAATTGATGGCGTTCTGGTAGCTGAAGACGAATTTCACGGGTAGCGCGCGGCCGGGGATTTCTCCGGTGCTGGAGAAGGCTTTTTGCGGGCGGGTGGTGAGTTTGAAAACCTCGACGGTGAGGTCTTCGGTCGGCGGTGCATTGCCGGGGAGGTAGAGGGTCCATGCGTTTCCGTGGAGGAATTCCTTGGGGAAAAATCCTTTGCCGGGGTAGCTCCATGAATCGCGGATTTTGCTTCCGGAGCTGTCCATGGCCCACATGGCGGAGTATTTCGCCCCGGCGGTGCCGAATCCGGTTTTGCCCATGGGTGGATTAAGACACCAGCGGCGGTGACCACGGTGCTCGCGGTTGTTTGCCCCGGCGTCATTGATGTATTGCTTCGGGGTGTTGAAAATATCTCCCACCGTGGAGAGGTTGACCTTGTTGGTGAAGTGGCCGAGATCGTGTGAGAGACCGCCGAAATCTTTGCAGGCAATGGCTGCTTCGGTGGCTTCCTTGATCATTTGCTTATCCGCCTCGACATCGTCGGGCACGCCGCAGAGGTAGCGATAAACATTGAGCTCGTTGACGGTTTCCTGCTGTAGCTTATCGATTCCGTTAGGCGCTGGACGTTTCCGGATCTCTTTGATCCGGTCGTCGATCTCATCCTTGGTCCTAGGATAGAGCGAAGAGGGGAGGTCGCCTTCGTCGCTGTCTTCCCAGCCCGTGGTTTCCTCGGGGGCCGGTTCTTTCCATTTTTTGACGTATTCCAGGTCTTTGCCGCTGAGCTTTCCGAAGGGGACTGTGGCGGCATTGCCGGAGTCCTTGACGGTGACGCGGAAGGTTTTCGCTTCTTTGTCCACGGAGAGAACGCTGCCCTCGAAGCTGCGGCCTTCCTTGTCGGTGAAGGTGCGCCATTCCTCAGCGAAAAGTATGGTGCAGGTGAGGAACAATGCGGCGAGAAACGCGGAGCGGGTTTTCATGGATGACAGGGTTTGGGGCCGCCTGCCGGAGAATTCAAGGGCGGTTGTGTCGGCCGGTGAGCTTGATGAGATTGGAGAGCAAGCTGCCTTGTTTGTCCATGATGGCTGTGTCGAGATCGAGACGCAGTTGCCAGTTTCCCGGTCCGGTGGTGCCGGGGGTGTTGATGCGGTCGCGCAACATGAACAGATCAGTGACCATGAGCACGGCATAGCGTGAGTTTGCCTTGAGCAGGCTTTTTATGAGACACCAGTGGACGGACTCCGAGTAGTGCGGCCAATGATTGTCCTGCGGGATGTGGATTCCGGAAAATCCGGCGAGCAGGCGCAGCGCATGGGTTGCGCTTTCCGCCGCCCAGTGGCTCTGCTCGGTGGGGTATTGGCGATGGTTTTGTACGGTCAGGCGATTGGTCTCCCAAGTGGCACAGAGGGAGTCGTGGTCGTGGGTGGAGTAGGTGGCGAAGGAGTTATTCGGAAATACGTCACCCATGATTGGGGAGCCGTCGGCATAGGAATCCCAGTGGGGGATGCGGTAGCCGGCGATGCCGAGTTCCTCAAGGTGGGGGCGCACGTATTCCGGCACCCAGCCGAGATCCTCGGCGATGATTTGCGCATCGCCCGCGGCATCGAGGATGGCGCGCAGGCGGAAGTCGCCGTCGGCGCGGTTGGCGGCTTTGTTTTCATCTGTGTGGTCGGGATGCTCGAACCATTTCGGCATCGGCCCTCCGGTCAATTCCACCGCCTGCTCGTGGTTGATGCCGAGGAATTCGGGATTGCGCTTCGGGTGCCATGGAAAGCCGTAGATGCGGTAGAATCCGAGGATGTGGTCGATGCGAAACATCCCGAAAATCTGGGTCAGGCGCTTGAGTCGGGTGCGCCACCAAGTGAAGCCGTCGGCAGCCATCGCCTCCCAGTTGTAGATCGGCACACCCCAGTTTTGTCCCCATTCGTGGATAAACGGATTGTCTGCGCTGTAGCCCTCTGGAGGGGTGCCGCCAAACCAATCGATGAGGAAGTTGGAGCGATTAAAAAATACATCCGCCGAGTGAAAGGCAACGCCGATGGGGATGTCACCCATGAGCTTCACCCCTACGGAATCGGCATGGGCGCGCAGTGCGAGCCATTGGCGGAAGCACAGCCATTGGACGTAGGCAAAATATTCGAGCTGAGCGGCGATGAGCTCCGATTTGTCTTTGCGCAGATTCGCCACGAAGGCGAGTGCGACATCGGGAGTGCGGCACGACTCCGGCCACTCGTCCCAGGTGAGGTGCGCGCCGTGGATTTCGATGAGGAGCTTAAAAATGCAGTAATCGGAAAGCCAGTCCTGATGGCGCTTGCGGAATTCCGCAAACTCCACTGCCAGTGCCTGATCTGGCTTGCCGCGGAAGCGTGCGTAGGAAATCTCCAGCAGGGTGTTTTTTGTATCACGCACCGCCGGGTAATCCACGAGATGCGCGTCGAGCACCTTTTTTCCAAGGGTCTTGCGCGCGGCCTTTACCTCCGCCGGGGAGAGGGAAGGTACTTCGCCTTCGTCGAAAGAGAGGTAGATCGGATCCAACGCGATGGAGGAAATTCCGGAGTAGGGGCTTTCGTCGGTGCCGTTTTCATTGATTGGCAGGAGCTGGAGGAAACCAATTCCGTGCTGTGCCGCCCAATCGACCCACCTCCGCATGCCCAGCACATCGCCAATACCCAGATCCCCTTCCCGACGGGTGGAGAAAGTGGGGATCAGCAGGCCGGTTGTTTTCATGCACTCAACTAAAGGGCGGGGATGGGGTGGAGGCAACCTGCAACCTTTGCGCCATCGGGAACTGAATTGAACTGGCAAGATGCAAAAATGCCGAGTTCCAGCCTCTGAGGCTACGGTTTCATCTGGCCAAAGCAGGACCGTTGCCGGAGCATTTCATACGCTTTTGAATGAAAGCCGGAGCTTCGGCCGTTTGATATTATGATGAGAAACACGAACACGAATCGGATAACAAAAAACTTAGCAGCTGTGGGCACTGGCTTGCAACTCGCAGCCATGCTGGCGGCGGGGACTGGATCGATGCACGCGGAAGAGGCGGATCTAGCAGAGGATCCGTTCACTATTGAAGTGCTCGAACAGGAGAAAGAAGGCGGCGAAAAGCCATGGGAAAACCGCACGCCCGAAGAACTGCGCAAGTGGGCAAAAGAAAACCTCCATCACAAGCTCACCGCCAAGGCGGTGATCGATGCGGAGAAACATCCGGAGTGGGAGTGGTTCCGCAAGTCCGGGCTCGGGCTGTTTGTTCACTGGGGCCTGCCGAGCGCCAATCCGGATACCGGCGATGCATGGGCTATCCAATGGAACGCCGCCAAAGCCAAGGCCAAGCGCTACAGCGAGCCCGCCACCAAAATGTTCTCCGTTGCAGAGACGTGGAATCCTGAAAATTACGATCCGGAGAAATGGATGGAAGCCGCTGGCAAAGCAGGTTTCGGATACTCCGTGCTGACCACCCGTCACCACGATGGTTACGCCCTCTGGCCGAGCGAATGTGGGGAATGGGACACCGGCGACAAGATGGGTGGGCGGGATCTGGTGAAAGGCTTCGTCGATGCCTGCCGCAACAACGACATGCGCGTGGGGCTCTATTACTCCGGCCCCAACTGGCATTTTGCCTACGAGAACAAGAGCTTCGGAGGCCCCGATGCCGAGGGCTTTTTCTATAACCACAAGATGGAACGGGTGAAATCCATCCCACCCCTGACGGATGAGATGAAACAAGCCGAGGCGGAGGAGTCCAAAGGACAGGTGCGCGAGCTGATGAGCAACTACGGCCCTATCGATGTGATCTGGTGGGACGGCAATGTGGCGATGTCCGAAGCGGAGCTGCGCCCGATGCAGCCGGATATTTTCGTGGCACGCGGCAACATCGCGACTCCCGAGGGCATGCACCAAGGCACCAGCCAGAACCTGAAAGTCAGCAACGAAGCCGGCTGGTGGTGGGAGCTCTGCTGTAAATCGGAAAACGGTTTCACGCCTAACTGGCACTACGGTGTGGAGTGCGAGACCAATCACTGGGATACGAAAACCATGCTCACCGAGCTGGTGCGCTGTCGCTCCCTCGGCGGCAACCTGCTGGTGAACGTGCCGCCGCGCGGCAACGGGGAAATGATGGAATGGTTCTACGAGGTCTGTGATGAAATGGCAGGCTGGATGAAGCATTCGCGTGAAGCCGTTTACGACGTCGATCTCGATGCGCCGCTGCCAACCCTCGACAAGACCCGGAACTTCACCACGGTCAAAGGCACCACCTGGTATTCGATGGCGGATGACAACGGAGTGGTTTTCATCACGGATATTGAACGCCCGGTATCGGTCACTTTACTGAGAACGGGAGAAGCACTGGAATCCGAATTCCGCGATGGTAAACTGCGCGTGGTGGTTCCCGAAAGCCTGCGCACTTCTCTGCCGGATATGGTGAAGATCGCTTTTGCGGCAGGGGAGTGATCCGCCAAGTGCGGGACAAACCGCCTTCTGTTTTTGTCGAAGCCGCGATTTTTTTATCGCGGCTTCTTTGTGTGCCGGCGGCGGGTCGGGGGAGGGGGTGGATGGGAGTTTCAGTTTTGACGAAGTGGCACGCGGGTTGCTCTAAGCGATATGAAGGTTTCTTCGAATGTTCACACGAAGCAGGGATCCAAGAGCCGACTTAAAAAGACATACCAATTATGAAAATAACGAAAATTTGGAGGAAGGGGCTGCTGGCGGCCGGAGCTTTTGGAATCATGGCCGCGGGCTCGCTGGGTGCCGAGCCATTGAAGATCGGTTATTCCGATTGGCCGGGCTGGATCGCTTGGGAAATCGGCATCAAGAAAGGCTGGTTCGAGGAAGCCGGTGTGGAAGTCGAGTTCGCATGGATGGACTACGTGGAATCCATGGACGCGTATGTGGCGGGCAAAGTGGATGCCGTGACCATGACCAACGGCGATGCCTTGGTGACTGGCGGAACCGGAAAGCCATCGGTCGGCATTATCATCAACGACTTCTCGAACGGCAACGACATGATCGTGGCCGCTCCCGGAATCGATTCGATCAAAGATCTCGCAGGGAAAAAGGTGGGGCTTGAAGAAGGTTTCGTCGCACACCTTTTGCTTCTCACCGGACTTGAGCAGAACGGAGTCGATCCATCGACAGTGACCATCGTCAATACACCGACCAACGAGACACCATCGGTTTTCGAAGCAAAAGCGGTGGACGCGATTGGCGCATGGCAGCCGAACTCGGGACAGGCGCTCAAAGTCGTTCCCGGCTCCAAGCCAGTGTTCACTTCCGCAGATGCCCCGGGCATTATTTACGATCTCCTCTATGTTTCGCCGGAAAGCCTCGACAGCCGCAAAGAGGATTGGGCCAAGGTCGTGGGTGTCTGGTACAAGATCGCCGATTTTATCCGTGATGAGGAAAATCTCGACGAAACTCTAGAGATCCTTTCCGGCCGTGTCGGTATCAAGCCTGAGGAATACGAGTCGTTTCTGAAGGGAACCTACATCCTCAATCTTGAGGAAGCGCTTGAGCGTTGGGAAGAAAAGGAAGGTCTCGGATCCGTCTACGGTTCCTCGAAAATCGTCGATGACTTCAACCTCAAATTCGAAGTGTATGACAAGAGCCAAGAGGCCTCCAAATACCTCGATCCGTCATTCACGAAGGCCTATGCGGCATCGTTGAAATCCGAATGATTATCTCAGGCGGGGAGGTCTGTCCTCCCCGCCATTTTCTCCAAAACCTTTTTAGACTCACATGGGCTCACCACGCATATTTTCAGACTGGTTCAGGATCAGGAAAGACCTGCCGGCTGCCAGGCGCACGTTCCTGACAGTAGTCTCGTTCTGCCTGCCTGCAGCACTCTGGTGCATGGTGTCTTATGTGCCTTTCATCTGGCATCCGGATGTGAAAATCACTGTGGCGGCATCCCGTGAGGGATCTCCCACCGTCCTGACTGCAGGCGACCATTTGCCTAAAGACTATTTCCCCAAATATGCGAATGACATACGTGAGGAAAATGCATCGGACCGCGAGGGATCGAAGCGCAAAAATCAGAAACTGCTGCGTCAGCTTTCACCCATCGCGATTGATGCCGGTTGGCTCGCTGCGGATGACGGACAGAACGACGAAGCGATCTATCTTCTCTGGAGAGATCTCGCTACGGGCAAACGAACCCTCGACAATTTGAATGCAGAGAACCTTGAAATCGTCCGCAAAAACTGGGCCCTGATGGAGGCCTCATCGCCGACCTTCAGCTACAAGACTCTTCCCGAAGAGCCATTTTTCAAGCTGGTACCCCAAGGCGTTCCGGCAAATCCCGCCTACCTTCCCGCACCGCATGAGGTAATCGAAGCTGGTTGGAGGAATTTCACCACACCGCCCCGCAACGACGGTCCGACCATGGGCGAGCGTTACGTGAGCTCACTGGGGATCATTTTCCGGGGCTTCCTGTGGGCCTGCCTGATCGGGGTGCCGATAGGCATCCTGTGCGGAACCTACAGCTTCTTTTCTACTTTGTTCGAACCTTTCACTGACTTCTTCCGTTACATGCCGGCGCCGACGTTCAGCACGTTGCTCGTGGCGGTGCTGGCCGCAGGGGACTCGCCCAAGATCGCCCTCGTCCTGATCGGCACCCTGCCGCACATGATCCTGATGATTTCCAAAACCACGCGCCTGCTGGATCCGGCGTTGCTCGAGGCCGCCCAGACATTGGGCGCAAAGCCACGGCAGATGATCTTCAGTGTGGTGCTGCCGGGCATCTTGCCGAACCTCTACAACGACCTGCGCATCCTCCTCGGCTGGGCATGGACATGGCTGGTCATCGCCGAGTTGATCGGGGTGAAAAGCGGCCTAACAGAAGTGATCGAGACTCAAGGACGTTTCCGGAATTTCGATGAGGTTTTCCCCATCATCATTCTCATCGGCGTCACCGGATTCCTCACCGATCAGATTCTTGCCTGGATGCACGGCATCCTCTTCCCGTGGGCCGGAACGTCGGGGAGGATTTCCCGCGCGATCGCAAACTTCGTTACCTGGCCGATCCGGACAGCCGCAGCGGGTGCGAGGGAGCGCATCATGCTGGATGAGCTCAACCGCGAGGCGCGTCGCAATCTCAAACCTACCACCGAATCTCCATGAGCGTTATCGAAACCATGCCCTCCTATCTCGACCAGACACCCGAAGTCGCCGCGCGTTTTGCGAGACTTGGGCAACGTCCTGTGGCACTGGAAGTCAAAGGGCTGACGAAACGCTTCGAGTCATCGCGGGGCGTTGTCACCGCATTGCAGGATCTGTCCTTCTCGGTCCGTAAGCGCGAGTTCACCTGCGTGATCGGGCCGTCGGGTTGCGGGAAATCCACGCTGGTGCGCATCCTCGCAGGGCTGGAGACAGCTACCTCCGGAGAGGTTCTGGTCGGCGGGAAAAGCGTTTCTGGGCCGGGTCCGGATCGCGGCATGGTGTTCCAAGGATATACGTTGTTTCCGTGGCTTTCCGTGAAGGAGAATGTGATGTTCGGCCCCAGGGTTTCCGGGACTTCATCAGTAGCGGCGGAGCGTGAAGCGCGGCAGTGGATCGATCTGGTGGGCTTGAGCAAATTCGAGAACGCCTATCCTCATCAGCTATCCGGCGGCATGAAGCAGCGGGTGGCCATTGCACGAGCGCTCGCCAATCAACCTAAGGTCCTTTTCATGGACGAGCCATTCGGGGCGCTCGATGCACAGACACGCAGCGAGATGCAGAGCTACCTGCTGGAGATCTGGAAGAACGTGGACATCACGATTGTCTTCATCACCCACGATTTGGACGAAGCGGTGTTCCTCTCCGACCGCATTCTGGTGCTGGATGCAAACCCCGGACGCTTCCGTGAAATGGTGGAGGTGCCGGTGCCGCGTCCCCGTTCCGCCGACCAGATTTTCGATCCAGTTTTCGGGGCCACCCGCAAGCACATCGAGCACCTGATCCATCCGCCCGGCCGCGAGCAGAAAGAGGCTCCGGTCCTCCGCATGGCGAAGCCGGATCCGGATGTGATCTGAAAACCAAACTCTCAACGCAGGGGGGCGAATGGTGCCACTTGCGTTCATACTTTTTGACCAAAACTTATGAAACTAACAGAAGAACAAAAAGCGAAGGCGACAGCCCTCAAAACAGAACTGAAAGCTAAGGGCGTGAAATACTGCATCGGTGCATTCGTGGACATCCACGGTGTGCCGAAGGGGAAGTTCGTTCCGATTGATCACTTCGAGCATTTCGCCGCAGGCAGCGAACTCTATACGGGATATGCCTTGGACGGCCTCGGACAGCGGCCGAACGATGACGAGATCGCCTCTGTTCCGGATCTGGATGGGCTGATCATCTTGCCATGGAACAAGGAAGTAGCGTGGTTCCCGGCGGACAACACGTTCCACGGCGAGCCGTATGAGATCAACACGCGCGTGGCGCTGAAGAAGCAGTTGGCCAAGGCGGAGGAAATGGGCTTCGGCATGAATCTCGGGATCGAGTGCGAGCTGTTTATCCTGCGTCTTACGGAGGATGGGAAACTGGAAGTGCCAAACGACGACGACAACCAGAAGAAGGCTTGTTACGATGTAAAACGTTTCATGGATCGCTACACCTGGCTCGACAAGGTTTCCACCACGATCAACGACCTCGGTTGGGATCTTTACTCGCTGGATCACGAGGACACGCACTCGCAGTTCGAGTTCGATTTCAATTACTCGGATGCGCTGACGAGTTGCGACCGCTACATTTTCTTCCGCCTGATGGCGAAGCAGTATGCGGCGGAGGAGGGATTGCTGGCGACCTTCATGCCCAAGCCATTCGCGGACAAGACCGGCAGCGGAGCGCATTTCAATATGTCCCTGTTCGATAAGGACACCGGCGCAAACCTCTTCAAATGCGCGGTGGAAGATGATCCACGTGGTTTGGGAATGACCAAGCTCGGTTACCAGTTTATCGCCGGCATTTTGAAACACGGGCCAGCACTCTGCGCGACCTTCGCGCCAACGGTGAACAGCTACAAGCGCCTCGTCCGCAAGGGAATGATGTCCTATTATTCTTGGGCACCGGTGTTCAATAGTTACGGCAAAAACAACCGCACAAATTCCGTGCGTGTGCCGATGAACGGTGGTCGCTTCGAAAGCCGTAACGCCGATGCTGCATGCAATCCATATCTCGCCGCGACCCTCGCGCTTGCGGCGGGCCTGGAAGGGATTCGTGAAAATCTCGATCCCGGTCCGGCGATGGAGGAAAACCTTTACGAGTGGACTCCGGAGCAACTGGCGGAAGCCGGAATCTGCGAACTGCCACGGACACTGGACGAAGCTGTGGAGGCATTTGCTGCCGATCCGTTCGTGACCGAGACCCTCGGGCAGGAGTTGCGCGACGAGTTCATCAAATACAAGAGCGAGGAGTGGAGGCAATACCACCAGACCGTCAGCCAGTGGGAGATCGACACTTATGCCCGCATGTTCTGAGCCTATGAAACCTATTCTACTAGAGCAACTGGCCTGGCCGGAGATCGCGGAACTGCGAGGGAAAAACGGCGGATTGCTGATACTGCCACTGGGAGCAACCGAGCAGCACAGTCCGCATCTTCCGGTGGGCATGGATACGTTACTGGTGGAAAAAGTTTGCGAGGCGGCATCGGCACTCACAGGGGTGCCGGTGCTGTCGGCCTTGCGATACACCGTCTCGCAAGGCCACACGCCAAAGTGGCCGGGCACGTTTTCGCTGCGGCACGGAACGTTCATTTCCGCGATTCGCGAGCTCGCGTCTTGGGCGGCGGCGACGGGATGGAAACGGCTCCTGCTGGTGAACTCCCACTTCGGCAACGACGCTCCGGCACGGGTGGCGGTCGATCAGATCCGGCTGGAATTCATGGGGAAACTGCAGATCGGTCTGGCTCATGTTTTCCAAACGGGCGAGGGCGTATGGGATGCCTATACGGATGATGCCGACGACCTGCATGCCAACCGCGCGGAGACCTCCCTGATGCTGCATCTCTATCCGGAACTGGTGAAGATGGAGCGGCTGGCGATGAGCGATGATGAAGACAGGACGGCCGGCACGGTATTTTCCTACCCGGTAGCGCAGACAAGCACGAACGGGGTGACCGGCAAGCCCTCGGATGCGACCCGCGAGGAAGGTGAACTGCTTTTCGGGAAAATGGTCACCGGGCTTGCCGGATTGTTAGAGAAAGCGAAAAGCGAAACTCCTCCGCTCGCTGCCGGGGAATGGAGCGATCTCGAGAAGATGAAATATGATTGAAGGCGGCTGTCTCTGTGGCGCGATTCGCTACCGGCTTTCCACGCCAGCGCTGCAGACATGTGTCTGCCACTGTGAGGATTGCCGGAAGGCGAGTGGCGCTCCGGCGGTGGCCTGGACGTTTTTCCATACAGGTGCGATGGAATGGGTGAAAGGGACACCTAAGCTGATCCGCTTTGCGGAGCGTGAGCGCTATTTCTGCGGGGACTGCGGGACTCCCCTGATGTTTTTCGATCCGGTGCTTCCGCATCTTTTCGAGGTCAGCACCTGCAGCCTCGACGAGCCGGAAAGTTTCCCGCCAAAGGACCAGTGCTGGCTGGTGGACGGGATTTCCTGGAGCGAGGGAATTACCGGGTTGCCGCGCTATGATGAGTATTCGCCGATTCCCAATTAGGGTTTCGGCTTCGGGGCATCCGTCATGTGTTTTTTCAATAGCTCCCGATACTGGGGAAGGCCGGTTCCGGTCAGAACTTTTTGGAGGAGCTGCGCCATGGTTTTCGCCTCTGCTTCGCTCAAATGTTGGGAAAATAGATCTTCAATGAGCGGCTTGTAGGCTTTCCATGTATTGACGATCGCCTTGCGCCCCTTGGTGGTGAGTTTCACCCAGTATACCCGGCCGTCGTTTTTCGATTGGGTGCGGGTGACCAGACCGGAGTTGACGAGGGCGGTGACACGTCGGGACATCCCGCTGTTGCTGAGCAGGACCGCCTCGGCGAGTTCACTCATGCGCAGGGTTTCCTTTTCCGCCTCGTTGAGGGTGAGTAGGACGTCGTAGTCGTTGAAAGTAAGTAGCCCGGATTTCTGTAATTCGTCGTCGATCCGGCGATAGGCGTGGGCGTGCACGGTGAGCAGCAAACGCCAGGCGACCTGATGCGACTCGGTGGATTCATGAATGTGAGGCATTTGCTGGAGCGGCATGGATGAATCCTAGATGAGGGTCTTGCTTGGAAACTAGCAGAAGATGACTGAAGTATCGGAAAATTAGTTGCGTGTGCAAATAAAATCCGGCTCTGGCACGTCCGGTGCTCAGATTTGATGTGAAGAATTGAGATTTTCTTATGATGAAATCCATTACCTGCAGCGCTCCTGTCACTTCCGTAGGAGGGGCGATTGAGAAGACCCGCAAGACCGGCACGCGGAGGTCGGTTTTCGAGTTCCGGCACAAGATCGGGTTCGGCGGGCGTCTGGGTTTGGGGATCAGTGCATGGATCGTTTTCCTCGGTGTTTGGCAACTCATCTCGGCGTTGGAGCTGGCGGACCCGACCTTGTTTCCTTCACCGGCAAAAGTGTTCGAAGCATGGATCACCTTGTTTGCGGAAAAGGAGTTTGCCGCGGATGTATTGCAGAGTCTGAAGAGGATCTTTCTAAGCTTCGGGATTGCGGTGGCAATCGCATTGCCACTAGGGATCCTGATGGGTGCCTTCACTCCGGTGGAGGGTTTTCTGAATGCGCTGGCATCACCGTTCCGCTATCTGCCCGCGCCTTCGTTTGTGCCGTTGCTGCTGATGTGGTTGGGGACGGGAGATTCTCAGAAGATCGCGCTGTTGGTGATCGGGGTGGTGTTTTTCCTGATCACTCTGTTTATGGACAATACGAAATCCGTGCCAGTGGATTTAGTGGAATGCGCGAGGACTCTGGGGGCTGGCCGGATGATGGTGCTGCGCAAGATCCTGCTGCCCGCCGCGATGCCGCTCTATGTGGATACCGCTCGGCAGATGCTGGCGGTGAGTTGGACCTACCTGGTGATCGCCGAGATCGTGGCGACCACCGATGGGATCGGCGCGATGATGATGCGCGCGAAGCGCTTCGTGCAGGTGGATAACATCATGGCGGGAATTCTGACCATCGGCCTGCTCGGCCTGATTTCAGATCTCCTGATCCGGATGATCCACAAACGCCTTTTCAAATACCTCAACGAGTAAACGCGAAACCAAAAAGAAACGATGAAACTACGACTGATAACAATGATCCTGGGTGCGGCCTTGCTTTCTGCAAGCTGCGCGAAGAAAGAAGTCACCACCAAAAATGCCGAGGGCAAGGAGGTGGTGAAGCTCTCCCTGTTCTCATGGCCGGGTTATGCGTTCTGGTATGTGGCCAAGGAGAAGAACCTCGTGCCGGAAATCGAGCTGGATATCGCCATCATCGAGGATCCGTATGAGAGCTTTGCACAGATGTCCGCCGGGCAACTGGACGTGACATCATCGACCGTGGAATACGGACCGATCGCCGCTGATCAAGGGGTGCCGGTGAAAATGGTGACCTATACCAACCCCTCCTATGGCACCGACAAGATCATCTTCGGCCCCTCGGTGCAGACAGCTGCGGATCTGAAAGGCAAGCAGGTGGCGGTGCTGGAAGGTGGCCTGACCCAGATCTACATGGGCATCTGGCTGGAGGAGAACGGGGTGAAATTCGACGAGGTGGAATACACCAATGTGATCATGGACGATGCGGTGGCTGCGATGGTCAGTGGATCGGTGGCAGCCGGTGAGTTCTGGGAGCCCTTCGGCAGCAAGGTGCTCTCCACCCTGAAGGGATCTAAGGTGATGGCGACTTCGAAGGATCCGTATTTCAAGAAGACCGCGCTGCTCGGGGACGGGATGTACATGAGTGCGAAATTCCTCGAAGAGCGCCCTGAGGCCGCGGCGATGACGATGAAGGCCTACTTCGCGGCGGTGAAATACTGGAAAGAAAACCCCAAGGAAGCGAATGAGATCATGGCCAAGGCGCTCGGCTTCTCCGTGGAGGATGTTGAGCTGGTGATCGGCGCGGACGGCAGCGCGGCCGATGGTGGGATCTATCCCTTCAACCTTGAAGAAGCGGCGAAATTCATGGGCGTGATGGAAGGCGAGCCTCCGTTCGGCGCGAACAACGAGATCACCCGCCACTGGGATCTGACCACGGAATGGTGGCTGAAGTTTGGGATGGTGAAGAAGGCCCAGCCGATGGAGTCCGGCATCGATCTTGCCCCGATCAAGACGGTCGCCGCAGGGAACTAACAGAAGAACCGATCCGAAACAGCATGCAAGATTCCTGTCATCCCGAGACCGTGGAGAGCCATCCCGATGGCCTGCTGAAAATGGTCGCCGTTCCTTCGGGTCGCTTTGCGATGGGGGGGATGGGGGATGACAAGTTCGTCTCCGAAGTGGAGCTGCCCTCGCATGAGGTGGAGGTGGAACAAGGCTTCCTCATCTCCGAAGCCCCGGTGACGCGTGGCGAATGGATCGAAGTGATGGGGAGTCTTCCGACCGGGAATCTCCCGGATCTGGGCTATGACGTTCCGGTGGTTTCCGTCAGTTTCGCGGACGCGCAGGCGTTTTGCCGCGGAATTGGAGAGAGCTACCGGCTGCCGACCGAGGCGGAATGGGAGTTTGCCTGCCGTGGGGGCGGCGGGACGATCTTCCCCAACGGTTCGAACATCTCCACCGGTGAGGCGAACTACTTCTACGACGAGCTCGGTTTCCAGGTCGGCGAGGGCCGCTTGATGCCGGTGCGATCGTATGGCGCGAACGGCTTCGGGCTCTACGATGCGGTGGGCAATGTCTGCGAATGGACGGCGGATGTATGGCATGCCGGATACGCCGGTGCTCCTTCCACTGCTACGGCATGGATCGTAGGTGGGAAACGCGGCCATCGCGTGATCCGCGGCGGCGGTTGGGATCATCTGCCTCGGGTGCTGCGCGCATCGTGGCGCGACTGGGCGCCGGAAGCGGCACGCTGGGACAATCTGGGATTCCGGGTGGTGAAAGATTACTAAAAAATGAAAACGAAATTATTCAAAACGGTTTGGGGACACGAGGGGGCTTTCGTCGAGGCGATAGCGCTGGCAAAAGATGCTGGGTTCGAAGGCATAGAGGCACCTACGCCGTTGGAGGCGGGGGAGCAAAAGACGTTTTTCAATAACCTCTCGGAAGGGGAGATGGAATGGATCGCGGAAGTGAGCACCTGCACCAGAGAGGGTGTGTTTGTGCCGAATCCGGGCCACTCCGCAGCGGATCATCTGGTTTCCTTGGAAGAGGGAGTGGTGCGAAGTTTGGAGGGCTCCCCTCTCTTTGTGAACACCATGGGCGGCTACGATGCATGGTCCTTCGAGGAAGCGATGGAGTTCCATGAGGGAGTTCTGGAGCTGGAAGAGTTGTATGAAATCGGCATCTCGGTCGAGACGCACCGCGGTCGATACAGTCACAATCCGTGGTTGATGCGTGATGTCTTGAAGCGTCTGCCGGATTTAAAAATCACCTGTGATTTCAGCCATTGGTGCGTGGTGACCGAGCGGCTGATCCTCGATGAGGAGCCGGAGATTTTACAGCTCGCTGCCGAGCACGCGTATCACATCCAGCCACGTGTCGGCTATGGCCAGGGACCGCAGGTGCCGGATCCAAGAGCTCCCGAGTATGCGTATGCGGTGGAGGCCCATGAGCGCTGGTGGGATGTGGTTTGGGAGTCGATGGCGGAGCGCAATTTCACGCAGGTGACGATGACGCCGGAGTTCGGGCCGGATGGATACCTGCAAGCGGCACCGTTCACGCAGGCGCCGGTGGCGGATCTTTGGGAGGTGAACCGCTGGATCGGCCACAGGCTGAAGGAGCGATTCGAGAAAAAATACAACCAATAAACAACAACTACGATGAATACAGTGATGAACGAACCCGCAGGGAAGTCCGTAGCGCCGGAGCTTTTTGAGAAAGTCTTGGAAACCGCAGCGAAGCCGCGTGAACGCTCGGAATCGATGCCGCCGGGCATCTATACGGATCCGGCCTTCATGGAATTCGAGCAGAAGGAGATTTTCCAGAAAGACTGGATCTCGCTGTGCCACGTTTCCCAGGTGGCGAAGACCGGGGACTTCGTGCGCGCGGATGTCGGCGGCGAGCCGATGTTGGTGATGCGCGGGAAAGACGATCAGATCCGGGTGGTTTCCCGGGTTTGCAGGCACCGCGGGATGGATGTGATGCCGGCGGGCTTCGGTCATCCGGAAGAGGGGAATAAGCGGGTGATTCTCTGCCCGTATCATCTCTGGAGTTACGATCTGACCGGAAAGATGATCGGCGCACCCGAGATGCAGGAAGCGAAAGGCTTCGATAGGAGCGAAGTCTGCCTGCACAACTATCGCAGCGAAATCTGGGAAGGATTTGTGTTCGTGACCCTGTCCGATGAGATCCCCTCGATTGCGGAAAAGTATGACAGGTTCAAAGATGAATTCGTCGGCAAGTGGGACATGGGCAATGCGCAGCTCGTCTGGTCGCAGCACTGGGAGTGCAAGTTCAACTGGAAGATCCTGCTGGAGAATTTCATGGAAGCTTACCATCACCTCGGCGCCCACATGAAAACTTTGGAGCCGTTCCTGCCTGCCAAGGGTTGCTGGACGGAGCCATTTGATCTGGAATTTTCCGCGATGCACCTGCCCCTGAAAAAGGAGATGCAGGAGGAGATCAAAGCGACCGGCGACGCGGGCACCCCGTTCCCCGTTTTTCCGAATCTGGAAAGCGAGGATCTGCTGGAGTGGGGTGTCTATCTGGGCTTCCCAAACTTCCTGCTCTTCACCGCACCCGACCGGGTTTACTGGTATCGCTTGCTGCCGACCGGTCCCGAGACCTGCACACTGATGACCACGATGATCGTGCCGAAATTCGCCCTGGAAATGGAAAACTACGAGGAGGTAAAGGCCAAGGAAGTCGCGGGCGGAATCGCCTTCCACATGGAAGATATGGAGGTCTGCGAGGCCACCCAAAACGGAATGCGCTCCATCAGCTACAAGCAGGGCCGACTCAGCCACCTCGAGGAGCCGATCTGGCATTTCCAGAAATACATGGCGGAAAAGATCCGAATGGCTACCCGCTGAGGGAGGTAAGCAAAGCGACAGGTCGGGTGAGTATGAAGTAATTGAAAAAACTTCACACTTGGCCTGAAGCTTGCTTTTCTTGCAGTGTGGCAAAAGAGGAAAACAATGACCGATTGAGGCGGGTTACCGTCTCTATGCACGAGGAAACCTTCCAATCCCTGGATAGGGTGGTGAACGAGCGTGGCTTCGACAGCCGCTCGCAAGCGATTTCCGAAATGATCCACGCGCAGGCGGCGCAACATCTCAGCAAGATCGGCACTGAGGTGATGGCCGGTACCTTGACCTTGGTTTACGACGAATCGAAGAGCGCGTTGTTGCGGGACCTGTCGAAAATTTTCCGGGATCATGTCTCCGAGGTGATCTCCTCCCAGCATGTCTTGCTGGAGAATGATCATGTGCTGGAGGTGATCCTGATGCAGGGGCCGGCACGGATATTGCGCGAGATCACCAACAAGCTGGTGACCTGCAAGGGCGTGAAGAGCGCGAACCTGACGCTCACGCCAAACCTGATGCCTCCGCTCCATGCGAAGGGTGGAAAGAATTTAAGATGAAAAAGATCTACGAACAACCCCTGACGGGTGCAGGCATGTGGTCGAAAGTGATCGGCCGGGGCAAGATCCTGAAACTGACGGATCTGGAAGGCGGAGCGAATGTGGGCATGATGCTCTACAACGCGGACCAGCGCACCGAGCGCTACAACATGCCGGATACGCTCAAAGGGCAGCAGGTGTTTTACCTCGAGCAGGGGCTGTGCCTGCACACCGACATGGGGCGGTTGATCGCATCCATCGTGGAAGACAGCGTGGGCTGGCACGATACGGTCTGCGGGACCAGCGATGCGGATGAGGTGAAGACGAAATACGGCGAACTCTCCTATCAGAAGGCGCTCAACGACTGGCACCGCAGCGGGAAGGAATGCTTCCTGATCGAACTGGCAAAATGGGGCATGGGCGAGAAGGACTGGATGCCGAACCTCAACTGGTTCAGCAAGGTTGTCACCGATGAGCGAGGCCACCTGAGCTATGTGGAGGGGAACTCGAAAACGGGGGACTCCGTGAGCCTGCGACTGGAAATGGATGCCCTGGTGGTGATGAACACCTGCCAGCACCCGCTCGCGCCTGGCGGGGAGTATGTTTCCCGGCCCGTGCTGATGGAGGTCTTCGAGGAAGAACTCATCGATGCGGATGACGAATGCATCAACTCCCATCCCGAGAACGGCAGGGCGCTGGAGAATACTTTGAATTACTACGAACTCCGTTTTTGAAATGAAAGAAAGTGAAATGATTGCGGAAGCAGCGGGCTACCGGTCGGTGATCGGTGCCGGGGACTACTGGTGGAAGGAAATCAAGGCGGGTGAGGTGTTCCGCATCCATGATCTGGAGGGAAACCAGGCGGCGGACACCCTGTTCTTCCGTGCCGGCGATCTATCGGAGCGCTACAGCGCAAGCGATACGATCAAGAAGCAGGGAGCACTGTATCTCTCGACAGGATCGAAGCTGATTTCCAACCGTGGCAACGTGCTCCTGGAAATCATCGCCGACACCTGCGGGCGGCACGATACCTTGGGGGGAGCGTGCTCCCGTGAGAGCAACACGATGCGTTACTCGCACGACAAGGAGCCGATGCATGCCTGCCGCGACAGTTTCATCCGCGGGGTGCAGGAGATGGGTGGCGGGATAGCCGACGTCACCTGCAACATCAATTTCTTCATGAACGTGCCGGTGACTCCCGAAGGCGGGCTGAGGTTCGAGGACGGGATTTCCGCCCCAGGCAGGTATGTGGAGATGCGTGCTGAGATGGATGTGATGGCGCTGATCTCGAACTGCCCTCAGCTCAACAATCCATGCAATGGCTGGAACCCCACTCCGGTAGAGGTTCTGGTTTGGTGAAACGAAAAACGATTTAGAAAAAATACTCAGCAAGATGTTTGAAAAAGTCCTGATAGCAAACCGTGGCGAGATCGCCGTGCGCGTGAGTCGCACCCTACGCGCACTCGGCGTCAAGGTGGTGGCGGTGTATTCCGAAGCCGACCGCGAGGCGCCGCATGTGCTGGAGGCGGATGAGGCGTATCTGCTGGGGCCGGGGCCCGTTTCCGAAAGTTATCTTCAGGCAGATCGGATCATGGAAGTGATCCGTGAGAGCGGCGCGGGTGCGGTGCATCCGGGTTACGGCTTGCTCAGTGAGAACGCGGATTTCGCGGAGCGCATCGAGGCGGAAGGTTGTGTCTGGCTTGGACCATCGCCGGATTCGATGCGCAAGTTCGGGCTCAAGCACACGGCGCGGGATCTGGCAGTGGCGGCGGAAGTGCCGCTTTGTCCGGGCACCGGGCTGGTCGGTTCCGTCGATGAGGCCTTGGTGGAGGCGGAGGGAATTGGTTTCCCGCTGATGCTCAAAAGCACGGCGGGCGGCGGCGGGATCGGCATGGAGGTGTGCCGATCCGAGGCGGAGCTGAAAGCGGCTTTCGAAAAAGTGGTGAGGCTGGCGAAATCGAATTTCGGTGAAGCCGGGGTGTTCCTCGAGAGATTCGTGGAAAGCGCACGGCACATCGAGGTGCAGATTTTCGGAGACGGGCAGGGCAGGGTTCTGGCACTGGGTGAAAGAGATTGCTCGGCACAGAGGCGCAACCAGAAGGTGGTGGAGGAAACGCCTGCATCGGGGCTGAGCGATGAGATGCGCGAGGAGATTTTCTCGGCGGCGGTGCGGCTGGGCGAATCTTTGAAATACCGCTCTGCGGGGACCGTGGAGTTCCTTTTCGACAAGGTGCGCAGTGAGTTTTACTTCCTCGAGGTGAACACCCGCCTTCAGGTGGAACACGGGGTCACGGAGTTGGTGACGGGCGTGGATCTGGTGGAGTGGATGGTGCGGCTCGGGGCGGGGGAAAATCCGATTTCCGGGATATACAAAGTGGAATCGAAAGGCGCCGCGATCGAGGTGCGGGTCTATGCCGAGGATGCGGCGAAAGATTTCCTGCCGAGCGCCGGGCTGATCACCGAGGTGAAATATCCCGCAGGGGTGAGGTGCGACGGCTGGATCCAGGCGGGCACCGAGGTGAGCACATTTTACGATCCGCTTTTGGTCAAGGTGCAGGTGCTCGGGACGGACCGCAGCGATGCGCTGGGGAAAATGGCGGAAGCCCTCGAGCAAACGCGGATCGGCGGGATACGCACAAATCTCGATTACCTCGCGCACATCATTTCCAGCGAACCGTTCGTGGCCGGAGGTGTCGGCACCAAGTGGCTCGACACCCTGGAGTTTTCCCCGCGCATCGTCGAAGTGCTGCGTGGCGGGACGATGACCACCGTGCAGGATTGGCCGGGACGGCTAGGTTACTGGGATGTCGGGGTGCCGCCTTCGGGGCCGATGGATTCGCTTTCCTTCCGCATGGCGAACCGCTTGCTGGGAAATCCTCCTGAGGCGGCTGCGCTGGAGTGCACCATGGCGGGGCCGGGGCTGAGATTCGGCTTCGATACGCAGATCGCGCTGACCGGTGCCGACATGGGAGCGACGCTGGACGGGATGCCGGTGGAAACCGGTAAAGCCGTTTCCGTGAAGAAGGGGCAGACCCTGGATCTTGGGAAAGCCAAGGACGGTTGCCGGGGTTATCTCGCGATCGCTGGTGGGATCGATGTGCCGGATTACCTGGGCAGCAAATCGACGTTCACCCTTGGACAATTCGGAGGTCACGGTGGACGTGCACTGGTCGCGGGGGATGTGCTGGAAATTTCGACTTTCAACGCCCAAGGATTCAGAGCGCGCAAAGAGTCGCCCGGAGTCGTGGCACTGGATGGCTGCTGGAATATCGGGGTGCTCTACGGGCCGCACGGCGCGCCGGATTTTTTCACGGAGGACGACATCAAGACGTTTTTCGAAACGGATTGGGAAGTGCATTTCAACTCGGCGCGCACCGGGGTCAGGCTGATCGGGCCGAAGCCGAAGTGGGCGCGCAAGGACGGCGGCGAGGCGGGGCTTCATCCCTCAAACATCCACGACAACGCCTATGCGGTGGGTGCGGTGGATTTCACCGGGGACATGCCGGTGATCCTAGGGCCGGACGGGCCGAGCCTGGGTGGCTTCGTGTGCCCGGTGACGATCATCGAGGCGGAGCTCTGGAAAGTCGGGCAGCTCAAGCCGGGCGACACCGTGAGGTTCTCCCCGGTCGGCATGGAAGTCGCGCGCATGCAGGCGGCGCTCGTGAATGATTGGATCGATGAAGGCGGTGCGTATCCGGTCATGGAAACCGGGACGGTCGAAGAAGTGGTCATCGCGCGGGGTTCCGTGCAGGGCGAGGACGTGCTGATCCGGCGCGCGGGTGATGAATATGTTTTGCTGGAGGTGGGCGAGTTGATCCTGGATCTGCGCCTGCGTTTCCTAGTGCACTTGCTCTACGAATGGCTGCGTGAGGAAACGCGAACCGGTTTCGTCGATGTCACACCCGGGATACGCTCACTGCAGGTCCATTACGATCCATGGAAAACGACCGAGGACGAGGTGGTGGGTTTGTTGTTGGGTGGGCTGGAAAAACTTCCCGCGCTCGAGGATGCGGAGGTGGAGAGTCGGGTGGTGCACCTGCCGCTGGCGTGGGACGATCCGAGCACCCAAGTGGCGATCGAGCGCTACATGAAAGGCGTGAACCCGAATGCACCGTGGTGCCCGAGCAACATCGAATTCATCCGCCGTATCAACGGGCTGGATTCCATCGATCAGGTGAAGGAGATCGTCTACTCCACGGAGTATCTTGTCATGGGTCTTGGCGATGTTTACCTCGGAGCTCCTGTGGCGACCCCGCTGGATCCGCGCCATCGCCTAGTGACCACAAAATACAATCCGGCGCGCACATGGACGCCGGAGAACGCGGTGGGGATCGGCGGCGCCTATCTCTGCATCTACGGCATGGAGGGGCCGGGGGGCTATCAGTTCGTCGGCAGGACCACTCCGATCTGGAACAAGTATCGCGAGACGGAAGTTTTCACGGAGAGGTGGCTGCTGCGCTTCTTCGACCGGCTGAAATGGGAGGAGGTTTCCCCGGATCGCTTGCTGGAACTGCGGCGTGAAATCCTGACGGGCGAGTTCGTCCCGGAGATCGTGACCGAGCACTTCAAGCTGGGTGACTACCTGCGCTTTCTTGAAGAGGAGAAGGAAAGTATCGAGGATTTCAGGGCACATCAGAGACAAGCATTTGCCGAAGAGCGGCAGCGCTGGGAAGAGGCCGGCCTGAATCTCGCGGAGATGGAAGAGGCGGTGGTGGAGAGCGCGGAGATCGTATTACCCGATGGCTGCGAATTCGTGGAATCGCCGATGATGGGCAGTGTCTGGAAGGTCGAGGTGGAGGCGGGTGAAGTCGTTTCCGAAGGTCGCACCGGTCTGATCCTTGAGGCGATGAAGATGGAAATGACCGTGCCGATCACCAAGGCGGGCACCGTCGTGGAGGTTCTGGTGGCGCCGGGCGCGATGGTGAAGGCGGGCGATCCGTTGCTGATTTTGAAAATAGGAAATTGATATGAAGACGATTGGGGAATTCAAGAACGCCTACGCAGAAGGGCGCAATGTGGAAGAGGTGCTGCGTGAAGTGTGGGAGACCATCCGCGATGACGACGACAGCGGGATCTTCATTTCAAAGGCGAGCTGGGAGGACATCCTCGCCCAGATCGAAGGTCTGGAGGAAAACGCTCCCCTGTATGGCGTGCCGTTTGTCGCGAAGGACAACATCGATGTGAAGGGCCTGCCGACGACCGCAGCCTGCCCCGAGTATGGGTATGATCCCGCAGAGTCCGCGACGGTGATCCGTCTGCTGCAGGAAGCGGGGGCCGTGTGTTTCGGGAAAACCAATCTCGACCAGTTCGCGACCGGACTGGTGGGGGTGAGGACCCCGTATGGCGCGCCCAAGAACGGATTCGATGCGGAATACCTGCCGGGTGGTTCGAGCTGCGGCTCGGCGATCGCGGTGGCAAAGGGCCTAGTGCCTTTCTCGCTCGGCACCGATACCGCCGGTTCCGGGCGCGTGCCTGCGGCCTTCAACGATTTGATCGGCCTCAAGCCTTCGCTGGGATACCTTTCTACGAGAGGTGTAGTCGATGCCTGCAAGTCGCTCGATTGCGTCTCGGTCTTCGCGCACACCTGCGATGATGCGGACGAGGTCCTGCTGGTGGCCGGGAAATACGATGCCGAGGAGCCGTGGAGCCGCAAGCCGCCGGAGAAGTGGAAGCGCTTTTCCGGAAAGCCCAGAATGGGTGTGCCGAGACGCGAGGATCTGGAATTCTTCGGCTGGGATGCCGCGGAGAATCTGTTTGATGAAGCGCTCAAACAATTCGAAGCCTTGGATGCCGAGATCGTGGAAATCAGCCTAGAGCCCTTCCTCAAGGCGGCGAAGCTGCTTTACGAAGGCCCATGGGTCACCGAGCGCTACGTGGGCATCCGCGATTTCATCGAGACGAAACCCGAGGCGGTCTTCCCGGTGACGCGCCAGATCACCGAAGGCGGCAAGACCCCGCTGGCGAGCGACTTCTTCGAGGCGCGCTACAAGCTGGCGGAGTGCAAGATGCTGGCCGACCGCGAGCTGGCGAAGGTGGACTTCATCATCACGCCCACGGCACCGAGGAACTACAAGGTGGCGGAGGTGCTGGCGGAGCCGGTGAAGTTGAATTCGAACCTCGGCACCTATACGAATTTCATGAACCTGCTCGACTACTCCGCCCTCGCGCTGCCTGCGGGCATGTATGAAGGCAGGCTGCCGTGGGGCGTGACGATCTTCGCCCACGCGGGCATGGATCGCGCGCTGCTGGAGCTCGGCTCCATGTATGAGCAGATGATCGGCCGGCAAAAGGCCACCTACTTCGGACTGGATGGCTTCGATGAGGTCCCGGTCGTGGTCTGCGGCGCGCACCTCCACGGCATGCCGCTGAACTGGCAGCTCACCGATCGCGGCGCGACCTTCCTTGCAAAGATGAAAACCGCCGACTGCTACCGGATGTATCTGGTTCCTGAGGGCGATGGTATGCCGGAGCGGCCAGCTCTGGTTCGGGTGGGTGAAGGCCAGGGCGTGGCGATCGATTGCGAGGTCTGGTCGCTTTCCACCGAGGCTTTCGGCGATTTCACCAGCAAGATCCCAGCTCCCCTCGGCATCGGCAAGGTGGTGATGGAGGAAGATGTCGTGCACTGCGGCTTCATCGCCGAAGCCATCGCCATGGAAGGCGCGCGCGATATCTCCGAATTCGGCGGCTGGCGGGGCTATGTGGGGTCGCTGCTTTCCAGTGACGGGTGAGTTTAGGATTCCCACTTGAAATCCATGGATGTCTGCCGAGGTTGAAGGATGAAAAGAACCGCATTTGTCATTTTGTCGGCCGGAAAAGAACCGGAAAGCATGGGACGCGTCGTCAACGCGCTGATGGGAGCGTATGAGTTCGATGGCTCCAAGGAGGAGGTCCAGATCATCTTCGATGGCGCGGGCACCCAGGCGGCAGCCGCGTTTGGCTCACCGGATCACAAGTACAACGAGCTTTTCGAGAGGGTCCGCCACTTTGTACGCGGCGCATGCAGCTATTGTGCGGACGCTTATGAGGCCACCGAAGACGTGAAGAGGGCGGGTGTCCCGTTGATCGATGAGTTTCATGGTCATCCCAGCTTCCGGAACTTGATCAACGAAGATTACTCGATCCTGATTTTCTGAACATCCACCGCCGCCATCTGCAGTGGCGAAAGGAGCCGCATTTTTCAAGGGGCTTTCCGCGCTGATGCTGCGCCGCCGCCGATAAGGAGACCATTCCAACATGCGGAATTCGGCGGGATTGTGCGTGGCCGAAGGCGACGGGGTGGAAATCGTTGTGGAGGTCTGGGCGCTTTCGACGGCGGCTTTCCATGATTTCGTCAGCAAAATTCCCGGGCCGTTGGGGATCGGGAAAATGCTGATAGGTGATGGCCGCGAAGTCTGGGGGTTCATAGCGGAGCCAAGGGCGGCGGACGGGGCAAAAGACCTCAGCGGCTTCGGTGGTTGGCGCGGTTATATCGATTCCAAGACCTAATAGCGGCTGATATTGCGCGAAGCCCCTCGTTTTTTCATCATGTGCCCCTAGAATCAGGTAATCGAGTTATCTTCTCGGGAGTGAGTTCGGCTCCGGGACGACATAATTCATTGATTATCAATGAGGTATCATATTTCTGAGTGTGGTTATGCCCTGATGGGATAAGCTGTTTGAGTGGAGGGTAAAAGAAATTCACGCCCTTAGTGATACTTCCGAGACTGCTTGATATTGAAATTACATCTGGCGGTATATGGAGCTATTGGTTAGATGTGTCTTGTGCCTCTGGAATCATCATTACCTTCTGAAAAAGCGATTGGCGGGCAGTCGGTGGATGAAGGCGGATGGGGGGCTGTGCCTACGGAGGCTTTCGATGAGTTGGCGGGGCTGGCGACTGAAATCTGCGGCGTGCCGATGGGATCGGTGGCGCTCCACGAAGAGGGCGCAGTGCGCTTTCTCGGGCGGGTAGGGCTGAATCTGAAAGGATGTGCACTGGGGGATTGGTTTTTTAGCAAAATGCCGGGACGCAAGGAGCTGCTTGTTGTCAGGAATGCAGCAGAGGATACACGTTTCTCAGGGAGTCCTTTGGTCACGGGGGAACTCGGTATCCGGTTTTTCGCAGGGGCTCCGTTATTGACGGTCGAGGGGGAGGTGGTGGGTGCCTTGTGTGTGATGGATCGCGCTCCCGGGGATCTGACGGGTTCCCAACAGGAGGCGTTGGAGAAACTGGGCAGGCTGGTGGTGATGCAGTTGGAAAGTTGCCGAAAGGCGGACGAGCTTTCTGGTAGCGAGAGGCGGCTGAGGGCGATTTTTGATAACGAGCCGGAGTGCGTGAAGTTGCTGGGACCGGATTGCAAGTTGTTGGAAATGAATCCAGCAGGGCTGCGCATGATCGAAGCGGATTCAATGCAGCAGGTGGTGGGTCACTGCGTGCTTGGAATGATCCTGCCGGAGCACCGTGAGGCATTCGCGGAGCTGACCGCGCGGGTGATGAATGGCGGGACGGGTAGCCTGGAGTTTGAGATCAATGGCCTTAAAGGCACACGGCGCTGGCTGGAAACCCACGCAACGCCAATGCGCAATGAGCAGGGGGAAATCATTTCTCTGCTCGGGATCACTCGCGACATCACGCAGAGGAAACGAAGCATGGCATTGCTGGCGGGTCAGCGGGAGGCGATGGAGCTGATCGCAGACGGAGCTCCGCTGTCTGAGACGCTGCCGGTGCTTGCGGAGTTCATCGAGTCTCAGTCGCAGGGGCTGCTTTGTTCGGTGCTTTTGGTGGATGGGGACGGGGTGCATCTGCGGCATGGGGCGGCACCGAGTTTGCCGGAAGCATATAATGAGGCTGTCGATGGACTTGAGATCGGGGAAGGAGTCGGATCTTGCGGGACGGCAGCTTTCCGCCAGCAATCAGTGTATGTGGAGAACCTGGAAACCGATCCATTGTGGGAGGGGCTGAGGCATGTGCCTTTGGAGCATGGCTTGAAGGCTTGCTGGTCGACACCGATTTTCGACCGGGAAGGCAAGGTCTGCGGAACCTTTGCGATCTATTACCGTGAGTCGGGCTTGCCGCAGGCCGAACACCTGCAGCTCATCGAGATTGCGACAAACATTGCGTCGATCGCGATCGGTCGCCACCGCGAAGGGGAGCGGCTGAAGAGAAATCACGCGCTGCTCAAGGGAGTGATGGAGGGATCCACGGATGCCATTTATGTGAAAGACCTCGAAGGGCGCTATCAATTCATCAATGAAGCGGGGGCGAAGCTTGCCGCGCTGACTCCCGAGGACATCATCGGCCGGACCGATGCAGAGCTGCTTCCCGAAGAAATTGCCCGTCATTTCCGGCAACTGGATCTGGAGGTGCTGGCGGCGGACGCACCGATCACCCGCGAGGAATCCGGGGTGATGGCCGGTCGTAAGCGGGTGCTATCCGCCAACAAGTCGCCATGGCGGGATGCCGAAGGAAGGACGCTCGGGGTGATCGGCGTGAGCCGGGATATTACGGAAAGCAGGCAGGCGGAAGCGGATCTTCATGCGGAAGAGGAGAGGTTCCGTTTGTTCATGGACCACAGCCCGACCACGGCATGGCTGAAGGATGAGGACGGGCGTTATGTCTACATGAACCGTCCGTTCGAGGAATGCTACGGCGTGAAGCTTGAGGATTGGCGTGGCAAAACGGATGAGGATCTCTGGCCCGGTGAGATGGCGACAGAATTCCGTAAGAACGATTTGAAGGCACTGGCATCGGACACTGCCATCGAGGTGGTGGAGTTCGCCCGCAATGCGCAGGGCGAGGTGATCCATCAGCTCTGTTCGAAGTTTCCTTTCCGCGATGCGGAGGGCAAGCGTTACGTGGCGGGCATCGGTCTGGATATCTCTGAACGGGTGCGCGCGGAGACGGAGCTAAAGCGCAGCGAGGCGAATTACCGCAGCCTAGTGGAGTCTGCCTCGGACGGGATTCTGGTCTCGGATATGAAGGGCAAGCTGCTGGATGTGAATGCGGCGGGTTGCGAGATGTTCGGCTACAGCCATCGGGAAATGATAGGGATGAGAAACCTAGAGATCATTTCCCCTGAAGATGCGGATCGGATGATTCCGGAAATGGAGCGTCTGAAGGTGGGGAAAGTGATGCGCAGTGAATGGAAGACGCGCCGCAAGGATGGATCGATTTTCCCCAGCGAGGTGAGTGTCACGGTTTTGCCCGACGGCCGGGCGCTGGCCATCGTTCGTGATGTCACGGAGAGGAAAAGGTTGGAGCAGCAGTTCCTGCGGGTGCAGCGCATGGACAGCATCGGCACTCTGGCGGGCGGGATCGCCCACGATTTGAACAACGCGCTCGCGCCTATCCTCATGGCGCTCGATCTCCTGAAGTTGAGATTTCCCGATTCGGAGAGCCATGAACTGATCGGCATGATCGGTGCGAGTGCCAAGCGCGGCGCGGAGATGGTCAAGCAGGTGCTGTCTTTCGCGCGCGGCGTGGAGGGGCAGAAAATGGATGTAGAGTTCGGGGGGCTGCTGCAGGAGGTGGAGAAGATCGCCAACGACACGTTCATGAAGAACATCAAAGTCGCGGTGGATTATCCAGAGGATCTCTGGAAGGTGGTCGGCGACAGCACACAGCTCCATCAGGTGCTGGTGAACCTGTGCGTGAACGCGCGCGATGCGATGCAGGAGGGTGGCAGGTTGAAGCTCACCGCAGAGAACCACATTCTCGACGCGCATTATGTGGGCATGAGCTTCGGCACGGAGCCCGGCCCCTATGTCCTCATCCGGGTGGAGGACAGTGGAACAGGAATGCCGCCCGAGTTGTTGGAAAAAATCTTCGATCCGTTTTTCACCACCAAGGAAGTCGGCAGCGGCACCGGGCTGGGGCTCTCCACCTCGCAGGCGATCGTCACGAGGCACGGCGGATTCATCCAAGTGTATAGCGAGCTAGGGAAAGGAACCCGTTTTAATATCTATCTGCCTGCACGGGTGGAAGAGGAAGGTGCAGAGCATCTGCCATCGAAGAGGCCCGGCGGAGATCTGCCGCGTGGCAATGGCGAACTGGTGCTGGTGATCGAGGACGAGATCTTGGTGCGCCAGATCACCCGCGATACCCTGGAAGCCTTCGGATACCGGGTGTTACTGGCAGTGGACGGGGCCGACGCGGTTTCGGTCTATGCAAGCCACAAGGATGAGATCGCGGTGGTTCTCACCGACATGATGATGCCGGTGATGGATGGGCCGGCGACGATCCAAGTGCTGCAAAGGATGAATCCGGAAGTGCGCATCATCGCCACCAGTGGGCTGTCCTCCACGGATCACATCGGCGAGGTCACCCAGCTCGGAGTGAAAAGTTTCCTGGCCAAGCCTTACACGGCGGAAAAACTGCTTGCCATCCTACGCGACGAACTCGATCCGGCCTAAGCGTAAGCGTGCTACTTGATAGTGGCTTTGAGGGTGCGTGGGGAGCCGGTGGGGCGGCGGGGGTTGTCTGGGAAGATGACGATGGCTTCGGTGGGGGTTGTTTCAGGGGCGGCGGGGAGGGTGCATTGGATCCATAGGCGGTCTTCTTTTCCTTCGGGGTTGGTGCGGGAGATGAAAGTGGCGGGGGTGCTGGCGATGGTGATGGAGGTCGGGGACATGGCCATGTTCTGGGGGGCACCGGTGGGGCCTTGGATGTCGGGGAGTTTCAGGAAAAAGATGGTGGCATCGCCTGCGGGTGCTGGGGTGGTTGTTTCTCCGGGGGCGAGGGAATCATTGATGGCGGTGAGGGTTTCCCAGGCGGCGAAGTGTGGGGCGGTGGTCTGTGGGATGAGGGTGAGGGGGGATTGTTCGTTGGGATCGGTGGAAATACGATACATGGCGTATTTCGGCTCGGTGGGAGCGGTGGGGTCTCCGTAGGCGATGAGTTTGTAATCCGGGTGGAGGGCGGAGATGATGGCGCGGCCTTCGGAGCCGCCGCCACGGATCTTGCCGAATTGCTCGGAGACGGCGAATCCCCCTTCGCCAAGGCTACGGGGGACAAGGCTCGTGCCGTCGAGGAGGGGGAGGAGGCTGCGGGAGTCGATGGGGTTTGTGGCGGCGGCGGGGTCAATTCCTGCCATTTCCAGGATGGTGGCGAAGAGGTCGACGCAGTGGGTGGGCTCGGTGATGGTGCCGGGTGCGGAGATATCGGGACTGGCGATGACGAGGGGGACGTGGATGCCGCCTTGGAAGAGGGAACCTTTGGCGTGGGTGCGGCTGAAAGGTGCCTGCACGACTTGGCCGGGGGTGCCGTTGTCGCCGATCAGGATGATGTGGGTGTTTTCCAAGTCGACCGAGGCGAGGAGGCGGCCGATTTCACTATCGAGGGTTTCGAGGGCGGCTTCGTAGGCGGTGCGATTGCTTTTTCCCAAAGGGTCTTTGCCTTGGGTGTGGAGGTTTTCGGGTGGGTTGTGGAAGGGGGTGTGGGGGGCGTTGAAGCCGACCCACGCGAACCAAGGTTTTCCGCTGTTGGATTTGATGAAGGTGAGGGTGTCATCGACCTGGTCGGTGGTGGTGTAGGTGGTGGATTTTTGGGTGACGCCGTCGGTGGTTTTGGTCCAGTCGTAGTAGTCATCGACCCCGCCACGGAGGATGCCTGCGAAGTGCGGCCAGCCGCCGAGTTCGGCCGGGCCGTTGTCGCCGCCGCCGAGGTGCCATTTTCCGAAGGAGGCGAGGGCGTAGGGGGATTTTGTGGCGGTAAAAAATTCCGGGAGGGTCAGTTCGGCGGCGGGTAGGTTTGCTCCTTCCGGGGTGCCGATACCGTGGCGGAAGGCGAAGCGGCCTGTGATGATGGAGGCGCGGGTGGGGGCGCAAGTCGGCTGGGCGTAGGCATTGGTGAAGCGGATGCCGCGAGCGGCGAGGGCTTCGAGGTTGGGCATTTTGGGGAAGGTGGCTCCGGCGGTTGCTGCGTTGTCCAGTGGGCTGGAGTCCACGCCCCAGTCATCAAGGATGAGGAGGAGGATACTATGTTTTGGCGCAGCTGTGATTTTGGTTTCGGCGAAGCCATCGTCATCGAAGGGGGCGATGGCGGTGAGGGTGAAGGTGGGATCTACGGGAGATGTAGTGGTGGTGATTTCGCCGGTGTTTCGCTGGGTGGGTTTGGCGCAGGTGGAGAGGTTACCTGAGGCGTCCTCGATGCGGTAGGTGCCGCCTTCCGCGCCTGTCCATGTCAGGGTGACCTGTCCGTTTTCCGCAGGAGTGGAAGAGGTGATCTGTGGGGTGGTGTTGGGGCCGACGCTGAAGAGGATTTCCCGTGAGTCCGGGAGGGAGCGGGTGTTGCCACCGGTGGGTTTGGCAAAGTAGTAGCGGGAGATGTTGTAGGGGAAGACCGGGGTGCCTGCGGGATCGATGCAAGTGAAGTAGGCCCAGGTGCCTTCGGGGAACTCGGGGGTGACGCAGTAACGGACGTTGTATTCGTTGAGGTCGAAATCCTTGCCGAGGGTTTTCCCGAGATCGCCGAGGTAGGCGTAGTCTTCGAGGTAGTGGCCGAGGACGGCGGTGTCGCGGTTCATGGCGGCATCGATGACGGGGCCGTATTGGGCGGGGGTTAGGGGTGTTGCGCGTGAGGGTTCGTTGCGCGTGATCCATTCGGGAAGTGTGGTGCGGCCGGTGGTTTTGAGGTCGGTGGAGCCGTTGCTGCCATCGCGCATTTGGTAGCCGGAGATCATGCGGCGCACGGGGCTGGAGGGATCCTTCGGATCGGAGTAGCCGTAGGGGCCGTAGAGGGGCAGGCCATCGAACATGAAGCCGAGGATAGGCGAGTGTTTGCCGTTGGGAGCTTCGGTGTAGGTGTTTGTGGGGGGATCGTAATCGACCGAATCGCCGAGCAGGTGGCGGAGGCCGGGAGGGTTTGCGTGGTAGTGGTGGGTGCCGCGTGCCTGGTGGGCATTCGAGGCATCGAAGGTGGGGGATTCGTTGACGTAGGCGTCACGGTTCCAGATGCCATCGCCGCGTTGGGGCGCGGTGCGTGGGCCGGCGTCGGATTTTTCCGACTGGATGTAGGAGAAGGCATCGCGGGTATCGAACATGGCGACGCCATCGACGAAGTAGCCGATGGCTCCGAGGCTGGTCAGGGGTTTCGGCAGATCGGAGACGACGGGGGTTTTCGGGAAGGAGGCGGCTTGGGCGATGTTCGAAGGGTAGTTGGGGAAAAGCCGGTCGTTTTCGCCATACCACGGGCCCATGACGTGGAAGGCGAGACCGGTGGTGCGGATGAAAATTTCCGACTCGGTGGCGGAGATTTCGCTGACTCCGGCGTAGGTCGGTTCGGTTTGGCCGGTGCCACCTTGGGGGTGGTTCCAAGTGGTGACGGAGGTGTTAGCTTTTTCCTCGGCGGAGGTGGGGTAGATGCGAGCGTAGCTGCCGGAAGATTCAATGAACCATGATGTCTCGATGGGAGCGGCGGGGAGGGCTTGCAGCAGCAGGGGGAGGAGGAGAATGGCGCGAGACATGTGGAGATGTTAACACGCGGGGGCTGGGATGGTTGCGTGCGAATTGTGTTTTACGAAAAAGGCTCCCGACGGATCGGAGAGCCTCATCAAGCGGTTATTGCCTTGGAAAACTTAACGCGGAGGAGGTCCGCCGGGGCCACCGCCACCGCCTGCAGCAGTGCTGAATGTGGTGGTGTCGTAGGTATTGATGCCGGTTTTTGCGAGGCGGTAGAATTTTTTCGAAGTGGAAGAGGTGAAGGTGCCGACGGCTACGATTTCGTCCGAGGCGGAGATGGTGGTGGGTTCGGTGTCGGACCAAGTAATGAGATCTTGGCTCGGCTCGACTCGGTAGACTCCGCCTTCGATTCCCTGCCAGGTGATGGTGATGGTTTGGGCCGAAGTATCGACGGCGGTGGCTTTGTTTTCCGTGAGGATCGTGGAGGCACCACCGAATTGGACTGTCACGCCGGTGGTCTCGACGGCGGTGGAGGCGATGCCTGCTGCGAGGGTGGAGTTGCCGAAGTATTGGTAGGCGAGGTTGTAGGGATAAACGGGGGTGCCGTTTTCTGCGACGGCGGTGAAGTAGGCCCATGTGCCGTTAGGGAATTCCGGGGTGACGCACCAGCGGGTGTTCCATGCATTGAGATCGAAATGGGTGCCTAGGGTCAGGCCGCGGTCGCCTTTGTAATCGTAGTCTTCTTGGTAGTGGCCGATGGTGTAGGTGGCGTTCACGTTGGGACCGTATTGGGCGGCGGTGAGTGTTGTGGTGGTTCGCTTGCCTTGGGTCACGGTCCATTGCGGGAGGGTTTTGCGGCCGGTGGTGGTGAGGTTGGTGGAGCCGTTGGTGCCATCGCGTTTCTGATAACCCGTGATCATGCGGCGCACTCCGCTGGTGGGATCGAGTGGGCTGCTGTATCCGTAGGGGCCGTACATCGGCAGGCCGTCATTCGCCCATGCGATGATCGGGCTGTGCTTGCCGTTGAAATTTTCTGTGTAAGGGCTGGCACCGCCGATGCCTTGGTAAACCACGCTTGGATCATAATCCACGGAATCGCCAAGAGTGGAGCGGAGGGCGGCGGGGCTGGCGTGGTAGTGGAATTGCTCCATGGCCTGGTGGGCATTTCCCGCATCGAAGCTCACGCCTTCGTTGGTGAATGCGTCGCGGTTCCAGTAGCCGTCGCCGACGTTGCTGTTGGTGGGTTCTTGATCGGCTCCGGCGGAGGTGTCGTAGGAGAAGGTGTCGCTGGAGTTAAAGAGGGGGACGCCATCGACGAAGAGCCCGCACGAGCCGATGTTAGAAGCGGTGCGTGCGTTGTTGGTGTAGGTCGAGGCGTAGTTGGTGCTTCTGGGGAAACGGTAGAGAATGGCGGCGTTTCCGGGGAAGGAGGGGAACTGGGTGGTGCGGGCTGCGTTGAGGAACCACGGTCCCATGATGTTGTTGGCGAGACCGGTTGACTTGATGTAGACGTAGCTGTTAGAATAGGAGATGCCCTGGATGCCCGCATAGACCGGGAGGGGTTGGTCGCCGACGTTGACGCCAGCATAGTCGGCGGAGTCCCATGTGGTCAGCGAGGTGGAGCCTCCACCGCCGCGCTCGGTGGTCTCCTGTGCCTGAGTCGCCCAGATGCGGGCGTAGCGGCCGGATCCTTCGGTGTACCAAGAGCTGAGGATGGGCTCGGCATGGGTGGTGCCGGCCAGCAAGGCGAGCAGTGCGATGTTTCGGGAGATGGATTCTGGGTTCATGTGCGGTTCCGTTTTCGGCACCGTTTGTCCCATGGGATTGTAAGGAGATGATTTGGATCGTGAAAAAGTCCGGTGATTTCAGTCCTGCTTCTCCGCAGACATCGCCGGGTCGGAGAGGGTTTTAAGGAAAGCGAGGAGGGCGGTCTTGTCCTCTTCGGAGAGGCCGAGGCCTTGCGGGTGCTTGGCGAGGTTGGGATCGAGGGTTTCGGAGAGGGGGACGGGGGAGTTGTAGTGCTCGATGACTTCCTCAAGCGTGGCGAAGCGGCCGTCGTGCATATAAGGGGCGGTGAGGGCGATGTTGCGCAGCGTGGGGGTGGAGAATTTGTATCGGTCGGTGGCTTTTCCTGTGGTGCTCTCAAGGCCGAGGTCTTCGGTGGTCGCGAGGCCGTTGTTGTGGAAGGAGTGGTCGGTGAAAAGTGCGCCGCCGTGGCAGTGGAAGCAGTCGGCGCCTTTTCTGCCGAGGCGTGGTTCGGACTCGGTGAAGAAGAGTTCGAAGCCGCGTTGTTCCTCCGGGGTGAGGGTGGCCTGGCCTTTCATGAAGCGGTCGAATTTCGAGTCGAAAGAGAGGCGGGTGAGGAGGAAGTTTTCGAGGGCGAGACCGATGTGGTCTGGGGTGATTTCGCCCGATCCGAAGGCGGCAGCGAAGAGCGGCGGGTAGGCGGGGTCGGCCTTGAGTTTCGCGGCGACGTTTCCGAGGGACTCGTCCATTTCCCGGTGATCCTGGATGGGAATCATGGCTTGATCGCGGAGGCTCGGGGCGCGTCCGTCCCACATGAACGAAGTTTTCCACGCGAGGTTGAAGAGCGGCATGGAGTGTCGCAGGCCGAGCTGGCCTTCGGTGCCGGTGCTGAGTTTGCGTGGATCGCTGAGGGTCTCGTCCTGGTGGCAAGAGGCGCAGGAGATGGAGTTATTCTTCGAGAGCTGGGTTTCGTGGAAGAGTTTTTCGCCGAGGGCGACGCGGGTGGTGATGAGCGGATTGTCGCTGGGTAGGGCGGGAAGGGGGATGTGGTTCGGGAGGGTGACCGGGTAGCCCTTGGGATCGGCGGGGAGGTCGATGGGTTTCGGTGGATCCGGTGGGGTCGGTATGCCTCCGTCTTGGATGCCGGCTATGCGGAAGGCGGGCTGGAGATTGGTTTTGAGGCGGGCGGCGATCAGGTCGTCCTCGCGGGAGTGGGTGGTGGTGCCGTCGGTGGCGAAGGAAAGGCCTTCGAGGAGTTTTTGCGCATCGAGCGCGATGGCGATGCGGGACTCGTTGCGGGGAGTCAGATCGAGGGGGAGAGTGATGGTGGTGCGGTTGGGATCGTTGGCGAAGTGGTAGGCGTAGCCTCCGGGCACTTTTTCGCCGGGTGCGCGCCAGTGGCCTTCCATGGCGAGGAAGATGTAGCCGCCCTGCCAATCCCAGTGAAGGTTATTGAGGTTGGGATTGAGTGGGTGGTTGGCGGTATAGAGGGCGGGATCGGAGTGGTTGGTTTCCTTGTTGGGGCCGATTCTGAAGGAGATCGCGGTGATCTTTTCCTCAGGGAGATCCGGTAGGCTGAAAGTGCCGCCGCGTGTGGAGATGAAGACGGTGCTGTCCGGGATGACGAGGGTGTCGCCGCTGGCAAGGGTCACGCTGAAATCGGTGGCTAGCCAGTCGAGGCGGGTGATGGAGAAGGCTTCGCTACGGGAGTTCTCGTAGCGGAGGGAGTCGGCGAGGATCGGCGCACCTCCGATTTCGTGGATGAAATCGAGATGGATCGGAGCCGCGCCTGCGAGGGACGCTACAGCTAGAAACGAGATGGAGAAACGAAGAGCCATTCGGTGCTGTTATCTTCTTGGCGGACGGCCATCGGGGCGAGGTCCGCCCGGACGTTGCATTCCACCAGGACCGCCGGGGCCGCCACCCTGAGGGGTGATGACGGGTTCGCCACGATAATTGCGGAAGATGACTGGCCACTCATTGCTGACGAAATAGGCATAGGTGCCTTCGGGGAATTCCGGGGTTTTGGTGAATCGACCATTGCAAACGTCGAGGGTGCCGGAGCCTTCGACGTATTCGTAGTCATCGGTGAATGCGCCGTCACATTTGCCGCCCGGGCCGTTTGGGGGTATGAGGCGGTTGCCTGTTTTGAGGCGGAAGCTGGAAGTCATCTCGACGATTTCGGAAGAGGGGTCCTTCGGGGCTTTGTAGCCATAGAGGGCGTAGATCGGGAATCCATCGAAAGCCCAACCGACGAGTGGGGAATGCGCGTGATGGAAGAGCTTGATGTCTATGAGGAAGCCGGTCGGTTGACCGTGGTAGTGATATTTTCCGGTGGGTTGGACGTGGGCGTAGTTTTCATCGAGGCCGAGGTTGATGGCGCCGCCGAGGGCTTCCTAGTTCCATGGCTTGCTGGATTCGCTGGTCCAGAACTCGCCGGTGCCTGCTTCAATGAATACGCCGTTGAGGAAAATGCCTACGGCGGTGCGGGCGGGAATGGATTTTTCCGAGGCCTTGGGTTTGAGCGGGAGTTTGATCTCCACCTTCTGCGCTGAGATCGTGTTTGGGTTTCCCGGATTCGGGAATTTTCCGACAACGTGATCCGGGATGTTGTTTGCGGTGATGACGCGGAAGCTGTCCTTGAGCTCGATGGTTACTTGATTTTCTCCGGGCGGCTTCTCATTGGCGGGGACGAGCACGAGCGGCTTGGATTCGTTTTCGGTGTAAACGCGATTCGGGCGTCCGCCGGGGCCTTGGGCGTGCAGTGGGGCGGTTATCGCGATGGATGTCATAGCGATGATTGCGTGCAGTGTGGTTGTTGATTTCACTTGGTTCGACGGTTGAGTATTAATCGAAACCTACAACGACATGGCACCCGGGAACAGAGATTAAGCGTTAAGTGTTTGTAAGGCGTGGGTGCAGGCCGATTACGCTGGTGAGAATGTAGAGGTCGGTGGCGGTGGTGGAGATCTCGCTGACGCCGGCGTAGGTGGGGGTGAGCCGATCGTTTCCGCTAGGATGATCCCAGGTGGTGACGGGGGCGTTGGCCGTTTCGTCAGCTGTGGTCGGGTAAATGCGGACGTATTGCCCCGAAAACTCGGTGAACCATGAAGAGGTGATGGGACTTGCAAGCGCCGGGAGGGCTAGGAACAAGCAGGAGGCGAGGGTTTTGAACATTCGGAAGGCAGGGTTTCCCGGCATCAAACACCGGGGGTCGGGAAACGTCGCGGACAGAGTGAGTTCCGCGAGGGAATGGGTTATACCCGATGGATAGAAAACGAAGGGATGAATGGGACGTATGAGAACAGCCGAAGAAGCGCTCCCTATCAGACGGGCATTTGTGAGAGGTTTCTGAAAGAATCCGGGGGTGGGTTCCTGTATGGGTGGTTGAATGCCTGTGCAGAGTTCCTAGAATCGCTGAATCATGAGATCCAATCTGAGTTTTCCGAAGTTTTTAGAGCTGCTCAAGCTCGGGCTCGCTCTGTTTGCCGTATCTTCCTTTTGTGCGGCTCAAGGGGAACGTCCCAATGTCATTTTCATTCTCGCCGATGACCTCGGCTGGCAAGATGTCGGCTTCATGGGCAGTGAATACTTCGAGACTCCGAACCTCGATGCGCTGGCGAAGGAGAGTTTGGTTTTTGAAAATGCCTTCATGTATCCGACCTGCTCGCCTTCGCGTGCGGCGATTTTCACCGGGCAGCAATCGTTCCGCACGGGATGTTACACGGTGCCGGTGCTTGAGAGGGGCAACGACAAGGACAACATTTTCTCCAAATGGACGGTGGATACGGACCACCCGATCTACTCCGAGCCCCTGAATAAGGCCGGTTACAAGCTGATTCATTTGGGCAAATACCACATCGTCGGGCCCTATCCCGAGAAGGAGTCCTCATTGCCTTTCAAAAAGAAACTGGGCCAACCGAAGAACGGAGATCTCAGCTGGGTGGAGCACCACAAGTCCCCGGAGATTGCGAAATATTACCCGACCGGGCGTGGCTTCCACGAAAATGTCGGAGGCACCTGGTGGGGGGATCCTTCGCGTGGATACGACAAGGGCTACGCCTCGGAGAGCGGCGGTTACATCGCGCCTTTCAAGAATCCCTTCATCGAGCCCAAAGAAGACGACGAGTGGCTGACCGACCGGTTGACCTCCGACGCGATCGATTTCATTGAACGGCACAAGGAGGAGCCGTTTTTCGTGAACCTGAACTTCTACGCGCCGCACATGCCATCGGTCGCGAGGAACAAGGAATGGCTGAAGCATTTTATGGAAAAGCCGGCGGATGATTCCACCGGCCAGGGTCAAGGCAAACGCAACGAAATCGCGGCGTATGCGACGATGATCCGTTCGATCGATGAAAACGTGAAGCGTCTCACCGACTACCTCGATGCCAACGGGCTGCGTGAGAACACGGTGATCATTTTCACCTCGGACAACGGCTTCAACGGGATACAGAGTAAGAACGAGAATTTGCGTGGCGCGAAGGGCAATATCTACGACGGCGGCCTGCGGGTGCCTGCGCTGATCCACTGGAAAGGCACCGTGGCACCTGCCAAAAGTGCCGAGCCGATCCAGGGACTGGATTATTTCCCCACCCTGATCGAGTTGGCGGGTATCACCGGATACGAAGGTGTGCTCGATGGCGATAGCCTGGTGCCCCTGATGAAAGGCGAGGCAATGGAGAGCCGTTCGCTTTTCTGGCATCTCGCCAGCGCCTACAAGGATCCTGCGTGTTCCGTCATTCGTCAGGGGGATTGGAAGCTGATCCAGTTCCTCAAGAAGGGGAACATCGAGCTCTACAACACCGCCGAAGACCTCAAGGAGAGCAAAAACTTGGCAAAACAAAACCCCGAGCGCGCCGAGGCGATGCTCAAGGATCTCGTCGAATGGCGCAAAGCCAACGAGGTGCCGCTCCCGCCCAGCTCCGCCCTGAAATACTGATTTTATTCATGAAAAAACTCCTCCTATCCGTCTTGTTGCCGATTCTCCCGGTGGTCTCCATGGCCGCCGAAAAGCCGAACATCCTGTGGATTTTTCCAGAAGATCTTTCGCCCTTCATGGGCTGCTACGGTGATGAAATCAACGCGGGGCATACGCCTGCCATCGATGCGCTGGCGGCGGACGGGGTGCTGTTCGAGCGCGCTTACGTGACCGCTCCGGTTTGTTCCGCCAGCCGTTCCGCGATCATCACCGGGGTCATGCAGACGACGACCGGGACGCATCAGCACCGTTCGAGCCGCGCCGCTAAGGGCGTGGTTCCGGGAGAGGCGCGCATCTATCTGCCTGAAGGCATGCAGACGATTCCGGAACTCATGAAAGGTGCGGGTTATTTCACCTTCAATGCGGGAAAGGACGACTACAATTTTCACTACGATCGCCGGGCGCTCTACGATACCGGCACTCCTGATAAATATGAAACCGGGGAGAACGGCTGGCAGGGCAACAAGGGCATCAATAAAAGCGGCTGGAAGACGGGTGCATGGAATGACCGCAAGGACAAGAGCCAGCCATGGTTCGGCCAGATCGAGCTCAAGGGGGGCAAGGGCGGAGAGAAGTATGCGCGCGAAGGCGAGTTGCTGCCTGCTGATGCTGTGCCGTTACCCGCTTATTTCCCCAATATTCCCAGCATCCAGGCCATGTGGACAAGGCACTACAATGCGGTCCGTGGCACGGATGCCCAAGTGGCGAGCATCATCGAGGCTCTGAAGCGCGATGGGGAATACGAGAACACGATCATTTTCTTCTTCTCAGATCACGGCAGCAATACCTCCCTGCGGCACAAGCAGTTCTGCTACGAAGGCGGCCTGCACATCCCGCTGATCATCGCCGGGAAACATGTCAAGCTAGAGGCGGGGCGCATCATCAAGGATCTGGTTTCATCGCTCGATATCTCAGCCACCACCCTGGCTTTCGGAGGTGCGGAAATGCCCGGCTATCTGGAGGGACGGGATCTCTTTGCCGATGATTATGAGCCCCGCGAATTCGTGGTCTCCGCCCGGGATCGCTGTGATTTTACCATCGACCGCACCCGTGCCGTCACCAGCCAACAATACAGCTACTTGCGCAACTACATGCCGGAGCGCCCCATGCTGCAGCCGCAGTATCGCGATGGTAATGCCGACATGAAGGCCATGAGGAAAGCCCATGCCGATGGCACCCTCAATGAGTATCAGGAAGCGCATTGGTTTGGCGAGCGGCCCGAGGAGGAACTCTACGATCTGGAAGCCGATCCGTTGCAGATGAACAACCTAGCGGAAAATTCTGAATACAAATCCATGCTCGATCAGCACCGGAAAGTATTGGCCGAATGGACCGCGGAAACCGACGAGAAGGGGCAATACCCCGAGGCTGCGGAAAAACTCAAAGGGACGTATGATCTCTGGAAAAAAGGCGGGACTTTCGAAAAGGGGTATGTGAATCCCGAATACGACGTCTTTCGTTAGGGCCCGCCGATCCAGCCCACAATATCTTCTCAAGACATGAAATTATTTAACAAAACGCTCCACACCGGACTGATGCTTTGCAGCCTGTCCGTCCTGACATTCACCGTCAAAGCTGCCGAGAAGCCGAACATCGTTTTCATCATGGCCGATGACCTCGGACCCGGCTGGGTGGATTTCGACGGCAGCAGCGAGAAAATCAACACCCCGAACCTGGAGCGACTGGCGAAGCAGGGAATGGTATTCAACAAGGCGTATTCAGCGGCAACTGTGTGCTCGCCGACACGTGCAGCCTGCATCACCGGGATGTCTCCGGCACAGATCGGCCTCACTACCCACATTCCCGGCAAAGCGGGCAATGAAAGAGCCTCCAAAGGTGGACCCGGGGATGCGGAGTTTCTCAAAGAATTGCCACTGGAGCTGCCGAGCTATGCCCGGGAGTTGAAAAAGCAGGACTACGCCACGGCGTTCATCGGCAAGTGGCACCTGGCAGGAGAGGGTTCCGTGGGCACCAAGGATGGCATCGTGGATGCGAGGTATCATCCCGAACACTACGGCTTTGATTCGAACATCGGCGGCTGCGCCTACGGTCAGCCAAAGTCATGGTTTGACCCTTACAAGAACGGGACGATCAAGGATCGCGAAAAGGGCGAGTATCTAACGGATCGGCTCGGCGATGAAGCGGTCAATTTCATCCAAGCGCACAAGGACGAGCCGTATCATCTTTCGCTCTGGCTCTATCAGGTGCACACGCCAATCAAGGCACCGAAAGATCTGGTGAAAAAGAACGGCGGCAATGCTTTCCTGGCGATGCTCGAGAGCATGGACATCGCCGTGGGCAAGGTGATGGATGCGGTGGAGGCCACCGGCAAGGCCGATAATACGATCATCGTTTTCTACTCGGACAACGGAGGAGACAAACCCACCGAGTGGCTGGCGGACAAGAAAGGCTCCCTGCTCGAAGGCGGCATCCGCGTGCCGATGGCGGTGTCATGGCCGGATGTGATCAAAGCAGGTACGGAAACCGATGTGCCGGTCACCACGATGGATTTCTTCCCTACCTTCGTTCATGCCGCAGGCGGCTCCACCGAGGAGATCACTCAGCTCGAAGGCCTGGATCTGATGCCGGTGTTCAAAGGCGGGGAACTCGATCGCGACGCCCTTTTCTGGCACTACCCCCACAACCGTCCTGATGTGAAATACTACATGGGTAGTTCCGTCATCTCTGGCGATTGGAAACTCTACCAAGGGTACGGCCTGATCGAAGACGCGCTCTTCAACCTCAAGGAAGATCCGATGGAGAAAAACAACGTCCTCGCCGCAAATCCAGAACTTGCCGAACGACTTCGCGGCTCGCTCAACAAGTGGCTGAAGAAAGTGAATGCGAAATTCCCTGAATCCGACAAGGTGCCATTCTGAACATGAGCAGGTTCATCGCGATGATGATGTTTCTGAGCGTGGGCTCGTCCCATGCGCAGGAAGCGGGAAAGCCTTCAGCGGGCGACATGGGAAAAATCACCGTGTCGCGCTTGGAGGTGAGCGGAATTGGCGCGGAAAAGGGCGTGATGCGTCGCGATCCGAGCGATATCATCAAAGTCGGTGATCTCTACTATGTCTGGTATTCCAAGGGACCGGGAAAGTCGGGCTACGATGCGACGGTTTGGTATGCGACCTCGCCGGACGGCCATAACTGGACCGAAAAAGGAATGGCGTTAGCCAAGGGCGAGCCCAGTTCGGGCGCTTGGGACGAAGCCAGTGTCTTCACTCCCAATATTCTCGTGGCCGAAGGGAAATACTGGCTCTTTTACACCGGGATTTCTACAAAACCGAAAGTGAAGCCGGATTCCAAGATCGGGATCGCGGTATCGGATTCGCCCGACGGGCCGTGGGAAAAGCTGGCGAGCAATCCGGCGTTGAAAAACGGCGACAAACGGGAGGACTTCGACAGCCATCTTATCGACGATGCCTGCCTGATGGTGCGTGAGGGGAAATACTGGTTCTACTACAAAGGCCGTCAGTTGGGCAATGGCCCGGAAACGACCCAGATGGGACTCGCCATTGCTGACAAACCCGAGGGGCCCTATGTGAAGCATCCGGAGAATCCGGTAATCCCGGGTAACCATGCAGTGTTGGCATGGCCGCAGGGAACGGGCGTTGCCGCGATGATTGGAGTCACCGGGCCGGAGGATCTCATCAATACAATCCAGTATGCGCCAGATGGTTTGCATTTTTCCAAAACGCATGACGTGGTTGAAGGTCCAATTGCGGGTGGATTTTATCGTCCCGAGGCTTTCACCGAAAGCGGCACGGGCGACCTCCCTCAGTGGGGATTGGAAATTGGAGGAGGCAAGCTGCCCTTTCTCCAACGCTTTGAATGTCTCGTTGATTAGCTAACAAGAAAATTTTAGAAGCCTCGTCATGAAACCCCACAAACTCATCGGCAGCGTCTCACTTTTTCTCCTAGCTGGCATCGTGCATGCCGAAACAGAGGCTTCCGCCATTCCGGTGAGCGACGGGTTGGTCCTTGATCTGGATGCGGAAAAGGGCGTGACGCTTGAGGATGGTGACCGGGTCGTGGCTTGGAAGAATCAGGTGGCGGATTTTCCGGCGCAGGATTTTGTGAGTAATGACAAGGGCCGCAAAGAAGCGGGATCGGGGAGGCCATTGCTGAAGACAGATGTCGCAGCGCTTGGGGGAAAGCCCACTTTGGTTTTTAACGAGGATGAGCTGATCAATTTCGATGAAGATGCCTTCGATGGCCTGACGCAAGGCAGCGGCTACACTTGGTTGTTTGTCCTAGCGCCGCACGAACAAGACGGGAAACTCGAAGATGTGAATGCGTTTTTCGGAAACCTAACAAATGGGAGTCCGTATGCCGGCCTGTGGGGAGGTTTCGAGGATGACAACGATATGTGGATGGGCACGCGCACCGGGATAATGCCCAAGGGCGAGAAGTTTTCGCGGTGGAATATCCACAACCCCAAGGTCATGGGGCCGAAGCTTGAAGTCGGGAAATATTACGTCGTGGCGGGTCGCATGGGCGCCGGCAAAAAGAGTGCACGTATCGAATCGTTCGTGAACGGCACCGAGCCTTTCGCGAGTGTGGAGTGCAAAGTCGCGCCGAAGTCGAATCCGTCGAAAATGGCGATCGGGACGGAGCGCGACGCGGTGCAGCATCCCGGAAAGGAATCTTTCGACGGCGAGATAGCACGTGGGTTGATTTTCGAACGTCCTCTGACGGATGAGGAACTGGGCAAGGTGATGGAGTATCTGAAAGAAGAATACCGGATCAAGTAGTCGCTATCGCAATTACTTCTCCTGCCGTAGTTGCTCCAGGCGGGAGAGGGGTTTCTCCGGAGGTTTTGTGGCCGCTTGCTCCGGCTTGGGTTTCTGTGGGGCGTTTTTCGGGGCGGGGTCGATGCGCAGAGTTCCGCCTTGGGCGGTGAGGTGGAGGATTTTTTCGCCGTTTCCGGGGATGAGGATTTTGCAGAGGATGCTGGTGGTTTTGCCGGGTTTCGCATCGGGGGCGATGGTGAGGGGGAAGGTGATTTCTTCGGTGCCTGCATTAAACTCAATCGGCTTGGAGGTGACGCCGTGGGGGAGGGCTAGGAGTTCGGCGGTAGCGGTTCCCTGGAAGGGGCGGTGGTGCTCGATCTTTGCGAGCATGGCGGAGGGCTCGCCGACACGGGCGGAGGCGAGATCCAGGGTGGCGGAGACGAAAGGCGCGGCGACTTCGAGTGCGACGAAGCGTGATGATACGATGCGGCGCCCGGCGGGGGTATCGGCCTCGGCGACGACGCAGACCTGCCACTTTCCTTCCGGGGCGTCGGCGGCGGCGTTGAGTTCGTAAGTGGCCTCGGATTTGTCCGGTGGGATATCGGTGCTTGCGGGGCCGGAGATGCCGGGAGGGCTCCAGAGAAAACGGGTGGTGATCTTGTTTTTGAATCCTTCGCGGCGATCCACGCGCATTTTCAGCATCACCGTGCCGTTGGAGACGATGGGATTCTTCGGTGCTTCGAGTTCGATCGAGAACGGTGTGGGGTCGGTGACGGCGATCGGGATGCGGTCGCTGGAGACCGAGTGGTAAATGCCTTCGTTGTTTATCTCGACGAGGTTGATTGTGTCGGTGAGGGTGCCGGTGAGTTCTTTGTTGTCGGTGGCGCGGATGGTGAATGCTTGCAGGGAGGAGGCGAGGGGTGCTGTGGGGTCTGCCTCGAAAATGACGGGAAAGCTGTTGATCGATTTCGGGATTTCCGGGGCGATCATGCGCACGCCTTGGGGGAGGTTCCCGGTGAGGAACTCGATGGCGGAGCCGTTGTTTTCGCGTTTGAGCTGGATGACTGCGGCGTAGCGGTTGCCCTGCGGGACGGGGAAATATTTGTCTTTCTGGGATTGGTTGCGCTCGGTGATCGGGAGGCTGGCGGAGATCTTCGGTTGGCGTCGGGTGATCTCGATGCGGAAGGTAAAATCGTCGCCGGTGCGGCGGAGTTGGTCGTAGAGCTGGATGAGGTATTCGCCGTCGGCAGGGGCGCTCCATTTGGCGAGGCTGTCGGGGAAATTCCCGTCATCATCGAAGCGTTCGATGTTCTTGCCCTTGGCATCGCGGATGTGGAAGACGGGATCGAGCGGTGAGCGGAAAGTGCGGGCGATGGCGCGTATTTCCAGGTTATCGCCCTTCTTCGCGGTGAAGCGGAACCAGCGCTCGGGGTGTTCGCCATCGAGGATGCCATCTACGGCAGATATCGTGGCTGGGAACGGATAGGCTTTTTCCTTGGTGAAGTTTTCGCCGGATTGGGTGGTGTGCTCTAGGGAGGAAACGATGACAGGTATGGGTGAAGGGGCGGTTTCGCCGTTGAGTTCGGGGAAGAGTTGGAACTCGCCGCCAGAATCGGCAGGCAAGGTGGCGGTTTGGGTGAACGGGCCGGTGGGATCGTCGAGCAAGGTGAAGGTGAGAGTTTCGCCGGGTTTTCCGCCGGGTGGGAAGACTGCGGTGGGGCGGGGGTAGGTGCCGATGTGAAGGCGGTAGCGCGATTGGTCGCTGCCCTCCCATGCGGCCTCGCGGATGGATACCGCGTAGTCCCCGTCCTGCGCGGCAATGATGGAAAGGGTCGGATCGATCCTGAAGAGTGCAGAATCGTCGTTGGCGGCGATTTCCTTTCCGGACGGGTCTTTGATCGAGAGGCGGGCATCGAACATGTTGCGGCCGAGGCGAACGGCTTCGGCCTCGGCGGAGAGGCGTTGGCCTTTTGTCAGGGAGACGATGAAGGTGTCTTCATCTTCCTTTTGGATGACGCCCTGGACGGTGGTGTTGAGTTGGACGGGTTGTGAGGCTTCGTCGGGTTTTTCTGAAACCGTGGGAAATGGGCCGACCCAGAAGGAGCGGATGTAGGAGATGTCGTGGCTGGTGCGGATGCGGAAAAGGTGTTCGCCGAGGGCGGCGTCCGGCGCGATGCGGAGGGTGGCGGTGGCGGATTTGTTGTCTTTCTCGTTGGGCTTGAGGTTGGTGAGTTCGAGGCCGGGCTGGTAGGTGATGAACTCTTGGAAGGCGGCGATGTTGTTGTCGCGCAGGTTGATGGTGATCTCGGTGCCGCGCTGACCTCCGGGAGGGGAGATGGGTTCGAGGGCGTGGGCGGAAAGAGTGATCAGTGCCATGTGGACAGTGATCAGTGGGAAGAGTCTGGGCATGGGGGCTGGGGTTGTGGGTTGCGGCGAGGCGCCGCTTGCACGGCCTGCCGCGAGACGCGGCAGCTACGCTTTCTTCTGAAGGAGGGCGTCGAGAACTTCTCCTCCGTCGACGATCTCGATGGGGCGGTCGCCGGGGGACATGAGTTCGTTTTCCGCGTTGATGCCGATCTGGTGGTAGACGGTTTTGGCGAGGTCTTCGATGCCGACTTTATCGGTTTCGGGTTCGCCGCCGAGGGCATCGGATGAGCCGTGCACGTAACCGCCTTTGACGCCTCCTCCAGCGAGCATGGTGGAGAAGACGCGCGGCCAGTGGTCGCGGCCGCCGGTGGGGTTGATCTTGGGGGAGCGGCCGAACTCCGAGGTGACCATGACCAAGGTGTTTTCAAGCATGCCACGGCGGTCGAGGTCGCGGATGAGGGCGGCGATGGCGCGATCGGTTTCGGGCATCTGCTTTTCGATGCCCTGCTTGATATTGTCGTGGTGATCCCAGCCGCCAGCAGTGAGCGAAACGAAGCGGACTCCACCTTCAACGAGACGGCGGGCGAGCAGCATGCGCTGGCCTGCGGAGGTCTTGCCGTATTCTTCTTTGATCTTGTTGTCCTCCAGTTTGAGGTCGAAGGCTTCACGGGCTTTCTGGGAGGAAATCAGTTTGTAGGCGTGCTGGTAGAACGCGTCCATGGAGTCGAGCGCATCGGAATTCTCCAGCTTTCTAAAATGGTCGTCGACGGTCTCCAGCAGGCTGCGGCGGCGGTGGAAGCGGTCGTTGTCCACGCCCTTGGCGAGATTGAGATCGCGGACTTCGAAGTTTCCCTGGGCGGGATCTGCACCGAGGGCGAAGGGGCCGAAGGCGGAAGGCAGGTATCCGGAGTTTGCGTATTCGTTGGGGACATTCGGGACGCAGACGTAGGGTGGGAGGTCGTGGCGCGAGCCGAGTTGCTGGGAGACGACCGAACCCATCGAGGGGAAAGCGAGGGCGGGGGAGGGGCGGTAGCCGGTGAACATGTTGTGGGTGCCGCGCTCGTGGGCGGCCTCGCCGTGGGACATGGAGCGGATGATCGAGATCTTGTCGGCGATCTTCGCCGTTTCCTTCATGAACTGGCCGAACTGGATGCCGGGGATCTTGGTATCGATCGCGCCGAAGGGGCCGCGATATTCTGCGGGGGCGTAGGGCTTGGGGTCGAAGGATTCCTGATGGGCCACGCCGCCGGGGAGGAAAATGTGGATCACGCTCTGGGCGACCGGATCGGGATTGGGAAAAATCTTGGTGGCGGCAGCGGCGCGTTGTCCGAAGAAGTCCGGGAGGGCCATTCCGACGGAGCCTAGCAGGCCGACGTAGAGGAACTCGCGGCGCGACGAGTAATTTTCAAGGGGATTGCCGGGGCACTGGACTTTCATGGGCGTAAGGCGGTTGCGTAACCCAAAGGATACGGCGGAATTCAGATACATGTTGCATCATTTTTCTGGGGAAGTGAAATGGAAAGGCGGGGAGGAGTTTGCTAGGGTGCTAGCTTTCAGTTTTCAGGATGGGATTTCACCGCGGAGGCGAAAAGCTGGGTATATTGGGGCGGTTTCTGGTTTCCAGGGGAAGGGAAAGAGGCTGACTTTTGAGGGTTGGCGGGTGGGGTGGGGTGGTCTAACGTTTTGGGGATGAAGTTGCCTGAAATGCATGGCTTGGAGGTGCTCGGACTGATCGGGACGGGGGAGTGCGGGCGGGTTTTTGCGTCGAAGGACGATGCCGGGAATCTCTGGGCGGTGAAAGTTTTCGAAGGGATGGCGGTGAACCGGGGCTTGCTGGCGCGGATGGTGGCGAGGCTTGAGGAGGGTGGCTGGCCGGAAGGTATCGCGGAGGTGCAATCAGCGGATTTCGATGGGCGGCCGGCGTGCTGGGTGTTGCCGCTTTATGCGGATGCAAAGGGCGAAGGTGATGAGAAAGTGTGGGTTCCGGATAGTCTCCAGCACAGCTTGGCGGAGCATCCGGGGGATAGCACCTGGGGGGTGGTGCGGGAGATCGGTGAGGCGCTGGCGGGATTGCACCGGAAACGGGTGGCGCACGGAAATTTGAAGCCCGGGAACGTGTTTTTCGATGAGTCGGGAAGGGTGAATCTGGTCGACTGGACGCTGGGCAATATGCCGGGTATCGCGCACTTGGATTTCACCGATGCCCTGCTCTATCAACCGCCCGAGCAGTTGGTGGATCCGGGTGGGTATTTCGAGGAAGAGGGTTATGGATGGGATGTTCATGCCTTCGGCGTGCTGGCGTTCCGGTTGTTGACCGGAGAGTTCCCGAGGTGTGCGGAGAGTTTTGCCGGGGTGGCTCCTGAGCCGGGTGAGACGCGGAAGGAAGGGGTGCATGCGGATGCCTCGAAAATGGCGAAGAACCTGATGTCGCAGGAGGATCCAGTATGGACCTCGGAGCCGGGGAATGAACTGGAGGCGGGTTACCGGGGATGGATCGACAGGTGTCTGAAGCTCAGTCGCCTGGAGAGGCCGGTTTCGATGATCGAGGTGATGGCGGGTTTTGCGGAAGTGGAGACGAAGGTCGCGACGGATACGACGAGGGAGGATCTGCTGGATCGAGGGCGGCGCGCGGAGAGAATCGGGCGGCGGGTGATGTTTTTTGCGGGGATGGCAGCTGCGGCGTGCGGGGTGCTTGGGGGGCTGTGGTATCTTTCCCAGGAGCAGCTCGGTAAGGAGCGTTCGGAAAGGGAGCGGGAGAAAATTTTCTTGGATACCAAGGCGACCGAGGCGGTGGTGGCGAAGGAGAAAGCGGTGTTAGCCAAGGACAAGGCGGAGCAGGAGATGGAGTATGAGCACGAGCTCGGGCTTGCTAGGCTGGAGGCCTCGCGGCTTATCGGCGACCGCCTGTTCGCATGGGCGATGGAGAAGGGCAACCGGAACCTGCCCGCACTCGACGGGAGGGAGCTGCGGCTGAAACGGCTGGAGCGGTATTTCGAGGATTTTCTGGTGAGGAATGCGGATATCAAGGTGCTTGCCGATGAGCGTGCGCGTGCGCGTCTGCAGCTTGCAGAAGTCTCGTTGGCTGCCGGGGATGCGGCGGCTGCGGAGCGCAGGCTGGAGGATGCGATCAACGGCTGGACCGGCGGCGAGCTGGATGCCGACATGAAGCTGCGGCTGGGTCGCGATAGCCTTTTGCTCGCACTACTGAAACAGGAAAGCGGCGAAGAGGATGCGGGTGAAGCATTTATAAAAGCGCGCAAAGCTTTAGCGGAGGTTCCGCTGTCCGGGGCGGATGTCCAACGGCTGGAGCAGCTCAATGCGATCCTGGACTTCAGCGAGGCGAAAATCCTGGCAACGGCCGGGGAGGATGCGAAGGCGCTGGAGCAGCTGATGAACGCGACGAAAAAGCTCAACGAACTCGCGGATGTACGGCCGGAATCGGCGGTGCTGAGGTCGGAGCTGGCGGCGTGTTATCTTTCCTCCGCGACGATCCTGGAGGGTATCGGGAAACTCGGCGATGCCACCGCGGTGCGCACTTTGGCGGCTGGGGAGTTGGCGCGCCTGCTCCAGGAAAATCCCGAAGACATCGGGATGCGGTTGGAGCTGGCGGGATGTTACGGGGCAATGGCCGAGGCGGCGGTGCTTTCCGGCGATGTGACCTCAGCGGAGAAGGTTTCGTCTGAGGCGATGAAGCTACTCGATGATGTGTTGCAGCGGCGTCCGGATTCGGTGATCGCGGCGACACGCAAGGCCGCGCAGCTTGGCCTGCAGGCGGGCTTGTTGCGCGATAAGGGAAAGCAGGAAGAGGCTCTGGCGGCCTTCGACGAGGGGATCAAGCTGCTGCAGCGACAGGGCACGGGCAAGGAGCCGATGGTGGATTATCGGCTGGCGCTGCTCTGGTGGCAGAAGGGGCGCATGTTGGGATTTTCAGGCGACAGGGCACAGGAAGCCGCATTGCTGTGCAAGGCGAGGGACACCTTGCGCGATCTGGAGGCCATGGGTGATAGCAGCGGGATACGCAGCGAGGAGTTGCAACGTTCCAGTGCCTACCTGTTAGGCGATCTTGCGCATTCCTATGAGCTTTCGAAAAATACCGAGAAAGCGAAGGAAGTTTACCGCGAAGCGATCTCGCTATGGGAAGCGCTGGTAAGAACGCGCCCGCAGAGCGAGGAATACGTCGAAGGGCTGGAGTGGATCCGGCAGCGGGCGAAGGGGATATAGGGGAATGTTAGACGATGTAGTTCACTGGTACGCTGCAGGAATCACTCCCATTTGTAGCCGTCGCGATTCACATTGAAGATGCCGGAGGGAAGGCTGCCGTTGAGCTTGGGTGGGTAGAATTCGGTGATGACCACGGTGCCGTCTTTCTGCACCCACTCGATGCGCTCGAGGAAAGAGGTGCGGGTGTTGACCTGCATGACCATGTGTTTCATGGCGCGCTTGAGGCTGCCTTTTGGGACGAGGCTGACGACGAAGTGCTCTCTAACCGTATTGGTATCGGCGATGGTGAAAGATTCAGTCAGGCCATCGAAGGTGGCGCCTTCGCCGATTCCGAGCATGAGCAGGAGGGGCTTCGCCTGGCGGTCATCGGGGTCGAGGGACTTTGCGGTCTTTTTCTCCTCGTCCATCATGTAGACCTTGGAACCATCGAAGACCGCACTCTGGGTGAGGGGCTTGCCGAGCTCCCAGCGGAAGGCTTTTCCAGGCTGCAGCCAGAGGTGGCCTTTCTGGACGATCGGCTCGTTGAGGGCGGGGATCTTTTTGGTCTGGCGCACATCGACGCTGACCGTTTTGTGCTTCGCTTGTTTCTCCAGGGCGATCTTCAGAGGTGTGGCATCCTGGGCGATGGCCGGGACGGAAAGCAGGAATGCGAGGGCAAGCGGGCGGAAAGACATGCGGGTATCTACACGAGGAAACCGGCATTCTCAACCCATGAAAGTATTGCCGAACGGGTGGCTAGGCCTAGTTTGGGTGGGTGCGAAAAAGCCTTCCCCTGATCGTTTCTGTCCTAGTTGTCATCGGTATTTCCGTGGCGGGGCTGAGCAAGCTGCGTTTCGAAACGGATATTCTCGACGTGCTGCCGGGTGATCTGCCGAGCGTGAGAGCGCTTAAAGTTTCGCAGAAACATTTTGATAACGATCAGCGAGTGGCGCTGCTGCTGCAGAGTGATGATGAGGAAATCTATGAGGAGGATGTGGCGGAGTTTGCGGAGCACATGCGCGAGAAGCTTTCCCCTGCAAAGGTGCTCTACAAATCCGAGTTGGAGGAGGACCCTGCAGGGTTCGGGCAGGCGCTGGCGGATATCTGGAGGTTCGCCCCGGCGGAGGATGTGGCGGAGCTTTCCGAGCGGGTGCTGGATGAGGAAAAACTCAAGGCCCATCTGGAGGAGGTAAAGGGCGAGGTTCGCCGCTCTTTTGATCAGCAGGAATCTACCATGGCGGCGTATGATCCGCTGGGCTTTTTGAAACATCCGGCGATGGAGGAATTCATCGGCAGCGAGATGTCATTCCAGTCCGAGGACGGGTTGTTGTGGCTGGTGCTGATCGAGAATCCGGAGTCGACCACCGATTACCACAAGCACGCGGTGTGGCTGGAAAAGATACGGGCGGCGGCGAATGGCTGGGATGGCTTGAAGGACTTGGATTTGGAATACGGACTCACGGGTGGGCCGGTCTTTAATGCGGAAATCGGGGCGGGGATGGAGCATGACATGTCCGGAACGATCTCTTTCACCTGCGTGGCGATCGGGATTTTATTTCTCCTGATTCAGCGGCACCCGGGGCAGTTGGCAATGATCTCCCTGCTGCTGGGATTGACGTTTGTGATCACGTTGGGAATCGGGGGCTGGGTCTTCGGGGCGCTGAATCTGGTCAGTGTCGGCTTTGCTGCGATCCTGCTAGGGCTGGTGATCGATTACGGGGTGGTGATCGCGCGCGAGGCGATAGGCGGTATCGCCTCGCCCAAAGCGCTGCGGCGCGAAATGGCTCCGGCGGTGGGTTGGGCGGCACTTACTACGGCCATCGTATTTGGTTTGCTAACGCTGAGCACGTTCAACGGGGTGCGCCAGCTCGGTGGGCTGATCGTGATCGGCCTGATCGCGGGGGCGGGCGTGATGTTGGTGTTCATGCCAATGTTTCTCGGGAAATTTCACGGCAAGGATGCTCGCTTGTTCCTGAGGCCGCCGTTTCCCGGGAAAAGAGTCGCGGTCTCGGTGATGGTGGCGTGCGGGCTGATTGCGATCGGGGTTTTCGCGACCAAAGGTGAGCCGGAGGTCAGTTTCGATTTCTCGATGGTGGAGCCGAGTTCGAGCGAGGCGGCGGCGACATTCACCAAGATTCAGAAGAAATTCCCCGCGTGGTCGGATCGGAATTTGCAGGTGATCGCGGAGGCGGATTCGTGGGAGGAGCTGCGTGAAAGGGCGCTTGAGATGCGGGAGAGGCTCAAGGCTCTGAAGCAGGAGGGGGTGGTGTTGGCAAGCCAATGGCCGGTGGAGTTTATCCCGTATTCCAATGAGGGGGCGGAAAAGCCTTTGTTAGAGATGGCGGCGAAGCGGGCGGGGATTTTGGAGACGGTGCAAGCGGCGGGTTTCAGTGAGGCGGGCGTCGCGCTGGATCAAATGGTGCTGGAGGGATTTGAGGAGCCGGCATCGTTGACCAACGACCTCACGAAACACTTTGTGGTGCAGAGGACTTCGGACGGGCGTTGCTATCTTTCGGGAAGCATTCTTGTGGCGGAGGAGGTGACCGTGGAAAATGTCGCGTTGCTGAAGCCACTGATTTCGGATGGTTATAATGTGACCGGTTGGTCGGTGATCCAGGCGGCGCTGTTGCCATCGGTGAAGCGGGATTTCTATGTGATCTTCCTGCCTGCCAGTGGGGTGCTGCTGCTGACGCTGGTGGTGGTGTTCCGTTCGGTGCGTGATGCGGCGATCAGCATCGTGGTGCTGGTGGCTGCGTTGGCGGTGGTGAATGCCTTCGTGGCCGGGACAGGGCGCTCATGGAATTTCCTGAGCGGGATGGCGATTCCGCTGATCGTGGGAACCGGCATCGACTACAGCATTCACCTGATCTTCGCGCTGCGGCGGAGCGGAGGTGACTTTGCGAAAGTCTGGAACGGGGTGGGCAAAGCGATCTGCTTCTGCGGGCTTTCCACTTCCGTGGGCTTCGGCTCGCTGATGTTTGCGTCCAACGAGATGCTCCGGAGCATGGGACTGTTGTGCAGCATGGGTGTGCTGCTGACCACCCTGCTAAGCGTGCTGGTGGTGCCCGGCTTGTGGAAGTGGAACCGCGCTTGAGGGTTCTTTCACGTCCTTTGCCGCAGGGGTGAAGGCGTATTTCAGCTCCAGCTTGAGCCAGATTTTCACGCCTTTCAGCAGCAGCTTCATGGCGGAGGGATCGGGATTGAAGCTGCTGAGGATGAGGAAACTTTCGTCGAGGTTTTTGTCCCCGTAGCATTCCGCGGTGATCTTTTTCTTGGCGAGCTTCACAAGACGGCGGTTGTAGAACGCCATGAAAAGGGCGAAGCCGTGGCCGATCGGACCGGAGTAGGGCATTTCCTCGAACTCGGAATCCTCATTGGTGTAAACGCCGCGAACCGGGCCGACGAAGTAGGTGCCGACATCCATGAGGAAGGCGGCGTGCATGAGTTCGGCATCGCCGATGTACCAATACTTGTTTTTGTAGAGAGCGTTGTACCAATCGAAGTAGGAGCGCTTGAACTCGCGGTTGCGTTTGGCGATGCCTTCCTTCACGCACTCGCCGCTATAGTAGGCGCGGAGCAGGGTGAAGGAGGAGTAAACCGTGTGCGCGCAGTAATCGAGTCCCTGGCTGTAGAGCGGATCCATGAAACCGCAGGCATCACCGACGCATGTCCAGCCCTCTCCGACGACCTCTTCGGAGTAGTAGGCGAGGTTCTTGTAATAGCAGTTGTCGTTTTCCACGGGCACCGCGTTTTCGAACATGACCTTGCCGACGGGATGTTTGACGAGGTGTTCCTTGAGCCGCTCCGACATGGTGCCTTCGGAGGGAGGGGTGAAAAGGCGTTGGTCCCAGGTAAGGCCGGCGCTGACCTCGCCGTTGTCGAGCGGAATGATCCAGCACCACCAGCCGAAGCCCATGAGGTGGTTCGTGGCAGAACCGCGCTGAGCGACGACTTTATGGCTGACACCCTCCATGCGTTTCACCGCATCGTGGGAGTCGAGGTAGTTGACGTTGGTGAAACGCGTCCACATCGCCGAGGTGGGATGGTCTTCCGCGTTGGAGCGCCAGGTGTTGCGCATCTTGGCGATCTTCGTGGCCTTCCCCGAGGCATCGATAACCCAGGTGGCGGTGACGGTGCGCTGCTCGCCATCAGCGGTTTTGTAGGTGATCGTGTTTTTGCCAATACCACCCAGATCGAGATCCTTGATCGTGGCCGGGCGGACGAATTCGCAGCCCAGATCCATGGACAGCTTGAGCAGTTCCGTATCGAGCTTGAGGCGGTTGAGCTGAAAGGTGGGGAGGCGGCCTTGGAAGGCGGGGCCGAGCTCGGTGGAGCGGCCGGGTGAGTCGGTGCCGTCTTTGTGGAACCACATGCGCAAACCGTGTTTGGCGACGTGTTGCGCATTGAGATGCATGCCGACGCGCAGAACGCGGGTGAGGAAACAACCGGCGACTTCCGAGGTGCTTTCGCCGACCTTGCGGTTGAATTCCTCAGTGCGCTCGATGATGAGCACACGCAGATCCTTGAACTGGCGCTTGAGGAGCAATGCGGAGGACGAGCCGGAAAAAGCGCCTCCCATAATGACGACATCGTAGTCGGCGGAGCGATCGACACCCTCGGCGATTGGCCGGGGTTCGCGTTTGTTCATCATTTGCATGGCGCGGGAGTTGTGGAATTGTGGGAAAGCGTCATAGCCTTCGGGGAAGTTCAAGCGACGTATGACTGCAGATCAAAGCCCCGGAGCCACCACAAATCAAGAGGCAGATGTGTCGAGATTCGGGCTGTTCGGGGATTTTCCGACTCGGGTGATGTTCTGGGGCGTGAGGGTGACCGTGGGAATGCCTTATTGGGTGGAGGCGGCGCTGCTTTATTTCTTTTCCTTTGTGGTGCTGCTGCTGGCGCGGGGGCAACGGCGGGCGATTCGGAAAAACCTCAAGGTCATCTGGCCGGATCTTTCGTGGGCGGAGGGCTACGCGGGAGTGTTCCGGGTGTTCGTGAATTTCGGCTGGGCGACCATCGACGGCATGCGGGCACGGCTCGGGCAGGATGTGATCACCTGGGAGATCGAGGGCTTGGAAAACTTCGAGCAGCTAAAAGCGACCGACGGAGCGGCGCTGATCATGACCACCCATACGGGAAACTACGATCTGGCGGGAGCGTTGTTTTCCCCGAAGTTCGGGCGCGATCTGCACACGGTGCGGGCGCCGGAGAAATCCCCGTATCTTCAAGAAATCCGGCGCAAGGAACTCGAGGCGGATATCGACCGCTACCAGCATTTTAAAGTGCATTACAATTCCTCTGCGAGTCTGCTGGGTGTGGAATTGGCGCGTTTGTTGAGCGAGGGGGAGCTGGTGGCGATCCAGTGCGACCGGGTGATCGCGGAAGTGGCATCGCTGGAAGTGCCGGTGCCGGGCAGGGAGGCGAAATTCCGCATTCCGAGGGGGCCGATGACTTTGGCGACCATGGCCAAGTGCCCGTGCCATCCTCTGCACGTCGTCTGGGTGAGGCACCGGCATTACCGGATCATTTTTCCCGAGCCGCTCGAAGTGACTGCGGCGAAGCAGGGGGCACGGGTGCGGGAAGGGGATTTCGCGCGGGCATGGGTGGCGAGCATGTTGCCGTTTCTCGAAGAGCACGCGCATCAATGGTTCGTTTTCGAGGAGGCTTTCACCGCATGATCTTCTCGCAGATATGGAGGGTGGCCTTGATCGTGGTGATGCTCGGCGGTGGTGTGTGGGCGGCGGTTTCCGGGCATCTGATGATCGGGCTGGCGATGCATGGTGCGATGGTGGGCTTTCTTTTGGCGGGGACATTGAATCCGGCTTCCAAGCTTTTCGGCAAGGTGCGCACGTATGGCGGAAAAGGCATCTGGCTGACCCTGGACGACGGGCCGGATCCGGAGACGACCCCGGCGGTGCTCGACTTGCTGGATGCACACGGGGCGAAGGCGACCTTTTTCCTGATCGGGGAGAGGGCGGCGAAATATCCGGAGTTGGTGCGCGAGATTCATCGGCGTGGGCACGGGATCGGCAACCACAGCTGGAGCCACCCGAGGGCGATCTTCTGGTGTCTCGGGCCGTTGCGGACATGGCGGGAAATTTCTCGTTGCCAACAGGTGCTAACAGAAATCACCGGAGAGGCTCCGCAGTGGTTCCGCGCTCCGGTGGGGCATTATAATTTCTTCGTGCATCCGGTGCTGAAGCAAGAAGGCCTAGGGCTGCTGTCGTGGAGCAGTCGGGGATTTGATGGCGGAGGACTGCCGCTCGAAGATGTGAAAAGGCGGATCCGCGAAACGGCGGACGAGGGCGGGATCGTCCTCGCGCATGAGGGCACGCCGTATGCAGTCGAGGTGGTGGCGGATGTCCTTGCCTTGGCTCAGGAGCGCGGCTGGGAGTGCGTCATTCCGGACGCTTCGCCACGATGAGGTAGTTGTTGAAAGGCGTCTTGCCCCAGAACGGGCGGATGCTCACTTCCAAGCCTTCTGCTTCGAGGGTGGTGCGGAAAAACTCGGCCGTGGGATAATGGATCGGCGCGGATTTCATCCAGAAGGTGATCTTCGCGAAAAAGTCGGCGACGATCGTGGTGTAGAAGCGGAGGTTTTCTTCATGCAGGCCGCTGCGGATGATGAGTTTTCCGCCCGGAGCGATGCGTGCGGCCACGCCTTTGAGGAGTTCCTTTTTCTGCGGGTCGTCGAAGAACTGCAGGATGTCGAGGATCGTGACATCGCCTTGATGTTCAGGCAGATCCTTGCGGGCATCGCCTCGGCTGAGTGTGATGTCCGCATAGCCGCCTTTTACGAGCATGCGCTGCCCCCCCTTGATCTTGCTCGCATCGTAATCGAAGCCGGTGACCGGATTATTCCAGCCGTGCTCGCGCAGATACATGCCGAGGATGCCGAGTCCGCAACCGATGTCTAACAGCGGTTGGGTGCTGGATTTTAGTTCCCCGTAAACGCCTTCGTAGAGCGGATCGGTGCTGAGCTTGGTCGACGTGTAGTTCGGCAGCCACAAGCCGGAGCAGTGGGCGGCGATGCGTTTCGCGATCCTGCGGGACTCTTTCATGGTGCGGTCGGAGGCATGTCTGCCAGCGGATTTTTCCCTCGGAAAGCCAGCAACGGCAGGCGCAGCAAAGCACCCAGCACGAGCCGGATGTGCATGGAAGTGAGTAGGGCGTTGTCGCGCAGGTAGCGGAACTGGCTGATACCACCCTCCTCGGCGGTGAGGTATTTCACAGGGGTGGGCAGGTTAATGACGGGGAGTCCTTTCCAACAGAGGCGGACGGCGACTTCCGGATCGAAATCAAAGCGACGTGCGAAAAAGGTCTGGGAGAAAACCTTTTTCAGCGGAGCGATCGGGTAGAGGCGCATGCCGAAGAGCGAGTCGTCGATGCCCCACCAAAGGGTTTCGAGGTTCGCCCACCAGTTGGAAATCTTGCGGCCTTGCACGCGCAGGTTTGGGGCGGAGGCACCGAAAACCGGTTTGCCGAGCACCAACGCGGTGGGATGTGATCTGCCTGCATCCATAAAGCGCCCGATGTGATCGGCGGGGTGCTGGCCATCTGCATCCATCGCGAGCGCGTGGGTGAATCCTTCCTTCTCGGCGATCTTGATCCCCGCGAGGACGGCTGAACCCTTGCCACGGTTTTCAGGGAGGCGATGCACGCGCAGGCCGGGATGCTCGTTTTCTCCAAGATCCTTGTCGCTGCCATCGGTGCTGCCATCGATGACCACAAACACATCATCCCACACGGCGAGGACAGCTGCCAGGGTCTGGCGCAGGAGCGGGCCGGAATTGTAGGAGGGAATGAGGACGCAGGGCTTCATGCGGTGCACAAGGACATGGCCATCCGGGCATACAAAAGGCAACAGCGAAAAGCCGCCCGAGGCGAAAAGCTCACTCCAGCTCGTTGCGGAAGATGTTTTCTAACCTCTCCGAGAAAGCCCGCACCGACTCATCCGGCAAGGCGCGGACAGGCTCGCCTAGCGACAGACTGATCGTGATCGGCAGCTCAGGCATTCTGATGATCGGCCAGTATTTGCGAAGGTAGGGGCTGTCCTGGCGGATGAAAACCGGAATGATGGGTACGCCGGATTCCTTCGCGATGAGTGCCAGCCCGGGCCGGAACGGATTGACCGCTCCGTTTTCTTCGCGGGTGCGGGTGCCTTCCGGGAAAAATAGCAACCTGCCCCCGGTGGACAAGCGTTCCAGCGAGGCGCGGATCATGGTCATGCGTGGCGAGTTCGGGAGAAATCCCGCGAAGCGTGCGCCGTGTCTGAGCAAAGGATTGGCCAGCAACTCGGCCTTCATGATGCCGCTGAGCCGGCCGATGCGGCGGATGATCAGCGGCGCGTCCCACAGCGCGGGGTGATTGCACGCAAGAATCAGCGGATCCGGCGTGTCCAGATGGCGCTTCAGGTCGTCGTCATGCACGCGGATGATGCCAAACCATTCTAACATGGTGATGAATCCGCCCAGCGTGAGGCTGAGCATCTTTTGCCCGAGGATGCGGTGATTTTCCTTGGATAAGAAAATGCCTGAAAACATGCAGACGACGATGATCAGGATGACACAGGCCGGCCAATAGATCGCCATCATCACCTGGGCTACGGCGAAACGGACGCAGTTGCTCAGGCATCTGGAAGGTGCTGCCTTGGGTTTTTCTGAATCGGGATTTGAGTTCACAGGAGATCGAGACAAACTGCGGAATCCTTTCTCCGCGCTATCACAGCGGAGAAACGGAAAACCGCCCTTCTGCCAAGCTCATCCTGTTCCCAACCATGCCATTCGATCAAGAACTGTTGTCACTTCCCCACGGATCATCTTTCCGTTTCATCGGTGAAATGACCGAACTGGAGCCGGGCAAGTCCGGCACCGGCACCTACACGGTCACCGGCGAAGAACCGTTCCTCGATGGCCATTTCCCGGGAAATCCGATGTGGCCGGGCGTGATCATGATCGAATCCATCGCCCAACTCGGCGGCATCATCGCCCAATGCGATCCCGATCACCCACCGCTCGCAGACATGCGCCTGACCTCCGTGAAAAATGCGAAAATTCTCGGCACCGCATTTCCCGGCGCGACCCTGACCATCTCCGGTTCAGTCGAAGGCCGGATGGGAAATCTCATCCAGGTGAAAGGCTCGGTCTCCGACGGAGAGAACGTCATCGCCAAAGCGGTGGTGATGCTGAGCGGGGAGTGAGGAAAGAAACCGCGATTTAGAAATCGCGACAACCCCAGCATCGGAGCCACAGACAGATTCGCCGTGCAGGTCGCGATTTCTAAATCGCGGTTCCTTTCACTGGAACTCCCACTGCCTCGGCATCTCCCAGCTCTCCAGTCGTTGCCGGAGCTGTTCGCGGATTTGTTTTTTATCGTGGCCGGGGAGCAGGGTGATGTGGGCGCGGATTTCCTCGAACCTTTCAAAATCCCGGCTCAGGCCGCGTTCGATGTAGGCGGAGGCGACGCCCTCTAACGATTTGATGATCGCTTCGAGTCGGGCGGGGCTGACCTTGCGTCCGGCGACATTGATCGCCGCTCCGATGCAGCGCGCGAGGTGGACTTTCGAGCCGCTGATCTCGCCTTGGTCGAGGGTGAGGTAAGCGGGGGTGGCGAATTCATTTTCCCACGCCGCCGTGTCCGAGCCGGTGGCGCGGGCGGGGGTGGTGACGGAGATGCGCCCGGAGGTGCCCGTCTCGGCCGCGATTCCGGGAAGCAGGTTTCCGACGAAACTTGCACGAACGCGGGGTGAGCCGGAATTGTCGAAGGCGATGGCTCCGGTCTCGCTGGTGCCGTAGAAATTCCGGATGCGCAGGCCGTTTTCCGAATGGATGGATTGTTCGAGATCGAGCGAAAGCGGGGAGCCTGCGGAGATGGCGAGTGAGATGGCCGGGTGCGCGGTAATCCCGGTCTGGTGCCAGGTTTTCCACATCGCTGGGACGCCGGGCAGGAAGACCTGCGGGTGGCGGTCGAGGCCGGGCTGGAGAAACATCGGCATGGCTCCGGCAGTGATTTCCAACGGCACGCCCGCGAGCACGAGCGGCAGGGCGAGGCAGCCGAAGCCGTAGGAATGCGCGAGTGAAATCGCGGCGAGGCCGGGTCGATCTTCGTGGAGACCGAGTCCGTTGAGGTTGTTTTCGCCCTCGGCGAGGACTTGCGCGTTGCCGAAGAACAGGCTGCGCGAAATGCCGGAGGCTCCGCAGGTTTGCTTGATCAAGGCGGTGCCGGGTGGGATCTCGCAAAGAATCGGGCGGGGCGCACATTTTCCGGTTTCCAGCAACAGCGCGGGCTTGCCGGCGCGCCATGCGGCGATGAGCGAGGGGAAAAAATCCGGAGACGAGCCGATGGTCGGGACGAATTCGCCGGAGATATCGATGCCGCAAGCCATGCGGTCGATTTCGCCGAAGGTGGTTCCTGCGTCGTTTCCGGGGCTGCGGAAGGCGATGACGTCGGTTTTCCGCGCCAAGACTTCGTTCCAACGATCCAAAAGCATGTTCTGCCTTAGTTAGGGACTTCCTAACGCCTTGCCAAGGGCGGGAATCCGGTCTTTCTTCAATTTTTCTCCTAACAAGCACTCCCAATGCCGAATTCGCCCTCCACCCAGCCCGACCGGAACGCGCCAGCACAGCGCGTTTTCATTACGGGGATGGGCATGATTTCCCCGATGGGAAATGACGAGGCGGCGCACATCTCGGCACTGCGGGCGGGCAGCACCCATTTCCGCGAGATCGATTTCTTCGATGTCTCGCGCCAGCGGGTAAAAACGGCGGGCGTGGCGGATCTTTCGGAAAAGACGGAGACTCCCGGGCTGACCGCGCGCGAGGCGAGTCGGATGGATCGCGGTGGGCGCTTGTTGCTGCATGCGACGGCGCAGGCGATTTCTTCGGCGGGCTTAAAAGAAATTTCGGCGGAGACGCCATTTGTGATCGGGACATCGGCGGGGGCGATGCCGATCGGTGAGGAATATTATAAGGCGGCGACGCAAGTGCCGCACGGCACGCGCGGGCAATTCGCGAAGGTGGAGAGCTACCAGCCGCAGCGGCAATGCGGGATGGTGCAAAAGGCACTGGGCTTCAAAGGCCAGACCCAGATCATTTCCAATGCATGTGCTTCCGGTGCGAATGCGATCGGGCATGCATTTCACCTGATCCGCAGCGGCCGCAGGCAACTCGCGCTGGCGGGCGGCTACGATGCGCTCTGCCAACTGGTCTTTGCGGGCTTCGATTCGCTCCAGGCGCTCGCGGAATCGGGCATCCCGAGGCCGTTCGATGCAAACCGCGACGGGCTGGCGATCGGTGAAGGCGCGGCGATGTTCGTGCTTGAATCCGAGCAGAGCATGAAGGCGCGGGGCGCGGTTCCGATTGTGGAGATCTGCGGCTACGGCATGGCGACCGACCTTCACCACCTGACCCAACCACATCCGGAAGGCACCGCGGCGGTGCGCTCGATGACGGCGGCGGCGACACAGGCGGGCATGCAGCCGAAGGAAATTCGTTACATCAATTCCCACGGCACCGGAACCCCGCTCAACGATGTCGCGGAGGCGAATGCGATCACCGAATGGGCGGGCGAAGATGCGAAAAATATTTCCGTGAGCTCCACCAAATCCGCGATGGGGCATCTGCTCGGCGGCGCGGGTGCCATCGAGTCCGCGATCTGCCTGATGGCGCTCAAGCACGGGGTTCTGCCTGCCAGCCTCAACGTTCGCGACGTAGATCCTGCGGTGAAATTCGATCTCGTGCGCGAGCCGCGTGAGGCGGAGTTCGATGTCGCACTGACGAATTCGTTCGGCTTTGGCGGATCGAATGCAACCCTGATTTTCCGAAATGTGAACTGAGATGGCTGCCAACAACTTTCCCCTATTCATCCACGGCACCGGAGCAGTCTCTGCCGCCGGGACGGATGCAGCTGCACTCTACGCGGCGTGCAGAAGCGGCGCGGAAATCCCGGTGCAATCCTTGGAACGCCAGCTCGGTGAAGAGACGATTTCCTACGCTCACCGCCCGGTCGATGCGGCGATGTTGAAAGCCGCGATGCCGAAACATCCGCGTCTGCGGCGGGCGAGCAACGTAACGAAATTCGCGGTGACTGCCGCGCACGAGGCGATGGGCGAGGAGCGCATCGCGAAGATGCACGCACGCGAACTGAACGTGGGCATCATCCTGACGTTTCTGAATGGCTGCGTGAACTACACCAACCGTTTCTTCGCCGAGGTGATGGAAGATCCGACCTTCGCCAGCCCGATCCTTTTCCCGGAAACCGTCTTCAACGCACCCGCCAGCCACATCGCCACCTACCTCGGCTGCGACGGCCCGGTCTATACCTTGATCGGCGATCCGGCAGCGTGGTTCTCCGCCTTCGATGTGGCGGAGGGATGGATTTCCGGCGGGCAGGTGGACGGGGTGCTGATCCTGTGCGCGGAAGAAATCGATTGGCTGACCCTCGAAGGGCTCGGCATGTATTCCAAAGGCATCGTCGCCACCGAAGGTGCGGCGGCGGTTTATCTGGAGGCCTCTCCATCCAATATTTCGGTAAAGGAGCTCAACGGCCCGTATTCGTATTTCGACTCGGCGGGCAGGGAGGATGCGCTGGCGGATGCATGGGGTGCCCTGGGAGATGCGGAAATTCTGGTCGATGGATTGACCGGTGTGGGGCGGCTGGATCGCGATGAACTTGTCGTGACGGGTGGCTGGAGCGGCGAACGCATCAGCCCGGCGAAAGTGCTGGGCGAGGGCATGGGGATCCGCTGCGGATTCCAGACAGTGGCGGCAGTCGGAGCGCTGCAGGATGGGCGCGGCTCGGTGGATATTTTCGCGAGTGGGGGCAACCAGCATGCGTTTTCCGTGAAACTGACGAAGCAAGATTTATGAGTGAACCAGCCATCCTTATCACAGGTGCCAACGGCGGCATCGGCAGTGCCACAGCCAGATATTTCCTGGAAAACGACGCGGCATCCCATGTCTATCTCGGTATCCGTTCAGGTCGTGATGTGGCGGATGCGATGGTCGCGGAGTTCCCCGGCAGGTGCGCGGTGATCGCGCTCGATGTCACGAAATCCGCCGACTGGGACGCGGCTCTGGAACAAGTTTCCGCCGATGGAAAAGTGGTGTCCGTGTTGGTGAACAATGCCGGGCATCACGATGACCACCTGCTGGCTAGCATGCCGGATGATGCATGGGATGAGGTGATCGCCTCGAACCTCCGTTCCGCCTTTATGGGCTCCCGGGCGGTGATCCGCGGGATGATGGGCGAGCGCTTCGGGCGCATCATCAATATATCCTCGCTGAGCGCACTTCTCGCGCCGCTGGGTCAGACAAACTACGCAGCGGCGAAGGCCGGGGTGGTGGCGATGACCCAGAGCCTGGCGAAGGAAGTCGCACGCATGGGCATTACGGCGAACTCGGTTTGCCCCGGTTACATCGAGACTGCAGCAACCGACGGCGGGGACGCGGAGGAGAAAAAGGCACGCAAGAAAGCCATCCCGATGCGCCGCTTCGGCCAGCCCAAGGAGGTGGCGGCCGCCGTTTTTTTCCTTGCCAGTAAGGACGCGGGCTATATCACCGGGGCCACGTTGAAAATCGACGGTGGCATCCTCTAACGCTTACCCCCTCACATGTCCGAACCATCCGAACTACACGAAGAAATCAAGGAAATCCTGGTTGATGAGCTGATGCTCGATGTGGAGAAGGAGGAAATCGGCGACGAAACCCCTCTGATGGGACCGGACAGCCTCGGGCTCGACTCGGTGGATGCACTGCAACTGGTGGTGGCCATCGAAAAACACTTCGGGCTGAAAGTTTCCGATCCGGAAGCTGCCAAGGTGATCCTTCGTTCCGTGAAAACCATCGCGGATGCGGTGAAAAAATCGCGGGAGGCTTAGAACCGGCGTAGAGCCGACCATGGGATGAACAAAGGTCGTGCAAAATCGTTGGGTATTTTTGCCCTGAAGCTTGTCGGGACAATCCTGTTCCTGTGGTGGGCGCTTTCCCAGGTGGAGGACAAGGATGCGCTGTGGGAAAATTTCCGCCTCGCGATCGGTTCGCCGGGATGGGTGGCCGTGGGCGTCGGTTTTGCGTTTCTATCGATTCTAGCAAACGCCTTCCGCTGGTATTTCCTGCTGCTGGCACAATCCATCCGCCAGCCGTTCTCCTACATTTTCCGCCTCACTCTCTACGGCGCGTTTTTCAACATCGCCTCGCTGGGAGGTGCAGCGGGGGATGCGGCGAAGATCCTCCTGCTGATCCGGCGGGTGCCGGGCAAAAAGGTCGGCATCACGATGTCGGTGATGGTGGATCACATCGTGGGATTCATCTCCAGCGGGATCATTTTTTTGGTGTTTACCTGGGGCTTCCGGACGATCGACAGCGCGGACGATCTGGCGGGACGCGGGACATTTATTGCGGCGACATGGTTCCAGGCGGGCGGGATCATCGGGATCGTGCTGAGCATTTTTTCCTGCAGTCCGGGCATGCTCAAGTGGGGCCGGAAACATCTGCCGAAGATCACCAACAACCGCTGGATCGACATGATCACCTCCGCGCTCGATCTCTACCGGACCGGGTGGCGTTTTGTGTTTTGGTCGCTGCTCGCCTCCTTTGTCCTCTCGGCGAGTTTTTACCTCACGTTTTTCGCCGGCCTGCGCTCGCTGGGGCAGCCGGTGGCGGCTTCCGATATCATGTCGGTGATGCCGATCGTGGATGTGGTCACGGCCCTGCCGATTTCGGTTTCCGGGCTGGGCGTGAGAGAGCGGACCTTTGAATTCCTGATCGGGAAACTGACTGGCATCCCGACCGCTGCGGCAGTGGCGGGCTCGCTTATCGGCTTCCTTTTCACCCTGTTCTGGGGTTTGGTGGGCGGACTGGCGCTGCTCACGGCTCGCAGCGACAAGAAGGCAGTGGAGGCAATTTCGAATGATTGAGGAGAAGCAAACAGGAGCGTCGGACCGCGGGGTGGCGCTGGCACTCGGGTCGTCGTTCCTCGGGGTCTACGCACACGGCGGCTTCCTCTGTGGCCTGAATGAAGCGGGGATTTTCCCGGGACATGTGGCGGGTTCTTCCGCCGGTGCGTTGGCGGGTGGATTCTATGCGGCCGGGTTGCGAGGCGCGTCGCTGGAGGCGGAGGTGCTTTCCGCTGTGCTGAAACGCAAGTATCCCGACTGGCTAATGCCGGTGCGAAGTGCGCCACAGGGCTTGGGCATCCTTTCCGGGATCATGGGCGGGCAGCGCGTGGTGAAGCATCTCAAGGAAGTCCTCCCAGTCTCCGATATCTCCGAGACCCCCGGGGTGAAGTTGAGCATTTCCGTGACCGATCTGCGAGCATCCGAAGGGGTGTTCCTGACCGAGGGGCCGCTTGCCGAATCAATGATGGCAAGCTGTGCCGTGCCGGTGCTGTTCTCCGGGCAGAAGGTGGGCGGCAGGGTCTACCACGACGGCGGGGTGGTGCATGTCGTGCCGATCGCGCCCTTCCTTTCCGATCCGGAAATCCATACCATCATCGCCCACAAGATCGTCCATACCGGGGCGGCCGAAGGAAAGCGGCTTGCGATCAAGGATGCCTTCGTCAACGGTCACCACATGCTCAACGATGCGCTTTTGGACTACCGCAAGCAGGAGGCGGAGAGAAACGGCAAGCGTGTGATCGTTCTAGAGACGGAGTGCGATCATCCGGGGCTGTTCCAGACCAAAGCGGCGAAGCGGCGGTATTTCGACCAAGGTTTCCGCACGGCGGAAGGGATTTTGAAACAACTTGAGCAATGAATGTGGAACTGACCGAAAGCCTACGTGAGCTGATCGACAGCCATCTGTTCCCATTGGGTGAAGAGATCGATGCAACCACCGACCTGCATGCCGAGGGGTTGGATTCGCTCGCCCTGATGCAGCTCATCCTGCTCATCGAAAAGGAGCACGCGGTCTCCATCGTGCCCGCGGATCTCGATCGGGAAAATTTTTCCACTTTAGGAAATATCGCCGCATTGATCGTCAGGAAACAGGAGGAGGCCTAGGTGCACGAGGCCGATGTGGTGGTGATCGGCGGAGGCAGCGCGGGGCTCTGCGCAGCGGTCGCGGCGGCAAGAGCCGGAGCGCGCACCGTGCTCATCGAACGCTCCGCGATGCTCGGCGGGATGGGGACTTTGGCGAAGGTGCATACCTTCTGCGGCCTGTATCATCCGGATGTTTCCCAGCCACCCGTCGTAGCGAATGCCGGGCTCCCGGAAGAGATCGAGCGGATGATGCGGGAGCGCACCGGGGCGGGTCCGGTGAAGATGGGAAAGGTCTATGTGCTTCCCCAGGATCCGGCGGCGTTTGCGCAGATCGCCAGGGAATTGGTGGAGGCCGAGGAATTGCTCGAAGTGCGGATGGAAACGCAGTGCACCGCGATTTCGAAAGGTGATGGATTTCTGATAGAAACGAGCGCCGGGAGTCTCCGGGCAAAAGCCTTGGTCGATGCTTCGGCGGATGCAGTGGTGGCGGCTTTGCTGGGGCAGCAGAGGCTTTCGGTGGAGCCGGCGAAGAACCAGAGATCGGCCTTCGTGTTTTCGCTGCGGGGGGTGAAAGCGGAGGGGATGGTAGAAGATTTTCGGATGAAACTCGCCTTGGGTATCGTGCGTGCCGTTGCTGCGGGTGAGTTGCCAGAGGCCGCGCTGGGGACTGCCGGGCGGGCATCCGCGCTGGCAGGAGAAATTTATTTCACCACCGATCTGGATCCTGCGCCTGCGGAGGAGTTGATGGCGACGGGGACGGAGCTGGCGGGGAAAGTCTCGGATTTTTTGAGGCGGAACTTTCCGGAGTATGCCGAAGCCGAGGGGCCGTTCTGTGCGGAGCAGCCGGGAGTGCGCGAGACTTACCGCTGGGAGGGCGAATACCTGCTCACCGAAGTGGATCTGCTGACCGGAAAAGAGTTTCCCGATACCGTAGCGTATGCGACCTGGCCGATCGAACTGCGGGAGACCACACGCGGAGCGAGAATGCGATATTTCGAGAAACCCGTGCCCGGCAATATCCCGCTGCGCTGCTTGATGAGCCGCAACGTGCCCGGGGTGTTTTTTGCCGGTCGCTGCATTTCCGCAACCCATGAGGCGCTTGCCTCCGTGCGCGTGATGGGCACCTGCTTCGCCACCGGACAGGCAGCGGGGAAGGCGGCGGCGGGGTTTGGAGTAGGAGTGTCCCGCGCTTACTCCTGAAGGAGAGCATTTAATCCGCAGCTTCGGGTAGGTGGAAGGCTTTGCTGTAGTAGCCGGAGGGATCGAAGCAACAGACGCGGTTCTTTCCTTTGGCCAGCATATCGCAGGCATCGGCAATGCGTTTGGTGCGGGTTTTCGCCTGCTTGGCCGATACCATCCAGTGAATCCAGTCCAAGCGGGCGAGGGGTGTCGTGTCCTCCCAGACTTGGCGGGCTTCGGGATTTTCGGCGAGGGCTGCTTCGAGGTTCGCTGGGATCTCCGGTTCGGGTTCTTGTTTTACCGGAGAGATTTCCAACTCCACGGAATCGCCGAAGTGAATGCCCGCGGCTTCCATCAGCGCCTTATCCACTTTCAGCCAATGGCTAAGCTGCCCGTCGGGTTCGAGGGTCGCGCAGAAAGGATGTCCGTTGATCGCGCCTTCCACGCTGGTTCTTCCTCGCCGCGGGAGCGTGTCACTTGCTGTCTTTGGGATCGCGAGAAACGCCCATGGGCTCTCCGTCCCGGGCTTCGCAGCGCGATGCAGTTTTGCCGAAAATCGTGAGGGGGAATTTTTTGCGGTCATTGGGTTTTGTTGTGGCGGGTTCGATTATCTGATCAAGGCCGGATCTTCAGCGTATGGGTGAGCAGGGGGTCGCCGCTTTCTGCAGAGAGCAATTGCATCTTGATCGAGCCTTCCTCCCAATCCATTTCCAACCACCCGAAATGAGCCTCGTGGATGAGGTTCCCGATCCGCAGGCTGTTGGGTTCTTCTCCCGGGTAGCAGTGGTTGAAGCTGCTGGATGTGAGGTCGCAGAGCGGTCGTTCACTGGCAGGATCCAAGACGGAGATTTCGCCGCGGTGACGATCGCCCGACAATAATACCGTGGTGCCTTTGGTTTCACCAATGAGACGAAGTAGCCTTTCGCGCTCATTAGGGAACATGCCCCAGCGCCTCCAGCCATGATCGTTGGAAAGCACCTGGATCCCGGACCCGATGAACCGGACTTCGGCTTCTTTGCGGAGCTCTTTTTCAAACCACTGCCATTGCTCCGCACCCATCAGTGTTTTGCCGGGTTGAGGGGCAAATTGTTCCTCCCGCGTCCCTTCTTGAAACGGATCGCGAAAGCGTTGCAAGTCCAGCAGGATCACTTGCACGCGATGGGGTTTCTCTCCGAAAATCCAGGTTCCGTAGATCCCTTTCCGGGAGCGCCGCACATCGGTTTGCGGGATCGCAAAATGGTCGAGGAAGAGTTGTTCGGATTCTTCTGCATGGGGATGCAGGCGTCCCGGATACTTCGCGCCATAGTCGTGGTTGTCCCACGTGGCGAATGTCGGAATCTGCTGACGAAAAGCGCCATACTGCGGGACGGCCGCAAGCCCGTCATAGGCTTCTTTCAAGCGCACCGGATCGGTGCTTTCCGCGTAATGATTGTCCCCCAGCAGCAGCATGATTTCCGGCTTCTTCGTCCGGATTACATTCCAGAATCCTTGATCCATCTTGGGCTTGTTGCATGACCCAAAGGCGATCCGCTCGATCGCATGTTTTTCATAGACCTTGTCGGAGAGAAATACGGCCGATGGCTCGGAACGGCGCTCCTCCGCTACTCCGTTCACGACTCCGGTTATGAGTGCGATGAATCCCACGCCAATTGCCTTTGTAGAGAAGTGATGGCTCATTGGATCACGAATGTTTTTGTATAATGTTAGATGACTCGCTCTGTGTCGCCATCTGCGTGCATACACAGCACTATAGCTCCGTCCAATCGATGGCGGTGCGGACGTAGGTGCCGTGTTCATCGGTGATGAGAACGTGGCCTTCTCCATCCGGGGTGATCGACGTGATGATGCCGAAGTTTTCCGGAACAGCGGCGACAGCTTGGATGAGTTTCAGGGTGACGGGTGTGTCCTGGGAGAAACTGCGGGTGGTGGGGATCGCGAGGTTGTGGAGCAGGTCTTTGCGCGAGATGTCCACGCTGTCGCAGAAATGGGAGCAGACTTCCTCGATGCCGATGCGTGAGGTGTGGCGCGATTCCCAGGGCTCGGCGGAGCGTCCACCGTTGGAGATCCAGAACAGGGTGGCGGGGAAGTCGGCGGGATTTTTCAGGGCGAACCAGGCATAGCCATCGAGCACGCAGGCGGACCAGGCGAAAGGTTGCCCGGGTGTGGCGGCATCCGCGACCATCATGACCAGATCGTCCGCGGCAGGGCGGGCGGGGTAGCGGGTGAGATCCGTGGTCCCGCCATCGGCGAGCGGGACTTCTGTGAGGTCGGAGAAAAGTGCGGCGATTTTCAGGGACTGGTGGGCACCATCGGAGGGGTTGGAAAACCACTCGGGATAGACGGATGCCCAGCGGAAAGGGGAGACGGAGATACGCACGGATTCTTCCGGTAGCCCGGAGAAATCGAGGATCGGGTGGTTACCGTAAGACCAATCGCCCTCCAGTCCTTCGATGGTATGGGAGATGTAGAGCGCGGTCTGGCCGGGGCGGAGCGCAAGGGTTTTGCTGATTTTCGCGGCAACGTCCGAGGCCTCGATCGCGAGCGTCAGAGAGTCGGCGGTTTCGGAAACTTTCTCCCAGTTGTGGTTCGCGGTTTCGCCATGCGGCGGACCGTTTTCCTGCGGGCCGAAAGGCAGGCACAGGAAATCGCCGCGAAGGTTTTTCAGAAGCGGCGGCAGTGTGGGGTCGACCTCGGAAGGCTTCCACGGCGAGAGGGAATAGGGGGAGACGGTGCGCTCGCCGAGGGTGAACTCGACCGGGGCGAGGTGGCCTCCCTCGCGCGTGATCTGGAGCGAGACGAGATCGGATTTCAGGGAAAAAGAGGGGGCTCCGTGGACTTCGTTCATTACAGGAATCCTAGGCGAAGCGGCGGAGTGGCCAAGGAAGATGACAGGTAAAAGCTAAAATTCTGAAAAGCTGACACGCTGAAATGGGATCCCAAAATTCGTCGTTTTTCCGATTTGGCGGTTTAATTCTTAACCGCGAAGGAAGAGAAGGGATGGGTTATTGGGTGCCTGTGCGAGTTGTGGTGACGAGACGCCGCTTTCACGGCCTGCCCCGAGACGGGACAGCTACGGGGCTACTTGGGGATCTCGTTGAGGGTGTACCATGCTTCGTTGTGCCAGAGGGGGTGGCCGGAGGTGGATTTTACGCCGGGGGCGGAGAGGTGGTGCACGTGGCCGCGGACGAGTCCTTCGATGGTGAGGAGGACGGATGTTTTGTCTGCGGAGACGGTGGCGGATTTTACGATGGGCGTTGCCTGATCGACTTCCGGGGAGCCGTAGCCTTTCTGGAGGATGTAGGTCCATGCCTCCATGGAGTATGAGGCGGGGTCGGCGGCGGATGTTTCATCGACCGGCTCGGTGAAGGTGAGGGTGAAGCCATCCGGCTCGGCGGTCATGGTGAGGATCTCGAAAGGGGTTTTCCCGGTCCAGCGGACGCGCTCGAAGGTAAAGGGTTTTGTGCCTTCGGAAGCCCAACCCCGGTTCGATCCGCCGGCAAAGATGATGCCTTTTTGGTTGTCGAACTCGACCGGGATGAGCCCGGCCTCGAAGCCTTGGATCATGTGGAAGACTGCACCTTGGTAGAGGCCGTTGACCTTCTCTAGGCAGATGCGCTGGATCTGGGATTTCGTCTGCTCGCCGATGTAGAGCTGGTCTTTCCATGGGCCGAATTTTCCATCCGAGTCATCGAGCGCGATGCCCGTGGGGGATTGGCCGACCTTGCCATGGGGGAGCACGACGGCGGGTGGGATGAAATCGGGAAACTTGAGGCGCTCGGCGAGGATGCGGGATTCATCATTAGGTTCGGGCGGCGCGGGGAGCCCGGCGAGTTTGTGGTATTTGTTGCCGGTCGGATTGCCTTGGAAAGAGCCGGGTTTGAGCCATTTTAGGGAGGAAGAGCCGTTCCAGTTGCCTTGGTTATCGGTGTAGAACATGTCGCCTTCGGCGTTCATGCCGATGCCGCCGGGGGAGCGGATTCCGGAGACGGTGGGGATCATTTCGCCCTCGGGAGTGATGCGCACGCACCAGCCGCGCCAGTTGGACTCCGCCTTCATGGAACCGGTGAGGCAGAGGTTGATCCAGACGTCGCCGTTGCGGTCGGGTTTACTGCCGAAAGCGTATTCGTGGTAGTCGCCGTTGATGCCCCAGTCGGCATTGATGGTTTCGAAAACGTCGGCGGTGCCGTCGCCATTCGTGTCTTCAAGGCGGGAAAATTCCGGGCGCTGGGATAGGTAGAGCGATCCGTCTTTCCAGAACATGCCCAGCGGCTCGTGCAGGCCGTGGGCGTATTTTTTCCAAGTGACTTTAGACAGGTCGTCGCCATAGGCACCGGAGCAGATCCAGAGGTCGCCGCGACGTGTGGCGACCGCGACTTTTTCTTCGGGCATCAGGGCGATGGAGGAAATTTCCATGACCTCTCCTTCCGGCAGAGGGATCTCTTCGCGGAGGTAGTAGTCCGATTGGTTTTGTGCACAAAGGGCGGCGGTGAGGGCGGCCAGGACAAGGATGGGGCGCATGATATTGAAGCGGTGAAAGTTGTTGTCGATCTAGTTCAGATCGTAGGTGATCTCGGCTGGAGTGCCGGGGGTGAGGAGGATGGATTCCACACCGGTCGCTGTGGCATTTCCCGTCGGTATGGTCAGAGGTGCCTCGGCGTTTTCCAGACTGAGGATGCGCACGAGGGTGCCTGTGGCGCCCGGTTTCCATGAGTCGGTTAGAGTGGATTTTCCAATAGCGACACGGAAGGTCGGGTTGCCGGAGGGATCGAGGGAGTAGCCTTTGAAGCGGGCGCCATCCGGCAGGAATCGGGACTGGGTGAGTTTGGTGATTTTATCGGATGGAGGCGGTTCGCTGCCCTGCCCCCGAACGGTCCAGTGGCGGCCTGCATTCATGAACTGGCCTTTCCACAATAGCTCCGGGGCGAGGTGATCGGCAGAGTAGGCGAGGTTCACTCCGCCGGGGAAGCCGAAGCAGATGGCGCGTGGGGAGGTGCCGGCAATAAAGTTGCGATAGATCGCTGTTTTCCCTTCTTCCGGTTTGAGGATGATATCCGGCCATTTCTTTTGCGGCTTGCCCTGGGTTTTGGTCAGCCATGTATAAGGACTCTTAGGGCCGGCGACTTTCCAGCCGACGATCAGTCCGGTGTGATGTTTGGCCTGAAAATACTCGATACGGATGGGGTGGGACCCTGCATTGAGATCGATCTTGCCACTTCTTGCGCGTTTCCCCACGGGGCCGGTGCCTTTGACTTCGGCAACCCCGATGCCATCCACGACGATACGTGCACCATCATCAGCATCCACGAAGAACACATAGGTGCCTTCTTTGGGGGCTTGGAAATCGCCCTCCCAGACGATGCCATAGTTGTCTTTAAAGCGGGTGATCGAGAGGTCGATGAGGCCGTTGTGTTCCTCTTCGACGTTTTCGGCTTCGATCTTGTCGAAGTCGGGCATCTGGTTCCATTGGCCCCGATAAACGCGGGAGGTGAGGTTGCTCAGTGCGCTCTTTTCTTGGGGGAGCGGATAGAGCTTGAGGATTTCCCCAGCAGTCCATGGATCATCACGGGAGGTGAGGGATTCGCGCACGACTTTAACCATTTCTGGCGTCAGTTTGTCGGCTTTATTACCCCAAGAGGAGCGGACGTAGGTTAGGATTGCGGCGATGGTGCTGTCATCAAGGGCGGTGCCTTGGGGTGGCATTTCGAGGTTGAACGGCTTGCCATTGACTTCCACCGGGCCGGTCAGTCCTTTTAAAACGATGCTGATGGCGCGTCCCGGATCTCCCTCCACCCATGGGCTTTCTGCAAGCGGTGGAAAGGCCCCACCCGTGGCGCCTTCACCCTCGGCTCCGTGGCACGCGGCGCAATAAAGACCGTAAAGTTGCCCGCCGTCTTGGGCGCGCAGCGCGCCGCTGAGAGATAAACAGAAGAGGATTGAGGCGAAACAAGATCGGATCATGTGAGGAAATAAACGGATGATAATCGGGATTTGTTACAGGGACGCGGGAAAATTCCAATGAAATGATGGGTTTTCTGGGATCTGTTGCTGCGGTTTGTGTTGCCAAAACGGGTTTACAAGGGACATTTGGGCATCAGACGTTTTCCAGTTCAGATGATGCCGAATTTTTCCTCCCTACGCTTCCTTGTGCCCTCAACTGCAGTGGCGCTCATGTTTTCTTCCTGCGGTGTGGTGAAATCCCCTGAACCGCAAAAGGCTGATCGCATCATGTATCAGTGGCATGACACGGGCGGACCGGGCGAAATTTCCGTTTCGATCGATCTTGGCGAGCAGATCGCCACAGTGAAGCGCGGTGGCAGGGAAGTCGGCTGGGCCTTCGTGGCGACCGGTGTGGAAGGGCGCGGCACACCTGCTGGCACCTACCACATTAGTGAGAAGATCGTGGACAAATATTCGAACCGCTACGGCTGGATCGAAAACGAGTTCGGTGAAGTGATCGATGATGACGCTTCACCCGGCGATTACGTGCCTCCCGGTGCGGTCTACAAGCCGGCTCCGATGCCCTACTGGATGCGTCTGACGAGCTACGGCATCGGCATGCATGTGGGGAATATCCCGCGGCCGGGTGCACCTGCATCGCATGGCTGCATTCGCATGCCCAAAGAATTTGTGCCGAAGCTTTTCGAGCAGGTGAAGATCGGGACTCCAGTCCGGATCAGCTACTGATCCGGCCGTTTTGCGCATTGCTCTGTGAGCGGCTGGCATGAGAAGGTTCAAGTAACCCAATCATCGAACCATGCCTGCATTCACGGTTGAAAAATCCATCCTCATCGAAGCCCCGCCTGAAACGGTCTTTCCGCTGGTGCGGGATTTCCGCAAGTGGAAGTCGTGGTCTCCGTGGTTAATCGCGGAGCCCGAGGCAAAACTGGATTATCGCTCGAATCCGGAGGGTTATTCTTGGGAAGGCAAGGTCATCGGGAGCGGCATGATGGAACTGACCGCGGTAGTGCCGGACAAATCCATGGAGTGCCGGCTGACCTTCCTGAAGCCGTGGAAATCGACCTGCTGCACCAAGTTTACGTTTACGGAAACTCCCGGAGGCACCCGGGTTTCATGGATCATGGAGGGCTCGTTGCCGTTTTTCATGTTTTTCATGAAGTCGATGATGAAGGCGATGATCGGGATGGATTATGAGCGCGGGCTGAAAATGCTCAAAGATCTCGCAGAGACCGGGGAAGTGCCTTCCGTGTTAGATTTTCAAGGTGAAGAACCGGTGGCGGGCTTCCGCTATGTGGGTTTGAAAAACGACGGCTCGATCACGGAAATCGGCAAGCTCATGGAGGCGGACATGAAGCGCCTCGGGCAATGGATCGAGACGGCGGGAGTGCAACCTGCGGGCGCGCCATTTACGATCTATGACAAGTGGGACCCGGCGAAGGGGGAGCTGGCCTACACGATGGCTTTCCCGTTCTCCGATGTTCCTGAGTCATTGCCGGACGGATTTATGAAAGGCGAGGTTCCAGACTGCACCGCATATGTGGTGAAACACACCGGACCCTACCGCCACCTCGGCAATGCCTGGGCAGCGGGTATGATGTATGGGCGTTCTGGTGTTTTTAAACAGAGCAAAACTGTGCCTCCGTTTGAAATCTATCACTCGGATCCGTCCGTGGTGACCGATGAGAAATCGATCGAGACTTCGGTGTATTTCCCAGTCAGGTGAGCATGAAGCGCGGCTGATTAGGCCGCTTCCTTCTTCGCCCATTTGCGCACTAGCACGTAAAACAGCGGGGCGAACATCACACCGAAGAGAGTGACGGCGATCATGCCAAAGAACACCACGGTGCCCAGCGCTTGCCTCATTTCCGCGCCGGGTCCGGTGGCGATGACCAGCGGGACAACCCCGAGGATGAAGGCCAGCGAGGTCATGATGATGGGGCGCAGACGCAGGGATGCGGCCTCGACGGCGGCCTCGAAGCGGTCTTTGCCTTCCTCTTCGAGTTGCTTGGCAAACTCGACGATGAGGATGGCGTTCTTCGAAGCGAGCGCGACGAGTACGACCAGGCCGATCTGGGTGAGGATGTTGTTGTCCATGCCCCGCAGATAGATCCCCCAGATGGCTCCGGCCAGGCAGAGTGGGACGGTGAGCACCACGGCAAGCGGCAAGCCCCAGCTTTCATACTGCGCGCTTAGTAGCAGGAAGACGAAGAGGATGGCGATGAGGAAAACCATGACCGCAGAGGTGGAGGCGGTGGTTTCCTGATAGGCGAGGTCGATCCACTCGAAGCTGATGCCCGGAGGCAGCACTTTGGCCGCAAGCTCTTCCATCTTGGCAATCGCTTCCCCGGAACTGACACCCGGAGTGGGGGTGCCGATGAGTTCTGCGGATGGGTAGAGGTTGTGACGGACGACCCGGTCGGGGCCGGTGGACTGGCGCATCTCGATCAACGAGCCGAGCGGAACCATGCCGCCTGAGTTGTTGCGTGTCTTGAGGTTGGCGATGTCGCTCAGGTCGTCGCGGAACGGCGCGTCTGCCTGGGCGGTCACCCGGTAGGTGCGGCCGTAGAGGTTGAGCTCGTTGACGAAGGAGGAGCCGAGGTAGACCTCAAGGGTCTGGAAAAGGTTTTCCAAAGGCACCCCGAGCATGAGTGCTTTTTCACGGTCGATGTCCGCGTAATATTGCGGGCCGGAAGAGGTGAATGGGGTGAATGCCTGGGAGATTTCGTTTTCCGCAGAGGCGGCGAAAGCCAGCCCCCATGTCGCCTGCTCCAAGGCCGCGTAGCCGAGCCCGGCACGATCCTGGATCTCCATCTTGAAGCCGCCCCCGTTGCCGAGGCCGCGCACCGTGGGAGGCGGGATCACGATGCCGAAGGCATCCACCTTGCGCAGTTCCGCCGTGATCAGCTCGTTGATTTCGGTGGCGGAAGCGCGTTCCTCGAAGGGGTCGAGCACGGTGAAGATCACCATGGAGTTGGTGGAGTTCGAGAAGGTCGCTCCGCTGAAGCCGGCGAAGGCGACGGTGTTCTTGATGCCATCGATCTTCGAGACATTGCCGATGATGTCGCGCACGATCTTGTCGCTGCGGTCCAGCGAGGCACCGGTCGGAAGCTGCACCGCGACGATGGAGTAGCCCTGATCCTGTGCGGGGATGAAGCCACCGGGCACGGATTTGAAACCGAGGCCGGAGACACCGAGCAAGATGAGGTAAAGGATGGCCATCACGACCGCCATCCGCACCGAGCGGCGGACGATCGAGGTGTAGATGCGGTTGCTGCGGTCGAACAGGCGGTTGAAAATATTGAAGAACCATCCGAATAGGAAATTCAGGATGCGGCTGAGGACGTCCGGCTTGTCGTGTTTCTGGCGCAGCAAAAGCACGCCGAGCGCCGGGCTGAGTGTCAGCGAGACCAGCGCGGAAATCATGGTCGAGGCCGCGATCGTGAGCGCGAACTGTTTGTAGAACTGCCCGGAGATGCCGGAGAGGAATGCGGTCGGCACAAATACGGCCAACAGCACCAGGGAGGTGGCGAAGATCGCTCCGCTGACTTCTGCCATCGATTGGCGGGCGGCTTCGCGCGGTTTGAGCCCTTTCTCCAGGTTCCGTTCGATGTTTTCCACCACCACGATGGCGTCATCGACGACGATGCCGATGGCCAGCACCAGCCCGAAGAGGGTGAGGTTGTTGATGGAGAAACCGAAGCCCTGCATCACGGCGAAGGTGCCGATGAGGGAGACCGGGATGGCCAGCACGGGGATCAGCGCGGCGCGCCAGGACTGGAGGAAAATGATCATCACCAGTACTACCAGCAGCACCGCTTCAAACAGGGTGTGGATCACCGCCTCGATAGATTTGTCGATGAACTGGGTGGGGTCGTAAACGATGTCGTAGTCGAGTCCTTCGGGGAAATCGGCTTCCATCTCGTCCATCGCCTCACGGATCGCCGCGGAGATCTCAAGGGCGTTGGAACCGGGGCGTTGGAAGATCGGGAGGGCGAGGGTCCGGGTGTCGCCGAGGTAGGCATTGACGTTGTAGTCGAGCGATCCGAGTTCCACGCGGGCCACATCTTTAAGCCGCACAATGCGCCCGTCTTCTCCGGTTTTCACGACGACTTTCTCGAACTGGCTTTTCTCCGAGAGCCGCCCGAGCGCGGTGACGTTCACCTGGAAAGGCACTTCCTTGTCGAGCGGTTGCTGGCCGATGGTTCCGGCCGCGACTTGGACGTTCTGCGCGCGCAGCGCGGCGAGGACTTCTCCGGCGGTGAGTTTGTAGAAATCCATGCGCTCAGGATTCATCCAGACACGCATGGAATACTCGCGCCCACCGAACAGGCGCACCTCACCGACGCCATCGATGCGGCGCAGGCGTTCGCGCACCTGGAGCAGGGCGTAGTTCGAGATGTAGCCCATGTCGAAAGTGCCGTCCTTGGAGAACATCTGCACCACCAGCAGCAGGTCGGGTGAGGCTTTCTGGACGGTGACACCGATGCGGCGCACGGATTCCGGAAGGCGGCTTTCCGCTAGTGCCACGCGGTTCTGGACGAGCACCTGGGCTTTATCGAGATCGGTGCCGAGGGCGAAGGTCACCGTCAGCGAGTAGGCGCCATCGGCGGTGCTCTGCGAGGTCATGTAGAGCATGTCCTCCACACCGTTGACCTCCTGCTCGATAGGCGCGGCGATGGTTTTTGCGATGGTATCGGGAGTCGCACCGGGATAGGCAGTTGTTACTACCACCGTAGGAGGTGCGACCTCGGGGAATTGCGCGACCGGCAACGTGAAATACGCGATCGCCCCGATGATGACGATCAGGAGCGATACGACCGTCGCGAAACGCGGGCGGTCGATGAAGAAGAAGGAGAAATTTTTCATGGCGAAAGTGAAGGTGGAACCACAGTCGAAGCGCCGCGGAGATGGCCGTGCTGACGAGTTCTATTATAATGAAGCAAATGGACGCGGATGTGGATTACTGCTCCGGAGTCATTGCCACGACCTGTGGCTGGATCACCGCACCGGGGCGGAGCATCTGGATGCCGGATACGACGACCTGTTCGTCCGCGGTCAGTCCTCCGGTGACGATGCGCATGGTTCCTTCCAGCGGGCCGGTCTCGACGTAGCGGCGCTCGACGGAATCGCCTTTGACGATCCAAGCAAACCGTTTGTCCTGATCGAAGCCGAGTGAGGCGTCGCGGACGAGCAGGCGTTCTTCTGGCTCACCGATCGGCACACGCACGCGGGCGAAGAGGCCGGGGGTGAGGAATTCGTTTTCGTTCTCCACCAAGGCACGGAGCTGGAGGGTCGCCGTGTCGCGGTCGAGTTGGTTTTCTGCGAAATTGATGATGCCTTTGAATTCGAACTCATCGCGATCCGAGACGGCAATCTCCACCTCTGCTTGTTTGCCATCGCGTCCGCCAGTCTGGCCGTCGAGGAAGAGGCGGGTGAACTGCAGGACGCGGCGCTCATCGACCTCGAAGTTGCAGTAGATCGGATTGTGAGGGACGATGGTGGTGAGCAGGGTTGCACCCGCGCTGCCGCCGCTGATGAAATTACCGACGGTGACATTGAATCGCCCGGCGATGCCGGAAATGGGTGCGTGGATGTCGGCGAACTCACGGTCGAGTTTTGCGGCGCGGAGTGCGGCTTTGGCTGCGGAGAGATCGGCGGTGGCCTGAGCTAGTTCGCTCTTCCGTGTATTGAACTCCTCCTGCGAGACCGCGCTTTGTTTTACGAGTTTCTCCGAGGTGGCAAAGTTGCTTTCCGCGAGCGAAAGGCGGGCACTGGCCTGTTCCTGCATGGCTTCGGCGCGGGCGAGAGCGGCATCGAAAACGCGTGGATCGATGCTGAACATCAGGTCGCCTTTCTCGATTTTCTGACCTTCGGTGAAATGCACGGCTTCCAGATAACCGCTGACACGTGCCTGGAGATCGACCTCCTCGATGGGAGAGAAACGGCCGGTGTAGGTCTCGGTGAGAGCGATGGTTTTTAACTCGGGGTGAGCCGCTTGGACGGGCATGGCGGGTGGCGGACCGCCGGCTTGCTTGTCGGATTTGCAACCAGCGAGGGCGAGGATGGCCAATGGGAAAAGGTATTTCATGAAATTGGAAACGTTAAAAATTAAATTCGAAATGGAGGTGGGAAGGGGGCGGATTATTTGGAAAAACCGCCGCCGAGCGCCTGCATGAGCAGGACCGTGGCTTCGAAAGCGCGGCCGCGTGCTTGGACTTCGGCACGTTGAGCATTGAGGAGTTCGCGCTGGCTATCGATGACTTCCAGCGAGCTAGAGATGCCTTCCTTGTAACGCGCGTTTGAGAGGTCGAAGGATTTTCGCGAGGCCGCCACGCTGTCGCTTTGGGCGGAGATTTCCTTGTTCGCGGACCGGCGCGCGGCGAGGGCATTTTCCACATCGGCGAAGGCGGTCAGCACCGTCTGCTGGTAGTTCGCGAGCGCTTCTTCATGCTGAGATTTCGCCAGCTCCAGATCGGCCTTGCGGCGGAGCCCTTGGAAGATTGGGAGGTCGACCTGTGGGCCGATGGCGAATTCGCTGCTGGAGAATTTCAGGAAATTCGAGGTGTTGATGGATGAAAATCCGCCCGAACCGATAAGCGATACGGTGGGATAAAATTCTGCTTCTGCGATGCCGATGCGTGCCGCGGTGGCGGCCAGTTTGCGCTCTGCCACGAACACATCCGGGCGGCGCCCGAGGAGTTGCGCGGGCGAACCTGATGAGATGCTTGGTGGGCTACCGTCGATGGATTTCGGGGAGATCGAGAAATTCGCGGCGTTCTTCCCGGCGAGGACCGCGATCGCATTTTCAAGCGACGCGCGCGGTGCCTCGAGGGCGACGAGTTGTGCACGGGTAGAAGCGAGTTCTGCCTCTGCCCTGGCGACATCGAGTTCGCTGGTTTTTCCTCCTTCAAAGCGCTCCGTGGAGAGCTCCAGAGTTTCCTTGCGGGTCTCCAGCGCCCGTGCGAGCACCGCTGCTTCGCTATCGAGGAAACGCATGGCGAAGTAACTGCGGGCGAGCTGTGCCTGAAGTGAGAGTTTTACCTGATCGACGGAAATCTCCGCCGCCTCTGCTCCGGCGGTGCCTGCCTCGACAATACGGCGCACACGTCCCCATAGATCGATCTCGTAGCCGAGCGACATGGCAACGCTGTAATTGTTGTAATAGGTGGGGCCGAAGCCGGCAGATAAGCCGTTTTCAGAGCTTCGGTTTCTGGAAGCGGAGGCGCTGCTGAGGACCTCGGGAGCGAGTTGTGAGCGGTCGATTCCGAGAGCGGCGTAGGCTTGGTTGCGGCGAGCTTCTGCAGCGCGGAGGTCGAAGTTTCCTTTCTCCAGATCGGACATCAGGGAGTTCAGCTGGGAGTCGCCGAAGGCCCTCCACCAGCGCTTGTCCATGCGGGAGGAATAGGCGCCCGAAGAGCCTTTGAAGGATCCAGCGCCTTCACTGCCAGGCACCGAATGGTCGGGGCCGACGAGTTTGCAGGAGGTCAGTGAGAGGATGAGGCCGGCGGTGGCGGCGATGGGGAGATGTGCTTTCAAAATACGGGAAAGGGTTGTGGCTGAAATCAGCGGGAGGCGGTGTTTGCGGTATCTGGGCAGTTTTCCAGACTCGCGAAATGTTTGCGGAGGAAATCGAGGGCGACTTGCATCGGCTCGGGTGATTGGGAAATGGTGGAACGCTGGATAGCTCCCGCCCAAAGGTCGCGAACCAGCGCAGCTTCAGCTGCGGAATCCACGGAAGCGGGGATTTTGCCGGAGGTTTTCGCTTCATCGAAAACTCCCTCGAGTATCCCCATCCAGACGGGCATGCCCTCGGCAAGTACTTCGCGCATCGCCTCGCTGAGAGAAGTGACCTCCGAGGCGAGTTTCAGCACAAGGCAGGGGCACTTGCCGCCGTTTTCCTGGAAAGTGGTGACCGTCGTGGCGAGGTAGAGCAGGAGCCGTTCGATGGGATCTGCCTCGATTTCAGCGGTCAGAAGCGCCTGCGTTTTTCCTTCGGTCGCCTCCGCGATGTAGTGCTTCAGGAGCTCCACTCCGAAGTGCTCCTTCGATTCGAAGTAATGGTAGAACGATCCTTTGGGGACGCCGACGGCTTTCAGAATCTCGTTGAGGCCTACCGAGTGGAAACTCTTTTCCCACATCAGGGCCTCGGCGGCATCGAGAATGCGCTCTTTGGTGTGTGGCTCAGACATGACGCCGGGAGGAATAGACCAGTCGTCTAGGGGGTGCAAGGGGAATTTTTTGGGGTATGGCTTTTCCGGTTTATTGAGGCTGAGTGTGAAAATTCACACGAGCTGGAACGGCTCGGAAATTTCAAACCACGGTGTGACCTCTTTCTGGGTGGCGCAGTGAAGGGCGATGTGGGTGTGACCTAGCTCGGCAAGGCAGTTGGCGAAGCGGTGGGTGACGCGGTCCGGGCAGTTGCAGTCGGAGCTGAGGTGGCCGAAGACGACCTGCATGAGGTTAGGGTGAGCGATGTCGCGCAGCAAGGCTTCGACCTGGACGTTGGAAAGGTGGCCGTGGCGCGAGGAAATGCGTTGCTTGATCGACCACGGGCGCTTGGTGTCGAGTTCTAGCAGTTCCTCGTCATAATTCGCCTCGACGAAGAGGGCGGAAAGGCTGCGCAGGTGATGGGTGACGCTGGAGGTGACGTATCCGGCATCGGAGAGGAGGCCGAAACGCAGGCCGCCGCTCTCGACCACAAAGCCGACCGGATCGACTGCATCGTGCTGGATCGAGAAGCTGCGCACGGAGAGGTTTTCGATCGTGAAATCCTGACCTGCCTCGAAGGTTTTCCATGTCACTTCCCCGATGGCTTGCTCGCGGACGACGTGGGCAGTCTCTCCGGTGGTGTAGATCGGGGTGGGATGCTTTTTGAGGAAATTTTTTAGGCCGCGTGTGTGGTCGCCGTGCTCGTGGGTGAGGAGGATGCCGGAGAGGGATGCGGGGTCGATGCCGAGGGAGTCGAGGCGCAGGCAGAGTTGTTTCGCGGAGAGTCCGGCATCGATGAGGATGCGGGTGGAGCCGCATTCGAGGATGGTGGAGTTTCCGGCAGAGCCAGAGCCGAGGACAGAGAAACGCATGCGCTGAGATTCTAAATCTTAAATGCTAAATCCTAAGGAAGAAATTGGGGGCTTCGTCTTCGGGTTCAGATTTTCGTGAGTTCGTAGCTGTCCTTGCCATCTTTGACTGCCCAGCCTTTATCGGCGAGTTCGTCGCGGAGTTTGTCGGAGGTGGCCCAATCTTTTGCTGAGCGTGCGGCCCAGCGGGTTTCGGCAAGGGTTTGGATTTCGGCAGGGATGTCGGTAGTTTCCGTGGAAATGTCCGGGAGGGTGATGCCGAGGGCTCTGAGGATGCGGTTGAGGCCGGCGAGGGCGGCTGCTGCTTCCTTGCCGGTGAGCTTCGAGGCTTCGCGCAGGCCGGTGAAGATCCCGCCGAGTGCGCCCGGGGTGTTGAGGTCGTCGTTGAGCGCGTCCCATGCAGGCTGGAAGGGGCCGAAATCCGCGGAGGGCAGCCCGGTTTCTCCACCCATGTTTTCGGCGAGCTTGGCCGCTGATTTGGCGAGTTTCGAAAGTGCTTCCTTGGCACCGGCGAGGGAGTCGAGGGTGAAGTTGAGCTGCTTGCGGTAGTGCGCGCCGATGAGGACGTAGCGGACTTCCATGGCGGTGAAACCTTTCTCCGCGAGGTCGGCAAGGGTGTAGAGGTTGCCCTTGGATTTGGACATTTTCCCGCCATCGACCAGCAGGTGGGTGGGGTGGAACCAATGCTCCGCGAAGTTTCCCCCGCAAGCGCATTGGCTCTGGGCGATCTCGTTTTCGTGATGGGGGAATACTAGGTCTTCTCCGCCGGAATGGAGGTCGAAGGAGTTGCCGAGGTATTCCTCGATCATGGCGGAGCACTCGAGGTGCCAGCCGGGGCGGCCTTCACCCCACGGGGATGGCCAGAAATTTTCGCCATCATCTTCGCGGCGCGCTTTCCAGAGCACGAAATCCGAGATGCTGTCCTTTTCGTATTCGTCGGCGGAGTTGCCGCGGGTGGCTTGGGTTTTACCGAGATCCAGCTCGCGTTCGTCGAGGCGGGAGAGTTTGCCGTAGCCGGGGAATGAGGAGATGCGGAAATAGACCGAGCCGTCTTCCGAGGCGTAGGCGTTGTCTTTTTCGATGAGCTTTTCGATCATCGCGACCTGCTGCGGGATGTGCTCCACAGCGGATGGCTCGATGTGCGGAGGAAGGCAGGCGAGCGCTTTGCAATCGGTGTGGAATTTGTCGCGCCACTTGTCGGTAAAAGCTTTCAGTGTCTGTCCGGCCGCTTGGGAATCGCGGATGGTTTTGTCGTCCACATCGGTGAGGTTGCGGACATGGAGGGTGGGGGTGCCGCCGGTTTCGAGGGTGCGGCGGAAGACGTCCTGCAGCACGAAGGTGCGGAAGTTTCCGATATGCGCGGGACCATAGACGGTGGGGCCGCAGCAGTAAAAACGGAAGGTTTTGCCGTCGGATGGACGGAGCTCCTTGCGCTCGCGGGAGAGGGTATCGAATAGCTGCATGCGGGGGTTCTAGGGATGGCGGGGGCGGGATGGAAGCCGGGAATGCCGGAATGAGGAAAGCAGGAAACCGGGAAAAGAAACGGCCAAGAAATCCGGGGAATCCCGCGTTCCAGCTCAGAGCAGCCCGCTGCTCCAGCAAATACCAAATGCCGTGCCTGCGATCATGACGCTGAGATTGGCGATGATAGCTGCCGTGCGGTTCTCGGTGATTTTCAGGAATCTCATCAAAATCCAGATTGCGCCGGCCATGAAAACCAAGCCGATGACCAGAAAGGCGGAGGGGTATCTGAGGAGTTCCAGTCGCTCGGGAGCCGCGGGTGGGTTTTTGTCCGAGCCGGCGGCAAGGACTTTTCCGAGAGCGGATTCCGGATCGATTTTCAGCAGGCTGGCGGAATGCGCAGGAAGGCTACCGGGGTTTTGATCAACGGGTTACGGATGAGTTTGAGGTCCCCCGGAGATACCGACCGGGGTGAGGGCGGCATAGGTTTCGCGGACGCAGCTGATGTTCTGGCTAAAACCGTTTTCATCGGTCACTTCGATCCAGTAGCTCATCGATCCTCCGGCGGGGCGGACTCTGATAGATGAGCGGCTCTCGGTCCCGGTGATGCGGACGGCGACCTCTTCCGTAGGTAGCCACCTCACGAGGGCCGACCATCCAGCGGTGGTTCCGAGCGAGAAGATCAGGCCGACGATTAGTGCCGAGATGACGGTGCTCCAAAAAGGTTGCGATTTCTTCTTTGGAGTCTTTTGGTTCATCGCTGAGATAGGGTCATCCGCCTGTGATGATGAACTGCTGGCTTTCGGGGGTGGCGTTGGGATCTGGAACCCAATGAAGGGTGAAGGAGTTCCAGAGATAGTCCCTGCGGTCCCCGTCGGAGACGATCTTTGACGTCCCGGTTGCTTGAAGGGAGAATTCGGTTTCGCCGTAGGCATGGGTTTCCAGCTGGATGTGTTTGAACCCCTCCGGGAATTCTTCACCGAGATCCAATCTCTCGGTAAAAGGGATGGATTTGGTTTCTCCGGAAAGAAGCTCAAGATTAAGATCCTCACGTTTGATTTTTTTCTCAAAGGCCTTGAGCGAATCTTCATCAGTTGAGCTCTGATAATTATATGGCGTGAATTTCGCGCTGATCACAAAAGTAAGCGGGTTCTTTAACGTTCCGGGGTCGGTGACTGCTCCAGTCAGGGAAATGGTTTTACTGCCCGGAGTGATGGTGATTTGGAAGGACGCGTCGCCTGTGGTTTTCCCGGTTATTGTGACCGGATCGGAAGGGTTTTTGGTGGCTTCGGTGGTGCTGGTGAGCGACTCCTCCTTGATTTGTTTGCTCACGACGGTCCCATCCGGTGCAGTTTCGAGAATCTTGAATTCGATTTCGATGGGGTTCGTCTTGCTGATTTTATTACCCCGTGAGTCCACAGGATTTAGCTCCGCCTCACCATTGGTGAGGAAGCCGAACTGAAATTTTCGTTCTTCAATGCCAATGAAATGTCCCTCCCAAGGTTCTCTTTTCAAAGCGGCAAGCTCTGCGTGTGCCGAGTGAAGACAAAGCATTGTGATTACAAGAATCAAACCGAGGGACGTAAGCTTCATCCCTAAAGTTAATGATAAAAACGATGATATCGCCAGAGAGAACTTTTCGATCCGCGATCGACGATTTCATTAAGATGCCTGATCTAGCGCGGCTTTGAGAAACGGTGCAGTGCGGGAGGTCTTGGATTTTGCGACTTTCTCGGGGGTGCCTTGGGAGACGATTTTGCCGCCGTTTTCTCCGGCTTCGGGGCCGATGTCGAGGATCCAGTCGGCTTCGGCGGCGACGGCCATGTGGTGCTCGATGACGACGACGGTGTGGCCTTCGTTGGCGAGACGGTGGAGGATGTCGATGAGGCGTTTCACATCCTCTAGGTGGAGGCCGACGGTGGGTTCTTCGATGAGATAGAGGTTTCTAGCTTTGAGTTGGGCGTTGTTGAGGGTGGCTTTCATACCGCGGCCTTTGATGAGCTCGGAGACGAGCTTGATGCGTTGGGCTTCGCCGCCGGAGAGGGTGGGGGAGGCTTGGCCGAGCTGGAGATAGCCTAGGCCGGTATCGGCCATGAGTTTCAGGGGGGCGGAGATGCGGGGCTGGGACTCGAAGAAAGCGGAGGCTTCGTCGATGGTCATGGCGAGGACTTGGCCGATGTTTTTCTCACGGAAATTCACCTCCAGGGTGGCGGGGTTATAGCGCATGCCGTTACATTCCTCACAGTGAACCCAGGTGGAGGGGAGGAAATCCATTTCGAGCTTCACGCGGCCGTTTCCTTTGCAATCGGGGCAGCGTCCGCCTTCGGTGTTGAAGGAGAATCGGGAGGCGTCGAACCCGCGCATGCGTGCCTCGGGCAGCTGGGCGAAAAGGGCGCGTATGTGATCGAATACTTTTACATAAGTAGCGGGGCAAGAGCGGGAGGTTTTCCCGATAGGAGATTGGTCGATCTCATAAACGGATTTGATGTTGGTCCCGCCAGAGGTGGATTTGTATTTTTTGGCTCCGGCAACTTTCTGTTTTCCTCCGACTTTCGCGGCGGGGGAAATGGCTTGGTGCATGAGCGTGGATTTCCCAGAGCCGGAAATGCCTGTGAGAACGGTGAGGCGGGCGAGGGGGATGGATACGTCGATGTTTTGCAGGTTATTTGCCGTGCAGCCTTTGATAATGAGGTGGGGGTGGGTCTTTCCTATTTTTCGGCGCTGTCCTCGGATGGGGTGGTGGATTGGGTTGGCGAGGGCGCGGTAGGTTGGAGAAGTGGCGAGTGCCGAGTGAGAAGTGAGAAGTGAAGTCTTGGTATTGTGCTTTTTTCCACTTCTCACTTGGCACTTCTCACTTGGCACTTGCGGCGGCTTTCCTTCGTAAACGATTTCACCACCGAGGCGGCCTGCTCCTGGGCCTAGGTCGATGAGATGATCCGCAGCCGCAATCGTGTCCTCGTCGTGTTCTACGATGATGAGGGAGTTGCCTTGGTCGCGGAGGGCGGTGAGGGTTTTGAGGAGGGCGGCGTTGTCGCGGGGGTGGAGGCCGATGGTGGGCTCGTCGAGTACGTAGAGGACGCCCCGGAGGTTGGAACCGAGTTGTGCGGCTAGGCGGATGCGTTGGGATTCGCCGCCGGAAAGCGTGTTGCCGGAGCGATTGAGGTGGAGGTAACCGAGGCCGACTTCCTGGAGGAAGGAGAGGCGTTGGGTGATCTCCGGGATGATGTCTCGGGAGATGAGTTTTTCGCGCTGGTCTTTGAAATTTAGTTTCTCGAAATGGGTGGAGGCTTCGTTGATGGAGAGGAAGGATAGGGCGGCGATGGAGGTGTCTTTGAGGCGGACGGATGAGCCGACCGGGTTGATGCGGGAACCTTCGCAGGCGAGGCATTCGATGAGTTCCTCGGTGTCCATGCGGTCGATGGAGCGGTCGGCGTCCATTTCGGCTTCGAGCACGGAATCGAATCGGGACGTGTCGAGCGCGCGGCGGCGCTTCGGGACTTTTCCGTGGCCACGGCATTCGCGGCACCAGCCGTGGGGGGAGTTGAAGGAAAAGACTCGGGGGTCGAGTTCTTCGAAAGAGCGGTTGCAACTCGGGCAGGAGCTGTCGGTGGACAATAAGATGAACTTTTTGTCGGCGGTGAAGAGTTTGATCAGGCCTTTGCCGATGTCTAACGCTCTGGCGAGCGAGGTTGCTAGGTCCAAGTTTTCAGTTTTCAGGGAAGACTTTGTGCTACGGCTCTTGCTTCCAACTGAACACTGAAAACTAGCAACCTCCACATCAATGTCGTGTTCTACGAAGCGTTCGAGGCGGGTGAAGGTTTCTGCTTGTTTGAACTGTTTGTCTACTAGGAGTGTCGTAAATCCTTGTTTGACTGCCCAGGCGGCGATTTCGGTGTGGTAGCCTTTTTTTCCTCGGATGAGGGGGGCTAGGATTTTGATGGGGCCTTTTTTGAGCTCTGCCTGGATGGTTTTTTCGATGGCGGCGATGGATTGCTTTTCTACGGGGACTTGGCAGTCGGGGCAGTAGAGGGTGCCGAGCTTGGAGTAGAGCAGGCGGATGAAGTTCCAGAGCTCGGTGACGGTGGCGACGGTGGATTTTCCGCCGCCCTGGGAGACGCGTTGCTCGATGGCGACGGTGGGGGGGAGGCCTTGGAGTTGGTCGATTTCTGGCTTCTCGAGTTGCTCGGCGAACTGCCGGGCGTAGGCAGACATGGAGTCGAGGAATCGGCGCTGGCCTTCGGCGAAGAGGATGTCGAAGGCCAATGTTGATTTTCCGGAACCGGAAAGGCCGGAGATGACCACCAATTGGTCGCGGGGGATGTCGACGGAGATGTTTTTGAGGTTGTGGTGGCGGGCGCCGCGCAAAGAGATTGATGATTGTGGATGGATGATTGTGGATTGTTGATCGCTGCGGACTGAAGTCCGCGTTCCTTTACCTAATGCCTCCGCTACGTATTTGGCTGTTGGAGTTTTGGCTTTGGCGATTTTCTCGGGTGGGCCTTCGGCTACGAGTTGGCCGCCGTGTTTGCCGGCTTCGGGGCCGAGATCGAGGATCCAGTCGGCGGATTTGATGACGTCGAGGTTGTGCTCGATGACGAGGAGGGAGTGACCGGAATCGACGAGTTGTTGGAAGACCGCCAACAGGTTCTCGATGTCGGAGAAATGGAGTCCGGTGGTGGGCTCATCCAAGATGAGCAGTTTGCTAGTTTTCAGTTTTGAGTTTTCAGGAAGACTGGATGCTAACAATTGGCAGAGTTTGAGGCGTTGGGATTCGCCGCCGGAGAGGGTGTTGAGGGCTTGGCCCAGCTTGAGGTAACCTAGGCCGACTTGGACGAGAGGGGTGAGGATTTTGATGATTTGGTCGTGGCGTTTTGCGTGGGACGGGGGGATTCCTTTTTTGTCTTCGTAGAACTCGATGGCTTCGGTGACGGTGGAGTCGAGGATGCCGTGGATGGATTTTCCACGGTAGAGGAATTCCAAGGTGGAAGGTTTGTAGCGTTTGCCTTCGCAGTCGGGGCAGGTGACGTAGATGTCGGAGAGGAACTGCATTTCGACTTTCTCGAAGCCGTTTCCTGCGCAGCGGTCGCAGCGTCCTTCGCCGGAGTTGAAGGAGAAGAAGCCGGTCTTGAGGTCGCGGGCTTTGGCGTCCGGAGTGTTGGCGAAGAGTTGGCGGATTGGATCGAAGGCGCCGAGGTAAACGGCGGGGGTGGAGCGCGGGGTGCGGGCTACGGCGGTTTGGTCGATGAGTTCGATGCCGTCGAGATGCTCGGTGCCTAGGATTTCTTTGATCGGCGCGGGATCTTCGTTGGTCTCAATGCCGAGTTTTTTCGCGGCGTTGAGGTAAAGGATCTCGTGGGCGAAGGTGGATTTCCCGGAGCCGGATACCCCGGTGAGGCAGACGAAAAGGCCGAGGGGGATGTCCGCATCGAGCTTGCGGATGTTGTGGCGGGAGGCGCCTTTGATCTGGATTTTCTGTTTTCCGGGTTTGCGGCGGGTTTTGGGGACGGCGATGGATTTTTCTCCGGTGAGCCATGGCAAAGTGCCTTGAGAGTTTGCTAGTTTGGAGTTTTTAGATTTCAGTGAAGAGTCTTTTGCATCGCCGTGGAAGATGATGGTGCCGCCGTGTTGGCCGGCGCCGGGACCGATATCGACGAGGTTGTCGGCGGCTTGCATGACCGTTTGCTCGTGCTCGACGACGACTAGGGTGTTTCCTTTGTCGCGGAGACCGTGCATGACGCCGACGAGGCGGTCGATGTCGCGGGGGTGGAGGCCGACGGTGGGCTCGTCGAGCACGAAGAGGGTGCCGGTGAGGGAGGCTCCGAGACAGGTGGTGAGGTTGACGCGTTCGATTTCGCCGCCGGAGAGGGTGCGGGTGGGGCGGTCGAGGGTGAGGTAGCTGAGGCCGACTTGGTCGAGGTAATGGAGTCGGGAGTGGATTTCAGTTAAGATGAGATTCAGTGTGCTATCGGAAGAGATTGATGATTGATGATTGTTGATTGTTGTCTGTTGATCTTGGAAGAATGGGAGAAGCTCTGCGATGGGGAGTTGCCAGAGGTCGGGGAGGGTTTTGTCTTTGATTTTGAAGCAAAGGGACTCGGGTTGGAGGCGTTTTCCACGGCAGGAGTCGCAGGTGGTGTAGGATCGGTAGCGGGAGAGGAAGACGCGGACGTGCATCTTGTAGGCTTTGGTTTCGAGCCAGTCGAAGAAGCCTTTGACTCCATACCAGCCGCCGGATTGCCAGAGTTCTTCGAGGTCTTCGGGGGAGGTGGTTCTACGGTCGCCGTAGTAGATCCATTCGCGGGTGTCTTCGTCTAGATCTTCCCATGGGGTGTTGAGGTCAATGCGACGTTCCTTGCAGTTGCGGAGGAGGTCGCGCTGGCACTCTTCGCCGCGCTCGCCTTGAAAGGGTTTGATGGCACCCTGCTTGAGGGAGAGGGTTTCGTCGGGGACGGTTTTATCGAGATCGATGCCGATGACGCGGCCGAAGCCCCGGCATTTCGGGCAGGCTCCGAGTGGGGAGTTGAAAGAGAATAGGGCGGGAGTGGGCGCGCGGAGGGTGAAGCCGGTTTTCGGGTTGGTCCAGGTGGTCGTGAACGACCTATAGTTTTCAGTTTTCAGTTTGGAGTTTTCAGGAAGAGAGATGGTTGCGTGGCCTTTTCCTAGGAGGAAGGCGGCTTCTAGGGCTTCGAGGAGGCGGCTGGTGTTTTCGGGGGTGACTTTTAAGCGATCCTGGATGACTTGGATTGCGCGGGGGAATTTTGGGGGGGTGGTTGGGATTTCGTCGGTGCGGAGGGTTTTGCCGTTGAGGAGGATGCGGAGGTAGCCTTGGGAGTTGAGGAAAGGGAAGAGTTCTTCGGGATTTGCGTCGGCGGGGACGGGGATGGGGAAGGTAACGAGGATGTTTTCGCCGGAGAGGTTTTCGGTGGCCCAGGTGGCGGCGGATTCCGGGGAGTCGGGTTGGATGGATTCGCCGGTGTTGGGGTCGTATCCTTTTGCGAGGCGGGCGTAGAGGAGTTTTAGGTAGTCGTTGATTTCCGTGAGTGTGCCGACGGTGGAACGGGTGGTGCGGACGTGGTTTTTCTGCTCGATGGCGATGGCCGGGGGGATGCCCTCGATGGAATCGACGAGAGGTTTGTCCATGCGGTCGAAGAACTGGCGGACGTAGGGGGAGAAGGTCTCGACGTAGCGGCGCTGTCCCTCGGCGTAAAGTGTGTGGAAGGCGAGCGAGGATTTCCCGGAGCCGGACGGGCCGGTGACGACGGTGAGTTTCCCGAGGGGGATATCGAGATCGATGCCCTGGAGGTTGTGTTGGCGGCAGCCGCGGAGGGCGATGACGGGGGATTTGCTCGGCTTTTCAGACTTTTTCGGCACGCGTGATGATATGCGGGAAAGGCGCTGCCGCTAGTGGAAGAATGCGTAAAAAGGCATTTTCCAACAATCCGGGCATTGACACCTAGGGGGAAGCTGCGTAATCAATCGCCTCCCGTTCACGGTAACGGCGGAGTAGCCAAGTGGTAAGGCAATGGTTTGCAAAACCGTCATTCGTGGGTTCGATTCCCACCTCCGCCTCCATCCTTTTTAGGACGGAAGATCTAGCCGGGCTGGCTTATTTGAAAAGTCCGCCGAGGCCTCCGAGGAGGCTGCCGAGTTTGCCTAATTCCGGGGTTTTGCCTGCCATCACGTCATCGATCGGACCGTGGAGAGATTCCGGGAGCTTGGATTTGGTGAACTCCGCGACAGTTTCGATGGCTTTGGTTGCCATTTCATCGGAAAGGCCGATGCCGGTGAGGCGGATTTTGAGTTCGTTGATCATGATCGTGTGGAGAAAGTGGTACCGGGGACAGGACTCGAACCTGCACATCAAAAGACACCTGATCCTAAGTCAGGCGCGTCTACCAATTCCGCCACCCCGGCGATGGGAGCAATCTGGAGTGTTTTTTCGGAGGCGGCAAGGACGGAGATGGAGGAGTGCGGGGTAATGATTTTTCCAGCGACAACCTGAGGGTTTCGGGGCATTCTAGGGCTAGAGCGATGCAGAATTTATCCAAGGCGTGGAAACAGTGGCTGGCCGAGAACGGCGCACGGCTGCTTTTGTTTGCGCGTGGCTGGGGCAAGACCCGGGAGGATGCGGAGGATCTGGTGCAGGAGGCGGTGCTCAAAATGTGGCATTATCAGCAGGAGGAAAACCGCGGAGGCGGGCCGCCGGATCTTCCGTTGGTGTTCTCGACGATACGGTTTGGCGGGCTGATGTTGCATCGCTCTGAGAAGCGGCGGAGGAAGCGTGAGGAGGCTATCGTTTTCTTGAATGATTTCCAGGATGTGTGGCTGGATCCGGTGCTGGAAGAGGACGAGGAGGCGATCATGCTGCGCGAGGCGGTGCAGAGTCTGAGTGACAAACTCCGCGAGGTGGTGGTGATGAAAACTTGGGGAGGACTGACTTTTGCGCAGATTTCGGAGACGCTGGCGATATCGCCCAATACGGCGGCATCGAGGTATCGGTATGCGTTGGAGCAACTGGCGCTGAGCATGAAAAAGGTAAAGGAGGACAGGTATGCAGGAGCGTGATATTCACAGGGAGATGGAGGAGGCGCTTCAACGGCTGATGCCGGTGGCGCTGAGCGAAGGTGTGCAGGCTGAGCTCGAGACGAGTTTCGACGAGCTTGGCGGCGGCGGCTCGGCGGGTGTTTTGAATTTCCGCATGGCGGCGAAATGGCTGGGTGGGCTGGGTCTCGCGGCGGCGGTGGCGCTGAGCGTGTTTGTGGCTTTGCCGAAGCAAGGGGGGGGCGCGGATGAAACTGTGGGGCTGGATGATGTGGAGCCGGAGGTGGTTTTCTTAGAGGAAGCGGATCGTGTGGAGCAGGTGAGTGATGAAGGACTCTACGTGGATGCGGGCGGATCGGCGGTTCGCAAGCTGCGGGTGCGTGTGGTGGAGGAGAGTCGGATGCGCGATGAGGAGACGGGGATTGTGGTGGATCTGAGTTCGCCGAGGGAGGAAACGTATCTTGTGCCGGTAAGCGCTTTCTGATCATGCGGAGTATTTTCCATTGGGTGTGTCTGCTGCTTCTTCTGTGTGGTCTGGCAACTGCGCAGGAGACCTCGATCGTGGCCGAGGTGAAGGAGGCTTCTGGTGAGGCATGGCTGGGCATCGGGCTTTCGAAACCGGATGATGCGATGGCGAACCAGCTTCCGTTTCTCCCGCCGGGCATCGGTTTTGTAGTGACCGAGCTCACCAAAGGCGGGCCGGCGGATGCGGCGGGGGTGCGGAAGAACGATCTGCTCTGGAAAATGAATGAGCAGATGTTGGTGAACGAGGGTCAGTTGGCGACTTTGCTGAGGTTGGCTAGGCCGGGGGAGAAGGTGATAATTTCAGTTTTTCGCGAAGGGAAGTCATCGGATTATGAAGTGACGTTGGGTGAGGGCAGGGCGTGTGACGGGGATGGCGCCAGGCGGATGCTGGTGGATAGTGTGATGAGGCGGGAGGACGGTGCGGTGCGCATCGTCAGCCTGGGGGAAAAGAAGGCGGAGTTCACCAACGAGAATGGTAGTGCAGAAGTGACCCGGGTGGAGGAAGGGGATGCGGTGAAGATTCTTGGTAAGAAGGGAGAAATTATTTTCGAAGGAGTGCTGAGGGGGCGTCCGGATCAATCGGCGGTGCCGGGCGAATGGAGGAAGCCGGTTTGTGCGATGAGGCGGACCTTGGATCATGCTCTGAGCGTGAAAGCGGCTCCAGACAGGCAGCCGAGGCCGAGGATCGTGCCACCGGTGCCCGAGGAAGAGTAGAGTCCGGCGCGAATAGCGGTGTTGTGTGGGAAGCGGGTTGCAAATCCTTCGGGGATCTGGTGAGGATGAGCAGATGCCTACGGTTCATTTGAAGTATCAGACGTTTCACCCTTCGATCTGGCCGAAGATGGTGGGTGAAGTTTCGCGTGACGCGAAGGCGGGTGATCTTGTGGAGGTTTTCGGAAAACAAGGAACGAGGTTTGGCTGGGGACTGTGGAATCCGAAGGCGCGTATGCCGCTGCGCATGGTGAACCATTCTCAGGACGATCTAGACGAGACGTTTTTCGAAAACGCGATCCGCAACGCGGGGGAGCTGCGCAGAAACCTGCTCAAGCTGGATGGCGAGACGGAATGCTACCGCTGCGTGCACGGGGATGCGGATTTCCTGCCGGGGATGGTGGCGGACAAGTTCGGCGATATACTTTCGGTGGAAATCACCGCGCTGGCTGCGTGGATGCGGTTAGAGAAATGGCTGCCGCTGATGCACGAAGTTTTCGGGACCAAGCGGGTGGTGGTGCAGGTGGATGGGGATCTGGCGAAAATTGAGGGGATACCTCGAGCCGGCGGGGTAGAGAGCGACAATGTGCGTCTGGTGAAGGTGGTGGAAAACGGGGTGCGTTATGAGATCGATTTCTCGCAAGGCCACAAGACGGGTTTCTTCTGCGACCAACGCGACAACCGGAAGAAATTTCGAGGTCTGGTGGAGGGCAAAAGCGTGCTGGATCTTTGTTGTTACTCGGGAGGCTTTTCCGTTTCTGCGGCGCTGGGTGGTGCAAACGATGTGACTGCGGTGGATCTGGATGAAGCAGCGGTGGCGATGGCCAAGCGCAATGCGAATCTCAACGATGCGCGGGTGAAACTGACGCATGCGGATGCCTTTACCTGGGTGCGCACGATGATCGAGAACGGGCGCAAGTGGGATGTGGTGATGGTGGATCCGCCAAAGTTCATGTTCGGGAAAGAGGACGAAATCGGTTACGCGAAATACCATGATCTCAACAAACTGGCATCCCAGTTGGTGGAGAAGGACGGGGTGATGGTCACGTGTTCGTGCTCGGGTCAGTTGGGCGTTGACGCCTTCGAAAATATCGTCACGAGTGTCGTTCATCGGCAGGATAAGAGATTGCAGGTTTTCGATCGGACGGGAGCGGGTGGGGATCATCCGACACTTTCGAACTATCCGGAATCGCGTTACCTCAAGGCAGTGTGGGGACGGGTGATCGGCTGAAAAAATTGCATCCACTTGGGATTTCCTTGTCTGATCTGCTGGAGAAACGATAGGATCTTCACCGGTTTGCAAAAATGGATTTTCCGATCACTAGAATCAAAGGTGGGGTTGGCGCTGCGAAAGGCTTCGTAGCGAGTGCGGTGAGTTGTGGGATCAAGAATCCTGATAGCGACCGGCTGGATCTCGGGCTGATTTATTCCGAGGTGCCTTGCAAATCCGCGGGGATGTTCACGACCAACAAGGTCAAGGCGGCGCCGGTAAAAGTCTCGCAGGCGAACCTGCGCAAGGGGTCACTGCGTGCGTTGGTGGCAAATTCGGGCAATGCGAATGCGTGCACGGGGCTTCCCGGCCTCCATGATGCAAAGGCGATGTGCGCAGATGTCGCAAAAGAACTCGGGCTCAAGGCTACGGAAGTGGGTGTGTGTTCGACGGGTGTGATTGGCCTGCCGATGCCGATGGTGCGGCTTTCTCCGAACATCCCGGCTCTGGTCTCGGGGCTAGCAAAAAAGAGGGGCAACGACTTCGCGAGAGCAATCATCACGAGTGACACGCATGAGAAGGAGGTGGCGATCTCGTTTGATATGGGGGATCACCGGGTTCGGATCGGCGGGTGCGTGAAGGGGGCGGGAATGATCTGCCCAAACATGGCAACCATGTTGTGTTTCATCACGACGGATGCCAATGTGGCGCAAACCTGCTTGGATAATGCCGTGCGCGAGGCGGTGGAAGAGAGTTTTAACTGCATCACCATCGACGGTGACATGAGCACGAATGATACGGTGATGGTGCTGGCGAACGGTGCATCGGGTATGCCTTCGGCGCGAAAGAACAGCCCTGGATGCCGGCAATTCCGCAAGGCGCTGGGGTGGGTGATGTTGGAGCTCGCGAAGGCGATCGTGAGGGATGGAGAGAGGGTGACGAAATTCGTGACAGTCGAGGTGTCTGGCGCACGCACACATGTCGATGCGAAGAAGGTGGCGGAGGCGGTATGCAAGAGCGCGTTGGTGAAAGCTTCGTGGAACGGGGGCGATCCGAACTGGGGACGTATCATCCATGCGGTGGGTTATTCCAGAGCGCGCATCCGTGAGGAGTTGATCGATATTTCTATCGGAGGAAAGCCGGCATGTGTCGGTGGCTTGCAGGCGGATACACCGATGGATGAGCTTCGGGCTGCGGTTTCCGGAAATGAGTTCTTGATCCAGATCAACCTCAATCAAGGGGATGCGGATTACCGGATGTATTCGAGCGACCTCTCGCCGGAGTATGTGGATTTCAACCGCTCCGAGTATGCGTATTGGAAGCAGGCGCGGAAAGACGGGCTGGTTTAGGTTTCAACTCTCTGGGAAGAGGGAACAAAGGCGAGCCGCCTTTTGCACGGCCTGCCGCGAGACGCGGCAGCTACTTTAGCTTGGTGCGGCCGCCGTTGGCTTTGCGCATGGGGTCGAAAAGGGAGTCCATGCCGCATTCCTTGATCTCGCAGACGTGGGCCATGAGTTCGCCGAGGCGGCCTTTGGGGAATGAGCGTTGCTTAAACCAGACAAGGTATTCCTCGGGGAGGTCGTATATCGGGACGCCGGCGGGCGGGTATTTGTCTTTCCCGAACATGCCGAAGGGCATGTGGGTGCGGTGGATTTCGGCAAGGAGGCGGCGGAAGTCGTCGCGGTCGATTTCGGTGAAATTCATGGGGCGAAGTGAAGCTTGCGGGGAGGCGGGAGCAGGTTAGGTTGGGCGGGTGATGATTAAGTTTTTACACACGCGGATCCGGGTGAAGAGCCTAGAGGAGTCGATTTCGTTTTACGAGAAGCTGGGATACAAGCTGGGCGATCGGAGGGACTCGCCCCAAGGCAACAAGTTGGCGTTTCTGGAGCTGGAGGGGAATGATGTTTTCCTAGAGCTAACGTATTCGCCGGATTACAAGGAGAGCTGCCCGGAAGACCTGATGCATACGGCACTGGGTGTGCCGGACATCGTGGAATACTGCGATAAGGTGGAGAAGGCGGGAATTGAAATCTGGCCTTCGGGATGGCGCGAAAAATTCACCAGCGGAGAGCGCAAGATGGCTTTCGTGACAGATCCCGATGGCTACGAAGTTGAAATACTGGAACGTTAGTATGTGGCGCGCCGCGAAGGTCATTTTCCTGGGAGTTCTGCTCGCGGTGCCGCCGGTAGCGGGTGCGTTTCCTTTGAACTCCAAGAAAGCTCCGGAATCTCAGGAGGATCTACGAGAGATCCAGGAGGCACTGCAGGCGGCGTTGCCGCGTGCGGAGGCGGCGACCGTGTGTGTGGATTTGGGCGAAGGGACAGGAAGCGGAGTGATCGTTTCCAAAGACGGCCTAGTGATGACCGCAGCGCATGTTTCAACGGCGGTGGGAAAAAAGGTAACGATTATCATGGCGGACGGGACGAAGCTGAAGGCGGAGTCTTTGGGGCTAGTGGCAGATGCGGATGCGGCGCTCATCCAGATCTTGGATAAATCACCTGATGAAGCAGGATATCCGACGGTTGAAGTCAACCAAACGGATGACACGAAGCTGGGGGATTGGATTTTTTCGCTCGGACATTCCGGTGGCTTCGACAAGGAGCGTGGAGCCGTGGTCCGGCTCGGCCGGTTGGTGCGGGTGGCAAACAATACCTTGCAGACCGATGGCACATTAATCGGGGGGGATTCGGGTGGGCCGTTGTTCGATATGGAAGGGCGCTTGATCGGGATCCACTCACGGGTGGGGCCGCAGTTGCCGGTGAACATGCATGTGCCGGTGCGCGTCTTTCTCGATAACTATGAGAGGATGCTGAAATCGGAGTTCATCGGCGAGGGGCCGTTCGCGGAGAAGCCGGAGAAGGGCAAGGGGTTTCTCGGTATCGGAACGGAAGCCGTGGCGGGTGGTTTGGAAATTACCAAACTCGGCAAGGATAGTCCGGCGGAAACAGAAGGGCTCAAGGTGGGTGATATCCTCGAGACGATGAATGGGGAGAAATTGGAGAGCAAAGAGCGCCTCAAGGAGTTGCTTGCCGAAATGGCGCCTGGAGACAAATTGGAACTGGAGATCATCCGAAATGGGAAAAATGAAACGATCAAGATGCGCCTCGGTTCACGCTAGGCTGGCGGGGCTGCTGCTTGCCTGTGGAAGTATGGCTTCCGCACAGCAGAGTCTGGAAACGACATTCCGTATCACCGGTGATACGGTGGTCGCCGCTTTTTCGTCTCAGGCGGAGGTGATCCAGAAATCTAGTGCGGTGTTCTACAATGGGCGGGATGAAATTGCGTATGGAGTCGTGCTTTCGGAGGACGGTTATCTTTTTACCAAAGCGTCTGAGGTGGAGGGAATCCCGGATCTTTCCGTGAGGGTGGACAAGGAATCATTTACGGAGGTCGCAGTAGTGACGGTGGATCCACGCTGGGATGTGGCACTCGTGAAAGTGGATGCAAAAGGTCTGGTGCCGGCGGTATTTGCGGAGTCCAGCGATCTTGCGCAGGGGACATGGGTGGTGGTGAACGGGGCGACGAGCCGCACCAAACGCAGGGTGCTGGCCGGGGTGATCAGCGCGAACGCCAGGGAGATCCGGCCTGATGGCGGCGTGGTGCTGGGGGTGGAGCTTGGCGACGACAAGGATAAGTTGGTGATCAAGGCGGTCACCGAAGGCGGTGGTGCCGAGCTGGCCGGAATGTTGGTGGGCGATGTGGTGAAATCGGTGGATGGTACGGCGGTGAAAGATGTCGACGGCTTGATGGAAGTGCTGGAGGACAAAAAGGATGGAGAGACGGTGAAGGTTTCTCTGCTTCGCAATGGGGAAGAGATCGAGTTGGAGGTCAGGCTATCTGCGCGGGGTGAACTTTTTGCGGAGCTCGACCGGAATGATCAGATGAGTGGTGATTTCTCCAAACGCCGGAGTGGTTTCCCGCGGGTGATCCAGCATGACATACTCGCGAATGCTGAAACGATGGGCGGGCCGGTCATCGATCTTGAGGGGCGTGTGGTCGGAATGAATATCGCCCGGGCCAACCGTGCGGAGACCTTTGCGATACCGGTGGAGGAATTGCGGGAGCTCGCGGAACGGCTAATGCGCCGGGAGGAAAATTAGGTGCCTGCAACATTTGCGGCAACCCGGCATAAGTGGGAAGTCTCTTGCAATTTCCGGTAAAACCCCTCATTTCCAAAGCCTTCCTGACAGCGCATGGCAGACCCCATTCCAGAAGAGACCCTCCTCCTTGTAGATCCCGATCTGGACTTCCTTGATTGGGCGACGAAACACCTTGCCGCCAAGGGGTTACGAATCCTGCGCTGCGATGATGCAGGCAAGGCGATCAAGGTGGTCGAGAAGACTGCGGTGAACGTGGTGGTCTCCGCCGTGGACCTCCAACCCTTCGATGGGATGGACTTGCTGGGACGCATCCGTACGCAGAGTCCGGAGACCTTGGTGATCCTGACGACGGGATTCCCCACAACCGGGCAGATCATCGAGGCGACTCAGAAAGGCGCGCACGATGTACTGCGCAAGGAGTCGCTTTCCTTCGAGTTGCGTCCGGTCGTGGAGACTGCGTTGCAGACGGTGGAGGACAGGCGTGGAGCGGTGCAACCGCAGGAAGAAGCGCAGAGCCAGGATGGCCGGGTGAAGATCATCGGAGTTTCCCGTGCGCTTCAGGATGTTTTCAAACTCGTTGGGCGTGTGGCGCGTTCCGATGCACCGATTTTGATTTCCGGCGAGAGCGGCACCGGCAAGGAGCTTGTGGCGAAAGCGGTGCATGAATACAGCCCGCGCCGTCAGCAGGAAATGATCACGATCAACTGCGGAGCGATCCCGGAAAACTTGCTGGAGAGCGAGCTCTTCGGGCACGAGAAAGGTTCCTTTACCGGAGCGATCGCCAAGCGTGAGGGGCGCTTCGAACAGGCGGATGGTGGCACGCTTTTCCTCGATGAAATTGGCGACATGCCTCTGTCGATCCAGGTGAAACTGCTGCGCGTTCTGCAGGACGGGACATTTTCACGGGTCGGTTCTAACGATACCCTGAAGACCGATGTGCGCATCGTTGCTGCGACGCACAAGAACCTCGCGCAGGAGGTGACGGCCGGCCGTTTCCGCGAAGACCTTTTCTACCGACTCAATGTTGTGGAGCTGCGTATCCCGCCGCTGCGCGAAAGGCCGGAGGACATCCCCTTGCTGGCGGAATATTTCCTGCAGCGCATCACCCGCAAAAACGGGATGGCCCGCATCAGGATTTCCGCCGAGGCAACAGCCTCACTTTCCGAGCATCACTGGCCGGGCAACGTGCGCGAGCTGGAGAACACCATCGCGCGTGCCTGTGCTCTGGCTTCCTCGCAGATCCTGTTGCCAGCGGACATACCTCTTGCATCAGCTCCGGCGAGGACTTCCGTGCTGGCGCATGGGCTCGATCAGGTGATCAACTCCGCTCCCTCGGATACGCCGCTCTTGGAGTGGCTTTCCAAGCAGGTGGTGGGAAGGGTCTTGGATCGATCCGGAGGAGATCTCAAGGAAGCTGCGGCAGCGCTTGGCGTGCAGCTTGCTGATGTGAAACGGATACTAGCCTCCTAAAATAATGACCCACCTCATCGAACATCCGTTAATTTCCCACGAACTCACCCGTTTACGGAATCCGGATTGTCCGAGTCCCGAATTTCGCCTGCGGGTGAGGCGCATCGCTTCTTTGATGGTGTCCGCCGTGACGGCCGATCTGGAGAGCCGGGTGGTGGAGTGCAAGACGCCTTTGGAGCTTACCTCTGGCACCGAAACTCTGCGTCCGGTTGTGCTCGTGCCCATTCTGCGGGCAGGTCTCGGTTTTCTTGATGGTTTCCTCGATCTCATGCCCGATGCGGCCGTTGCTCACCTGGGCATGGCGCGCAATGAAAAAACCCTGCAGCCGGAAGCTTATTACCTGAAGCATCCTTCGAAGATGGCCGGGGCGGAGCTAATCTTGCTCGACCCGATGCTGGCGACCGGTGGATCGGCAGCACAATCGGTAACCACTCTGAAACAAGCCGGCGCACAAAGGATTCGTTTCGTCTCCCTGCTGGCGTCTCCCGAAGGTATCTCGACGCTCGAAGAAGCCCATCCCGATGTCCCGATTTTCACCGCCGCGATCGACCGCTGCATCAACGAAAAAGGCTATATCCTACCTGGGCTAGGAGATGCCGGAGACAGGTTGTTCGGGACGTTCTGAAAGTTTGTCAAAAAAGTCGGTTGCGCGGACAGTAGGCAGTGGATATCTTGCCCGCCTACTGCTGTGACCGACCATTTTGGACGCTAGCCCGGACCGATGCTAATAATAGGGATCACAATCCAACTGGCGACTGTCATGCCTTCTCAGGAAGACATGCAACCCTTTGGACGATCCCACCTGTTGAGTCCCCGGAACGTGGCTCATAGCCCCAAGGACGGCACAGCGGTTACCCCTTTCTTTTTCTGAACTGATCGCGGAGGTTGAAAAATCCTGCGCTTGGTTCACTTTTCAGGAATCCATGAAGTTTCAGATCCTGGTTTCTGCCGCCTTTTTCGCATTGATGCCGTGCATGGTGCGGGCGGAGCTTTCGCCTCAAAACATCGCCGAGATTGTTTCAAAGCTCGGTTCGGAATCGTATCGGGATCGTGAGGAGGCCACCGAAAAGCTCTGGATCATCGGCCAACCCGCCGTCCCGGAATTGCGCAAGGCGGTGCTTTCCGACGATCCGGAAACCGCGCTGCGAGCGACCGAAGTGCTGGAAAAAGTCGAATTGCGCATCACCCCCGATTCTCCAGCGGATATCCTTGGCCTGATCCGCCGCTACCGCGATGCGAATATCGAGACCAAAGTGGATCTGCTCGCGGAGCTGAAATCCCGCAGGGCCTATTTCCAGGTGCTCAAGCTTCATTCGATGGAATCGGAGCCAGAAAACAAGATACGCCTCCTTCCGGTCATACGCGGAGTGGGGATTGCAGGAGCGCGGGTAGCCCTTACCGAGGATGATTTTTCGACTGCCGAGGAGCTCTTGAAGATGTCGGCGATGGAGCCGGTGGACATGATGTCTCTTGCGTGCCTTTACCGCAGCATGGGCTTGTTGGAAGACGGTCTGAAAATGCCGGAGGCGCCTGCGAACGTTCCTACCGGGTTGTGGGAAATTACCTTGTTGCGCGCGAAGGGCGATCTCGAAGGCGCGCTAGAAGTGGCGGCAACTGTCCGGCGCTCCCAACAGCTTGCCGGGCTCAAGGTGCTTGCGGGTGATCCGACCCTCTGGCTGCGGCAGAACGGCCTAGGGGATACTGATATGGCGGCAGTGGATTCCTACGTGGATTTGGCATTGAAACGTTGGGACGGTGGACGGATCCGGGAGTCGGATTTTGCTCCTCTGATGGCTGCGGCGAAATCACAGGACGGCGACGAAAGGGAGCAAGCCATCGCTTCGCTTGCAGCGCTGCTGCGTGTAAAACCTGCTGAAAATGCGCTGGTGAGCGACAATCCGACGTTTGCGTTTCTCTATTTCCTGTCCTCCGAGCGGATTCCCGAGGCGCTTGCCGTGATAGGCATTGATTCCGAAAATCCTGAATTCGAAAAATGGGTCGGGGAAAGGATGAGCAGCTTACTCGCGGCTCAGGACAACGAAGGCGAGGAAGTGGAAAGTTCGTTGATGGATCTGCTGTTGCTTGCCAGTTTCATGGAGCTCAGGGGATTGGATGAGGAGTATATGGCTGCCTACGCCAAGCCGTTGCAGGAATTGGCCGAAGGCAGGCAGGAAATGTTCATGAATTACCTGCGAGTTCAGCTCGAAGGTAGATTGGGTGCGCCCAAGTTTGCCCTAGAGCACGCTTCACGTTGGGCGGGGGATGACAAAGACCGCTGGGCTGAGTTGTTTCAGGTGGCTTTTGGTGAGGAGAACGCTGTCACGGAATGGATCGTATGGGTTTCGGAAATGGAACCGGACATCGCACCTGCGGAGAAAATGAGGGCGCTCATGGCGCTTTTTAGCATCGGTGGGGATAATGGTGAACTCTACAGCAAATGGATCGCAGCGGCGTGGGATAATGTGGAAGTTCGCCCGCAAAATGAGCGTGAACCCCTGATTCGTAGAATCATGATGCTGGCGCTCTCCCGGCAGGACGTCACCAACGCGCTCAAGGCGAGAGATATGCTCGATCCGGATTCCCGCGCGACCACGCTGTGGGCGAACATCGACAAATACCTCAGTGCCGCGAACAGGTGGGGGGATGCAGCAGAAATTCTCCGGGATAGCATATCGTCGGTCAGCACATCCGCGGAAGTCCATGCCCGTGCTGCAGTGACCCTTCGGAAAGCGGGTTTCGAGAAAGAAGCCACCGTGCATGATGCTTGGGCGGAAAAACTCGCGCTCGGCCAAGCCTCGGTGTGCAACAGGATCGGGGATCATTACACCTATGGTGAGGATCCCGTGCGGGCGAGGAAATGGTATCAGCGCGCGGCTTTCCAAGCGGATATGTCCGGGACAGATTTCGTCGACAGCCTTGAAGACTATGCTCAGTCCATGTTGGAAGCAGGGAACTGGCAGGTGGCGGCATCCTGTTTCGAGGCCTTGGTGCAGGTTCATGTCAGCAGCCGTTACAGCGGTCAGGACTTGCAGACCTATACGAAGGTGCGGCTCAGCGCAGATCTCGCCCGCGCGCTTTCGGTTCTTGATGAAGACCGCGAACGCGCGATCGCCATGCTGGGGGAATTGCATGGGATTTTCATTACCGATGGTGTGCTGGCAGATGATTTTTTCCCCATGGTCAGGATGGCGGGGCTGGAAACGGAACTCAAGGGCTGGTTCGCCAAAACATGGGCAAAGCTGTCACCCATCATCGAGAAATACCCAGCCTCCGACAACACCCGGAACACTGCCGGCTGGTTGGCGGCAAGGGCTCGCCTGAACCTCGATGCTGCGGAGGAACACATGAAAGCGGCCCTTGAGCAAAACACGGATCAGGCGGCGTATCTCGACACCATGGCGGAAGTCCAATTCGCAAAGGGTAACCGCAAGGCCGCCCTAGAATGGTCGTTCAAAGCCATCGCATTGTATCCGCTCACCGATCCTCCCTCCGATGTGATGATACGCAAACAGCACGAGCGCTTCAAAAACGCCCCGTTGCCAAATTGATGTTCGGGAGTTGTTTTTTCATGTTAGAAAATTGAGTGACGATTCGTGTTTAGGAATTGTTGATGATTCGTATCATTTTGATGTAATGATACGATGAGTTATAGGAAGTTTTTCGTGATGTTTCCTTAGTTTTCTTTGATTCTTGGTTCGTAAGGGTCAAGAATGTTCTTGTGCGGTAGGTGGATATCATTTATTGAGGATAGTAAGGGGGTGTTATTATGAAAACGATTGCTTTTATTTTAGGATATGCACGTGCCGTGCCCCGCCTGCTTGCGATTCTCGGGGGTCTGATAATTTTAGCGGCCGCGCCGCTGCATGCGGATTTGTTCGTTACCAACTTCACGATGCTGAACGATCCCGAAGGAGCTACGGGGAAATGGCGAAATCTCACTACGGCCACGGATTTGGGTATTCCTGTCTCTATTTCCCAAGATGGCGGCAGGGTGCGCCCCGACGACGGTTCGAGCACCGAGTCCGTAATTGACGACACGTTTCCGTGGCAACCGCTTCCTCCCATCGCGGGCGGTGCCAACGCGTTCAGTCCAAATTTTGACGGTGACTACATCAACATTGAAACCGATGAGGGAAGTAAGGCGACGATTGTCTTGGAATTCAATGCGATGGTCACCGATCCAGTCATCTCTTTCACCGACATCGAAGAGCGTTCCACCATGGCGTTCACGATCCCGTTTACGGTGATTGCGAGCACCAGCAACTTGTCTGCTACGTCCACTACATTGACCTCAACCGGTGATCCTGCGGCCGACGATGCCTTCATGATCTTCGGGGAAGAGGCTGCCGGTTCGATCCAATTTACCGGAATCTTCGAGCGCATCGAGTTTACCGTGGATGTCATGACGGACCCTGCCTATGGGCCGAACGACCGCACCGGCTATGTTGTCTCGACCATGACCGAACCGGTTCCCGTGCTGCGTCCGATAAATGTCGCCAAAGTGAATGATCAAATCGTGCTTACTTGGATTTTGGGTATGTATGACGCAATCGAGATGTCGGATCCGTCCGTCTTGAGCGGCTTCGAGCCGATCATCGGCCTTGATCCTCAGGCCACGGATTCCTACAGCGCAGATATCTCTGTCTTGGGTGATAGCGTCTTTTTCCGCGGTGTGCGTAACGATCCGTAGTCTCACCAGTTTGTCACAGGAGCTTTTCAAGAAGATTCACTGTGATGATTTTGGCAGTAGTGCGGAGGCAGCGGAATTTGTGATTGTCTGCTCGGCGGAATACGGGACAGTCGCGGCAAATGACCGAGACTCCTCCAGATTCTGCAATCCGTGTACTTTTTCTTGGCGACATCGTCGGTGAACCCGGGCGTAAGGCGGTGATCTCGCAGCTCGCTACCATACGGCAGGAGAAATCCGTCGATTTCGTGATCGTCAATGGCGAGAACTCGGCGGGAGGGCGGGGGATCACTCCGCGAATCGCCATCGACCTCCTGCGAGCTGGCGCAGCGGTCATCACCACCGGGGATCACGTTTGGGATCAGCAGGAGATCGTGGACTATTTCCCCACCGAGCCGCGGCTTTTGCGGCCGCTGAACTATCCTGCGGATACGCCAGGAGCTGGCAGTGTGGTTTTGGAAACGGCGAAAGGAAAAATCGCGGTCCTGCAAGCTCAGGGCCGGTCATTCATGCAGCCGCCTTTGGAAAATCCGTTTCTCGCCGTTCAGACCGAAGTCGAGCGACTGCATGGGGAAGGGGTGAATACCATCATTTTGGATTTCCATGCGGAAACGACTTCGGAGAAAATCGCCATGGGCAGGATGTTGGATGGCAAGGTTTCGCTTGTCGTCGGGACCCACACCCACGTGCAGACCGCCGACGACACGGTTTTCCCGAGTGGCACCGGCTATCTGACCGATGCTGGCATGTGCGGTCCTGAGGAGTCGATTCTTGGGCGTTGCATCGAATCAGTCGTATGGCGTTTTCAGACGGGCATGCCGACGCGTTTCCCCGTAGCTAAAGGCGATGTGAAGCTCTGTGGAGTGATCGTCGATGTGGATGTCGTTTCCGGACACTGCCTTGCGATCGAAAGATTTGTCCGTGAGGTGCCCTCGGTGACTGCGGAATGAAGCTTATTGAGCCCCCGGAAAGCCGCTAAAACAAAGGGATTCCGGGAAAGTGACGAAACTACCATATTTTTTTTGACAGAGTGCCGCGCTTTGTTACTGTCCGCCCGCTCTTCCCCACAGCAGTCAGGGGTGCCGCGGCCGGTTCAATTCGGACAGGACGCGGTTCTTTTGTCGGCAGACAGGAAGAGCGAAAACAATCCAGATTGCTCGTGTAGCTCAGGGGTAGAGCGCATCCTTGGTAAGGATGAGGTCGACGGTTCAATTCCGTCCACGAGCTCCAGGACTCTACGAAACATCTCTCAAACGTCTCAGCGAAACCACAACGAAAATGGCCAAAGAACAATTCCAACGCAACAAGCCGCACGTTAACATCGGCACAATCGGTCACGTCGACCACGGCAAAACCACCCTCACCGCAGCGATCACGAATACGCTCGCAGAAAAAGGTTTCGCTAAGAAGCAATCCTATGCGGACATCGACGCAGCTCCCGAAGAGCGCGAGCGCGGTATCACCATCAACACTGCACACGTTGAGTATGAGACTGACAAGCGCCACTATGCGCACGTCGATTGCCCAGGTCACGCCGACTACGTGAAAAACATGATTACCGGCGCTGCTCAAATGGACGGCGGTATCCTTGTTGTCTCCGCAGCAGACGGCCCAATGCCACAAACACGTGAGCACATCCTTCTTGCTCGTCAGGTCGGTGTTCCAGCACTCGTTGTTTTCATGAACAAAGTCGACCTTGTCGATGATGCAGAGCTTCTTGAGCTCGTTGAAATGGAAATCCGCGATCTCCTTTCTTCCTACGACTTCCCAGGTGACGATATCCCTATCGTTGCAGGATCCGCTGTCAAAGCCCTCGAAGGTGATGCAGAGCAAATGGCAAACGTCATGAAACTCATGGACGCTGTCGATTCCTACATCCCTGAGCCTGAGCGTCCGGTCGACAAGACCTTCCTCATGCCTATCGAGGACGTGTTCTCCATCGAAGGTCGCGGAACTGTCTGCACCGGTCGTGTTGAGCGCGGTATCATCCACAAGATGGAAGAAGTCGAAATCGTCGGCATTCGCGACACCCAAAAGACCACCGTTACGGATATCGAAATGTTCCGTAAGCTTCTCGACGAAGGTCGTGCAGGCGACAACGTCGGTCTCCTTGTTCGCGGTCTCAAGAAAAACGATGTCGAGCGCGGTCAAGTCATGGCTAAGCCAGGCACCGTGAAAGGTCACACGATCTTCAAATCCGAGATCTACGTTCTTTCCAAGGAAGAAGGCGGACGCCACACCCCGTTCTTCTCGAACTATCGTCCACAGTTCTACTTCCGCACCACCGACGTCACCGGCAGCATCAAGCTTCCAGAAGGTGTCGAAATGGTGATGCCTGGTGACAACATCAGCCTCGAAGTTGAGCTCATCAACCCGATCGCTATGGAGCCAACCATGCGCTTCGCTATCCGCGAAGGTGGCCGCACCGTCGGTGCAGGTCGCGTTGGTGAAATCATCAAATAATACCGATCAATCGCCACCGTAGGCCGGGTGCCTACGGTGAGCTAGACTCTAGGGCATCCCGTGAAAAACGGGGTGCCCTTGAATCGCCTCAAAACATCTCATTTTTCACGAAATAACGCGTCAGTAGCTCAATTGGTAGAGCATCGGTCTCCAAAACCGAGGGTTGCGGGTTCAAGTCCCTCCTGGCGTGCCACTTTCCTTTCTCACTTTTTCTCAAATGGAATTCCTCGAATATCTGAAGATCGACAACAGCTGGGTCACCTCAGGGATCATCTATGGTCTGCTGATCATCGCCATCGCTCTTGTCGTCCGCAATCTTGCGAAGGTTTCCGGCTTCGTTGGAGAAGTGAAAGGTGAACTTCGCAAAGCTAGCTGGCCATGGGATCAGGACCCCAAGGCAAAAGGCTTCAAAAAATACAAAGAGCTCATCGATTCTACCATCGTTGTCCTCATCGCCGTCATCCTGCTCGCTGGATTCGTCCAGTTCTGGGATTTCGTGCAAGTCCTTATCGTCGGCTTTTTGTCCGAAATTTTCCGTTAATTCCTTTTCTGCTTACTTTCCCATCCTCATGCCCAACGCCAAAGATTATAAAGACCAGTGGTATGTCGTCCAAGTCCTCTCGGGCATGGAAGGCAAGGTGCGCGACCGCATCGCGCGCCAAGTCGAGGCCGAGGAAATGCAGGATTACATCCGCGAGGTTCTCGTCCCCACCGAAGTGGTCTCCGAAATCAAGCGCGGCAAGAAAACCGAAACGAAGAAGAAATTCTTCCCCGGTTATATCATCGTAAACATGTATCTCGCCACCGAGGACAACCAGCTCGTCGAGAAGACCTGGTTCTTCATCAAGGAGATGGATGGAGTGATCGGCTTCGCCGGCACCAAAGACCGCCCCGCGCCGATGCGTCAGCGTGAGGTCGATGCGATGCTGTCCCAGATCCAGGAGCGCGAGGAAACCGTGCGTCCGGCCATCAGTTTCGAAGTCGGCGATACCGTCAAGGTCGCCGACGGGCCTTTCCAATCTCAGAATGGTATCGTCGAGGAAATCGATCCGGAACGCGGCAAGCTCCGCGTCGCCGTCGATATCTTCGGACGCACCACCCCTGTCGAACTCGAATACTGGCAGGTCGAGCGCGAGTAAGAGTCCACTTCAGTTTTTCAGCATTTCAGTTTTTAGCATTTACCAAATAGAACCATGGCCAAGGAAGTCACCAAAATCATCAAACTCCAGATCAAGGCTGGAGCCGCAAATCCATCACCGCCGGTCGGCCCAGCCCTCGGTCAGGCAGGTGTAAACATCATGGCGTTCTGTAAGGAATTCAACGCCGCCACCCAGGCTCAGTCCGGTGACGTGCTTCCTTGCGTGATCTCGGTTTACAAGGACAAGTCCTTCACTTTCGTCACCAAGCGCCCACCTGCAGGAAATCTCCTGAAGAAAGCCGCTGGCCTCGCATCCGGTTCCGGTGAGCCCAACAAAAAGAAGGTCGGCAAGATCACCAAGGCCCAGCTCATGGAAGTGGTGAACATCAAGATGCCCGACCTCAACACCAAGGATCCTGAAGCCGCAGCCCGCATTCTCGCCGGCACCGCCCGCCAGATGGGTCTCGAGGTCGAGGGAATGTAAAAAATCTCAGCTCCGTTGTAAAACGGAGCACCGCAAGAGGGTGGGGCGAAAACCTCATCCGTTATCACTGCAAACCAACACAACACATGTCCAAGAAACGCAGCAAACGCTACCAGAAAGCCGCCGAGCAAGTCGGGACCGATAAGTCCTACTCACTCGCCGATGCCATCAGCACCGTGAAGAAACTCCCGGCGCCGAAGTTCGTCCCTACCGTCACCCTCTCCTTCAAGTTGGGTGTCGATCCACGCAAGAGCGACCAGATGGTCCGCGGTTCCGTCTCCCTTCCTCACGGAACGGGTAAGAACGTCCGCGTTGTCGTCTTCGCTCAGGGTGCCGCCGCAGAAGCCGCCATCGCGGCAGGTGCAGAGCATGTCGGTTACGAAGATCTCATCAAGAAAGTCCAGGAAGGTTTCGTCGATTTCGATTCCGCAATCGCCACTCCTGACGCCATGGCCGAAGTTCGTAAGATCGCACGTGTCCTCGGACCACGCGGCCTCATGCCGAACCCGAAAACCGGAACCGTCACCGATGATGTCGCCAAGGCAGTCAACGAAGTGAAAGCCGGACGCATCGACTACAAGCTCGACAAAAACGGCAACATCTCCGGAGCCATCGGCAAAGCCGACTTCGAAGAAGGCAAACTCGCCGAGAACGCACGCGCATTCGTCGACAGCGTTGTCCGCTCCAAGCCAGCATCCGCAAAAGGAAATTTCGTCCAGTCGGTCACCCTCGCAGCTTCCATGCTCCCGGGTCTTCCAATCGAGGCATCGGCCTACGCCAAAGCCACCGCATAACCCCAGCACGCAGAGAAAATGAATCCAGATAAACAAATCATCATCAACGGCCTGCTGGCACGCGTCAACGAATCGCCATACGTCATCGTCATCGATTACACCGGCCTGACCGTTCCCCAGTTCAGCGAACTCCGTAACCGCCTTTCCGAAAATGGTGGCAAGTGCACCGTCGCTAAGAACAGCTACATGCGCAAAGCCCTCACCGAAGCAGGTCTTCCCGATATCGGCGAAAATCTTGTCGGTCAGACCGCATTCGTCACCGGTGACTCGGAAGTGTTCTCCGCAGCGAAGGTTCTCAAGAGTTTCGAAAAGGAATTCAAGAAGCCCGAGATGAAAGTGGGCATCCTCGGTGAGGATATCCTCGATACCGATAAGCTCAAGGCACTCGCAGACATCCCATCGCGCGAAGCTGTCCTTTCCCAACTCCTCGGCCTCATCAACGAGCCTGCCACACGCATCGCCCGCATCCTCCTCGAGAAATTCGATCCGGAGCGCGAGCACTTCAAATCGTCCGACGCCGAAGAAGCCAAGGAAGAAGAGGCACCAGCTGCCGAATAATAAACAATCTGAATGGATGGCCTGTCGCGTCTCCACGCAATGGCCTGATTAACAATGGTACCTCGTCGGTTTCCCAGCAGGGAAATTGAAATCTCCGGAAGCTCCGGGGGCGACGACACCGCAAAGGAGAAAATACATGTCAAATATCGCAAACCTCGTAGAAGAACTCGGCAAGCTCACCGTTCTGGAAGCTGTCGACCTCGTTAAACAACTCGAAGAAACCTGGGGCGTCTCCGCTGCCGCAGCAGTAGCCGCCGGCCCAGCCGCAGCAGGCCCTGCCGAAGCTGCCGAAGAGCAAACCGAATTCAACGTCGTGATCACCGATTGTGGTGCCAACAAGATCGCTGTCATTAAGGCAGTCCGTGAAGTTGCTCCAGGTCTCGGCCTCGCTGACGCTAAGAAACTCGTCGAATCCGCTCCTGCCAACATCCTCGAAGGTGTTGCCAAGGAAGCTGCTGAAGAAGCTAAGAAAAAGCTCGAAGCAGCAGGCGCCAAGATCGACCTCAAGTAATTCGTTACGGAATTTCACCCGAGGCGGGGTTTTCTCCGCCTCGGGCATTTCCGTCTCCTATTACATTAATCCACCCTACCGGAACCGGCGCGTGATACTACGCAACCCCGAAGTGTTACACGCCGCTTTCGCTCATTTGCTTCCATCGTCCATCTCCTGACTCTAATTCTGCCCGGCCCTTAACGGCCCGGGCTCAAACTCGTAACACCTGAACCACCACACACCATGGCTGAACGTCTCTATTTCGGAAAATTTGAAGAGGTCATTGACCCACCAAACCTCATTGAAGTCCAGAGCAGGTCTTATGACGAATTCCTCCAAAAGGATGTGTCTCCAGGCGACCGCTCTGACACTGGCCTGCAAGCCGTTTTTCGCGAGGTTTTCCCGATCAAATCCTACGACGAAGCCATCGAGCTCGATTTCGTAGCTTATGACATCGAGGATCCGAAAATCACTTCGCTCGACTCCCTGCGCAACAGCGAGTCTTTCTCCGCAGCACTCTACGTCACCTTCAAGCTGAAGGACGAGACAGGCACCAAGAAAGAGCGCGTCTACATGGGCGAGCTTCCGATGATGACCCGCCGCGGCACATTCATCATCAACGGTGCAGAGCGCGTTATCGTTTCCCAGCTTCACCGTTCCCCAGGTATCTGCTTCGAGACTTCGCAGCACCTCAACGGCAAGATGCTTCACAGCTTCCGCATCATTCCTGACCGCGGTTCATGGCTCGAAGTTCAGTTCGATACCAACGATCTGCTTTACGTTTACCTCGACCGTCGTCGCCGCCGTCGTAAGTTCCTCGCAACGACTTTCCTTCGCGTCCTCGGCTACCCGACCGACCGCGACATCGTCAGCCATTTCTACTCCATCGAAAACCTTGCCCTCAACAGCAAAATCGACGAAGCGGAACTCGGCCACAAGGTGCCATTCGAAGACATCCTCGATGGCGAACTTGTCATCGCGAAAGCCTACGAGCCGCTTACTGCAGGTATCGTCAAGCAACTTACCGCCCTCGGCCACAAGAAGCTTGAGGTCATCGACGGACGTGAGGATGAAATCCTTCTCAAGTCCCTCCGCAAAGATCCTGCGAAAGACGAGGAGTCCGCTCTCAAGGACATCTACCGCAAGCTCCGTCCCGGCGATCCGCCGACCGCTTCGAACGCCCGCGCCCTCCTCAAGCGTCTGTTCTTCGATGCGAAGAAATACGACCTCACCCGCGTCGGCCGTTACAAGATCAACCAGAAGCTCGGCATCGGCGTCGATTCCGACCAGCGCATCATGGTTCCTGAGGATTTCCTCGCCGCCGTTCGCTACATCCTGAAGCTGAAAAAGGGCGAGGGTGTCATCGACGATATCGATCACCTTGGTTCGCGCCGCGTGCGTGCCGTCGGCGAGCTTCTTGCCAACCAGTGCCGCGTCGGCCTTGCCCGCACCGAGCGTTTGGTCAAAGAGCGCATGACCCTTTTCGATGTGAACATCGAAGGCATGACTCCGCAGAAACTCATCAACCCGAAGGCGCTTTCTGCCGTCGTGCGTGACTTCTTCGGCCGTTCCCAGCTCTCCCAGTTCATGGACCAGACCAACCCTCTGGCCGAACTTACGCACAAGCGTCGTCTGTCCGCACTCGGACCAGGTGGTCTGAACCGCGACCGCGCAGGCTTCGAAGTCCGCGACGTTCATCCATCCCACTACGGCCGTATCTGCCCGATCGAAACCCCGGAAGGTCCGAACATTGGTCTGATCAACTCGATGTGCACCTATGCACGTATCAACGAGTTCGGTTTCATCGAAACTCCTTACCGCAAGGTCAAGAAGGGAAAGGTCACCAACGAAATCGAATACCTCACCGCTGACCAAGAGGAAAATTACCTGATCGCTCAGGCTTCCAACGTCATCGACAAGAACGGCAAGTTCGACAACGACCGCATCGACGCCCGTGAGCGTGGTGAATTCATCGAGTCCACCCCGGACGCGGTGCATTACATGGACGTTTCTCCGAAACAGCTCGTTTCCGTCGCAGCAGGTCTCATCCCGTTCCTTGAGCACGATGACGCCAACCGCGCACTGATGGGATCGAACATGCAGCGCCAAGGTGTGCCGCTTCTCGTTTCCGAGTCGCCATTCGTTGGCACCGGCCTCGAAGGCAAGGCTGCCCGCGACTCTCGCGCCGTGGTGGTATCCGAAGCCGACGGCATCGTTGCCGCAGCTACCGCAGAAATCATCATCACCACCGCCGATGGCAAGCTTCCCGTTTCCGACGAGAAGTTCCTCAGCGAGCCGGAAGTTGTGAAAACCAACGTGGCCAAGGGCATTTTCGCCTACCCGCTGCGCAAGTTCATGCGTTCAAACGCCGGCACCTGCATCAACCAGAAGCCTATCGTCAAGGTCGGTCAGAAGATCAAAAAAGGCCAGGTTCTTGCCGACGGCCCGAACACGGAAGACGGCGAACTCGCCATCGGTCGTAACGTCCTCGTCGCCTTCATGCCTTGGAACGGCTACAACTTCGAGGATGCTATCGTCATCTCCGAGCGCGTAGTTAAGGACGATGTATACACCTCGATCCACATCTCCGAATTCGATGTCGCAGCACGTGACACAAAACTCGGACCGGAAGAGATCACCCGTGACATCCCGAACGTTGGTGAGGAAGCACTCCGCAACCTCGACCACGACGGCATCATCCGCATCGGTGCAGAAGTGAAACCCGGCGACATCCTCGTCGGTAAGATCACTCCGAAATCTGAAACGGAACTCGCTCCGGAAGAACGCCTCCTTCGCGCCATCTTCGGTGAGAAAGCGGCTGACGTAAAAGACACATCCCTCCGCGTGCCATCCGGCTGCACAGGTATCGTCCAGGACGTCCGCGTTTCCTCACACGGCCTCGCCAAGAAGCGCGCTGAAAAAGTCGATCCTGCCGAGCTCAAGAAGCACCTCAAGAAGATCAACGATGAGCACAAGAAGAAGGCTGACAAGCTGACCGACGACCTCACCGAAAAGCTCTCCGACATCCTGCTCGGTGAGAAGATCCCGCTCGACGTGGTCAACGCACAGACCGGTGAGATCATCATCCCTGCGAACCGCAAGATCACCAAGACCCTGCTCCGTAAGCTCGCTTCGGTGCACGATCATATCGAAATTGATCCTTCACCGATCCGCAACAAGATCGTCGAAATCGTCAACTCCTTCGAGAGCCGCTTCCAGGAGCTCGACACCGACCGCGAACGCAAACTCGACCAGCTCGAGTCCGGCGACGATGTCGATCCAGGCGTCATCAAGGAAGTGAAAGTCTTCGTTGCCGCCAAGCGCAAGCTCTCGGTGGGTGACAAGATGGCCGGCCGCCACGGAAACAAGGGTGTTGTCGCAACCATCGTCCCGGAAGAAGACATGCCTTACCTGCATGACGGAACTCCAGTCGATATCTGCCTCAACCCACTCGGCGTTCCATCGCGGATGAACGTCGGTCAGGTTCTCGAAACCCACCTCGGCGTCGCTGCCAAGGCACTCGGCTTCAAGGTCGCTACCCCGATTTTCGACGGCATTAAGGAACAAGCGATCTGGGACTTCATGTCCGAGGCGAAGAAAGTCGATGGTGTCAAAATCATCGGAGACGGCCGCAAGGCAGTGGAGCGCAAGCCGAACCAACCCGAGACCCCAGGCTACACCTGGATCGGCGATGGCAAGGACGGCAGCACCGCTGGTAAATCGACCCTCTTCGACGGTCGCACCGGCGAAGCCTTCCACAACCCAATCGTTGTTGGCTACATCTACATGCTGAAGCTCGGCCACTTGGTCGCAGACAAGATCCACGCCCGTGCAGTTGGTCCATACTCCCTCGTCACCCAGCAGCCGCTCGGTGGTAAGGCACAATACGGTGGCCAGCGTTTCGGAGAAATGGAGGTTTGGGCGCTCGAAGCATACGGAGCCGCCTACACCCTTCAGGAAATCCTCACGGTCAAATCCGACGACGTCCAAGGACGCACGCGCATCTACGAGGCCATTGTCAAAGGTGACAATAACCTCGAGGCCGGCACTCCGGAATCGTTCAACGTCCTCATCAAGGAAATGCAATCCCTCGGCCTCGACGTCCGTCCTGGACGCCAAGGACAGTCCAGTCACGGTTCGCCGTTGCCGGGCTCCGGAGATGACTTCTCCCTCGATGATCTCACCCTCTAATCCTTTAACGCGAAACCAACCCCACATCCCGAACTACCATCTATTATGAGTGTCGATAATAACCTTCGCGAAATCTTTGGCGTGGACGACCGTCCCGAAGCATTCGATCAAGTATCCATCACCGTCGCATCTCCGGAAATTATCCGGAGCTGGTCGAAGGGTGAGGTGAAAAATCCCGAGACCATCAACTACCGGACGTTCAAGCCGGAAAAAGGCGGTCTCTTCTGTGAGCGCATTTTCGGGCCTACCCGTGACTGGGAATGCGCCTGCGGAAAATACAAACGCATCAAGCACAAAGGCGTCGTCTGCGATCGCTGCGGTGTCGAAGTTACCCTCAGCCGCGTCCGTCGTGAGCGCATGGGTCACATCGAACTTGCCGTTCCTGTTTCCCACATCTGGTTCTACAAGTGCATGCCTTCGCGCATCGGCCTGATGCTCGACATGAGCGCTCGCCAGCTCGAGCGCGTTATTTACTACGAAGACTACGTCGTGACCGACCAGGGCAATACCGCCCTCGAAATCGGCCAACTTCTTACCGAAGTAGAAATCCGCGAGGCGGAAGACACCTATGGTGACGGCTCCTTCAAAGCAATGATGGGCGCAGAGGCGATCATGGAACTCCTCAAGCAAATCGACCTCGCGAAACTCGCCGTCGAACTCGAGGAAGAGCTCCAGACCACCAAGTCCAAGCAGAACAAGAAGAAGCTCTCCAAGCGCCTCAAAATCACCCAAGGCTTTGCGGCTTCCAAGACGCGTCCCGAGTGGATGATCCAACTGGTGCTTCCAGTGATCCCACCGGACCTTCGTCCTCTCGTTCCCCTCGAAGGCGGCCGTTTCGCCACCTCCGACCTGAACGACCTCTACCGTCGCGTCATCAACCGCAACAACCGTCTTAAGAACCTGCTCCTTCTCAAAACTCCGGAAGTCATTATCCGGAACGAGAAGCGCATGCTTCAGGAAGCTGTCGACGCACTCTTTGACAACGGCCGCCACGGCCGTGCTGTTACCGGTGCAGGCAACCGCCCACTCAAATCCCTCAGCGACATGCTCAAGGGTAAAGGTGGTCGTTTCCGTCAGAACCTTCTCGGAAAACGCGTCGATTACTCCGGACGTTCCGTCATCGTCGTCGGACCCGATCTCAAGCTCGGCCAGTGCGGTCTTCCTAAGAAGATGGCTCTTACCTTGTTCGAGCCGTTCATCATTCGCCGCCTGAAAGAACTCGGCTACTGCCACACGGTTCGCTCGGCCAAGAAGATGATCGACCGCAAAACCACCGAAGTCTGGGACATCCTCGCGGAAGTCACCAAAGGTCACCCGATCCTTCTCAACCGCGCTCCGACGCTTCACCGCCTTTCCATCCAGGCTTTCGAGCCGAAGCTGATCGAAGGTTCCGCTATCCGAGTTCACCCGCTCGTTTGTACCGCTTACAACGCGGACTTCGACGGTGACCAGATGGCTGTCCACGTGCCGCTTTCCATCGAAGCGCAAATGGAGTGCCGCCAGCTGATGCTTGCCCCTAACAACATCTTCTCGCCAGCTTCCGGACGCCCGATCACGGTTCCTTCCCAGGACATCATTCTGGGAACTTACTACCTCACATGGGCCGGCATCCGCACCCAGAAGGATCGCGAAAAGCAGGAGCACCTTCCGCTGTTCGAAAACTCCTCGGAAGTCGAGTTTGCGATCGCATCCCGTAAGATCGATTACCATTCCTGGATCCGCATCCGGAACATGGATTACGGAAAAGACACCCCATACGGTGAAAAGGATCTCAAGATCATCGAAACCACTCCGGGACGTGTTCGTTTCAACGAAATCTGGCCAAATGAAATCGGTTTCTACAACAAGACCGTCGGCAAGAAGCAAATCGGTGACATCATCTGGCGCACCACTCAGGTGTCCGGCAAGAAGCAGACCGTCGAGGTTCTCGATAACCTGAAAGCCCTCGGCTTCATGGAAGCCATGCGTTCCGGTATCTCTATCGGTATCATCGACATGGTCATCCCCGAGGAAAAGCCAGAGGTCATCGCCAATGCCTACGCCGAGGTCGAAAAGGTCTCCAAGCAATACCGCAACGGTGTCATTACCAACGGCGAGCGCTACCAAAAGGTCGTCGACATCTGGACGCAAGCCACCGACACCATCGCCAACGCGCTCTATCGCAAGATCGAGCACAATGAAGGCAAGAAGAAGGCATCGCCTCTCTTCATGATGGTCGACTCCGGTGCTCGTGGTAACAAATCCCAGATCAAGCAGCTCGGCGGTATGCGCGGACTGATGGCCAAGCCTTCCGGCGAGATCATCGAACGCCCGATTATCTCGAACTTCCGCGAAGGTCTTTCGGTGCTCGAGTATTTCATCTCCACTCACGGAGCTCGTAAGGGTCTCTCCGATACCGCGCTCAAGACGGCGGACTCCGGATACATGACTCGTAAGCTCGTGGACGTTGCCCAGGACGTGATCGTATTCCAACAGGACTGCAACACGGCCAACGGCATCAGCGTCGAAGCGATCTACGACGGTGACGAAGAAGTCGCTTCCCTTTCCACCCGCGTTTACGGACGTGTCTCCTGCGAGAAGGTGAAGGATCCGGTCTCCGGTGACGTGATCGTCAAGGTCGACGACGTCATCTCCGAAGCCCAAGCAAATGCGCTTGAGAAAATCGGTCATGAGAAGCTCAAGATCCGTTCCGTCCTCACTTGTGAAGCGGACCGTGGTTGCTGTGCAAACTGCTACGGCCTCAACCTCGCGACGGGTCTTCCGGTCAAGGTCGGCGAAGCAGTCGGTATCATCGCCGCTCAGTCGATTGGCGAGCCGGGAACCCAGCTCACCATGCGTACCTTCCACGTCGGTGGTGTTGCCTCGGCAACCTTCAAGCAGCCGATCATCAAGACGAAAAACCCTGGTCGCCTCGTCTACAAGGACCTCCGCGTCGTTCAGGACTCGGAAGGCAACTGGGTAGCACTCAACAAGAACGGCTCCGTCTCCATCCGCGACAAGGGCGGTCTCGAACTCGAGTCCCACCCGATCGTCATCGGTTCCGTCATCAAGGTGAAGGACGGCGAAGACGCCAAGAAAGCCGAGACCATCGTCGAATGGGATCCATACAACGTGCCGATTCTCACCGAGAAACCCGGTAAAGTCGAATTCCGCGACATGATCCTCGGTATTACCGTGGCATCTGAAGTGGACAAGGAAACCGGCAAGAAGGGAACCATGGTCACCGAGCACAAAGAGGATCTCCATCCTCAGGTCTGCATCACCGATCCGAAGACTGGCGAAGTCCTGATCAACTACTCGATTCCTGTGGGCGCTCACCTTTCCGTCACGGAAGGCGAGGTCGTTACCGGAGGAACCCAGTTGGCCAAGACTCCTCGTAAGGTTGCCCGCACCAAGGACATCACCGGTGGTCTTCCACGTGTTGCCGAGCTTTTCGAAGCCCGCAAGCCGAAGGAAGCCTGTGTCATCGCGAAAATTGCCGGCGAGGTTTCGTTCGGTGGCAACGTCCGCGGCAAGAAGAAGGTCATCGTTACCGATCCGCAAACCGGAGAAGGCGTCGATCACCTTGTCCCGATGGGCAAGCACATCATCGTCACCGAAGGCGACCACGTGAAGCACGGCGATCAGATCACCGAGGGACCTGTTTCCCCTGATGATCTTCTCGAAGCCTGCGGCGCGACCGAACTTCAGGAACACCTCGTCAACGAAGTGCAATCCGTCTACCGCGTCCAAGGCGTGGAGATCAACGACAAGCACATCGAAGTCATCGTGCGCCAGATGCTGCGTAAAATCAAAATCACCGAACCAGGTGATGCCGATCAGTTCCTCTGGGGCGACCAAGTCGAGCGCACGACCTTCAAGAAGGTCAACGAAGAGATTATTGCCAACGGTGGTAAGCCTGCCGAAGGCGAGCCAGTCCTTCTCGGGATCACCAAGGCATCGCTTGAGACCGATTCGTTCATCTCCGCGGCATCCTTCCAGGACACCACACGTGTCCTCACAGAAGCTGCAACGCTCGGACGCATCGACTACCTCTCCGGCTTCAAGGAGAACGTGATCATGGGTCACCTCATCCCTGCCGGCACCGGCTTCCATCATCACCGCGACTCCGAATACGAGTTCACGGTCGAGGAGCCAGAGCCGATTGTCGAAGAGCCTGAAGTGCTCGACGACGAAGAGGACGTCGTCTCCGCGTAAGCAACGAATATCCTATAAGCCCCGGCTGCCGATTGGTGGTCGGGGTTTTTTGTTTTCTGAAAATCACTGAACGTCTATGTTGGTCGACTTGGTGCGTACGCCCGCGCAGTGATCGCTTCGATGAGTCGATGGTAAATTTGCGCATTCAGGATGAGTTTATTCATCTTAGGGTGAGCATGTTCCTGGCGGACGGATGGTCGATACAATCGCCGCGGTGTCGGGAGTTTGAGCTAACTGGTCGGTTGACAGTCAAACGGCTGTTGCTAGCCTCGCTCACCCGCTCCGGGAATTCAGGAATCCGTTTTCTGAAAACGAAAATCCCGCCTGCGGCAAATAACCCGACAAAACCAAATAAGATGGCAACTAAGAAGAAGACCGCAAAAAAAACTGCGGCTAAGAAACCCTCAGCGAAAGCGACTAAGTATGTCTACACCTGGGGAGCAGGCAAGGCAGACGGCCACGGCAAAATGAAAGAACTCCTCGGAGGCAAAGGTGCGAACCTTGCGGAAATGACCCTCATCGGGCTTCCGGTTCCTTCGGGCTTCACGATCACCACAGAGGTATGCACCTACTACTACGATCATAAGAAGTCGTACCCGAAAGTTCTCCGCTCCCAGATGGAAGCAGGCGTGGCAAACATGGAAAAAATCATGGGCTACAAGTTCGGCGACGACCAAGGTTTCCCGCTTCTTCTCGCAGTCCGCTCCGGCGCACGCGACTCCATGCCAGGCATGATGGACACCGTCCTTAACCTCGGCCTTAACGACAAGACGGTCGCCGCTCTTGCGAAAGCCACCGACAACGAACGTTTCGCATGGGACTGCTACCGCCGTTTCATCCAGATGTATGGCGACGTTGTGCTCGGCGTGCAGAAACTGCCTAGCGAAGACCACGAGCCATTCGAGACGGTCATCGAAGACTTCAAGCATGAGGTTTACGGAAAAGACATCGTCGACTCCGAACTCACCGCCGAGGACAACAAGGAGATGGTCGCACGTTTCAAGAAGCTCGTTCTCGACCGCACTGGTCATAGTTTCCCGGAAGATCCATGGGAGCAGCTCGAGGGTGCCGCTGGTGCCGTCTTCAGCTCGTGGATGAACGACCGCGCGATCGTTTATCGTCGCAAATACGGTATCCCAGCCGCATGGGGCACCGCCGTCAATATCCAGGCGATGGTCTTCGGAAACACCGGATCGAACTCCGGTTCCGGCGTTGCCTTCACCCGTAACCCTGCCAACGGCGAGAACGTTCTTTACGGTGAGTTCCTCGTCAACGCTCAAGGCGAAGACGTGGTTGCCGGTGTCCGCACTCCAGACGCTGTCGCAGGAATGGCGAAAGCACTCCCAGCTGCATTCAAAGAGCTGATGAAAGTCCGCAAGATTCTTGAGAAGCATTTCAAGGATGTGCAGGACGTCGAGTTTACCATCCAGGATGGCAAACTCTTCATGCTCCAGACACGTAACGGCAAACGCACGGCCGCCGCCGCACTGAAGTTTGCTGCGGACATGGTAAAAGAGAAACTCATCGACTGGCAAACCGCGGTTCTCCGCAACCCCGCCGACCAGCTCGACGCGCTCCTCGCGCCTGTCTTTGATATCGTGGAAACCAAGAAGGCGACCATCATTGCGAAAGGTCTTCCCGCCGGCCCCGGTGCCGCTTCCGGAAAAGTTTATCTCAACGCCGACCGCGCTGAGGCAGCTTCGCATCGCGGTGAAAAAGTTCTTCTCGTCCGCGTCGAAACTTCCCCGGAAGACCTTCGCGGCATGATCGCTGCGGAAGGCATCCTCACCTCGCGTGGCGGTGTCTCATCGCACGCCGCACTCGTTGCTCGCCAGATGGGCAAAGTCTGCGTCTGCGGTGCATCCGGTGTCGAAGTCGACTACGAAAAGCTCACCGTCAGCGCCGGAGGCCAAACCTTCAAGGAAGGTGAATACCTCTCGATCGACGGAACCGCTGGAACGGTCTATGCAGGTGAACTTGCGACCGAACCGTCCGAGATCATCACTGGCCTGATCTTCAACAAGAAGGCCTCCCAAAAGACCGAGAAATACAAGAACTTCGTCCAACTCATGGAGTGGTGTGCGCAGGCAACCAAGATGGGCGTCCGCACCAATGCTGATACCCCTGAGCAGGTTAAGAACGCCATCGCGTTCGGTGCCGAAGGTATCGGCCTGACCCGCACCGAGCACATGTTCTTCGAAGGCGACCGTATCGACTCGATGCGTGAGATGATCCTGGCCGACAACGAAACACACCGCCGCGCTGCGCTCAAGAAGCTCCTCCCGCATCAGCGTAAGGACTTCTTTGGTATCTTCAAGGCGCTCGCGGGCAAGCCCGGCACAATCCGCCTCCTCGATCCACCGCTTCACGAGTTCCTGCCCCACACCAAGGAGCAGCAAATGGATCTCGCCCGGAAGCTTGGTGTCAAGGTGGAGACGATCATCCAGCGCGTGCACGAACTCCACGAGTTCAACCCGATGCTCGGTCACCGCGGTTGCCGTCTTGCGATTTCCTATCCTGAAATCGCCGAGATGCAGGCGCAGGCGATCTTCGAAGCTGCTGCGCAATGCGTGAAGAAAGGTATTGATGTCCAACCGGAAGTCATGGTTCCGCTCGTCGGCTATGCCCGAGAGCTGGAGCTGCAAGTCGGAATCATCCACCGCGTCGCCAAGGAAGTCATGGCCGCCAAGGGAGTGAAGTTCAGCTACCTGGTTGGCACGATGATCGAAGTCCCACGTGGCTGCGTCACCGCCGACGAGATCGCGAAGCATGCGCAGTTCTTCTCCTTCGGTACTAACGACCTCACCCAGACCGCACTCGGCGTCAGCCGCGACGACATGGGATCGTTCCTCAATAGCTACCAGGAGAACGACATCTATCCGAAGAATCCATTCGCTTCGCTCGACACCACAGGTGTTGGCCAGTTGATGGAAATCGCCGTTGAAAAAGGCCGCGCTACCAAGCCGAAGATCAAGCTCGGCATCTGCGGTGAGCACGGTGGAGATCCGGATTCCGTGACCTTCTGCCACAAGCTCGGTCTCGCTTACGTTTCCTGCTCGCCTTACCGCGTGCCAGTCGCCCGTCTCGCCGCTGCACAGGCAGCGATCAACGATGGCTCTGCACCGAAGTCAGCCGGCAAGAAAGCGAAAAAGAAAACTGCTAAGAAGGTTTCCAAAAAGGTGGTAAAAAAAGCCGTCAAGAAAACCGCTAAGAAGGCAGCCAAGCGCTCCAAGAAAGGATAATCCAAGGGCGGAAAAATGATCCGCTCTTAGTTCCCGAATATTCAACCGCCCTTTCCGCTCCTGCGGGAAGGGCGTTTTTTTTTGCGTTTTGGCCGCGGGAAGCATTCCTATTAGCTTCCTCATTTTGGTGATGATGATATTAGTCGGGCTTGTATTGAACAACCCATTCCAATGAGCCAAGCCCCAGCCACCCCGCCACCCAAGGCACTCCGAAACGCCGTGATCCGCCTGGCGGGTTATTCTCAGGACGGCATTCAGTCGATCGGCGCGTTTCTCGCGCAACTCGCCGGTTCCACTGCGCAGGACGTCATGACTTACATGACCATCCCTTCCACGATTTCCGGCGGCCCTTCGATTTTCCAAGTCCATCTCGGCTCGGGAAAAGTCCTGCACCCCGGCGATGAGGCGGACACGCTCGTCGCATTTTACCAAGACTCCTACGACAACCACCTGAAATCCCTGCGCGATGGAGGCATCTGCTTTTACGACAGCGACAAAGTCACGGAGCTCAAGATGGAGCGCGAAATCATCCATATTGGCGTGCCGTTCACCTCGGCCGCGATCGAGGCGATTGGCGGTTCCGCCAAGGACAGGGGGAAGAACATCTTCGTGCTCGGGGTGCTGTGCTCCGTTTACAAATTGGATAAGGAAAAGCTCAGCGACATCATTGCGCGGAAATTCGGCGGCAAGGCCGAGGACATTCTCCGCAATGCGATGCTCGCCTTTGATGCGGGCTTTGCGTGGCCGGTTCACGACATCAATCACATGCCCTTCGCGCCCGGCGAGAACGAAGAAGCAAACCGCCTTTCCACCGATGGAAATACCATGCTCGCGCTTGGCCTGATTGCGGGAGGTTGCCGCTTCGGTGCGGGTTATCCTATCACCCCATGGACTAGCATCATGGAACTGCTGCGTTCCGAGCTTCCGAAATACGGCGGGATGTTCATCCAGGCGGAAGACGAACTCGCCGCCGTCTCCATTACCATCGGCGCGGCCTACTCCGGGCATCTGGCGATCACCGGTTCCTCTGGGCCCGGGCTGTCTCTGAAATCCGAGGCCATCGGCTATGCCTGTATGGCGGAACTTCCGCTCATCGTGGTGAACATCCAACGCGGCGGCCCGTCCACTGGCCTTCCTACCTCGGTGGAACAATCCGACCTGATGCAGGCGATCTACGGATCCCACGGCGATGCGCCCCGGGTGGTTCTTGCTCCGCGTGATGTGCAGGATTGTTTCCACACTGCCATCGAGGCCTGCCGCATTGCGCGCGAGTATTCAACTCCGGTCATCATCCTTTCCGACCAGGCCATCGCATCGCGCATCGAGGCGTTTCCCGAGCCGGATCTGGAAAAGCATTGGAGGGAGCCAACTCTGGATCTCAGTGAGCGTGGAGCGGATTTTAAACCTTACCCGCTCGATAAAATCACCCGCCACGCACCCCCGGGTTCGCCGACAGCCGAGGGCAAATACCCTGTCGTAACCGGCCTCGAACACGACGAGTGGGGGCATCCTTCCTCGAATTCGATCAACCACGAAAAGATGTCGGCGAAGCGCAGGGAAAAGCTCATTCAGCTCGCCAACTCGCTTCCATCCCCGGACTTTTTCGGCGACGAGCAGGGGGATCTTCTCTTCGTCGGTTGGGGGTCGACCTATGGTCCGATCAAGGAAGCGACCGAACAGCTCCGTGCTGCCGGGTATAAGGTGGGTTCGATGCACTTGCGGCACATCCATCCGCTGCGCAATGGGCTGGGGGACATCTTCCATCGCTTCACCCACATCTTGGTCCCGGAAATGAACGACTCAGGAATCTACGGCCACGGCCAACTCGCGACCTTGCTGCGCGCCGTGACCTGCAATCCGAACATCCGTTCGCTTAATAAAATCCAAGGCATCACCTTCCGCGTGAAGGAGATCGTCGAAGGCGCGATAAAAACTCTTTCTCTCTGAAATTCAAAACCCCGATCCCATGTCCACCACTCCACCCGTCGAAAGACTTACGAAAAAGCAACTCCGTGCCGACCATCCCACTTGGTGCCCGGGTTGTGGCGACTTCGCCGTGCTTGCCTCGTTTTTTAATGTCGTTGAGAAACTCCAGATCCCGCATGAGAAAATTGTCTGCGTTGCGGGCATCGGTTGCTCGTCGCGTTTCCCGTATTTCGTGAACACCCATGGCATCCATTTCATTCATGGCCGCGCCCTGCCGCTCGCAACGGGAATTTCGCTTTCGCGTCCGGATCTGCATGTCTTCGTGTTCGGTGGCGATGGCGATGGCTACTCCATCGGCGGCAACCACCTGACCCATGCCGCGCGAAAAAACGTGAATCTCTCCTACGTGATCATGGACAACTATGTCTATGGCCTCACCAAGAACCAGACATCTCCGACCACCCCGATTGGCAGGAAATCCAAAACCGATCCGCGTGGTGCGATCGACCGGCCGATCAATCCGATGACCCAACTCGTCGCCACCGGCGCGACCTTTGTCGCAAGAACCCATGCGACGCAGGTGAAGCACATGAACGAAATGTTCGAGCGCGCCATTCTGCATCCGGGCTTCGCCGTCGTGGAAACGCTTTCCGAGTGCACGATGTTTTACCCCGGTGCTTTCGATAGCGGAATCCCGAGAAAAGGTGGAACTTTTGAAACGGTTGATGAGACCACCCAGGATCTCACCTCCACCGCCGCCGCGTTGAAACTTGCCGAAGACAATTCGCCCGGAAAATTCGGCGTTTACTTCGAGACCAAGCTTCCGACCAAGAACGAGCTGGAATGGGAATGGGTGAACGATGCGCAGGCGAAGTCTCCCGATCTCTCCGGAAAGGATCTGCTGCGGAAACGCTTCGCCTCCATGCGCTGAGATTTATCGGGTCGCTCTGGAACGGGTTTTTGATTTCTAAAGAAGCGCGAAGTGGGTAGGAAATTCCCATGAGGGATCTTCTGCAGTTTTCAAGGGAGTTGGCCGCCATCGGTCAGGCGGGTATCACCTACAGCACGGATGCCTATGACCGTGAGCGTTTCGCAAGGCTGCGCGAGATGGCGGGTGAGTTGCTGGAGATCTCGGCGGATGTGCCGTCGTTTACGTGGCCCCCGGAGGTCGGGTATGACACGCCCAAAGTCGATGTTCGCGCGGTCGTTTTTAGGGGCGATGCCGTGTTGTTAGTGAAGGAGACGCGATCGGGATTGTGGACCGTTCCCGGCGGATGGGCGGATGTGAATTTTTCACCGGCGCAGAATGCAGAGAAGGAATGTTGGGAGGAAAGCGGTTACTCAGTGAAGGCGAAGTCTCTCGTTTCGGTCATCGACCGGGATCATGCGGGTTACCCGAGAAACGCGAACTCGATCTACAAGATGTTCTTCCTGTGTGAAATCACCGGCGGTGAAGCGGCGTCGAGCATCGAGAGCAGTGAGGTGGGATTTTTTCCGCTGGATGAACTGCCAGCCCTTGATCCAGACAGGATACGGGAGGTGGATATTCGTCACGCATACGCGCATCAGACGGGAGATGCTGCAGAGGTCGGTTTCAACTAACCGGGTGCGCTCCGGCTTGCATTCGTTGGGTCTGTCCGCATCATGCGCGCCGTGCACCGCAGATCGCTTCTAGAACAACTTTCCGAATATGCCTCGCGCCACCCGGAGGAGGCAGTGGTGACCCAGAGATTCTTCGATTTCATTGAGGCCGAAGATGAGTGTTTCGAGCGTGGCCTGGCATGTGGGCATATCACAGGTTCGGCGTGGGTGGTGAACGCCGATGGCAGCGAGGTGCTGCTGACACATCACCGCAAGTTGGATCGCTGGTTGCAGCTCGGCGGGCATGCCGACGGGGATGCCGATGTGCTGGCGGTGGCGGTGAAAGAGGCTGAGGAGGAATCCGGCTTGAGCAATTTCAAGCAGGTGGGTAAGGGGATTTTCGACATCGATGTTCACCCGATCCCGGCGAGGAAGGGTGAGCCTGAGCATTTGCACTTTGATGTGCGGTATGTGCTTCGCCCCGAAGGTTCCATGGATTTCACAGTCAGTGATGAGTCGCATGATCTCCGTTGGGTGAAGCCCGAGGAGGTGAGACAGCTGACCACCGAGGTCTCGATGATGAGGATGGTGGAGAAGTGGTTGGCGATGCGGGCCAATTAGCGGACGTATCCGGTCATTTCGATGACCTCCTGCGGGGTGTGACCACTTTCCCGCATCAGGCGGATGGATCTGGAGTGATTGCGCTTGGCGAGACGATTCCCATGCTCGTCCAAAACCAGAATGTGGTGGATGTATGTTGGCTGGCGATAACCGAGCACTGCCTGAAGTTGACGATGGACGTGGGTGGCGGAGAATAGGTCTTCGCCGCGGGTGACGTGGGTGATCCCTTGGAACTCATCGTCCACGACCACAGCGAGGTGGTAAGCGACCCCAATGTCCTTGCGGGCGAGGATGACATCGCCGTGCACGGTTTCGTCGACTTCGGTTAGGCCGCGCTCGAGATCTAAGAAATTGAGGGGGCCGTGGAGCTGAGCTGCTTTGGCGGAATCGATACGCCAGGAATGGGATTCGCCGTCGGCGATTAGCTGAGCGGCCTTTTCCGGATCAAGCCCTCTGCAGATACCGGGATAGACCTGGGCCGCGAGTTTGTGTGGCGCTTCGTAGATGCGCTTCATTTCCTGCTGGATGTCCTTGCGGGTGCAGAAACAGGGGTAGATGAGGTCGAGGACTTTGAGTTTTTCCAGCGCCTCCGCATAGGCAGGAAGCCGATTTGTCTGGCGGAGCGGTTGGCCATCCCAATCGAGCCCGAGCCATTTTAGATCGGTCTCGATCATGCCGTAAAATTCTTCGCGAACACGGCTGGAATCGATGTCCTCGTGGCGGAGTAGGAAAATCCCGTCTTCCGTTTCGCGTGCGAGGTCGCGGGCGACCAAAGCGGCGTAGGCGTGGCCGAGGTGCATTTCCCCAGTCGGGCTGGGGGCGAAACGGGTTACGATCATTGGGGAATCGCTTGTTGCGGATTTAGTCCGCGCTTCGTCAGTGAAAAACCGTGAAGTAAATCAGGAGCAGCACGCCGAGGCCGAAGCTGAAAGCGTATGCCTGGAGGTTGCCGGACTGGGCGCGGCGGAAGAGGTTGCCGAAGCTTTCGGCGAGGCGGGAGAGGCCGCCGACGATGAGTCCGTTGATCACGAATTCATCGAAGAAGTGGATGATGGCCGCGAAGCCGTCTTGGAAGTATTTCACGATGCCCTTCTCGTAAATCGCATCGAGATAGAAGCGGTTGCGGAAAAGCGGAATGGAGACAGGATCCTTTTCCTTGCCCGAGTAGAGGATGAATCCGGCGGCGAGGCCGAGCACAAGCGACGCAATGGAAGCAATGAGGATGACCGTGTGGCCTTCCGCATGGCCGTGCGCATGGATGGGGCGGTAGGCGTTGAGTGCGTTGGAAATGAATGGGAAACCGGAGAGGATCGCCATGCCGGCGAGGGCGAGGAGCGGCAGGAGCATGAGCGGGCCGACTTCTTTCGCGTGATCCGCATTTTCCGAACGGGTCTTACCGAGGAAGGTGATGACGAAGGCGCGGGTCATGTAGAAGGTCGTAAGGAAAGCGACGAAGACCGCGATGACGAAGAGGGCCTTGTTGCCATTGTAGGCAGCGGCGAGGATTTCCTCCTTCGACCAGAAACCGGAAGTGACGTAAGGAACGGCGATGAGGGCGGCGGTGCCGATGGCGAAGGTGATCGCGGTGATCGGCATCTTCTTCAGGAGGCCGCCCATTTTCCAGATGTTCTGCTCGTGGTGGCAGGCGTAGATGATCGCTCCGGAGCCGAGGAAGAGCAGTGCCTTGAACCACGCGTGGGTGAAGAGGTGAAACATGCCGGCTTCACCGACCAGAAGGCCGACTGCCATGACCATGTAGCCGAGCTGGGAGAGGGTGGAGTAGGCGAGGATTTTTTTGATGTCGTCCTGCTGAGTGGCCATCAGGGCGGCGGCGAGCGAGGTGATGCCGCCGATCCAGGCGATGGTGGTTCCGGAGAAACCTTCGAAAGCATCGGCGCCGATGGAGAACTGGACGCGGAAGAGCATGTAAACACCGGCAGCGACCATGGTGGCGGCGTGGATGAGTGCGGAGACGGGGGTGGGGCCTTCCATGGCGTCCGGAAGCCAGACGTGGAGAGGAAGTTGGGCGGATTTTCCGACTGCACCGCAGAAGACGCAGAGCAGGGCGGCTCCGAGGACGCCGGCGGAGATGGTCTCCGGGATGGCCATTTCAGAGAAAGTCAGGGTGCCGGTGATGCCCCAGAGCATGAGGATGCCGATCATGAAACCGAAGTCGCCGATGCGGTTGGTGAGAAAAGCTTTCTTGGCGGCATCTGCGGCGGAGTCTTTCTCATACCAGTGGCCGATGAGCAGGTAGGAGCTGAGACCGACCAACTCCCAGAAGATAAAGGTCATGATGAAATTCGAGGCGAGCACGATGCCAGTCATCGAGAACATGAACAGGGCGAGGCCGGTGAAATAACGGGCTTTCGCGGAATCGTCCTTCATGTAGGCGAGCGAGAACACGTGGACGAGCAGGCCGACGCCGGTGACGACGATCATCATGCCGGTGGAGAGCTTGTCCAAGGTGATGCCGATATCGACGCTGAAGTTGTCGACCGTGGCCCATGGGAACGACATGGATTCCGATTTTCCGAGGCACAGCAGGGCGATTACGAAGGTGGCGGCTGCGGAAGCGGTGGAAACCCAATGGGCGACACCGATTTTGCGAAGGAAAAGCTGGTTGGAGACAGCGGCCAGGAGAGGGAGTATGAGGAGGAGCCAGGGCATGGTGCTTGTGCGGGAAAGATGAGGCGGTGCGGGGGGCGAATCCAAGCATGAAATTCGCCGGAATGGCCGTGCTGGCGCTACTTGGTAACGCTGACGCTGCGGATCAGTAGGTCATTTCCGGCTCCTGAGGCGTCCAGACGGAAGTTCCAGGCGTATTTGCCGGTGAAATCGGCGTCTGAGATGGTCCATGTGTGGGTCTGCCAGCCATCGCCGCCAGGAACGGTCCACCAAGTCTCGTGGTTGCGGATGCCGTGGATGGATTCGTAAGTGATGGCGAAGCCGGTGGGGTGCTCGGTGCCGGTTTCGGAGGGCAGGCGCTTGGCGGTGACCGTGATTTCGAGGTTTTTGCCGATTTCGAATTCGGGGGCGAAAAAGGCGGCGCGGGTGACGGGAGGTTGGGCAGTAATGGGGAGACGGGTGGCTTTTAGTTCCGTGTCGTATGGCATGGAAGAAGGGTTCAGGAGGTATAGGCCATCGTAGGAATTTTTTTCACCGAGGGTGGTGGCCACTGTCTCCGCTGAGGTGGTGTTTTTGACGGGAATCTCCAGTTTATCCGGATTGCTTGGAAACATGCCTTCGGATGGGAGGAAAACGCGTGCGTATCCATTCTCTGCGGCGAGCTGTGCGTAATATTCGGCAGCGTTCGGCGAGCCGGTCAGGGAAAGGTGGATGGGCATTTCCTGATTCATGCCGTAATCGGCGAGGATATTCCGAAGACGGGGCAGGATGCTCAGGAAGAGGCTATCGGTGTCCTCGGCGACCGGGAACGAGGCGATGGAAATGTAGTCGAACTGGCCTTCGGCTCCGTCGCGCAGGGCGCGGTCGAAGAATTCGAGATCGTAATTAGGGATGGAAAATCCGATGTGGGCATCGGGGTTGGCTACCTTTGCGGTTTCGCGGGCAATTGTTAGGAGCTGGGCGTAGTGGTAGGGGCCGTCTGGGGTGCGGTCGGTGACGGGGTATGACGGGAGGACCTCCCAATGGGTGAGGTCTTTTGCGTAGCGGGAGGCGAGAGTGGCGACGTAGGTGCGCCATGCTTCCTTGTCGTCGATCAGGGGCTTGGCGTCCGCGCCGGAAGGTTGATGGAGGATGCCAAAGACTTGGGTGCCGGATTTTTTCGCCGCGGCGATGAGGTCGTCGGCGGGTTGCGTGTTCCACTTGCCGGGCGAGGGTTGGAGAGTTTCCCATGATGGGAAATAGCGGACGGCGGGGATTTGCGCGGTGAGGGTGGCTTTTTCTCCGGGGGGAACGGAGATGCCGTAGGGAGAAGCCGATGCAAAGGCGGCAGCGAGAATAAGAGCGGGAACGAGGCGTAACATGGAGAGTTGGATCATCGCGCTGGAATCATTCTTCCGCAAGCGAGGCCTGGATCTCCTGGATGGATTTCCGATAGGCGTGGAGGGCTAGCATCAGGAGGATGCCGATAAAAATCACATTGAGGCCAATGGCTGCGACGAAGACTCCATCCTGGTTGCCTCCCATTTCTTCGAGAGCCATGAGGACGGGAGGGATCCAGATGAAGAGCCAGAGGAAATCGCGGTTTGACATGGATTCTGCGATGGCGGCGAGGACCAAGGAGACGATGCCGGAAGCGATGAAGAAAAGAATGTAGTTCGCGACTCGCTGCGGGCCTTTCATTCGGAAGACGTTGATGACCACAGCTGGGAAGAGGAGGCAGGCAAGGAAGATGAAGCCGTAGGTGATCGGATCGCTGGAGTAGCTGAGGCTGTTCAGAAGAAAGGGAATCGTGGCGATCAGGGCAAGGAGGAGGCAGAAAAAGACGCCCGACGGCCAGCCGGGAAGGAGGAAAAAGCCGGCAATTTTTCCGAGGGGGCCGAATTTTGAGAAATTCCGGTAGGAGGGTGTGACGAGTGGGGCGAACTCGGTGAGGGAGATGGCAAAAATCGGCAGGAAGATCAGCAGAAAGAAGAACTGGATCGTGTCGGAAGCGGTGAACGACATGGAGCAGAGGATGGCGGCGGCGCAGGTGACGAAGAGCGAAACGAGGCGGCGTTTGGTGGAGTGGTTTTCCGCGTAGGGGGCGATGAGAGAGGTGCCGATGGAGAGCATGAAAAATCCGCCGTAGGCACAGGTGGCGAGGTAGATGGGGACAAAAATGCGCGAATCTTCGGTGGCTAGGGAAACTAGCTCGATGAGATCGCCGGAGCCGCCGCCGAAGGCCATCATCACGAGCATGGAGTAGGCGGCGATCGGCAGGGCGATCATGGGGAGCACCGAGCGCAGGATGACTGAGCCGGATGCGGAGAGACCTACGGTAACGGCAGTAAGTGTGGCTGAGGTGAGGAAAATCATGGCAAGCAGCATGATTTCGCCGAACAGGTTCATGCCGCCAAAGAAGTAGCGGAGGATAAGGTAGGGGATGATCGTGATGAGCAGCAGCGCGGATTGGCTGACAATGGCCGTCCATTTCCCGGTGACGATGCGCCATGCGGAGAGGCGAGTGAGAACCATCATGTCGATGGTGTTGCCCTTGATCTCGGAAGAAAGCGCGGAGATGCCGCGCATTGGCTGGATGAGCAAGACGGCGATCGAGAAGAAGATGAAGATGATGTTCGAGATGGAACTGCCCGCGCTATCTGAGGTGGCCGCCGCGCTGGCGGAGAGCAGGATGATCCCGAGGATGATCTGAAGGGCGAGGAAGACTGCGACGAATGAGCGCGTGCGCAGGCCCTGGCGCAGCTCTTTGACGAGCATGGGCGAGAGGCGGTCCGGGAAATCGCTAAGATGCATGAAACTTGAAGCTCTAAATTTTAAATTCTAAATCCGAAACAAAGGATGCGGACTAAAGATCTTGCTCCGCCGGGGTTGTTGGGACCGAGGGTTCGGGTGGCAGGGGCGGCGGGGTGGCGGTGAAAGGCTGGTCTTTTTCAAGATTCGCGAGGATATCGATGAAGGCGTCCTCGAGGTTGCGTTGTTCGCGGTGAAAATCGACCACGCGGAGGTTGTCGCGGATCATACGGGAGAGGACGTCGGCAGCTTTGTTCGGGTCTTCCGTGTCGATGCGGATGCGGCCACCGGTTTTGCGGGATTCGAGGAACTCGATGTTCGGCTGGAGAACCGCCCAGTCGGAGAGTGTCTGAGGATCGCCGTCGAGCTGGACATCGTAGAGGACGCCGCCGAGCGTGTCGGTGGATTTTTTTAGGCTCTCGGAATCGCCGTGGTGGACGATGCGGCCGTTGTTGATGAAAAGCAGGGAGTCGCACATCTCGCCGAGTTCGGAGAGGATGTGGGAGGAGATGAAAATGGTTTTACCTTCCTTGGCGAGGACGCGGATGAGGTGTTTGAGTTCGACGCGTGCCTTGGGATCGAGTCCAGCAGCGGGCTCGTCCATGATCAGCACTTGAGGGTCGTGCAGCAGGGAGCGGCCAAGGCAGAGGCGCTGGGTCATGCCTTTTGAGAGCTTGTTGGAAAAGCGATCGGCGAGTGGGACGAGATCGGTGAAATCCATGACCTCATCGATGCGCTGGCGGCGTTCCGCCCCTTTGTAACCGAGGGCGCGGGCGTAGAAATCGAGGTATTCCAGCACCGTCATGTTGTCGTAGTTCCCGAAGTGATCGGGCATCCAGCCGATGAGGCGGCGCACTTCGGCGGGGTGATGGATGACATTGATTCCACAAATCTCGGCATGACCCATGGTCGGGTAGTCGAGACTCGCAAGGATGCGCATGGTAGTGGTTTTGCCTGCACCGTTTGCCCCGACAAAGCCGCACACGGAGCCGTGGGGGATCTCGAAGGAAACTCCGTTGACCGCCTGAAGGGGGCCGAAGAAACGGTAGAGGTTGTGAACTGTGATCGCTGCTTCGCTCATGATTATCGGGCGATGGGGCCGGTGATGAGGGTGGAGGTTTTCCAGTCGATGCCGGGGTGGGTATCGATGCCTGGTGCTTGGTCGGTGATAGCGATGAAGTGGTCGTTGCGGTCGTTGACCTTTTGAAGATAAGAACGGTTGCGGTCGGTGAAGCGGGCATTCAGGCCGTTGAGGATCGGCTGGATCATGGTGGGATCGGTGGCGATGAGTTTGATGCGCTGTCCTTTGGTGACGTTCTCGGCGCGGAACCATTGGCCGGAGGCGTCCTTGTAGAGGAGAGTTTCGATGGGGAACTCGAAGGTGGAGATCAGGGTGTCCGGGGCGCTGCCGGCTTCGATGCGGCCGCGGGTGGGGATGACGGCGGTGACGAGTTGGCCTTGTTCCGAGCGGCTCTGGAACCAATCGCCGGCGGCGAAGAGTTTGCCATCGGATGGCTGGAGGTCGTAGGTGCCGGTGGAATCGTAATCGGTAGTGAGGCGTGCCCAGCGGCTGGATGCAATCGGCACCGGCGCGATGAGCACGGGAGCATCGATGGAGAAAGAGGGGGAGGTCATGACCCCGCTGCGGGAAAACTGTTCCTGATGGATGAAGGCGGCGTTCTGGTTTTCATCGGGGCGCACTTCCATGAGGACGATGCGTGTGCCTTTTCCTCCGAAGCCATCCTGGAGGATGATGAGCGCGACGAGGATGAGCGAGGTGACGATGGAGATGATGGGGGTGGTGATGAAGAGTCGGTGACGGCGGCCGGATTTCGCGAAGACGAAGAGGTTCACGGGACCGACGAGGATGCCGAAGGCGATGAGGATGAGAACGAAGAGGATGTAGTTGAAGGATTTCTCCCCGAAATCTGCTTGAATGGGCCATGAGCGATCAAAGTCGTTGATGACGGAGTCGATGCGGGTCTTGGTGCCCCGGCGTTTGGTGGCGAGGTTGACGGTGATCTTCGGGTTCAGGCGGAGATCAGGTTTAATTTTCTCAATCCAGATTTTTCCGAAGCTGGCATCTTCGGGGAGTCCGAGTGCGGCGAGGGTGGGTGAGGCGGTGGTGTAGAGGACGAGTTGTCCGCCGAGGCGCACCCAGGAGATGATGGCGTTGCGCGGGCCGGGAGGGACGTCTGTCCAATCCGACTGGGTCAGCATGATGGTGTCGAAACCGGAGAAGGCGCGCCAATCGTCGGGGAGGAGCTTGGGATCAAATTTCGAGGAAAATCCTTCGCCGGAGCCGCCGTAAGAGGAGGAGGAAGTGCTGGAGTTGATTTCGGTATCGAGGGCGGATCCGTTAGGCGTGTAGAGGGATTCGCTGAGGAGGACGCAGGGTTGATCTGGGCCGAAGACGGTGCTGAGGCTGTCTTGCGCTTTTCCCATGGAGCCGGAGAGAGCCACTTCGAGGGAGTGGTAGTTTACGGTGCCGTTCTGCGGGGAGAGTGGGACGAGGATGTCGGTGACAATGGTTTTTCCTGGAGGGGCGTTGAAGCCGTAGGACGAACTGGTGGAGAGGGCTTCGGAGTAGCTGGTGGAGTCCTTGAAATCGAGGAAGATCTTGTGGGGGATTTTCTGGCGGTTCGCGATAAGGATGCGCACCGGCATGTAGCCACCGAGGCTGGGACTGGAGAAAAGAGCGGTGGCCTCTACGTGGGTGTCTGTCTTGGTATCAAAAACCTGGCGGAAGAGGACTTCCTGGGCGGATGCTGATGGAAGGAGGAGTATTGAACATCCAATGCTGAACATTGAACATCGAATGAAAGAGGAGAGCGGGGGCATGGGTGGAGATGTAAGAGGACTTGCTGCGAGACGCAGCTTGCACGGCCTGCGGCGGGACGCCGCAGCTACGTGGCACGTAGTAGCTACGCTGGGGTGAGGTTTTTCGGAGTCGGGCTGTCTTGGAAGGGGATTTCCGCAAGAAGCTGAGCGATGACCGAGTTTGGGGTGTGGCCATCGACGCGGGCATTGTAGTCGAGGACGATGCGGTGGCGGAGCACGGCGGGGGCGATGGCTTTGACGTCCTCGAAGGAGGCGTTGGTGCGGCCATTGATGAGTGCGCGTGCTTTTGCGGCGGATGCCATGGCGAGAGCGGCGCGGGGACTGGCTCCGAAGCGAACCTGAGTGGAGGATTCCGATTGTCCGGGGTGGGTGGAATCGACGAGGCGAGCGATGTAGTTCGCGGCGACATCGGGGAGGAAGATGCGGCGCACCAGGGCGAGAAGCTCGGTGAGGGTTTCGGCAGACATGATCGGATCAACTTGGGGTTCGGTGCCGATCTCGCGGCTGGAGACGATACGCTGAAGGGTGGAGACGTCGTTTTTCGTGATCTCGAGTTTGAAGAGGAAGCGGTCGAGTTGTGCCTCGGGGAGGGGGTAGGTGCCCTCGAGTTCGATAGGGTTTTGTGTGGCAAGGACGAAGAAGGGGAGGGGCAGTTCGTGGGTTTTGCCGAGTACGGTGACGCGGCGTTCCTGCATGGCCTCGAGGAGGGCGGATTGGGTTTTAGGGGAGGCGCGGTTGATTTCGTCGGCGAGGACAATGTTGGCGAACAGTGGACCGGGCTGGAAAACGAATTCGCGGCGGCCATCGATTTCCTGGAGCACGGGATTGCCGGTGATATCGCCGGGGAGGAGGTCGGGGGTGAACTGGACACGTTTGTTTTCGAGGCGGAGCAGCTTCGAGAGGCCTTTGACGAGTTCCGTTTTGCCGAGGCCGGGAAGGCCCTCGAGGAGGATGTGGCCGCGAGCGAGAACTCCTGTAATGACAAGGGAAATGATCTCTTCCTGTCCGAAAAGGATGGTGTTGAGACCTTGGGTGAGTGAGCGGAGATGCTTCGCTGCATCGGCGACTTCGGTCTCGGTGGCGTGATCCATGGGGGGGAGATTTCAGGAAACCGGAGCAAAGCGCAAGGACGGAGGAGGGTTGTAAATTTCCGTCCGCCTTTGTTGGACAAAGGGGCGCGGCTCGCTACGTTCCCGCCGAGAGATGCTTGCAACTGAATTTCAACCCGTTACGCCCGATCCGAAGAAAAACTACCGGACGGCGTTGATCCTGTTGTTGGTGATGATAATTGGGGGGATTGTGATCCTTAAAGCGTATGAGAAACGCACCAAGGAAGGTGAGTCGGACGGCAGGCCGAGTTTCGTGACACAGATTTCCGAGCAGAAGGATCTCGTCTGCATGCAGCAGGACGGGGAGTTGTTGGAGCTCAAGGAGCTCAAGGGGAAGGTGATTTTGGTGCAAGTGACACCGAATGCCGATCCAGATCCGGTGACGACGGGAGTGATGCAGCGTTTCTCCGAGAAATATGCGGAAGAAGAGGATTTCGCGTTGCTGACCCTGATGCTCGATCCAGGCGACGCGGAGGGCTTGAAGGCGCAGTTGGAGGAATTTTCCAAGGAACTGGGAGCCGAGTTGCCACAATGGGTGGTGGCATCGAATGAGCGGGAAACCTTGCACAAATTTGTCAAAAACGAGTTCAAGGCGAACCAGTTGCCCCACGAAGCGGAGGGCAAGTGGGTCTATGACAAATCGCTGGTATTGATCGACCGGAACCGGCATGTCCGGCGGGCGGTTGTTCCGCAGATCACCGGGAAATCCTATGTGGTTCCGTTTGACTTCGACCAGGCCGGGGAATGGGACAATGAAGGAGTAAAGACCGGGACGGATCTCAGTAACGTCGAGCAAATGGAGGTTCTGCTAGCGAATACCATCGACCTGCTCCTCGCCGAAGGAGTTAGTAAGGAAGAGGCGAGCGGCAATCCTGTCATTGTTGCCGTGGGCGTTGGGGTGGGTTTCCTGATTTTGCTGATCCTGATTCGTATTAGATCGAAATCCTCGAAAGCACAGAAATAGACCATGAACAAAAGAACAACCATCATCACCTTTTATGCCATCGTCGCGCTGATCTGCGTGGGGATCCTCGCACTCGTCAATATGGTGATCGTGCCGAATCTGCGGGCGAAGGGGGAGGAAACCGAGACGTTCGTGAAAATCAAGACCGAGACGCAGCAATCGTGGTTTCCCATCGAGAAGGATTTGAGTGCGATCAATCAGGCAGGGGAAAAGGTCAAACTCTCGGATCTGCGGGGCAAGGTATGGGTTGTGGCGGAATTTTTCGCGGTTTGTCCGCATTGTGCGGTGCGCAATGGCGCGGAGCTGCGGAATATCTACGACGAGTTCAAGGATCACCCGGATTTTCAAATGGTCTGTATCAGTGTCGATCCTGCACAGGATGATGAGGAGAAGCTGGCCGACTATTCGGAGGCTTTGAGCGCGGATGTGGAGGATTGGTGGTTCCTGAATGCGGGAGAAGAGAAGGCCACGCACGAATATCTGGAGAATACGTTGAAGTTTTTCGGTATCCGTGAACGCAGCGATCCTGCTGAAATCGAGGCGAGCGGGCGTTTCTCCCACGATCTCGGGCTGATCCTCGTGGATCGCGATTTCAATGTCATCGGTAAATGGCCGCTGGCAGATGCACGCTCCGATGCGGGTCGTGAACTCGATCCCGGGCTGTATGAGCGGCTGAAAAAGGAAATGTTCTCCCGCATACGCACCGAGCTAGACAAGGAACCGATCTCCGAAGACTAAAAACGTCATGCCTGCGAACGAGGAAAAGAAGGAATGGCTCGGGAGGGCGCCGGATCATGTGATGTCGAGGAAACTTGGCATCGCCGCGTGGATCATCACGGCGTTGGTGCTGGTGCTCGTTGTGATGATGCGCAGCCCCTACAAGATCCCTCTTCCAGATGGCTGGTCGATGGCTTTCCTGCCGCCAGTTCATGCTGTACTGAACACACTGGTCACACTTTGCCTGATCGGAGCCGTCATCACCGTCAAGCAAGGGAAAATCACAGCACACCGGAATTTCATTTTCGCTGCGATGGGTCTCTCCGCGTTGTTTTTGCTGTGTTACGTCGCCTATCATTTCACCACGGTGGAAACTCGCTACGGCGGCGATGGTGCGATGCGCGCCGTCTACTTCTTTCTGCTGATTACCCACATCGTTCTTGCTGCGATCAGTCTGCCGATGATCCTGCTGACGTTCATCGCTGCCTGGACCAACCGCTTCGAAGCGCACAGAAAGTTGGCGCATTGGGTGTTCCCGCTCTGGCTGTATGTCGCGATCACCGGGCCGGTCTGCTATCTGATGCTCCGGCCTTACTATTAGGAATTGGCGCGGGGTTGACCTGCAGGCACGCAGGGCAAAGAATGAACCTGCGATGGAACTGCCACCAAAGAAGAAACGGGTTTCGGAAATCACCCCGAAGGCTCAAGGAAGAGCGAAGATACCTGCGATGTCCGACGGACGATTGGTCGGCGAGGAACTCGAATCATCGCTGGGGGAACTGATCGGTGAGGGGAAAGTTACGACTACGGCGCGGCTGCTGGCGGAACATTCCGGAGACAAGTGGTTCGCCAGTCATGAGCCGGATATCGTGGTCTTTGCCGAGAGCACAGAGGATGTCTCGCAGGTGCTAAGCTTTGCGGATCGGCATGCAATACCCGTGACGACACGCGGGGCGGGTGTCGGGTATGTGGGCGGATGCGTGCCGGTGGAGGGCGGGATCGTGCTCTCCACGGCGAGGATGAACCGGATCCTTGAAATTGCACCAAAGGACGGGGTTGCCGTGGTGCAGCCGGGTGTCATCACCGGGGATATCCAACAGGCGGTGCGTAAGCTCGGCTGGGACTACCCGCCCGATCCTGCATCGCTCAAGGAGTGCTCGATCGGTGGAAATATCGCAACCAACGCCGGCGGCCCGCGCTGTCTGAAATACGGTGTAACCCGTAATTACGTGCTCGGCCTGGAGGTCGTGCTGGCAGACGGACGGGTGATGCGCACCGGCGGTCGCCTGCACAAGAATAAGACCGGATTTGACCTGATTGGCAGCTTCGTCGGCTCCGAGGGGATGCTGGGTGTGGTGACGGAAATCACGCTGAGGATCATCCCCAAAGCTCCGAGCAAAGGGATGCTGGCGGCGGTTTTCCCGGACTTCTCGGCCGCGGCGAAGACGGTTCAGGAAATCCTGCAGGCCGGGCATTTGCCATCCGCGCTTGAGGTCACGGATGCTTTTACACTCGCGGCGGCGAGGAAAAAGCTGGGAGCCGATGTCTTTCCTCCGGGCAACGGGCATCTCATCGTGGAGATCGACGGCAGGCCGGCTGCGGTGGCATCGGAGCTAGAGGAATTGCGCAACCTACTGCTACAATGCGGAGCGGGGGACATCCGCATCGCGCGCGGAGAGGCGCAATGCGAAGCGATCTGGCAACTGCGCCGGGAGTTTTCCTATTCGCTGCGCGATACCGGCCTGACGAAGCTAAACGAAGACATCGTGGTGCCGAGAGGCAAGCTAGTGGAGCTTGTGGAATTCGCCCGCGAGCTGGAGAAGGAAACGGGGATCGCGGTCGCATGCTTCGGTCATGCAGGAGATGGGAACATTCATACGAACCTCATGGTCGATGATTACACAAACCCTGAAACGCGAGCCAAGGCGGATGCGGCGCTCGACAAGCTTTTCAGCTGGGTGCTGGAGAACGACGGAGCGATCACCGGCGAACATGGGGTGGGCCTAGCGAAAAAGCCATGGATCAAGAAGGCCTTGGGAGAGGTTCCGTTTGCGGTCCATCGTGCGCTGAAAGATGCGCTCGATCCAAGGGGGACTTTGAATCCCGGGAAGTTCCTGGACGACTGAATTGATACGCCACGCAAATGGATACCATCACCCATGCGCTGTTGCCCGTCATCATCTACGAGATGTCTCGTAGAGAATCTTCGGAATGGGCTGGAAAACGGGGAGTGATAGCGATCGGTGTGGGCGGAGCATTGCCCGATTTGATCAATCCCCACTTGTCGCTGGCGGCGCGAATGTCGAGCTGGTCCCACGGGTTACCCTTCTGGTTGGTCCTCACCGCGGCCTTATTGATTGCGGCTTATTTCAGCGGAAGGAAGTTCAGCCTTCTCCTCGCACTTGCGTGTTCCGCCGCGTGTCTGTTGCACATTTTCTGTGACGCGATTTCCGGTGGGGTGAACTTTCTCTATCCCTTCGGGGCATTTGTATGGGGGAAATACTGGGTGCATCCGGTCCTATGGATCCCGCTCGATGTCGCTTGTTTGCTCATCTGCTACTACCTCTTTCGTTTGCGCCCCTTGCTCAAGGCGAGGAAAGTGTCAGCGCTTGAATGAATCAAGTGCCGCCTTGACCGCGGGATCGGTCCAAGAACCGAGCGCGGCTGTCTCCTCATCCGTAAGAGCTCCGGGGCGTGCTGCTTTTTCAAAGAATTCGCGATCTTGCACGGTAAAATCGATTTTTACATCCGGCGTGATGCCCTTGAGGTGGGGGGTATTGCCGGATGGGGTGTGGTAGGTGGCGATGGTGAGGCGGAGCGCGGTGCCGCCGCCCATGGGGACGATGTTCTGGACGCTGCCTTTGCCGTAGCTCTTCTCTCCGATGATCGTGGCGCGTTTCAAATCAGCGAGAGAGCCGGCGCTGAGCTCCGAGGCGGAAGCGGAATTCCTGTCGATGAGGACGGCGATGGGATATTCGCGGCTGCGGCGCTGACGCTCCGGGGTTTCGAGGAATTCCTCGGGTTTGTCGCGCTCGCGGACGGAGACGACCTTGGTGGAAGGCGGGACGAAGAGGCCGATGATAGTGACGGTTTCGTGGAGATCGCCGCCGCCGTTGCCGCGCAGGTCGAGGATCAGGGACTTCAATCCCTTGTCCTCGAGTTCGTCGAGTGCCGCCTCGATTTCACGAGCGCAGTTGACACCGAAGGAGGCGAGCCGGAGGTAACCGGTTTCGGGATGATCTTTCAGCAGGACCGATTGAATGAGCGAGCGATCCTCGACGAAGCGGTGGGTGAGGGTGAACTTAATTTCGCCGGGACGTTCGGGGTTCCGCAGCGAGAGTTCCACCTTTTGTCCCGGATTTCCCTCTGAGAGCGCCATGATGCTTTCGTGCGTCATATCGCCGGCAGAGATGCCGTTGATTGAGAGGATAGCTGTATTTGGCAGGATCCCCGCTTTGTCCGCTGGGCCGTGTTTTTCGACGGTAGAGATGAAGATACCTTCGGAATCCTTGCCTAGGCTCAGGCCGAGCGAGGGGAATTCGTTGTTCAGGTTGCCGGATTCATCGATGAACGGCTGCATCTCTGGATGGATAAATGAGGAATGCGGATCGAGGCTGGAGAGCATACCGTCGAGCGCCTGGTTGATGAGGCGATCATAGGACAGCTTGTCGAGATCCGGATGGCGTTTCCGTGAGGTCTCAAGGACTTCGACAAAACGCTTAAGAGCGGGGTAGGCGGCTTCGTCAGTTTCGGCGTGGACAGGTACCGCCAAAGGACAAAGCAATAAGGTGGCGAGGAGGGATCGGAGAAAAGCCATTGGGAATCTGCTATCAGTTTAAGCGACCCAAGGGTAATGAAAATTCCAAAAAGGGGTGGGAGGAAGGGATACCAAGATGCCACCTGCCACGAGTCATGTCGCGAACGATAAGCTGTTGCGGCTGGCGGCATCTTGGATTTTGGAGCCGAAGCTCCATATTCTCCCCCCAGAGAATATCAAAGATATTGCACGGAGCGTGCCACCTAGGCTGTGTTTGTCGCAATCCGCTGATATTCAGTGGGTAGTTTTTTTTGTGGGTAGGTTGGATTAATCGCGCAATCTACTAATGACGCAGCTTTTGCGTGATCGGTGCTGTAGATTCTGCAAAGGTGCAGGGGTGCCTACTTGAGGCCGTGACGAGCCATGAGATTGTAGACCGAGCGCTCGGAAATTCCGAGTTCCCGGGCGGTCTTGGCTTTGTTTTTGCCAGTGCGGATGTAGGTCTGGATGAAGGCCTCGCGTTCGATTTCGTGGAGGGTCAGGCCGGGCTCCGCGAAAATCTGGCGCTTCGTCGCAGGGGTGGGTGATTCGAGCAATGTGACGATGTCTTCGGCCTCGATCGTGTTGCCATCTGAGAAGGCTGTGCTTCGCTCCAGAACGTTTTCGAGTTGCCTGACATTTCCGGGCCAATCGAAGTTTTTGAGGGCAGCGGCAGCGGCTTCGGTGAGTTGCCAGGTATCGGTTCCGCGGTTTGCGGCGATCTTTGCGAGGATATGGCTGATGATGCCGGGAATGTCTTCGCGGCGCTCGCGCAGCGGCGGGATGGCGAGTTCGATGATGTTGAGACGGTAGAAGAGGTCTTCGCGGAACTGGCCGGCCTGGACCCGGGCGTGGAGATCCACATTGGTTGCGGCGATGACCCGGGCATTGGTTTTGATGAGCTTGTTGCCGCCGACGCGGAAAAACTCCCGGTCTTGGAGGACGTTGAGCAGCTTCGGCTGGAGCTCCTGGGGGAGATCGCCGATCTCATCGAGGAAAATGGTTCCATCTGAAGCTTGTTCAAAGCGACCGGCACGTGCCGCGCTGGCACCGGTGAAGGCTCCCTTTTCGTGGCCGAAGAGTTCGGTCTCGAGCAACTCACGGGGAAGTGCCGGGCAGCTGACTGTGATGAAATCTTTGTCTGCGCGCTGACTGAGAAGGTGGATTTTGCGGGCGATGTAGGTTTTTCCCGTTCCGCTTTCTCCGGTGAGCAGGATCGTGCTGTCGAGTGAAGCGGCTTTCTCGACCTGGCGGTAAAGCTGTTTCATTCGAGGGCTGGACGATTCAAGGCTGACCTTCTGTCCGGTTTTGCGTGGTGCAATGCCAACGGGTGTCTTGCCGTTGCTTTCGGTGCAATGGCGAATGACATCGAAGAGGCGCTGGATCTCGAAAGGTTTGGTGAGATAATCCGCAGCTCCGCCCTTGAGTGCCTTGACGGCAGTTTCCGCATCATTGGTCCCTGTGAGCATGATCACGGGGATGCCGGGACGTTTCTCGTGGATGAGTCGCTGAGTCTCGAGGCCATCGATGCCGGGAAGGCCGAGATCGAGGACTACAGCGCTGATGGAAGGGGTTAGGAGGCCGATCGCCTCGGTGCCGGAGAGTGCGGCAACAGGTTTCCATCCATGGTCTCTTGCTGCCATGGCGAGTAACCTTTGGATAGTTTCGTCGTCATCGACGATGAGGAGGTTTGGGGAAGTCGAAGTCAAAACTGGGGGTGGTCGTTCTGTGTATCGGAGGGATGTTTGATACATGCCCGATAACACTAATCGGGCAGAGCTTCGATGCCGGGAGAGGTAACGTCAAGTTCGGGTGTATGAACTCCGGTCATGAATGGGATGTCCCGGGTGGAAGCGGAACAGGTGGCAGTCCATCAATAGAGGATGGTTTATGGGGCGAAAGCGGTCTGCAGCATGCAGAGAATGTCTTCTGCTGAAAAAGGTTTCATCAGGAAATTTCCCTCCGCGCATCCGGCGGCCATGGCTTTTTCTTCCTGATTGCGTATACCACTGGCGGCAATGACGACCGTGTCTGGCTTCGTATCGATGACTTGCCGGATCAAAGAGGCGCCATCGAGTTTTGGCATCATCATGTCCGTGATCACGGCATCGATTTCATCGTTTCTCTCTGCGAAGATCGTGGAGCCTTCGGGGCCGGATGTAGCGGAAATTGGGACGTAGCCGTATTGTTCTAACGTCATGGCCATCATGGCGACGATTTGTGGTTCATCGTCCACAAGCAGGATGGTTTCGCCATTGCCGGTGGGCGGAGAAGGGCTTTCTGGCTGATGCGCGGGAACGTGTCCGGACCTGTAGCCAGTGATTGCGGGGAGGTGGAGGCGGAAGCCGGTGCCGCGGCAGGGTTCGGTGTATGAATGAATGCTGCCCCCGTGGTTGCGGACGATGTTGAGGGTGGTGGATAGGCCGAGACCTGAGCCTTTTCCTACTTTTTTGGTGGTGAAGAAAGGTTCGTAGATTTTCCCTTCGATTTCTGGGGGAATGCCGTGTCCGGTGTCCTCGACGTCGATGCGCACGTAGCAGCCCGGTTTGATGCCGAGGGAGTTCGTATCATCTCCCGAACCGACCCGGTCATTCATGGCAGAGAGGTGGAGTGAACCGCCATCCGGCATGGCATCGCGGGCGTTGACGCAGAGGTTGAGGAGGACTTGGTGAAGTTGGGTAGAGTCGCCGATGATGAGCCAGAGATCCGGGGCGATGTGCATTTCGATGTTGATGCTTTTCGGGAACGTATCGCGGATGATGGCGTGGAGGCTGTCGAAGAGTTCCTTGCCAGAGACGCTCTTTTGCTGGCCTTCGAGTCCACGTGCGAAGGATAGGATCTGGCCTACCATTTCGGCACCGCGCTTCGAACTCTGGGCGATGGTATCGAGGAGTTCTCTACCTCTTTCGTCCCGGATGCTGCCGCGAAGGAGTTCGATGGACATCGAGATCGGTGTCAGGACGTTGTTCAGATCGTGGGCGATACCGCCGGCCAAGGTGCCGATGGATTCCATCCGCTGGGCGCGGTAAAACTCCTGCTCTAGGTTCTTGTGGCGGGTGACATCGGTGTTGATGGAAAGGATGGAGGCGGGCTTTCCATCGGCGCTGCGGACGAGGTTCCAGCGACTTTCCACGATCACGGGATTCTGATCTTTGTTGATCTGGCGCAATTCACCGAGCCATTCCCCATGCTCCAGAGTGTGGTTGTAGGCGGCATCGTAGGCGGAGGCGTCTTCGTGGAGCAGCTTGCGGATGGATTTCCCGGGAGCTTCGAAAAAGCTGTAGCCGTAGAGTTCTTCTGCACTGGTATTCAGGTAAATGATGCGGTGATCCAGGCCGAAAGTGAGGATCGCATCGCGAGCTTTGTCGAGCAGTGAGGCCTGCTCGACAAGTAGGGTCTCGGCCTGTTCCCGTTCCATCTCCGAAGCCGCGCGTTCGCCGAAGATCCGTAGGATGGAGACGACGAGTGAAGTGTCTCCTATCGGCTCCTTGAAGAGCACGGAAATGATGCCGCATCGGCGGTTTTCTTTGTCGAGCAAAGCGATGCCGGCGTAGGACTCCGCGCCGAGTTCGACGAGCGCGTGGTCTCCGGGGAAAAGCTCCTGTACACTGTCCTTGAAGATGCAGACATCGACGTTCTCCACCTGTTCGCACGGCGTTCCGGCGAGGCTGTAGGTGAAGTTTTCCATGACTTTCCCATCGAGAACGTAGGCGAGCGTATGCACCGATTCGTCGCCCCGTGGAATCTTGCCGATGACACCTGCGGTGGCGCCGAGCGTCTCGGTCATATCGAGGGCCAGGGTTTCGTAGAAGCGGTTTCCGACGGTATCTGCCACCGAGCTAGCGACTTTGAGAATTGCGTCGCGCAAGGTTTCCTCGCGGATCGTGTTGCGTATCGAGGAGATGCCGAAGGCAAGGTTATCGGCGAGTTCCTGGAGCAGTTTGAACTCGTCTTTGCCGATGGCGCAAACCTCTCCTGACATGAGGGATAGGAAGCCGAAACAGCCGCTGTTATTTTTCAGAGGCAGGCAGATGACATTCTTGAGGCCGCGTTTGAGAGCGGCCGGCTTCCAGAAAAAGTCGGTTTCGTTGCAGATATCTTCGCAGATCACTGGTTCGCCGCTGCGAATCGTGCGGCCGCCGGGGCCGTTGCCGGTGGCATCATCTTCGGAGTAGCTGAGGTGGATTTCGGAGAGGTAGCCCGATTCCTCCCCGTAGAAGCCGGCAGGGACAATGCGTTTACTTTTGCCTTTATCGGCATAACCCACCCATGCCATTTTGTAGCCGCCGACTTCAGCTGCGACTTGGCAGATATCGGTGAGGAGCTGTTTTTCGTCGGTGGCACGGATCACGACCCGGTTGCAGGAGCGCAGCATTTCGAGGGCGCGATTGACGGCGGTCAGTTTCTTTTTGTCCTCGGTATGAGAGGTGATATCGCGAATCCCTCCGATCATACGGATGGCTTCTCCGGAAGAGTTGCGGATGATTTCGGCGAGGTCGACAACGTGAGCGATGCTGCCGTTGTCTCGGAAAAAGCGATATTCCTTGATCCAATGCTGGTGGGTGCTTTTCGACACTTGGGACAAGCTGGCCAAAACCCTTTCCTTATCATCGGGATGGATGCGTTGGTGCCACTCCTCGAAGGTCGGGCCGTTGGCTTTTCCCTGATAACCGAAAAGTTTAGAGAAGCCTTCGTTCCACCAGAGAGAATCGCTGATCATATCCCATTCCCATACGGCGGCGTTCGACGTTGCGGCCACGGACTGGAAACGCATGTTGCTGTCAGCGAGTTCCTTGGCGTCGTGGGTTTTCTCGATCGCGAGGGAGACGAGGTTGAGCAGATCTTCCGAGCGCCCGATCTCGCGTTCGTTCGGACGGTGGGTGGTGTGGTAGAAATGGGTGATGATGGCGATGATCGCGCCTGAACTGCCGAACACGGGCACCGAAGAGCTCGCCTTGATTCCGCTTTTCAGAGAAAGCCCTTGGAAGGTATCGTATTCAGGATCGTCGAGGATGTTTTCGGCGATGACGGTCTGCCGGGTGGCGATTGCCTTGCCGCAGGTTCCGTCGGTATCGCTGAGATGGAGCTCTCGTAGCTCCGCAATGAAGTCCTCGGGAATGGAGGGGGCGGCGAGGAGTCTCAGGGTGGGAGGATCGCCGGATAAAGTGGATATGGAGCACCAGGCTTTGACGGGACATTGGCTTTCCATGAGGAGAGCGATGCGGGTGAGGATTTCCGGCAATGACGCTCCGGTTACGAGCATTTTCAAGATCCCGGTGTGCTCGCGGAAAAAATCGGCATCATCCATCAGGAGCGCATTCGCGCTTTTTCCGGGTTTTGCCACATCCTCCATCAAGGTGTGTTTATCACGGATGGCTTACGAGACAAGTCAAACGCGGGGTAGAGTCAGTGTGAAGGTGGCTCCGGAGGTGCCGTCGGGTTTGGATTGGCAGGTCAGTTTTCCGCCCATCGAGCGTGTCAGACGTTTGGATAATGCCAGTCCGAGACCGACGCCGGGCTGAGTCGTTGCTGCCTGTTCTGCGGATTTGTGGAATGCCTGAAAAATGCGAGCGCGTTCGCTGGCGGCGATGCCGGGGCCGTTGTCCGAGATGCGGATCAGGATATTTGCGTCAGATTGGGTGGCCTCAAGGGTGACGACAGGCGGCTCCGAGGCGGCGGCGTATTTTGCGGCGTTGTCGATGAGGTTGAAAAGAATGTGCTCGAGGGCGGAGGTGTCCAGGGTGGTGCGGATTCCCTGGCATGGAACAAGATTGAGGGAGAGGCCGGCGGCATCGAGGCGCGATTCGAAGCGTTCCCGGAAGTTTTCCAAGGTCTCGCAGAGTTCGATTTCCGAGACGTTGCTGCGTGCATTGCCGCGTTCGATCTTGGAGAATGCGAGGACGTTTTCGACAAGATGGGAGAGGCGGTCCGCCTCGCGGGAGAGCACGCCGAGGTAGGCCGGACGTTTCTCCTCTCGTACCGCGCCGGAGCTGAGCATGTCCGAATAAAGGCGGAAGGTGGTGAGTGGGGTGCGCAGCTCATGGGTGACTGCGGAGACGAAAGAGGCGCGCCGCTCGCTGAGCTTCATGACGTTTGCGATGAGGAAATAGGCGGCGAGAAGGGCGACGAAAGCGGCGAGCCATCCGGCGAGGAGCGAGGCGGAAATGGTGCGGGGAATGGATTCCGGGCTCTCGCCGAGGGTGCCGGGAACGAGCTTGAAGGGGAATGAAGCGAGGACGAAGGAATCGTCGCGCACGTCGGAGGGTTTGATGGATTCTGCCAGGGTGGCGTTCGGGAGGAGCTGTGCGGCCTCGGTGAGGAGCAGTTTTTTCAGTCCTTCGGTATCGATGAGAATGCCTTGGGCGAAATTGGTGATCGTCATGCCACGGCGGATGAGGAATAGCGAATCTCCGAACCATGTGGGGCGAAACTCGCCGATGGGATTGCTGATTTCCCGGGCGCTCGGGGTGGGCTCGGGAGTTGCAGCTCCGGCATCCTCTTCGGTGGCGTAGTTCTGTTTCTGTCGAGAAATGGCATCGCCCACCCATTTTTCGCGGTTGGCTTTCTCCGCGATGTTGGCGGCTGCCTGTGCCTCGATGTCGCCACGGATTTTCCCCTGCACAGGCAGTGGGGTGTTCTCATCTTTGGTGGCGGTCTTTTCGGCGAGTTTCGGTGAGTCATCGGTTTTGAGACCGGAGATGAGGGTAGGGAGCATGGCTCCGACACGATTCAGCGCTGCCTTGTCTCCGGTGCCGGTGATCGCAGCGCCGTCTGGAGTTTCGAAACGGGCGGTCTCGGGGAGGCGGGTCTCCGGCTCGGAAAGAAAGAGCTGAGGCGGGACGGAATTTTCCTCCAGCAGGAGGGAGGCACCGAGCGAATCCATGCGCCAGAGGGAGAGGCGGGTGCGCTCTTGGATTTCGGCACGGATCTCGGCGAGGGCTCGGTCGCGCTCGGTGTGTATCACGCTGCGGGTGAGCCAGAGCATGGCACCGAGCACGAGGCAGGCGCAGCAGGCAAAGGCGATCCAGACCCAGCAGTTGCGGTTTTTCATGGTGCGGGGGCGGGCTGGACGAAACGGTAGCCTTTGCCGCGCTCGGTGACGATGCAGGCAGCGATTTCCGGGCCGAGCTTGGAGCGGAGGTGGGCCATGTGCATGTCGATGGTGCGTGTCTCGATGCGCTCCGGATCGAGGTTCCACACCTGACGGAGGATCTCGGGGCGGGTGACGGTGCGGCCGTTTGCGGCGATGAGGTAGCGCAGCAGCGAGCTTTCCTTGTCGCTCAGGTCTTCACGCGAACGGTCGGCGAAAACGATCTTGTGTTCGTTGAGGTCGATGGTCGCGCCGAGGATTTCGTGGGTGGCGGCGGCGGAAGGGCGCTCGTGGGTGCGGCGCAGGACGGCATCCACGCGGGCGAGCAGTTCCTTCATGCTGAAAGGTTTCACCACATAGTCATCGGCACCGCCGACGAGTCCTTTGACCCTGTCCTGCTCCTCGCCGCGGGCGGAGAGCATGATCACGGCTTGGCCGGGGCGATCCTTTTTGAGGGCGGCGAGGATTTCGAAACCCGAAGGACCGGGCATCACGATATCGAGCAGAAGCAGGCGATAGTTTGCGCGGAGTGCGAGCTCCATGCCTTTGTTGCCATCGGCGGCCTCGAGGGTCTTGTAGCCGGCGTATTCGAGGGTATCGACGATGCCGGTGCGGACGGCGGGATCGTCTTCGATGACGAGGATGACGGGAGAGTCGATCATTACCAGATGAAGAAAGCAGTTAGGGGAACGCGCCGCAAGGACACGTTCCCCCCGGTTGCAATGAGGACAATTCAATCCCCGAACTTGTATCCACGCTTGGCAGCCTGCTTGCGGGTGACCTCGATCATTGCCTGGTCGAGCGTCTTGTCGCCCTCGTCGGCAAGTTTCTTGAGTTCGGCGGCGACGTGTTCTTCGCGTTGTTTGTTGAGCTCCTTGATCTCTTCCTGGATCGCGGCGCGCTCGGTGGCCATTTTCTCGATGAAGCCTTTCCGTGCGGCAGGGGCGAGGGATTTCATTTCCTCGGGAAGGTCAGCTGCATCGAGTTCGGCGGGATTGACTTTGCCTTCCCTGAGGGCGTCGACGAGATCCCAGTTGGCATTGGAATAATTACCGCTGGCCTTGGTGACTGCACGCTGGACATCGGCTCCCCCGGCTTTGTTGGCGGCGGCGTCCTTGTCGGCCATTTCCTGATTGGCCTTGGCCTCCTCGCGCTGCTTGCCGTAGCCGAGGTAGGTATCGTTCAATTCCAGGCTGAGTTCCGCGATTCTCTTGTCCTGCGGTGCGTCGATGTTGGCGACTGCCTTGTCCTGATCGATGATGAGGAAATCGCCCCCGGCGAGCGCTGCACCGTCGTGCCATGAGCCGTTGATGCCTTCCTGGCGGCTGCCGCAGTGGATCGTGTTGATGATAATGTCTTTGGAAAAGGCCTCCTTGCAGGCGGAGCGGGCGTCCACTCGGCCTTGGGTGAATGGCTCGTTGCCAGCGATGAAAATGACCTTGTAGGTGCTTTCACGAGGATCCCATGCGAGATCGCCGAGCGCACGCTGGATGACCGCACCGCAATATTCCTCTCCGCCGTTGGTTTTCAGGGCAAACAGGTCGCGGCTGAGCTTGTCGAGATCGCGGGTGAGGGGACTGACGAGGCGGATCCAGTCGTTTCCGACAGCGTTGGTGTTGTTACCGTATTCATAGAGCGCGACCTCGACGAAAGGCGCTTCCCCGTCGCGTTTTGCATCGATGAAGGTATTGACGACCTTCCAGAGCTGGGTCTTTGCCTGATCGATCAGGCCGTCCATGCTATTGGAAGTATCGAGCAGTAGGGCAATTTGGATGCGGTTTTTCGCATCGGCATTATCATCCGGAGCGGGATCGACCTGTGGCTGCTCCGGAATGCGTGGATCGGGGGCGGGTTTTGCCTGCGAGGGGATTGCGGAAAACGCCGCGAAAAGGAGGGTGGCGGCAAGCGCCGGTGTGGTGGTAGCTTTCATGACACCACATTGATATGCCCGCTTTGGAAAGGGGTCAGTAAAGGGGGTGTAAATTGCGCATCGGCATCTGTTGTGGGGCTTAAACCGCCTTTTTTCCGGAAAAGAACAAGTTTGGGCTTGCATCAAGTTGGTGGCGGGTTATGAAGCGCCCCCCGAATTATGGCTAAGAAAAGTTGGATCGCCCGCAATAAGCGCAAAGCACAGACCGTCGAAAAGTATGCAGACCTCAGGCACAAACTGAAGGCTGAAAAGGATTACGTCGGTCTCTCGATGCTTCCGCGTGATGCAAGTCCGACCCGTCTTGTGAACCGTTGCGAGATCACTGGCCGTCGCCGTGCTTTCCTTCGCCGTTTCCGTCTTTCCCGTATCACTTTCCGTGAATACGCATCCGCTGGTCTCCTGCCGGGTGTGACGAAATCGAGCTGGTAAGCCGATTTTTTTTCCGGCGCGGATTCTGCTGCCGGAAAATAACGCGGATTGGCAATGACCCAATCCCGCGTTTCTCCCATGCCAATCTACGAATACGTTTCTGAAGCGCCTGACGATCCTGAGCGATCGTGCAGGGTCTGCAGGCGTGGTTTTGAGCTTCGTCGGCCTGCAGATCGTGAACCATTGGCAAGCTGCCTGATGTGCAAGCATCCGGTCAAAAAAGTGGTTTCCCGCATCAATACGCCCCGGCTGACAAAGCCGATGTCGGTGAGCGATGCGAAGAAGGCTGGCTTCACCATTCTGGAGAAGCGGGATCAGGGAGTTTACGAAAAATTATGATCCTGCGATGAGTTCTTCCCTACCAGACGTGTATTTCTCTGTAATGGCCAATGTGAGCCATGATTTTCCGAGTGCGGGCCGCGTGGTTCTGTATCTTGTTGGCATTATCTTCTTCCTGCTGCTGAATGCGTTTTTCGTCGCATCCGAGTTTGCGATCGTGAAAGTGAGGCTCAGCCAGTTGGAGAGCCACGGCAAGGAAACGGGTGCGGATGTGCTGCGTGCAGTGCATGTGGTGAAGCATCTGGATGGCTACCTTTCGGCGAACCAGCTCGGGATCACCATCGCATCGCTTGCCCTAGGCTTCCTGGGAGAACCCTTCGTGGAGGCGATGATTTCGCCTTTGCTGTTCATGATCGGCATTCCCGAGAGTGCCGAGCTACTTGGGCTCAAGTTCAGCCCGGTTTCGTTGATTTCGTTCCTATTGGCGATCGCATCGTTCACTTTCCTGCATGTCGTGGTGGGTGAACTGCTTCCGAAGTCCATTGCGATTCGCAAAGCGCTGACGACGACCATGGTGCTATCCGGACCATTGCATCTGTTCTACATCAGTTTCTATTGGGTGATCCGCTTTTTCCAAGGGACTGCGAACTGGCTCCTGAAGAATGTTTTCAAGATCGATCCGATCAACGAAGGCGAGCATGTTCACTCCGCCGAGGAGCTGGCGATTCTTGTGACTCATTCCGGGAAATTCAAGGAGGTGACCGATACGGAACGCGAGATCCTGATCAACGCGCTTGAGCTCAACGAACTATGGGTGCGCGATGTGATGACGCCGCGTAACGAGGTCGTGGTGCTGGATGCCGACGAGCCTTTCGAGAAAGCCATGGATGTGGCGATACGCAGCAAGCACACGCGTTTCCCGCTGGTCAAAGGTCACCTCGACCAAGCCATCGGCCTCATCCACATCAAGGATCTGTTCAAACTAATGAACGATCCGGATCCCGATCTGATGCGCATCAAGCGGGAACTGAAAATGGTTCCGGACACGATGCCGCTGGATACCCTGTTGAAATTTTTCCTCAAAGAGCACGCCCATCTTGCGATGGCCGTGGATGAATTCGGCACCCCCGTGGGAATCGTTTTCCTCGACAACGTCATGGAAGAACTCGTCGGTGACATTCAGGACGAGTTCGATAACGAGCATTCCGCGTTTGTGCGGGTGAATGACGAGGAATTCGTCGTCGAAGGCTCGATGACACTCAACGACCTTGAGGGCTTCGTGCATGAACTTTCCCTCGAAAGCGGCGAAGTGACCACAGTCGGTGGCTATTTCACCCAGCAGCTTGAGCGTTTCCCTGAAGTGGGCGAGACCATGAACATCCTCGGCTACGAGGCGAAGGTCACCAGCACGGATGGCCGCCGGGTAGGGCAGATTCATTTCCGCAAACTCGATGAGGATGAGGAATCCGGCGAGCACGGGACTGAGGCCGAGGAAGTGGCCTGAGTTTTTCGATAAGCGTCAGGTTGCAGTTTCAATCTGCCCGATAGACGACGGAGTTCGTTGCATTTTGCCCGAATATTGAGCCTGGTTAGGTTCGGGGGGGCGGTTTTGTTTCTTCGGAAGTCATTGGTGATCAAGGGATTAGGCGAATGTTTTGTGGGTGTCGTGCAGGTGGTGCGGAAAGAGCTATTTCAAAAGCACCATGAAACAGAACAAATTTGCCCTCCTGAAGACGCTCCCTTTTGCTCTCTTTGCCATCGGCATCACCTCCTGCGAGGTGGAAAAAGAGCAAGAAGGAGAAATGCCAGACGTGAAAGTGGAAGTCGAAGGTGAAGCCAAGCTTCCCAAATACGACGTTGATGCTCCCGATGTGGACATCGAAAAGAAAAAGGTGGAAGTCGAGGTTCCGACCATCGATGTCACGCCGGCTTCCGAAGACACGAACGACGAGTGATCTCAGGATACATTTAAAAGCCGAAAGGCGCTGCCGTGTGGCAGCGCCTTTTTGCGTTTGTCTGGGATGGATGAATTTTGGGTCGCGCAGGTTGGGGGATGCGACATATTGAGGGGTATGGAAGTATTCGATCAGCTTGGAGTCGCTCTGGGTCTTGCGTCGCTGGCCGGCATCAATCTTTACCTGACTGCCTTTGTCGCGGGGCTGGCGATTCGTTTCAATTGGATTGATCTCGCGGTAGCCCACGAGAGCCTGGGTGTGTTGGGGAATGAGTGGGTGCTGGGGGTGGCGGGGACTTTGATGGTGATCGAGTTTTTAGCCGACAAGATTCCATGGCTCGATAGCGGATGGGATGCGGTGCATACCCTTGTCAGGCCGGCGGGTGGGATTCTGTTGGGCATGGGAGCGCTTGGCGAAATGGATCCTGCGGTGCTGGTTATCGGAGGCCTGCTTTCGGGTGGTGCTTCTCTGACGATGCACGGTGCCAAGGCAGGCACGAGGCTGCTGGTGAACATGTCGCCGGAGCCGGTTTCTAACAGCGTAGCCAGTGTCGCGGAGGATGGGCTGGTATTGGGCGGCTTGGCTCTGACCGCTGTGGCACCGGTGGTTGCGTTTTTCGTCTTCGTGGTGGTTCTGGCGCTCGCGGTGGTGATCATCCGCAAGACTTTCGGGAGTATGCGGACGATTTGGCGGGGCTTCCGTGAGCGAAGGCGGGCGAAACGGGTGGTTTCCTAACGCTTCATGGGTGACAATCGTGGGTTCAGGGTGCATCCAGTGCGCGCATGTCCTTTCTCACCGAATCAAAGCTAACTCTCAAACTGGCCTTTCCATTGGTGATTGGCCAGGTGAGCCAGATGCTGCTCGGTGTGGCGGATACGGTGATGATCGGGCAGCTGGGTGTCACCGAGTTGGCGGTGCTGACTTTTGCCAACTCCCTGTTCTACGTGCCATTTATTTTCGGGATCGGGGTGCTGAGCTCGGTCTCGGTTTTTACCTCGGGGGCTGCTGGTGGGAAGGATGCTGCTGCCGGGCGCGCCTCCTGCCGGAATGGGATCTACATCGGGGCGGCGATAGGTCTTTTGTTGTTTGGTCTGATGTCGGTGATTTCTATGAATTTGGGCATGTTCGGCCAGCCGGCGGATGTGGTCGCGAAGACCGGTGCGTATTTCCGCATCATCATGTTCTCGATGATTCCCGGCCTGATGTCGATGGCACTGAAAAACCACGCGGATGCCCTCGATAGGCCGTGGCCGCCGTTCTGGATATTCCTCGGGGGAGTGGTGCTGAATGTATTTTTGAACTGGGTGATGATCTACGGCAAGCTGGGTTGCCCGGCGCTGGGTTTGGCGGGCGCGGCTTGGGCGACGATGATTTCTAGAACTGCAATCCTGATCGGGATGTTCGTCTGGATCTACCGCGGAAGAGGGATGCGGGAATGGGCGCCGGTGCGTTGGCTCAAGCCGCCGAGCCGGGCGGAGATCGGGAAATTCCTCAACGTGGGAATCCCATCGAGCCTCCAGATGATCTGCGAAGTTTCTGCCTTTTCGGTGGCGGGTCTGATGATGGGGCGCTTTGGTGAAACGGCGATGGCCGCACACCAGATCACGCTGATGTGCGCGGCGACGGCATTCATGATCCCACTCGGGCTCTCCATGGCGCTGAGTGTGCGGTTGGGCTCGGTGAAGGGGGCGGGGCAGCCGGAGCGTCTGCGCATGATCGTGAAGTCTGGTTGGGTGCTAGCTGTGAGTTATGGCATCTGCGGAGCGGCGCTTTTCTTCACTTTGGGTGCTTGGTTAGCCTCGCTCTACACCCACGAGGCTCCGGTGATCCGGCTATCGGCTTCGCTCATGGTGGTGGTGGGGGTTTTCCAGCTTTTCGATAGCCTTCAGGTGAGTTCCGCATCGATGCTGAGAGGCTTGCGGGATACGCGCATCCCGGCGCTGGTGGCATTTTTCGCCTACTGGATGGTCGGACTTCCGGTGTCGGTATTGCTCTCGGTGAAATATGATCAAGGCGCGGTCGGCGTCTGGTGGGGGCTGGCGTTGGGACTTTTTGTCGCTTGTTTCATGCTTGCTCCCCGTCTTTGGAAAATGACGGCGCCCTCAGCTTCCAGTGCGCGTCCCTCTTGAGGAGAATGCGTTCGCGGTTGCGCGGCCGATAGATCTCGACGTGGAGTTCGAGCGTGCTGCCCTTGGCATGCATCGAGAGGATTTGGAAAGTGGGGCTTTTGCGGATGCGGAAAAAGCAGTGCAGAGGCACATCCGGGTGAGGGGCGTTCCAGAGATATTTTGCGAGGGGAAAGCCGGGGGCTTCGGAGAGGGCGGTGAGCGCCTCGCGGACCTGGTATGCGGAATTTTGGCGCAGCAGCTTTTTTACTGAACGCATCGCGAGTTGTGTCTCGATCCATGCCGCGATCGGATTTTGGTAATCTTCTTCGATCTCGGTGATGAGTTCGCGGGCGTGGATGGCCATCAGGGTCTGGAACTCGGTGCGGTCGATTTCGCCGCGCTCGTAGCGGGTGGCGAGTTGTCCGGGTGTTTCCAACATCGTGTTCAAGATGGCGTAAATTCGACGGAGCGAAAGGGCGGTTTGCTCAGAGATCCTCGACGTTGGGATAGACCGAGTTCTTGCCGCTCATTTTCCATGCGGCGAAGGTGCAGATGGCGAGGGGCGCATAGATGTGCCAGCCGAGCAGTTCCATGCCCATGACAACCGAAGCCCAAGGTGTCTTGGTGGCGGCTGCGAAGAAGGCGATCATGCCGATGCCGGCGAAGAGATCAACCGGAGCGTTGAGGAACCAAGCTAGGGAGTTGCCCATGGCAGCTCCGATGAAAAACAGGGGAGTGACCTCACCGCCTTTGAAGCCCGCGCTGAGGGTGATGACGGTGAAAACGGTTTTCCAAAACCACGCATCGGCAGAGACGTGCAGCTCGGGATTGAGCATGCGGGGAAGGGTGAGGGAAGAGTCGTTTTCTGCGAGCACGCCGAGGCCGAGGTAATCGGTGGTGCCGAGTGCGATGAACAGCCCGACGATGGCGAGCCCTCCCACGGTTGCGCGGAGCGCTTCGTGCGGGAACCATTCGCGCAGTTTTCTAACAGTGAAATGGGAGGCGATGATGAAAAATCGGCTGCCCAGAGCGAAGATGACTGCCGCAAAAAACAACTTCCAAAGGAGCGGCAGGTAGGTGGAAAAATTCCGGGTGAACTCGATGGCAGGGTAGGGGGTGTGGGTGATCCCCCAAGCAAGGCAGACCTGATCGGCAGCAAGAGCGGCGGCGAGGCATGGGATCAGCTTGAGATTGGCGAGCCGGTGGCCGGTGAATTCGAGAGCGAAAATCGCTCCGGCAAAAGGCGTGCCGAATACCGCGCCGAAGCCTGCCGCGATCCCGCAGAAAATCATCAGGTTCATCGATCCTTTGCTGGTCGCGGCGAACCTACCGACACCTGCCGCGATGCCCGCCCCCATCTGTACGGCGGTGCCCTCGCGTCCGGCGGAGCCGCCGAAAAGATGTGTGGCCACGGTGGCGATCAAGATGCTGGGTGCCAGTGAGAACGGCACCGGGGCTTTTTCCTTGTGAACCTTTCCGAGGATGACGTGGTTCCCTGAGTTGATGTATTTGCCGTGGTGGCGGTAGTAGAAACCCATGGCGGCACCGGCGATCGGGAGCAGATAGATGAGCCATGGTGTGGCGAAACGTGCCCGTGTAGCGGCATCCAGGCTCCAGAGAAAAAGCGCCGCTGCCGACCCTGTCAATGCGGCCAGGATCAGGAGCGCCACGCACCATTTCAGGATTTTGGCAAAGGACATCGTCTTGCGGGGGAGTCTGCCAGCGAATGCAAGGATGTGAACTTGAATCTTGGCAGATCGGAGAATTGCGGCGATTGTGCATGCATGACTGATAGGAAACCACGCGGACTTGCGGAACTGATCGAGAGGGTTGGAAGAGTCGATACGGTCGGTATCGAGGAGCGCGTGGCGAAATACACCACCCGAAGTATCAAGAAAGCCTCGAAAGTTCAGGGGCTGAAGATGGCCGTGACCATGGTCGATCTCACGACGCTGGAAGGCAAGGACACGCGTGGTAAAGTCGAGTCGCTCTGCCACAAGGCGCTGCGTCCGCATGACGACGACGACATCCCGATGGCGGCGGCGGTCTGTGTTTATCCGGCGATGGTGAAACATGCGGCGAGGATTGTGAAAGGCACGCCGGTGCGCATCGCTTCAGTGGCCACCGCTTTCCCATCCGGTCAGGCACCACTGAAAACGCGGCTTGAGGAAGTGAAGGCGGCAGTTCGCGACGGCGCGGACGAGATCGATATGGTGATCACCCGCGGTGCATTTCTCGCCGGCGAGGTTCGTCTGGTGCAGGACGAAATTTCAGCGATACGTGACGCCTGCGGCGACGCGGTGCTAAAGGTGATTTTGGAAACCAGCGAACTCGAGACCTATGACAACATCAGGGCGGCATCGTTCCTCGCGATGGATGTGCTGCGTCCCGGCGATTTCATCAAGACCTCCACTGGCAAAACCTCGGACAACGCCACGCTTGGAAACAACCAGGTGATGCTCGAGGCAATCCGGGATTTCTATTTGGAAACAGGAACCGAGATCGCGATGAAACCTGCCGGAGGAATCCGCACGGCGAAGCAATCGCTAGCTTTCCTTATCGCGGTAAAAGAAACGCTCGGCGACAATTGGCTGAACAACAGCCGTTACCGTTTCGGAGCCTCCGCGCTGCTCAATGACTTGCTCAGGCAGTTGGTGAAGGAAAAAACCGGGAACTACCAGGCACCTTACACCTTCAGCGAAGCTTCGGGCGCTTACTAATCGGCGAGAGCAACCGCGATTTGAAAATCGGGACCTGCACGGCGAATTTGGCTGTGGTTCCGTTGCTGGGGTTGTCGCGATTTTTAAATCGCGGTTCCTTTCCCAGAAGGGCGGCGACCGAAGATCGCCGCCACTTTGGAAACGGTCTTAGATCTTCATGAGATCGTCTTCCTTCGCCACGGCGAGTTCGTCGATCTTCTTGGTGAACTTGTTGGTGAGATCCTGGACATCCTTTTCGTAGGTCTTGAGGGTGTCCTCGGTGAGGATGTTGTCGGCCTTCATTTTCTTCGCTTCGTCGAGTCCTGCTTTGCGGGAGCCGCGGAGGCGGATCTTGGCTTCTTCGGCGAGGGTTTTGATGAGCTTGACCATGTCGCGGCGGCGTTCCTCGGAAAGCTCCGGGATCGGCACGCGGATCGAGCGGTCTGCGGCGGCGGGGTTGAGGCCGAGCTTTGATTCGCGGATGGCTTTCTCGATGTCCTGGGTGGTGGATGGATCGAAAGGCTGGACGTTAAGCATGCGCGGCTCGGGCGTGTTGATCACCGCGAGAGATTTAAGTTTCTGCACACCCCCGTAGGCGTGGACATAGACATCGAGGTTGTCGATGAGGGAAGGGGAGGCCTTTCCGGTGCGGACGCCCGCGAAATCATGGATGAGGTGCTCGATGCCGGCCTGCATGCTGGCTTCGACTTCTTTGATGGTTTTGGATGGATCGGACATGGCTTCTTAAATAAAGGCTGAAAATCTGAATACTGAAATGCTGAAATGATGGGTTACTCCCCGTGGACGAGGGTGCCGATGGGCTGGGAACGGAGGGCGTGGGAGAGGTTGCCGTTGGGACCGAGGTCGAAGATGACGATGGGGATGTCGTTGTCCATGCAGAGGGAGAAGGCGGTGGCGTCCATGACGTTGAGGCGATTCTCGAGGCAGTGCTGGAAGGTGACGGACTCGAAGCGTTTTGCATCCGGGTTTTTGCGTGGATCCGAGCAATAGACACCATCGACCTGGGTGGCTTTGAGGATGACATCGGCTCCCATTTCGCTGGCGCGGAGGGCAGCGGTGGTATCGGTGGAGAAGAACGGGCTACCGGTTCCTGCGGCGAAAATGATCACGGTTCCCTTGTCGAGCTGGTGCTCGGCCTTGCGGCGGATGAACGGCTCGGCGACGTTTTTCATCTCGATGGCAGACATGACCGTGCAATTGACGCCGATGTGGGAGAGTGCGCCTTCCATGGCGAGGGCGTTCATGACGGTGGCGAGCATGCCCACGTAGTCGGCCGTGGCGCGATCCATGCCACGTGCGGATGCGGCGGCACCGCGCCAGAAGTTTCCACCGCCGACGACGATGGCGAGCTGGAGGCCGGCATCGACGGCTTCCTTGATCTCCGATGCGATGCGCTGGACGATTTCCGGAGAGATGTTGTCCGTGGAGCCCGGTTCACGGAGGGCTTCTCCGCTGAGTTTCAGGACGGCACGTTTGAATGGGCGGGGATCTTTCGGGGAGGCTGACATGTGGTTGGAGACGAGAATGAACGGCTAGGAGCCAACGTCCAACCCTGAAGATGGGTTAGGTGGATTTTTTTCACCAGCACCTCAGGGAGCTGCGTGCTCCATGGTGATCGTGATCTCAAGATCCCGGAGGGATGCGTTTTTCTCCGTGGTTCCCTCGATGCTGACCATGACGGTAAGCGGATCGGTCTGGGTGCTATGATAGGCGGCGAGCGTGCGGTGGATGGCTACGAGCGTGAGTTTCAGCAACTGGCGGCTGGTGAGATCCACTTCCATGGGGATTTTCAGTTCGCTGACATCGAGGGTGACGAGCAAGCCCTCATCGGTGGCGCGTGCATCGATGCCTACTTTGCAGAGGACGAGCAGGTTGGTCTCGGCGACGGTGTAGTTCGGGTTGTTGGTGGGAAGCTGGTGAGGGGTGCGGATGGCTTCTACGAGGACTTCGGGGAAGGCGCCGGTAAGGGCCATCGGGCGGGAAAGCACGGTTGCCTGCAATGCCTCTCCGGTTTCGGTGATGATCTCATCTACATCGGTGCCCTGGAGGCTGATCGGCTCGTGGATGGGCACGACCGAGATGGTGGTGGCGTTCAGGGTGGTGCAGAGCGCTAGGGCGATGAAGAGGCATTTCATGAGGGCAGTGTGAACGTTGAGCCTTGAACTTCCAACATGGAAGATCGGTTGGAGGGGGGGTGGGCACAAAAAAGCCGCCGGACTGTGAGATCCGGCGGCTTTGGGAGTGGTTAGCTCTGGGTCGCGATTACGCAGCGGAGTTCGCCTTGTTCTCGAGAGCTTTCTTGGCTTGCGCAACGATGGCGGAGAATGCAGCGGCATCGGTGATCGCGAGATCCGAGAGGATCTTGCGGTCGGCTTCGATTCCAGCGGCTTTCAGGCCTTCGATGAAGCGCGAGTAGGTCATGTCCTCGGCACGAACGGCAGCGTTGATACGCTGTGTCCAGAGACGGCGGAATTGCCCCTTACGCTTCTTGCGGTCACGGTATTCGTATTGTTGCGCCTTGCGGACTGCGTCCTTGGCGTAGCGGAAGAGCTTCGAGCGGAAACCGCGGAAGCCCTTTGCCCTCAGGAGCACGCGCTTGCGGCGCTTGCGACTGGCGGGCGAATTGGTGGCTCTTGGCATTGTATCGTTTGGTTCTGAACAGGTCGTTTGTTATCGTTTCTCCCGCAGTCTCACCTGTTCGTGTTTCCGGTTTTTCCGGATCAGGCTGCGTAGAGACCGTCCGTAACGCGGACGGGGTCGTGGGCTGTCGTTTTACTTCTCTATCAATGGAAAGGAAGGTTCTCTTTGACATTCTTGATGTCTGCCTTGGAAACGAGGGTCGCTTGACCGAGAGCGCGTTTGCGCTTGCGGCTCTTGCCTTGCAGCAAGTGGCGTTTTCCTTGTTTACGGCGAAGTACCTTCCCGGTGCCAGTGACTTTGAAGCGCTTGGCGACGGCCTTCCGTGTTTTTGCTTTTCCTCCAACTCTTGGCATGGGGCGGGAAACCTAGGGAAAGCGCCCCGCATGGCAAGAAGAAACTGGTTGGTTTTAGAGGAAATTGGGGCGATTCGCGCAAAAAACCGGATCCGTGCGATCAGAGGCCGAGCGAGGCGTAGATCTGGCGGGTGGCGTGGGATTTGTTGAGGGTGTAGAAATGGATGCCGGCCACGCCGCTATCGAGCAGCTCGGCGCATTGCTGTGCGGCGTAGTGGATGCCCGCGCGCTCAACGGCACCGGGGTCGTTTTTCGAAGCAGCGCGGTTGAGGGATTTGATGAGTTTCGCGGGGTAACGGGCACCTGCGGCGAGTTCCGCCATGCGTTTCATGCTGCCGGTGGAAGTGACGGGCATAATGCCTGCGATGATAGGGATATCGATGCCGACGAGGGAGCAGCGGTCGCGGAAATCGAAGAAATCGTGGTTATCGAAGAATAGCTGGGTGCAGATGTAGTCGGCGCCCGCATCGACCTTGGCCTTAAGGTTGTCGAGCTCTGCCATGCGGTTCGGAGTGGTGGGGTGACCTTCCGGGAAACCGGCGACACCGATGCCGAAACCGCGCGGATCCGGGTGTTTGCCGGATTGGTTGAAGGTCTTGATGTGGGCGACGAGATCGGCGGCAAAGCGGAAGTCGCCTTCCGACCAATCGTAGTCCGGGCGGTCTTTCGGCGGATCGCCGCGCAGGGCGAGGATATTGGAGACTCCTGCCTCGGCGTAGCGGGTGAGGATGGAATCGATTTCCGCCCGGCTGTGTCCGACGCAGGTCAGGTGGGGGACGGGTGGGATTTTCGTCGTTTCGCGGATGCGCAGGACAAGATCGTGGGTGAGCTCACGGGTCGAGCCACCGGCTCCGTAGGTGACTGAGACGAAAGAAGGCGAGAGTTCCTCCAGATCGCGGATGGTCTCGTAGAGCTCTTCCCACGCGGCGGCTGCCTTGGGTGGGTAAAACTCGAAGGATAGCGAAGGCTTCGAGGCGCTGAGGATGTCGCTGATATGCATGAACAAATGAGGTGAATCGGAAAATTATGGCGAAACTTTTTCCCGCAGGAGGGGTTAGGATCGACGCAAGCGGATGTTTGCGCTGAAACTCCAAACATCAACCCTTAAACTTCCATGAAGACCATCATCACATGCGGCATCCTAGCTGGAGCCTTGGCACTGACCGCCAATGCCGAGGGCGAAGGCCGTCCAGACAGGGAACGTCCTGGCCGGGAGCACCCACGCGGAGGTGAGGGCAGGCCTGAGATGCGGGATGGCAGAGAAGGCAAAGAAGGGAAGCGGGGGCCACATATGGCACCGCCGGATGAAATGTTCCGCCAGATGGATACGGATGGAGATGGAAACATTTCGAAGCAGGAATTTTTTGCCTCACCCCGGTTGGAGCGCCTGCCGGAAGACAAGCGGGGAGTGATTTTCGATAGGCTGGATGGGAATGCCGATGGGCAGATCAGCCGGGAAGAAATCCGTAGGATGCGCGATGACGCCGAGCGCAAAGTCCGTGAGGGATTTCGCAAGCTGGATGTCGATGGTAGCGGCGGGCTGAACTTCGAGGAGTTCAGCCAGGGCGAATTTTTCGGCAAACTGCCGGAAGACAGGCGCAGGCAGATTTTCGAGCGCATGGATACGGATGGCAGTGGCGAAATCACCGCCGAGGACAGGCCGGAAGGGCCGCCGCCGCACAAGAGGCCGAGGTAAGGGTGGGGCTTGCCTGCTGAAAATGGCGGGTGGGCTTACTCTGAAATGATGATTGCTGGCGATCCTCTATGCCCACCGCTCAAGTAGACGATTTGTAGAAACAAAAAGGGCCGCGATTTCGATCGCGGCCCTTTGTTTGGATTGTGAGAGGGCGACCGATGAAGGCCGCCGCGTTGTTAGGCTTCCGTCTGCATGGACTCTCCAGCCAGGGTGGTGGCGAGGACGTCTTTGCGGAGGTTGCCGCCTTTGCGGGAAGACCACCAGAGGGCGATCGGGGATGCCACGAAGATCGAGGAGTAGGTTCCGACCACAAGTCCGACGAGAATGGTCATCGAGAAATCGCGCAGGGCGGCTCCACCGAAGATGGCGAGGATCAGGACGGTGACGATGGTCGTGGACGAGGTGAGGATGGTTCGTGAAAGCGTCTGGTTGATCGCTTCGTTCATCACATCGCGGACCTCTCCGGAGCGGATCAGAACGGTCTCGCGGATACGGTCGAAGACGATGATCGTATCGTTGATCGAGTAACCGGCGATGGTGAGGATGGCGGCGACGTGGATCTGTGTGAGTTGCTCACCGAGCAGGACGACAATGCCGATGGCGATAAAGATGTCGTGCAGGACGGCGACGATCGCACCGAGGGCGAAGGACAGCTCGAAGCGGATCACGATGTAGGAGAAGATGCCGATGATACCGACGGCGAGGGCGAGAAGCGCCTCACGCAGGAAGCTGCCTCCAAGGGTTGCGGACACCTGTTCCTTGGAAGGATCGTGCAGGTCATTGCCAGCGCTGTCCTTCTCTCCGAGGAAAGGGATGTCGGCGCGCAGGGTGTTGATGATTTTATCCACGTCTGCGTTGTCGGCGCGGATGGTCAGGAGGGTGCCGCTGCCGGCGATCGCTTGTTCCTGGGGGAACGCTTCGCGGGTGAGTCCTGCTTTGTCGAGCGATGCTTTGATTTCGTTGAGCGGGATCACTTCGTCGCCGAGCTCGTAAGTAATGACCGTGCCGCCGGTGAAGTCGATGCCGAGGGCGGACTTCTGTTTCGTAGCGAAGGTGCCGATGGCGATGGCGAAGAGGATGGCGGAGAATACCGCGCAGGCCTTGGCTTTGCCGATGAAGTCGAAGTTTGCTGACTTGATGAGGTTGAGGAAGGAAAGCTTCTTGAGCATCCCGGTATCGAGACCCCAGCGGAAAAGGACGCGGGTGCCGAGGATGGCGGAGAACATGGAGGCGACAAGGCCGATGGTGAGGGTAAGGGCGAAGCCTTTCACGCTGCCGCTGGCCATGGCGATGAGGATGACGCAGGCGATGAGGGTGGTAAGGTTCGCATCCAGGATCGAAGAGAAGGCCTTTTCGTAGGCGGAGCTGATCGCGTTCTTGAGGGATTTCCCGTTCTCGATTTCCTCGCGGAGACGCTCGTAGATGATGACGTTTGCATCCACGGCCATGCCGATGGTGAGGATGAGGCCGGCGATGCCGGGGAGGGAGAAAGTGAAGCCGAACATGGCCATGACGCCGAAGAGGATCACGGCGTTGATAGCGAGGGCGACCAAGGCGACGATGCCAGCCATGTGGTAGTAGATGAAGATGAAGATCGCGGTGATCGCAAGACCGGCGAGACCGGAGTAGATGCCTTGTTTGACGAAGGCGGAGCCGAGTGTCGGGGAGACGCTGCTCTCCTGCTCAACCACGAGCGGGTTTTCCAGCGGGTTCATCAGGGCGTTGGCGAGTTTCTTCGGTTCGCCGGGTTCGGTGAGGCCGTTGATGACGAAGTTTTTGCCGAGTGGTACGCTCTGGACGACAGGGGCGTTCATGACGACGCCATCGAGAACCACGGCGATGCGGTCGATACCCGGACGCATGTTCTGGGTCAGGGCGATCATTTTGTCGGTGCCTTCACCATCGAGGGTGATGTCCACCGCATCCAGGTTCTGCTGGGAAGGCGTGGCGAAAACGATGTCCGAGCCACCGAGCGCGGCGCGGCGGTTGAGGAGGATCGGGCGGGTGAATTCGTTGCCTTCCTCGTCCTTCTGGGTGAGTTCGTAAGCGCGGTAACCTGGCTCGATCACATCGCCGGAAAGCACGCGGGCTGCGAGGGTGCGGCCATCGGCACCAATTTCATCGTTCTTGGTGGAAACTTGGCGGAGTTCCAGTTTTGCAACGGTTTCGAGAATCTGGCGGATGCGTGCGGATTCCTCGGGCTCGACGCCGGGCATCTGGACGAGAATGCCGTCATCACCTTGGCGTGCGATGAGGGGTTCGGAGGTGCCGAGAGCGTTGAGGCGGCCTTCGATGACGCGGATTGCTTCATCAACTTGTTCATTGGTGACGGCCATTTTATCACCATTCTCGTTTTCCTTTTCCTGGATGCGGAGGGTGAAAGCGGAGCCGCCGACGATGTCGATGCCACCTTTGAGTTTTTCGTCGGCAGGATAGATCGCCAGAGCGCAGAGGGCGACGATGCCGACCATGAGGATGGTGCCGACGTTACGTTTGCGGCGCTCGATTTCAGTGGCGAAATACCAGAAGAAGAGGATCAGCAGGGTGATTCCTGTGAGGAAGAGGAAAAGCGGATCCTTGAAGAAGGTGAAGTCGAGCATGGTCGGATGAGTAAAAAGGGCCGAGTGAACGGAGAACTGTGGGAGATTTGGGTTTTGTGAGGAAGCTTACGCGTCCTTGGTCTCCTTTTTTGCAACGGATGCGATGGCGGGTTTGTCGAACTCGAGGATGGTGCCCTCGGAGACTTTGACCATGACGGTGGCATCCTTGACGCTGTGGACGATGCCGTGGAGGCCTGCGGTGGTGATGACCTTGTCGCCGTTTTTCAGTGCAGCGATGCGGGCTGCCTGCTCCTTGCGCTGGCGCTGCTGCGGGCGGATGAGGAGGAAGTAGAACATCACGACCATGAGACCCATCATGACGAAGGGGCTGCCGAGGATGCCTTGGGAACCGGATGCGGGAGCTGACTGGGCGAGGGTGTTGAATAGGGTGATCATTTTTGCGGAGAGTTAGCGGTGTATCGTTTGATGAAGGAGTCCTTGAATTCAGGGAAAGTCCCTGCCGTGATGGCGTTTCGCGCCTGACGGGTGAGGGACAGGTAGAAATGCAGATTATGAAAGGAAAGCAACCGTAAAGCGAGCATTTCGCCTGCCCGGAAGAGGTGGCGGATGTAGGAACGGGAGAAGCGCGAGACGTGCGGATGACTGGATTCGCAGAGCGGACGCGGGTCGGTGGCGTGGATGAGGTTCTTGATCTGGATCGGGCCATCCAGAGTGAAGGCGGTGCCGTGGCGCGCGATGCGGGTGGGCATGACGCAATCGAACATATCGACGCCGCGTGAGATCATCTCGAGAATTTGTGGCGGGGTGCCGAGTCCCATGGCGTAGCGGGGCTTGTCGTCGGGTAGGAAAGGCACCGCGTTTTCGATGGCGCGAAACATCTCGTGTTCCGGCTCGCCGACGGATACCCCGCCGATGGCGTAGCCGTCGAAGCCGAGCTCGACGAGTTCGCGGGCGGATTGCTCGCGGAGGTCGGCGAAGATCGAGCCTTGGACAATGCCGAAGTGGTGCTGGGGTAGCCCGGCGGTGAGCGGTTGTTTTTCGGTGATCCAGTCCTTACAGCGTTTTGCCCAACGGGTGGTGAGGGCGAGGGATGTCGCGGCGTATTTTTCGTCGCAGGGGTAGGGAGGGCACTCGTCGAAGAGCATGGCGATGTCCGAGCCGAGCGCAGCTTGGATTTCCATGGAGAGCTCGGGAGTGAGCATCATTTTCGAGCCGTCGAGGTGGGATTGGAAACGCACGCCCTCTTCGGTGATCTTGCGGGTTTTCGCGAGCGACCAGACCTGGAATCCCCCCGAATCGGTGAGCATGGGTTTCTGCCAGGTGGTGAAATCGTGGAGCCCGCCCATTTCGCGGATGAGCTCGTGGCCGGGGCGCAGCCAGAGGTGGTAGGTGTTGCCGAGGATGATCTGTGAGCCGAGTTCGACGAGTTCGTCGGGATGCAGGGTCTTCACCGAGCCCTGGGTGCCGACCGGCATGAAAATGGGTGTCTCGACCTCGCCATGCGGGAGGGTGAGCGTGCCGGCGCGGGCGGCGCCATCAGTCGCGTGGACGGTGAAGGGCATCTGTTACTTCGTCACCTTTTTCACGTAACACGCTTTGAGCGCGATCGAGAGGCCGTTCATCCGGCAGTCGATCTCGTGGTCGCCCTCGACGATGCGGATGGGCTTGGATTTCGTGCCGGTCTTGAGAGTGTCCGAGGTGCCTTTGAGTTTGAGGTCGGTGACCATGGCGACGATGTCACCGGTTTCGAGGACATTGCTGTGGGCGTCTTTGACAATGCGTTCCGGCTCGGCTTCATCTGTGTCGGCTGGCTCGGGTTTCCACTCATGTCCGCAAGTGACGCATTCGAGGTGGTCGGGAAAGGTGAGGACTTCGTCCATCGTGCAAAGCGGGCAGGTAATGTCTGGCATCGGAGGATTGGGGAAAAGGAATTCCGCAGTTCCGGCCGCATCGACCCGGAGAGGGTTATTCAGATGGCTCCGGCGGTAGGGATCGAACCTACGACCTATTCGGTACTGCGTATTGACGTTCAATAAGTTATGGACTTGCGGTCGTTATGGACAAAATTGACTGCCCTGAACCAAGGCACTTAGGTAGGCAGTTATGGGATTCCTTTTCAAACGCAAAAACTCGAAATATTGGCAGGCGAACTACAAGGACGCTTCCGGACGTGAAAGGTATGCAAGTACTGGAACCACTTCCAAACGGGAAGCACAGAACCATCTGGCATCCCTTGTCGCCGAGCAGAACCGGCTGAGACAGCAGGGACTATCCGATTCCGACCCGTTGCTTGAGATTTTGCAAAAAGCTGTGAGCGAAGCACGCAAGGGACTACTGACTCCCGCAAGACTCCAGGTCCACCTCCGTAAAGTATCGGTCATCACCAACGGCGTGGCTCAAGAATCCATGACGCTGCGGGGCTGGGTGGAGAGTTGGCTCCGGAGCAAGCGGCCGCTGGTCGGCGACTCAACGTATTATCGCTACCAGACCAACCTTGATGCCGTCATGGAGAAGCTTGGTGCGGTCGCGGAAGGGGATATGCACGCTATCACACCCGAACAGGTCGAAGCTGTAGTTCGTTCATTCCGATCCGAAGGGAGCCGGGCTTCGACCGTAAACCTAAAACTGGCCGATCTCCGGAGTACGTTGGAAGACGCCCGCAACCGTGGCTTCGTGGAGCGAAACGTGGCAAAGCTCGTCCACAAGCTACCAGAGGAGGACAGCATCGTGAGGGCACCTTTCACATTGGGGGAAGTCAGGCAACTTCTCGCTGGAGCTGGCCATGAGTGGCGGGGCTGCATTCTCTTCGCCGCATACACCGGCCTCCGGTTGATGAATGTTGTGGGCATCAGTGCCAAGGACATCGACCCGATGAAGAAGCTTCTGACCATCCAAATGAAGAAACGTAAGCGGGGTTCAAAGCTGAAAATCCTTCAAATACCTCTGACCGATCCGGTGTTTGACTGGTTCAAGGCGGCGAAATTGACTGAAATGTCATCGGATCCGCTGTTCCCCGTGCTCAGCACCTTGCCGAACTCTACTCTATCCACGCAGTTCGCCCGGCTCATGACGAAAACTGGAGTAGCGAGGGAGATCGAGTTGCCGGGCGGCGTTGCAGCCCGGCGGTCGTTCCACTGCCTCCGCCACACCTTTGTCACTTGGTTGGCTGAGAGCGATGTGTCTCCTGAGATCCGCAAACGCCTCGCCGGCCATACGACCGACAAGGTGCACGAAATCTACACCCACCGTTCTACCGATGCCTTGGCGGCGGCAATAGGGGGACTACCAGATATCAATTCGCCGACAATTCCATCCTGAACGAGCCCGGATCGAACTGATCCGAGGGGGGGGGATAAACCAGGCCTTCAGAGGGTGCTAAAAATTTCTTCATTTTTTGCTTTTCGGGGTGTTGAGGAAAACGAGCTCCAAGAAGAGAGGAAATGTGCCACAAGAACATCAGATAGATCAAATCGATTGCACGTGAATCCAACAACCCTAGCACGATGTGCTTTAAGCAGGGGGCATTGCCCCTAAAAGGTGCTTTAAGCAGGGGGCTACAGTGCCTTAAGTCCTCGGAAGACACGGTTTGATACAACCAGGTGTGATGAAATTAAAACACACCTCGCCAACCAAACCCGAATGGATCCGGGTTTCGGAAGCCACCTCCCGCTTCGGCTTAAGCCGCGGCTCGATCTACCGCTTGATCAACCGCGGTGAGATCAAAAGCATATCGCTCGGTAAGGACAGCCGGAGCTGCCGTCTTCTGAATTACGACAGCATCGTCGAGTTCCTCGAACGTCGCTGGGAAGAACAATCGAAAGCCGATGAGTGATGAGGCTCCAGGAAATGAATCGGGTGTTCCATTGCGGCCGCTATTTGAAAACAAACATACCCATTGCCCGGGATCTGAAGGGTAAAACCAACATATTATGAATGTAAAAAATGTGTGTGAACCATACCCACCCATAAGGGCGGGATTCAATTTCGCACAGGCTATTGAAGTGCTCGAGAAAAGCTATCTCCAGGAGTGGATTCAGAAGGTTCGCGATTTTGACTGGTGCTGTGGAAACACCAAGCACCGGCAGATACAGTCGGGGTTCGGGTTGGCTGCGTTCATGGGAATAGCTCCGGGCACGGCTCAAAATTACCTCGTCGACATGATCGAGCTCCATGGCGGTGTCGTGAATCCCCGTGACATCGATCGCATTCGCAACTGGGCCTACGAACGTGAAGATAGCATCGATTGCCATGCAATCCCAAGGCCGAGCCCCCTATTCGATCGTGACTTCGCCGAGCAGGTGGCCGGCCGGGTTTCGGTCGACGACCCCGTCGGATTCGTGAAGGATCGCTCGCCAATCGCTTGCGAATCACTGACCAGCGTGGAGGTGCTGGAGTACCTCTATCCCGCAGCAGAGAAGATCCTGATCTTCGGTGTCTACAAGAGCCAAGGGCAGTGCCTCTACCAGATCGGCACTGGAAGTGGGGAGCCTGTTCCCGAGGGTGGCCCAGATGGTGCCTGGTTCCTCATTCAGCCGGTTGACGGTGAATATCACTGCAACCCCCGCGAACGTGACAAACAGAGCCGCCGCAGCGAGGAATCCGTCACGGCGTTCCGCTACATGTTGTTGGAATCAGACGATGTGGAGGAGGAGGAATGGCTCCGCATCGTCCTACAACTTCGTCTCCCCATTGCAGCGATCTACCGCAGCGGTGGGAAGTCAGTGCATGTCCTGGTCAAAGTCAATGCCTCCAACAAAGATCACTATGATCGGATCAAGGCTGGCATGATGTCGCTGCTCGTCACGTTGGGGGCAGATCGCCAGGCTTTGTCAGCGGTGCGGCTGTCCCGCTTGCCGCAGGCATGGCGTGGTGACAAGTGCCAGGAACTCCTCTACCTGAACCCAGATCCTTCGCGGGGGCGGTTGATGGATCTCGCTCCCCGGACTGAAACCTGCACCCCTGAAAACGATGAGTGAGGACTTGCAGGGCATTGAGGAGATGGCAATCGAATGGGGTCGCCCCGACTTGGTCTGGACGCCTGAACAAAACGCGGTCGGTGTGCCAGCCGCACCTGGAGGAGTTGCAGGTATTTCGCCACCGGATCTACTCAGCGGATATCCGAACATAATTTCGCTCGCAGAATGGACCGAGCGTGAGCCAATGCCCGACGAACTGGTTGAGGGTATCCTCCATCGCGGGCTGAAGATGATGCTGGGCGGCGGATCGAAATCTTTCAAAACCTGGGTTTTGATGGATCTCGCAATCGCTGTTGCCGGAGGAGGGAATTGGCTTGGCTTCCCATGCCACAGGGGGCGGGTGCTCTATATGAACTTCGAGCTGCACCCTGCCTTCTGCCAGTCGAGGCTGCGGCAGATCGCTCGTCGCCGCGGTATGCAGTTTGAGGATCTTCCGAACCTCGACGTTTGGAACCTTCGCGGTAGTGCCACGTCGGCGGCGACGTTTTTAGAATCAATCACGCAGCAGCTCTCGGTGAGAGATTACAAAATGTTCGTGATCGATCCGATCTACAAACTGCTGGGCAACATGGTTGAGAATTCTGCAGAGGATGTGGCTGCCGTTTTGAACGCCATCGAGCGGCTCGCGGTTCGCTGCAATGCAGCAGTAGCCTTCGGGCACCATTTCTCGAAGGGGAATCAGGCGGGTAAGGAATCAATTGATCGTGTCAGCGGCTCTGGTGTTTGGGCCCGCGATCCCGACTCCCTGATCATGCTCACTCGCCACGAGGAAGAGGATTCCTACACCGTGGATTTGACCCTTCGGAATCACCCGTCGGTTGATCCGTTCGTCGTGCAGTGGGATTATCCTGTGATGGTTCGCAGGGATGATCTGAACGCCCATAGGCTTCGTCGCCCCGGGCGTGGCCGACAGTATAGTCCTGATCAGGTTCTGGAGGTGCTACAAACGAACGGAGCCGCCATGAGAACCTCCGAGTGGCAGCGGGCGTGCCAGCAGCAGCTCGGGATGTCTTCTTCCACCTTCTATGATCTGAGGCGGGAACTTGTGGATGACTCGTTGGTCATAGAGAGCGTAAACGGATACCTTCCGGTGACTCCCCTTGCGGAATGCGGGGAAACTGCAGCATCCACTCCAGAAACTCCGGAAACTTCATTTTAAAGCTGATGCACTTCTACTACTACTCCACCACCCTTAGGGGTGGAGTAGTAGTAGAGGACAGTCAATCCTCCGATCCCAGGAGTGGTATTACCTTGTGGTTGTAGGCAAGGAAAGCGGTCTTGACTCTCCAATGACTGGGTGACCGGCTCGGAGTTTGCCGCCTTTCTGCTTCGATAACCTCGGCTGGTAGTATCAGATGGCTGAACCATCTAGTGCTAGTTTAGGAATCCTGATCCAATTCGTTTATTTCATCCGAGTGGTTTCGTTGTGATAACGGAAATACTTAGGAAATGTTGCGACTTTTCAGAGAAAGAATGCGATCATTTTCCGAATGAGCCACAAATCACATTCAAAGGAAGCCATGAGGTGGATTCGCCTGCTTGAGAGGCAGAAATACATCAGCAGTTGGACCCCAGATGAGGCACGTGCCTACCATGTCTTAGGTCACAAGGGCCAGCGTCGTTATGACAGCCGTGTCCACCGCTGGATAGACGGCAAGCTCGATGGCTCGATCCCCCTGATTCCCGGAACCAGCCGCAGCACGTGCCCGAGCACTGACGCATACTGTGCCGACAAATCGGCGGCTTTGGTGTCCTAGCCCGAACCTTCATTCCAAGATCCTGTCGACCATGTCCCGCCGTCACCGCAAAGAGTTCCACAAGCTGGAGTCCCAGCTCGAATACGGCGTCCAGGACCGTGCATGGAGAGCCCTAATCGATAAGACCCTCTACAACCAGGGCAACGGCCCCGAGCCCATCAGGAATCAACTCAGACTGCGTGATCGCCTCCGCCGACTTCACGCCCGTCGCGACCGCTACAACCAGAAGCGATACAACGAGCGTTATGCGGCCTTCCTGCGGAAGTTGGAGCCGAGGCACATCATCGCCGGCATTGCCATCGGGACGCGTGTTGTGGATTCAGCAATGCCCCTACGTGACTTGATCAAGGGGGCGATTGCCGGCGACCGTCGCTTGTCACGGAGATTCCTCGAGGAACTGGAGACCGTCTACGAAACGATCCATCCCTCGCTGCCAGCTCATGAGATGCACTCCTTGTGGATCGAGTGGCAACGCAAGGGTAAGCCCCCCGTCCAAGTCGAGCGGCAGGAGTTCGAGGAGCACCTGAAACCCACCCCTCTTCCCGAACAGCCACCAGCCCCCATTTCTCACGGATTCGATCTTCCAGAAACCAATCAAACCGATGTCCCGTCACGCCAATCCCACTCCCACGCCGCTTGAGCAGGCTCCTGATTTGTTCGCCCTCATGCCGCTGTGCGGCGTGAACGACTTCAAGGGTTCGCTCGGTGCCGTGCACCTATGCCCCGTGTGCAAGGGCCTAGCACCAGATACTCCACCGGGTGAAACTCAGCCGGGCATCGAGACCCTCCGCATCCACGTGAATACCCACAACGAGGTGGTCGTGCGGTGCCACTGCTGCGGGCTAGCAGAATCGGCACTCGGGCTTGTGAGGAGGAACTCGGAATTGGTCTGGGCCCAGATTCCCGAGTTACTGGAGCAGCACCGTGTCTTTGGTGACAGGCCCGTGCCCGAAGGCTGGGTCGAGCGTGCCGAGTCATGGGAGCGGTTCGCGAGGATGTTTGAGAAATCCAAGGCGTTGTTTCGCCGGCTTTCCCGTGACGATCAGTATATGGATGTGCCGTTCGGGGAAATGGGAGTGAGTCTGGCCCACGAACTTGAGAGGACACTGCCCGGGGTCAGGCTCACCTCACAATGGGGCAAGATGACTCAATTCATTATCGAGCTCCACAGATCCATGCTGGGGCTTCCAACCCAGGTGCTGATCCGGCATCGCCGCAAAGGACAACCTGTGGCCTCATTCGCCTTCCAGCATCCAGAGCCCATCGATCTCTGGATGCCGGAATGGGCACCTTACCGGGATTGGAGTAACGAACTTATTCTCTTCAGCGACCTTGGGATCGCCGCGAACGTCGTCGGGATCCTGGCTAAGCATCCCTCCGGTATTTCTCCGCCAGCAGCATGGGTCGCAAATTGCCGTGGACAAGTGGCCGACGAGATTCCTGCCCGGACCGTAAGGTATCTCCACTCGGAGAACGAAAGCCCTGAACTGGCTCTCGCCTTTGTTCAGCCCGGTGTCAGATCCATGGTCTCGAACGAAGATGCCATCGGGCGGGTAGCTGACTACATCATCGAGCGGACAAAACATGCGGATCCAATCTCCTACCTGCACACGGTGCTCCAGAAGACCTGGATCACTCCATTGGTCGAGGAACGTCTCACACGGGCCGTCTGTGATCGTCTGGGCGAAGGAGCCGCCAACCTCATTGCCCGCAGTGGGGCGGCCGACCGGATCCTGCCCTGTCGTATTGGTAGCATCACATACCTATGCCGTCGCGGCATCTATTTGAAGCAGCAGGGGCAGAAGGAATTGCAGCCCTGCACCAACTTCAGTCTTCGCCTCGATCACACGGTCGTCGGAGGAAAGGAGCCCCTGCATCAGGTTCTCCTCATCATGGAGACCGGCACGACAAGGTTCACCGTGACAGAGGATCATCTTCAGGATGGAGAGGTCCTGCTCAAGCAGGCTGTGGCTGCGGCGAATGCCGAGGCCTTCAAGGATCTGCCCAGGGTATTCGACCGTGCCGACATTAAACGGCTGCCGCGGATCGTTCTGGCCACCCAGTTGAAGCCAGCTGTCTACGTCGAGGCTCCTCCTGCCCTCGGCTTCCACAAGGGGCAGTTCCATGGCCCCAATTTCACCGCCACCGTGCATGGGGTGGATTTCCGGACCTCCACCGAAGAGCCAGTGTCATCTATGCTTCCTGAACATACATGGCCTGGGATGACCGACCACCTTAGCTGCCGAGCCAATGAGCTGGCAAACAGGATGGCTGGCTTGGAACCGGCCCACCGCCGCATCATGGCTGTCATGCTGAATGCGGCCCTCGCTTGGTTGCATCGTGGCAGCCGGGGTCTGCCGTCCTACCTGCTGTTGCCTTCCGAGGCTCACCTTGAGCTACTGGGCAAACTCACAGGCTTGGTCCCCATCGAGGTGGGTCGAGGGGATGAAGAGAATCCGAGTGCACCCCGCATCATGCGGTCGTCCTACTGGAAGCCTGAGCAATTCGAGAGGCATGGACGCATCGTCGCAGCCTTGGAGGATCGCCAACGCAGGACTGACCCGAGGTTACCTATCGTGGTTCATCACTGGCCCGACAATGATTCTCCCATGCCTTCATCCATCCTTTCACTGCTCACATATTCCGTCCTCGGAGCACGGGATTTGGAAGGTGCACGCGAGCGGCTCGCATCACTGGTCGAATGTCCCGAGATCCGCAGATCATTCTCGGGCTACCTTGGACTTGCAGAGATATATTTGGCCGGACCCCACGGCTACCTCGATGCCTTCATGGCGGCCCTCCAGCAGTTGCCCAGACCAGGGAAATACTTGATCAGAAAAAGTGACAAGAGCCTTCTCAAGCGTGAGGTGGTCAAAGAACTCCGTGAGCGTAGGGATTTCTCATTCCGCGAAACACGCCTGATCGATGAGTTGCGGGAACGTTACCCCTTCAACCAACCGGCCCGCTACGGGCGTGAGGGAGTGCCAGTGTTCCGAATGCCGGCTGAGGTCATGATGGAGCGGCAACCTCTTCCGGGGTGATCCGCCAGACACTGCTTTCGGTCGCGGACTAAGTCACTTACTCGGACCTCGACCAAGAACCCGGATTTCGTCGGACCTGGAACTCCTCTGGACCCCGGATCCGGATACGCCCCCCACGTCTACTCGGGCACTCTTGACCGTCGCCGTGCAGCAGGTTCCGGGTGAGGAGAATTGGCGAAAAACTATTCCACCACCTTGTTAACTTGTTCCCCACCCGAGTTCTCATGAGGAAGCGGAAAATTTTGAGTGAAAAATTCAGAATCAAATAGACCGGCTACTTCTGCTCTTTTACGCTCTCTGATCAATCGATCATAGTCGTCTGTTTCTTTGTTGAGCTTCATAGCTCCATCCCAGAGACACTTAAAATAGCCGGGATATTCCTCTGTGATCCTCTTGATAAATTCGCGTTCTTGAACATGCCCGTTCATGCACACCTTACAAGCGGACGGATGAATTACGTAGTGTCCGATTATTTCTGCACATGCAGCAGCAATATTTTGCTTTTGAGCGGCCTCTGAAACGAGCGTTTTTAGAAGAGGTCGCCATTCGTCCCCATCTGTTGGAATCCACAATCGCGGATTAAGGAAAAGATCTAGACTTTGGCTCGGAAGGGCTGGCGGGGGCCAATTCCGTTCCACCCTAGTTCCGTTAACTTTAGCGATGCGACCATCTCGGAACATCGTCAGGAGCTCATCGCTCGCATTGATCATTAGAATACGCTTCAATTCCTCGCAGTGCTCTCTGAGCTTGTCCATATGAGGCAGTGATCCACCTAGCTCAATTTCGTTCCGAATACCCCACCACGAAGCACGAAGGGCCTCATCGTATGGAAGAATCCGAGCAAGCTCTTTATGAAATCCCGTCCTACTCGCTTCGACATTTTTTGTCGTCTCTCCCATTTTCTCATCCAACGGGACTTCGGCGAGGAAGCGAAGCCATCGATAGAAGATTTCCCCATTGAACTTGGTGAGGTCATTTTGTCCTCGGACGGTTCGCGAGAACCGCAAGTGGTCGGTCAAAAGATCGATCTGTTTCGCCGTTCCAGAAAGGGCACTTTCGATATTCTTTGTGCCGCTAGCCGATCGACATGCTGAAGTGATCAATTTGATTTCTGCATCTATGAGTTGCTCACCGCATCGGCTAGCATCTGAAAATTGATGATCTTCAAACTCATCCAGTAGCATTTCATCAAGCGTCTTCTTTCCCGCCCATTTGCACCACTGCGATCGAAGCCTGATCAGTTCAGGAATGGTAAGTTGATCCAGCCTTGTGTGGCCTTTAGCGATCCATTCGAGAGTGAACGGCTTGGAGTCTTCAGTGATCCAATCCAAAGAGCTTCCCGACATGTTCGTAAGTGCCGAAACAAGTTCATGAATCCGGATTCTTCCTGATTCGCCTGGCGTTTTTATTCCTAGCTCATCGCCTATTGAGTCGATCAGCGTGGGGAAATCCTCGTGTGTGTGCGGTTCCTTTTGCTCCATCAAGGGGTGCTCACATACCTTACCAAACAGTTCCAAGTTTGTGGGTCGGAGTATCGCTTTCATGAAGCCTGGAAACTCTGTTTCTATCAGCCAGCATAAAAAAAATGGGGCTTCTGGAATCTCCCTACTGTGGTATCTTGCAAAGAACATCCGTTCCCTCGTCTTCGCTACCTCGTAAAAGCGGAGGGCAGTTCGCGGATTGGATGGAAGGTGTGATGCGAGGCTTGGCAGTGCAGTTGAAAGAAACGGCAGTTTCTCGCTTTTAGCCTTCTCCAGCAGTATCGCCAAAATCTCCGCCTGATCCGGTTCGGGCAGAGGAATCTGGAGATCAAAAACCTTGTCGATGTAGCCCTTCGTCAATGGAGCGTTCTGCTCGGTTTCATTGAAGGCTTCTGAGATTCTCTCTGGATCGATTGCGAAGAGGAAGAGAGATTGCTCGATTTGAGAGAGTCGATCAACTACTGGAAGGATACTTCTAACGACCTTTGGATCTCCCCGCTCCATGTCGTCAACGAAGATGATCAAACGGCCTTCTTTGCCTACTCGTGAGGAAATGGTGCGGTTTATCGTCTGGAGAGCTTTTGGCTCTGGCATTTGAACCACGTCGTTTGCGAAGAATTCCACGAGCTCAGGAGTGATCTTGCTACTGGGGATCAGTCCCAGAAGCCACACAAGTATGGGGTGGTTGGCCCAGTCGCGAGGAAACGCAGGTCGATTTCCAAGAGCATGATCAATAGATTTGGCAATTGCAGCCCAAGCCTGCTCGGGAGTTTGCGACCGCCACGGGTTTACCCACGCCATATGAAATGAAGTATTTTTTGATTTATCGAGTTCTGCTCGAAGCAAACGTAGGAATACTGTCTTTCCTAAACCCCATGAACCCATGATGGCAATTCGCTTGGGCGAGGCTTCTGAATCCTGAAGAAGCTCGGCAACCCTTCCGACCAAATATTTTCTATGGAGGGAGTCGTTGACGATCTCCGCTTCCGGCTTCGGCTCGAACCTAAGAACAGCGATAAACATGAAAAGGAACGGGGCAAAAAACCAGTTTCCGGATTCAGGGCAGGTCGCGTTCATCGCAAAAATGAAGCAAATCAGAACGATGAGGCAAAACAGGCAAGGAATGTGCCACCATAGATGCTTTGTCACTGTCCGAACCCAACTGACAAGGAAATCAAGCAGCAGGGCGGTGATGCCGAGAAAAACGGCAAGAATCAGAGACCAGTAGCTGACAGCCTTTTGTAGATGTGGCCATAGAATATCGCTCGCTCTGTCGAATGAATCGCCACCGAAGCTGGCTGCGACCATAATCGAAGACGTCAAAATTGCCGATACCAAAAACGGATGCCGATCAAGCGGCACAAGTTTTGATTCGAGAATCTCTTCTAACCAGTTTGGGGTAATCTTCATCGATTTCTTTTTGCCACTCAATACTCCCACTGCTCATGCCGGACCGGTAGGCAGTTCAATGTGTCCCTGCGGCTTCGCCAATTGGACATGAAGCGGTCCATGAGAGCAAGGAACCGCTCGTTATGGCTCGGTTCGAGCATGTGCATCATTTCATGCACCACGAGGTATTCGAGGCATTCCGGCGGCTTCTTGGCGAGTTCCGTGTTAAGGCGAATCGTTCGACGTTGCGGACTGCAGCCGCCCCACTTCGTCTTCATATGCTGGATGAAAAACTTCTCGACCTTGATCCCCAGCATAGGTTCCCAGCGGGCAATCAAAGGCGGAACGGCCTTTCTCAGTTGGTCGCGATACCAACCGGCCAGAAGCTCCTGGCGTTTCTCATGTGTCGCATCCGGTCGCACCTGAAGGATCATCTTACGGTGGGTCAGTTCGATTTTGGGTGGTTCGTCCTTTTCCACCAGTGTCATCAGGTATCGCTTTCCCCAGAGGTAGTGGCTTTCCCTCTCGACGTAGTCTCGCGGGCTTTCGCGATCCTGAGCCCTCAGCTTCGTCTGCTGCTTCCGGATCCACTGCAGCCGTGAGACCGCGTAGACCCTAAGGGTATCGAGCTTCATGTGTGCTGGAGCAGACATCCTGACCCTGCCGACCGGTGGCAGCACGCTCAGGTGCACGTTCTTAATATCCTTTCGGATCACCTCGACCTCGAGGTCCCCGATCTGGAGCTTGGAGCTCATCAGTATTCCCCCTGCTGCTTGATGATCTCGAAAATCCGCTCCACCTCGGCGAGGTCGTCGCCAAGGAGCGGGAAAATGGCTTCCTTGATTTCGTTCTCCTTGGCCTGATTGCCGCGGAAATCCGCCCGCTTGACCTTCCGCACCACGCCATCGATGTCCTGGGCCCGTTGCAGGGCCTTCTCCTTCTCGGTGGCATACGCACCCACCGCATCGCCCATGTGGCCGGCGGCCGTCTTGTCGAGCAGGTTATTGTAGATCGCCCTCACCGAGGGGCTCTTCTTGAGCACCTCGGGAATGTTCTCCTCGTGTCCGGCTTTCACCTTCGCCACCAAGGCGGCGATCCTCTTGAGGTATTCCTCGTAGGCCAGGGCTTTCCGTTTCCGCTCGGCGATGATCTCGTCCAGCAACTTCGACATCTTGGCGAAGAACGCCGGGTCGTTGAGCTGTTCCTTGATGATCTTGCTGCGGACGTTGTTCTCTATGGTCTCGGCGATGGCGTCCTTGTTGCCTTTCAGGTTGCCGAGCTTGTCGGCGATTGCTTTCGCGATACCGCTTTTCACGATCAGATCCATCAGCGGCATGTCGTCGAAGGGGGAAATCTTCCGCGGGTCCCTGGCTTCGATGTAGGTGTCGATCAGGTGTCGCATGTCGGCCTCGTAGGCCTTGAGGTCGATCGACTCCCCGCTGTTATTGCGGATCGTCTGACGGAGCTTTACGTAGTGATCGAGGAGGTCCTTGATTCGCTGCTGGGCGGCGGTGTCGTAGCCGGCGGCATCGAGATCGTCGGCGATGTTGGCGTAAGCCCGGATCAGGCCTACTACGCCCTTGTAGAGGGCGGTCCGCTGCGGTTCCCGCTCCTTGAGGTCGCTGGGGATCTCGGTGTTGCCGCAGAAGTAATGCATGTAATCCAGCTCGCTCTTCGGCGGTTCCACCGGCTCGCACAACAGGGCCAGCTGCTCGATGGCGTCGTCCAGCCGCTCCTTGCCTTTCTTCAGGCGGTCCTGCACCAACACCTCGGGATCCGGGCCACCGTCCGTGTGGTCGAGTTCCTCGGCATAGACGGAGATCGCATCCTCCACTTTCTTGAAGAGATCCTTGTAGTCGACGATGTAGCCGAAGTCCTTGTCCTCGCCGTCGAGCCGGTTGGTGCGGCAGATCGCCTGGAACAATCCGTGGTCCTGCATCGACTTGTCGATATAGAGGTAGGTGCAGCTCGGGGCGTCGAAGCCGGTCAGCAGCTTGTCCACCACGATCAGCAGTTTCATCCGGGCAGGCTCTTCGGTGAACAGCCGCTTGGCCTCGTCCTCGTAGGTTTCCGTCTTGGACTTGCCGGCCTTGGCCGTGACGTTCTTCAGCAGCTCTGTGTAGGTATGGTAAATGACCTGCTTGTCGGTCTCCGAGTCGGCCCCGGTGTCCTCCTTGGAAACATCCTTGGCCATCGGGTTGTAGGACGTCACCACCGCACACTTCTCCTTGAGCGGCGTCTTGCGGAAGAGGTTGTAGTAGCAGCAGGCCTCATAAATGCTGCCGGCCACCAGCATCGCATTGCCACGCTCGCTGCTCAGCCGGGCCTTGGTGCTGAAATCGAGCAGGATGTCGGCCACCACCTTCTCCATCCGCGACTTCGAGCTGAGCACCTTCTGCATGGTGCCCCATTTCTTCTTCAGCTCGTCCCGCTGCCAGTCGTTGAGCCCCTTGGTCTTGGCCTCGAACCAGGCATCGATCTTTTCCTCGGACCCGAGCCGCTGGTCGATGTCGCGGGCCTCGTAGATCAAATCGAGCACCACCTCGTCCTCGACCGCCTCGCTGAACTTGTAGGTGTGGATGTAGCGGCCGAAGACCTCGATCGTCGTCGCTTTGTCCTTCTTGAGCAGCGGGGTGCCGGTGAAGCCGATCAACACGGCGTTGGGCATCATCGCCTTCATCGCCCGGTGCAGCCTGCCGCTCTGGGTGCGATGGCACTCGTCCACGAACACATACACCTCGCCGACCGTCTTGCTCGGCTTGGATTCCAGATCCTTGATGAACTCGTCGAAGTCATCCACGTCCGTCCGTCCGAACTTGTGGACCAGTGAGCAGATGAGACGCGGCGTGGCCTTGCCGAGCTTGTTCCGCAGATCGTGGCCGCTGGTGGCCCGCACCTTGTCGGTCTCCGGCACCGCCCCGGCCTGCTTGAGCACCTTTTCGATCTGCTTGTCGAGCTCGTCGCGATCGGTCACCACCACCACCCGGGCGTCGTGCTTGTTTTCCAGGATCCACTTCGCCAGCAGCACCATGACGATACTCTTCCCGCTGCCCTGGGTCTGCCAGATGATGCCCCCCTCGCGGCGGTTCACATGTTCTTGAGTGGCCTTGATGCCGAAATACTGGTGGACTCGCGGCACCTTCTTGATGCCGCCGTCGAACAGGATGAAATCGTGGATCAGCTCCAGCAGCCGCTCCTTGCCGCACATCTTGCGGAGATACTTGTCGAGCTTGTAGCCCACGTTGTCCTCCTCGTCCTCCTTCCACTTGAGGAAATATTTCTCGGGAGTTTCGGTGGTGCCGTATTGCAGGCCCTCGCTGTCGCTGCCGGCGAAGACCAGCTGGACGGTGGTGAAAAACCACTCGTTGAACTCCGGCTTCTGGTTCGAGATCAACTGGCGGATGCCCTCGCCGATGCTCACCCGGCTGTTCTTCAGCTCGATCACGCCGATGGCGATCCCATTGATGTAGATCACCAGATCGGGCCGGCGTGCTTGGCCGCCCTTCAAGGTGACCTCCTCGGCGATGCAGAAATCGTTGTCACCGTTCTTCCAGTCGATCAGGTGGACGGTCTCGGTGTCCGCGTCCGCCGCCGTCTTCACCCTCACCCCGTAGCGGAGCAGCTCATAGACCGCCCGGTTGGTGTCGTAGAGCTTGCGGCCCTTGTTGCTGGCCTCGCTCTTCAGCTTGTGCAGGGCACCACTGATCGCGGCGGGGGAGTATCCCCGGCGGGTCAGGTTCGCGGTCAGCAACCCTTCCTCAATGTTGCTGTTGCCGGGACGGTCCGACCAGTCGCCCAGGTAGGTGTAGCCAAGCTCCTTCTCAAACAGGGCGATGACCCGGTCCTGCGTGACTCGTTCTGGTTTGCCGATGAGGTTCATGAATTAACAGTTCTACGAAGGATAAGGGCCAAACAATTGAACTTCATCCAAGGCAATCACGAGCTGTGTCCGCATCTTGGCCTTCTTGTCGATGATGTGTTTTGGATCGATTGCGTTCTTCAATTGCTGCGAACTGATCCAGTGGTTCCTCCAGATCGTCGGGTTGCCACCACGAAGCAGTTCGCAGAGTGGTTCTGTGTATGTGATGACCGCACCCTGGTGAAAATGGGAGATCCGTTGTAGCCAAACCTGCAGGTGGCCCGTGTTAGGAACACGCTTGAACCGTTTGCAGATCTTGCCCAGCAGATCATTGACTTCGGCCCGGTCGCCGATATTGCTGATCAACTTGCTGATTATAGCCACCGCAATGGAATAGACCCTCGGATTATTCACTGCCATGTCGACAACCAGGGCAATCATCGGCTTGGCATCCGTTATCGCTTTTCTTCGCTTGTGGATCCGTCGATAAAACTCAACTAGAGCCCGAAGCAGACTGCCTGAGTTTGGGTGATTTCGTGAAAATCGGTGGATGAGCAACAGGTGTTTTTGCAGGTTGCTGTTGGATCTCTTCTGCGTGATCCAATCAATTTTGTCAGGCTTCACCGAGCCCTCGATAACCTTGGAGGAAAGAGCGGTTTTGGACGGATTGAGCTTCATTCCAAGGGCATACATCGTCTCAGTCAAAATCCTGAGGATTTCTTCCCCTTCTGTTGGATGGTTCGTGAACACTCGGTAATCGTCACGATAGCGGAGGATCTGGTAATCCTTGATTCTGGCTTGTCGGATCCTGAGGCTGAGGATTCTGTCAGCGTAGCTGAGGACGATTTCGGCGATAAAGTCCATCAGCACCGAACCTTGGGGAATTCCGTTTGTCTGACCGTGACTCATGCCCATGAGGTGCCTGTCGATGACGTTCCCCAAATAGGCCTGATTATTCCTGTTCTCAGGCTTTTTCATGAACTCCCGGCCGTGCAGAGCCCAAGCAATCGAATGGGTATAGATCGATCCGTAGCAATCGGTGATGTCAGTATGGGCCAGGTATTCATACTCAATCGAAAGCTCAATGGACCGCTGCTCTACTTCTTCCCACCATTTAAGAACCTGTGCCGCTTTGTCCTGTTGGGCTGTCTGCGATTCGACCGGATGGCTCAGGCATAGGATCCGCGGGTTGCGGGAAGCACGCCTAAATGTGTCTAGGATCTTGTCCCAGTTGGTTGGATCGGTCAGTTGGTGGACGAGCGAAACGTATATTGCAGGGTGGGTGAGCTGGATTGGACGCCAAGAGAAGCGGCCATCCTTGTTGTTCAGGATGGTATGGCTGATGTCCTCAATGTCGCGAGGATTAGCCGACTGCAGGCTGCTAAGGGGCGAGGCTGACAAGATGGCATCGACATCCTTAAGAACCCGCTCAAAGTTGAAATAAGGAGGGAGATCGAGGTTGCAGTAGCTTTCCCCTTTGAGGAAAAAGGCTCGTGCCTTGGCGGCGGTCATTTTCAGAACGGCCGTGTGCGACGCCTTCTTGGCCGTTGCCTTCTTCGCCGTGGCCTTCTTCGCCGTGGCCTTCTTCGCCGATCCGTTAGGTTTACGTTTTTTGGCCATGGCGGGAAGAATTTACTATGTGCGTGTGATGTGGAGGTTTCGGAGAGGTGGGCTTAGACTTCCCCCAAATGACACCACTCCTCCTCCTGGAGCGAGCGTAGAAATGCCCCGATTTCGTTGAGCTGTCCTTCCTTCTCAGCCCACTGGAGATGCTCCTTGAATCTCAGCTGCTTCTCGAACGGCATGGAGTGATGCCACGCGGCGAGTATGAGCGGAAGTGGTGGCTCCCAGCCGCCGGATGGATTCTGGCGGGTTTTCTTTAGCATGCCGTAGAGCTTGTTCCACTGCTCCGGTATCGGGACCAGTCGGTTGTTGGTCGTGCATTGGATCCACAGCGAGTCGAATGCTTCGATGGAGTTTTTCATATCTTGTAGCGTAAATTACTGTTGTTGAGGCATGTGGAGTAATTCTCGGTTGAGCTTGCGAAGCAATTCCGTGCTCTTCGGGTCGAGGGTGAACGCTTCGATCTTGCTTGCGGCTTGTTCCACGAATTCTTCAGTCCGATGGCCCGCACACCAGGCGAGTTCGGCTCCAATGACATTTCCATCGTTCTCCATCCCGAACGAAAAATTGCCATATTGCTCCAAGGGGAAACCGAATTCAGGAGGGTCTGTGCGTCCGAAAGCCTCGACCAGAGGCTTGTAAACATCCTGCTTGAGGGCTTCAACCAAGGCGGAGCGATCTACCTTGTTGCCGGAAGCAACTCCGAAGCAGAGATGATACCTCCACCCGTAACCGATCCCAACGGCATCCCTTCCGAATTCTTCGAGGAACCACCATGTGTCGCGGGCCAGCCCGTCCCAAGCGAGAAACGACCAGCCCGGACAGGGCTTGTCGGAGAAATGCTTTCGGAGCGAACCCGTGGCTTCATTGAACCAGTGTTCCTCGATATCGGGAACAAGAGGAATCAGCTCCAGGAATGACTTCCATGAATCTGGATCGTTAAACCATTCGGCGGCCTTTTTTGTGAGATGTTGTTTCATGGAATTCAGAGTCTCCAGATCTGGGTGTAAAGTTTGAGGAAGATCCGCAGACGCTCGCTGAATCCGGGTTCCGACTCCACCAGCTCGTTCAGCCAATCCGCTACATCCGTTTCAAAGGATCGGCAGTCGAGGATCGATTGCGGAAGCCGTGGATGCTCACAGGCTTCATACTCTTCATCGCTTGGCCGCAGTAGGCTCAACTCTGCCGGACGGGTGAAGCCACCGGGAGGCAGGTATATGATGCGGAAATGCTGCCTGGTGTCCGGAGTGTCGTATCCGAGCTCGGGGTATCTCCGGAAGATTTGACGGAACCAGTAGCGGTAGAGCTGCCCCGGCTGATCCGTCGCATTGCAGGATTTGTTCTCGATGACAACCACGCTCGCGGGATGCTCCCTACGGAGCAGGATGTCGATCCGGTCGGACTCCACGGTGACGATCCATTTGCCGGGAGCAGGATCAATGCCCACCCTTCGCAGGAAAGAATGGAGAAAGAGGCTGCCCTTGCCGTGGCTTCCATCCGGTTTCAGAAGCTCTCCGAGAATCCGGCTGTGGTCGGTTTCCTTGATCGTGATAGCCCGCAGCGGGTTGTAGTGGTGATTCTCCCTTTTGTTCCGCTCGATCTCGGAGCGGCGGATCTCACCCCACGAAGCCGAAAGGCCACTGATGAAATCCCGTGTGGACTGAAAGGCTTCGGCGGTCGGGTTAGATTCGTTCATCGGTGGCGGCACGTTCCGGTGAGGATTTCCCGAAGCATCTTACCTTTCCTCAGCAAGGGTGATATCTTCCAACTTCGCTAGCGTGTATCGTGGACGGCCCTGTCCCACCTGAACAACGCTCAATTTTATGGTGGCGGGTTTATAGAGATATCCCAGGTTGATCAGATTGGGATCCTCAATGTCCGGGCCCACCTTGCCCCGTAAAATGCCTTTCTGATCGTTGGGCTTGAACTCGAACGTCCTGCCGGTGGGCAGAGCTCCCTCGAAACGCCCGGTGAATTCCTCGGTCGCTTCCCTGATGTTATCCGCGTTAAGCCGTCTGGCCGAATTGCGGACCTGCTCACTACCTGAAAAGCGGAATGCCGATTCGTTGAACTCAAGCCCACACCATGCTTCCTGCTCGGAAATGTAGGCCAGGAACTCGGCTACCTTCTTTACCGCCCTGGGATGGATCTCATCCACCAACTCAGAGAGGTCGTCATCGGAGCCGGCGGACGCAACTCGAAACAATTCCTCCACCTTCTGCATGGCGACTTCGGTGTTTTGTGGGATTCCAAAATCCATTTCAGGTTGGCTGAGATCCGCACCGGCATCGTGGGCGGGTAGCTCATACTCGAAGCCAAAGGACCCGATGGCTGTTCCGGTTATGATCAGTTGGTTCTTCTGCTTATCCGGAATAGGCCCCATGTAGCGGAGGTTTTCGTTGATTCCGGCGACGATAGCCGTGAACGCCTCGGTGAAACAACCGGATGCCTTGCTGGCAAACTCGGCGGCAATCCCTTTGCTTCCAAAAACCGGATTACCCCGGAACGTGAGGCGAGCCTTTTTCGGAAGCCTAGCTGGGTTGATTCCTGATAGGGCGTTCTTGGCCGTTCGCAAACGGGCCTCGAAGCCCATCCTATCGATCACACGGTCCTCGGGAATCTCCGCAAGGATCGCCTCAAGCTCCGCAACCTCGGATGATAGGAAGACGTATTCCTCGTAGGTCATGGTCTGCCTCCTTCCCTCTGCAGGTGTTCCAGCAGGGAGATCGCCCGTTCGTTTTCCTCTCCGGAAAGGTCAACTTCGAGAAATCCCTTCCACATGCCGTTACGACGGTGAGACCACATGCTGTAATAATACGAGATTTGACGGACATCGTAATTGGACAATTTCCCGCCAAGCTGGTGATTGAGGGAGTCCACGGAGTAGGTCGCACGGGTGGCAACGGGATCGAAAAGCTGCGGGCTTGATGAGATGAGCTCCCTTTGGGTCAGCGGCGGCGGGAGGTGGTAGAAGGTGACCACATCGATGTCGTTGGGGGCACGGCCTTCCAGTTCCTCCTTGTGTTCCATGAAGCTCCCGTCCAGCCATTGGAAGCCTCCCTCGATCCCGGTTCCGAGTAGCTCCTTCCGATAGGCAAGCAAGCCTCTCAGAATATTGCACCTCTCTGGGGTGTGAGCGAACCGCTCTACGACGGCGGTTATGGGAACCCTATACGGGGAACGATCCGCACTCTGGCCGGACTGTCCAGGCCGGATAGGCGGCAAAACCAAGGAGCTGTTCCAATCGGGAATTGTCATCAGATTAGGGCGGATATTTAGTTTAGGTTGTTTAAAATTTCAGGCAAGTCGAGTTCTTCCGGTGCGGAGTTCCGGCCTCATGCTTTGCTGTCTCTCCTCTTTTCGGCTTCGCTGCGGATGAATTCTAGGTGCTTTTCCGATCGTTGCCTTATTACAAACGCCGCCGTGAAAAGGTTGAAATGGGCGAGGCCATATTCCTCCTCGATCCATTTGAGGAACGCAAGGCACTGGGAAGCCCCCTTCGTTACCAGCTCAAGAATGTCCCATTGAAATCCTTTGGATGCCGCTCCCAGGGTTGTGGTGTGTGCGATGAGCTTGTTGATTTTCGTCCGCTCCTCCCCGGTGAGGAAAGTATGGGAACCCGTATAGCCAAACGTCTGCGACCGGATGCCGTCCCTTTCATGCGGCCTCAGCTTAGTGAGATCGCGTTCGGTGAAGAAATCATCAAGGTCACGGAGAGCCATCAACGTCCCGTCCAAGCATGCGTTCTTGATGGTCTGGAGCCTCCACGCACGGAAGTTGCTGGCCGGGTCGGCGTTCAGATCCTCGTCGCCTTCAAATTCCAGGACGCAAAGGAAGTAGGCGAGGGTTCGGTTCATCTGCTCGCCGAAATACTCCATCAGCGGAGCAAGTCTGTCGTCGGCATCTTCTTCTGGCTCACTCATACCAACCTCGTTTTTCCGGTGAGGAGTTCCTGCATCATGCCCTGCTTCACCTGGCGGGCCTTGGACAGCTTGGCTTCGAGGGCGGCGATCTCGGCGTCCATGTCGCTCAGGATGGCGGCAATGGCGGTTTGTTCGGATTTTTGGGCAGGAACTGGGATCTCCAATGACTCGACGTTTCCGGGGCTAAGATTGTTGATGCTGGAACCAGCCAAGAGGAGATCGATGTGTCGGCGATAATTCTCAGTGTAAAAAATTCCCGAGACGAACTGTTCATCAGCCGCAGCAGGGTCTGGCCGGAAGCACCCCATGAACGCACCAAAGGTGTAAGCCTTGTCAGCCAGCTTTGGGCATTGTGCCGCCTTCCCGACAAGTCTCCGGCTTCCATTTGCCATACAGATCAGAATATCGTTTTGGCGGAGATATTGATCGGGAGAGACCCGGCCCTCCGTGACAAACTGCATGTCATCGAAATCCAGTTGCGACTCCTGAACATTGTTGGATCGAAGCAGGCGAACTGTTGAATCAGTCTCGTGCGGAGAAAGGTCAGCGGCGGGATTGTAGCTCACTCCTCGGTAACACCGACCCAACTCTGAAAGCCGCTTCACCACCCACTTCACCTCGAAGCCCGGGAGGCGTTTCTTACCGGTTAGGAGGTCCTGCATGGCCCCTTGTTTGAGGAGGCGTTTCTTGGCGATGAGTTGCTCCAGGGAGTCGATGAGGGCATCAGCATCGCTCAAGGCCTCCGCGATGGCTTCTTGTTCAGCGAGCGTGGGGACTGGCACCTGAACTGAAACAAGATCCCTGTTGTAGATCGCCGCTACACTTGTGGTGCCGATTGCGATTCCCCGAAGGGCACTAAGCGATCGTGGCGTGTTCAGAATGAAATTCATAAACATGTTCGATGATACCTTCTGGGCATCGAACTTGAGCCTCATGATGTTTGAGTTGAAATAGGCCTCGGGCAACTCTCCCCGCCAGATCGCAACCTTGCCGACGAGATCAATTGTGTTTCGCGTGTTGAACAACACATCACCGTGGTGGAGCCGGTCTCGTGCCGAGGGAGGCGTTCCAGCTGTCACATATTCTCGTTTGTCCAACTTGATGGAACCCCGGCCCAAATTGCCCATTTTGATGAGGGGCCACGCTGTCACCTGCTCGCTGTTCTGATAGTTACCTCCTAGCTGTGTTGCCGAAAACAGCTCTCCAAGTGGTAATGCCTCCCAATCCTCCGGGATCACCCCGACCTCGGTCTGCTTGTAGCCGGGTTTCAGTTCCATGCGAATCCCATGCGTTGCAGGTGGGCGGCCACCTTGGTTTCGAGTTCGGCGACGCGGGCGGTCATGGCGGGCAGCGGGGCGGCGTAGCGTTCGGCGAGTTCCTTGACTCGGCCGGTGAGGGCCTGCTCGATGCGGTCGATCTCGCCGTGGATGGCGGTGTCGAGGGTGGCGAGCCATTTGTCATCGACGACCAGGGTCTTCACCTCGTCCTCGCCGAGTCCGGCGTAGCGGGCATAGGCGGCGGCATCGAGCTTGGCCTCGGCGGCCTTGATGGCGGCCTTGAGCTCGGTCTCCTGCTTGTTGAGCCTGGCCCACTGCTTGAGGACCTTTTCCTCGTCGGCGGCTTCCTTGTCGCCCTTGATCTCCTTGAGGCGTTTGGCGACCTCGCCCTTGTTGATCTTGTCCAGCTCGGCGAAGGCCCCGTCCTCGCCGCCGTGTTCCTCCTCCAGCTCGGTGAGCTGGGCGGCGATGCTTTCCTGCTCCGCCTGCTGGGTCTCGATGGCGGCCTGCTCCTTGGCAAAGTAGCGGGCGACGATGAGGGCCTTGGGCACGAGGTCGCAGGTCCAGCCCTTGTCCTTGGTTTTGCCCTTCTTGTCCTCGACGAGAATGCGGTAGGGCTCGGCTTTCCAGCCATCGGCGGCGATGAGGTAAACGTCGTCCTGCATGGTCTCCGCCCAGTAGTCCATGAGGTGCTGGTAGATGGCGTAGGCATCCAGCAGCGGCTGGCCGAAGTAGTGAGAGAGCAGGCCCTCGGAGAGATCGTGGATGACGGCTTTCGGCGGGCAGCCGGGTGCGAGCTGACGCAGGGACTTGGCGGCGGCCTTCCGCCAGGTGGCGAAGTGTTTCTGGGTGCCGGCCACGAAGGCGGCGAACTCGGGGTGGCCGTGGATGGCGTCCTTGAGGCCGGTGGTTTCGACCGTGAGGTCGAGGTAGCCGGGGCGGTTGTCCTGGAAGAGGGCGGCCTTGAGCCCCGGGCAGACGGCCCAGTAGTCGGCGAGGGCCGCGGCGTCGGCCTCGGGGATGCCGCCCTGGAGGTGGGCCTCGATGTCCTGGAGGTCCTCGGCCTCGCGGTTGTCGATGTAGCGGGGCAGGTTGAGGTTGTAGTCGTTTTTCTCGATCTCCTCGACCGGGACGAGCCGCGAGTAGCCGTCGATCTCGCCGCCCTTGGTGAAGGCGTCGACGATCTTGTGGATGTCGCGGGAGCGGAGGCGGTTCTTGTTGCCGTCCTTGATGAAGCCAGCACTGGCGTCGATCATGAAGATGCCCTTGCGGGCGGCGGCGTGCTCCTTGTCGAGCACGAGGATGCAGGCGGGGATGCCGGTGCCGTAGAAGAGGTTGGCCGGCAGGCCGATGATGCCCTTGAGGTAGCCGCTGCGGATGAGCTTTTTTCGGATGACGCCCTCGGCATTTCCCCGGAACAGGACGCCGTGGGGCAGAATGCAGGCTCCCTTGCCGGTGGTCTTGAGCGAGCGGATGATGTGGAGCAGGTAGGCGTAGTCGCCCTGCTTGGCCGGCGGGATTCCGAAAGCCTCGAAGCGGCCGTAGGGGTCGTGCTCGGGATCGAGCCCGTTGCTCCACCGCTTGTCGCTGAAGGGCGGATTGGCGACGACGAAGTCGAAGAGCTTGAGGCGGCCGCCTTCGGTGAAGAGCGGGTTGGCGAGGGTGTTGCCCTGCTTGATCTCGGCGGTCGGGTAGTCGTGCAGGATCATGTTCATCCGGGCCAGGCCGGAGGTGGCGGAGTCCTTTTCCTGTCCGTAGAGGGAAACCGGGGTGCGAGCCTCGTCGGCCACCTTGAGCAGCAGCGAGCTGGATCCGCAGGTGGGATCGAGCACGGTGGTGTCCGGTCCGGTATCGGCCTCCGCGATGCCGATGACCCGGGCCATGATGCGGCTGACTTCCGCCGGCGTGTAGAACTGGCCCTTGCTCTTGCCGCTCTCCGTGGCGAAGTGCCGCATCAGGTATTCGTAGGCGTCGCCGAGGATGTCGTCGCCCTCCGCCCGATTTTTTGAGAAGTCGAGGGCCGGGTTCTCGAAGATGCCGATCAGGCTGGTGAGCTTGTCGACCATTTCCTTGCCGCTGCCGAGCTTGGAGGGATCGTTGAAGTCGGGGAAATCCGACTGGGAGAGCTGGGCGTTGGCGGCCGCCAGCGGGGCGATGATGGCCTTGTTGATCTGGTCGCCGATGTCGGACTTGCCCTTGAGCTTCACCATGTCGGCGAAGCTGGAGCCGGCGGGCACCTTGATCGCGGCGAAGGGCTTTCCTGCGTATTTGTCGCTGATGTATTTGAGGAACAGCAGCACCAGGACGTAGTCCTTGTATTGGCTGGCATCCATGCCGCCCCGGAGTTCGTCGCAGGACGCCCAGAGGGAGGAGTAGAGTTCGGATTTCTTGAGAGCCATGGGTGGGAAAGAGGTCGATTGGAACCCGGGGCGTAGGACATCCGCGGGCATATGGCCACATTTCTAACGAGCTGCGGGAAGGTGGCAAGCGTGGAGAGGTCAGGGGGAAATCCGAGTTGGGAATTTTCGGTGACATTTGACCTGTGCTGGGGAGCGATTTCCGGTAGGATTTAGCCGTCAGAATGATGGTTATACCTACCTCAAAGAACCTGCTCAATGCCCTCGTCGCCTTCCTCTCATCCCGCCAACATAGCAGCCGTAACAAGGAAACATGACCCGCTAAATCAAGGGCTTCCGGACGGGCACCTCTATCACTACGCCTCCCAAGCCGGGATCCGTGGCGTAATCGGAGAACATGAACTTTGGGCGACGAACATTGAGTTTCTAAACGACAGAACCGAGTTCGATCATGGAGTGGAGATCATCAAGCAGGCAATAGCCGCAAGACGATCACAAAACAACGAAGGTGAGGCGTCGTTTTTCGAGTGGCTGGACTTTTCTCCCCAACGAATCAAGAAGGAGGACGTTTTCGTGATTTCCTTCAGTGAGGAGCCGGATTTGCTCAGTCAGTGGCGGGGCTATACGCCGAAAAACTGCGGATACAGTATCGGGTTTGACTCTCCTACCCTTGAGGATATCGGCTGGGAAATAGACAGAATGACCCTCGTCAAATGTGTTTACACGGAGTCAGCGAAAGCTGAACTCATTGACGACCTTTTGAATAGTTATCTTTCCCACTGGCGTGAGGCCTCTCGTATAATCGAGACAGGCGAAGAGTGGAATACCCCCTCGATTGCGGACAGCTTCGCCGTCCGGGTTGCTTTTGCTGCCTCGGCAATGAAGGACGAGACTTTTTCAGAGGAACGCGAGTGGCGGCTGGTTGGTGCCAATCCGAAACGGCGTCCTTTAAATTTCCGCGATGGTTCATCGTTCCTAATCCCGTATGTCAAATTCCACTGGGGTGGCCCCAAAGCCGTGCCACCATGCCAGCCGATCGTGGCGATTACCGTGGGTCCTGGACCCAATCAAGACCTTGCACTCAAGGCGGTGAAAATGCTTCTGAATGCAAATCAGATCCAAGAGATAGAACCCACTCGGAGCGAAATCCCTTATCGGACCTGGTGATAAGATGACCAATAACACAAAACTTAGTCCTCGATACGCTGCGAGAGAGCACCTTCCAAAATGGTTGCTCGATCAGGCAGCTGCCGCGACGGAGCTTCTGGCCGCCTCCCCATACATCACCGAAGACCGCCTCTTTGCCAGATGCGAGCCATCGGTTGCCCATCTCTATACCGCCTTCAATGCCCTGAACTTTATTTCCGGAGCATCAAGGCTGGGCGTCCTCAAGAATCTTCTTACCGCCGGGGTGAAACTCTACCATGTCGATTCACTCCACGCCAAGGTCGTGCTGGTTGACGGCCAGCATTTCTCCTTGGGCAGTCAGAACCTGACAGTCCGCGGTCGGCGTATTAACAAGGAGGCGAGCTTCGTAAGTGGCGACGAGAGCCCATCAGAAGAGATCCGTGACTTTTTCGACTTCATTAAAAAATCTGCCCGCCTGATCACTATCGAAGACATCCTCAAGATGGAGGAATTGATCGAGCCTTGGATGCCCAAATTCAGGAAGGTCGAACGTGGGGCACGCGAGATCGATCAGGAAATCGAAAAGACGAGACTGGAACGGGAAGAGGCGGAGCAACACCTTAAGGAGGAGGAATCAAAAATACGCTTCAAGAAGGCGAAAGAGGAGCTAGCCAAGAAGATCCAAGGGCGGATGGAAAAAGAGAGAAGGGAGAGGATGCTCAATGCGTTGGATTTGTTTGAGAAGGTCTTTGATCAGCCATCTAATCGCCCAGTCTCCAGCCTCTTGGCGAAGGTGAAGACGCTAAAAAATCCTCCCAAGAATTTCTTCAGTTCTACAACCTACACCCAATCCTTGGTCCCTGTTGACAGAGATCATAACTTCGGACAGCTGCTTCGTTCAATCGGGGTGCACCCCAAGCCCTATTTTCGCTATCTGATCTTCAATCGGGACACTGGTAAGCTTGGCTTTGTTCGCTACGCAAAGACGCAATGGACTTTTTTCGCGAATGGGGTCAGCCCACGAGATCTACTGCCGGTTGGAAGCCATCGCTGGAAAGTTGAGATAAAATTCGATTGGGTGAGGAACAAGGACACCCCTTCAAATGGGACTGTTCACCTGCACCTTGCCCCGAGGTGGGGCAGCGAGCCTATTCATATTTTTTCGATCCGATTCACCCTCTCCGTCGATGGGGTCTTCTTGGATGAGCCAAACATTACCGAGGCTGGGATTCTGGATTTTGTGGATGACTACACGCTCGACTTGCCAGAGATCAAGATGGCTCTGAATAACTACCTGCCATCGAGAATCACGACTCCATTCAAGTTTGAGCACAACAAGCACGGCAAACAAGCCAGTGATTTTTTTGACTATGATTCCCCAAAAACATACCGGATTCAGGCTCATCGATTTGGAAAATCAGCGATTTTTTCCGCACGCCTTTATCCCCCGGCAAAACAAAAGCCGACTTTACCACTAGCCCTATTAGATCTGCGATAAGGCAGATTTCCCTCAACCAAAACCATGCCCCGCGAAACCCTTTACGAATACCACGAAGCGTTCGTCGCTTACCTGCCAGAGAACGGAGTCCCGAAGGGCGGGGCGAATTACGTGTCCTGGATGAACCGGGCGTCAAAGCGTCTTGGGAGAAGATTAGGGCCGAAGGACCTCTCCACGGAAGCAGATGCGGAGGCCCTCATTGCCGAACTGCATGTGCAGGCGAAGGACGATCCGGGGATCGATTTCAAAAAAGGCTCCAAGGAAGAAAGCGACCAGCGATCCACTTTCCGGAAGTATGTCCAGATGGTGCAGTCCGACTTTAGGGGGTTGTTCCGGAGAGAGGGCAAGGTATCGATTTCATCGCGAAAGTTCCACGAGGCGTTCCTTCGGTTCCAGGAAATTCACAAAGAGGAGAGCGGCTGGGAGCTGGATAGTTTCTCCAACCGGGATTCCTTCGCCTTTTCCTGGGAAGGCTACAAGCAAGCCATTCCGGAGCGGGCGGGAGCGGTTCTTCAGGCGAAGCGATGGACGAAAGCCGAGATCGGCACAGGCGAGATACTCAAGAGGGTGATTAGTGCGATCGAACTGCCTGATAACAACCTGTTGCAATGGCAAGCACGGCAGGGGCCTGCGAGCCGTGTCCATTCCCGGATCCACGAGGTCAAGGATCAGACGGATACCGAAGACCGGTTGGTTCTGGAAGGGCTTTTCTACGATCTCTATCGGAAAGGACGGGCGGATGAAAAGACTTTTGAGGGGATAGTGGCACTGGTCGGGCAGCGGTATGAGTTGCTGGGATACCTGTTTTTCATTGCTGATCCGGGCAGATTCCTGCCGCTCCGGACCCAATCTTTTGATAGGGCTTTGGCAGAACTAGGAGTAGATCTGAAAACCGGCAAAAGCTGCGGATGGGAGAATTATCAAGCATTCATTTCAGTGATCCGGGAAGTCCGGTTGAGGTTGCATGGTGAAGGAATTTCGGATGCAAGCCTGTTGGACGCTCACTCATTCTGCTGGATCCTTTCCCGGCATGAGGCTGGGGAGAAGCGGGTGAAGGTGCCGGAGATTGCTAGGATCGAGGAATTCAGTGGAAGCCTTCGTCCCGGAGATGGAAAACGGGAGTTTTCCCCCAACGACGATGCTCAGATCAGGGACATGCAGGAAATGGCGTCGAAATGCCGGGCGTCCGGGGAGATCGCGGAAGAAATCGTGGAGAACACGGAACGCGACCGTCTAACCAAGGAAGGCCGGCCCGACCTTGCTGCCAAGGTTGAGAACGTGACGAAACGTCCGGGCTTGGGGTATGATATAAAATCGTTTGATTCCGACGGAACGGAGCGTTTCATCGAGGTGAAGAATGTCTCCAACGGGAGCCGTTTTTTCCTATCCGAAGGTGAATGGCTCAACAGCCAGGCACGATCGAATTATTGGTTCTATCTGGTCAGTTTGACCAAGGGCAGGAAGGCTTCGGCGAAGGTAGTTGTCATGAGTAGCGATAGGATTACGCCGAAGCATCTCAGGCCGGTGAACTATCTGGTGAGCTACGAGTAAATTTGGAGCGGTTTCCCGCATAAGTCACCAACCTCATTGCCCACCGAGCCACATGCCCGACGAACAAGCCGACTTTTTCCGCTGCGAGGAGACCTCCGAGGGGTGGAGTTTCCAGGTCTGTGTCGTTCGCTGGGATCATCCTTCCACTCCTAGCTCCGAGTGGATTCCATTCCGCAAGTGGAAGACCGCTCCGGATCCCCAACGTCTGGAGAAGGCCCGCAACGCAGCTCTCAGCCGTCCCCGTTTCTTCCGCACCTGCTCCATGTGCCACGAGCTGAACAACGCCGGCCACATGCATGATCTCAAAATCTGCCAATCGTGTGCCGAGCAACATCTTGGCGTCTGCTACTGAAGCCATGACTGAAAACGAAATCGAGAATGCCGTCGTCGAGGGGCTCGTGGCTGCCCCAGTGCATTTGCCACAAGATGCGGCTTTCTTCGGATTCAATCTTTTCATTGTTAAGCAGCTGCTTTCATAATCACCGCAATCTCCCCTATGCCAAATATCCCCAAGGAACTCGAGAAAGCCCGACTGCAACTGCTGGATACGTCGACCCGCAACCGGTTGCTGAGCGTTCCCCAGCATGGGCGTGCAAAACTGGTTCACATTGTGGATGAGAGAAGCGACGAGGTTTTCCGAATCCTCTGCCAAGATGGGAAGTCATTCACGTTTCTGGAATCCGAGGAGAAGGATAGCGAAGACGGGCAGTCTGACGATTTGCCAGGACCACAACTCGCCCAACCCGATGAGGACGAGGAGTTGGATCAACGCGGTGTCGCTTCACGGCACTCCGATACCAAGCTTCAAACCAAGATGGGTCCGGAGGCTCTGCAAAAGCGTCTTCTCGCCTTACATTACGACGCAAGAACCGCGATCGAGGAGACGGGTGTGAACACTCTGTTCATTGCACTCGGGCAACTGAAATGGCGAGACAGCAACAACAGTGAAATAGACCGCTTCGCTCCGTTGCTGTTCATCCCGGTCCAACTGACGCGGAAAGGAGTGAAGTCCAAGTTCAGACTTTCCGCACTGGAAACCGAGGCCAACGAAAACCTTACCCTGGTCGCCAAGCTCAAGAGCATGGGTATCACCGCTCCTACGTGGGTGCCCGACGACGAATCGACTCTGGACGAATACTTCTCTGCCTTCACCGATGCTGTGGCGGAACAGAAGGGTTGGGAGTTGCTGCCAAACCAGATCGTCATAGGGATGTTCTCATTCTCCAAGTTCCTGATGCACCGGGATCTTGATCCGGAGACATGGCCTGAGGGTTCTCCACTCCACTCACACGGTCTGGTGGCAAACCTGATGGGCGAAGGTTTCCCGATGCCAGACTCGACGATCGACCCGAACGCCAACCTCGACCAACTCGTGCCGGTGGAGCGGTTGAGCTATGTGATCGACGCCGACTCATCACAGTCCATCGCAGTGGAGGAAGTGCGGAGGGATCAAAGCATCATCATTCAAGGGCCACCCGGAACCGGAAAATCCCAAACGATCACCAACCTGATTGCCACGGCAGTTCTCGACGGAAAAAAAGTTCTGTTCGTTGCTGAGAAACTGGCTGCTCTCGAAGTGGTGAAGCGTCGCCTCGACGCACTCGGTCTTGGTCCCATGGCTCTCGAACTTCACAGCCACAAGAGCGACAAGAAGAGCGTATTGGCGGATCTGAGCATGACCTTGGCTCTGGGAATGCCGCAGGCAGCCGGCACCGAAAGCACTCTCCAGGATCTTGAGCAGCTTCGGCAAAAATTGAACGCCCATACGGCCATGCTCAACGAGCCACGGAAGCCGAGTGGGTTGAACGCAATGCATGTTATCGGGCGGCTCTGTGATTTGAAGGACGGGATCGGAGATGTTGATCCACCGGCATTGGATGGAGCCCTCGGCTGGACGAAAGAGGAACGGATTGAGCGGGAACACCTGATGGATGATCTGGAATCCTGCACGGGCGAACTTGGACATCCGGCAAAGCATCCATGGCGGGGTGTGAGGCGAACCATTCTGACCAAGTTTGATGGGGAAGAGGTCGCAAACTCCCTCCCCGCTCTGAAAGCAGCTTTTGTTTCACTGGAGAAGGAGTCACCGGTTCTAGCAGGACTGCTAGGTGACGAACCACCCTCGGATCTCGCCCAAACACAGGTTCTCCTCGCCAAGGCCAAAGCCATTACCATTGCACCCGATCTGGATTTTGCAGGTCTCGCTGCTCCTGCATGGAAACGTGATATCGCGATTTTAAAGGCTGTGGTTGAATCCGGCCAAGCCACCGCAGAAGCACGCGAAAAGTATGGTGACCGGTTCGTTGATGCCGCGTGGACGACGGACGTGAGCACTATTCGTCAGGCGATTGCCGCACACGGTCAGTCGCTACTCAGAATTTTGAACTCCGACTTCCGAGGTGCGATGGCCGCGTTCCGTTCTCTGCTCAAGAATCCCAAGCCACCGAAAAGTCACGCAGAGAGGTTGGAGCTTCTCGATGCTCTCACTAAGGGAGAGTCCCTCAAGCGGGAGTTGGATGAACATGGGGAACGTGTTGCGAAGGCCTTCGGGGAGAGATGGTCCGGAACACGTTCCGACTGGAAAGCCCTGCACGAAATCATCCTCTGGGTCGAAATGGCCAGAGATCAGGGGCTGGATCAAAAATTCATCACGCACCTGGCGGAGCAGGAACTGGATAGGGGTAAGTGTGAAGAGGCTGCCGACAATATAGCCAAAACACTGGAGGAATTTCAGGATCGTTTCTCAAGGATCGCCACGAAGACCGAACTCGATTTGGGCAAGGCATTCGGTTCCACCCAGCTCGATTCCATACCTCTCGAAGTATTGGGGGAACGAATCGAAGAATGGGATCGTTCCGCAGAGTCGCTGCACTCCTGGATCGCCTATTTCAACCGGGTGAAGAAATGCGAGGAACTCGGCATTGGCAGCATCCCTTCAGGAATCAGTGAAGGCACCCTTGAGGCGGATCAAGCCCGCCTAGTCTTTGACTACGGCTATCTGAAGCAACTCTACAACGGCTTTGCTGAGCAAACTCCCGAGTTGGCTCAGTTCGACGGACAGTCGCACTCGCAGCTGGTCGGTCGATTTCGCCGGATCGACTCCGAACGGATCGATATCGCGAGATACGAGGTGATGCAAAAGCACTTCAACGACCTTCCCAACGGCACCGCTGGGAGCATGGGTGCCTTGGGTATCCTGCGGGGAGAGATGGCAAGAAAGCGTGGTCATATGCCCATCCGCAAACTCCTTGGTAAAACCGAAGGTGCGATCCAAGCAATCAAGCCGGTCTTCATGATGAGTCCGATGTCCGTTGCCCAGTTCTTGGAACCGGGCACCATCAGCTTCGATCTCCTGATCTTCGACGAGGCAAGTCAGATCGAACCCGTTGATGCTCTCGGAGCGATCGCCAGGGCAAACCAGATCGTTGTTGTTGGCGATGAAAAGCAGCTCCCTCCAAGCAAGTTTTTCGCATCCCAGAATCTGGAGAGCGAAGAGGAAGATGACGATGGCACAGCCGGTGCCGGCGACATGGAGAGCCTGCTTGGTCTTGCCAATGCGAAAGGGCTGCCGTCCGTTATGCTGCGATGGCACTACCGGAGCCGTCATCAGTCCCTCATTGCTGTGTCGAACCACGAGTTCTACGACGACAACTTATTCATCATCCCCAGCCCTCAGTGTGAGATGACGGATGTGGGCCTCGGATTCCACTATATCGAGAATGGCGTCTTCGACCGTGGTAAGTCCTACCGAAATCCCGTGGAGGCACGAGCTGTTGCCGAGGGCGTCATCCGGCATGCGGAAACCCGTCCCGAGAAGTCACTGGGTATCGGGGCTTTCTCGGTGGCCCAGCGTGATGCCGTTATTGACGAACTGGAACTGCTCAGGCGTCAGCGGCCGGATCTTGAGGACTTCTTCCACAGTCACGAGCACGAGCCGTTTTTCGTCAAAAACCTCGAGAACCTCCAAGGCGATGAGCGGGACGTGATCTTCATCTCTCTTGGTTACGCCAAGGACAAGGATGGCTTTTTCGGAATGAATTTCGGACCACTCAACCGGGACGGTGGCGAACGACGCCTCAACGTGCTTATCTCACGAGCAAAGGAACGCTGTGAGGTTTTCGCTTCGATCCACGCTGATGAGATTGATCTGAATCGATCCAAAACGAGAGGCGTGGCCGCCTTGAAAACGTTCCTTCAATTCGCCGAGACAGGCATTCTTGGCACCGCTGATCCCAAATCGGACAGAGGCATTGAGTCTCCATTTGAGGAGTCCGTGAAGCGGGCGATTGAGCGTGAAGGCTATGAGGTTCATCCTCAGGTCGGGACCGCAGGGTTCTTCATCGATCTGGCTGTGATCGACCCGAAACAGCCATCCCGCTACATTCTGGGTATCGAGTGCGATGGAGCCACCTACCACTCCGCACGCTCGGCCAGAGAACGGGATCGCCAGCGGGAGGCTGTCCTACGAAATCACGGCTGGAAGATTCACCGTATATGGAGCACCGATTGGTTCATGCAGCCTCAAGCCCAGCTTGAGCGAGTCCTTCAGGCAATCGAGGAGGCCATTTCTGTCAGTGGTCAGGCACCGGTCAAGAAAACCCCTCAGGAAACAGCACAGATCCCCCGTCTGGCACGGGCTGAACAGGAATCCTTGGAAGAAACCAATGTCGAGGAATACGAGGAAGCGAACTACGACCTTGAGACTGACTTGGAGATTCACGAGGTTTCAACTGATTGGATGATGAAGTTGGTGCTTTATATCCTCCAGATTGAGGGGCCAATTCACACCAATGAGGTGATCACTCGAGTTCGAGAACTATGGGGCGTCGGGCGGGCTGGCAGCCGGATTCAAGAGAAGGTTCGTAAAGCGGCGAATCGCCTCGCGGAGGAAAACCAGATTCAGCGGGACGGGGAGTTTCTCCAGATGCCCGATCAGGAAATTGTTGTCAGAGATCGCTCGTCAGCTCATTCGAGCTCGTTGAGAAAGCCTGAGATGCTTCCCCCCGTGGAAGTCCGCGAAGCGATCAACCTGCTCATCCGATCAAACCACGGCGTGAGCGAGGAGGAGATAGCGGTTGGTGTCGGGCGTATGTTCGGCTTCCGTTCCACGAGCAAGCAGCTCAAGGCAATCGTGAATCAAGAAGTGGAAGCTCTTCTCGCAAGTGGTCTGCTCGTTGAACACGCCGGCTTTCTGAAACTGAAAGGGAACGAATAGACCAAGCCCCCGTCCCAAACGTCTGCTGTGATCGGATCTTACCGTTTCCTGCGTGATCCGAGAAATGATTCACATTCCCATCGCCCTCATATCGATAAGTTTCTAAGGATAACTGTAGCTAACACGTCATGAACCAAGACCTCCTCGACAAAATAGTCACCATCGCCAAGAAGAATCCGGATCTTTACCAGCAACGCTCTGGTGACGATGCTGCACTGCAGCGGTTCCAAGAGCTTTTCCCGCTGGAATCCTTGCCAAAGCTCACGCTCGATCAGTATTGCCTGGGTCATAACTGCAAACCGGACAACTTCAGTTGGTGGCTGGAACGTGGCCTGCAAAAAGCTCTGGGCAGGTATTCACCCGGCACCTCCAAAGGCCATCTCATTTACCTCCAGAAGGACGGTTACTACATCCACCGATGGCTCAAAGACCTTGGCCCTGAGGGGGCTCTTGATGTCGTAAGGAAGACGATCTACGCCATCGCAAGCTGCAAAAGCTTGGAGGAAGCGAAGGTGTTCAACGACAAGGCGGCACTGGCTCAACGGGCGGGCATTCCCAAAGATCAGCTGGTGAGCGGGAAGGCCCGCAGACTCCGCATCCTGACCATGTATCATCCGGACTGGATGTTGCCGATCAATTCGATCGATCACCTTAGGCATTTCCTCACGATGTTGTCCGAGGAGGAAGAACCTGAACTGCCGAAATGGTCAGTAGAGCTTGTTCAGGCACTTTCCAAGAGGATGTCTGAGGTCAGGGATGCGACTGGGCTGGGCATAACTCCCTGGGGTTTCAGCAGGCTGCTCTACGACCAGGAACTTGGCATCGTCCCGCCAAAGCGATCCAGCACTTCGCCGAGTGACACCTCGGACGACGAGGTGGTCGATGAAGAAACCGAAGCTTCCGCTCCGAAGAATCTGATTCTCTATGGACCGCCAGGAACGGGGAAAACCTACTCCACAATCGACCGCTCATTGGAAATCATCGATCCGAATTTTCTCCAGAAGACGATAGGAGAAAAGGAATCTCGATCAAAACTGAAGGCTCGCTTCGACGAGCTGATGCAGGCCAAACGGATTGGCTTCGTAACGTTTCACCAGAGCTTCAGCTATGAGGATTTCGTGGAAGGGCTCAAGGCCACCACTGATGAGGAAGGACAGGTTCGCTACGAGGTGGAAGATGGCATCTTCAAGCAAATGTGCAGTGCGGCCGCTGCTGTGCGTAACGCCAGTGGAAAGTCAGAGGTTACCAAGACTCTGGATCCAAAAGGGCGGCAGATCTGGAAGATGTCGCTGGGTAACACCAGTGGCCCCGACGCAGCTATCTATGACGAGTGCATCGAGAACGATTACGTCTTGCTAGGCTACGGATGGGACGTCGATTTCTCAGGAGTCACAAGCAGGGACGGAATCAGGAAGCGGATTCAGGAAAAATACCCTGAAATCAAGAATTCGGACTATGCAGTCATAGCGTGCAACGCGTTCGTGAACACCATGAAACCGGGTGATCTCGTCATTGTCACCGATGGGAATTACAAATTCCGGGCAATCGGTGAAATCAAAGGAGGCTATCGCTTTCTTCCGGTCGAAGAAGATCGCGAGATGCTCTACCAGCAATGCCGGGATGTGGAATGGCTCCGCACCTACTCGCCCTCGCTTCCTTACGATCAGTTGATGACCAAGGTGTTTTCCCAGGTGTCGATCTACCGACCGAGTCGGCACGCTGTTGACTACGCTTTGCTGGAGGCATTGCTCAAAGAGGAAATTTCGACTGACGAGGAGGGGCCACGTCCATTCGTTCTCATTATCGACGAGATAAACCGGGGCAACATTTCCAGGGTCTTCGGTGAACTCATCACCCTGATCGAGGACAGCAAGCGTGCGGGTGAGCGTGAGTCCCTGTCCGTAAGGCTGCCTTACTCGAAGGAATCGTTCACTGTCCCGTCCAACCTTTATATTGTCGGCACGATGAACACCGCCGACCGGTCTCTCGCACAGGTCGATATCGCTCTCAGGCGGCGTTTCGTCTTCGAGGAGCTTATGCCGAACCCTTCACTCCTCACCCAAATCCCCACCGTTGAGGGGATTCGCGTCGAGAAGCTGCTTACGGCTATGAACCGAAGGATCGAAGTCCTCTATGACCGCGAACACACGATCGGCCATACGTTTTTCCTGTCCCTACGTGACGATCCGAGCCTCGCGGAGATGGGGCGGATCTTTTCGGGAAGCATACTGCCACTGCTGGAAGAATACTTTTTTGAAGACTGGGAGAAGATCCGCCTGGTGCTAGGTGACAACCGGAAACCGATGGCCAATGCCATCATCCGGCAAAAGTATTCCGGAGGTGATATCGAGGCACTCTTCGGGGTTGATCACGATCATCAGATCAGAATGGCCTTTGAGCGGAATGAGGATGCACTCAACACGCCCGAGTCCTACATCGGAATCTACGATCCTTCGGTTTATTCCAACATAGGCTCCGCAGGCACCACATCGTGACCATGCCTGCCAATACTTTCAGCCGGGAGGTGACGATCCGGGAGTATGATACGTTGGTCAGATCCAGCGGATCGTTCTCGCCGAATCCTTGCGAGATCTCTACAGGTGACTGGGATTGGCTTCAGGAACAATGCTTGGGCAAAAATGAAGGGCCGGCGTTTTTTCTTCCAGTGTTCCGCAGTGGTGTCCACGGACTCCAGGCACGGAATTACATCGGGACGGTTGAGACTCCGGGCGGGACTCGGATCGAGATTCTTCCCAAGCTGATTACTGATGCCGACACACCCGAAGACTCGCGGAAGGTCGTCCTCAAGATGCTCAGACGTGTGTTACGTTTGTCGACATATTCCTGGGAGGAGGGATCATTGGCTGTCCTCAAGCAACCCCTTCACGAGTTCCTGATCGGACTGTTTCTTTCCGAGGTTGAGCGATTGGTAAAGAGGGGGCTTCGCAGCCGCTATGTGCTTCGGGAGGACGAGCAGACGTTCCTGAGGGGTCGTCTCCGAATCGACGAACAGCTCCACCGCCGGCCTGGCTCAAGACCCCGGTTCGACATCGAGTATCACGAATTTCTTTCTGACCGTCCGGAGAATCGGCTGATCCATTCTGCTGTCCTTGCCGTAGGTCGTTGGACACGCAGTCCAGAGAACCAGCGACGTGCCCGAACCCTCCGGTTTCTGCTCACCGACATTCCCGAGAGCGAAAACCATCGGCGAAACTTTCAGCAATGGAGCCGCGACCGGGGCTTGGTGGATTACCGGGGCCTCGAGCCTTGGTGTGAGCTGATACTCGCCGGCGAATCCCCCTTGTTTCTGAGGGGGGCGATCTCCGGACTTTCTTTCCTGTTTCCGATGGAGCAGCTCTTCGAGCGATACGTGGCTGCGGTGCTTCGGAGGAAGCTGCCGAGCGGATGCAGACTCATCGAGCAGCCCGCCCGGCACTCTCTTGTGACTCACATGGGTGCCAATTGGTTCCGCCTGAAGCCCGACCTTCTGCTTGAACGCTCAGACGGATCTTGTGCCGCCGTCCTTGATACGAAATGGAAGCGGATAGACGGGAGCCTCGACAATGGCAGCGACAAATACGGTCTCAGCCAATCCGATTTCTACCAAATGGCTGTCTACGGCCAGAAATATCTCGGTGGCTCGGGTGAGATGTTTTTGATCTATCCACGCTCACCGCATTTCCTCCGTCCCCTGCCGCCCTTCGATCTCTCCGCGGATCTTCGGCTTTGGGTGGTTCCGTTCGATCTGGAGAGTGATGCACTTGTACTGCCGTTCCTCCTCGCTGAAGGCTCTGGGTATTCGGGCTGGATGCCTGATCTCTGCCCCTGACTCCTCTCGATATCTTAGCTCTCCCCTATGAAGGAAGAAGAGAAGCTGCTTACCATCAGGGACGTCGCCATGTGGCTCAGGGTGCGACCGGAGCGGATCGAACTTTTCATCCGCGAAAATGGCTTCCCTGCCATCTACCTGCCATCGAAGAAGTATCGCGTTCTTCGCTTCAATCGCCGCAGCGTAGAAGCCTGGCTGAAGGCGAGGGAGGAATGGCTTCCGGAATGAAATGCAGAAGGGAGATTGCCTTTCCAGCCCATTCCCGTCTTCGGGATTCGCGACTTCAGGTGCTTTCGGTTCCCACTCGGCGTTGCCCCTCAATGAGGGAATCAAGCTCACTCTTCAGCTGCTCCGGCGTGGGCATCAGCGACGCCTGATCGGTGCCAAGCACCTTGGCAATGACGGCTAGCTCGTAGTCGAAAACGGAACGGATCCGGGACTCGATTTTCGCAACGGTTACGCGGTCGACCGAGTGGAGGCCTGCGAGCTGCAGCTTCGCGGCGAGCTCTTCCTGAGTCAGGCTGGCTGCAATTCTCAAGTCCCGCACCTGCGGGCCACTGCAATTCCGAAATCGTTTTTCCATTTAAGTTCCCGAAGGGGAACTTGACAGTGGCATCTGATTTCGTGGTATTGGTTCCCTGCGGGGAACAGTTGGGTCTCCGTCTAGGAAAACGACCCTGTGAGCCCATGATCGTCAATTGCCCCCAATGCAGCCAGCGAATCGACCTAGGTGCGTCGAACGTTACGCCCTTTGCCTGCCCCGAGTGCAACTGCGAGATCAAGCTTGAGGTGACGAAGGGGGCTATCGTGCCGGCTGACGAGAAGAAGGATCCATCACCCAACTCGGACGCTGTAAAAAATGGCAAGAAAACGAATCAGGCAGCCATCTCTCCCCTCAAATTTTTAATGTGGCTGCTTATCCCGATCGGCGGGATTCCACTGGGCAAGTGCATGGGCAACGTTTTCAAAGACATAATTGCCAAGTCCCAAGGCTACGATAGAGCTTGGCTAAATCAGCAATCGTCCCCACCCCAAATTACTCCCGAAATGCTCAGTTCTTCAGAGGATTTTAGTGGGGTTCCCCCAACGCGTGAAGGAATCATCGGCAGATGGCAGCGACAGAATTCACTTCCGGCAAATCGTCAAGGTGGCTTATTTGCACCCCAGCCAGAGTATTTCAAATTTTCATCTGATCAGAAATTTGAGCATGGCAACATTCCGCAGCTTGGCGGAACCCAGAATTCAATGTCAAAAGGGGATTACCGACTGAATGGCCATTACCTGCATCTCGCCGTCGATGGCACTGACGATTCAGTCAGCTATAAGGTTTGGATGAAAAACGGTGACCTGGTTCTAGAGATGCCAGGCCAGTGGCAAGGGTCGAAGCGGACCATTACCTACCAGCGGATCAGCAAGTGAGGTCAGCAGTCCAAGCGAAATTTTGAACAACGAATCAACCACTCATGAAAATCGAATGCCCGCACTGCTCCCAGAGTATAGATCTTGGCGATGAGCCTCCGCCAAGCTTTGTGTGCCCGACATGCGACGGACACATCCAACTTCAGGTGAAAGCTGAGGCGGCAAAGCCAGCAAGGATCCCATCGACCCAGGGCATCAAGCTTCCCGTTCTGATCGGATCCATCGCCGGTGCGATAGTCTTGACCCTGCTCGTGGGTTGGATGACATGGGGAAACAATTCGGAGAGAATCGGCCCCGAGGCAGAGGATACCGTGAATTCAGAGCCCATTCAGAAAGATGATTCGGACCATGGCAAAATTCCAGTCAGTGACAGTATAGTAGGCACCTGGGTGTATATTGGTGATGAAACGCCCATACTGTATTTCACGTTTGCTGATGACGGAACCTTTGAGAGTGGAATAGTGGACGACCTGAGTGGGAAGGAGGAATACTCATTCTTTGAGGGTGGCATATACCGGGTTGTCGGAGACTCTCTACAAATAGGAACAGGATCAATCAACGGAGTGGCGGGATCCAGACCCGAATGGGGGACCTTACAGAAGTTCTCGATTCGCAACAATGTGCTCACAGTTTTTCCGCTGCCAGGGAAAACAGAAGCTGATAAATACAAAAGAGTAGCCCGGTAAAGGCTGTCATCGGCTCATTTGGTTAAATTCGGCGGTGAAAAAGGCCATAATACCATGAGTCGCGGGGACTAGATATCCGCGGCTCGTTTTGAACCTCGAATTCACGAGACAATGGCACGACCAAACCATTATTCTCCGGCGATTCGGCGTGATCTCGTCGGCCTCCTCTACCATGAGGCCAAGCACAGGAGTATTCCCATGACCAAGCTCGTGGATCAACTCCTTCGCAACGCCTTGGAAGCCGACGAGACCACCCGGATTCTCCGGGAACCACGAAAGGATTACCCTCAGCGGTAGTCAGAACCAACAAACGCCCGTCCCTGCGACCAGCCCGCCCATTCCGGCGGGCTTTTTCGTATCCGAGCATCAACCCCGCTCCCCGCGTCCGCCATTCCGGCGGGTTCGGAAGCCTCCTGGCAATCGCCACGGCAGGCTCCCAGGTGGGGCCTTCGTGCCGGTTGCCTTTCAACAACAAACCGAAAGGAAACCAAAACGATGAGCCCCATGATGGAAGAAATGTTAGTTCACGAAGTCGTGCCCCGCTTGCGGAACGCGACACGCACGATCCCGAAGATCGGGCACGAAGACGACGAGGAAATCGTTCAGGACGCCACGCTGATGGCTGCCCGGATGATGGACTCTGCGGAGAAGGCCGGGAAGACGATCACCGCCGGCAACGCATCGTATTACGCCGCCAAGGCAGCCCGCAGTGGTCGCCGCAGCTACTACACCGGCCGCAGTGACGTGTTCTCACCCGGTTGTCAGATCGACGGCAAGGCACGGCACGAATGGATGGACGCTGAAGTCGAGTTCGAGACCGGCGATTCCGGCACTCTCCACGACATCATCACGCCCTATCACTACCAGGGACAGGAACCCGACCCTGCCGAGGAAGCCGCCCGCAACCTCGACTGGGAATCATTCCTCTCATCTCACTCGGAACGCCACCGCACCGCCATACTCGTGTTGGTGGGAGGTGGCACGATGCGTGAAGCAGGGAAACGCTGTGGTATCAAGGACAGTGCAGCCCTTGTGCTGAAACGCCAGATCGCCGCAGACCTGATCGAGTTCTTCGGCGAGGACGTCGTCCGACGTTTGATCGATGGCACGCGTCCCGACTGGGAGTCCGACCTGCGGATGTCTCGTGAGCGGCACCTGTGCCACGTGGCGGCCGGATCGCACAGGCCGAGAACCGATCAGAGATAGGCCAACTTCCCCGGGACTCCGTGTCTGGAGTTTCGGGGAATCCTCTTTCACGGAGACCCAAAAGGGACTCCCCCCAAACAAACGCCCGTCCCCACGACTAGCTCGCCCTTACCGGCGGGCTTGTTCGTGTCCAGGCATCAACCAAAACACCAACCAGAAACAAAAATATGGCTATCAAATTGATCGCAAATTACAGCAAACGCTTGGGTCTTCCCGGCTATTCGTCCCACCAGTTCAGCGTCTCCGTCGAGACCGAGCTGGTCACTACAGATAACGTTCCTCAGGAAGCGGAACGCATCTACCACCTCCTGCAGTCCAATGTGGACGAGCAGATCCAGGCCACCGGATTCGTCCCGCCCCATGACTACGGCATGGAACCGGCTCAGACCAACGGCAAGCACATCGGCAACGGTGTCAATGGCCACTCGACCAACGGGGATCGTTGGCAGTGCAGCGACAAGCAGAAGGATCTCATCCTGAAACTTGTCGACGAGCACAGCCTCGACCGCAACGAGGTTGACGACCTGTCCCGCCAACGCTTCGGCAAGGGCGTCAAGCAGCTCAACAAGATGGAGGCCTCCGGTCTTATCGACGAGTTGCTCGAAACCCACGGTGGAAGCAAAGCGACCAGCTCCAACGGGCGTCGCTCGGCCTACGCCGGCAACCGGAACGGAGGTGGACGATGATCGCCACCGCCACGGCTACAGTCATGCCGGCGGCCAAGGAGAAGCACTCCACCATGCCGACACACATCAGCCCGACTGCTGCCAAGAGCTACCTGGGGTGCTCGCTCCGCTTCTACTTCGAGCGGGTCGCCTGCATTCCGAAGCCGACTTCCCCGGCATTGCATCTCGGCAAGGCGGTTCACGCCGCCCTGCAATCGTTCCATCTCGCCCGCTGGCGGGGTGGCGATGATTCAGCCGAGGCTGTCGCACAGGCATACGAGGAAGCCCTGGTCCGTCTCGAAAAGGAAGAGGGTCCGGCCAACTACGAAGACGATGCCAAGCGTGAGAAATCCCACGCCGACGGTCTTCGGATTCTGGCTGCCTACCTCGACTCCCCGGAGGCGATGAAGGAAAAGCCCCGGGGCGTGGAGGTGATGCTCACCGAGAAGATCGAGGGGCTTTCCGTCCCTCTGACCGGCGTCGTGGATCTGGTTCGCCAGAATCTCACGCCGGTTGACTTCAAGAGTGCCGCCTCACGGTCCGATCCGCAGCAGGCTCTATTCGACCACGAACTCCAGCTTGTGAGCTACCAGCTCCTGCTGGAGGAAGTGACCGGAGAAACTCCGCCCGCCCTCGATCTGGTGTTCCTGGTGAAAACCAAGACACCGCAGGTCGTGAAAGTGAGCTCTCCACCGGCCGACCGGAAACGGAAGAACCGGGTGATCCGGATGCTAGATACGGCCGTGGAGGGAATCGCCGAAGAGCGGTTCCACCCGCAGCCCGGCATGCAATGCTCGTGGTGCCAGTTCCGAAAGGACTGTTCCAAGTGGCCTGCCTCAGTGGTAGACACTACAGCATGAGACCAACCGGCTGCTCGGCGGGGGTGATCACACTCCCGCCGAGTCAGAGGTTCGTTGCTCCGGTTTCGATTTCATTCACCAAGCACACACATCTCAAGATCTGCTTCCGACTTTAGCCCGTGGAACTGTTTTTCGATACTTCCGTAGTATTTCCAATTCATCAAGCGGTTCCCATCCCATTTAGCTGCATAGAGACCCGCTTCACCAGCAATGCGAATGTAATACCCGTCGGACAAACCTTCTGGATTGCATGGGTCGGTCGTACGCTGGATGAAATCGTCTTCATCATCAAGTATCTCTATCCCGATGCCGATCTGTTCCGTGAACTCCGAAAGAGAGTTGCTGTGGTCGATACTCACAATGACGTCCACCCGATCAGAAATCTGACGCCCGGAATTGGCGATATTGAAAAGAAACTCACGAAGTACCTCATACTCTGTACTGAGAAGCCCACATGCTAGTGCTGCCATTTTCATCGGAGTAGTGGTCATTTTCTTATCTAGACGTTTGGGGATGGGCATCAGATTTGCTGAAGCTGGGTAACTGTGAAAAATCATAAATCGATCATCGAAGCAAGCAAGCCCTGGAATGCTATCAACTCATATCTGATTACCTCCTCCGACTTGTTTTCCCTGAGTTTTGGGGCTCCGAATCGAAACGACTCACACTAAAATTCTCCGCATAAAGGGCGACTCCATCACGGGGGTCGCCCTTTTTTCATCCCAGTCCCGACGTCGTCCTGCGATGCCGGATTCACCAACAAACAACAACCATACCAAAAACATGAACATCAACACCATTGATCCAGACGCTCCGATACCCTTCGAGATCGTCTCACCAAACGAAAGACCGGTCGCCGGAATGCTTCTCCATTGCGGGGCGGAACTTGTCAACCGGCCCACACTGAATGCCGTGCAAACTCCGCGTGGCACCAGCACCTGGTATCCGCTCGCCCACCGGGCGTTGCTGGATGAAGTCCAGACCCAGCTCGAAACCGCCGGTTTCCATATCGGCCGTGAAAGCCACGCCCTCTCCCACGAGGGTCGACGCTACTTCGGCGTGATGGAGGTCAAGCAACCCGGGCAGTCCGACAACAAGGACTACGCCTGGGTCGTCGGTCTCCGCAACAGCCATGACAAGACCTTCCCGGCCGGACTCGTGGCAGGCACTTCGGTATTCACCTGCGACAATCTCGCATTCAGCGGGGAGGTGAAGATCAGCCGCAAGCATACGCGATTCGCATACCGAGATCTGCGTCAACTTACGGCACGTGCCGTAGGTCGTCTCGGGGAAAAATTCCGCAGCCTCGACAAGCGAATCGACGCCTACAGGGATTGCCAGATGCCCGATTGGGCGGCTCATGACTTCGTCGTCCGTGCCATGGACTGCGGAGCCATCACCCCAAGCCAGGTGCCTGGAGTCGTCCGTGAATGGCGTGAGCCGAGCCACCGTGAATTCCGTCCTAGGAATTTGTGGAGCTTATTTAACGCGTTCACCGAGGTCTACCGCGGCCAGAACCCCAGCCTCACCATGATCCGCAGCGAAGCCCTTCACGGGCTTTGCGACGGAGTCGTGGGATTAGCGAACTGAAACCAAATACCAAGAAAGGAAAACACACATTATGAAAACCATCATCACATTCGTGCTCACCATGTTGGCCGGGCTCACGCTCACAAGCTGCGACAAATCCGAGGCCACCGAAACCTCAAAGCCGCCCGGTCCTGACCGGGTCACGGTGCTTGAGGAACAGGTGGAGGTGGAGCGTCAGCTCCGGGCGGAAGCGGAAGCTCTGGCCTCCAACGAAACAACCAGCAAGAACAACTGGCAGCTGGCCTCATTCGGCCTCGGCCTTTTTGCCGTGCTCGCGTTCTTCACAGGCACATCCATCGGAACAAGGGGACGATATCATGCAGACCTCACATCCTAACCAAAACCCGGAATCCGGAATGCCAGCTCCTGATCTGCCAACAGCCGTCCAAAACCACCGCAGGCCGGCATTCAAACTGGGGAGCCGGTTTTGGAATCCGAAGCCTGTTCCCAGACCAGTGATTCCCGCCGACTTGGAACAGCTGAGTTGGCCTGAGCGTAGTGCCGAAGTCGTGCGACATACGTTGCTCAGCATCGAATACTGGCTCAGCCAGGGAGGTTGGCTCCGCGAGTGGCTCCGCCTGAACCTGTGGACGGGGGCGGTGCTCATCGTATTGTCTCTGATTGTCGTCCCGCCTGTCACCGCCATCCTCGGAGGCATCCGCGACTGGACCGGACTTCTCGGTGCCACGATCGACAACATCAACGTGGCCGTCGCCACGCTTCCGCCCATTATCCTGGCTCTCGCCACCGCATTCATGGTGGTGAAGCTGATCCAAAGGCATCGGGCGAACCGCCGGCCTCAACGCCGTCAGGAATACAACCCCTACGAGTGAACCGACACAAAGAGCTCGCCCCGGCAGCCGCCGGGGCGGGTCTCTTTTTTAGCTATCGGTTGGCATGTCCAAAGCACCGGGCTATCCACTCCGTAACAATCGTCGGTGCTGTAGAGAGGCTTGGAATGGGGGACTATTTTCCGGCTAATCTCGCTTCCTTTCTGGCATACTTGGCTTTTCCACCTTTTCGTGCTTTGTCGACGTTTTCACGCTTTCTGAGATCGCTGGCGAATACGAGGAAGTCCGTTGCCCATTGCTGCCTTTCGTTTTGCGGAATGCTCTTTTGGCAAAATTCTTCAATACTTGAATCGGGGATTGGAACCCATTCTGTTTCCTCCGCATCGAGTGTCATTCTATTCCACAGGGTATCCCATCGCGATTTAACCCCGGTGCATCCGTCCACAGAGATTCGACCCCGCCAGGGCATTCCGGTTTGGATCTCGTGGATTTTGCCTTCCCAAGTCAGGGGATCCCCTAAGTTCCTAGCAGCTACTTCCTCGATGTATGCCTCGACGTATTTTTTACGGGTTCTCGAGGTTCCCGTGATCAAGGCGTTAACGAGTTGTTTCGGACGAACATCGCCGGAGCCAAGGCGGCTAGCTCTGAGAATCCTTGTTGCCTCTCTTTCGGCAATCAGGAGTAAATTATCATCTTCGCCTCCCAACGGAAGTACCGCCTTCGTCACCGCCTTCTTCGCTGCCTTCTTCGCTGCCTTCTTCGCTGCCATACCTGCTATTTGGTGTCATCGTCCATGTCCAGGGCGGCACATCCAGTTCAAATTCACCCTTTAAGTCCAGAAAAGCCCAAGAAGTCCGTGCTGTCTCGGCTCGATTCGGAGAGAATCTGGGGAGGCCTTGGAATCCTTTCTACTTCCTACTTTGTGGCTAAATCCACAAATCGAAGGGCTAGAACTGAAAAAAAACCATTGGCATTTATGGTTGGCACCTCCCGATATTCCAAGAAGGAAAGCTCCTCAGGGCCTTATTCCATAAGGGTTTCAGATGGCTCCGGCGGTAGGGATCGAACCTACGACCTAGTGATTAACAGTCACCCGCTCTGCCGCTGAGCTACACCGGATCTGAATTGAATGCCGCTGGAAGCGACGTGGGCGGAAGATGAGAGTGGAGCGGGAGTTCTTGCAAGGGAAAAATGGGTCTTTTCTGGCTTTTTCCACAAAGTGCTCTCGCGCACCGCAGTGAGAGAAGAGCTGTTGATTTCAGCGTGAGGCTGCGCTTAGTCTCATTTCATGGGAGAGATGAATGTCAGGAAGAGCGAAAAGCGGAAAGGCTTCCCTTGGTTCGGGGTCGGCTTTTTGATCCTAACGGCGGCGTTCGTCGGCCTGTTGTTTACGGATTATCCGGCAAAAGTGGGGCGGAAATTGAAAGAGATCGCGCGGGAAATTGCCAAAACCCGGGAGCCGCAGGTTGCGGCGGTTGATGAAAGCGCGCTGGAGCAACAGGTGGAGCAGAGGCTGCGAGCGCAGTATGAAGAGGAGCTGGAGATGCAGCTAGCGGAGATGCGCGGCAAGCAGGAGTCCAAAGAGAAACCTTCGGAAAAGGAAGTGCCGCCGCCGGAGGTCACACTGCCGCTGGGGAAGGTGACGGATGTGCGTGAGCTGCGCAGCGGGATACCTTTCAAGACCGAGGTGACCTTTGAAAAGGGTGGGATCGCATCCAAAGAGCGGGTGGATGAGGGAAGTTATGTGGCGAAGTATGAGCTGACCCTGCGTTTGCCCGCGCCTGCGAAGACTTTGGAAGAGATCGCCAAAGGCAATCCGGATATTGCGACGATCCTGCCATCGCTGCCGCAACTACTAGAGAAGGCGGAGGTGTCCCGGTGGTATAACGAGATCTACAACAACAAGGCGCAGCGAGTGAAGCGCGATGCGAATGCGCTCAACGAGTTGCTGACCAAGCACAACATCTACGACTGCCAGACGATCCTGAACCTGCGCTCCGCGAGCGGGCGGCGGGTATTTTTCATGCAGGCGGAAATGGATGTGGTGGCGGATGGATCGGACGGCGACCGGCTGGCGGAGATGCCCGAATCGATCGTGAACTCGACCTACTACCAGCCGACCACGAGCTACGGCTGGAGGAAAGTGGGGAAGACCCCGAATCCGATGATCGCGGGACTGGAAAAGCGCATCGTAAACGGCACCAAGGAACTGAACGCCGCTGGAACGACCGCCGACCGCAAGAAATGGCTGAATGAACGGATCTCGATGCTGAAGCGCCTGATCCAGGATCTCAAAGCGCGCAGTTATCTGATTGCGGAGTATGACCCGTTCATTGTGATCCCGGTGAACCTGCTGACGGCGAGCAGTGATTCCTATGCGCCGAAGGTGGGGGACTACGCGGTGGTGATTTACGGGAAAAAAGTCTATCCGTGCATCGTCGGTGACGGCGGGCCGACGTTCAAGGTGGGCGAGGCTTCGCTGCGCATGGCGAAGGAGCTCAATGCGAAGTCGACGCCTTACAATCGCCCGGTTTCCGATCTTACGGTGACCTATGTGGTTTTCCCGGGCAGCCGCGAGGCGAAGGCTGGGCCGCCGGATTACGATGCGTGGCGGCAGAAATGCCACACCCTCCTCGGTGAGATCGGCGGGCTGGGAAATGGCTACGAGCTCCACCAATGGACGGATCTGCTGCCAAAACCGGACGGGGAACAGCCGCCGGGCGAGGTGCCTGTTTCGGCTCCGGAATAGGTTGTGCGGATTCAGGGTTGTGATTTCCGCGCCGCTGTCGAGGATGGGCGCGTGAAGGATCAACGGAAGGTCAAAGATGTGGTGTTTGCGGGGATCGACTTCGAAGGAGCGGGTGCGCAACGAGGTCGGGAAGATTGGCCGGTGCAGATCGGCATGGGGACGTGGTCCCTGGACAAGGGGTATGATGATTTTTACGTGTCCTATTTGGAACGCAACGGGAATGTGGATTGGTATGCAAAGAAGATCCACGGCATCGACGAGGGTCAGCTGGTCGGAGCGCCGAGCTTGCTTTCGCTGTGGCCTGAAGTGAACGGAAGGCTGGGCGATGGAGCGGTGCCGGTGGCGCATGCAAAGGGCACGGAGAAGCGATTCTTACGGAAATTCCCGGGCAATCCGTTCGATCCTTGGGTGGATACGCTGCTGCTTTCGAGAGCTGCGATGCCGGATCAGAGAAAGCATTCGCTGGGCATCCTTTGCGAGGAGCTGGGAGTCGCAGACAAGGTGCGCGAACTGGTGCCGGGTCGCGATTGGCACGATGCGCTGTTTGATGCGGTGGCGTCTTTGGTGCTGCTTGAGTGGATGGTGAAAAAATTTGGTCTGCAGGATCTCCCGTTGTGGGCCTTGGTCGCTCCGAACACTGGGGCGTGGTATCGGCTGCGTCAGGCGATGAGCTGAAATTTAAGAACTCGAGATTCAACGTTCAAGCAACAGGATGAAGCGAGCGATGCAGATTTTTTTCGGGGTGTTGTTGCTCGGGCTGATTATATTTGTCGCGACGCGTGAGCCGAAGAGGCCGGCATTGCCGCGCTGGGAGAGCCAAGGAGAGCTGTTGGACAGTGCGGTTGAGAACGCGAAGGAAAAACAGAAGTACTCCAGCGATGCGGATTTGGTGAAGGGCTTGTTGCAGGAGGATTTGTCGGGACGGGATTTCGATTTTGCCTTGGTGTCGGAGGCGGTTTCCGGGAAAAAGGTGATTCCTGTCACGGGGCGTGAATCTGCGGAGCGTGTGATTTCCGCGATCAGTGAGGTGATGGCCGGGCTGCTGGTGGAGCTGAATGCGGATGATTCACCGGTGAAAGGGTTGCGCCGCATCAACGAAGGATCGCGGTTTTTTGAAGATGGGTTGTTGGAGCGGCTGAATGGGATGGATGGCATTTCATGCGAAATTCCGCAGACTCGTGAGGGATCCGCGCAGCGCTCGGGTTATCCGGATCTGCGAATCATTGATGAGAAAACGGCCGATATCTATTACCTCGATCCGAAGCTGATGGAGCGCGGATCTTCGGCGAGCAGCCTGAGAACATTTTACTTCGAGCCAAAGGACAGGACCCTGAAAATCCTAGACGATGCGACGCATTTGCTGATCGGCATTGAACACGATGGCAATGACGGTGACTGGGAATTCCTAGGCTACCGGCTTGTGGATCTTTCGAAGCTCAAGGTGCGGCTCAAAGCCGAGTTCCAAGCATCCAACCGTGACATCTATCCTGAGGCATCGGTGCTGGAAATGAAGATCAAGGAAGGGAAGGAAGGCGCCAAATGACCTCGGAATCACGCAAACGCACCAGCGGTTCGGTGGCGATGGACGACTACCTTGAGCAGATCCTGCATCTCATCGAGGAAAAGGGCTATGCGCGGGCGGTGGATATTTCTGCGAACCTCAGCATCTCGCAGGCGAGCGTGACCAATATGCTCCAGAAGCTCGATGCGGAGGGGCTGGTGAAACATGTAAAATACCGGGGAACCACGCTCACTGATGAAGGCATGCGCATCGCCGGTGCGATCGTTGAGCGGCATGAGACGCTGACACGGTTCCTGCGTTTGTTCGGGCTGGAGGAGGATACGATTTACCGCGATGTGGAAGGCATGGAGCACCATGTATCCCGGCCTACACTCGAAGTGATCCGTGCTGTGGCGGATTCTCTGGAGGGCGATGAGGCGTTTTTGGCGGAGGTAAAACGCCGGATGGGACAGACAACGCCGTAGAGCGCGTTTTTTGTCTGTATTTCGGGATCAAAAATTTCACTCCGGGAGCACTTTATGCATGGAGTTCTCGTGATATCCGTCGCAGACTGGTTGATGAACGGGGCAGCTGTAGCCACCGTTCGTTTCAACCCAAAAAATTAGAAATCATGCAAACTGCAAACGTCAACCTGCCCATCACTGTGACCGTGAGACACGAAAGTGTGACCGATTCGCTACGTGAACACGCCAAGAAGAAAATCGAAGGACTCCATCTGGATTACCCGAAAATCATCGAAGCAAAGGCGATCTTGGACGTTCAGAAAAACCGGCATATCGCGGAAATTATCCTATTTTGCACCAATCACATCACCATCGAGGCTCACACCGAAGGTCGCGATATGTATGTGGCGCTTGATGAGACCATCGAGAAAATCGCGAGGCGCATGCGCAAGCACAAGACCCGCTTGCTGAAGAAGAACCGCCCGCACCGCAACGAGTCGATCCGGTATCTGGAGGAAAGGTATTTCACCGAGGACGTCCTCGATCACCCGGAGGAATCACAGCACGATCCGGAGCCGTTTATCATTCACAAGGACAAGTATGCGGTGAAGACCATGTATAAGGAGGATGCGGTCATGGAGCTGGAGCTCTCGGATCGCCCTTTCATCCTCTACAAGAGCGCGCGGCGTGATTGTCTGACCATTGTTTACCGCCGGAAGGATGGCGAATATGCGGGAATGGATGTGAACGTCTAGTTTCTCAGAAGACCGCAATTTGATCGAAGGGGTGGCGTTACAGCCACCCCTTCTTGCGTTGTGGGAGCGCGGGGTTAGGTTGGTGACTTGGAAATTCTTCTCACAGGAGCGAACGGATACATCGGCTTGCGCCTGCTGCCGGCATTGCTGGAGGCTGGGCACCGGGTGACATGTTTGGTGAGAGACAAGGGACGTTTCCCCACATCGCAGTTTGCCGTGTTCATCGGCGATGGCCGGATGGAGCTGGTGGAGGGGGACATGCTGGTGCCGGAAAGCCTGCCGCAGCCGCAGGTGAAATTCGATGCAGCGTATTATCTCCTGCACTCGATGGGGGCGGGCAAGGGTTTCGAGGAACGGGAGGAGGCTTGCGCTAAAAATTTCACCCAGTGGCTGGGGAAGGATCGGTGCGAGAGGGTGATTTATCTCGGCGGTCTGGTTCCCGAAGGTTCGCTTTCGGAGCATCTGGAATCGCGGGAAAACGTGAACCGCATCTTGCGCGATTCGGACATGGCGGTGACGACGTTGCGTGCCTCGATCATCGTGGGTTCCGGTTCCGCATCGTTCGAGATCATCCGGGATCTGGCGGAAAAACTACCGGTGATGTTGACCCCGAAGTGGACGTTGACGCGTTGCCAGCCAATCGCCGTGCGCAATGTGATCGGCTATCTGACTGGCTGCCTCGGGGTGGCGGAGACGGCGGGCGGTGAATTCGATATCGGCGGTCCGGAGGTGCTGAGTTACCGGAGTTTGTTGGAGAAATATGCGGAGGCGCGTGAACTTAGGCGCTGGTTGATACCGATGCCGTTCCTGACGCCGGCACTTTCCGCGCATTGGCTGCGGCTGGTGACGACGACCACCATGGCGCTTGCCAGGGCCCTGATCAAATCGCTGCACAACGAAACGATCTGCCGCGATGACAGGATACGTGGACTCGTTCCGCAGGACTTGCTGAGCTACATGCAGGCGATCGAAAAGACGTTCGCGAGGATCGCGCAGAACAAGGTGCCGTCTTCATGGATCGATTCGCTTTCCTCGGGACGATTGAGCCCGGAGTTTTTCAAATCCATCCAAGTGCCGGAGCACGGAGTGCTGCGAGACAGGCAGGAAGTGCCACTGACGGCGGACAGGGAAAAGGTGATCGAAGCGGTGTGGTCGATCGGTGGGAAACGCGGTTGGCCGTCGATGAACTGGGCATGGAAGGTGAGGGGAGCGATGGATCGTGCGGTCGGCGGGATCGGGATGCGGCGCGGGCGCAGGAGTCCGGTGGAGATTTCTGCAGGGGATGCCCTGGATTTCTGGCGGGTGATGTTGGCGGATCGGGTGAGCGACGGGAAATCCGCACGCTTGATCCTGAGCGCCGAGATGAAGCTCCCGGGGGAGGCGTGGTTGGATTTTGAAATCACCGAAACCTCACTGATCCAGACGGCGACTTTCAGGCCGCGAGGGCTAATCGGTCGGGCGTATTGGTATGCGGTGCTGCCGTTTCATCTCCTGTTATTTCCGCAGATGGCGGCGAGGCTGGCGGCGGGGGCGCGCGGGGAAAATGAGGATGGATGAGCGTTTTTCAAGGTCTCCGATTTTTACGCCGAAACTTGCACGGGCGGTGACGCAGGGCTTATGGTGAGGAATGCCCAAGCCCTATCCGACGATCATTCCTGGACTCCGCAGCCCTTATGAAAAGGTGGGAGGAATTGTATATTTCGGGCGGATGCTCGACAAGATCCGGCTCAATGCCAAAGGCGAGTTGCCCGAGGAATGGGCGGCAATGGTGGGGCCGGGGCATGCCGGGAGTTTCGATTCGCGCTGCTGCAATTTTCTCAAGATCGATTATGCAGATCTTGTTGCCGAAACATTAAAAGGCGGGAGCGACGAGGAGGTTCTCACATGGGCTTTTGAAAAAGGCCGCAAACCGGATGCGGAAGAAATCGAGGTATGGGATGGCTTCATGACCAAACGCGGCTGGCGCGATGCGGCTTCGCAGCGCGTGAAGGAGAGGCTCAAGGAGATCGGCCTAGAGCCGGGAACGGTCGAGACTATGTTTGAGTTCATCGATCTCGACGAAGGCCGCAAGTAGGCTACTCGACCTTGTTGAAAAGGTCGATGAGGATGCCGGGGGTGAGGACTTCCGGGGTGATGATGGGCTCCTTGCCAGGGAGCATCAGGACGTTGACCGGGATCGCGGAGCGTCCGAGTTCTTCGAGTTTTGCCTCGATCGCGGGATTAGGTCGGGTCTTGTCGGCTTTGAGGAAAACGATGCCTTTCTTCTTTGCCAGAGCGAGGACTTCATCGGTGTAGGCGACCTTCTTGTTCACCTGGCAGGTCAGACACCATTGGGCGGTGAAATCGATGAAGACCGGAGAACCTTCGGCGACGATTTGCTCGGCCTTTTCCTCGCTCCATTCAGACCAGAGCTTGTTCGGCTGCGGAGGGAGGGCGAGGACTGTGCCGCCGATGGCGAAAAGCGCGGTGATCGTAAGGGCGGTGTAGCGTGTTTTTGCGGATTTGTGCGGCAGGTTCCATCGGCCGTAGATCCATGCGGCGGCGGCGATGAGGCTGAGTCCCATCAGCGGTGCGAGCAGGTATTCTTGGCCGATGAGTCCGCCATAAACCCAGAGCAAGTAGGCGGCCGTGGCGAAGAGCAGGAACGACATCGCCTGCTTGAAAGATTCCATCCACGCACCGGGGCGAGGGAGTTTTTCCACCAAGGCAGGGAATAGAGAAAGGATAAGATACGGCAGTGCTAAGCCGATGGCCATGAAGGCAAAACCTAGGAAAAACTGGTAGGCTGGCAGTGCCATTGCAGCACCGATCGCGACCCCAAGAAAGGGACCCGAGCAGGGAGTGGCGACGACGGTGGCGAGCACGCCGGAGAAGAACGAACCGGTGTGGCCGGACTTGTTCTGGAGTTTTCCCCCGACGGATGTGGCGGAAGTGCCGAGCTCGAAGAGGCCGAACATATTCAGGGCGAGGATGAACATGAGCAGGAGGAGCACGACCACGACCCATGGGTTCTGGAGTTGGTATCCCCAGCCTTTGAGTTCGGAGCCATTCTTCAGGGCTGCGGCGCGGACGGCAAACAGGATGCCGCTGAGGACGGCGAAGGAAGCGAGCACGCCGGCGGTGAAGCTGACGCCGTGGAGGGCGATGGTGCGACGGTTTTCGCCGGCCTGCTGGACGAAGCCCATGATTTTAAGGCCGATGACCGGGAAGACGCAGGGCATCAGGTTGAGGATCAGGCCGCCGAAGAACATGCCGGCGAGGATGGGTAGGAGGTTTCCCTCGCTAACAGGTTCAGGAGGGGCTGCGGCGATTCCAGTCTCTGCAATGAGGTATTCCTTACCGGCAATGAGGATGCCGGAAACGGAGTTGCCTTGTTCGATGGGGTTGTCGAGGAGGTCGGTTTGTTTCCGGAGGAGGGTGACGAGATATCCGGTTTCCGTTTTGCTGACTTTTCCACCGTCTGAAATCGTGCGGAGGTAGGCTACTGCGGGGATGAATTCGGTGGGTTCTTCCGCAAGGTTTATAAACTCGATGTTGATGGAGTCGGAGGAGTTTTCGGGCACTGAGACGCTTATTTCAAAAACTCCGGCAGGGTCTTCGGGGAGTTGGTTCTTGGCTTTCGAAAAGAGTTCGGTCGCAGCGGGATCTGGGGTGGCGGTTTCTGCTACCGGTAGATTCAGCGAGAAGGTTCCGTTTTCATTGATGCAGGATTGCTCGCAGATTTGCCAGGTTGCCTCGGCACTAAAGGAAAAGGTTTCGCCGGGAGTGAGTGAGGGGGGAGGTGTAATCTCGATGAGAAAAACCGGGGAGCCGGGATAGATGAAACTTTTCTCGCCATAGACTTCCTTGACCGTGGGGGTGGGCCACTGGATGGAGTCTGCCGCGGCTCCTTCGGGGAGGTCCCACGTGATTTCCGGCGCTTCCTCGATACCACCGGAATTCTTGTAATAGCTGTGCCAGCCGAGTGGATGTTTCAGCTTGAGGGCAACGGTGAACGGCTCGCCTGGAGCAACGGTGCTGACTTCCGATGTTAGGGTGGCAACGGAGTTAATACGTTGGGCACTTGCAAAAGTCGCAAGGGCAAGGAGAGCGGCGAGGATGCGCATCGGGATGTTTCTAGAGATCATTCGGGAAGGTTTCGGGCGTTCTGGGTTATTAGACGCAATAATCGCTGTTATCTTCCAAAATACGAAAAAAGCCGCAAGGAAAGTTCCCTGCGGCTTTTGAAATTAGGTGAATTTAGTTGGTGGATTAGTAGCCGTAGCGGCGTTGGTTCTCTTGGTCTTGGGCATTTCCGTAGAGAGCACCTGCACCGGCACCTGCCGCGCCGCCGATGGCAGCACCTTCAAGGGCGTTTCCGGACTGGTGGCCGATGACGCCACCGAGCAGCGCACCGCCAACACCGCCTACGACGGCTCCGCGCTGGGTGTTAGGGCCCGTAGGCGCTGCGCAGTTGCTCAGGGAGAGGGCGGCTACGCCCGAAAGGAAGATGAGGGTCAGTTTTTTCATGGTGTTGTTTGGTTGGTGCTTAGAGATAGTTCGGCTGTCGGGCATTTCAAGGGAATTTGTTTTGCCGATTTTGGCACCCGCAGGCGCTTGCGAAGTACGACGGAAACGCGCTGAATTTGATTCAGAAAAAATTTTGGATTTTCGTCGACTGGCTTTTTGGGCGGTAGATGGCTGCAAAACCTGCGGGTTCTTTGGCAAGAACGTTGCTGACAAGTCCCCTCTACGACGGAAGGATACTCTAATTGGATGAAACCCTTATGAAGAGCATGTGGATTAACGGTGAGAAGGTGGGAGTTTCCGCCGTGGGCGGGAATGAGAACCTTTTGGCTTTCCTGCGGGAGAACGGCTGGGTGGGGACGAAATGCGGTTGCTCTGAGGGCGACTGCGGGGCGTGCTCAGTGGTGGTGGTAGATGATGCGGGCAAGCCGAGGTCGGTGAACAGTTGCCTGGCGCTAGTGCGATCGCTGGAGGGGAAAAAGATCTGGACGGTGGAGGGCTTCGAAAAGGAGGGGCGCTTGCATCCGGTGCAGGAGAAGATGGTGGCGTGTTATGGTTCGCAGTGCGGGTATTGCACGCCGGGTTTCGTGGCCTCGATGGTGGAGGGTTATCATCGCGATGCGGGGATGGATCGCGAGGCGGTGGCGGATCAGCTTTGTGGAAATCTGTGCCGCTGCACCGGGTATCGGCCGATACGTGAGGCGATGGTCGATGCGCTGGAGGAAAAGGATTCGGCGGGCTGGGAGTTTGATTTTTCCGAGGAGAAGTCGTGTTCACGGGAAGGTGAGAGCGCGATGGCCGGAGGTTTCGGCGAATATCTGAAACCCAAGAATCTGGCGGAGTTGCTGGAAATGAAGAAGGCGCATCCGCAGGCGATCCTTGTCGCGGGGGCGACCGAAGTGGCGGTGTGGATCAATAAAATGCATCGGCGCATCGAGACCCTGATCGGGCTCGAGGATGTGGCGGAACTGAAAAAGATCGAAGCGCGGGACGGCGAGTGGTGGTTGGGTGCTGGCGCGGCGCTGACGGATATCGATGAAGCGATGCGCGGGGAGTATCCGGCGATGGACAAGCTGTGGGCGGTGTTTGCCTCGCGGCAGATCCGGCATCGGGCAACGCTTGGCGGAAATCTTGTGACGGCGTCGCCAATCGGTGACAGCGCGCCGGTGCTGATGGCGCTGGATGCAGAGGTGGTGTTGGTCTCGCAGGAAGGCGAGCGGCGGGTGGCGCTGGCAGAATTTTTCACCGGATACCGGAAGACCGTGATGCGTCCCGATGAAGTGATGCTGGCGGTGGTGGTCCCGAGGGACAAGGCAGGGAGGTTCGAGTTTTTCAAAGCATCGAAGCGGCGTGAGATGGACATCAGTATCGTCTCGCTGGCGATACGGGTGGTGGAAAACGATGGGGTGATCTCTGAGGTCAGGCTGGCTTTCGGCGGAGTCGCGGCGACGACCGCGAGGGCGTTGGAGGCGGAGAAATTTTTGTTAGGGAAGAAGGCGGGAGAAATCGGAGAGGATTTTTATGAGGTGCTGGCGGGTGAGTTCACGCCGCTGACCGATGTGCGCGGGACGGCGGAATATCGGCAGGCGTTGATCCGTGGATTGGTGGAGAAATTTTTCACCGCAGAGCGCAGTGAAACGATGGATGAGAAGCTGGGCTTCGAAGATTCCGGTTTCGACGGTGGGCTGGATCTGAAGCACGAGAGTGCGGTGGGTCATGTGACCGGGCGGGCGGCGTATGTGAACGATGTGGCGCTGGGGCGGAGGATGCTGGCGGTGTGGCCGGTGGTCTCCAAGGTCGCCAAGGGCAAGGTGCTTTCCATCGATGTTTCCGAGGCGGCGAAGATGGACGGGGTGAGGACGGTGCTGACGTGGAAGGATGTGCCGGGGCTGAACAACACCGGGCCGTCGCGACACGACGAACCGTTGTTTGCGGAGGATGAAGTGAGCTTCCGGGGGCAGATGATTGCGGCGGTGATCGGCGATAGTGAGGAACAGTGTAGGCTGGCGGCGGAAAAGGTGGTGGTGGAGATCGTGGAGGAAGAACCGCTGATCGGGATCGAGGCGGCGATGGCAGCGGAATCGTATCATACCGAGCCGCATGTGCTGGATCGGGGCGATGTGGAGGCGGGGCTGGCGGCTGCCGAGCATGTGATCGAGGGGGAGTTTTTCCTCGGCGGGCAGGAGCATTTTTATCTGGAGAGCCATGCCGCGTGGGCAGAGGTGGATCGGGACGGGAATATTTTCGTCGCGAGTTCCACCCAGCATCCCTCCGAGGTGCAGATGATCGTGGCGGAGGTGATGGGGCTGGGTAAAAAGGACATCGTGGTGGAGGCACCGCGTATGGGTGGAGGATTCGGCGGGAAAGAGACCCAGGCGAATGGTTGGGCGGCGCTTTGCGCGCTGGCGGCGAAGAAGACCGGCAAGCCGGTGCGGGTCCAGCTCGACCGGGATGTGGACATGGAGATGAGCGGAAAACGCCATCCGTTTTTCGCCCAATACAAAGTCGGCTACGACTCGGCTGGAAAGATCTTGGCGGCCGATGTGAAGTTGGTCTCCGACGGCGGTTGGTCGCTGGATCTTTCGTTGCCGGTGAACGACCGGGCGTTGTTCCATTTGGATAATGCTTACTACATTCCGGATGTGCGTTTCGAGGGTCGGGTGGCGAAAACGAATGTGACCTCACACACCGCATTCCGGGGCTTCGGCGGTCCGCAGGGGATGGTGGTGATCGAGGAGATCATGGGGTGCATCGCGCAGCGCTTGGGAATGCCGGCGGAAGAACTGAGGGAGAGGAATTTCTACGGGGGTGAGAAAAACGAAACCCATTACGGGGCGGATGTGGGCGAGCCACGCATCGGCCGGATTTGGGAGGAACTACTGCGGACATCGGAGTTCCAGAAACGCCGGGCGGAGATTGCCGAATGGAATGCAGGGATGAAATCGGTGAAGCGAGGGCTGGCGATCACACCGGTGAAATTCGGGATCAGTTTCACGCTCAAGCATTACAACCAAGCGGGTGCGCTGGTGCTGATCTACATGGACGGCACGGTGCAGGTGAACCACGGTGGGACGGAAATGGGGCAGGGGCTGCATACGAAGATCATCGGGGTGGTGATGAAAGAGCTCGGCGTGCCGCGCGAGGACATCCGGCTCATGCACACGCGCACGGACAAGGTGCCGAATACCTCGGCGACCGCAGCGAGTTCGGGATCGGATCTGAACGGGGCTGCTGTGGCCGATGCGTGCCGGCAGTTGCGTGAGAGGCTGGATCAGGTGCGGAAGGAAGCAGGCAAGGACATGGATTTCAAGGAGACCGTGATGGCCGCGTATCTCTCCAGGGTGCAGTTATCGGCGGCGGGATTCTACAAAACCCCGGATCTCGAGTGGGATTGGAATGTGCGCAAAGGCAGGCCGTTTTACTACTACGCGTGGGGTGCTTCAGTGAGCGAGGTGGAAGTGGATGGAGCCAGCGGCATGAGCAAGGTGCGGCGGGTCGATATCCTCCACGACGTGGGGGATTCCCTGAACTCCGGAGTCGATCGCGGACAGATCGAAGGCGGGTTCGTGCAAGGCATGGGCTGGCTGACACGTGAGGATCTCAAATGGGATGAAAAAGGCAGGCTGCTGAGTCACAGCGCCAGCACCTACGCGATCCCGGCATTCAGCGATGCTCCGATGGACTTCCGGGTCTCATTGCTCAAAGAGGCGCGGCAAGACGGGACGATCCACGGCAGCAAGGCGGTGGGTGAGCCTCCGCTGATGCTGGCGATTTCCGTGAGGGAGGCGATCCGTGATGCGGTGGCGGCCTTCGGGAAAAACGAGTTTTATCTGCCGAGTCCGTGCAGTGCGGAGGCGGTGAAGATGGTGATCGGATAGGTTTAATCCGCGAGGGAGCGGATGAAGTTTGTGAAATAGATTTCCCCATCGCGGAGGAGGTCGAGGTCGAGGAATTCGTCCTTGGTATGGGCTTGGTCGATGGAACCGGGGCCGAGGCATATCGAGGGCAGACCGACGGCCGAAAGGTGCGCGGCATCGGAGAACCACGGCGCGCCAGTGGTTTGGGTGCGGGAGTCGGTGGCGAGGAGTTTCTGGATGAAAGGGTTCGCTGGGTCGGTCTCCATCGGTGGGTTTTCGTGGGCGTTGGAAATTTCCAAAGGCAGGCCGAGGGAGGCGATCGTGTCGCGCACGAGCTTCAAGCCGCCGCCTGCTGCGTGGAGGGCGGGCGTCTGGCGGATGTCGATCTGGGCGGAGGCGTGGTTCGGCACGATGTTCGGGGCGGTGCCGCCGGTGATCATGCCAATGTTGAGAGTGGAGGGGCCGAGGACGGGGTGGCTGAAGGTCGCGAGGGCTGGGGCGAGGTTTTCCTGGAGGGTGAGGAGGGCACGGGAGAGCTTGAGGATTGCGTTGTCGCCAAGCTGGGGTTGGGAAGCGTGCGCGGAGGTGCCGGTGGCGGTGAGTGTTGCCCAGAGCGAGCCTTTGGTGGTGTGCACAACCTGCATCGAAGTCGGCTCGCCGACGATGGCGAAGGCGTAGTTCGCGGCGTGGTGTTTGGCGAAATGTTTGGAGCCGTGCTGGGAGGCTTCTTCGCCCATGAAGGCGACAAAATCGACAGCGACGGGGAGGTCGGCGAGGATGTGTTTGTTTTCGGCGAGACCGGTGAGCATGGCGGACATCGGGCCTTTGGTATCGGATGCACCGCGGCCCCAGATTTTGCCCTCGCGGATTTCTCCGGAGAAAGGGGGGATGGTCATGTTGGTGACGCCGACGGTATCGAGGTGGGGGCCGAGGAGAATGCGAGGGCGACCATCGAGCGGAGCGAAACGGGCGATGAGGTTGGGACGGCGGGGGGCGATTTCCTCAAGGGTGACTTCTGCTCCGATGTCTGTGAGCCAGTCGGCGAGGTAATTGGCCATTTTTTCCTCGTGGGTGAATTCAGCTTCCTCGGGGCGGGCGTTGTCGGGATTGACGGAGGGGATGCGGATGAGGTCTTGGAGGAGCATGGAGAAAATTCTAAATTCGAAATCCCAAATTCTAAAGGACGGAAAAGGCAGCCGAGGTGCCAATCGGGGGAAGCGCTTTGACAGAATGGACGTTATTTGTCACTGTAACAGGATGCAGCCCATTCAATTCGAGGAATCCGTGGCATCGATCCTGAAAAGGGAGCCCCGGTATGACGCACATGCGTATTTTTTCCTCAAAGAGTCGTTGGACTTCACTTTGAAGCGTTTCAGCACAAGTGGGGAAGAACACGGGCGGCATGTGAGCGGCGAGGAGTTGCTTGCGGGTTTCCGCGATCACGCGTTGGAGCAGTTCGGGCCGATGGCCTCCACGCTGATGACCGAGTGGGGCGTGGTAGAGTGCAGTGACGTGGGAAATATGGTCTTCGAGATGATCACAGAGCAGATTTTCGGTAAACAGGAGTCTGACTGCCATGCGGATTTCGAAGGATCTTTCGAGATGCTGGATGCTTTGCGTGAGCCATTTCTGCCGAAAGGCGCGGAGGCGATGATTGCCTCCGATAGCTCGGTGGCCGGTTAATAATCGATTGGTTCGGTCACCGGCATGGGAAGTGGCGGGGGTGTGTTTGCCGCGGGTGGAAGCATGGATTTCGGAGCTTTTGGAGTCACATCGGAATTCCAAGCGAGGTAGGTGAGGAGAAGAACTCCGACGATGCTGCCGAAGCCGCAGGTGAAAGCGGCGGCCATGCCGATGATGAACGGGGCGAGTCCGGTGACGACGAGCAGAACGGTGGAGGGCTTGAGCTCGAAGTTCATGGTCGCGAGGCGCAAGCGCGAGCGGGCGATCAGCAGGCCGATGATGCAGTAGCAGGCGATGGTGATGACGACCGAGGCGTGATAGTGGAAATTCCCGGCCAGCGCCCATTTGTTGGTGGTGGACATGTTGAGAGACATGATGCCGCCCATCAGTGCAGCCCCTCCGCCGGCAGTTGCGGAGAATAGGTAGAGGCAGAAGATCCCGAGTTTGGCGGCGACGTGATTGAATCCGGAGGCGGCGATGGCACCTGCGGCGATGATCGCCGCAACGCAGATGACCGAGCCGGCGTTGGCGAGTTCATGGAACCACTCGATGCCGCCGATGAAATAGCGGATAATGATATAGGGGAGCAGGGAGGTGAAAGTGAGCAGGCTGAGCCCCCAGAGCATGAAGAATTTCCCGGAAACGACCTGCCAGCGGGAGAGGGGGGTGAGGAGTAGAAGCTCGTGGTTTCCCTCCTCGATTTCCTGGGGCATGAGGAGGAATCCGGCCAGAGGCATGAGGATGCCGCAGACGCCCATGGCGACCCACCAGAACATGCCGATATTGTCCGAATCCCAAGCGAGCACAGCGGGAAGGCCGCCGCCGCCAGCACCGACTCCGAGCTGGAATTCCGCATAGATCGCGAGGGTGGCGAAGAGGTGGATGCAGATGAAAGGGTAGACGAAGCTGGTGCGGCGGAGGCTCTGGCGGAGCTCCTTGACGGTCATCGGCCCGAATCGCTCCGGGAGGTCTGTGTGCTCGCTGATGGCCACGTCTCCGGATCAGGGAAGGATGTCTGCGTAAACGCCCGGATCGCTGCCGGGGATTTCGATGGCTCCGCAGTTTTTCGCATAGAACTCACGAGGGCCGACTCCACCGATGATACCGTAGGCGTAGCCGATGTCGCGGAGGTTTTCGAGGGCGAGGAAAAGCAGGGCTTTGCCCAGTCCGGAGCCGCGCGCGGCTTCGATGACTCCCGTTGGGCCAAAGAATGCGCGGTTTGTCGTTTCGCAGCAGGAGAAGCCGAGGATCTGTTTGTCCTTGGTGGCGATGAAGCAGGAGACCGGTTGGCGGGTGAGGGCAACGGCGATCTCGCTGGCCCACTTTTCCGAGAAATGTTCGCGGGCGAAGGCTTCGATCGTGTGTTTCTCGAAAGCGCGGGCGCGGCGCAGGGTGATGCCTTGGTCGGCGATGCTGCGGTAGAGGTCAGCGCTATCCGGCAGGTCATAGAGGCGCACGAGCATGTCGATCATGGGAGGATGAAACTCGGTATCCGGGTGGAGGTGAAGCGCGGAATTTGGGGAATGCCCACCTTTCCCTGATCCTCCTTGCCATCGGGGGAGTAGCGTTGTGAGATCTTGGCGTCTGGTGATGGGTCATTGATGAAAGCGCGGATTCTCATAGTCGTAGGCCTGCTGGGGCTGATCATCGCCCTGCCTTTGCTGCTGAAGCGCGACAGCGAGACTGCATCGCCGGACAGCGCGGATGATCGTTTGGTGATCCTTTCCCCGCACAATGAATCGATACGCCAAGAGTTCGGAGAAGCGTTTGCGGCGTGGTGGAAAAAGGAGAAGGGGCGGACGATTTATGTGGATTGGCGCACGCCGGGCGGGACTTCGGAGATACGCATGGTGATTGATTCCGGTTACAAGGCGGCGGAGGAGACCGGGCGGAAAGGGATCGGGGTGGATTTGTTTTTTGGGGGCGGAGAGCCAGATTATTCGAGTCAGGCGAAAGCGGGGAGGCTGGTGAAGCTGAAGGTTTTCGATGAAATGCCGGAGCTGTTTGGCGAGGGCGGGGTGATCCCGGAGATTTTCACCGGGGAGAGATATTTTGCTGCCGACAAGGTGTGGGTGGGGACGTGCATGTCTCAGTTCGGCATCTGTTATAATCCGGATTTCGTGAAACGGTTGGGGCTCGCAGTGCCGAGTGAATGGCAAGATTTGGGCGATCCGGCATATCGTGGAAGCCTGGCTCTGGCGGATCCTACGAAGAGCGGATCGGTGGCGCGGACCTTCGAGTTGTTGGTGCAGGGGGAAATGCAGTCGGCGTTGAAAAACGGCGAGACGGCGGCGGACGGTTGGGATGAAGGGATTCGGCTAATCCAGCGGATGAGTGCGAATGCGAGGTATTTCACCGACAGTGCCTCTAAAGTGCCGCTGGATGTAGGGCAGGGGAATGCGGCGGCGGGGATGTGCATCGATTTCTATGGACGCAGTTATGCGAATGATCTGACGACCCAGGACGGCAGGCCGCGAGTGGTATGGATCGCGCCGAAAGGTGGAACCACGATGAGTGCGGATCCGGTGGGCATTTTCAAAGGAGCGCCGCATGAGGCAATTGCGCAGGATTTTGTGAAATTCTGCCTGACCCGGGAGGCGCAGCGGCTGTGGTTTCAGAAACCCGGAACCGAAGGCGGGCCGAGCGAACGTGCTCTGCACCGGACGCCGATTCGACGGGATATGTATGATGCCGATACGTTGGCTTTGACGACAATGCCGGGGAACCTGCCCTACGAGGATGTGGGGAATTTTACCTACGATCCGGAACTGACCGGGAAGGTTTTCAACACGTTGCGACAGTTGGTCAAAGTGATGTGCATCGATTCGCATGAGGAGATGAAAGAGGCGTGGAAAGCGATCGAGCAAGCGGGCATGCCGGCGGATGCGCTGGCGGTGTTTCATGATGTTTCGAAGGTGTCTTATGAAATTTCCGGCAAGGGCGATCCTGGGTTGGATAGCAAGGACTCGCTGGAGCAGGCGGCGCGTATGATGGAGCTGGGCGAGTGGTTCCGTGGGAATTACCGCAAGGCGCAGCGGATCGCGGAAGGTGGGGAGGTGCGGCCATGATGAATCGGAAGCTGGCATGGGTGATTTCGCTTACGGTGTTTGCCGTATTTGCGGTGTTTTTCCTGTATCCGGCGGGCATGGTGGTGAAGCAAGCGTTCCAAGCGAAGGCGGCGGATGACACGACGGTGTGGACGCTGGATTTCATCGCATCGGTGTTTTTGAATCCGATCTATCGGGAGGGGTTGTGGAATGCGCTGATGATGGGGGTGGTGAGTACCTTGCTGACGGTGCTGCTGGCGTTTCCGCTGGCGCTGGTGGCGCATCGCTACGATTTTGTAGGGAAGAAGGCGCTGGCGATTTTGATTCTGGCTCCGATGATTTTGCCGCCGTTTGTGGGGGCGGTGGGGATCAAGCAGATGCTCGGGGTCAATGGGGCGTTCAATGCGCTGCTGATCGATATCGGCGCGATGAGTGCCGCGACGCCTTTTGATTGGCTGGCGGAGGGGCGTTTTTTTGGGATCGTGGTGATGAATGCGCTGCACCTGTATCCGATCCTCTACATGAACATCGCGGCGGCGCTGGCGAATCTGGATCCGGCGATGGAGCAGGCGGCGGAGAATCTGGGTTGCCCGCCGTGGAAACGATTTTTCAAGATCACCCTTCCGCTTGCGATGCCGGGGGTGTTTGCAGGGAGCTCGCTGGTTTTCATCTGGTCGTTCACGGAGCTGGGCGTGCCATTGGTATTTGATTACGCACGCATCGCTCCAGTGCAGATTTTTGATGGGATCAAGGGGCTGGAGAAAAACCCGGTGCCCTATGCGCTGACGGCGATTCTGATGGTGATCGCGGCGGTGGTTTTCGCGGGGGCGAAGCTGGTGATGGGGCGCGCTCCGTTGGGCACTGCGCCAAGGCCGAAGGGGCGCAGTGATGGGATGAAACTGCGTGGCTGGAAGAGCTGGGCGTGTGCGGGATTTTTCCTCGGGACGTTTCTGATCGCCTGTGTGCCGCATGCGGGGGTGGTGTTCCTTTCGCTGGCGGAGCGGTGGTATGGCACAGTGATCCCGGATGAACTGACGATGCGTCACTACATCGAAGCACTTGGCAACGGACTGGTGGTGCCATCGATACGCAACAGCCTGATGTATTCTGGATCGGCGATGCTTATTGCGGTGATCATCGGGCTGGCGGTGGCGTGGGTGGTGGTGCGATCCGATCTGAAAATACGCGGCTGGCTCGATGCGCTGGTGATGCTGCCGCTGGCGGTGCCGGGCTTGGTGATGGCCTTCGGGTATCTCGCGCTTTCGCAGGAGGGGAAACCTTTCGCGTTTTTGGTGGGAGCGGGCGGGAGTCCGTTTTTCCTGCTGGTGATCGCCTATTGTGTACGGCGTCTGCCGTATGTGGTGCGGGCGGCGGTGGCGGGGCTGCAGCAAAGCAATCCGGCGCTGGAAGAAGCGGCGAAATCCTTGGGCGCGACGCCGCTGCGCATGATGCGGCGGGTGGCGATCCCGTTGATCGCGGCAAACGTGGCGGCGGGTGCAATCCTCGGCTTCGCCTTTGCGATGCTGGAGGTGAGCGACAGCCTGATCCTCGCGCAACAGACGCAGCACTACCCGATCACCAAGGCGATTTACACGCTGCTGAGCACGCTGGGCAACGGCACCGAACTAGCGACGGCGCTGGGTGTGTGGGCGATGGTTTTCCTTTCGGTCGCCATCATGGGCGCTGCGGTTCTGGGTGGAAAACGCGGCGGGCTTTTCAAAGTCTAATCAGGCGACTTCCACGATCAAGTTGATCTCGACCGCCACATTGAGCGGGAGGGCGGCGGCACCGAGGGCGGTGCGGGAATGGTGGCCGCGCTCGCCGAAGATTTCGACGAGGAGTTCGGATGCGCCGTTGATGACGGTCGGATGGCCGTAGAAATCAGGATCGGAGTTCACGAAGCCGTTGAGGACGACGATCTGCGTCACATTGTCGAGGCTGCCGATGGCTTCTTTGATGACGGCGAGGCGGTTGAGCACGATGATGCGCGCACCTTTCACTGCATCCTCGATGGAGCAGGCGGAAGGGACTTTGCCGAGGATCTTTGTATCGCCATCGATGGGGAGTCCGCCGGAGAGGTAGAGCATGTTTCCGCTGCGCACGCAGTTCACGTAAGCGGCGACGGGAGCCGGGACTTCCGGGAGGGTGAGTCCGAGGGATTCGATTTTCGCGAGGGTGTTGTCTTGCATGGCTGGATGTTGCAAGCGGGTGGGCGGGATGGTCACGAACAAACAGCGAGGATATGCCGGATGACGACAGGAAATGAATTGCGGTCGGGGAGGATGAGGATAGCGTTTCCGATCATGAAACCGGTTTGCCTTTCCCTTTTGCTTTTACTCCCCCTTGCGAATTCCCATGCGGAGCTTGCTACTGAAACTGTGATCAAAGATCTGGAACGGCCGGTTTGGGTGGGGGCGCCGGATGGGGTGACCGACAAGTTATGGGTGATGGAGCAGGCCGGGACGGTATGGATTGTCGATCTCGGGAGCGGGGAGAAAATGGAAGAGCCGTTTTTGAAAATAAATCCGAAGGTGGACCGCAAGGGCAACGAGGAAGGGCTGCTGGGACTGGCTTTTGCACCGGATTTTCAGGAAAGCGGGCGTTACTACATCAACTACACCTCAAAGGACAGCCACAGCAATATCGTGAGGTTCACGAGTGAGGACGGCCTGACGACGGACGCGGAATCGGGCGAAACCTTGCTCCGTTACAAACAAGATTTCGACAACCACAACGGCGGCTGGCTGGACTTCGGCCCCGACGGGATGTTGTGGATCGCGACGGGTGACGGGGGTGCGGCGAATGATCCGAAGGCGAGGGCCCAGGATGTTTCGCAATACCTCGGCAAGGTGCTGCGGTTGGATGTCTCCGGGGAGAAGGGATATGTAGCTCCGGAGGACAACGGGTATGCTTCGATGGAAGGGGCATTGCCCGAGATCCACGCGATCGGGATGCGCAATCCGTGGAGGTGTTCTTTCGATAGGAAGACCGGGGATTTTTGGATCGGCGATGTGGGGCAGAATGCTTGGGAGGAAATCGATTTTGTCAAAAAGGGTGAGACCGGTGGCAAGAACTTCGGTTGGAGGTTGAGGGAAGGGAAAATCAAAACCCCGAAGAAAAAGGACACCGACCCGGGCGGAGATATCCCGAAGAATCACCACGATCCGATCTATGTTTACGAGCACGGCAGCGGTCCGCAGCAGGGGATTTCGGTGACAGGTGGCTACGTGTATCGCGGACAGGACGTGCCGGAGTTGGAGGGACGTTATGTTTTCGCGGACTACCAGAATCCTCGTATCTGGTCCTTCGTGGAAAAGGATGGCAAGGCCACCGATTTTAGAGACCACACGGATGAGCTCCAGCCGGAGGGCGGAAGAATCGCTTTGATCTCCTCGTTCGGAGAAGGCGGTGACGGCGAATTGTATCTGACCGATCTGTCGGGCGTGGTTTACCGGGTGGTGGAGAAGTGAGTTTCCGCCCCTCCTAATTAAGGCGGCGGCAGGTTTGCCTTTGATTCGGTGTCCTTGATGAGCGGACGGAGGTTCTTGTGGGGCGCAGAGAGTGTGGGATCTTCTTGGAAGACTTCATCCGCTAGAGCACGTGCTTCGCGGATGAGGGGGATGTCGGAGAGGAAATCGACGAAGCGGAGATCGGAGAGGCCGGATTGGGCGGTGCCCAGGACGTCGCCGGGGCCGCGGAGGGCTAGGTCGGCTTCGGCGATTTCGAAGCCGTCGGAGGATTTTTCGATGACGCTGAGTTTCTCGATGGCTTCGGGGAGTTTTGAATCGGTGAGGAGGATGCAGTAGGACTTGTGTTCACCGCGTCCGATGCGGCCGCGTAGCTGGTGGATCTGAGCGAGGCCGAAGCGTTCGGCGTTGTGGAGGATGAGGAGGTTGGCATTTGGGACATCGACCCCGACTTCGATGACGGTGGTGGCGACCAGGGCTCGGGTTTTGCCGCTGCGGAAATCTTCCATCACTGCATCCTTTTCCTCGGGGCGGAGTTTTCCATGGATGAGGCCGACGTTTTCCTCGCCGAGGCGTTTCTGCCATTTCGGGAAGGCGGTGGTGGCGGACTCGGCTTTTACGGAATCGGATTCCTCGACGAGCGGATAGACGAGGTAGGCCTGGCGACCCTCCGCGAGTTGGGCTTTGACGAAATCGTTGATGTCCTTTTGTTTCGGCTTCTTGCGAAGGGCGGTGATGATTTTTCCGCGTCCGGCGGGTTTTTCATCGAGGAGCGAGACATCGAGATCCCCGTAGATCGTCATGGTGAGGGTCCGGGGAATCGGGGTGGCGGTCATGACGAGGACGTCGGGGAGGGTGCCTTGGCTGATGAGTTTCGCGCGCTGAACGACGCCGAACTTGTGCTGCTCATCGATGACGACGAGTCCGAGATCGGAGAAGAGTTCGGGATCGTAGAGCAGGGCGTGGGTGCCGATGAAGATAGTCGCTGCGCTCGAGTGACTAGTGCCGAGTGAGCAGTGAGAAGTGGAAGACTGGAATTGGGTGTCTTTTTTGTGGGCGGCGGTGCGGAGGACGAGATTGACGCCGAGGGGTTCGAGCCATTTTCGGAAGGTGAGGTAGTGTTGCTCGGCGAGGATCTGGGTGGGCGCCATGAGGGCGGCGTCCGCTCCGGAATCGATGGCGAGGAGCATGGAGGCCATGGCGACGAAGGTTTTCCCGGCACCGACATCGCCTTGGAGCAGGCGGTTCATCGGGTGGGGTCGGCGCATGTCGGCGATGATTTCCTTGATCGACCGTTTCTGGGCTCCCGTGAGATCGAAGGGCAGGGAGTGGTAGAAGGCTTTGAGGAGGGTGGTTTTTTTTCCGAGGATGCGGCCATCGAGGGCGAGGTGGCGGGTGCGTTGCCAGACAACGTTGAGCTGGAGGGTGAAAAAATCCTCGAGCGCGAAGCGGCGGCGGGCGGCGTGGGAGGATTCGAGAGAGGTGGGGAAATGGGTTTCCTGGAGATCGGTGAAGCGGGGATTTTCCGAAACCGGGTAGGGGAAGGTGAGTGATTCCGGAGAGGTGGTATTGAGAAGGGAGTGGATGATCTCGCGGAGGCGGCGTTGGTTGATGCCGGAAATATTTTTGTAGATCGGGACGATGCGATTGAGGTGGATGGTTTCGGTTTCATCCTCGTCCTCTCGGATGATTTCGATCTCCGGGTGGTCGATGATCAGGCGCCCGCCCTGCTCCTTCACTTTGCCGTAGGCGATGACCTGGTGGCCGGCGGCGACGACTTTGGACATGAAAGGCATGTTGAACCAGCGGCAGGTGATTTTCCCCGAGCCGAAGACTCCGCCATCGCCGTCCATGATGATGGCTTCGTAGAAACGGGTTTTGCCGAAGCCCTTGGTGGTGGCGTCGATGACCCCGCCGGTGAGGCAGACGGGTTTTGCTGTGGGCTGGTTGGGAAAGCGGTCGAACTGGCGGCGGTCTTCGTAGCGTTTCGGGAAATGGTTGAGGAGATCGGTGATGGTTCCGAGTCCTGCGGCCAGGAGGGATTGGGTTTCCTTTCCGGTGAGGGAGGGGATTTCTGAAAGATCGGATTGGCCGGAGATCACGGGGAAGGTTCAAATTTCAAACCCCAAACTTCAAACTCTAAGTGGATGGGCTGAGGGGGCGGATCTGGATGTGCTTTTTCCACATGAAGGGATGGCGGAGGAAGGAAGGGCAGGGGGATGGTTCGGGAAGACTAAGGGCTTGCGGGAATTGGTGGGGCGGGTAGTTTTCCGGGGTTCAACCCCAGCCATGCTACAAACAATTTTCGATTATATCCTGCTGATCTTCGTGGTCGTGATGCTTTTCAATATCATCATCTTCGTGCACGAGTTGGGTCATTTCCTCGCCGGCAAGTGGCGTGGGCTTCAGATCGACCGGTTCCAGATTTGGTTCGGAAAGCCGATCTGGAAGAAGGAAATCAAGGGAGTTCAGTATGGTCTCGGCTGGATACCGGCAGGTGGATTCGTGGCGCTGCCGCAGATGGCACCGATGGAAGCCATCGAAGGTGGAGACAAGGATCGCGCGCCGTTGCCGAAGATTACGCCGCTGGACAAGATCATCGTGGCGTTTGCCGGGCCGCTGTTTTCCGTGCTGCTGGCGCTTGCCGTGGCAGTGGTGGTGTGGGGAGTTGGCAAACCGAAGGATTTCGTGCCGAGCACCACGGTCGGCTTCGTGATGGAGAAAAGTCCTGCCGAAAAGGCGGGCATCCTGCCGGGTGATGAGATCCTCCAGATCAACGGCAAGGACGTGAACGGATTTGCAGGCACGCTCGACAGCATCATGGAGAGCATCGTGCTGAGCAGCGGTGACAAGATCGCCTTCACGGTGAAGCGTGACGGGGTCGATGACCCCCTTACCCTCACGAGCGGATTCGATACGCCTCCGAGCCGTTGGTGGCAGAGGGGTGGTCTCAGGCAAGTGGGTCTGGCTCCTTCCGGGCCGGCGAAGATTGCCGGAGTGCTGAAGAACAGCCCGGCGGAAAAAGCAGGTTTGGAGATCGGGGATGTGATCGTTTCGGTGGACGGGCAGCCGCTCTACAGCGACATCCAGCTTGCGCAGTATCTGAAGGCGAAAGGCAATCCGACGGTGATTCTGGAGGTGCTGAAGGCATCGGGTGAAACAGTATCGGTGAACATCACTCCCGAGAAGCCGCTCAAGCCAGCCGATCGAGACGCGATGCTGGGTGTGATGTGGGATCCCAAAAGCGACGTGGACGTGCGCATCGTGCATCCCAATCCCTTCACTCAAGTGGCAGACAGCCTGAAGATGATGTGGGTGACGATCACGAGTGTGGCGGATCCCGGATCGAGCATCGGCGTGGATCACCTCAGTGGCCCGGTGGGAATTGGGCAGATGCTATTCTCGCTGCTGAAGACGGAAGATGGCTGGAGGCGCATCCTTGGATTCATGGTGTTGTTCAATGTGAACCTTGCGGTGCTCAACATGTTGCCATTCCCCGTGCTCGACGGTGGACACATCACGCTGGCGATCCTGGAAAAAATTGCCGGCAAACCGGTGCAGGCGAAGGCTCTGGAGATCATCCAGACCGCTTGTGCGCTGGCACTCATTTCCCTGATGCTTTACGTCACCAGCAAAGACATCGGCGACAAGATCCGCCCGGGCGGTGACGACGGCGATGGAGAAATTCTTTTCGCCGAGTAACGGCACAGCTTAGGGAAATATCCCGCGTGAGGGCGACTCGTGCACTCGTCGCGGGGTGGAGGCATTGTGTTGGATCGGCGATGACTTTGTAAGGCCTGTTATCGCGGCAGCGTGTCTTACTTCGGATTTAGTGAGGATGAGCGAAAGTTGAATCGGACAAAAACACAGAAAAAGAAAGAAATACGCGATTACGTGATGGTATCGTGGCCGTTTTTGAGTAATCTGCATTTGTTGACGCGAGCGAAGGTCCCCCCGCCTTCTTCAAATCAGCATCCCCCCAAGGGCAAGTGCACATTACCCAAGAACGCGTCGGCAGACTTCTCCCCCCGAATGTCTGCCGATTTGTTTTTAGTGGCTTGTTTTGTATGCGATTTGTCCAAAAAACCTGCAAAACTAACAGGCATACGTGATCACGGTATTTCAATTTGTCCGTTATTGGGTAATCTCTATACATCGGCGCGAGAGAGGCTCCCCCCACTCGATCGAGCCGGATTCCCACAAGGGACAATGCACATTCCCCCCAAGGATCATATCGGCAGACGACTCCCCCCGGTTGTCTGCCGATTCTCTTTTCAGGGAGTGGGACGAGGTATGTCTAGAGCGTGAGATCTGTGGCCGTGGTATGTCCGATGGTGATCCGATTCTTGCAATATTGGCTGAATTGGGTCGTTTTTGGGTAGTCTGTATGGATTAATGTGATCGGGCGCGCTTTTCAGGAAACCTTATTTTATGGGGGAAAGTTGGTGCTTTTTGCGGTATTTTTCCATATATCCTGCAAAAATAGCAGTTATACGTGATCGCGGTATTCCATTTTGTCCGTTTTTGGGTAATCTCTACATATCGGCGCGAGCGAGACACCCCCCACTCAATCAACCCGGTTTCCCGCAAGGGACAAAACACATCCCTCCCCCCAGGATATCATCGGCAGACAATTCCCCCCGGTTGTCTGCCGATTTTCTTTTCCGGAAGAGGGGCATCGAATCCGCAGTGGTGATTCCGGGGTCGCGGTCTGCTCGAAGGTGATGCATTCCCTCGGATAAGGGCAGAAATTTGGCCGTTTTTGCGTAATCTGCGATGATTGAAGCGAATGCAGATTTATTTCAGAAATCTTTCATGCCGCGATTGGCTATGAGGAATAAGGGAATTCGAGGGGTGGAACGTTTGATTTTCGGGGAAAAGGCGGTGAACACGTGATCGCGGTATAGGATTATGTCCGATTTTGGGTAATCTCTAAACATCGGAGCGAGCGAGACACCCCCCACTCAATCAAACCGGTTTCCCGCAAGGGACAATGCACATCCCCCTAGGATCATAACGGCAGACAACTCCCCCCCGGTTGTCTGCCGATTTTCTTTTCCGATAGTTCGCTCCGGCAGTTCTGGAGCGTTGTTGCCGGGTTCAGTGGGTGGTGATGAACTTGCGCCGGACGCTGGAGAAGATCTCCTTGTTTGATGCTTCCATGAGCTGGCGTGCCCAGATGGAGCAGATTTCCTCGTTGTCGGTCATGTGCGTGTCATCTCCGTGGAAGTGAAGATCGGGACCACGGCGATCAGAAACGGTGGCAACGAGCTCGCCGGTCTTGGCATCGCGGACGCGTGCTTCGAATCCACAAACGGGGATTTCCTTAAGATTGGTTGCGTCGGCATCGGGGAAGTGGGCGTCAGTGAGGGCAACTTCGAGGATGAGGGTTTCCGGCTTGCTGGTGCTCTCGGTTTTGTAGAACAGGCAGATCGGATCGGTGAAAGCGATATTGAGCTCCTTTGTGAAATGGCGGGCGAGCTGATCGGCACGTTTTTTGAAGGCTTTCTGAGTGGGGATGGAGGCGGACTTGCTGCGCTCCCATTCGTCGACATGGAGGTAGCGAGTGGTCACGGGCCGGATGACGATGTTCTTGTAGTCGTGGACGTTGATTTCCGAGGAAAGCCAGGCGTGCTCGAAAGGAAGGCGGCTGGAACGTTTTTTCGTATCCGTGCCAGTGGAGGTGAGAAACTCGGTGGGCTCGGCGGGGCTGAGCGCGTGGTCGAGGCCGCAGGAGGTGAGCGCAAGTAGGACAACGGCAGCGGGTAGGAAGGCCTTCATGTCGTTAGGCTCGCGTGACCGGGCAGTGGGCGCAAGGATGAAGAACGCGCCGGATGATCCTCCGTCAGCTAGCCGTCACTCGCCATCTCTAGCTTCGACGGCGAGGGTGTCGAGTCGGGTGAGGAGTTTCTTCCATGTCGCGATTTCGCCGCGGATATTGACTTTTTCGATCAGGGAATCGGCGTATTCCAGCTCGTAATAGCAGCCGCGGAGTTCATCGAGGAACTCGAGACGGAGCGCATGAACCTTGAGCTTCGGGTCGGTGGAATTGCGGATGTATCGGAGGTAATTGACCCATGCGTCACCGATTTTTTTCTCCAAGGGGACGAGATCCTCGGCGAGGGGGGATTGCTCGGCATCTTTGGCGAAATCGTCGCGGTATTTCTCGTTGAGGATGATGCGTTCATCGAGCATGGAATCGAGTGTTCCGGCTTCCCGTTCCTGAGCGAAGGATGACACGGGGAACAGGAGGATGAGAACGATGAGGTGGACGCGGAGTTTCACGAACGCGAATCTATTCAGAGGCTCCGGGTATGCGAGGGCAAATCGAAGGGGGCTTCGGCTACTCCGTGGCGAGGCCGGTGATGTGAGCGATGATATCCGATAGGTCGGAATCGGTCATTCCCGCGGCGATGGTTTTCATTTTTGTGCCGTCTTCATCTTTTGCATCCGCTCCCCGCTGGCCGGATTTGAATTTCCCGAACTGATCGCGGAGGTACCAGGCCGGAAACCCCGAGAGGGGCGGGCTGCGGAAAGCTATTTCTCCTGAGGCATTGAAACGGTGGCAGGCGGCGCAGTGTTCGAGATACAGGACCTTCCCGCGTTTGGCATTTGCGTCTGCGAAAACCTCCGGGGCAATGGCTACCATTTTTGAGATGTGAAGAGCGAGTTGGGGAATCTCCTCAGGTTTGAGGGTTTTGGCAATCGCTGCCATCTGCTGGCCGGGGATGTCCTCCGGATGAGCTCCACGTAGGCCTGAGTGGAAACGCTTGAGCTGGAGTGTGACATACCACTCCGCGAGTCCCGCAATGGGAGGAGATTTGAGTTCAGGATTTCCAGCGCCTTTCTCGCCGTGGCAGGCGGTGCAGGACTGATGGTAGATTTCGGCTGCATGATCCTCGGCTCGGCATACGGCCGAGACGGTCACGGAGAGGATGAGAACGTGAAAGGCACGCACTTTAGTCGCTGGCGAGGGTGGGGTTCATGGTTTTACCCAAGGATATTCGCCGGGGAGGTGGGGGCAAGTTGGAATGGGCGGCCGCCATTCGCCTCAAGTTCGCAAGGCGGATCAATCGACCACCACACCATAGGCGAAGCGGTAGTATATCTGGTCTTTTCCTTCGGTGATGGGGACGGTTGTTTCCAGTGTACCTGCGGCGGAGGCGCTGAGGTAGGTGGTGGCCCACACTTTGAGATCGGGTGAGCTCTGGAAGGCGTAGGTGACATTGGGCACGCCCGTTGCCGTGAGGGTGAGCGATTGTGTGCCGTCGGTTTCCGAGAAGGTCATCTCTGCGCTGTCGGTGGGCAGGATGACGAGAGCCAGGGAGTTGTCCGTGTTGAACGGAGTGGAGTATTTCGCGTCGGTGTAGATCGCGTTTCCAGTGAGGGTTTCAAGGAAGGCGACGAGATTGCTTTTCTGTTGTGCGGTGAGGTTCAGGCGCTGAGGTTGGCGCGTTCCGGGAGGGCCGCCGGGCTGGGTCAGGCGGATGTCGAGGCCGGTGACGAGGGCGGGGATGGCATTGTAATGCTCGACGACGGAAAGTAGGGTGGGGAGCGAGGCATCGTGCATGAAACCGCCGTGGGGGATGCCGTTGGCATCGACGAGGTCGCGCAGGCTGGGGGCGCGGGTGTTGGTGAAATCGCTGCCGCCGCCGATTTTGGTGACCACGCCGTTGTTTCCTGTGTTCGGGTCGATGGCGAACTCAGGTGGCGCGTGGCAGGCGGCACATCCCGCGCCGCCCGCGCCGGGAGGGTTCAGGAAGACCAGCTTGCCGGCGTTTTCGACAGGCGTGTAGTTTGGAAAGGATTGGGTGTCGTTGGTCACCTGTGCGCGGCCCGTGTCATATTTGCTGTCGAAGGATTGCAGGCTACGGACGAACTGGGCGATGGCTTTGCCGATGCGTTCTTCGGTGATTGTTGCATCGCCGAAGACACCTTGGAAGAGCACTCGGTAATCCTCGATGGCGGAGAGCTTGACGATGAGGTCACCGAAGTCCGGATCGTCGAGGGTGCCGCTGAAACCCATTTCCGTATGATCCCGGATAGGCTGGGTGCCCTGGATCTCGGCGGTGGCGGCGCGTTCGTCCCAGAAAAACTTAGGTTCGGTGGAAAAACGCGCGTTGATCAAGCGCATCGAGTGGCGTCCCGTGGTGCCGGCGACCCCATTGCTGACGGTGGCGGTGTCGGAAAATCCCTCGTCCTGGAGGTGGCAAGAAGAGCAGGAGATGGTGTTGTTGTGAGAAAGGCGCTTGTCGTAGAAAAGCACCCGGCCAAGCGTGGCGCCGAGATTGGTGATTTGGTTGTCGACTGGGGTATTGTCCTTGGTGATGTAGGCGGGGATGGCTTGGTTCGCGTAGTTCTCCAGCTTGGTGAGGTCGATGACCTTCTCCTGTCCGAGGACGGGAAGAATGAGGAGCAAAAGGAGAAGGAGGTTTTTCATGGCGTGGGTAAAGCGCGAGAAACTGTAAGAGCTGTGTTAAACGATGATGAGTGGCAGAAGGGGAAATTGTAAGCGTTAAGTAAAGTTCGCCTTGTCTTGGTGTGCGTGAGCCGAGGCTCTCAGTGTACAAAAAACCGCCGCATGGCTCGTTGATGAGCCTGCGGCGGCAGGTGGAAGCCGGTGTGAGCCGACCCTTGTCAGCGAATGCTTAGATCGAGGAGATGACCCCGTTGAGGGTCTCACTCGGGCGGAGTGCGGCGGAGGCCTTGGCGTCGTCGGGGAGGTAGTAGCCGCCGATGTCGGTGGGCTTGCCTTGGACGGCGATGAGCTCGGCGACGATCTTGTCTTCCTTTTCCGTGAGTGCGGCGGCGATGGGAGCGAAGATTTCCTTCAGCTCTGCGTCAACGGATTGAGCGGCGAGTTCCTGCGCCCAATAGAGGGCGAGGTAGAAATGGGAGCCGCGGTTGTCGATGGTGCCGAGCTTGCGGCCGGGAGAGCGGTCGTGCTCGAGGAATTGGCCGGTGGCGGCATCGAGAGTGGAGGCGAGGACTTTGGCCTTGGCGTTGGATTGGGTGTCGCCGAGGTGCTCGTAGGAGGCGGCGAGGGCGAAGAATTCGCCGAGGGAGTCCCAACGGAGGTAATTTTCCTTGGTGAATTGCTCGACGTGTTTCGGGGCGGATCCGCCGGCGCCGGTTTCGAAGAGTCCGCCGCCGTTCATGAGAGGGACGATGGAGAGCATTTTCGCGGAAGTTCCGACTTCGAGGATAGGGAAGAGGTCGGTGAGGTAGTCGCGGAGGACGTTTCCGGTGACCGAGATGGTGTCCTTACCTTTGACGATCCGCTTGAGCGTGGTGAGGCAGGCGGCGGCCGGAGCTTCGATGGTGATGTCGAGTCCGGAGGTGTCGTGATCGGCGAGGTAGGTTTTGACCTTGGCGATGATCTGGGCGTCGTGGGCGCGGGTTTCATCGAGCCAGAAGATGGCTGGAGTCGCAGAAGCGCGGGCGCGGTTGACGGCGAGTTTCACCCAGTCCTGGATGGAGGCATCCTTGGTCTGGCAGGCGCGCCAGATGTCGCCTTGTTTCACCTCGTGCTCGATGAGGACGTTTCCGGAGGAGTCCGTGACTTTGACGGTGCCGTCGGCAGGGATTTCGAAAGTCTTGTTGTGGGAGCCGTATTCCTCAGCGGCTTTCGCCATGAGGCCTACGTTCGGGACCGAGCCCATGGTGGTCGGGTCGAGGGCGCCGTTTTCGCGGCAGAAGTCGATCGTGGCTTGGTAAACGCCGGCGTAGGAGGAGTCCGGGATCACCGCGAGAGTGTCTTGTTGCTTGCCTTCGGCATTCCACATTTGCCCGGAGGTGCGGATCATGGCGGGCATCGAGGCATCGACGATTACGTCGGATGGGACGTGGAGGTTGGTGATGCCTTTGTCGCTGTTGACCATGGCAAGGGCGGGGCCGTTTTCGTAGGCCTTGGCGATGTCTGCCTCGATGGCGGCTTTCTTGTCAGCCGGGAGGGATTCGATTTTCGCGAGGAAATCCCCGAAGCCGTTGTTGTAGTCGATGTTGAGCGGGGCGAGAGCGTCGGCGTGGAGGGCGATGACGTCCTTGAAGAAGACTTTGACGGCGTGGCCGAAGATGATGGGGTCGGAGACCTTCATCATGGTGGCTTTCATGTGGAGCGAGAAAAGGACGCCAGCGAGTTTTGCCTCGGCGATTTGGGCGTCGAGGAAGGTGGTGAGGGCGTCCTTTGACATGAAGGTTCCGTCGAGGATTTCACCGGCGAGAAGGGGCGTGGATTCCTTGAGGACGGTTGTGCTGCCATCGGCTGCGGTGAGCTCGATTTTCACGTCAGTGGCATCGGCGACGCAGACGGATTTCTCGTTGGAGAAGAAATCGCCTTGGCCGGCCATGGTGCCGACGTTGGTCTTGGAGTCCTTGGACCATGCGCCCATGGAGTGGGGGTGCTTCTTCGCGTAGTCTTTGACGGCTTTCGGCGCGCGGCGGTCGGAGTTGCCCTCGCGGAGAACGGGGTTTACGGCAGAGCCCATGACTTTCGCGTAGCGGGCGCGGATGTCCTTTTCCTCATCGGTGGAGGGATTTTCCGGGAAATTCGGGATCGGGTAGCCTTTCGCCTGGATCTCTTTGATCGCGGCTTTGAGCTGCGGGACGGAGGCGGAGATGTTCGGCAGCTTGATGATGTTCGCATCCGGTTGGAGGGTCATCTGCCCGAGTTCGGCGAGGTGATCGGCGATCTGCTGGTCCACGGCGAGGAGATCAGGGAACTGGGAGATGATGCGCCCGGCGAGCGAGATGTCGCGGGTTTCGACATTGACGCCGGCGGGTTTCGAAAATGCTTCGACGATGGGGAGGAAACTGTAGGTAGCGAGAGCGGGAGCCTCGTCGGTCTTGGTGTAGATGATCGTGTTGGACATGGCGGAATTCTGTGGAGCGTGGATAAGGGAATGCGGGATAAGGGTCAAGAGGGGGCTTAAATGTGTTTTTGGGTTGCGGGATGCCCTGATCAAGCGATCTGTATGGGTCGTGAACGGTAAAACCCTACTGCTGGCGCTGGTGCTGATCGCGGCCGTCGCTTTGCTGCTGATCTACATGCCTTCGGGTGGCGGGGTTTCTGCGGGGGCGGATCGCAGCAACGAAAAAGCCGGCGCGATGGATACTGGAGGTGCTGCCGGAGGGCGTGCGACGGATGATAAGGACTCGGACCTGGTGGAGGAGATTTTTGATGTTTCCCGGGAAAATGGCAAAGCGCGTGAGGAGCGGAACACCGATGGTGATACCGCAGCGGTGAGGGAGAGGCTGCGTGAAATGCAGCGGAGGGACGACGAGGGGTTGGAGATGATCACCCTGCCTGACGGGCATCAGTCGATCGATCTGAAAGGGCGTTTTCAACATGTGACTCAACTGGTGGTGGCGGAGGACGGGACGGTGGTGCCGGTGTGTGGTGGACATTTTCCTGATCCGGGGGAGGTGCCTGGTGAGTAAATTTCGCATGAGCATGTTCTGTGCCCTTGCATTGGCTTCGCCGGCGCTGGAGGGGGCGGAGTTCGTTTTTGTCAATAAGGATGGGCCCGGCGAGGGGCTGAACGATACCACGGTGGTCGCTCCCGTCGGCGGCAATACAGCAACGACCCTTGGCGGGCAACGGCTGGCGGCATTGCAGCGGGCCGGGGAAATCTGGGGAAGGTATCTGGTGAGCTCGGTGCCGATTCGTGTAGAGGTGGAGTTCGATGCTTTGGGTGCGTCGACGCTTGCCTCAGCGGGGCCGATCACGGTCGAGTCAAATTTTACGAATGCTCCTCAGGCCGGGATGCTCTACACGGTGGCGCAGGCAAACAGCTTGGCCGGGAGGGATCTGCGGCCGACGCGCAATGACATCACGGTGACGGTGAATTCGAATGCGGATTTCCATTTGGGTTTCAACCAAGATTTCGAGGCGACGGGGACCAATTTCATCGATACCATTCTGCATGAGCTCGGGCACGGGTTGGGGTTCATCTGTCTCGTGGATACGGATGACGGCACGTATAACCTGAACACGCCGGATGTGTTTTCTTCGTTGGTTTTCGATATTTCGATGAATGCGAGGTGGACTTCGCTGACGGCAGCAGAGCGTCTCACCTCATCCACCTCGGGAACGAATCTCGCATGGGACGGGGCTTTCTCGAATGCGGGGGCGAATCAGGTTCTGGGGCCGGATACGCTACTTCGCACTCATATTCTGGATGCGGTTCTTCCAGATTTGACGCAGCTCGGGGACAGGGAATTCTTGACGGCGAGTTTCGCGCCGAGGATTCCCGGGCGAGGAATTTCGGGTCTGCTGGTAGTGACCGATGATGGGAGCGGGGCGGCCACTTCCACGCTGGCCTGCCAGGACATCGTGAACGGAGCAGAGGTGGCGGGAAATATCGCGTTCATCCGGCGCGGTTCGTGCAACTTTGACGACAAGGTATTTCGGGCGCAGGAGGCGGGAGCGGTGGCGGTAGTGATTGCGAACAATGTGGAAGGAGCACTCCTCACACCCAGCGGAGATGATACAGTGGAAGGTGTGTTGGTGGATATTACGGTGCCGGCGGTTTTGATTAACAAGGCAGACGGGGATGCCATGGAGGCAGCGTCGCCCGGGGTGCGGATCGATTTCGCGCAGCGGCAGGGTGCCAGGACGGGGAGTAACTCGGGGCGGGTGAATCTTTTTGCACCGAATCCGGTGCAGGGGGGCTCTTCCCTGTCGCACTGGACGACGGCGACATCGCCGAATCTGCTGATGGAGCCGATCATCAATACGAACCTCGATCGCAGGTTGGATCTGACTTTACCCCAGATGAAGGACATTGGTTGGGAGGTGGTTGATATTCCTTTTCCTCACGAATCCTACGCCATCTGGGCGGCGCGGATTTTCGATGCAGGTGCGACTCTGACGGCGGAAAACGATGATGCGGATGGGGACGGCGCGACGAATCTCGAGGAGTATTTTTTCGGAAGCCTGCCGGATGATGCAAGCTCCAGGCGCTTTCCGGAATTTGTGGTAGAAGCTGGCGAGCCGCATCTGGAAATCGTGGTGTCCAGCCTGCCGGCGGATCTGCTGTATGGGATCGAGATCTCGGAAGCCTTGGATGGGTTTGATCCGGCGGTGACCCATGTGGATGTCACGATGGGGTCGCGAGAAGTCATTGACGATGAGACCGAGCGTTTGGCTTTCAGTTTCGTGACGACACCCGAGAAACGTTTTGCCCGGGTTCGGATTGAGAAAAAGGTGCCGTGAAGACTTCCGCAAGGCGGATGATTTTCACGGTTGCGGCGACGGGAAGGGAATGTCAGTTTTAGGACATGAAATTCCGGATGATTTTGGCTCTTGGTGGTTTGTTGGCGGGAATATGTTCCGCGCAGGAAGGTGAAATGCGGGGCGTGATCCCTGACGATCTGCTAGAGGATGACCACGTGCGCGAAGAGCTGGGGGTGAATGAGTTCACGGCTCCATCGATTTCCAAACTTTTTGATACACTCCAGACGCTGATGCCGTTGCCACTGGTGGAGGTGCAACGCGATTATGGCGAGCGCATGCCATTGGACAGGGCGGATCTTGCCATCGAGCTTGGTTTCCTGATCGCGGACGGCTTCCTTATCGTGCAGGCGGGGCAGATGGATAAGGTGGAGAAAATGGCTGCGGATCTGACACGTTACGGCAAGGCGCTGGGAGCGGGGGAACGCATCAATCGTCATGCAGCGAGCTTGTTAGAAAGTGCGAAGAAGCAGGATGTGGAGCAGCTGAAAAAGGAGCTGGCGGCCACCCAGAAGGATGTAGAAATCGAGTTGGTGACCCTGCGTGACGCGGATCTTGCGCATCTTATCTCGCTCGGTGGCTGGATCCGTGCGCTCGAGGTTGCGACTGTGGCGGTGGACAATCAGTTTTCTCCCGAGAGGGCTGCCAAGGTGATGCGCGAGGACATCGCGGATTATTATACCGAGTCGGTCGCTGGACTGGAGCCGAGAATTTCCGAGAGGCCAAACTATCTTGAAATGCGCGACGTTCTCTCAGGTCTGCGCAGCGAGATGATCATCCCGAAGGACGGCGAAGCGACACCTGAGAAGGTGAAGGTGATTCGCGAGCAGGCGGCGAAGCTTGTGGAGCTGGCCTTGCAGCGCAAGGAGTAGGCTTTAACTACGGGATTTTAATTTTCTAACACAAACTGGAAGGCGGGACGGATTTGGATCTGGGTGAAAAGGCGGGTGTTCTGGAATTTTCCGGGCCGGATGCGGTTCGGTTTCTCAACGGTCAGGTGACCCAAGATGTGCGCAAGGTTGTGGGCGGGGCTGAGGTCTTGCCGAGCTGTGTCACGGATGCCAAAGGCAAGTTGCAGTTTCGCGTATGGTTGGCGGGGAAAGACGGCAAGGTGCTGGTGTTCTGCCGCGGCGAGGACAAGGAAGCGCTGGAGGCAAGGTTGACCCGTTACCTCATCGCCGATGATGTGGAGGTGCGGGATGTGAGCGGTGCGGTCTCAGTAGGGGATTTCGATTTTCCCGATGCGGGTCTTTCCGAGCGCGAAAGGATAGCGAAAGGCCTGCCGAAGTGGGGAGCGGAGCTTAAAGAGGGCATGCTACCGCCGGAGGCGGGGCTGGATGCGACGGATATCTCTTACCGCAAAGGCTGCTATATCGGACAGGAAGTGATTTCCCGCATCAAGTCCGCGGGGAAGGTGAACCGTCGGCTGGTGAAGCTGAGCTTTGCCGAGGAGGGTGCCGAATGCGGGGATCTGGTGAATACAGAAGGTAAAGTGTGCGGGGAGGTGACCAGCGTTTCCGGGACCTTGGGGATGGGGTACATTAAACGCGGGGTGCTGGATGGCGAAACGCTCCGTGCCGGGCCCGTTTCTGCGCAGCTACGGGATTCATGAAGTTGTGACAGTTTCGCCTTTTCCCTATTCCCTTCAGGGTCATGCTGAGCGCTCATGACTTCTGATTTCCTTGTTGTCGGCGCAGGTATTGCGGGACTTTCATTCGCGCTCCGTGCAGCGAAGCACGGCAAAGTGGTGGTTTTATCCAAAGGGAAAGCGGAGGAATCTAACACCGCCTGGGCGCAGGGAGGCATCGCTTCGGTGCTACCAGAGGATCTTCGTGCCGAGGGTGATACGGTCGAGAGTCACGTGGCCGATACACTGGATGCCGGTGCCGGGCTGTGCAATGAAGAGGTGGTGCGGCGCATCGTGGAGGAGGGCGACGATGCAATAGAGGATCTGTTAGGATATGGGGTCGAGTTCGACAAAGAGGGCGACCGGTTTTCCCTGGGCAAGGAGGGCGGTCATACGCACCGCCGTATCCTGCACTCGCGTGATACGACAGGAAGGGCGATTGCTCTGGCGATGCTGAATGCCGCGAGGTCGGAGCCGAACATTACCTTGTTAGAAGATCATTTCGTGATCGATCTGATCACTTCCGCGCGGCTCGACGTGGTGACAAACGACCGCGTGCTCGGTGCCTACGTGCTCGAGCGTGAGGGCGGGAAAGTTCAGGTTTTCCGATCGGATCGGGTGGTGCTGGCGGCGGGTGGCTGCGGGAAAGTTTACCTCTACACCACCAATCCCGACTCCGCGACAGGTGACGGGGTGGCGCTCGGTTGGCGGGCTGGGGCGACGATGGCGAACATGGAATTCATCCAGTTTCATCCCACCTGTTTCTATAACCCGGCGGCGACTGGACCCGAGGCGCGCTCGTTCCTCGTGAGCGAGGCGGTGCGGGGTGAGGGCGGAATTTTGAGGAACGGGAAGGGCGAGGATTTTACCAAAAAGATCGATCCACGGGGCTCGCTCGCACCGCGTGACATCGTGGCTCGTGCCATTGACCGGGAAATCAAACGGACCGGTGCTGCCTGCGTTTATCTCGATGTGACCCACAAGCCGAAGGGTTTCATGAAAGAGCACTTCCCGTATATCTACGAGACTCTGATGAAGTTCGGCGTCGATTGCGAAAAAGTGCCGATCCCGGTGGTGCCGGCGGCGCATTACATGTGCGGCGGGTTGAAAACCGATGTCACCGGTAAAACTACCGTGCGTGGTCTCTACGCGGTGGGAGAAGTCGGCTGCACCGGCCTGCATGGGGCGAACCGTCTTGCATCGAACTCGCTTTTGGAAGGCAACGTCGTAGGGCGCCTAGCGCTTGAGGAAATGATGCGCCTGTATCCTCCCGATAAGCCGGTATTGGATGCGCCGCCTATCCCCGAGTGGCATCATGGCGATGTCGCCGAGCCGGACGAACTCGTTGTGATCTATCACAACTGGGATGAGATCCGCCGCCTGATGTGGGACTATGTTTCGATTGTCCGCACCGACAACCGTCTGCGCAGGGCTGCGGCAAGACTGCGCAACCTGAAGAAGGAAGTCCGCGAGTTCTACTGGGGACACCGGGTCAATGCTGACATTCTCGAGCTGCGCAACCTCGTCGCCGTGGCCGGGCTGATCGTCGAGTGTGCGCTCCGCCGCAGGGAATCGAGGGGGCTGCATTACACATTGGATTATCCTGAGACTGAGGATCGCTTTCTCAAAGATACCACGCTGAGGAAATTCTGACCGAAGGGTATGGTTGCATCTGATATTGCCAAATTTTCATCAGGTGAATATAAGCCTTTGAACCATGGAGGGCGCCAATTGACAAATCCGGATGAAATGTTGGCGAGGCATTTGGCCAAGCATGTGGCGAAGCTGAACATCAAGAAGCACCTACGCGAAGAGCTGCGCTCGCGCATCGAGGAACACGGCCAGGGTGATTCGCAAGGGGTGGTTGAGGAGTTGGCGGAATACCTGCGCGAGAAGCCATACCTCAAGGTGGTTGCGGTTTACGCCGCGCTTCCCGGGGAGGTGGATCTGCGGGCGCTCTTAGGTATGGTCAATTGCATCTGGGTTTTTCCGAAGGTCGAGGGCGAGAAGTTGGCATTTTACCAAGTGAAATCCTTCGAGGAGGATCTCACTCCCGGGGCGTATGGAATCCTCGAACCGAAGGATGATCTCAATCGGATCGAGATCGCGAGGATCGACCTCTTCCTGTGTCCGGGGCTCGGCTTCGATGTGCATGGTGGCCGGATCGGCCGGGGGCGGGGCTTTTATGATCGGATGCTCGAGCATGCCAGACCGGGGGCGGTGAAGCTCGGGGTTTGCTTTGGCTACCAGATCGTGGATGAAGTGGAAATGGAGCAGCACGATGTCCGGATGAACGGAGTGATAGCCGGCTGAGGGTTTCACTTGCACCGCCGCCGAAGCGGACTATCCCTTATTTGTTATGAAAAACATGCTTTATATAGCCGCCGCTCTTTCGTTCGCTCTGCCCACCCAGCTTTCCGCCCATTGCCAGGTTCCTTGCGGGATCTACGATGATGACAATGTGATTGGCTCGATGGACACGGATGTGGCCACCATCGAAAAGGCCGCCCAGCAGATCATCGAGCTATCGAAAGACCCCGCTGCGAACGCTCAACAGATTGTGCGCTGGACGACCAACAAGGAAAGCCACGCGCAAGCGCTCCAGGAAAAGGTGCTGAACTATTTCCTCGCCCAGCGCCTGAAGCTCCCGGAAACGGATGCGGACAAGGAAGCGTATGCCAAAAAGCTGGCGCTCTGCCACGAGGTCATCGTCACGGCGATGGCGTGCAAGCAATCGACGGATGCCGCGAATCCAGCGAAGCTCAAGGAACTCATGGTGAGCTTCCGCGAAATGTTCGGCAGCCACGGATGATCCACGGATCATCATCCTGACTCAATTACCAGGCTGGAGGCATCGACGCCTCCGGCTTTTTTGTTGTCCGGCTTTCCGTTCAAAGGAAGGTCGTATCGCGAGTTTACGTCTGGGAAATTTCTGGTAATGCCAAGTCCTCCGCCCGACATTAAGATCCCAATGTTGTTCCGCCGTTTGCTTCCCGTCATGCTTATGCTTCTTGGCGGCCAGACGGCATCCTCAATGCCAGCCATCTGTAATTTAAACGACCTTTCGGTGGGGCAATTGGAGCGAAAATTAGCGGGGATTGATTCACGGCTAAAAGAACTCGCCCAATACAGTCCACGGATCGGTGTTGGCGGAATTGGATGCCGCACACGAATTTTTAAGGATCCGGAGCATCCCGAATGGATGCGGATCGATCTGAAGGACGAGGCTGAAATCGATCAGATCGTATTGGTGCCGGTTCTACGACGTGATCCGGATCTCGGTTACGTTGCGGATGCATTTCCCACGAAGTTTCAGGTGCGGGTTGGGACAGCAGGGGATTCTGAAGGAACGGTCGTTACAGTATTCGATGGCAACGAAGGAATTCTACCGCGTGTGGCTCCGTTGGTTATCCCGATTGAGAGCACACAGGTCAGTTGGGTGTTGATCGAAGTCGAGAGTTTACCGCTTTGGGAACGAACCAAAGATTACGCCTTCCAGCTTTCTGAAGTCCTTCTATTCAGCGGATCGCGAAATGTGGCATTAGGGCAGTCGGCGAGTGTATCTGGAGATGTTGCCCCGTTGAATGCATGGAGAAGCGAATTCCTGACCGATGGCGCCCTTCCTTATCTCATCAACGTGCCCCGCGCCGCCGGGACGGTGCCGAGCATCAGTGAATTGCGTAATGAATCGGATCTTCCGATGGAAATAATCATCGATTTGGGAGAACGATTTCCTGTTTCCGAACTTCACCTCCATGCGGTTGAGCAAAATGACACTGCTCCGCAGGCGTTCGCAGGGGATTTCGGTATTCCTGATCGTTTTATCTTCGAGAGCTCCGATTCGGCCGATTTTTCCGATAGTACCCAGCTTCTGGATATACGGTTCGAATCGGTGTATGAAAAGAACCCGCTAATGATGTGGGAGTTCCCGCCTGTGGAGTGCCGATATGTCCGCCTTACCGTCGTGGAACCCTACAAGGCCTCCGAACTTGGAACGAAAGGAACGAGGGTTGGATTCGCTGAAATCGCCATCCTTTCAAATTCCGAGAACGTGGCACTCGGAAAAAAAATCACCGGTAATTTCAAATTGTCGGGTCCGGGGCAGTCGTTTCCCCGATACGTTGATGGGTTGAATCTTTATGGAATTATACCTCCGCTCCGGGATTGGATCGGCGAGTTGGCGGAGCGCCATCAATTGGAATTGGAGCGTCCACTGGTGAACGAAGAGTTGCAGAATCGATATGGGAAGCAGAAGCAATATCTGCAATTGGCCGGTGGGGCGCTTGTTGTTCTCGGTGCGGGAATCTGTATTTTGTTTTTCTACGGCAACATGCTGCGTGTTCGTCAGGCGGCAAGAATACGCGAGAGAATCGCGGCGAACTTGCACGATGAACTTGGAGCGAACCTCCATGCAATCGGCCTTCTGGGCGATATGGCGAGGAGGTTGGCCAAGTCTCCGGAGGATCTCGACGAAACTCTTGAAAGGATCCGTGGGCTGACCGAACGCACGGGTACGGCAGCCCGCCATTGTGCCAATATGATGGCGGCAGAAGGCATCTGTGATGACCTAGTCGGAGAAATGACGCGGGATGCTTCGAGGATTCTTGCAGATTTGGAACATGACATTGAAATCGAGGGCGAGGAATCGTTGGATAAACTCAAGAGACGCACCCGCATCGATCTCATGCTGTTTTACAAGGAATGCCTCATCAATATCATCCGCCACTCCGGAGCAACCCGCGCGATGACGCGAATGGTGGTGAAGCATGGAGCGTTGTATCTGACCGTGGATGACAACGGCAGAGGTTTTAGCGGTGAAACGCCAACAGCTCTCAAACGCAGAGCTCGCCTGATGGGAGCTAAGATGAGAGTCGAAAAATCTGAGATGGGGGGGATCCAAGTTTCCTTGAGACGTCGCATCCGCAGTCTGAATTTCCTATGAAAAATCCAATCACAGTCATGTTGGTGGAAGACAACCGCGAATACCGCGATGTCGTCGAATTCGCCCTGAGTAAAGAGCCGGGAATGGAATTGATCGCCGATTTTAGCACCGCGGAGATCGCCATTCGGAGTTTGACCGAGGACGAAAATCCGAGAATTCCGGATATTATCCTGCTCGATCTCAATTTGCCGGGAATGGGTGGTCTGGAGGCTCTTCCGCAATTCATGCGCCTTGTTCCTTCGGCGAAGGTCATGGTGCTTTCCAATTCGGATGATAAGGCGGATGTCGTTTCCGCCATTTCACTTGGCGCACAGGGCTATTTGCTTAAATCGTCCAGAGTGGACCAAATCCTTGATGGTATTCACTCCGTTGCTGCGGGAGGGGCACTGCTTGATCCCAGCGTGGCCAGTTTTATTTTGGATCAGATCAGGCCTTCCTCATCTTCCGCCTTCGTTGACGAACTTGATGAGGCGCTCACGGAGCGTGAGTTGGAAGTCCTCAAATATCTTGGCGAAGGAAAAGTGAAGAAGGAGATCGGTGACTTGCTTCAGATCAGCTATTTCACAGTCGATTCGCATGTGAGGAACATCTACAGCAAGATGCGGGTGAGCAATGCACCGGCGGCCATCAACAAGGCTTACAGGATCAGGCTTTTCTCCCCGGACTAGGAAGGTAGCGTAAACTCGCTATAGTTCTCCTTGGGAATACATTGTAGATTCAGGAAGTGATTAAAAACCCAACACGGTCACGCGACTCGAGGTCTGCCTTTTACGCTTCTGGAATCTCGCGACAGCGTATGGAACTGAGAAGAAACCGAACGGGGGGCTTTGCCCTAGTTGTGACGCTCACGTTGCTTGTTCTACTTCTCATTTTGAGTCTCGGGATGCTCTCGTTATCCTCTATCAGTCTACGTAATACGGGCACAGCACAGCTCAGGGCAGCAGCCCGGGCCAACGCCTTGATGGCGATGAATATTGCGTTGGGTGAACTCCAGAAAACCGCAGGACCTGATCAAAGAGTCACAGCGGGTGCCGACATCTTGTCGGAGTCCGATCCCTTGACTCCTGCCGAAGGTCACGCCCATTGGGTCGGTGTCTGGGATACCAGCGATTACCATCCATCTAAGCCCACACAAAAAACCTTCCTCGGATGGTTGGTTTCCAGTCCGGATCCCTTGTCCGACGAGAGCGATGCCAGTGCCGCTCAAGATCCGGATGATTTTACAATCTTCCTAGGCGATGATGCAGAATCATCAGTGGTGGTTCCGAAAATCGCAGTCAACGATGGTTCCCAATATCCGGGTGCATACGCTTACTGGGTTGAGGACGAGGGCTTGAAAGCGGACCTCTCATGGAGCGAAGCCACCACTCCGGATTCGGTTGTCAAACAGGCATCGCGTTTGAGCGCAGCTCCGGGTCCCGATTACGGAGTGTTCGATGGACCTTTCAATGGAGAGTTCACTTATCCGTTGGAGGAGAATTCCACGCCATGGCTGCAGGACATGGTAAAGGTGATTAGCACGGCAGATATGGCGCTGGTCACTAGTTCCTCAGGCCACCAGCAGGATTGGCTGCGCACGAAGCGGCATGACGTCACGGTCGGCAGCCTGGGGGTAGTGGCGGATATGAAGCTTGGTGGGTTGAAACGGGATCTGAGCCTTGCCTTCGAAATGGATGGTGAGGCGGACGTTTCTGCAACGTCGTTTCCCCAATTATTCAGCAAACAGGTTGGCGAGTTTGTAGGAGGAAATGACCGGTTGGCATCTCCTCATCTTGCGGGAGGAATGCGCGGTGTTTACGAACGTTTCCTTTATCGTGATCATTCGGCTGCCGGTGGAATTTTTTCCGGTGATATCGCGAATTCCTATACTTCGCCTTACTGGGCATCGGTAAGGGGGCCGAGCTGGTGGGCTCTTAGGGACTACGCAAATTTGTATAAACGCTTGGCAGGTTCGAATGGAGATTACTCGATGGCAGCCCGAGCCTATTATCCGAACACCAGCGCGCGTGCGCTCGATCCTAGCCTGCCTTCCAGCACCTATGATGACTACACCCTGGGAGAAATTGCCCGGGCAGAAAAGGCGGTGCCCAGAGTGTCAGGGAGCAATGCATGGAACTCGGAACTCAACTCGACTTCCTCCTACATTTTTCGTCCGGCGCGGGCAAGTTATGCGCCTGTGGCGTTGGGCTCCGTGAACTATTTCAGCCTGAAAAGAGGGCCAGGAAGTAAATTGCAGCTGATCGCGGATCCTACGTTCTATCTTTGGAATCCGTATAACCGGACGATCCATGCCGATAAGTATGCCGTGGAAATGATGATCGGGCTGCCGGGGCGATTGAAGTTTGTCGTCAAGAGGGCCGACGGATCCCAGATTCAATATGGCCCGAATGATTTCAGCGATTTCACATCCGAGCGCAGCGACTCCCAGGCTGTGACTTACCTGCTTTCCGGTCTGAGGATGGAACCGGGGGAGGTCTTGGCTGCTTCACCACCGCCGGGTGACACGAATCGGAACAGTTCTCTGGCCCTCGGTAGCCAGCCTACGGAGACGACTGGCCTCACGGTAAAAAAGTTCCCCGTTCCCAATACCGATGCGAACGGGAACGTGGTATCGGTGACGTGGTCTGAAGTCACGATCGGCCCGGATGACGAAGTGACCGCCTATTACGAGCTGGCGGGTGGGCGTGGGCAGGCAGGGGAGGCCATGCACAGTTATTCCTACAGAATGCATACCAGTCTTCCGCTCGGTGTGACGAATGCCGGCAACCTGTCGAACCGCTCCTTGTGGGGAGATCAGATCCAATCCCTTGCGTTTTGGTTGAACGACAAGGGTGACGCGGTCCACGACGTAGAGGTGGATTCCGCCGGCGTCACCTTGAGTTCGGCGGATCTTGGAGGGAAGAGCACCGGGGCGTTTGCTGCTGTTGCTTACCTGGCTTTACCCGCGGATTCCGCCGCGCCTGTAGAGATCTTCTCTCAGTTCAATCCTGCCGCCGTGGGAAACAACGAACGTTCCTTCGATCTGCGTTGCGATCCCAATTACACCTTTCGTGCGCGCTGTGTCGAACCCGGTGGCTTGAATTACCTCATCGACGAAATGGGAGCCGATTTCCCGATGACCGTGCGCAATGCCTACTGGGGGGAAAGCTACCTAGATGCCGGGTCGACCCATATTCCCATCACCCATATCCCATCGAATCCCTTGAATTCACTGGTGGAGTTTTCCCATGCAGCACTCACCACTAAGACCTCCGAACCATATCATGCAGTGGGAAATTCTTGGGCCAGTGTGATGGTTTCTCCTGTTTCGCCGTATGGGGTATTTTCCGACAATGTAAACCGCGATGGAGTCACCGCCGCAGACGCATCTTGGCTGCTCAACGATGCGTTGTTCGATCGATATTTCCTCTCGGGCATTGCTCAGGATTACTCAATTTCATCGAGCGGTTATCATGCGTCGGGATCGCTCGAAGAAACGCTGACAAACTTCTTCGGTCCGGACTACCGGTCGGCGAATGCAAATCCCGTGTTGCGCCCGTATTTGCCAGATGGAAAAACCGCTGCCGAGATTGTTGCCGAGTTGGACGATACAGCGGAAGGGAAAGGCTACATGAAAATGGCTGCCTACAGTCTTATCAGCGGACAGTTCAACGTGAACTCCACATCCGTCGAGGCGTGGAGGGCGCTATTGCAGGCCAACAAGGATCTTGCCGTGAGATATGCGGGAACCGGTTCGGATTCGAGCAGCGGGACTCCGTTTCCCTCGAGTAAGGCTCCAGCATACAATGGAACAGGCTCCGGCGACTATTGGTCGGGTTTCTCCAGGTTGGATGACGACGAAATCGCCGATCTTGCTATGGAGATCGTGAAGCAGGTGAAACTCCGTGGGCCGTTCATGAGTCTTTCCGATTTCGTGAACCACCGCGTGGGCGGCACCTCTCCAACCGCATTGCATTACATGGGAGCGCTTCAGGCGGCCATCGAGGAAACGGACATCAACGGATTAGTTCAGAGAGACGCCGGCGGGATTAGCCCGGATTACCGCAACGGAGCTTTCTCCCAGTATTTCGAAGATCCCTTGCCAAACAATGACCGCAGGACCACGACAGGTATACCGGGGGATGTTTCCCAAACGAACTTGTTGTTGCCTCTGGCTCCTCGCCTGAATGCACGCTCAGATACCTTCTGCATCCGCGCTTATGGGGAAGTCCGCTCCGAGGATGGAACGAAAATCCTCGCTTCGGCCACGTGCGAAACCGTGGTGCAACGCTTCCCGGAATACATGGATAGCCAAACCGATGCATCGAACAACGAACCTTGGGATCAAGCCCTTGAGAATCCCTTGCCGCTGACAGTGCTTCCGAAAACTTCACTCCTGAATGAGACGAACACCCGCTTCGGGCGGCGTTTCAGGGTGGTGGGATTTAAGTGGCTACCTCCGGCGGATGCATAGACCGAAACTTTCAAATCCGATTTCCCAATGAAAATTCCTACCGTCATTTTTCTCCTAGCTGCCTGTCTCGCCTTCTTCGCGCATGCTCAAGAGGAATCCAAAAAGCTCGGAGTGACGTTCACTTGTCTTCTTTTGGAGGAGTTACCGGTTGAGCAAATTTTCTACAAAGAGGGAAAGTCCTACCTTCCTCTAGAATTCAAAAAGGGAAAACGATCGGAGGCGTATTCCCTCCGGAGTAACAAGGTTTTTGAGCTCTATGTTTCTGAGGTGAACGAGGACGGGGATTCGTTTTTTAAACCGGTGGGTTCCTCCGCGCTTGTGGCGGGTTCAAGGAAAATCCTTTTCATCATCGCACCCGGCAATTCCGAATCGGGGCTGCCGCTCAGAATCATCGGTTTGGATGATTCACTGGAAGGCTTTCCTCCCGGATCCTTCCGCTTCGTGAACTTCACGGATACAGAATTGCTGGTCAAGGTGAGGGACAAAGTCACAAGGCTGGAATCCGGGGAAATCACGGTGGCGGATTCCGAGTCCTCCGAAGATGGTGGGTTAGTGCCTGTGACTTTCGGAAACTCGAAAGGCGAGACGCTTCACTTCACCCGCCTTTATTCCCACTCCAGATCACGCGAAATGGTCTTCATCGGGAAATCGAAGGATCCCAAAAGGAAATTCCAGTTCATGTTTGTGCCCCAGAACGTGCCGGATCGCGAGCCCGCACCGTGGGCCCAATAGGCCGATCCGGAGTCGGACGGCGAGTAGCGTAAACTCGCGATAGACTGATTCAGAGGGAATTTGCCATCATATGCCTAAGTCCGACTTGGAGTCCTCAACAAGATGTCCATGCCGGGCGATTCCAATAAATTCCCAGCAAACATGATTAATCCAACATTCCTCCTCACCTCCGTCGCGACTCTCGCGTTGGTTCAAGTATCAAGTGCTGCTTCGTTCATCTGGAATGGCAATGCCAACGACGGCGACTGGGCGAACACTGCCAACTGGGCGGGCGGCACCGCCCCCGCAAGCCTAACCTCATCTCCGGCTAACACGATTGAATTCAGTGGCACAAACATGCCGACCCTGAATCTCGCGACATTCAACGGAACCCTTAATCCCGGTGCTATCTTGGTTTTTAACAGTGGCGGCACGTTTGGCCTGGATATGGCATCTTCGTTTCAATCTGGCTACATCTCGACAGCAGGTGGAACGGTCATCACGGTGGGTAATGGAATCAGCGGAGGAACAGAAAATGTGACGCTTAACATTTCCAATGCGGCGACCCTTCTCCGCCACGCCAGCGTGACGATGAATTACCTGGTGAATTCTGATGGTGCATTGAACTTTTCCAGCGCTTTGAACCTTTATGCTGACAACAATAAGAATGCCACCTTCACGATCAACGGGGGATCGGTGTCTTCTACCGGTCTGATCGATAACCGGTTTAATAACCTGGCAGGCAGTTTCTTCGATTTTACCGCTGTTGGAGGTAGTCTTACCGCGAAATACGGTGGAGGCGCATTTGCTGATTTTGCTGCTGTGCAAGCTGATGCTTCCGGAATTTTCAAAAACAACTCCGGTGGAACACTTCAGTTTACTGACAACGGTTCCTCCTTTTTCACAGTTAAGGCCGTTCCCGAGCCAAGCTCGATGGCGATCCTTATTGGCGGAATCGGAATGCTTGCCCTCCGCCGGCGCCGGGTGGATTGATCCTCGTTGTAGTATTTTTCTTGCCGCACTTTAAAGGCCTCCAAATCGGAGGCCTTTTTTTGTCTGGATGATCCCGATGCGATGCCCAGTAACGTAAACTCGCTATAGTCTGCCGATGGGGATACAACCTAGATTCGGGAGGTGATTCGAAGACGAAACACAGGCCAATACGAACGATGATGATCAGAACAATGATTCTTTGGGGCGCCGCGGCGTTGCTCGTTGTGGGTTCCGCCAATGCGGCGGAAGCCGGGAAACCGAATGTGATTTTCATCCTTTCGGACGATCAGCGATTCGACTCGCTGGGCATGACGGGGGATCCGGTGACACAAACACCCAACCTAGATGCGTTGGCGAAAGAGGGGGTGTTTTTCAAAAACGCATTCGTGACCAGCCCGATCTGCGGGCCCAGCCGGGCCAACATTTTCACCAGCCAATGGGAGCGGAAAAACAAAATCGGGTTCACCAGTGTATCGAACAATTTCGTCTCAGAGGAGGCGTTCGAGAACAGTTTTCTGATGCAACTGAAAGGTGCCGGTTACTCGACGGCGTTCATCGGCAAGCATCATACCAAGATCGTCGATCGCAGCAACACACCGCTGGATCAGGAAATCGACTTCAGCTATTACGGTGAAGGGCATCTCGGTTTCTATCCCGGCGCGAAAAAGAAGGTGTTCAAGAACCTGAAAAACAAATCCCAGATCGAAGGGTTGTTTGAGGCGTTCGAGGCATATTTGAAGCCGGGAAATGATTTCGATTATTTCTACGAAAATGCCGATGCATCGATCAAAGGTCAGCTGAAGCGCCGCGATCCGGAGAAGCCGTTCTGCGCATGGATCAACTTCAACCTGCCGCATCAGGCAAGCCTTGGCGGAATGGGGACAAAGCCAGGCGATCCGGAGTTTTACTCAACGCTCTATGCAGATCAGACCGATCAGCTTCCGATGCCGGAAGGGTATCCGCTGGAAGTTACGTTGCCGAAGGATGTGTTCACTTCCGGAGATCTGATGCCTTATTACCGATTCAAAGGAAAAGGGTTGGTGGATACCAAACTGAAGACAGCAAGGGCGGTTTACGGCATCGACCAGTTCGTCGGAAACTTGCGGAGCATGTTGGAAAAATTGGATTTGGATGAAAATACGATCATCGTGTTCTTCTCCGATAACGGCCTGCTCTACGGTGAGCACGGACTAGGCGGGAAGACGATGCTTTACGAAGAATCCGTGCATGTCCCACTGATCGTTTACTCGCCGTTCTTGGCAGAGAAGGATCGTGGATTGCAGCGTGGGGAGCTTGTGGTCGGTCAGGATATTCCTGCGACCTTGCTGGACATGTGCGGGCTCGAGGTGCCCTCCACCTATCAGGGACAGAGCATGCTTCCGCTGATGGAAGGGCGGACGGATGGTTGGCGCGAAGATGTTTTCCTGGAGAATCTCTTCACGGATCAGGGCTATCCGCGGCAGGAATCCGTGCGTGGGGAGCGTTTCAAATACATCCGTTACCACAGCAAGGACGACGACCGGTTGAAATATCTGCCGGAGGGCTTGCCAGACGATGAGCCGATCTATGAGGAGCTGTTCGATCTGGAAGCCGATCCAAAAGAGCAGAAGAACTTGGCGGGAAATCCCGAGTATGCGGCCGTTCTGAAGTCGCTCAGGCAAAGGTGCGATGAGCTGACTTCAGAGATGGGTAAGTAGGAATCCCGCCAGCACGATGGTGTCTATTTCGCGAGTGCCTGATCGATGTCGGCAAGGATGTCTTCGATGTCCTCGATGCCGACGGAGAGGCGAATCAGTTCCGGTGGGATGCCTCCGGCAATCTGCGCTTCCGGGCTGAGCTGGGAGTGCGTGGTGCTGGCCGGGTGGATGGCGAGAGACTTCGCATCGCCGACGTTGGCGAGATGGGAGAAAAGCTCGAGGGACTCGATGAACTTCCTGCCTGCATCGGCTCCGCCCTTGATGCCGAAGACCACCATGGGGCCACCTTTTCCGCTGAGATATTTTTTGTTTTTCTCGAACTCTGGATCACTTTCGAGACCGGGGTAGCGCACCCACTCGACTTTGTCATGGGCGGCGAGGTGTTTGGCGACGGCATGGTTGTTTTCGCAATGGCGTTCCATGCGCAGTGGAAGGGTTTCAACACCTTGGAGGATGGCCCAGGCATTGTCGGGCGCGAGGCAGGCACCGAGGTTGCGGAGGGGGACGGTGCGCATGCGCAGGATGAAGGCGAGGGGAGCGAGCGGTTCGGGCAGATCGTGACCCCAGCGGAGGCCGTGGTAGGAGGTGTCGGGCTCGTCGAAGAGCGGGTGCTTGCCGCCTGCCCAGTTGAACTTCCCGCTATCGATCACGATGCCGCCGATGGAGGTGCCGTGGCCGCCCAGCCATTTCGTGAGCGAGTGGATGACGATGTCCGCACCGTATTCGATGGGGCGCAGTAGGGCGGGGGTGGTGAAGGTGGAATCGACGATGAGCGGAAGGCCGCGGGCGTGCGCGGCATCGGCGATGGCTTTGATGTCGGCGATTTCCAAAGCGGGGTTGGAAACGGTTTCGGTGAAGAAGGCACGTGTCTTGTCGTCGGCCGCTTTGGCGAAGTTCGCGGGATCGGTGGAGTCGACGAAGCGCACCTCGATGCCGAGCTGCGGGAGGATGGTAGCGAACTGGGTGTAGGAGCCGCCGTAGAGGTTGCGCGCGGAGACGATGTTGTCGCCGGCCTGGGCGAGGTTAATGATGGTGTTGAAGATCGCGGCGGTGCCGGAGGAGTGGGCGAGGCCTCCCATTTCCGGGGCTCCTTCGAGCAGGGAGATGCGCTTTTCGAGCACATCGTTGGTGGGGTTCATCAGGCGGCTGTAGATGTTCCCGAGCTCTTTGAGAGCGAAGAGATTTGCCGCGTGTTCGGTGGAGTTGAAAACGAAAGAGGCGGTGCGGTAGATCGGGACAGCGCGTGAGTTCGTGTCGGAATCCGGCTTGTGGCCGCCGTGGAGGCAGATGGTATTGAGTTTCATGGCTGACCACGATGGCGCAGACAGGTATGATGACAAGATGGATTCTTCGATCCCGGCGCTCGAAGTAGGTTTGTGCTGGAGACTCGCCGCCTGAAAGCAGTGCTCCGTGGCGGTGGGCTTGGCTGCCTATGCCATCGTGGAAGTTTAAAATGGGTGCGCAGAACGACGGGACCTGATAGAAATCTAGATGCTGGAATGAACTATGAATGATTATTCCACGAAACCTAGCGCACGGTGAGTTCGCATTCGGATGTTAAATACGCAGCCGATCGCTCCCCCCTGCTCGCCTAACGCTGATGCAACATCCCATGAACCCGCCGAATCCAAGCCGCGCCTCCGCCACGCTGGAGCGCGCCGATTTTTCTCGCTTGTTTGAGGTGCTGCGCGGGCGCGGTTATCAGGTTGTCGGGCCGACGGTGCGGGATGGTGCGATTGTCTATGATTCGCTAAACGGCCCGGAGCAGCTTCCGGTCGGTTGGGGCGATGAACAGGAGAGCGGGACGTATCGGTTGAAGAAGCGCGATGACGACGCGCTGTTCGGCTACGTGGTCGGTCCGCATTCATGGAAGAAGTATCTGTTTCCACCGGAGCAGCGGATTTTCAAAGCGCGGCGCACGGCGGATGGATTCGAGGTGCAGCCGGAAGAGATCGCTGCGCCCAAGCTCGCCTTTCTCGGGGTGCGTTCCTGCGAGTTGCACGCCATCGCCGTTCAGGATAGGGTGTTTCTCGGCGGGCAGTTCGTCGATGCTGCCTATCAGATTCGGCGCGCGAACGCGTTCATCATCGCGGTGAACTGCGGGCAGGCGGCCGGCACCTGTTTCTGCGTTTCGATGAACACGGGGCCGAAAGCGACGATGGGTTTCGATCTCGCGCTCACGGAAATCTTGGAAGACGGGCGGCACTACTTCGTCATCGAGTCCGGCAGCAACGCGGGTGCGGAGGTGCTTGCCGAACTGCCGCGGCTTCCCTCCACTCCGGATGAAACTTGCGCGGCGGAGGTCGCCACCGCCCGCGCCGTTTCCCAAATGGGACGCGAACTCAACACCACAGGAATCAAGGAGCTGCTCTATCGGAATCTCGAGAACCCACACTGGGAAGATGTAGCAGACCGCTGTCTCTCGTGCGCGAACTGCACCATGGTGTGCCCCACCTGTTTCTGCAGCAACGTCGAGGACGTGACCGACCTCACAGGTGAGAACGCGGAGCGCTGGAGGAAATGGGATTCGTGCTTCACCCTGTCGTTTTCCCATGTCGTGGGCGGCGCGGTGCGGCCGACCGTCAAGTCCCGCTATCGCCAATGGCTCACGCACAAACTGGCCACGTGGATCGACCAGTTCGGCTCGTCCGGCTGTGTCGGCTGCGGGCGGTGCATCACTTGGTGCCCCGTCGCCATCGATCTCACCGAGGAAGTCCGCGCCATCCGCGAATCGGAAATCTCCAACCCATCCTCCGCATGAAAGACATCCAAACACTCATCCGCGAGCATAGGTTCTTCTCCGGACTGAACGAGGCCTATCTCGAACTGGTCGCCGGTTGCGCATCGAACGTCCATTTTGAAGAGGGGCAATATTTCTTTCGCGAGGGAGATGCGGCGGATCATTTCTATCTGGTCCGCTCCGGCCGGGTGGCGCTTGAACTGGCCGTGCCCGGCCGCCAACCGGTGACTATCGAGACCTTACAAACGGGAGACGTCATCGGCTGGTCATGGCTTTTTCCTCCCTATCTCTGGCAGATGGATGCGCGTGCCTTGGAGCCTGTGCGAGCCACCGCCTTTGATGGCAAATGCCTGCGCGGAAAATGCGAGGCCAACCACGACCTCGGTTACGAGCTGGCCATGCGCTCCGCCGATATCCTGATGCAACGCCTCCAGGCCACGCGCCTGCAACTCCTCGATGTTTATGGAACAAATCCTTGAACCACAGCTCCCGGTAGAGCCCATGCTGCCCGATCCGTGGCGCATCGGAAACGTGCGCAAGGAAACGGCGGACACGTTCTCGCTGGAGCTCGCTCCGGTCGGCGAGGCACGACCGTTCCTCTTCTCTCCCGGTCAGTTCAACATGCTCTACGTCTTCGGAGTCGGCGAGGTGCCCATTTCCATCAGCGGAAATCCGGAAGAGGCATCGTCGCTCATCCACACCACTCGGGCGGTCGGCACGGTGACGCGCGCGATGAGGAAACTCAAAGCGGGCGACGTGCTCGGCGTGCGCGGCCCCTATGGCTCGGGTTGGCCGGTGGAGGAAGTAAAGGGGCGCGACGTGGTGATTGTGGCAGGCGGGCTGGGGTTGGCTCCGCTGCGGCCGCTGATCTATCACCTTCTCGCGCACCGCTCCGACTACGGGGAGATCGCCTTGCTCTACGGCACCCGCACGCCGCAGGATCGACTTTTCCGCCCTGAACTGCGGGGTTGGATCGCCCGCCGCGACCTGCAGGCGCATGTCACCGTCGATCGTGCGGTGGGCAGGTGGCGCGGAAATGTCGGCGTGGTCACGAAACTCATTTCGCACGCGCCGTTCGATCCATCTAACACCGTGGCCTTCGTCTGCGGGCCGGAGGTGATGATGCGTTTCACCCTTCAGGAACTGCAGCGGCGCGGGGTGACGCCGGAGCGCATCCACCTCTCTCTGGAGCGAAACATGAAATGCGCCATTGGTTTCTGCGGTCACTGTCAGTATGGTAGTGCGTTCGTCTGTAAGGATGGACCGGTGTTCCGTTACGACCGGGTGAAGTCGATGTTGAACGTCCGCGAACTCTGAAACCCAAATTATGAAACAACCGAGCAAACCCAAACTCGCCGTCTGGAAGTTCTCTTCCTGCGACGGTTGCCAGTTGAGCCTGCTCGATTGCGAGGACGAGTTGCTCGGTCTCGCCGGGGAAATCCAGATCGCGAACTTTCCAGAGGCCTCGCGCGAGGTCATCAAAGGGCCATACGACCTGTCACTGGTCGAGGGCTCCATTACCACTCCGCACGATGCCGAGCGCATTCACAAGGTTCGCCGAGCCTCGAAGCATCTCGTCACCATCGGTGCGTGCGCCACGGCGGGCGGCATTCAGGCGTTGCGCAATTTTAAGGACGTCAAGGAGTTCACCTCCATCGTATACGCCCGCCCGGAATACATCTCCACGCTCGCGAAATCCACCCCCATCGCCGACCACGTCTTTGTGGATTTCGAGCTCCGGGGCTGTCCGGTGAACAAGCACCAGTTGCTGGAAGTTATCAGCGCCTTCCTCGCGGGTCGCCAGCCGAACACCCCGCCGCACTCCGTCTGCATGGAATGCAAGCGGCGCGGCATCGTCTGCGTGATGGTGGCGCACGGAACTGCCTGCCTCGGCCCGGTCACCCACGGCGGCTGCGGCGCGCTTTGCCCGGCCTACAACCGTGGCTGCTACGGTTGCTTCGGCCCGAAGGAAACGCCGAACACCCGTTCACTCTCCCACTGGATGGGCGATGTCCTGCATGTGCCTGATGCCGATCTGATGCGCGCTTTCCGGACATACAACGCAGGCGCTGAACCCTTCCGCAAAGAAAGCGAGGCCCATGAAAAAGACTAAGACCATCAAGGTGGATTACCTTGCCCGCGTGGAAGGCGAGGGCGCGATGTTTGTGAAAATCCGCAACAGGAAGGTGGTCGATGTGAAACTGAAAATTTTCGAGCCGCCTCGATTTTTCGAAGCGCTGTTGCGCGGCCGCCAGTTCACCGAGGCACCCGATATCACCGCCCGCATCTGCGGCATCTGTCCCATCGCCTATCAGATGAGCGCGGTGCACGCGATGGAGGATGCTTGCGGCGTGACGGTCGGCGACCAGCTCCGCGCCCTGCGGCGGCTCATCTACTGCGGCGAATGGATCGAGAGCCACGTTCTCCACATCTACATGCTGCACGCACCGGACTTTCTCGGCTACCAAAGTGCGATCCACATGGCCAAGGACTACCCGGAGATCGTCCAGCGCGGCTTGCAGATGAAGAAGGTCGGCAACCAGATCATGACGGCGATCGGCGGACGTGAGGTGCACCCGATCAACATCCGGGTCGGCGGCTTCTACCGGGTTCCGACCAAGACCGAACTTGCACCGCTGGCCGAGCGGCTCAAATGGGCGCGCGATGCGGCGCTCGAGACCGTGCGCTGGGCGTCGACTTTGACCTTCCCTGATTTCGAGCAGGACTACGAGTTCGTGGCGCTCCAGCATCCCGACGAGTATCCACTGAACGAAGGCCGCATCATCTCAAGCCGCGGGCTGGACATCGCTGCCCGCGAATACGACGAACATTTTTCCGAGGAGCACGTCGCGCACTCCAATGCGCTGCACTCGGTGCTCAAGGAGCGCGGTGCCTACTTCGTCGGCCCGATGGCGCGCTACAGCCTGAACTCTGCGCAGCTCTCGCCACTCGCCCGGGACGCCGCGCACGAGGCAGGGCTCGGTGCGACCTGCAACAATCCGTTCAAGAGCATCATCGTCCGTGCGGTCGAAGTGCTGTGGTGCTGCGACGAGGCGCTGCGCATCATCGATGAGTATGAAATGCCCGACGCGCCCTTCGTCGATGTACAACCGCGCGCGGGCACGGGCTACGCCGCCACCGAGGCTCCCCGCGGCCTGATCTATCACCGCTACCGCATCGACGGGGAAGGCCATATCATCGATGCGAAAATCGTCCCGCCGACCTCCCAGAACCAGAAGACCATCGAAAACGATCTGCGGCAATTTGTGCCATCGCGTGTGGATCTCCCCGACGAGGAACTCACCTGGCAATGCGAGCAAGCGATCCGCAACTACGATCCGTGCATCTCCTGTGCGACCCATTTCCTGAAACTGAACATGGATCGCGCCTAACATCTTTTTTTCCATGTCCGAACAACCTTCCCGGAAATCCATTTTAGTCATCGGCGTCGGCAATCCGTATCGGGGCGATGATGCGGTGGGGCGTCTCGTTGCACGGCGTTTGATGGAATCCACACCACCCGGCGTAACGGTGTTAGAAGAAAGCGGCGAGGGAGCTGCGCTGATGGAGGCATGGGAGGACGCGGACGCGGTGATCCTGGTGGATGCCGTGCAGTCCGGTGAGGCGCCGGGCGCGATCCACCGTTTCGACGCGCAGGCGCAGAGCATCCCTTCGCAGTTTTTCCATTACTCCACGCATGCCTTCAGTGTGGCGGAGTCGGTGGAGCTGGCGCGCGCGCTGGATCAGCTTCCGCCCCGCCTCATCGTCTATGGCATCGAAGGCGCTGACTTTTCCTCGGGCGAGACGCTAACGCCCTCCGTCGCCGCCGCGATGGATGAGGTAATGAACCGCATTCTTGAAGAAATCCAATCCTTGAGAAAAACCACGAACCCATAAATCAGACCCATGCACGAATTCCACCTCATCAAAGACCTCATGCGCAAAATTGCCGACATCTGCCGCGAGAACGGCTCTGAGAAAGTTGTCGGCGTGAAAGTTCAGATCGGAGCACTGGCGCACATCACACCGGATCATTTCCGCGAACACTTCGAGGAGGCGGCGGTCGGCACCGTGGCCGAAGGCGCATCGCTCGAAGCTACCCTCAACCCGGACGAGAACGACCCGCAAGCCCAAGACATCCTCTTGCTCAGTGTGGAGGTCGAGGAGTGAGCGTGCGCTCCATGGAGCGGGTTGCGCCGTGTGCCGAACCCGCCGCCCGCCTGCGTTTGGCGATCCGCGGTGCGGTGCAAGGAGTGGGCTTCCGGCCTCTGGTCTATCAACTGGCGGTGGAGTTGGATCTCGCTGGTTGGGTGAACAACTCGCCGCAGGGTGTCAGCATCGAGGTGGAAGGCCCACGTGCGAGCGCGGAGGCTTTTCTGCTGCGGTTCGATGCCGACAAGCCTCCGCTCAGTTCGATCCAAAGCCTTGAAGCCACGTGGCTCGACGCCGTGGGGCATCGCGGTTTTGAGATTCGCCCTAGCGATGACGCGGGCACGAAGACCGCGTTTGTTATGCCGGACATCGCGACGTGTGAGGACTGCCTGCGTGAAATTCTCGACCCAACGAACCGTCGTTATCGTTATCCTTTTACCAACTGCACCCACTGCGGTCCGCGCTTCAGCATGGTTGAGGCGCTGCCTTATGACCGTGCGAACACTTCGATGAAATCGTTCGCGATGTGCGCACCCTGCCTGGCCGAGTATGAAGATCCTCGCGACCGCCGCTTCCATGCGCAACCGAATGCCTGCCCGACCTGCGGGCCGCAGTTGCAATGGTGGGATGCTGACGGCGATTGCCTCGGGGTGGGGGACGATGCGCTGCGGGCGGGTGCGGACGCGATCCGGCAGGGAGGGATCGTCGCGGTGAAAGGTGTGGGAGGATTCCATCTGTTTGTCGCTGCCCATGATGAGCGGTCGGTGCGCCGCTTGCGGGACTTGAAGCATCGCGAGGAGAAAGCCTTTGCCCTGATGTTCCCGTCGCTTGAGAAGGTGCGCGAGGCCTGCGTGGTTTCGCCGGTCGAAGAACGCCTGCTGCGCTCGCCGGAAGCTCCCATCGTGCTGCTGCGTCGGAGCGATGATGCTGTCGCGGTGTCGATCGCCCCCGGAAATCCATATCTCGGTGCGATGCTGCCTTATGCTCCGCTGCACCACTTGCTGATGGCGGAACTCGGATTCGCGGTCGTGGCCACCAGCGGCAATCGCAGCGACGAGCCGATTTGCACCGACGAGCGCGAAGCCTTGGAACGGCTCGGCGGGATCGCTGACTTTTTCCTCGTCCACAACCGTCCCATTGTCCGCCCGGTCGATGATTCCATTGTGCGCGTGGTCGCCGGGCGTGAAATGGTGCTGCGGCGGGCTCGCGGATTTGCCCCGCTGCCGATCAGCCTCGCACCAAAAAAACAGCTTCCGGAACCCAAGGTGATCCTCGCCGTCGGTGCCCATTTGAAGAACACCGTCGCGCTTGGGGTGGGTGATCAGGTTTACCTCAGCCAACACATCGGGGATTTGGAAACCGCTGCCGCGCTGGATGCTTTCCGCCGTGTCGCCGCCGATCTTCCCCATCTCTATCAGGTTCGGCCGGATGTCATCGCTGCCGACGCACATACGGATTATCTCTCCACACAGTTTGCCCGGAAACAGGATGCACGGCTCATCACGGTGCAGCATCACCATGCACATGTGCTGTCCTGCATGGCGGAAAACGAGCTGCCGCCACCCGTGCTCGGCGTGGTGTGGGATGGTTCGGGCTATGGGGATGATGGCACGGTCTGGGGCGGTGAGTTTTTGGAAGTGACGGAGAATGGCTTCGAGCGGGTCGCGAACTTTCGACCGTTTCGATTGCCCGGTGGAGGGCAGGCCGTGCGTGAGCCGCGCCGAGCCGCGTTGGGTTTGCTTTACGATTGGCTCGGCGAAGAGGCTTTTTCGCTAAAGCATCTGCCGACCCTCACCGCCTTTTCCGAAAGCGAACTTCGGACGCTGCGGCAAATGCTGGAGCGCGGGGTCAACGCGCCATTAACTTCCAGCGTGGGTCGCTTGTTCGATGCCGTCGCTTCCCTGCTCGACTTGCGTCAGGTGGCAGGCTTCGAGGGGCAGGCGGCGATGGATGTCGAGTTCGCCGCTGCGACATCCGACGAACGATACGAGATCCATCTAACCGACGGGGTGCTGGATTGGGCTCCTATGATGCAAGGGCTATTGCGCGATCTTTTCGAGGGGATCCCGCCAACTATCATCGCGGCGAAGTTTCATCATGCGCTCGTCGAGGGCATTGTCGCCGTCGCCCGCGTCACGGGCTTGGAGCGGGTGGCACTCAGCGGTGGCTGTTTTCAGAATAAGACCCTTACCGAGCTCTCCGTGCGGCGTTTGCGCGAAGAGGGATTCCGACCCAGTTGGCATCAGCGCGTGCCGCCCAACGATGGGGGCATCGCCTTGGGGCAAGTGCTGGCGGCATCACAAATTCTAACCAAGGAGGCAGCATCATGTGTTTAGCCATTCCGGGAGAAGTGCTCAGCATCGGAGGCGATGAGCCCTTGCAGCGTTCCGGCCGCGTCAGCTTCGGCGGGATCGTCAAAGAAGTGAACCTCGTCCTCGTGCCGGAGGCGGAGGTCGGCGACTATGTGATCGTGCATGTCGGCGTTGCCATCAGCCGTGTGGATGAAAGCGAAGCCAAGCGGGTGTTCGAATACCTGCGCGAAATGGACGAGCTCGATGAACTGCAACCCGAACCTCCTGGCGACCCGACCTCATGAAATTTCTCGACGAATACCGCGATGCCGCACTGACCCGAAAACTCGCCGACACCCTCGCGCGGGTTACCACGCGGCCGTGGACGCTGATGGAGGTCTGCGGTGGCCAGACGCATGCGATCGTGAAATTCGGTCTCGATACGCTGCTGCCGCCGGGGCTGGAACTGGTTCATGGGCCGGGCTGTCCGGTGTGCGTCACGCCGGTCGAGCTGATCGACAAGGCGCTCGAAATCGCGGCGCGGCCGGAGGTGATTTTCTGCTCCTTCGGCGATATGCTGCGGGTGCCCGGCAGCGAGCGGGATCTGTTTTCCGTCAAAGCACAGGGCGGCGATGTGCGCATCGTGTATTCACCGCTCGATGCGGTGCGACTGGCTCGCGAAAACCCCACCCGCGAGGTCGTGTTCTTCGCCGTGGGATTCGAAACCACCGCGCCAGCCAACGCGATGGCCGTGGCGCAGGCGCGCGAGTTCGGGCTGAAGAATTTTTCCCTGCTCGTTTCCCATGTGCTCGTCCCTCCGGCGATGGAGGCGATCCTCGCATCGCCGGACAACCGCGTGCAGGGATTTCTCGCCGCAGGGCATGTCTGCGTGATTATGGGCTACACCGAATACGAACCCATTGCCCGCCGCTACCGGGTGCCCATCGTGGTCACGGGCTTCGAGCCGCTCGATATCCTCCAGGGCGTGCTGCAATGCGTCCGCCAGCTCGAGGCGGGAAAGGCGGAAGTGGATAACGAATACGCGCGAGCCGTGAGCCGCGACGGAAACACACCGGCGCAGCAGCTCATCCGCGAGGTGTTCCGCATCGTGCCCCGCAAGTGGCGCGGCATCGGTGAGATTGCGCAAAGCGGCCTGGGTTTGACCGAGGCCTATGCGGAGTTCGATGCCGAGAGCCGTTTCGGCGTAGCCGGGTCTCATGCCGAGGCCCCAAGTGAGTGCATCAGTGGCCTGATCCTGCAAGGCGCGAAAAAACCCGCCGAATGCCCGGCCTTCGGCACCCGCTGCACCCCGGAACATCCGCTCGGCGCGACCATGGTGTCGAGCGAAGGCGCGTGCGCGGCCTACCATCGTTACCGGCGGTCACAACCCTCCATGAAATCATGAACCCTCCATTTTCCACCAGTTGTCCGCTGCCCTTGGCGGACTATCCCAACGTCCTGCTCGCCCATGGCGGCGGCGGGCGGCTCATGAACGAGCTCATCGAATCCCTGTTCCTGCCCGCGTTTGGAAACCCGCTGCTCGACGAGCGCAACGACGGCGCGGTGATCGGGGTGGGTGGCCAGCGTATCGCTTTCACCACTGATTCCTATGTGGTGAATCCCTTGTTTTTCCCAGGCGGCGATATCGGCACTCTCGCGGTCAACGGCACGGTCAACGATCTCGCCATGTGCGGCGCGCGCCCGAGCTGGTTGAGCGTCGGGTTCATCATCGAGGAAGGTCTGCCGATGGAAACCCTCCGGCGCGTGGTTCAGTCGATGCAACAAGCCGCCGCCACCGCGGGTGTGCAGCTTGTCACGGGAGATACCAAGGTCGTGGACAAGGGCAAGGGCGACGGCTTGTTCATCAATACGGCTGGGATCGGCGTGATCGAACACAATGCCGCGCCCGCCCCGGCGAAGGTCGTTCCGGGCGATATGGTGCTGCTCAGCGGCGACGTGGGTCGTCACGGCATGGCGATCATGTCGGTGCGTGAAGGCCTGCAGTTCGAGAGCGCGATCGAAAGCGATTGCGCGCCGCTAGCCGCGCCGGTGCTGGCGCTGCTAGAAGAGGGTTTGGAAATCCACTGCTTGCGCGACCTTACGCGCGGCGGTCTCGCCAGTGGCTTGAACGAGATCGCGATGGCCGCCGGCGTCCAGGTGGACATCGATGAAAGCGTGGTTCCCGTCCGCGACGATGTGCGCGGTGCATGCGAATTGTTAGGCCTCGATCCTCTCTACGTGGCGAACGAAGGCCGTTTCATCGCGTTCCTTCCGCCCTCCGACCTGCCACGCGCGCTGGAAATCCTCGGAGACGAAGCCTGCTGCATCGGCACGGTGAGCGATAGAACCCCGGGTCTGGTGACGCTTAAAAACCGCCTTGGTGTCGCCCGCGTGCTCGACCTTTTGAGCGGTGAACAACTGCCGCGAATCTGTTAATATACCCCCTGACAAAAACTCCCCATGAAAACCTCCGATTCCCACGCTTTCATCAAATGGTTCGCCGACACCACCATCGCGGACGTGCCGCTGGTCGGAGGAAAAAATGCGTCGCTCGGCGAGATGGTGCGCGAACTGGCGGGCAAGGGCGTCAAAGTGCCCGACGGCTTTGCGATCACGGCGGATGCCTATCGCTATTTCATCCGCGAGGCGAAGCTCGATGAGTTCATTCGCACCACGCTGGCTGATCTCGACACCCACGACATGGCGAACCTCAGCCAGCGCGGCCACGCGGTGCGGGAGGCGATCCGTAGCGCGCCGGTTCCGGAGGATTTGCAAAAGCTCATCGGCGAGGCCTACGCGAAATTGCAGGGAGAGGCCGGGGTGCCGCTGGATGTGGCGGTGCGCTCGTCGGCCACGGCGGAGGATTTGCCGGACGCGAGTTTTGCCGGGCAGCAGGAAACCTATCTCAACGTGCAGGGCATCTCCGCGCTGCTGGAGACCTGCCGGCGCTGCTTCGCCTCGCTCTTCACCGACCGAGCGATCAGCTACCGCGTGGACAAGGAGTTCGACCATTTCAAAGTCGCCTTGAGCATCGGCGTGCAGCGCATGGTGCGCTCGGATCTCGCCTGCTCGGGAGTGATGTTCACGATCGATACCGAGTCGGGTTTTCGCGACGCGGTGCTCATCAGCGCGGCCTATGGGCTGGGCGAAAACGTGGTGCAAGGGTCCGTGACGCCGGATGAATACACGGTTTTCAAAACAACCCTGAAGACTGGTCATCGACCCATTCTGCAGAAGACCGTGGGGAGCAAGGAGTTCAAGCTCATCTACGACAGCGGCGGCGGCAAGATGGTGAAAAACGTGCCGGTTGCGCCAGCCGACCGGGCGAAGCTCGCGCTCACCGACGACGAGGTGCTGCAGCTCGCGCGCTGGGGCTGCATCGTCGAGGAACATTACTCGGCGAAGCGCGGCGAGCACGCGCCGATGGATCTGGAATGGGCGAAGGACGGCAATACGGGCGATCTTTTCATCGTGCAGGCGCGGCCGGAGACGGTGCAGTCGCGGAAAAATCCCGACGTGCTGGAAACCTATCAGCTCGGCAAGCGCAGCAAGGTGCTGGCCAGCGGCCGCAGCGTCGGCGAGAAGATCGCGACGGGAAAAGTCCGTGTGATCCAAAGCGCCGCGCACATCGGGCAATTCCAGCAGGGCGAGGTGCTGGTCACCGACAAGACCGATCCCGATTGGCAGCCGATCATGAAAAAGGCCGCGGCGATCATCACCAATCGCGGCGGACGCACCTGCCATGCGGCGATCGTCAGTCGCGAGCTCGGTGTGCCGGCCATCGTCGGCACGGAACACGGCACCGAGGCGCTCAAAGACGGCCAGATGGTCACCGTGAGTTGTGCGGAAGGTGACGCGGGTTTTGTCTATGAAGGCGAGCTGTCCTTCGAGGTGCAATCCACGGATCTCAAGTCCCTGGCGGAGCCGCGCACCAAGGTGATGATGAACCTCGCGAATCCCGAGGAAGCTTTTTCCCTGTCGTTCATCCCGAACAGCGGGGTCGGCCTCGCGCGCATGGAGTTCATCGTTACGACTTACATCAAGATTCATCCTCTAGCTCTGATCGAGTTCGACAAGCTCGCCGACGCGTTAGCGAAAGCCGAGATCGAGCGCCTGACTGCGGGCTACACCGACAAGCCGCAGTTCTTCGTGGACAAGCTCGCGCAGGGCGTGGCGATGCTGGCGGCCGCCTTTTATCCGAAGGACGTGATCCTGAGGCTGAGCGATTTCAAAACCAACGAGTATGCGAACCTCATCGGCGGCAAAGCCTACGAGCCCGAGGAGGAAAACCCCATGCTCGGATTCCGGGGCGCCAGCCGCTACTACCATCCGCGCTATCAGGAGGGTTTCGCGCTCGAATGCCGGGCGGTGAAAAAGGTGCGCGATGAGATGGGTCTCACCAACCTCAAACTGATGATCCCGTTTTGTCGCACCATCGCCGAAGGCCAGCGGGTGCAGGAGGAAATGGAAAAGCACGGCCTCAAGCGCGGCGAGAACGGACTGGAGATCTACGTCATGTGCGAGATCCCGGCGAACGTCGTGCTCGCGGAAGAGTTCGCGGAGATTTTCGACGGCTTCAGCATCGGCTCGAACGACCTCACCCAGCTCATCCTGGGGGTGGATAGAGACAGCGAAATCGTCGCGCCGATTTTCGACGAGAGGAACCCCGCCGTGAAAAAAATGATCGCCCAAGTCATCGCCACCTGCCGGGCGAAAGGTCGCAAGATCGGCATCTGCGGCCAAGCTCCGAGCGACTACCCGGAGTTCGCCCAGTTCCTCGTCGAGCAGGGCATCGACAGCATCTCCCTGAACCCCGACACCGTGTTGAAGACGACTCTAGCGATCCTGGAGACGGAAGCGGGTGCCTGACCCACTCCGTCTAAGCAATCAGCTGTGCGGCCGGGGTGATGGAGGCGGTGAGCTTTTTCCTGTCCTTGGCCAGGGCACGGAAATCGCGCTCGGCCTGAATGCCGTGCCAGAAGATATCGGACTAGCCGAAGAAGGCTCCAAAGGAGACATGGGGAGGCCGTCGAGCCGGCGACGGGATACGAAAAAGCCCGGAGGCCATAAGGAGAGGCATCCGGGCTTGAATCGAGATAAATGAGGGGCTCAGAACGATTTCCTGAGGCCGAGGGAGGCGCCTAAGACCGGTTCCTGTGCACTCGTGGCGGTGGAGAGGCTGCTGGTGAGCGTTAGGTCCTGGCAGATGTTGTAGTCGAAATCGACACCGAACAGGAGAGAGTTCCTTTTGATCGTTTGACCCGAGGTGCTGAAGGGGAAGAGCCCGACGACCTGCCCGCTGGCGTTGGAATTGCTGTCATCGAAACGATGGATGCCTTCGAGACGGAGGCGGAGCAGGGCTTTGTCATTGAGAAGGGGGCGTGCGGCAGATACGCCGTAACGAATCTCATGGGAGGTGCTATCCTGAGTGTTGAAAGTCGCGGGGAATCCACCTCCGGTTTCGGTGTAACCATCGACTTCTGTATGTGCGATGGTGTATTGAATTTTCGGGGTGATGCCGAAGCCTTGGAATGACAAGGCATCCAGCCAATCGACGCGCATACGCAGGGCGGCGGCGGTGACATCAGTGTCGCCGTAAGAGGTGTCGATCATGGCACCGTTGATGTAGTTCCGGTCGATATCCGCGCTCCAGTCACCGAGGATACCTGTGAGGGTGTAGATGAAAGGGTTACCGGTGGGGCGGTAGCTGAGCTCACCGAGAATGTATTGGCCGTGGATGCCCGAGTCGCCGCCAAAGGCGAGATCCTGATCGATCCAGCTTTGGCCGAAGCCGATGCCTGCGACCAGTTGGTTGTCCATGAGGTCGGTGGCGAAGCCGGCTTCGAAGAGCGATGAGTCTGAATCGAAACGATCGTTGCGAGCGTAGTCACCGATGATCCAAGCGTGGCGTTGGGAGCCCATCATCTGGAGAGGGACGTGGTGGGCGCCGTTGAGGGTCAGGTTGAAAAGGTTTTCGACAAGGGGGACGATTTCGGTTTCCAAGGTCGGAATGAATTCATCGGGGTTGATGACGCCGCTACCTTCGCGGGCGATGTAGCCGTAGTAGGGGATTTCTTCCATATCGATGGTTCCAAATTCGATGAGCTCGTCATCAAATCTGCCGACAACGACGGTTCCATCTTCGCTGATAGCTTCGGCGGTGGCGAAGAAGACCGGGCCGATTTCGACGCCGCTATCGGCAAGCCATTGGTTAATGGAACGAGCTCCGGCAACCTGATCGTAGATAAAGGCTCCTTCAATGGGGGCTTCGGGCGTTTCCTGGATCGGTGCATCTAGGTTGGTGCTCAGCACGGCGGTTATTGCCCGTTTAAATCTGGTGGAGCCGACCACGCGGCCGGTATTGCTGACTCCGCTGGCGTAGCCGTTGCTGACCGGGATATCCACGATGTCTCCGCCGACGGTGTAGAGGAAAGGAAGGTTGTTGCTCAAAATGACTGAACCCAAGCCAACCGAACCTGGTTGTAGGGTGTCGTATTCTTGCTGGCCGACGATGAAGTTGCCGTTGCGGCTGATATCCGAGGAATAGGTGTATGTCCCGGGGCCGGTGGACTGGAATGGTATGGCGATGGCAGAAGGATTTTCTCCGGAAAGGTTCCAATAGACTGCTTGAGAGTTGTTGTTGTTATACTGTGTTCCTGCGGCTCTGGTGCCAGCGCCATCCATGGCCTCAACTTCGGTGAAATTAGAAGATTCGTTGGGAATCCCGCCTAGAGCAGTGGGGGTGCCGGAGACGATATTGGGGTTCCAGACGGCCCCAAGTTGGAAGTCGTGGCCGACGTAGGAAAGACCGTTGTCGCTGATATCGCTGATGCTGAGACCTGCATGGGATATGAAGAGGTCACCAGGATTGTTGCGGTCTAGGATGAAGCTGTAGTTAGACCATGTCTGATTGTCGGTGAAGGTGCCGCCGACAAAACGGCCGTCCTGGCTGATGCCATTGCTCCTAAAATTGTAGGCATCGGCAGGAAGAATGGGGAAGAGGTCGGAGGTGCCGGTCTGCATGGTCCAGAAGGGCGCATTGTAGTATGGGCCAATTGTCAGGCTGCTAAGGAAGTTGTCCATGATCCAGATGTTATCCTGGACGGCATTTCCTATGACGGTGGTGCCATCACCGCTGATGTTGGTGGGGTAGAAAGGGACGGGAGTGACCTCCGGTGGGAAGGGTGAGGGAAGATCATCACCATTGGTGGAGACGATACTCGAGGCGAGTATGGCGACGGAGGGAATTACCAAATGTTTCATTTGTCGGTGGGGAGTTTGGGGTAATATGTCTATTAGATCATTTGAAATGACCCCTAGACCGTGAGTGAATTTTAACAGTTGGGAAGCAAAATCGACCCTTAGTGCCCACGCTAAAATTGGTTGAGCTGGGTTAGGGAGAAGTGACGGCAATGAATGACCGTGAAGTAAGAATCGTAGAACGATCGGGTTGCTGCGCCAAAATAAGATAATGCTCAGAGATCCGTGAAAGGATCGAGCTGGGGTGAATTGGCTTTGTTTGAGCGGCCGAGGTGAGCAACGGAGCTCGGCAGAAGAGTCGCCGCCTGAAGGCAGCGCTCCGTTGCTCTAAAAATCAAAGAGATTCATCTGCGGGGAGTTTGCCTCCGGCATGGAATCTTCGAGTTTGGTGGTTTTGGGTTTTGGGTGTTTGTCTTTGGCAGCGGGTTTGGTGGAGTTCATTTCGAGATGGCTCAAAATGGATTTGGCGCGTTCTAGGACGGGTTTGGGGAGGCCGGCTAGGCGGGCGACCTGGATGCCGTAGGATTTGTCGGCGGAGCCGGGGAGGATTTTGTGGAGGAAGATGATTTCCTCGTTCCACTCGCGGACGGCGACGTTGCAGTTGACGACGGCTTCGCGGGTGTTGGCGAGGTCGGTGAGCTCGTGGTAGTGGGTGGCGAAGAGGGTGCGGCACTGGGTTTCGTCGTGGAGGTGCTCGGCGACGGCCCAGGCGATGGAGAGGCCGTCGAAGGTGGCGGTGCCGCGACCAATTTCGTCGAGAATGACCAGGGATTTCTCGGTGGCGTGGTTGAGGATGAGGGCGGTTTCCGACATCTCGACCATGAAGGTGGATTGGCCGCGTGAGAGGTCGTCGCTGGCGCCGACGCGGCAGAAGATGCGGTCGGTGAGGCCGATGGTGGCGGAGTCCGCGGGGACGTAGGCGCCGATCTGTGCCATCAGGGTGATGAGGGCGAGCTGGCGGATATAGGTGGATTTACCGGCCATGTTGGGGCCGGTGAGGATCTGCAGGCGGCTCGACTCGGGGAGGAGTTCGGTATCGTTGGGGACGAATTTGGTGTCGGTGAGGGTTTGCTCGAGGACAGGGTGGCGGCCGTTGGAGATGATGAGTTCGGTGCCGTGAGTGAGGGTGGGGCGGGTGTGGCGGTGGAGTTGGGCGGTCTCGGCGAGGGCGCAGAGGGTATCGATTTCGGCAATGGCGGCGGCGGTTTCCTGGAGTTGCTGGAGGTGCTCGACGACTTTTTGGCGGAGGCCGAGAAAGAGTTCGTATTCGAGTTGTTTGGAGCGTTCCTCGGCACCGAGGACTTTGTTTTCCATTTCCTTGAGCGCGGGCGTGATGTAGCGCTCGGCGTTGGCCATGGTCTGTTTCCTCGTGTAATCGTCGGGGACTTTGTCGATGTGGGTTTTAGTGATTTCGATGAAGTAGCCGAAGACGTTGTTGAATTTGATTTTGAGGGAGTCGATGCCGGTGCGTTTGCGTTCGTCTGCCTGGAGGCGGGCGATCCAGTCTTTGCCGGAGCGGGAGGCGGCGCGGAGTTCGTCGAGTTCGGGGGAATGGCCGTCCCGGATGATGTTGCCGTCTTTGATTTGGGCGGGGGGTTCTTCGCTCAGAGCGGTTTCTAGGTATTGGGTGAGTTCTGGGAGGGGGTGGAGGTTTTCCAAGTGTGCTAGTTGGAAGTTTTCAGTTTTCAGGGAAGAGAGATCCTCTTTTAGAGGGGGGATGCTTTGGAGGGAGAGGGAGAGGGATTGGAGGTCGCGGGGGTTGCCGGAGTTTTGGGAGAGGCGGGAGGTGGTGCGCTCGATGTCGCGGATGTTTTTGAGGGATTCGCGGGCTTTGGAGAGGAGGAAGGGCTCGGCGAGGAGGGAGGCGATGGTGTTTTGGCGGGCGGTGAGAGTTTCGAGGTCGCGGAGGGGGTGGAGGAGCCAGCTGCGGAGGAGACGGCCGCCCATAGGTGTCTGGGTGCGGTCGAGGACGGCGAGGAGGGTGTGGTTTTTCCCGGAGCGGGAGTCGATGAGGTCGAGGTTGCGCTGGGAGGCGGCGTCGATGAGGACGTGTTGGTCGTTTTCTAACAGGCGAGGGGGGAGGAGGTGTTCGCAGGGGCGGCGGAGTTGGGTGGCGAGGTAGTGGAGGGCGGCACCGGCGGCGGCGGATGCGGCGTGGAGGTCGGCACAGCCGAAGCCATCGAGGGAGTGGATGTTGTAGTGGGATTTCAGGAGGTCGACCGCGTGTTCCGGGAGGAAGGTGTAGCCATCGTAGGGGAGGGCGTGGGGATGGTTTTCCGAGAAATCGGCGATCTGGTGGTCGGGGATGATGATTTCCGAGGGGGAGAGGCGGGCGAGCTCGTCGAGGAGCTGGGCGGGATCGGTGAACTCCGCGATGATGAATTCTCCGGTGGTGTGGTCGATGGCGGCGAGGCCGTAGCATTTGCCGGTTTTGGAGAGGGCGGCGAGGTAGTTGGGGCGTTCGTCGTCGAGGAGGGTGAGGTCGTCGATAGAGCCGGGGGAGAGGATGCGGGCGATTTCGCGTTCGACGAGTTTCCCGGGGATGGGGGTGGAGGTTTGCTCGGCGATGGCAACGCGTTTGCCGGCTTTGAGGAGCCTAGCGATGTAGTTCTGGGCAGCGTGGTAAGGGACGCCGCACATGGGGGTGCCGCCGCGTTTGGTGAGGGCGACGTTCATGATGGGGGCGGCGTTTTTGGCATCCTCAAAGAACATTTCGTAGAAATCGCCGAGGCGGTAGAAGAGGATGATGTCGGCGGGCAGGCTTTTCCTCATGGCGAGGTATTGGGCCATCATGGGTGTAGGGGCGGACATGAGGGGAGGCTGTGCTTCAAAACTTTAAACTTCAAATTTTAAACTCCAAGGAAGAGGAAGAAGATGGGAATCGGGGGGTGGAGAATCGCTTGCGGGGTTTTCGCGGCGTGTTAGCATACGTGGCGATGTCAGAAAAAAAGAAAGTCCGGCTGTTTTGTTCCGATCTCGATGGGACTTTGTTGGGCGAACCCGAGCATACGGCGGATTTCGTGGAAGCGTGGAGCCGCACTGAAGATCGGCCGATATTGGTTTATAGCACCGGCCGGTTGCATGAGGATGCGCAGCGGGAGATCGGACTTTGCGGGATGCCGGAGCCGGATTTCTACACCACGGGAGTGGGAACGATGATTTACGACGTTGCCGTAGGGGAAATGTTGGAGGGGTTTGCGGAGTTATTGAATGTGGGATGGGATCTGGCGAGGGTGAGGGAGTTAGTTTTGCGGCAGCCTGGCATCAGGGAGCAGCCGCCGGAACATCAGCATGAGTGGAAGAGCAGTTGGTTCTGGGAGGATAAATCGAACGAAGATATCGAGCAATTGAGGCGGGAGTTGGCGATGGAGGGGCTTGCTGCGCAGGTGATTTATTCGACCGCGCGCGATCTCGATGTGCTACCGATGGCGGCGAACAAGGGCAATGCGATCGCTTGGCTCTGCAAGCATCTGGGGGTGGGTCTGGATGAGGTCGTGGTGGCCGGTGATTCCGGGAATGATTCCTCGATGTTCCTGCTCGAGGGGGTGCGCGGGGTTGCGCCGGGCAATGTTTCGCCGGAGTTGGTCGAGGAGCTGGAAGGGGCTGAATTTTTCCGGGCGAAGGGGAAATGTGCGGCGGGGACGATGGAGGGATTGAGGCACTACGGCGTGCTGAGCTGAGGCGATGGCCAAAAATTTATGAGCGAGAAAACCGATTCAACCGATACCAAGAAGCCACGCAAGATCGACATACTGCATATTTCGATACACGGGTTGATCCGTGGAGAGAACATGGAGCTGGGCCGGGATCCCGATACGGGGGGGCAATGCCTCTACGTACTGGAGCTGGTGAAAGCCTTGGCGAAGGACGATCGGGTGAAGCGGGTCTCGTTGCTCACCAGGCGGGTGTTTGATCCGAAGCTTTCCGATGACTATGCACAGGCGCGGGAGGTGTTGGCCAAGAATGCGGACATCATCCGGATCGAGGCAGGGCCGCGGCGATATCTGCGTAAGGAGATTGTCTGGAGGCATCTGGATGCATTCATCGATGGCACGCTGACCTATCTGAGGCGTGAGAAGCGGGTGCCGGATCTGATCCATGCGCATTACGCGGATGCCGGATATGTGGGCCGGCAGATCGCAGCGGTGCTGGGTTGTCCTTTTGTTTTCACCGGGCACTCGCTGGGTCGTGTGAAACGGCAGCGGCTGGTCGAGGGGGGGGTGGACTCCAAGGAAATGGAAAAGCGCTACAATCTCGGTGCACGCATCGAGGCGGAGGAGATGAGCCTGGATGCCGCGAGCATGGTCTGCACGAGCACGCGGCAGGAGGTGGATGAGCAGTATGCGCTTTACGATCAGCACTCGGAAAGCCGGATGCGGGTGATTCCGCCGGGGGTGGATCTTTCTAGGTTCGACGGGCCGGAGAATGCGGAGATGGCGGCGGCGATCGATGCGAAGATCGCACCCTTTTTGGAAGATCCTTCGAAGCCCGCGGTGCTGACGATTGCCCGTGCGGACGAGAGGAAAAATCTTCCCGGCTTGGTCAGGGCATTTGCGGGAAATGAATGGCTGAGGAATAACGCGAACCTGATCGTGATCGGAGGGAACCGGGACAAGCTCGACAAGCTGCCGCCGGGGACGCGGAAAGTGTGGATGGAACTGCTGCGGACCTTTGACGATGCGAATTTGTATGGAGTTGCGGCGTATCCGAAGAAGCATCTGGCACCCGAGGTGGCGGGTTTTTATCGCTGGGCATCGGAGAGGAAAGGGGTGTTTGTGAACCCTGCCTTCACCGAGCCTTTCGGCCTGACATTGCTTGAAGCTGCGGCGGCGGGATTGCCGCTGGTGGCAACGCATGACGGAGGGCCGCGCGACATTATCGCGAACTGCAAGAACGGGACTCTGGTCGATCCTCTGAACGATGAGGAAATGGGTAATGCGATCGCGGCGATCCTTTCTGATCCGAAGAAACACAAAAAACTTTCCGAAACGGGGCATGCAGAGGTGCGCAAGAACTATGCATGGGAGGCGCACGTGAATACCTACCTAGGGGAGGTATTCAAGTTGCTTCCCACACAGCCAAAAAAACGTGGCAGCAAGTCGCGCGGATCCTTGGTTGAGCGCGAGAGCTGGGTGGTGATGGATCTTCTTCCCCGTATCGAAGACGAGCCGGAGGAACTAGTGGAGCGCTGGAGGCAGCTTTTCACGGACAAGCCGATGGGCTTCGGGATCGCGACCGGGCTGTCCTTTGACGAGGCGTGGGAGGTCATCAAGCGCTGCGGCATGCCGGAGCCAGGATTCGTAATCTCGGGTCTCGGAGCGGAAATCCGTTACGGAGAGACAGGAGTTCTCGATGAGAAATGGCGCACCCAGATTGCGACAAGGTGGAAGAGGGATCAGGTGATCGAAGCGTTTTCCGAGATCGATGGACTGACGCTGCAGGAAGAGCAGTTCCAACATCAGTTCAAGGTGTCCTATCTGATGGATTCGAACCGTGCGAAGTCTCGCCTGAAACTGCAGAGGACGCTCAGGGAAAAAGGGCTTTCCGCGAAAGTGATCGTCACGGCGCGGGCGTATGTGGATGTGATCCCGATCCGCAGCGGCAAGGATGTGGCGCTGAGATATCTGGAACATCGGTGGGGAATCGATCCCGCGCGGATTTTCTATTACGGCACCTACGGCAATGATAGTGCTGCGGTGCGAGGCAGGAATCTTTCGGCCTTGGCAGGTGATGCCGACCGGGTGCTGAAGCAGTTGGTCGAGCGGCCGAGGCTATACCATGCGAAAGGGAAAGGTCTGGAAGGGTTCTTCGAAGGCCTAGATCATTACGAATTCATCGAGGGTGCGAAACCACCCAAGCCGCATGAGATCGAGGCGGAGGGTGAGGAGGATGTGCCTGCGCAGGAGCTGCATCCGTAGGCGCACTGCACTCAGGTTATCAGATTGCCGCCGTTTTTGCCGCCGCCGGGTCCTAGTTGGATCAGGTGGTCGGCGGTGGCGATGACATCGGGATGGTGCTCGATGATGAGGATGGAATGGCCGGCATCGCGGAGGTGGAAGATGGCTGTTAGGAGTTTTTCGACATCGCCGAAGTGAAGCCCCGTGGTGGGTTCATCGAAGAGGTAGAGGGTGTGGGGAGAGGTGGGTTTGGAGATTTCGAGGGCGAGTTTGAGGCGTTGGGATTCGCCGCCTGAGAGGGTGTTTCCGGCTTGGCCGAGGTGAAGGTAGCCGAGGCCGAGCTCGTCCATGGTGTGGAGGAGGCGGTAGAGCTTGGGGATGGGGCGGAAGTGGGCTTTTGCCTCGGCGACTGACATATCGAGGATGTCGGCAATGGATTTGCCCTTGTAGGTGATTTCAAGGGTTTCGCGGTTGAAACGTTTTCCGAGACAGGCCGGGCATTCGGTCCATGCATCGGGGAGGAAGTGCATCTCGATCTTGAGTTTGCCGTTGCCCTGGCAGCGTTCGCAGCGGCCACCTTTGGCATTGAAGGAGAAACGGCCTTTGCCGTAGCCGCGTTGTTTGGCGAGAGGGAGTTTGGAAAAGAGGTCGCGTATGAGATCGAAGGCTCCGATGAAGGTGGCGGGGTTTGAGCGGGGGGAGCGGCCGATGGCGGATTGGTCGGCGAGGACGAATTTCTCGATGTGCTCGAAGCCGACGATCGAGTCGTGGGCGCCGGGTTCTTCCTTGGAGTTGTGGAAGTGCTGGCCGAGGGCTTTGGCGAGGATGCCGTTGATGAGGGTGGATTTGCCGGAGCCGGAGGGGCCGGAGACAACGGTGACTTGGTGGAGGGGGATTTCTACGGTGAGGTTCTGGAGGTTATGTTCGCGGGCTCCTTGAATGATGATTTTGGATTGTAAATTCTGGATTTTGGATTTGGTTGGAGTGAAACGGGGGATTTCTCCGCGCAGCCATCGGCCGGTGGGGCTGTCGATGATGAGGGGGTTGCCTTCGGCTAGGATTTCTCCGCCTTCGGGGCCGGCACCGGGACCCATGTCGATGAGGTGGTCGGCGGCGCGGATGATGTCCTCGTCGTGTTCTACGACGACCACCGTATTGCCGATGTCGCGGAGGCGGGTGATGGCGGTGATGAGGCGGGCGGTATCGCTGGGGTGGAGGCCGATGGATGGCTCATCGAGGACGTAGATGACGCCGGAGAGGCCGGCTCCGAGCTGGGTGGCGAGCTTGATGCGTTGGACTTCGCCGCCGGAGAGGGTGCCGGAGGAGCGGTCGAGGGAGAGGTAGTCGAGGCCGACGTCTTCGAGGAAGGTGAGGCGTTTTTCGACTTCGGCGGCGAGTTCGCCGATGGGGTGGGGGGCGGATTTTAGTTCTAAGATCCAGGCTTTGGCTTCGGAGATGCCGAGTTGGCAGAATTCCATGATGCCGAGGCTGGAGTTTGCTAGGGGCAAGTTTTCAGTTTTCAGGCTGGAGTTGTGGTGGACTTTGACGTGTTGGAGTTCGTTGCGGAGGCGGAGGTGGTGGCAGATTTTGCAGCCTAGTCCTTCGCAAGCGGGGCAGGCGCCTTCTAGGGTGTTGAAGGAGAAGTGGCGGGGGGAGAGGTCGCCGAAGATTTCTCCGGTGCGAGGGTTGCGGTAGGAGGTTTGGAAGGTGAGTTCGCGGTAGTCGGGTTCGCCGGGTTTCTGGAGCAGGACTTTGGCTTCGGCACCGCAGAGGCGGAGGGCGAGTTCGATGGAATCGGCGAGGCGTGAGGTGATGCCTTCGCGGATGACGAGGCGGTCGATGACGATTTCGACTTTATAGGAGGCGTTTTCCTCGAAAGTGATTTCGGTGAGTTCCTTGATTTCGCCGTTGAGGCGGATGCGGATGAAGCCCTGGCGCTGGAGATCACCGAGCAGGCGTTCGGGGTCGGCGCTTTCCTCTTTGGGGACGGCGGCGAGGATGATGAGCTTGGAGCCTTCGGGTTGGGAGGAGAGTTCGGTGATGATTTCGGCAGGACCCATGCGGGTCATGGCCTCGCCGGTTTCGGGATCGTGGGGGATGCCAGAGGCGGCCCAGATGATGCGAAGGTAGTCGTAGATTTCTGTGGCGGAGGCGACGGTGGAGCGGGGGGATAGGCCGCCGACGCGTTGTTCGATGGCGATGGCGGGGTTGAGGCCTTCAATAGAATCGACGTCGGGTTTTTCGAGTTGGGAAAGGAACTGGCGGGCGTAGACCGAGAGAGACTCGACGTAGCGGCGCTGGCCCTCGGCGTAGAGGGTATCGAAGGCGAGCGAGGATTTTCCTGATCCGGAGGGCCCGGTGATGACGGTGAGTTTCCCCTTGGGGATGGTGACCGTGAGGTTTTTGAGATGATGCTGGCGGGCACCGCGGATGAGGATTTCGGCCATGTCTTTGAAATTCTAAGCACTAAATTTGAAATTCTAAATCCCAAGTAGCGATGAAGTCACCTTTTCAGTTGCGGTGGGGGGATCTTCTGGAAAAGTGGCGGTAGTATGACCAAACCGAAAATAGGATTTGTGGGAGCGGGGAGAATGGGTTCGAACATGGCGAGGCGGTTGCATGACTTGGGGTATGATGTGGCGGTGATCCATGATCATCATTTGCCGGTGGCGGAGGCGATTGCTCGGGAGTTGGATGCCAAGGCAGTGGGGCCGCTGGCGGATGTGACGGCTGGGGCGGATGTGATTTTCACGGTGGTGACGGATGATGCGGCGATGGAGGAGATATTTTACCGGGAGGATTCGCTGCTGATTGGGGCGGAGGGGAAGGTTTTCATCAACTGTGCGACGGTGAGTCCGGAATCGCATGAGAAGGCTGCTGCGGCGGCGGAGAAAACGGGAGCGAAGGCCTTGGCGGCGAGCATGGCGTCATCGATCACCCAAGCACGAGAGGGAACGCTCTATCTGATGGTCGGAGGAGAAGAGTCGGTGTTTTCGGAAAACGAGGGGCTGCTTAAAGATATTTCTGCGTCGCTGAAATTCGTGGGCCCGGTGGGCAATGCAGCAAAGATCAAAGCGCTGGTGAATATGGTGATGAATATCAATACAGCGGGGCTGGCTGAAGGGCTCGGGCTGGGAGAGGCGCTCGGGATCGATCTGGATCTACTGCGGGAGGTGTTTTCCCAGACAGGGGCGAACTCGCGGGTGCTGGAGACCGACGCGGAAGACATGGTGTTGCGCGACCATGATTGCTTTTTCTCAGCGGCCCATGCGGCGAAGGACAGCGGAATTGCGAATGACCTTGCGAAGAGCGCAGGGGTGAAGGTGCCGCTATCGGATGCTACGGAAAAGCAGTATCGGAAATTGATCGGTCTGGATCTCGGCGGTTTGGATAAATCGGCGGTCGCGGAGCTAACTTTCAAGGGGAGATCGGAACACTGAATTTATGAATGTAATGCGCGGGATAGTGAACGAACAGGGGGAGATGCTCGACGTGGCATTCCATGGTGGTACGAGGATGGATGCGCTCGTGATTTTGGGTCACGGGGTGACAGGGAACAAAGACAGGCCGCTGCTTAAAGCGGTAGCCGACGGGCTCGCCGCGAAAGGGTGGCCTTGTTTGCGTTTCTCGTTTTCGGGCAACGGAGAGTCGGGCGGGTCTTTCGAAGACTCCACGATTACCAAGGAGATGGAGGATCTGGCGGCGGTGATGAAGACGGTTCCGCAGGAAAAGAGAATTGCCTACATCGGTCACAGCATGGGGGCGGCGGTAGGTGTGCTGACGGCGAAGAAACGCATGTCACTGCAGACCTTGGTATCGCTGGCGGGGATGGTGCGGACAGCGGATTTCCTAGAGAGGGAATTCGGTGACGTGACGCCCGGAGAGGGCAACATGTGGGGCGAAGAAGGTTGCCCGCTTTCCTCGACATTCTCTAACGACATGCGCGGGATAGGTGATGTGCTGGATGCTGCGGCGGAGGTGGTGCAGCCGTGGTTGCTGATCCACGGGACGGATGATGACGTGGTTCCCGTGGCAGACAGCCGCGATGCATTCGCGGCTGCCACATGCATGAAGGAACTGATTGAAATACCCGGTGAAGGGCATGCATTCAGCGAGCGCAGTTATCCCCAGATCATCGAGGCGATCGATTCCTGGCTGTGCAAGAGCTTCGGGTGAAACACAGCGATCTTACTTCTCGAGAAGAAGCATGACGGGAAGGTGGTCGGAGATATCGAGCGGCACATCCGTAAAAGCCTTTGCCTGCTTCTCTTTGAAGCCGATGGTCATCATGTAGTCGAAGGTGGTCGGCTTGAAGCGCGTGTCCTTGGGGTCGTTGCGCCATGTGAGGCGTTGTTCCTTGGGGGTTTCGTCCCAAGTGTTGTGGAAGCCAGCGGCGACGAGATCCTTGACCACGGTGCACTTGGTGAACTGGCCGTCGTCGTTGGTGTTGAAGTCACCAGCGATGAGCCAGCCAACGATTTCCTCACCGGCGAATTTTTTCTCCATGGCGGCTTTGTGGGCAATGAGCTGCTTGACGGATTCGGCGCGGGTATTGGCGACATCCTGCTCGCCTTCGGGAGTTTCGCTGCCGCGGTTGCTCTTCAGATGGACGGAGTAGACCATCATGAGCCCGCCGTCGGGATGCTCAAGGGCGGCGAAAGCGAAGCCGCGGCGGAGGTTGGGGAGATTTTCGGTAGGGGCGAAATCCTCGAACCATGCGGAGTTCGCTTTAAGGGTGGAGGCGATGGCGCATTGCTGCGGACCGGGCTTGCCGGTTTGTGGATCGAGGAATTTGCTGAAGACATCGACTTTCATGCCGGGGACTTCTTTTACTAGATCGACAAAGGCTTTTTCATAAGTGAGCTCCTGCGCGAGAAGGATCTGCGGGGCGAGTTTTTCGATGATTTTCACCGCTCCTTTTGTTTGGTCGGCACGCTCTTCCTTTGATGCGTAGGGGCGGCCTCCGGGGAACCATTCCATGTTCCAAGTGACGGTGCGGATGGGCTCGGCGCACACTGCTGCCGATAAGATGAGTCCGAGGACTGCGGTGATGAACGGCGCGTGTTGGCGTTGGGTTGACATGGATTTGGATATTTAAGTAACAGTGGAGCTTGGATCGTATTTCACTGAAATCCAACGAAATATGAAAATTTACTCCCTGCATTTCGTGCACCATTTTGGGAGGCGGGGATTGTTGCTTGCAGGGTGGCACAGGGATTGCCAGCCTGCTGCAACATGATTCTTAGCGCATCGAAATCCCTATCGCTGATCCTTTTCACTGTGTTTCTTCTGATCGGAGGATTCTGCAACGCGCAGGACGCTTCGGTGGATGAACCGGTCAAAACGGAGAAAACCGTCGATGAAAAGATCAACGATGCCTTCGCGCCGCTGACGGATGCGGTGAATACGATCGTATTCTTCAAGGTTTACAACAGCAAGGAGCTCAACGCAGACGGCAAGCCATTGCTCAGTGTCCCGTTCATCCTGCTGTGGTTGGGTGGCAGCGCGGTGATTCTTACTTTGACCTTCAAGTTCGTGAACTTGAGGTCGTTCGGCCTCGCGCTGAGGACGGTGCGGGGGAAATACTCGAGTTCTTCGGATCCCGGGGAGATCCCGCATTTCCAAGCACTGGCATCGGCCGTTTCGGCGACGGTGGGGCTGGGAAATATCGCGGGTGTGGCGATAGCGATCAACAAGGGCGGGCCGGGTGCGGCGTTCTGGATCGTGCTGTTGGGTCTGCTTGGCATGACCAGCAAGTTTGCGGAATGCACCTTGGGGGTAAAATACCGGAAGATCGACAAAGAGGGCAAGGTGATGGGCGGGCCGATGCTCTATCTGAGCCATGGGCTTGCGGAAAGGGGACTGGCTCCACTGGGCAAGACCTTGGCGGTGATTTTCTCGATCCTGTGCATCGGCGGGGCGTTCGGTGGCGGGAACATGTTTCAGATCAACCAAGCGACCTCCCAGCTTGTGAACGTGACCGGAGGTGAGGCAGGATTTTTCGGGGAAAACCGTTGGGTGTTCGGAGTCATCGTGGCGTTTCTGGTGGGCATGGTGATCATCGGCGGCATCGCGCGAATCGGCAAGGTGACATCGAAATTGGTGCCATTTATGACAGTCACCTACGTGGTCGGATGTCTGGTGGTGATCTTTGAGCACTGGGACAAAATCTTTTCGACCTTCGGTTTGATTTTCAGCAGTGCGTTCTCGGGAGAGGCGATGGCAGGCGGGGCGATCGGCACGATGCTGATCGGCATCCAGCGGGCGGTGTTCTCGAACGAAGCGGGGGTGGGCTCAGCTCCTATTGCCCATGCTGCGGTGAAAACGCGTTTCCCAGCGAGCGAGGGTCTGGTCGCGCTCTTGGAACCCTTCATTGATACTGTGGTGATCTGCACGATGACCGCGCTAGTGATCATCTGCACGGGCGATTATCTCCATACCGGCAAGGACGGGATCACGATCACCTCCGAGTCCTTCTCCTCGGTGATCCCATGGTTTAAATACGTGCTTTCCGTGGCCGTCGTGCTCTTCGCACTGTCGACGCTGATCTCCTGGTCCTACTATGGATTGCAGTCTTGGAAATTCCTGTTCGGGAAATCGAGAGCAGCGGACATCACCTACAAGCTGCTGTTCTGCTTGGTGGTCGTCATCGGTGCGGCGATGGCTCCCGGCAACGTGATCGATTTCTCCGACGCAGGCCTGCTGGGAATGTGTTTCCCGAACCTGATCGGTGTTTTCCTGCTGCTGCCTGTGGTGAAATCCGAACTTAAGAAATACATGAGTTACGTGAAGCGGGTGGATGCCGGAGAGTCCCAGGATGAGGCGCGGGCGCATGTCGAGTCCGGATTGGGGTGATGCATTCCCATAGAAGTTGGTTGGACGTTTCCCCAGAGCCATGGAAGGCTGCGGCACACCATGGCGCGTGAATACAAACTGCAGCGATCGAAGCCGGTATCGGCTTCCGGGATCGACTACGAGAAGGAGCTCAACGAGGAGCAGTTCCGTGCGGTGACTTCGCCGCCGGGCAAGGCGTTGGTGATCGCGGGAGCTGGATCCGGAAAAACTCGGACCCTGACGTATCGGGTTTCCTGGCTGCTGGATCGTGGGGAGAATGCGCGTAACATCCTCCTGCTGACATTCACCAACAAGGCGGCGCGCGAGATGGTGGAGCGTGTGAGGACGCTGGTGGCGGGTGACGTTTCGGATCTCTGGGCGGGGACCTTCCACTCGATCTGTAACCGCATTCTGCGCAGGCACGCGGAGGAGATCGGGTTCACCAAGTCATTCTCGATCCTCGACCGGGATGATCAGAAGTCGCTGATGAGCGGAGTGGTGGCGGCGTGTAATATCGATACCAAGCAACGGCGTTTTCCGAAGGCGGATGTGCTGATCTCGATGTTCAGCCTGATGGCGAATACCGGGGTGACGCTGCAAGAGGTGTTGCGCGAGAGGTATCCGTATTTCGGCGATTGGGAGGAGGAGCTGGAAAAGGTTCAGGCAGGTTTCACGAAAAAGAAGCGCGATACAAACTCGCTGGATTTCGATGACATGCTGGTGATGGCGGTGGAGCTTTTCAAAAACCATCCGGATGTGTTGGCGATCTATCAGAAGCGTTTCAGTAACATCCTAGTGGACGAGTATCAGGATACAAACTCGGTGCAGAGCGAGTTGATCGACCTGCTGGCGGGTGAGTCTAATAGCCTGATGGCGGTGGGGGATGATTCGCAATCGATCTACTCGTGGCGCGGGGCAGAGGTGGATCACATTTTGAATTTCCAGAAGCGTTATCCGGATTCGGTGGTGCATACGATTGAGACGAATTACCGGAGCGTGCCGGAGATTCTCGATCTCTCGAATGCGGCGATCTCGGCAAACAAGATGCGCTTTGAAAAGAACCTGCGTTCGTCGCGGGCAGAAGTGGGGGCGAAGCCTGCCTTGGTGGCGGTGGAAGATCCTGCTTCCCAGGCGATGTTCGTCGCGCAACGAATGCTGGAGCTGCGCGACGAGGAGGGAATCGAGCTTTCCGAGATGGCGGTGCTTTATCGGGCGCATTTCCAGAGCCTGGAGATTCAGATGGAACTAACGCGGCGGGGGATCCCGTTTGCGATCACCAGCGGGCTGCGTTTCTTCGAGCAGGCGCACATCAAGGATGTCGCGGCGTTTCTGCGTTTCGTGACGAACCGCAAAGACGAGGTGAGTTTCAAGCGCATGGTGCAGATGCTGCCGGGCTGCGGGCCGGGGACATCCGAGAAGATCTGGCAGAAGTGGTTGCGCGATCCGGTTTGCGGAAATCCCGAACCACCGGAAAAGTGGTCAGAAGTTTTCATCGGCTATCCGCTGCCGAAGAAGGCGGTGAAGCATTGGGAGCAGCTATGCTACACGCTCGATGAGCTGAATCCGGACGGGGTCTTTGCGACCCCTTCGGAAATGATTTTCAGCGTGCTGGAAGGGGTTTACGACGACTACCTGAAGGAGAGCTTCGACAATTACGAGGCGCGGCGGGCTGACATCGAGCAACTGGTCCAGTATGGCACGGCGTTCGAGGATGTGCTGGAATTCCTGGCGCAGCTCTCGCTGATGAGCACCACGGATGGCGAGCCGACCGGAGACAAGTCCGAACGAGATGAGGACAAGGTAACTCTGTCATCGATCCACCAGGCGAAGGGTCTGGAGTGGAAGGTCGTGTTTCTGATCTGGCTGGTGGACGGGCAGTTTCCTAATGGCCGTATCCTAGAAGCGGACGATGAAGCTGCGTTCGAGGAGGAGCGGCGGCTATTTTACGTGGCGCTGACGCGGGCGAAGGATGAGTTGTATCTCAGTTACCCGATGCTGAATCCGAAAAGTTACACGGGGGACATTCTATGCAGGCCTTCGAGGTTCCTTGACGATTTTCCGAAGGAAATGGTGGAGGAATGGAATGTCGGTAACGAATGGGTGAGCGACGACGATCCGTTCTGAAACGTTTAACTCCCAAGGAAGAGGAAATAAAAAAAGGCGAGCCTAGTGGCTCGCCTTTGGAAAATGAGATGGAAACGGATTATCCGCCGATTTCGGTGCGGCCGGTGAGTTGGGCGCCTTCTTCCATGGAGAATACCTTGGATTTGATGTCGCCGTTGATTTTGGATTTGTCCTTCAGCTCGCAGCGCTGGGAAGTGATTTTGCCTTCGACATTGCCGTAGACTTTGACTTCGCCGGCGGTGACATCGCCTTTCACTTGGGCGTTTTCGCCGATGGTGACCTTGCCCTTGTCCGAGTTGATTTCACCTTCGATTTTTCCATCGATGATCATGTCGTTGGAGAAACGGATGGAGCCGACAATTTCGATTCCAGTGGAGAGGACGTTGGTAGCATTTGCCATAGCAAGGGAAGAAGAGCAGATGGGGCGGGGGGTGGCAATGCGAAACATTCCGGGATTCCGTGCATTTTTGGTGTGCGTATTCTGATCGGGTTGCGATAGAAACGATGCGAACCACGCGTTTGCAATATCATGCCCAGAGTCATCATCACCGTTCCACAGAGCAATCCGCAGCCATACCGCTTCCAGTTAGACCGCGAGGTGGTGAACTTGGGACGGGGTAGTGACAATGACATCATCATCGACTGCGGTTCGATCTCCGGGAAGCACGCAGAGATGCACCGGGTGAAAGGCGGTTATGAGCTGCGTGACCTTGGATCGACCAACGGCATCAAGCTCAATGGCAACCGCCAGCAGGTGATTGCCCTCCGCTCCGGGATGATAGCGCATCTTGGCGATGTTTCCTTCGAGTTCACGCTCACCGATGAAGAGCAGGAGACCCTGAAGATTGAGAAACCGTACGATGACCTCCCGCCGATCAAGGAGGATTCGAATAAGCTGCCATCGCGCAGTCATGAGCGTGTGCAAGAGGAGGAGCCTGCACCTGCGCCGCGCCGTAGGCCTCAGCCGGTCGCCCAGCCATCGGGTGGAGGATTTGGTTCGATCATCCTTTTTCTGATTCTGGCGGCGGCGGCATTCACCGCGGGCCTTGCGATCCGGCATGAAAAGGAGACCGGCGAGTCGCTGTTGAAAGCGGTCGTCAACAAAGGCGACACCTTGGAGGCGGCGCCTACCGAAGATGTCCCTGCCGAGTGAGGAGCGGGCTCAGACGTTGAATCTAAACTCGATTACGTCGCCGTCTTTGACGACATATTCCTTGCCTTCGATGCGGAGCTTGCCGGCTTCTTTGGCGGCGTTTTTCGTGCCGAGGGCGACCAGGTCGTCGTAATGGACGACTTCTGCGGCGATGAAGCCGCGTTCGAAATCGGTGTGGATTACGCCTGCCGCAGCAGGAGCTTTGTCACCTTCGGTGATGGTCCAGGCGCGAGTTTCTTGAACTCCGGTGGTGAGGTAGGTGCGCAGGCCGAGCAGGTGATAAACACCGCGGATGAGTCCTGAGACACCGGAATCTTTCACTCCCATATCGGCGAGGAATTCGGCGACTTCCTCAGGCTCCAGTTCGGAAAGCTCTTCCTCGATGCGTGCGGAAATGACGACCGCCTCTGCGCCGGAGTGCTCGGAAGCGTATTTGCGGACCTTGGCGACCTGTGGGTGGGAGTCGGGATCTTCAGTGGCACCAGCGAGTTCGTCTTCGGCGACGTTGCAGGCATAGATGTTGCGTTTTGAGGAGAGCAGGAAAAATCCTTTCACAATCTCGGCGTCTTCGGTGGAGAACTCGAGGGTGAGGGCGGGTTTGCCCTGATCGAGATGCGGCATGATGATATCGATGAGTTCGACCTCCTTCTTGGACTCCTTGTCGCCGCCTTTGGCTTTCTTTTCGCGGGAGGAGCGGCGCTTCTCGAGCGTGGACATATCGGCGAGGATGAGCTCGGCGTTGATGATCTCGATGTCGCGGATGGGATCGACGGAGCCGAGTTCGTGGATGATGTCATCGTTTTCGAAACAGCGGACGACTTGGACGATCGCGTCGGTCTCGCGGATGTTGGCGAGGAACTTGTTGCCAAGGCCGGCACCTTCGGAGGCACCTGCGACGAGACCTGCGATATCGACGAACTCGATGGCGGTGGGGACGAGCTTTTGCGAGCCGGAGATCTTGGAAAGAACGGCGAGACGTTCGTCTGGCACCGTGACCATGCCGACATTCGGGTCGATGGTACAGAAGGGGTAATTCGCCGCCTCCGCCTTGCGGGTGCGGGTTACTGCATTGAAGAGTGTCGATTTCCCGACGTTTGGTAGTCCTACGATTCCGGCTTTGAGCATGGCGGGCGCAGATTGGTCGGGCTCGGAGCATATGACAAAGCACAAAATTAGGAAATCGGGAGGGGGTTGCTCAAGGGTTGGAGGGTGGGATGAAAGATTTGTTGGTTTTTCCGGATATTTCCCGATTGACACGCACGAACCCGGTGCCTAGCTTTCGCGCCCCTCCGGGTCGGTGCACTTTTGTGCGAGTCCTGCGGGCTACCTGTTATACTGAAATGAAGACATTTTCCGCCAAGCCACACGAAGTCGAACGCGAATGGTATGTGATCGACGCCAAGGGCAAAGTCCTCGGCCAAGTCGCCGTCGAAGCTGCACGCCTGCTCCGCGGCAAGCATAAGCCAATTTTCACCAGCCACATTGATACCGGCGATTTCGTTGTCGTGATCAACGCTGATCAATGCGTTCTCACTGGTAACAAAGAGACCGACAAGATCTACACCCGTTTCTCCGGTTACGTCGGTGGTAAGAAGGTTGAGACTCCACAGAAGCTGCGTCTCCGTCGCCCGACTCTTCTCGTTGAAAAGGCTGTCTGGGGAATGATTCCTAAGACCCGCCTTGGTCGCGCCCAGTTCGGCAAGCTCAAGGTTTATGCAGGTGCTGAGCATCCACATGAAGCACAAGCGCCTAAGGCTCACGAAGTCCGCTAATTTTTATTTCCAATTTCCAAAATCATGCCAGCTACCGAAACCAAAAGCTCCACCGGACGCCGCAAGACCGCAGTCGCACACGTCTGGGTCACTGAGGGCACCGGCCAGATGACCATCAACGGTCTCTCCTTCGAAGATTATCTTCCGACCATCGATCTTCAGAACTCCGTCATCGCACCGTTCCAGACCGTGAACATGGTGAACAAGTTCGACGTGAAGGCCATCGTCAAGGGCGGCGGTAAGCATGCTCAAGCGGTTGCGATTCGCCACGCGATTTCCCGTTCGCTCACCCAGTTCGATCCGGAGAACCGCAAGCTGATCAAGCCAGAAGGTTTCCTTACCCGCGATCCCCGCATGAAAGAGCGCAAGAAGCCAGGTCAGCCAGGTGCACGCGCCCGCTTCCAGTTCTCCAAGCGCTAATTTTTGGAGTTTATTTCTCAGAAAGGCCGCATCAAACGATGCGGTCTTTTTTTGTGCTTTTGGGGGTGAATTTCGCAACTCTCCGCTCGCGTCGGTGTTTCACCGGGGCTAGATCTTTTGAAAACCATGAAAACGAATGTATTGATTCCAGGAATCGCCCTCGCTGTGGGCTTGGGTATTGGCTTTGGCGTAGGTAAAGGTGGCGGTTCTGCCAGCGGTGATGCAGCAGGCAACAGTGAGGTGAGGACAAGGTCCGGAGACCGAATGGGCGCCGCATCTGGCGCCGCAGATGACAAGGCGCGCAAGCAGCGCAGCATTTCGGAAATTTACCGCCAGCCGGGTCAGAGCGACCGGGTGCAGGCACTTCTCGATTATTATGCCAATCTCAGTGCGGATGAGTTCGCCGCTGAGGCGGAGAAGCTGGAAAACCTTCCTTTCAATGAGCGCATCCTTGCCTCTTTCCTGTTGTTCGGGAAATGGGCGGAAGTGGATCCGACTGCTGCGATGGCTTTCACTGATACCATGGGCTTCGCCGGTGCATTTGTGCGGCCGACAGTGCTTCAAGGCTGGGCCAGCACCGATCCGGTGAATGCCGCAAAATATTACACGGATAATCCCGAGCAGTTCGCGATGATGAACATGATGGGTGGCCGTGGCGGCAGGGGCGGCGGCCAGGGTGCCGGTGCAATCATCGCCGGCGAGTGGGCAAAACAAGATCCCGATGCGGCTTTGGCATGGGCTTCCGGACTGAAGTCTGGTTCCGGCGACGCGATGAAATCCGTGGTTTCCGAAGTGGCCAAGAGCGATCCCGCTAAAGCGGCGGCCATGGCTGCGACGATGCCTGAAGGTGACCGCAAGAATGCCTACGAAAGCATCGCCCTTGAGTGGGGCGCGAAGAATTTCACGGAAGCCGCCGCGTGGGCGAACGGTCTTCCTGCCGACCAGCGTGATGCTGCGATGGCTTCCGCGATCGCCGGATTGGCGCAAAGCAGCCCGCAGCTTGCGGCGACCGAGCTGAGCAAATTGACCAATGCGGATGCGCTGCGCGAAGCTGCACCGACGGTGGCGAAGAACCTCGCCCGGCAGGATGTGAAAGGTTCGATGGATCTCGTAAATGGCCTCAGCGATGATGGTGCGAAAAGGGAATCCATGCGTGAGGTGATGCCGATCTGGACGGCGAGTGACAGCGCGGCTGCACTGGCCTTCGTGAAGTCCCAGACCTCAGCGGAAGTCAAAGACAGCGCTGCTAGATCATATATCTACAGCAATTCCACCGCACCGTTTTCTGAACAGGCCGAGGTGGCTGCATTGATCTCCGATGAGCGTGACCAAGCACGGACTTCCGGCATGGTGGCGATGCGTTGGATGCAGCAGGATGAGGCTGGGGCGACGGAATACATCAATTCCAACCCGGCTTTCTCGGATGATGCCAAGAAGATGTTGCTGAGCGGCGAAGGCTTTGGCCGCGACGGTGGTCCTGGCGGTGGTGGCGGCCGCGGTCGCTGAAGTCAGGGAAAGCCTACGTTTTTGTTGGCATAGGTCCGAAATAGGCATCATCTTCGCGTCATTATGGAAATCACCGCAGGAATTATCGGAGTGATCGTAGTGATCGGGGCTATCGCCTTGATCGGGCTGTTCGCGATGGGCGTTTACAACGGCCTCGTGAAGCTGCGGAACATGTATAAAAACGCGTTCTCGCAGATCGATGTGCAACTCAAGCGTAGGTATGACCTGATCCCAAACCTTGTGGAGACGGCGAAAGCTTACATGAGCCATGAGCGCGAGACGCTTGAGGCGGTGATCGCTGCCCGCAACGTGGCTGCGGGAGCTCGCCAGACGGCAGCCGCTGATCCAGGAAATCCGCAAGCACTGAGTGAACTCGGTAAGGCGGAATCCGGGCTCGGGGGTGTTTTGGGTAGGCTTTTCGCGGTTGCGGAGGCCTATCCGGATCTCAAGGCGAACCAGAACATGATGCAGCTCACCGAAGAGCTGACCACAACCGAGAACAAGGTCGCCTTCTCACGCCAAGCATACAACGACGCGGTGCTTGCCTATAACAACAAGCGCGAGGTTTTCCCGAACAACGTTTTTGCCGGGATGTTCGGCTTTGGCGAGGCCGCGCTCTTCGAGATCGATGTGCAGGCGGAGCGCGAGGCTCCGAAGGTGCAGTTCTGAAATTACGAGTCCTGCCGTAGATGAATTTCTTCGAGGCACAGGAACGGGCGAGGAAGTCGAGCCGTCTGCTCGTCTGGTGGTTCGCGCTTTCCGTGCTCGGGGTCATCGCGGTGATGTACCTGTTGGCGAACGGGTTCCTTCTTTTCCAAGACTCCACCCAATCACTCTCCGCACAACCGGCGTGGACTGTCCCACGGAATTGGTGGGACGGCAATCTGCTGGTCGGTGTGGGCAGCGTGGTCGGCGGGGTGATCATGGTCGGGAGCTGGAGCAAGCTGGCACAGCTTTCCGGAGGAGGAAAAGTGGTGGCGCAGAGCCTTGGCGGGAGACCTATCGAGCCGACGACGACCGACCTTTCCGAGAGACGCCTGCTCAATGTGGTGGAGGAAATGGCGATCGCTTCCGGGGTGCCGGTGCCGGAAGTGTGGATCATGGACGACGAGCAGGGGATCAATGCCTTTGCCGCCGGAACGGATAACACGAATGCGGTCATCGGCGTGACCCGCGGGACGCTGGAGCGGCTGTCGCGCAGTGAGCTGCAGGGGGTGGTGGCGCATGAATTCAGTCACATACTCAACGGTGACATGAAGCTCAACATGCGGCTGATGGGCTGGATCTTCGGGCTGGTGATGCTCTCGACGCTGGGGCGCATCATGCTCGAGTCGTTTCGGTTCATGCGCGGCTCGCGCGACTCGAAAGGCAACGGCATCGTCCTCGCGATCATTCTTGCCGGCCTCGGTGTCTGGTTGGTGGGATCGATCGGCGTATTGTTTGCGAGGATGTTGCAGGCGGCCATTTCCCGGCAGCGAGAATTTCTTGCGGATGCTTCGGCGGTGCAGTTCACGCGAGATCCGGATGGAATTGCCGGGGCGCTGAAGAAGATCGGTGGATTTGCGGAGCACGGGAAAATCTCCTCACCCAAGGCGATGGAGGCGCGGCACATGTTTTTCGCAGGCAGCGGATTCAGCCGCTTGATGGCGACGCATCCGCCGTTGGCGAAACGCATCAAGGCGATTGATCCGAGGTGGAACGGGGAGATGCTGCAAGGCAAAGCGGAACCGGTGCGGCCAGAAGAGTTTTCCGGCGCGATGGGCTTCTCAGGATCGCTGGAGAGCGAAGGCGCTCGAGGGCGGCTGGAGGGTCTGGGAGACAGCGGGAGGCTGGATTCTCAGGTGGGGGCGCAGATCCGCGAGGAGCTCCGGGCGGGCAAGGTGACATCTTTTTCAAAGGCGGAGGCAAAAGCGCTGCTGCTGGGGCTCCTTGTCGCGGCCGACGAGGATGGTCGCATCACGGCGGAGCGGATTCTTCATGGCTTGGGATTCGACGCGGAGGCGATCACGCAGGCGGTGGGCTGGAGCGTGGATCTGGAGGAGTATTCCTCGGCCAAGAAGCTGGCGCTGGTGGATCTGTCCCTTTCCTGGCTGAGGCGCATGGGCAAAGTGGAGGCAGAGGAATTCGTAGCCGCCAGCCGGGCACTGATCGAGGCGGATGGGGAGGTGAATCTTTTCGAGTTCATGCTGCAAAAAGTCATCGAGCGGCACGTCTGCATCGGCTTGGGACTCAAAGCGGTGCCGGCGATGAAATACCGCAGGCTTTCGGATCTGGAAGGTCACATGGCACAGGTGTTAGGTGCTTTTGCGTCGCTCGCCGGTGGTGAGGCAGCCTTGGCCAAGGCCGCTGCGGAATACCGGGAACATACCGGGCGGGATCTTCCGCGTGTCCAAGGTAGTTTGGCGGAGGTTGCCGGGGCGCTGGCGGAAATGGATGCGGCGACGCCTCTGGTGAAACAGCAGATTCTGCGGTTGTGTGCGCTGGTGGCCGTGGATGACGGGGTAATCGAGGACAACGAACTGGAATTGCTGCGTGCCACGGCAGAGGCCATCGGAGCACCGGTGCCGCCGTTAGTAAGGAACGTGATGGTATAGTCGGCACTTGCGTTCATCTGCATGCATGCGGAATATCCGCGCGTGGAAAATGAGAGCAGGCGCTGGTGGCATATGCCGAATTTGCTGGGACTAGACGCCCCGCTTATCGCGGTGATGTGGCTGTTTCTCTTCGCACGCACTTGGCGCATTTTCTACCATCCATGGGAAGCATACCTCGCCCTTGCCTTGGCAGCGTGGACGATACGGATTGCCGGGCTTCTGGTGGAGGCGGCGTTCACGAATGATGCAACGCGTTTCAGCGCTGCGCAACGGGTCTGGCTCAAGCGCATTGCCACGGCGGCCGGTGTTGCGGCGGTGATATTGATCGTCATGTATTTCCCACTGTCGGTTTATAATTTCCTGTTGGTTGGCGGGTTGATGGTCGCGGGCTATTTCGCCGTATCGTTTTTCTCCGGGACGGATGATGGGGAAATGTCCTATTCGAAACATGCGCTGGGAGGAATCGGGTTCGCCTACGGGGTCGCACTGACGGCCCAAGTTTATCTCCCGAACACCGGCATCAAAGAGCTGTTCTTATCTCGGGAGTTCATCTGTTTTGCGGTGCTTTGTTTTTTGGCATCCTCTGCGGTGGATATCTGGGAGAGGGCGGAGCGTTCGGGAGATCAGGAACTGAGCACGATGGATGAAATCTCCTTGTCCCTGCCCCTGACCTTGCTGGGAGCCGCTGCGCTGGTGTTCGCCGTGCAAAATGAATCCATGCTCGCTAGGCCATTCTATTACGCGGTGTTGACGGGGGCGGCGCTGCTCCAAGTGCTGAACCGGGCGCGGGGGAGGTTTGGAATCACCACTTTGAAAACGCTTACGGGACTCACCCTGTTGATCCCCGGCTTGGTTTTCCAGTCGTATCCAATGGCGCGCTAAGGGGGGCAGGCATGCGATGAGAGGGAATTTTCCGTGCAAGGATTTGGTTAAGACTCATTGATATTAAGGCTTGTATGGGCTTTTTTTATTTGTGAGGTTCCACAGAGATGAGGAAGAGCGTATTGATCCCGCTGGTGTTGATGGGCACGTTGCGAATGGCCGGAGCCATTTCGATCACGATCGATTACAGCAATCCCAGCGACAGTTTTTTCACGGCGCAAGCGCAAGCGACATTGGCGAAAGCGGCGGCGGATGTAAGTTTCGCGATCACCACTTCATTGTCGGCACTGAATCAGGATGTTTACACGGGGTCAGTTGGCGGTTCGACTGCCACGGCTGACTGGAGACTCACCTACAAAAATCCCTACAGCGCCACGGCCACGGTCACCCAGAACACCTTTTCGTTCGCACAAGATGAAGTGGTCGTCAAAGTGGGCAGCCGCAGTCTCAGCGGGAGCACTCTGGGGCAAGGTGGGCCGGGCGGGGGAGGAGCTAGTTTATCCGGGGGCTCTGCTAGCTCGGAATCATTCGCCGCCTCAGTGGATGCGATGGAACTGGCATCGAATGCAGGCATGCTGCGAGGCGGACCGACCCTTTCGGGGATATCCGGTAGTTTCGGCCCTGAGACGTATGAATTGAGCTACGGTTATTCCCTAAGTTCGTTGGTCTTCAATAGCGACCCATCCACGTTCTGGAATTTCAGTTACAACGATCTGCCAACCACCAGCCAGAGCGACTTCTACAGTGTAGCGGTGCACGAACTGCTCCATGCACTGGGATTCGGTTCCGCCGGAACTTGGACTGAGAAGGTGAGCGGGACGGATTGGTCAGGAGCTGCCGTCAATGCCTTGCTGGGCACGGGAACGGATGTGGTGGACGCTGGAGGTGCACACGTGGCCACGGGACTTCAGGGCTTTGCCATTATCGACGGGGTAGTGACCGCCACCAAGCAGGATGCGGTCATGAGTCCGAGCATTACCCAAGGCACTAGGAAATACATCACGGATCTTGATCTCGCTTTTCTCAGCGACATGGGCTGGGAAGTGGTGCCCGAGCCCTCTACGTCAATACTCCTGCTCTCCGCTGGGGGATTGCTGCTGCTAGGCAGGCGTCGGTCTTAGCGCCTGTGGATAGGGCGGAGGCTCTTGGGATTGCGGCTGGTGTCTTCTTCCTGCTCGATGACATGCACAGCTGAATCCTTGCTAGATTCCGCTACCGGGAAGGTATCGAGCGGCGGGAGAATGGCGCCATCGGCGAAGGTGCGGGCTTCATCAGAAACCTCGTAGCGCGAATCCATGTCTGCCTGGACGTAGTCGAGGTCGTTGGAGCCTTTGACGATCGTGGGTTGGATGAAGATCATGAGTTCGTCCCGATCCACGCCTTCGGTTTTGGTGGAGAACAGACGTCCCAGCCCGGGGATGTCACTGAGTAGCGGGATGCCGGTGACCGATTCCGTATCAGTGGTGGTGATGAGTCCACCGAGCACCACGGTCTGATTGTTCGGGACAGTGACGGTGGTGAGAATTTCGCGGGTGCCGATGATCGGCACTTCTCCGACATTGACGATATTGGTGGTGTCGATGATGTCATCGCTGACTAGGGCGATCTGGAGGGTGATTTCGTTTTCGGAATTCACCAGCGGGATGACCTCGAGTTTGAGAACCACATCGCGGTATTCGATGCTGGTGGTCGGTTGGCCGACGGAGTTCTGGGTGGTGGTGGTCGGGATCGCGATTCGGCGTCCCGAGGAGATCGTGCCTTTCTGGTTGTTTGCCGTGAAGATCGAAGGACGGGAGAGGATGGTGAAGTCTGAGGATGTGGAGAGCAGATTCACGTAGGCTCCGAGGGAGTTACCGATCTTTCCGTAGAGGGAAAGGCCGGTCTGGTTCGCGAATTCCCCAGGATTGGTTCCCGTGATTGGAGTGATGAGACCCGTAGGATCGAGGCTGTTCACAGGGCCGCCGCCGATGCTTGAGCCGGCAAGGCCGCCATTGTCGCTTCCGCCAAATGAGCGGATCCAATCGACACCCGTGGAAGTGGTGTTTCCGAGCGATAGCTGGCCGAAGACCGTGGAGATCATGACTTGGTCGGCTTTGACATCCACTTGATCGAGGAGTTTCTCGATGATTTCGACACCGGAAGGAGGGCCTTGGACGACGATGGAGTTGGTGATGTTGTCGGCGACGAGGAGGGTGCGGCCGATCAGCAGGGATTCGGGAGCCGAGTTGACCGTGGGGGCTGAGAGCGAATCACCACGTGCGCCCGAGGTGTTGCCCGCGTTTCCTGTGTTCTGGTTGTTGTTATTATTGTTGTTGTTATTGCTCTGTTGACGATTTCCGCCGCCGGCCTGCTGCGTGGTTTCTGCCGTGCCAGTGCCGGAAAAGGCGCGGGTGAGGGCGTCTCCTGCGATGGGGAGGAAGTCTGCGACAGCGAGGAACTTGAGTTTTCTACGCAGGAAGTTGCGTTGATCGGATTCGGTATCGAACTCGTGGACGAGGCCTTCGACAAAGATCAGATCGACGGGGCGGCCCATGGCGAACAGGCGGTTGGTGCGAGCATCGGGGATGATTTGTACGGGGGCCGCTTCTCCGGAAGCACTGCCGCCTCCAGCCTGATCTGCGGGGATGCCAGCGGCGGGTTGGTTGGGGTTGTTGTTTTGCTGGGCGCGCTGAACTCCTGCGGTGCGGCCGGTGTCGTTCTGGTTGCCGAGCAATTCGTTGAGTGTGGTGGCAAGCTCGGTAACATCCGCGTATTTTACTTCGATGAATTTGGTGGCGACCTGCGAGGAGGGTTTGTCGATCTCGTCTTTAAGCTCGATGAGTTTGCGGATGAGGGAGGTGTTTTCCGTGATGACGACTGTGGAGCCGCTGGTGGTGATGGAACCGAAGGCCCCGAACTGGCCGACGACCTGTTGGAAAACGCGCACCGCTTCGTCTGGCTTGAGGAAGTTGAGCGTCATGATGTAAGAGATGACGGCATCACCTTGTGGGAGCAGATCCTTTTCGGTGTAGATCGCGAGTCCGATGCCGGCGGGTTTGACTCCGGCGGTGGCGAGGGTGAGGTAGTCGAGGTTCGGATCATCGCCGGCGGGGACGAAGATGAAATTTTCGATGGTAGCGGCCTTTTTCAGAAGCTCTGCAGCCTCGCGGTAGGTGAGCGGGTCCTGGGGTGAGGCGGGCTGGACAAACTTGAATTCTGCCGCATCGGCAGCGGAGGAAACGATGACCCGACGTCCGGTGTAGCTCCTGTAGAGATCGGCGAGAGCGGTGCCGGAGAGTTTGAGTTCCTCGATGGGCTCTTGGATCAAGGTATCGCCGAGAACTTTGGGAGCCTGCAGTTGTGGAGCAGGTTGCGGTTCGATCTCTGGCTGGATGATTGCGGGGATTTCTGGGACCTCCTCATTCTGCGAGACAGCGAGGCAAGGGATCAGGAAAATGGATGCGAGGAGCGTGCGGAGCATGAGATGGGATTTGTTCGGAGAAAGGTTGGTGAAGGTTGTATTGGTGGGCGCCTAGCGACGCGAGTCCCGCGATCCACGCGAAGAACCGTTGCTTCCGCCAGAGCTGCCTCCGCGTGAAGAATTGTTGTTACCGCCAGAACTTGGTGCCGGTGGGACGATACGCGGGCGTGGTGTGGGCTGTGAGTTCGGATCGCCTTGGTTGGGGATATTCACCCCGGGAGGAAGGTTCTGCTGCTGATCCTGAGGGTTTTGCTGCTGGGGAGCAGGAGGGGCGGTATTGAGCGTGATGAGATCCGGCTCGAAGGCGACGGTTCCCTGCATGGAGCCATTGGAAAGCACCACGGTGGTGCCGAGGGTTTCTCCGGGGTTGCGGTCGACTGAGACGATCTTAAAGGTGCCGTTGCCACCGGGCGGGATGACTTGTTTGTCGTTGGGATCTTTCTTGTTGATGATCGTGACACGGTAGCCGCCGGGAACCGGGGAGATCCCGGTGAGCGTGAAATCATCGAGCGGGTTGTTCACAGGACCCGTCGTGACAGGTGGCGGTCTGGAGGTGAACGGGCTGTTCGTCCAGAGCTCCGCGTATTGGTAGAGTGGAGCTTTTTTCGGGACATCTGCCGCAGCGCTGGAGATGCCGATGGCGATCAGGGTGAGGAAAGCTTTCATGTCGCGGGTGGGAACCATTGGGCGAGGGTGGCGGAGCAATCGATGAGGGTGTCGTCGGTGCTGTTCGGGCTCAGGCGGATCTGGTAGGCGGCGCGGAAGGCTGCGGGGTCGTTGACGCTATCGAACCAGCGGTAGAGTGCTTCCTCGCGGCCGGTGAGGTTGATGCGAACCTGGGCGCGGTGGTAATGGATGCCGCTATCGTCAGTGGGCAGGAGCTCTTGGGATTTTACGGTAAGGCCGAGGTTCCGTGCCTGCGTCTCAGCAAACTGCTGGAGCTGCGTCTGGACTTTCTGATAGGCGGTAGGCTCCGGTTCGTTGTTGGCGAGCCAATCCATTTCGCCGGTGATTGAGGCGGAGCTTTCGCTGAATGCGATCGCTTGTTGAAGCCGGGATTTGGCGGCGTTGAGGTCGTTGGCGTAGGCGATCTTCTTTTCCGTGTAGAAACGGAAGAAAAACAGGTTCAGGATGAAGAACCCCGCGATGAGGAGAAGGGCCAAGAGTTTTTTTTCGCGGGCGGACATGCGGTTGTGGCTGTGGAATGCCGTGGGGTGAGGGTTTTGTCGGGAAATCCGTTGTTCTGGGGCGGAGGATGGGTGGATGTAGTGGAGATTTCCAATACAAAAGGGACGGCGCTCTATGGAACGGTGACAGGGGTCATGCCGGTGAAAACAAATTCCCAACCACGGCTCGACTGTTTCGGGGCAGGAGTCTCCCACTCATAGGTGAAAAGGTCGTTACTGTTATTGAGATTCAGGGAAAACTGGTTCACGGCATCTGGCTGGGGCGCCTCGCCGATGAGACGGATTTCGGTGGGGGATACTTCCGCCGTGCGCAGTCGCAGACCGGAGTTTTTGGGGATAGATTTCGCCACGCGGTTGAGGATGCCGACCGTGCTGTATTCGAGGTCGAGGGCGTATTCGAGTTCGTCCCATTTCGCGATGTGCAGGGCAAAGGCTTCGCTTTCCGGGGCGACGAGATCGACCTGAGCGTTGAGTTTCTGCGCTTTGCTATGGGTCTGGTAGAGTCCGAGGGCGAGGTAGCCGACGGTGCCGAGGTAGATCAGGGCGACGGCGGCGATGGCGAGGGTGAAGTTACGCTTTTTCGTCGCCTCGCGGCGGGCGGCCCGGACATCGGCGGGGAGGAGTTTGCTGAGAGGATCCGGGACGACGGGCGTGGGACGCGGGGTCAGATCCGTCTGGAGAGAGAGGCCTTGGGATATGGGTTGGGTCTGTGTTTCCGGATCGGAAGACCAGACGATAGCCTTGGCAGGCGCGGCATCGATGCCCTGCATGGAGAGCTGGGCGATGGCGATGCGGATTTCACGGACCAGCGAGGCATCGGGCGAGTGCCCCGAGGATGCTGTGGCCTGGCAGTAGATGAGTTTGCCCTCGCGGTGGATGGCAAAGACCCATGAGCCGAGCTCGCGCCAGAGGCTGAGAGTATTGCCCTGCAATGGAAAAGCGCGTGGCGAGATGTCGAAGGCTTTCGGGGATTTTGTGGGGAGGCTGCCTTCCTGCGGGTTGCGGAGGATGACATTGAGGAAAGTGGAGTTCTCGGAATTGACGAAGGCCGGGAAGATATCGGTGAGCTGGCCGGCGAATGGATCCGGGCGGAAGCCGAGGCGCTCCGCATGGGTTTCGGCAAGATCCGGGAACAGCGAAGTGTCGCCCGAAGGGACGTGCATCGGGACGGCGGTGAGTTCCTTGACCGGGAAAAAATGGATGAGGTCTCCGGCGGGGAATTTCGTAATCTCCGATGCGGTGGCGACCGGGTGTGAGGATTCCAGGATCGCTTTGCCATCGGCGGCAAGCGTCCAGATTTCCCATTCGGTTTCGCCGGGAAGAAGGAGGAAGTGATTTGGGGCTTTGGCCATGAAATGTTAAATGTTAAACGTTAAACGTTAAACCTTAATGAAGAGAGTGTGGATACGAGTCTTCCTTGGGATTTAAAGTTTAGAGTTTAGGGTTTAAGGAATGATTTCGGTGGTGCGGTCGAGAAGGGCTGGCTTTCCGGTGCGGTTGCGGACGATGGCGGTGATGCGGCGCTTGGCGTCTCCGGCGCGGGCGGTGGAAGTGATGCGGGTGGTGGTGTCTTCTTGGGTGAAACGCGATGCAATTAACTGGCTGCTTTCGCCGCCGATGCCAAGGAGGGAAAGTGCGGAGGCGACATCGGGGAAAGGGACGTCGTCTTCGGTGTCGCGTATGCCATCGGTGCCGCGCACCGTTTCCGGGATGACTTGCGCTTGCTCCACGCCGACATCTGCGGCGACGGCGATGAGTTCGGCATCGGCTTCATTGATATCGAGGGTGCCGCCCGACCAGACGGTGAACCAATCGCGCCAATCGGGGCGGAGTTGCTCAACCTGATCCATGCCCATGACGAGGCTCATTTCCGAAATATCGTAGAAGGGCCGGTTGAATGGCTGGTTGATGCGCCCGATTTTTTCGTAATCGCCGGATTCGGCTCCGTTGAGGGCTTCTTCGTCGTCAGCATCGACCCAGTCAGTCATCGCGTCGGTGAGGGCTTGGGCGGAATCGAGATCGAGCCCCCATTCAATGAAGATGGAGCGGATCAGGGTCTTGTCTTCGTTGAGGACGAGGGTGTTGATGTTGAAGCGTGCACCCTCCGAGGTGAGGGTGACGTGGAGCTCCTCGTTGTTGTCTTCATCAATGCGGTGGAGGATGGGATCGTCGCGATCCACGATAGGGTTCGAGCCAATCGCGATACCCATTTCCGCAAGCTGGAAGGCGCGCGAACCGTGGACTTTGGCGGTGGCAATTTCCATATCGAATGAGATGACCCGCATCGTGGTGATAGCGGCCAGCGAGAGGATCGCGATGAGCCAGAGCACGGCGATGAGGGCGACGCCGGGCTTGTTCGCAAATTTCAAGGAGTGGGTTTTCATTGGCCGGGTGGGGTTATGATTACGGGCTCGCCGGATGGGTTGCCACCACCGCCACCGCCGGGCCTACCCCCGCCACCACCACCGCCACCGGGTCTGCCACCGCCGCCGCCACCACCGGGTCTTCCCCCGCCACCACCAGGTCTGCCCCCGCCGCCGGGATTTTCTCCGCCGAGATCGATGTCGATGGATCCGTTTCCGCCGCCTTGTTGGCTTTGGCCGAGCTGGCGCATGAAGACCTCGGGGTTTTGGCGAGGGGGAACCCAAAAGATGTGGCGGATTTCCTCGCCGGCGGCTCCGAAGGCGCAGGTGAGTTCCATCTGGAGGGGAAGACGGCCGGCGATGTCCCAGTCGTATTGGTATTCGAGGGTGCGGCCATCGAGGACACGCCACTCGAAGTAGGCGACATCGGTGAGCAGGACGATTTCGGCAAAAGGTTCTTCGGCGAGGGCGGATGAGGCAAAGCCGTTGCCGGAGCTATCGGTGGAGGAGGGGTCGATGATTTCGTTTTCGTAGTAGCTGAGGACGATATCAAGGTAGCCGGAGCGGCGTTTGATGGTGGACAGGCGGATGGCCTTGGCGGTGCGTTCAGCTCCGCCCCAAGTGAAGGAAAGCGGCACCTGCTCTAGGGTGAGATCGGTCAGGTAGTGGGAGCCGGCATCGGTGACGGCGAGTTCCATGCGAGTGTTTCCGGGGAGGGCTGCGATGCGGTTTCCGAGAAAATCGAAGAAGGCTTGGTGCAGCATTTCCTCGTTCTGGGTTTGCACGACGTTGTTGCCGAGGATGAGGGATGAGCGTGCGGTGCCGAAGACCATGCCGACGAGCAGGCCGATGAGAAGGAGGGCGAGGACAAGCTCAAGGAGGGTGAAGCCACCTTCCGTTTCGGTATGACGCAGTGCGGTTCTCATGGCTGATACATGAGGTTGTAGCGCCACGTTTCCGCGGAGCGGGATTGCCATTGGCCGTTCTGGAACCAGTTCGCGGTGACGGTGATGTGAAACATCTCCTGGAGAAACTCGCCGTCCTGATTCGTCAGTTCATCCAGCGGAACGATGATGACATCGAGCTCGATGTCAGTGCCCTCGACCGGGATCTGGGTGACGCCTTCCTCGACGGTGGGGAAAGACATCTGTTCGGTGAGTGCGGAATCGAGGATGCGGGTGATGCGCAGCTCCTTCTGGGCAAGGCTGGCGGCATCCGCCATGCGGTGGAAGGCGACGGTGAGGCCGGTGCAGGCGATCGCAAACAAGCCGAGGGCGAGGACGACCTCGAGGAGGAGGAAGCCTTTCTTTTTTCCGGGGGCTGGAGGGTTGGGTTGCAGAAAACTCTGAGTTTTAACGTCTAACTAATTCGCCTCCAATTCGGAATCGGCGATGGCGGCGGTGAGGGGGTGGTAGGTGTCTTGGGCGTAGCTGTCGCCGATGGTCAGGCGGACGGTGATCGGCTCGGAGAGGCCTTCGGGATCGAATCGCCAGATGGGGATCAGGTTTTCGGAGGGGGTGATGAAGGCTTCGGTATTCCAGCGCCGGACGGTGAGGGTGAGATCGGAGTCGATTTCGATTTCTGTGCGGAGTTGTTCCGGAACATTTTCGTTATCCGAGAGGGTGCCGCCGATTTCGTTGCCGAGGGCGGTGGTGCGTTCGATTTCGGATGCCTCCGCAAAGGGAAGCAAGCGCACGAATCCGGGGTGGAACTCGATGGCGTAGGGTGTCTGGTGAAGGATCGCAGCGGTGCGTGCTTTTTTGGCGAGGAGCTCGATTTCGCCAGATGCGACGGTGAGCTTGCGGTGCGAAGAAGCGAGCACAACGGTGGCGATGGCGCCACCGATGATCAGGCCGCTGATGGCGAGGACGATGACGATTTCCAAGAGGGTGAACCCCCGGGACGGGGTTTTCACGGCCTGCGGCGAAGACGCCGAAGCTAGGCTTGGATCAGTCCTGGGAGGACATGTCATCATCCGTTCCCTCCTGCTGATCAGGGCCCCACGTGTAGATTTCGAAGGTGGTCGAATCTTTTTTGCCGGGGTTGCGATAGCGGTAAGGGACGCCCCATGGGTCTTTCGGGACTTCCTTGCCTGCGCTTGACCAGCGTTTCGGGACGGGGGCGGTGGTGGGTTTTACGAAAAGGGCTTCCAAACCTTGCTGGGTGGTCGGGGCGGTGCCTGCGAGCATTTTGTAGGACGACACCGCTGAGCTGATGCTGTTGAAATCGCCTTCGACGCGCTGGATTTTCGCGCCGTCACCGAGCTTGCCGAGCATGGCGATGGAGCCGCCCATAATGATCCCGATGATGCCGAGGACGATGACGATTTCGAGGAGGGTGAATCCGGATGTTTTCCGGGGTCTTGCTGTGGTTTTCATGATTCTGGAAATGGAATGCCGCCGGGGCGGCTTGTTGTTTGGATGAATTCGAGGTGCGGGTCAATCCACGGGTCCGGCCTGCAGGGTTGGTTACTCGACGGGCTGTGCTTTGAGGATACCCGAGTCTTCCTCCACGCGCAGTGCCTTCGGCGGGTCATCGCGGCGCGGCGGCGGAGGGATGACATTCTCATCGATGGGCACGGCCTTGACCGGATGGATCGGGCAGAAATCGTTCGGATCGGGTGCGGTATCGCGTGGGACTTCGTCGGCGTAGGCGGTTCCGTTATCGCGGCATCCAGCGGTGGCGCGTTTCCCGGAGTTGCGGCAGAGCTCGATGGTTTCGAGGTTGACGTTGGAGTGGAGGTCGCCGGCCTTGTAGCCGAGGCGGTCGGCGGTTTTCATGATGTCCACCCAGACCGGGAGGGCGAGGGTAGAGCCGTAGCCGCCTTGGATGGTTTTTTTCGGTTGATCGAAACCGACCCATACGGCGCAGGTGAGGGTGGAGGAGTATCCGGCGAACCATGCATCTTTGAAGTCATTGGTGGTGCCGGTTTTTCCGGCGGCGGGCTTGGTGTAGCCGAGCCGTTTGATGGAGGCGGCGGTGCCGGAGGTGGCGACTTCCTGGAGGATTTTGGAAACCGACCACGCGGAGCCGCTTGAGGTGGCCTGATAGGAGAGGGCAGGGGTGGTGTAGAGGACGTTGCCGTTGCGATCCTTGATTTCGGAAATGAGGTAGGGTCGGAAACGTTTTCCATCGTTGGGGAAAATGGTGTAGGCGGTGGCGACTTCCCAAGGGCTGGCTTCCCATGTGCCGAGGAAGGATGCGGGGAATTCAGGCATCGCTTGGCCGAAGCCTGCCATGCGCGAGACTTCTTTCACGACGGAGACCCCGGCGTAGTTTCCGACACGTACCGACATGGTGTTGCGGGATCGGACGAGGCCGTAGGAAGCGGGGTGCATGCCGCCGAATTTCCCGTCGGAGTTGTTAGGGCGCCAGTCAGAGGCTCCTTTGATCTCGCCGCTATGAATCGGGCCGTCGGAAATTTGGGTGGAGGGTCGCAGGCCTTTGTCGAAGGCGGCGAGATAGACGAAGGGCTTGAAGATCGAGCCGATCTGGCGGCGTGCCTGGATGGCGCGATTGAACTGGGACTCGTTTGCATCGCGCCCGCCGATGAGGGCGATGACGGCACCGGAGCGGTTGTCGATGAGGACGGCGGCACCCTGGATGTATTGCGGGTCTTTGCGTGTCTCCGCAGGAATGTTCTGCCATGAGGCGCGGGTCTGGTGGGGGTAGCCGGAGCTGCGCTCGGTTTCGCGGAGCTTTTTGTCGAGCGCTTCTTCTCCGATTTTCTGAAGGCGTTGGTCGATGGTGGTGATGATGGTCAGGCCGCCGAGTTGGATGTTTTCCTTTTCAAGGATAATCTCGAGATCGCGGCGCACGGCGTCCATGGCGTAGGAGGCATTGTAATCGCGGCGCCAATCCGGGCGGACGGTGATCGGCTCGGCCTTGGCTTCGTCGGCCTGGGCTTGGGAAATTTTTTTCGCCGTGACCATGCGGGCGAGGGTGGTGTTGCGCTCGCGTTCGGCGGCTTCCATGGAGCGGAAAGGATTGTAGGCATCCGGACCGCGCACGATGCCGGCCAGCAGCGCGGATTCGGAAAGGGTGAGCTGCGAGGGATGTTTTTCAAAATAGATTCGCGAGGCCTCTCCGACGCCCTTGATCTGGCGACCCCAGTTGATCTGGTTGACGTAGGCTTCGAGGATCTTGTCTTTGGAAAGGGCGGATTCGATGCGGAAAGCGATGGCGATTTCGAGGCACTTGCGGTCGAGTTGGCGCACGATATCGCCGCGTTTTTCGCCACTCTTGAGCCCGAAAACATCGGAGGAGAGCTGTTGGGTGATGGTGGAAGCGCCCTCGCGTTTGCCCTCGATATTTTTAAGAACCGCACGTCCGATGCCGATAAAATCGACCGCGCCGTGTGAATAGAAACGCTCGTCCTCACGGGCGAGGATGGCCTTGCGGAAATCCTCGGAGACATCCTTGAGGAGAATGATTTCGCGTTTTTCGCCGTGAATGCGGCCGATTTCCTCGCCTTGGCGATCGAGGATAATGGTGCGCTCCGGCATCTGGTTGAGCTTGTTCAAATCGTAGCGGGAAGAGCGGATCCCGTAGACCACGGCAAGCACGACTGCGAGGTAGAGCCCGGCGACGGCGGGAGTGCCGAGCAAGCGGGCAAAGAACCGCACGGGCCAGGACATTCTCCGCGTCAGTGCAAATAGCAGATGGAACGGCCAAAGCAGGAGCAGGGAAAGGGGATTTGGCGAGCGGCGGGGATTGGATGCCGTTTCGCGTGGTTTGTTCGACTGTTGTTTGCGTTTTGCCATGAGGGGGTTCCCGGTGGGGAAGATACGGGGAAAACGGCAAGAGCAAACCTCAAACTTTTTAAGCGGTGGAACCAATTGCCGAGACAAATCGCTAGACGAAACGGGCATACTGCACCGATTGTAAACTGTGATGAAAATGATCCTTTCCTGTCTGGCGCTGTTGTTATGCCAGATCCACCTCCAGGCGCGGGAGCCGTCCGCGAGCCTTGGAGATCTCGTGAAGCTTGAGAACAAGGTGAGTAATGTGGCTGAGAAAACCATGCCCGCCACTGTGGCGCTTGTTTCCGATAGGAATGGCTCGTCCGGATCCGGGGTGATCGTTTCCGAAGACGGCCTGATCCTGACCGCCGCCCACGTGGTCCAGGGGATGAAAGAGGTGGATGTGTATTTCGCCGACGGGAAAAAGTGGTTGGGCAAGGTGCTAGGTGCGAATTATTCGAAGGATGTCGCCATGGTGCAGATGGTCGAGTCCGGGCCGTGGCCGCATGTCGAGCTTGGGGAGTCGAAGCCGCTCGAGGCCGGCGACTGGGTGGTGGCGCTCGGCCACTCGGCGGGATTCGATCCTGCCCGCACTCCTCCGGTCAGGTTCGGCCGGGTGATGTCTGACGGGCCGGGAAACTATTTCACCACCGACTGCACGCTGATTGGCGGAGACTCCGGTGGGCCTTTGTTTGATCTGGATGGCAAGCTGGTTGGGATCAACTCCTCGATCGGAGAGTCATGGAAAAATAACAACCATGCCGGGGTGGATGGCTTCAAGCAGGATTGGGAAAAGCTGATTGCCGGAGAGACATGGGGCACCCTGCAGATGAATCCATTGGCCAACCAAGAGCGCCCGGTGCTGGGGATCGGGATGGGGACTTTGCCGCGTGGCATTCGTGGGGTACTGGTCGATAAGGTGGAGCCGAACGCACCTGCCGCCGCCGCGGGTGTGCGGGTCGGGGATGTCATCAAGACTGTGGATGGCGAGGTGGTTCGGGATGGTTCCGAATTGCTGGAAGTTATCGTGAAACGCGAAGCCGGAGATGTGGTGGAGTTGGGAATTCTGCGGGGCGATGATATCCTGCAGATCAAGGTGGAGTTGATGAAAACCGAAGACCTTTTTAAGACACAATGAAGATTGCAGATACGATGAAATGGATGGCGTTGTTGGTGGGACTTTCGACCCTCGCACCAGCACAGCGTTTTTCCATACGGGATGCGCTTCAGAAGGAGGCAGAGGTGCCACTGATGAGGCCGGACGAGCTGAAGACGGTCAACGAACAGTCCGATGCTTTCAACAAAGCCCTAGAGCCGATCCTTGCCGATGCTGCCGAATCGACGGTGGCGGTTTGGGGCAGGAGGGGGCGCGCTCCACAGAAACTTTCCTATGGCACGGTGGTTGGAAATGGATTCCGGGTTCTCACGAAATGGAGCGAGATCGAGTCATCTGCCGACATCCTCTATTTGCAGACAGGTAACGGAGAAGAGAGGAGAGCCACCGTCGCCGGGGTTTTCGCTGAAGAGGATTTGGCCTTGTTAGAAGTGGTTGGCGAGGCATTGAAGCCTGTGAAATTCGAGACCGGTGATCTATCGCTCGGACGTTTCATCACCGCGACTCAGCCCAACGGCAGACCGGCGGGGTTCGGGGTAGTCGCGGTTCTGGAGAGAAATCTGCGCGAATCCGATCAAGCGCATCTCGGCGTGATGGCGGATATCGAGTTTCGCGGAAAAGGCGTGAAGATCGCCAACGTGCAGCCGGAATACGGTGCAGCGGAGGCGGGTTTGCAGTCCGGTGACGTGATCCTAGCGGTCGAGGGGCGCCCGATTTCCGGACTCCAAGAGCTCAGGAATGCGCTGACCAACAAGCATCCCGGCGATACCGTGGAGCTGCTGATCGAATCTGCGGGGAAGGAGATGACGGTCAGCGTCCTGCTTTCGAACCGGCCGGTGATGGGACAATTTTCCGGAGACCGTATGAATCAGATGGAAGCGATGGGCGGAAAACCCAACGCAGTGCGCGACGGATTCTCGCGTGTGGTGCAGTCCGATATGAAAATCGATTACAGCCAGATGGGTGGTCCGGTGGTGGATCTCCAAGGGCGCGTGGTAGGGATCACGATGGCTCGTGCCGACCGCACCCGCACCTACGTGATGGGCAGTGGTGCGGTATTGGATCTACTGGCAGGTGAGCCGGGGAGCGTGGCCGATGCACGGGCGAAGACGGAGTTGAAACGTGAGGAGCTTGCCGAGCAACGGCGGGCGATGATTCCGCAGATGCGCGAGCGCACAAAGCCACAGGATCCACAGCGCATGCGCAGAAACCTCAATGACCTTGAGCGCCTGCGGGGAAGAGTGACCGATGAGTTGGAAGAACTCGGCCTGCGTTAAAAGGCGAACTCGGGCTTTCCATCTCCGCGCCGTCTCGCGTAGCTTCGGGGCATGAGCGAGAAGGAATTTTTCTATCAAGATCCGTTTCCATTGGGTGCGGATGAAACCGAATACGAATGCATCCGCGAAGGCGGTGCGGAGGTTTTCGATTGCGGTGGGAACAGCATGCTCAAAGTCGATCCCGAAGCGCTGACTTTTCTCGCGGCTGAAGCGATCAAGGCAATCAACTTCACCCTGCGCAGCAGCCACCTCGCCCAGGTCGCGGCGATACTGGATGATCGGGAGGCGTCCGAGAACGACCGGATGGTCGCGCTAATGCTTTTAAAAAACGCGGAGATCGCCTCGCACGGGATTTTGCCTGCCTGTCAGGATACCGGAACGGCGACGATCATCGGGAAAAAAGGCCAACGCGTCTGGACGGATTGCGACGATGCGGAATTCCTCACCAAAGGCATTTACGAAACGTATACGAAAGAGAACCTGCGCTACTCGCAGACGGCTCCGCTCAACATGTATGACGAGGTGAATACCAAGACGAACCTGCCGGCACAGATCGATCTCTACGCCACGCAGGGCGACGAATACAAATTCCTTTTCGTCAGCAAAGGCGGCGGCTCGGCCAATAAAACTTTCCTCTATCAGGAGACCAAGGCGCTGCTGAATCCGAAGCGGCTCAAAGAGTTCTGCATCGAGAAAATGAAGTCGTTAGGAACGGCGGCATGCCCTCCGTATCACCTCGGTTTTGTCATCGGCGGCACCTCGGCGGAGAACAACCTGAAAACGGTGAAGATGACCACGACGCGGTATTACGATGCCCTGCCGACGAGCGGCAACGAGCACGGTCGCGCCTTCCGTGACGTGGAACTGGAGAAGGAGTTGCTCGTGGAGGCGCAGAAGATCGGCATCGGTGCGCAGTTCGGAGGGAAATATTTTGCGCTGGATGTGCGGGTGGTGAGGTTGCCGAGACACGGCGCTTCCTGTCCGGTGGGCATCGGTGTTTCGTGCTCCGCCGACAGACAGGCGAAAGCGAAGATCACGAAAGACGGAATTTTCCTGGAGAAACTGGAGAAGAATCCCGGTCGTTTCATTCCGGAGAAATACCGGGATTGGAAATTCAAGGGCGTGGAGATCGATCTGGATCAGGGCATGGAGAAGACCTTGGAAACGCTTTCCAAATACCCGGTGACCACTGCGCTGGCACTCAGCGGCACGATCATTGTGGCGAGGGATTCCGCGCATGCGAAGATGAAGGAGATCCTGGAGGAGACCGGCGAGTTGCCCGAGTATTTCAGGAAATATCCGGTGTATTACGCAGGCCCCGCGAAGACTCCCGAAGGCATGCCATCCGGCTCATTCGGTCCCACGACCGCAGGACGTATGGACGGCTATGTGGATCTCTTCCAATCCCACGGCGGCTCCATGGTCATGCTGGCGAAAGGCAACCGTTCACAACAGGTCACCGATGCCTGCAAGAAACACGGTGGCTTTTACCTAGGCTCCGCAGGTGGCCCGGCGGCGCTGTTAGCGACAGATCACATACGATCACAGGAAGTCATTGCGTTCCCCGAGCTCGGCATGGAAGCGGTGTGGAAAATCACCGTGGAGAATTTCCCGGCGTTCATCCTGGTGGACAACAAAGGCAATGACTTCTTCCAGACGATCAATCAGTGCCCGGTGTGTTAGGGAAATGTTTGATGCTCAGGACGCGTGCCACATTTGCCAAGCAAGAGCTATCCAAGCGATGCTGCCGATCGGTATAAGCCATAGAGGGCGGGCTTTGAAAAATTTGGAGGACGCGTAGCAACCGCCACCTACGCAGACTGACATGATAAAAATGAGCAGGTAGATTCCTGCATCAGAATCCAATAGGCTGTCGTCTTGAGAATCCACCATTCGGTGTATGACTGGAGACCCAATGAGGATAAACAGAGGTGTCGTCGCAAAAACATTCAGCCAGATCGCGACCTCACGCTGCGAGGATTTTTCAAGCCTCTCTCCCTTTGTAATCCGCCAGAGAAGATTCAGGAGAACGTGCATGAGTTGAGGCAGTCGTTGCTGCTCGGCTTACTTCCTTCTCTTCTTCCCTCCGACTTTCTTCCGGCGGATCGGCTTGGAAGGTGAGTCATCGAGGAGGGCGGTGTAGATGTAGGGGAAGTCGGGGAGTTTCTCGCGTTTGATCTCCTTGTTAACGAAAATTTCCACGGATTTCGCGAAGTCGAGTTCGTCGGCGGTGAGGATGGTGAAGGCGTCGCCTTCTGCCTCGGCACGGCCGGTGCGGCCGATGCGGTGAACGTAGTCCTCGGCGTTTTCGGGGACGCGGTAGTTGATGACGTGGGAGACGCCGGAGACGTCGATGCCGCGTGCGGCTACGTCGGTGGCGACAAGGATTTCGAACTCACCGCTCTTAAAGCCGGCGAGGGCTTTCATGCGGTCGGTCTGGTTGATGTCCGAGTGCATGGCGGCGACCTTGGTCTGGCCGGTGCCTTTGATCATACCAGTCACCTCGTCGGCTTCGCGGCGGGTGCGGGTGAAGATCATTACGGAGTGGTAATCGGTTTCCTTGAGGAGGGCGAGGAGGAGCTCATCGCGTTGGTCGATGGAGACCGGATAGAAAGCGTGGGAGACGGTGGCGGCGACTTCGCGGCGGGCGATCTCAATTTTCTCCGGATCGACCAGGCACCATTGGGCGAAGGTCTGGATCGCGGCAGGCATGGTGGCCGAGAAGAACAGCGTCTGGCGGCCTTCCCACGGGCAGAGGTTGACGATTTTCCGAACCTGCGGGAGGAAGCCCATGTCGAGCATGCGGTCGACTTCGTCGAGGATGAGGATTTTCACTTCACCGAAGCGCATGGCGGCACGGTAGAAGCAATCGACGAGGCGACCCGGGGTGGCGACGACGATGTCCGCACCGGCAGCGAGTTGTTCCATCTGTTGGCCGAGGCCGACGCCACCGTAGAGGAGGGCGACTTTCATGCCGGTGTGCTTGCCGTATTTCTCGAACTGCTCGGCGACTTGGTGGGCGAGCTCACGGGTTGGCTCGAGGACGAGGATCTGCGGTTTGCCGAGTTTCTCGATCTTGGAAAGGGAAGGGAGGGCGAAGGCGGCGGTCTTGCCGGTGCCGGTCTGGGATGCACCGATGACATCTTTGCCCGAGAGGATGACAGGGATCGCCTGTGCCTGGATCGGGGTCGGGTTGGTGTAACCCGTTTCTTCGATTGCTTCGAGAACGGGGGCGGAAAGGCCAAGTGTGTCAAATCCCATGAGGCGCTGGGTTTAGGCGGGCTTTCAGGCCGGGTCAAGTATGGATCTGGTGTATGATTTGCGGATGGGAAGTTGCGGAACGGCACCGGAACTGCTATGAGTGTTCCCCATGGTAGCAAAGCAGGTGATACGTGCAGCATCGGGTTGGTTGGAACTGGGAATGCCGGACGATGCGCTGGAGGAACTCGATGCGCTGAAGGGCGAAGACAGGGAGGAGAGAAAAGTGCTGGAGCTGAAGCTTTCCGCGGAGATGGCCAAGGAGCACTGGAAAGAAGGTGCGGAGACCGCCGCGAAGCTGTGCCGGATGGCGGTGGATGAACCGGATTTTTTCCTCAGTGTGGCGTTCTGCCTGCATGAAATGGGCAATACCGAGGAAGCGCGGAACTGGCTTCAGCGTGGGCCGGAGATCCTTTCCGAACTGCCCGTGTTTCACTACAACATGGCCTGCTATCATTGGATGCTGGGCGAAAAGGAGCGCGCCAAAAACCATCTGGCGAAGGCGATCGACATGGATGAGAGCTTTCTCGAAGCAGCGCGCGACGACCAAGATCTCATTGGGATGGAGATCTAGAAAATGGCTGAGGCTCTGAAAGGATTGTTGCTGGCCGGAGGAAAAGGGCGGCGCATGGGGCGCGACAAGGCATCGATCTTGCACACTGACGGCCGGAGTTTTGCGAAGCGAGTAGCGGACCTTCTGAAAGAGGTCGGCTGTGAGGAGGTGCTGCTTTCACTGCGTGATGGGCAAGCGGCTCCGGACGATGTTGAGGAACTGAAAATCGTGAGGGATGAGGGGGACGGGCCGATGGGCGGGATGCTCGCGGGATTAGAGATTTCTCCGGGCGCGGATTGGCTGGTAGTGGCCTGTGACCTGCCGGATCTCGATGCTGGCACGCTCCGGGGGCTGCTCGGTCACACGGAAAAATTTGTGGTTTACCGCAGTTCGTATGATGGCGGAACCGAGCCCTTATGCGGGTTTTACGGGGCGGGCGCTGCCGAGGTGTTGCGCGCGGCGATGGATGCCGGGGAACGCTCACTGAGGCGGGTGCTGGCGGCTAACGGGGCGAAGGTGCTCGATCCCGAAACGCCAGGTGCTCTGAAAAACGCGAATTTTCCCGAGGATCTCAGCGGCAACGTGTGATCTTCACGGCGACAAATTCGGCGTCGGGGAGGATGCGTTTTTCGATCTTCACATCGACGGATGTGAGAGGGTAATTCTGCAGGAGCATCTCCGCGACATCGGTGGCGAGAGTCTCGATAAGGTGGCGGGGCTTGGCGGCCGCGAGTTCGGCGAGTTTCAGGGAGACCTGGTAATAATCGACGGTGTATTCGACCTTGTCGTTGAGGCCGGCGAAGCCTTGTGAGGGGCGCATCCAGACGCTGATCCAGAGATTCTGCGGAGTGGCACGTTCCTCGTCGGGCACGCCGATGTGGGTGCTGACCTTGAGGCGGCGGATTTCGATCTCGTCCGGGTTCATGACAGGAGTTTGTCTGCGATGACGCGTTCGAGAAGGATTTTTGTCGCGGTGTTGAGATCGAGCCCGAGTGCCTCGTCCATGCTCACCCAGCGGAATTCCTCGGCCTCATCGTTGAGGGTGACGTCGTGGGATTCCGCGCGGGCGACGTAGTTGAGGAGGAGAAAGTGTTCGCTGCGGAAAAACTCCGGGGAGTCGATGCAGTCCTGCACCATGACAAAACGGATGTCCGCGATTTCCAAGGCGGTTTCTTCACGGATCTCGCGGCGAAGGGCGTCTTCGTGGGTTTCGCCGCGCTCGATTTTGCCGCCGGGTATCCCCCACATATCGCTCCACTTGTGGGTGCGGATCATCAGGATTTTTCCCGCACCATCGTGGATGAGGGCGCCGACCGTGGCGACGGGGCGGTCGGCCTTGCGTTTGTCGAACATTTTCACCAGCACGCCGAGATCGGGCACGGTGATGTCAGGGCGGACTTCTGCGAGGACTTCGGCGTGGTGGTAGCCGGTGAGCACGGCGATGGAGGAAATGCCGCCGTGGCGGGCGGTCTCGATGTCGTGGGTCATGTCGCCGACGAAGGCGGTCTCGTCCTTGGCGAGGCCGTGGGTCTCGATGATCTGGTCGATGAGTTCGCGTTTGTCGAGGACACCGGCGTAGGTTTCCTCGAAGAAATCCTGCATGCCGAACTCGGCGAGTTGGCGGGCGAAGGCGATCGCGTCCATCGAGGTGAGGACAAACATGCGGAGCCCGCGTGACTTCGCCCATTCGAGTTTTTCGCGGGCGTGGGGGAGGACGGTGACGAGGCTGGTGGCGCCATCGAAAGCGGGGCGGAAATGTTCTTCCAGCTCTTCAAGGGCAATGCCGGGCAGGAATTCTGCGTAGAATTCGCGGTAGGGCAGGCGAAAGCTGCGGCGGAAGCCTTCGCGATCAAAAGGTGCGATGCCGTATTTGCCGAGCACGGCGTTGGTCGCCTCGATGACCGGCCCCATGTCGTCCACGAGGGTGCCGGACCAATCGAAAATGAGGTTCTTAAACATCGGTTGAAACTTTAAAATCTAAACTCTAAACCTCAAAAAGAAGACAGAAACCAAGCTCTGCGTTCCCTTTGCGACCTTTGCGGCTCTGCGTTGAATCCTTCATCCCAGTTGGAATTTGACCGATTTGATCCTGTCTTTGCCGAAGCGTTCGCGGATCTTGCGCAGGAGCTCGGGTTTCATCTGCTCCAGGTGGAAGCGCATGGCCGGCTGGGTGACACGGAGGACGAGATTCCCTTCCCTTACGGATACCGGCTCGGTGTGTGCGCCGATGAAATCCCCGGCAACCTCTTTCCAAGCCGCTTTGACTTCATCCTCGTTGAGGCTTTCGGCAAAGAACTGTTTTTTCAGGATCGCATCGATCCAGTCGGAGGCGGAGCTGATGTTTTCGCCGAGGTCGGTCGGCTTGTTGCAGCCGAGCCATTCGTGCATCAGATCTTCGTGAATTCCTTCACGACGTGTCTGCTTGCGTTTCCTCGGCGCGGCCATGGGATTGGATCAATCCTCCCCGTCATCGCCGATGGCCTCGACGGGGCAGCCTTCCATGGCTTCCTTGCACTGCTCAAGTTCCTCGTCGTTCTCCGGTTGCTTGAAAACGAAGGAGTAACCCTCATCATCCGCGCGGGTGAAGTTGCTAGGCGCAGTCTCACGGCAAAGATCGCAATCGATGCATTGGCTGTCCACGTAGAACTTGCCGCCCACGTTCTCCTCGTTCTTGTCTTCCTTGTCTGCCATGATGATATGTGATTTCTGCCCCTTCGATGCATGGGGAAGGGGCGGGATGCAACTTCAAATTACCTCACGCGCCCAAGAAGCCAAGGCAGCAGATCGGCGATCGGGAGGCGTTCCTGCTCCATCGAGTCGCGGTGGCGGATGGTGACGGTGCCTTTGAGCGACGGGTCTTCCTCGCCGAGGGTTTCGAAATCGACGGTGCAGCAGAAGGGGGTGCCGACCTCGTCCTGGCGGCGATAGCGACGGCCGACGGCTCCACCATCGTCGTAAAAGACGTTCATCCACGGCTGGAGCTCCTTCTGGATCTCCTTGGCGATGCGGACTTGTTCCTCGTTTTTCTTGAGGAGCGGGAAAATGGCGAGCTTGATCGGTGCCATGGAAGGCATGAAGCGCATGACCGTGCGCATGTCGCTCTTGCCATCCTTGCCGAGGTCTTCTTCGTCGAAGGCCTCGCAGATAAGAGCGAGCACCGTGCGGTCGCAGCCGGCGGAAGGCTCGACAACGTGGGGCAGGAAACGCTCCTTGGTTTCCTCATCGAAGTATTCCAGCGGGCGGCCGGAGCCTTTGGCGTGCACGCCGAGGTCGTAATCCGTGCGGTAGGCAACGCCTTCCAGTTCCTGGATGCCGAAGGGGAATTCGTATTCGATGTCGTAGGTTTTCTGCGAGTAGAACGCACGCTCGCCATCCGGGATGTCGAGGATGTGGAGTTTTTCGCGCGGGATGCCGATTTCTGAGTAGAATTCCAAGCGGGACTCGAGCCACTCATCGGTCAGACGGAGGCCGTCGTCCGGATGGCAGAAATATTCGATTTCCATCTGCTCGAATTCACGGGAGCGGAAGGTGAAATTGCGTGGATTGATCTCGTTGCGGAACGATTTCCCGACTTGGGCGATGCCGAATGGCAGCTTCACCCGGTTGGAATCGAGGATGTTCTTGTATTGGCAGAAGATCGACTGGGCGGTCTCCGGACGGAGGTAGGCTACCTGCTCACCGGTGGCTCCGAAGTTTGTCTGGAGCATGAGGTTGAACTCGCGGGGCTCGGTGAGGAGCGAGCCGTTCGTCGGGTTGTAGGCGGTGGATCCCGTGACTTCTTCGGTGGTTTCGCCTTCGAGTTGGATAGCCTTGATGGCCTCCTTTTTGCTCATCACGGATTCGTTGATGAACTTGGAATAGAACTCGCGGGCGGTCTTGCGGGTCTTTGCCTCGTCCTGACCTGGGAGTTGGAGAACGGAATAGGGCTTGGCGGTTTTCCACTCGGGATCCGCGATCGAAGCTCCGGTGAAATGATAAACCGTGCCGGACTGTGGCTCGATCTGATCGGCGCGGAGGCGGGCGTTGGAGAGCAGGCAGTCGCACATCGGATCGCTGAATCCGCCGATGTGGCCGGAGGATTGGAGGACTTCTTCCATGGTCAGGATCGAGCCGTCCATGCCGAGCACGTCGTCGCGCTCCTGCACGGTTTTGCGCCACCAGTAGTCCTTGAGGTTACGTTTCAGTTCGGCGCCGAGGGGGCCGTAATCCCAGCAGCCATTGAGTCCGCCGTAGAGTTCGCCCGCTTGGAAAATAAAGCCTCTGCGTTTGCACAGGGAGACAATTTTCTCCATCCGCACCGGGTCCGTCACATCTTTGTTTGCCATAAAATTGATCCCGCTTTCGGGGGCGCGGATGAGAACACACGCCTGACGGGGCGGCAACATCAATTCGGAGAAGGAAAAATGCGTGAGTCCTTGGTTTGATTACCCCCACTCGGATCGCTGCGGCGAATCCTGTTTCTCCCGGAGGAAAATATGAATTCGCCGCAGCCCATCCGCTAACCACGGGAATAGTGGATTTTGAAGCGGATTTCATGCCACTCCAGAAGGGAACCGCAATTTCGAAATCGCGACTGCAACCGGAAGGAGCTTCGCCGGGTAGGTCGCGATTTCGAAATCGCGGTTCCCTTTGATACAAAGTTTAGAGTTTAAAGTTTCCGGGAGTTTGTTCAGTTTCCCGCCCCTCACCATGACTGCCTCCGAGATCCGCGCCTCCTTCCTCGAATTTTTCCGCGAAAAACAGCACACCGTCGTGTCATCCGCCTCGCTGATGCCGCAATCGCCCGGACTGCTATTCACGAATGCGGGCATGAACCAGTTCGTGCCGTATTTCTTGGGCACGGAGAAGGCACCTTACGATCCAGCACGTGCCACCGATACGCAGAAATGCATCCGCGCAGGTGGCAAGCACAACGATCTCGAGGATGTCGGCTATGACACGTATCACCATACATTCTTCGAAATGCTCGGGAACTGGTCGTTCGGTGACTATTTCAAAAAGGAAGCCATCGCGTGGGGCTGGGAACTGATCGTTGAGAAATGGGGGGTGCCTGCGGAAAGGCTCTACGCCACCGTTTACAATCCGGGTGAGGGCGATCCATCCACCTTCGACCAAGAGGCCTACGATCTTTGGGCGGAGCTTTTCAAAAGCAAAGGCCTCGATCCCGCCGTGCACATCGTCAACGGCAACGTCAAAGACAACTTCTGGATGATGGGCGAGACCGGTCCGTGCGGACCGTGCTCCGAACTCCACGTCGATCTCACGCCGAATGCGGACTCCGGCGGCAAACTGGTGAACATGGATTCCGACCTGTGCATCGAGATCTGGAACCTTGTTTTCATCCAATACAACGCCGAGGCGGACGGCACCTTCCGCGACCTACCTTCTCAGCACGTCGATACCGGCATGGGCTTCGAGCGCGCCTGCTCGCTGATTCAAAACACCAAAGGATTTACCGATTTCTCCAAGAAGCCGACCAACTACGCGACGGATGTGTTCCAGCCGATTTTCCGGAAACTCGAAGAGCTCAGCGGAAAAACCTACACGGATATCTATCCGGAGCCGGGTGCGGATAGGGCGGCGTTTTCCGAGGAGATGAAAACCGCAGTCGCCTTCCGCGTCATCGCGGATCACCTGCGGACTCTGAGCTTCTCCATCGCCGATGGCATCATGCCTGGCAACAACGGCCGCAACTACGTGTTGCGTCGTATTTTGCGCCGCGCCGTCCGATACGGCCGCCAGCTCGGGTTCTCCGGTGAAAAGCCGTTCTTTGGCGATCTTGCCGTGGCACTGGTGGATCAGATGGGTGATGTCTTCCCGGAGCTGAAAGCGCGTCAGGATTCCGTGAGGAAGACCCTGGAAACCGAAGAGGCGAGTTTCAACCAGACGCTGGACCGTGGTCTGAAACGCTTTGAGGAAGAAGTCACCGGGCTGACCGCTGGCGAGCTTTCCGGAGATGTGGCCTTCCAACTTTATGACACCTTCGGTTTCCCGATCGATCTCACCGAGCTGCTTTGCGCCGAGCGCGGACTGAAGCTGGACATGATGCGATTCGAGAAGCTGATGGAGCAGCAGCGCAAAAAGGCCCAGGCCGCTCAGAAATCCACCATCGTCCGCGCACTCGACGTTTCTTCTGATGCCGTGACCGAATTTGCCGGCTTCGATTCGGAAGAAGTAGATGCGACGATTCTCGAAATCCATCCGCAGGACGAGGCGCTCTTCGTCATCACCGATAAGACCGTTTTCTTCGCGGAGATGGGTGGCCAGAGTGGAGACACGGGGCTGTTGAAATCCGGCTCGGAAGAGATCGAAGTGACCGGCACCCAGCAGATCGGGCAAGCCCGCGCTCACATCGTGGATGCCTCATGTGGCCTTTCGGTCGGAGACAAGGTGAGCCTGAAAATCGAAACCGCTCGCCGCCGTCCCATCGAGGCGCACCATACCGCGACTCACCTCTTGCATTGGGCGCTTCACGAAGCGGTTTCCAAGGACGCCACGCAACAAGGTTCCTCGGTGGATGAATTCCGCCTCCGCTTCGATTTCAACAGCGCAGCACTCACTCCAGAGCAGATCTCGGAGATGGAGGAAATGGTCAACGGTGCGATCAAACAGAATATGTCAGTTTCCTGGACGGAAGTGGAACACGCTTCCATCAAAGAGCGCACCGACATCATGCAGTTCTTCGGCGACAAATATGGCGACACCGTCCGCGTCGTGCAGATCGGCGGCGAGCCGAACCAACTCAACGGGCCTTCCATGGAGCTCTGCGGCGGCACCCACGTTCGCAACACTTCGGAGATCGGTCTTTTCAAAATCAAATCCGAGGGCGCCATCGCTTCCGGTGTGCGCCGCATTGAGGCTGTCTGCGGTGAATCCGCATGGAATCACATCCGCGAGAGCATCGAGAAATGGGACTACGAACTCACGGCTGCGAGCGAGAAGCTCAAAGTCGCCAATGAAAAGCTCGTTGAGCTCGGCGAAGAGCCTCTCACCGTCAATGAGTTCCCCCACATCATGGGCGCGATGCTTGTCGAACGTGCGGACATTTCCCAAATCAACGCGACTTTCGACCACGGCATGCGCACGCTTGTTGAAACCCAGGAGGCGGCCATCGAGGCTGAGAAACGCATCAAGAAAATCCAATCCGCCCAAGCGGCAGCCATGGCCGACGAAGCGCTCACCGACCTCATTGCAAAAGGCGATCCCATCATCGTCAGCTTCGAGTCCGACGCCTCCCTGCTCCAGGAACTCCAAAACGGTCTCAAGAAAAGGAACTTCGCCGGCCCCGCCTTGCTCGTCGTCGATGACGGGGAAAAACTCCATCTCGCCGTGCACTGCGGAGCGGACGCCCTCGCAGCAGGCCTCAAGGCCGGGGATATCCTCCGCGACCTCGCCGCTATCGGCGGCGGCAAAGGTGGCGGCAAACCGGACCAGGCACGCGGAGCCGCGCCGGAACGTGATAAACTGGAAGATCTGAAAGCTGCTGCGGCGGGGAAATTCGCCTAGGACCTCCGCAGGCCTCAGGCGGCGGAATGCTGCCGCTCCGATTCGAGCGCTCGCTCGACAAGCGCCACGGCATTGTCCAGTTGCCCACGGGTGATGACGAGCGGCGGGGTGAAGCGCAGCACGGTTTCGTGGGTCTCCTTGGTGAGCAGGCCGAGGGCGCGCAGGTGGGTGCAGAGGTCCTTCGCGGTTGCCCGGTTGGTGTCGATCTCCATGCCGACAAGCAATCCGCGGCCGCGCACCTCGCGGACGAGCGGGCTGCGGATGGCGCGCAGTTGTTCGATGAAATACGGACCCAGGGTTGCGGCGCGGCCGGCGAGGTCCTCGTCGGTCAGGACGTGGAGTGCCTCGAGCCCGACGGCGGCGGCGAGCGGGTTGCCGCCAAAGGTGCTGCCATGGTCGCCGGGGGTGAACACGGCCATCACGTCCTCGCGCGCGAGGAAAATGGAGACCGGCAGCAGGCCGCCGCCGAGCGCCTTGCCGAGCATGAGCCCGTCCGGTTTCACGCCATCATGCTCGCAGCAGAGGAATTTCCCGGTGCGGCCGAGTCCGGTCTGGATCTCGTCGACAAGTAGCAGGACGTTGTGGCGGCGGCAGATTTCCGCGCACTGCGCGAGGTATCCAGGCGGCGGCACGAGAATGCCGCCCTCGCCCTGGATGGGCTCGACGAGAAAGGCCGCGGTGTCCGGCGTGATGGCGGCTTCCAGGGCGGCCGCGTCGCCATAGGGGATGATGGTGAGCCCGCCGGGAAATGGGCCGAATCCGGAGCGGTATTGCGGCTCGGTGGAGAGCCCGATGACGGCGATGGTGCGGCCGTGGAAATTCCGGTGGCAGCCGATGATGCCGGCGCGGTCTTCCGCGACGCCTTTGACCTGATAGGCCCATTTGCGGGCCGCCTTCAGCGCGGTTTCCACCGCTTCGGTGCCGGTGTTCATCGGCAGGGCGCGGTCCATGCCGGTCATTTCGCAAAGTTTTTCCAAGAACAAGCCGAGGCGGTCGGTCAGGAAGGCGCGCGACGTCACGGCGAGCGTGTGTGCCTGCCGGCAAAGCTCGGCGACCAGCCGCGGGTGGGCGTGGCCGTGGCTCACCGCGGAATACGCGCTCATCATGTCGAGGTAGCGCCGGCCGTCGTCATCCCAGACGAAGACGCCGCGGCCGCGCACCAGCGTGACCGGGGCCGGCTGATAGTTGCGCGCGCCATGCTTGTCCTCCCTTTCCTGAGCCGTCGGTTGGCGGGATTCCGGATGGGCCGGAGAAACGAGGGTTTTCAGGATTTCCCGGACGAGGCCGCGGGTGCGATCGTTGGAATCGCGTCCCGGATTGAACTCCGCGATTTCGAAGGCTTTCAACTCGGGATGCGCACAAAGGATTGCCAGTTGGCGGAGCAAGGTCGGGGCGTGCAGGCCGTCCGGCACGCGCAGGCCGACACCGGGCGCCTCGTCCGGATCGATGGCATCGAGATCGAGGCTGATGCCGAAACCGTGCGTGCCGGCGGTCACGATCGCGAGTGCTTCGTCGAGCACGGCGCGCAGGCCGCGGCGGTGGATTTCCTCTATGTGATAGACGCGCACGCCGAGGCGCTCGAGCGTCGCCGCCTCGCCCGGTTCGAAACTCCGCACACCGACGAGGCAGACATGGCGCGGGTCTAGCGGCGGCCCGGCAATCTCGCAGAGCCGCGGGTCGCCATGGCCTAACAAAACCGCAAGAGGCATGCCGTGGAGGTTGCCGGATTCGGTCGTTTCCGGGGTGTGGCCGTCCATGTGCGCGTCGATCCAGAGCAGCCCGAAATTCCCGGGTGCGTGGGCGCGGACGACGGCCGGCCAGGTGCCGATGGCGCAGGTGTGGTCGCCGCCGAGCACGATGGGAAATCCGCTGTGGGTGACCTCTTCCACGCTCGCCGCCAGCGACCGGCACACTTCCGCCACGCGGTCTTCCTTGGATCGTGAGGAATCGCACGAATCGCGCACCGTGTCGTGCCAGGTGACGGGATTGCCGGAGAACCTTGCCAAGTCGTCGGCGAGTTCGGATTCGCGCAGGGCATCGGGGCCATCCCGGCAGCCCGGGTCATTCGCCCCGGCACCGATGGCGGCGCCGACGATGGCAAACGAGCGGTTGGGCGTGGGTTTCATCCTACAATCTACTCGGTTTGCCCGATATTTCAAAAGCAGAGGAACTTCCGGCATCTCTCGCGCGGCGCCGCACCAGATTGGAGCAAGCTCGACGAGATCAAAACCGCCACGGAGCGCGGACTTTAGTCCGCATCTTGGCAGGGGGTATGCGGACTAAAGTCCGCGTTCCTTCCGGTGATTGGAGCGCTCGCTTTAGCTGGCGGCCTCGGAGTGGAACCATCTCTTGGTGCGTTGGCAGAAACGCACGAGGGCGAGCATCAGCGGGACCTCGATGAGCACTCCGACAACCGTGGCCAGCGCAGCACCGGAGCTGAGTCCGAAGAGCATGACGGCCGTGGCGATGGCGACTTCGAAATGGTTCGACGCGCCGATCATGGCGGTGGGCGCGGCGTCTTCGTAGGAGAAGCGCAGGAGTTTCGCCGCGGCGTAAGTGATGGCGAAAATCAGGATGGTCTGGATGGTCAGCGGAATCGCGATCCACAGGATGGTCAGCGGGTTGGCGAGGATGGTCTCGCCTTTGAAGCTGAACAACAGCACCAGGGTGGTGAGCAGGGCGATGATGGAAATGGGCGCGAGGTGATGCAGGAACTTTTCCGAAAACCATTTTTCTCCTTTGGTTTTAATGATCCAGACACGGGTAAAATATCCGGCGGCGAGCGGCAGGGCGACGTAGATACCCACGGACAAGAGTAGGGCTTCCCATGGCACGGGCATTCCGCTGACGCCGAGCAACCAACCGCCGAGCAGGCCGTAGAGGAAGAGCATTGCCAAAGAATTGATCGCGACCATGACCAGGGTGTGGCCTTGGTTGCCTTTCGCGAGATGGCTCCACACCAGAACCATGGCGGTGCATGGAGCGATGCCTAACAGGATGGATCCGGAGATGTAGGAGCGATAAAGCTCCACCACCGTGCCGTCTTTCACGACCTCGGTTCCCGGTAGCAAATCTTTGAAAAGCACACCCAGAAACAAGGTGGTGATGCCGAGCATGGTGAATGGCTTGATCAGCCAGTTGACGACGAGCGTGAGTAGCACCGGCTTGGGGTTGCGACCCGCTTTGACGACCTCACCGAAATCGATTTTCACCATGATGGGATACATCATGAAGAACAGGCAGATGGCGATGGGGATGGAGACGACGGGTGCGTCGTTCACATAAATCGCCATTCCATCGAGGGTTTGGGCGAGATCGGGGGCGATCTTGCCGAGGGCGATGCCGGCGAGGATGCAGAGGCCGACCCAAAGGGTGAGGTGGCGTTCGAATAAATTCATGATGGTGTTGGCTCTAACAAGTTTGTCCGGGAGCGCAGCAGGAGGACTTTCCGCCGATTGCCGGGAGGCGGCCGATGACGGGCAAGCCGCAGAGCTCCGGGGCAAGGCATTCCGTATGTTTGTTGGAGAGGCTGAGAATGACCGCATCGTCGGTCAGTTCGTGGCTTTCGATGGTGTATTGGGAGATGACCTTGTCCTCGTATTCGATTTCCACCGGCACGTTTCCATCGGGGAGAATGGATTTTGTTTTTTCCAAAATGGCCGCCATTTTCCCGGTCTCGATGCGGTGTTCGTAATCTTCGCCCACCCAGATCTGGAGCTGGCAGGTACGGTTTTCGCGCAGTGTGCCGCCGCAATCGAGGAAAGTCTTGTGCACGTGGCCGACTTCGGTGACGTGGAAGGAAAGCGGGATCGCATCGCCGTCCGGGAGCCGGATGCGGAAATGGCGGTCGGAGAATTCGGAGAGCAGGGATTTCAGTTCGTGGAGTTGCATGATGTGTTTGCGAGTTTGACGGGGGCCGGGCAGCAGCTTCTGGTGCGATCGGCGAGACGGATTTTTGCCTTTTTTAGATCGGATTTGTGATCGGTGCTGTCCGGGAGCGTTTCGATGATCTGGGAGAGAAGGGGAAGGTGGTTGGAATGGATGCGGAAGTAGGTCCATTTGCCACAGCGTTCGCTTTCGAGCAGCCCGGCCTTGCGGATGATCTGCACGTGGCTAGAAACGGAGGACTGCGGCATGTCCAGGATGTCCGCCAGCTCGCAGACACAGAGCGCGCGATCCATCACCAAGCGGACGATGCGCCAGCGAATCTCGTCGCCGAGGGCGCGGAAAATGGTGGGGGCGGAGATGCTCATGACGGAGAAGATCGTAACGAGAATTTTCGTTATGTAAAGAGTATTTCGTCGTAACTGCAGAGGGAGGGGAGGCCGGAGGCTTGTCTGAGGTGTGGCGCGGCTTGCAGAAAAAAAGTTGCAGACTGAACGCTAGACTGATCCGGGGCAATGGGGCAGGTTCCTGACGTGTCCGAAGTTGAGGAAGAAAACATCAAGCCGCCGAATCTGCGTCAGGATCTGACTGTATTGATGAAGGTGCGGCTGAATTTTTTCGTGCTGGTGACGACGTTTTTCGGCTACCTGCTGGCGCGCAAGGGTTTGGCGATGGAGTGGGATATCCTTTTCCATACGATCATCGGCACGGCGGCTGCGGCGTTCGGATCGGCGGCGTTCAACCAGTTGATGGAGATCGATCTGGATCTTTTGATGAAGCGCACGGCGGACAGGCCGTTGCCATCGCGCAGGATGAACCCGATCACCGCGTTTGCCGTGGGGTGGATCTTGTCGGCGATGGGCATCATCCATCTAGCGGTGATGGTGGGGCAGTGGGCGGCGTATCTGACGGCGGCGACGATCGCGATCTATGTGTTCGTCTACACGCCGATGAAACGCATGAGCTCGTTGAACACCTTGGTCGGAGCGATTCCGGGGGCGATCCCTCCGGTGATCGGGTGGGTGGCCGGCGGGGGCGGGGTGATGGATCCCGAGGCGTGGTTCTTGTTCGGTGTTCTGTTTTTCTGGCAGCTTCCGCACTTCGTGGCGATCAACTGGTTGTGCCGGATCGAGTATGAGGAGGCTGGCTACGAGATGTGGTCGAACGGGGATGTCAGCGGCAAGAAAAGCGGAGTGCTTTGTGTGATGTTCGCCTTGATGCTGGCGGCGTTTTCATTGCTGCCAGGGGTCTGGGGATTTGCGAATTTGGTATGGCTGGTGGGCGGGACCTTGCTGGGGCTGATGATTGCGGCGCTGAGCGTGAGGTTCTTGGGAGATGGGGAGAGGAAATCCTGTAGGCAGTTGTTTTTCTCCACCCTGATCTATCTGCCGGTGGCGCTGACGCTTCTGTTGATCGCATGGAAACGATAGCCGGGAAATTGGTGGCGGCGGGGCGTGAGCTTTCCGATGAGCTGAGGTCGCTGGAGTTTTCCGATCCGGTGACCCATACCTATCTGACGACGGATTATGCGAGGGCGGGGTATGAGGAGTATCTGCAGAAATTTGGTAACTCGAAGAAACGGGTGCTGATGCTGGGGATGAATCCCGGGCCGTTCGGTATGGCCCAGACCGGGGTGCCGTTTGGCGAAATCGCTTTGGTAAGGGATTGGATGGGGCTTTCCCCGGAGATCGGCAAGCCGGAGAAGGAGCACCCGAAGCGTAAGGTGTTGGGAATGGAGTGCCCGAAATCCGAAGTGAGCGGGCGGCGGCTGTGGGGATATTTTTCCGAGAAATTTCCGAAGGCGGAGGATTTTTTCAGGGATCACCTGGCGATCAATTTCTGCCCGCTGATCTGGATGAAGGACACCGGGGCGAACCTGACCCCGGACAAGATCCGCGCGGCGGAGATGGCTCCGGTGGATGCCGCTTGCCAGAAGCACCTGCGGAAATTGATTGAGGTGCTCGAGCCCGAATACCTGATCGGAGTCGGCGCCTATGCGGAAAAACGCATGGAAGAGGCGAAGTCGGAACTCGGCTACGAAGCGGTTGTCGCAAAAATCCTGCATCCCTCCCCAGCATCGCCGATAGCGAACCGCGGTTGGGCGGAAGCGGCGGAGAAACAGCTCAAGATGATCCTCGGAGAGGACGGGTGGTAATCAGGCCTGATGGCTGGATCCATCGTTCGAGGCAGCATCGGATCCCTCACCGGGAGTGTTTTTCGGATCATCCGGAATCTTGGAATCATCGAGCGGGCCGGTGATGGCGCTGACGACCGTGGGTGCAACGAGGATGACCCCGGTGAGGAGGCTGAGTCCTACCGCTGCAGCGGAGGTGAAGGAGGATTTGCTGTCGTTTTCCATGAGATAGGATAGCGCATCTTTGGCGCAAGTAAAGTTGGCGCGAGTCAGCTCTTGCCGAAGGCACCGATGAGCGAAGCGAAATCAACGGGTTCAGCGCGGTCGGCGTTGATGATGGCGGTTTTCTGAAGCGAGAAAATTTCCGAAATGCCCTTGGCGGAGAGGTCGAGCATGGCGTCCATCTGGGCTTTGGTGAATACGGCTTCCTCGCCGGCACCCTGGACTTCGACGAACTCGAGCGCCTCAGTCATGACGATGTTGAAATCGACGGTCGCGGCCTTGTCCTCGGGGTAATTCAGATCGAGCACAGGAGTGCCTTCATAAACGCCTGCGGAGACGGCGGCGACGAGTTTCTTGAGCGGGAAGTCTTTGATTTTTCCTTCGGCCATCATGCGGTTGAAGGCGATCGCGGTGGCGACGCATGCCCCGGTGATCGAGGCGGTGCGGGTGCCACCGTCTGCCTGGAGGACGTCGCAATCGATCCAGAGGGTACGTTGGCCGATTTTCTGGAGATCGACCACGGCCCGCAGGGAGCGACCGATGAGGCGCTGGATTTCAGAGGAACGGCCGTCGAGTTTGCCGCGCGAGATGTCGCGGGATTTTCGGTCGTGGGTGGAGTAGGGGAGCATGGAATACTCCGCGGTGAGCCAGCCGCCGGTGACTTTCTGGTAACGCATCCAGCCGGGCACGCCTTCCTCGACGGTGGCGGAACAAATGACGCGGGTATCGCCGAAACAAACGAGCACAGAGCCGGTGGCGTTCGGAGCGACGTTCGGATGGAAGGAAATGGGGCGAAGCTGGTCGTTGGCTCGTGCGTCAGGGCGTGTCATGGCCGGGAGGGTGGGAGCCGATCGGCGAAAGTTCAAACGCCAAAATAGGTGATATGATTTTGAGTTGATTTGGCTGAATCCAAGCTGTGCGGTAGGAATCCAATGAGGTTGTCGAAGGGTGGTTCATTCCACAATTCACAGCCCAGAGGGGTGCCGAATGACTCGCTGGGATCGTCCTGCTGGCTAGATATTTAGCTTTTATTGACTATTTAATTTTGTTATTCATCAACTCAACGCAGTCCAAAGTCCTAAAAATTGGACTGCACCAAGGTTCCCCACCCACACCCCAGAGTGCCCACCCAGTAATGGAAAAATGTCCTATGGCCGTGCTGGCGACAGCTGGCGCGAATTCATTTTTCAAGATCCGGAAGCACCCCGTTCAGCATGAACCATCATCAAAATAGATTTAGCATCGTCCGCCGGGTCATATTTCTCCTCCTCGCAGCCACTGTGTCGGAGAGCTTTGCAGCTACGACCGATGGTCCGTTGAAAATGGAAGTGATCACCGCCTACAATTTTGTGGTCGATTCCAATGTCGAGTCACCGTCTTCCTTCAGTCCCTCGGCTGCGCATCTCGGGGTGAAGATCTGCAATACCGGGACCAGCACACTCACCAACGTGGAGGTCAATATCGGTAAATTGGTCGATCCGCTCACCAGCAGTGGAACGCCCGGGACATTTCCATCGCGGACTGTGACGGTGACCGGAGCCAAGGGATATTCCGGCACGTTCGCGCTGCAAATGCCCGGTGGGGCGGGGGATGCCGTGCGCATCATCCCGAGCCTCGCGCCGGGGCAGTGCGTGGTGCAGTACTTTTTCGTCACTTATCCGCTTAAAGATCCATTGGGAAACAGCGTGGCGGGTGCCGCGCCGGATCCGAGTGATGACCTGTGGTTGAACTACGATATATGGGCCTCCGCCACGGACGGGGCGACCACACGGCGCGTAGATAAAGTCAACAAGGTCACAATGCGCAATGAGATCTCCGCCATGGCGAACAAGATCTGGCCGAACACCACCAGCAAGGTGCCGAGCAAATATCTAGATGCCATCGAGCAGAGCCTCGGTTGGCGACCGGACTCGGAAACCCCCCAGTCGGGAGCCACCGCCCAGATGCAGGGAATCTGGTATGACCTCGGCAATGTGGGTGCCGGTTTCGACAACGACGGGGATGGACTGCCGGATCGGAACGCGTGGATGCAGCCGGTCGGTGATCCGTCTGTTTACAGCCCGCTCGCGATGCGCCTGGTCAAGTGTTATGGCATCGTGATCATTAAGCTCAATGATGGTACCGAGAAGCTCATCCCCTTCGAGGATAAGCTGTACTTTGAAAATATCCCTGCAAATAACACGGGTGCGGTGGGGCTTGTGTTCTACGAGTTTATTCCTCTTTCGTCGGGCAATACGGCAACGCTTTCACCTTATCAGGAAGTCGCTTCCGGTCATGATAACGAAAAATTCAACGGCGACTACGGCGCCGCTAGTACCTCATTTACTTCGACTCCACCGAGCGTCATCTTCAATAAGTCCGGGCCGTCGCTCGTCGCTGGTGGCGGCACCGCCACTTACAGCCTGACCGCGCAAAACACCGGCACATCCGGAATCGGATCGCCTGCACTTTCGCTGCCGTTTGTGTTCGAGGATGCGATCCCAGCCGGGCTTGTCTATGTTGCCGGATCGGCGACGGCGGCGAATACCATCCCCGCAGGAAATTCGGTTACGGTTTCGTGGTCCACCGACAACGGCGCCACCTGGGTGACCACTGCACCCGCTGCTTCCAGTGTCACGCGTGTTCGGTGGACGCTTTCGTCCGCACTGGCTGCTGGCACCACCGCCACCGTCGGATTCCAGGCCACAGTTCCGCTAAGTTATCCGTCACTGAGCATCGACAATACTGGAGTTATCAGACTCGGAACATCTGGTTCGCTCACCACCTCCACGGTCACCACCCGTCTCACCGGCATTAACTCGATCGGCGACCTTGTCTGGCGCGACGACAACCGTGATTCAATTAAAGACGGAACCGAGCCGGGCATCGCCAACGTCACGGTCTCGCTCTACAACGATGTCAACGGCAACGGCACCCTCGAATCGACGGATCTTCTCTACGGCACCACCGTCACGAACGGCAGTGGGAGCTATGGCTTCAGCAGCCTGCCGGATGGCAAATACATTGTGGTAGTTGATGATGCCGATAGCGACCTGCCAGCCGGATACACGCTGCCGAGCTCGGCTAGCAACCGCTCCGCCATCGATCTGGATTCGACGCGGGTGATCTCCACTGCTGTCAATGACCTCACGGCAGACTGGCCGTTTATCTCCGCACTTACGCTGAGCAAGACGGTCTCGCCGACAGTTTACGGCGCCGGACAGTTGATCAACTATACGATCGATCTGGAAAACCATGCCGCGTCGGTGGCCGCAAAAACCGTGCCCGTTCGCACCGCATGGGCAAGCACCGTAACCGCAAACCGGAGTGCGCAGAACCCCGCGAATGCACAAGGCGATGTTGACTTGAACTATGCGCGTCTGGATTTCTCACAGAATTCCGACGCACTCGTCACAAGTGGGGGCTTCACCTACGATTCGCCGACCGGCACAATCACCAAGGTCGAGTTGATCTTCAATGCCTACTTGAGCGAGGCACTGGTCGATGATGAGGTGAACGTATCCGTTAATGGAACCGTCTTCACAACGCTAACCACTGCTCAGGTCAACACTCTGTTGGGATCAGCAAGTTATTATACAGTGGACGTCACATCAAAAAATGCCACTTGGAGCTGGGCGCAGGTTCAAGCGCTCACTGCCCAGTTGAAAGCGAACAAGAGCGGTGGCCCGGATCCAGGCACCGTCTGGGTGGACAGCATCGGTTTCCGGGTTACCACCACCACGGTCGCTCCTCCGACCGGCACATATGGCTTGGCGTCGATCGATCCGCTGCCACTCACCGATACCTTTGATGCAGCGCGCTTGGAATATGTCTCGTCCAGCTTGCCACCGACATCCGTTTCGGGTGGCACGATCACGTGGGCCAACGCAGGTCCCCTAAATCCCGGCGGGCGCAAAACCATTACCGTCACCTTCCGCGCAAAGACCACCTCCACCGCTGTCAGCACCACCAATACTGCGACTTCCACCGGAGCTTCCTTCGTGTCCGGACGCCCAGCTAACGGAGCCACCTCCAATGTCGCAGTGACGATTAACCCGCGAGGTCAGATTGGTGATTTCGTGTTCTGGGACCTCAACAACAACGGTGCCTTTGATACCGGAGAGCCCGGTATTCCTAACGTGCTGGTGACGCTCGATAACGGCGCGCAGACCCGCACCGATGCAAGTGGCTATTATATTTTCCGAAACCTGCCGGACGGAACATTTACGGTCGCCATCAACACCGCCTCCTTGCCGTGGACAAGTTTCACCCAGACGAAGGATCCCGATGCCACGGTGAACAACGCCAGCACGGTCACCATCAACAACTCCAACGTCTCGACCGCCGATGACGGCTATCTGGACCGGGACTTCGGTTACCGCTCCGTGAGCAATGTTATTTCCGGCTATATCTTCCAAGATTCGAATGGCAATGGCATCAAGGACGCTGGCGAGATCTATCTGTCGGGCGTGAACGTCGCCCTGTCGGGTGGACCGATCGGCCTTGTGACTCCGACTGACAGTTCCGGCTACTACAGTTTCGGTTCGCTGGCCAACGGCACCTACACAGTAGGAGTCGTGCAGCCGTCCGGCACCACCCAGACGCTCGATCCGGATGCGACGGTGAACAATGCCACCACGGTGGTCGCCAGTGGCGGGAATCTTTATGCGAACCGCAACTTCGCTTACCGTCCGACCGGTTCCCTCGCGCTTGGTGATACGCTTTACTATGATTGGAACGGAAACGGGAGCCAGGACTCCGGCGAAAACGGCATCCCGGATGTCGATGTCTTCCTCTACCGCGATACGAATGGCGACGGTGTCATCGACACAACGGCGGATCCGTTGGTCGCGACTGCGGTGACCAATGCCAGCGGCGTCTATGGTTTCTCTTCCCTGCCAGCGAGCAACTACATCGTGGTGGTCAATACGCTCGATCCGCAGTTTCCCACAGGCGTCATCCAGATCCAGGACTACGATGGCACCCGCGATGGCAAGGCGGTGGTGAATCTAACAACCAGTCTGCTGACCGTTGATTTCGGCTACAAACCGCAGGGAACCGCAAGCATCGGCGACCAAGTTTTCCTCGATGCCAATGGCGACGGAATCAAAGGCGCCTCGGAGGCGGGCATCGCCAGTGTTCCCGTAACGCTCTACGCGGATAACAACAACAACGGGGTGCTCGACATCGGCATCGATTCGGTAGTTGCCACCACCACCACCGGTTCCACGGGAACCTATCTTTTCTCCGGCCTGCGCGCCGGGAACTACTTGGTCAATGTGGATCAGAATGCCGCGAGCATCCCGAGTGACGCCTTTGGAAACAAATTCCGCAAGACCACAGCGGTGCCGCATGTGGTGACGCTGGCTGCTGGTCAAAGCTACCTCGCTGCTGACTTCGGCTTCGCCGCTCCCGCGGCCATCGGTGATACGGTGTTCTACGATTCCAACGGAAACGCCACCCAGGATGCCAGCGAATCCGGCATTCCGAATGTCACCGTCCAGCTTTTCCTCGATGCCAACCAGGACGGCCAACCTGATTCGCCGACGCCAATCGCCACGACCGTCACGGCCACCGGCAGCGGATCAAATCCCGCCGGGTTCTATCAGTTCACCAATCTCGCGGCAGGAACCTATTTCGTAAAAGTGCTCACCAGCACCCTGCCGCAGTCTGGCGGTCTGCCGATTCCGCTGACCGCAGATCCGGATCGTGATGGTGTGCCAGTCAACGACAACACCTACCCGTCGCTGCCTGCGGGGGACGATGGTGATTCACTGGTGATCGTCTCGCTCGGCGGTAACTACACCGGCGCGGATTTCGGCTATCAACCGCCCGGCGCGATTGGGGATTTCATCTGGTTGGATCTTGATAAGGACGGAGTCCAGGATTCCGGCGAACCCGGCATCGCCAATGTCACGGTCCAGATCTCTAACGGAACGACCACCTATACCACCACCACGGATTTCGACGGGGGCTGGAGTTATGCCAATATCCCCGACGGTGCCTGGACGGTCAGCATTCCCTCGTCAAACTTCAGCTCTGGCGCGCCGCTGGAAAACAGGATCAACACCTTTGATGCAGATGGTGGCAGCAACTCATCCACCGCAATCGTCCTGACTAATGGTGTCGTTAACCTCGCTGCCGGAAACCTCGGACTCGATTTCGGCTACGGTCTCAATGGTGCTTATGCGCTGTCCGGCACCGTCATCACCCATGACACGCGGGTTCTTGGAACCGCCGATGACGTTGATGATTTCTACGACGACGGCATCGATCAGGATGCCGGCCCCGATGACGAAATCGAACTCTCCGGTGTGGAAGTTTATCTCTACACCACCGGCGGCATTTTCCTCGGATCCACCGTCACCGATAGTGCCGGAAACTACACCTTCAACGGACTTCCGAGCGGCGACTACCGGGTGATCATCGGCACCACTTCCGATGCCCTGCAAAACTCCACACTCACCACCACCGTCGCAAATAACACGGCTGTGAGTTCGGTGAACGCGGCGAGCGGCACCTCGGTGATCCAAACCCTCACCGTCGGAAGCAGCGACGTCACCGATGTCGATTTCGCCTTCATCTCGAATTCGAACTACGACTACGGCGACCTGCCTCTGGGTTATGCCGCCACCACCTTGTCGCAGGATGGAGCGCGCCACATCATCCCCGGCAGCGGTTCGACGCTTTATCTAGGCACGGCTCCGGATGCGGATACCAATGGCATACCCAACGCACTGGCGGAAGGCGACGACTCGATTGGCAGCGACGACGAAGATGGTGTGTCCACCGTTGATCCCGTATTGTGGATGGACGGCACCGCTATGAGCGGAAATGGCGGCCAGATTCAGGTGAATGTCACCGGCAGCGGCTGGTTGGTCGGTTGGATTGACTGGAATCACGATGGCGACTTCCTCGATTCCGGGGAGATGATCGTCAGCCAGGCGGTCAATTCCGGTTCGCTGGGCATCGCTTTCGACATCCCTGCCGGCACCATCGGTGCGACCTCGGAAAGCTGGCTGTCACGCTTCCGCCTTTTCACCGCGAAACCTCCTTACCCGTTGTTCAGCTACGCCGGTGTGACGACCGATGGCGAAGTTGAGGATCACCTGCTTGAAAAACCGGTCGGCGGGTCCATCGGCGACCTCGTGTGGAACGACACCAACGGCAACGGTATCCGGAATACCGGTGAAACCGGAATCGGCGGGCTCACCGTGGAGCTGCGCGACAACGGCGGCACGCTCATTGCCACCCAGGCCACCGGCGATGGCACCACGGATGTCGATGGCGACGGCGTCATTGATCCAGCCGGTTACTACCGTTTCCGTGGCCTAAACGCGGGAACCTACAGCGTCACGGTCTCCACTCCACCGGTTGGATTTTCCCCGAGTTATGACGAGAACGGCATCGGCACCCCGCATGTCACCTCCGTGACACTGGGCTCGGGCATCCAGTATCTCAGCGCGGATTTCGGGTATGTCCCGGCCGTGGCGAACATTTCCGGACAGGTTCGTTACGATGCCGATTCCGACGGCGATCTCAACGATACGGACAACGGTGCGATGGTGGTGAAAATCCAGCTCTGGACTGATCCGAATGGCGACGGCGATCCATCCGACGGCGTGCAGGTGGGCGAGACCTACACGGATGCAAATGGCAACTATCTCTTCGCTAGCGTCCCGACCGGGAAATACGTGGTGGTGGAAATTAATCCCCCGGGAACCACGAGCACCGCCGATTTCGATGGCGGGAATTTCGACCGCATCGCGGTTTCCCTCACGGGTAGCAATGTCACCGGCCTCGACTTTCTCGATACCGAACCGCCGCTCTTCGCCGTCAGCGGCACGGTCTATGATGACAACGACACGACTAACGACAACGTCATCGGCGTGGACGACACCCCGCTCGCAGCGGTCACGGTGAAGCTCTACTTGGACCGCGATAAGAACGGCCTGGTCAGCGCGGGGGATACCCTTTTGGAGAGCACCACGACCAATGGCACCGGCGGCTACGCTTTCACCGGGCTGCCAGCAGGAAGCTATGTGGTTGAGGAAACCGATCCCACCGGCGCGACGAGCGAGTGGGATGCCCAAGGTCTCCTCACTGACAACCAGATTGGCGTCACGGTCACGAACGCCAATATCACCCAACGCAACTTCCTCGATGACGGCTACCTCGGTAGCATCAGTGGATCGGTGCTGGTGGGCAACTCACCGCTTGAGGACGTCACGCTGACCCTTGTCGATTCTGCAGGTAATCCGGTGGATGGAGATCCCGACACTGCCGGAGTCCAGGAAATCACCACCACCACCGCAGCCAACGGCAGCTACTCGTTTGCGAATCTCCCGCCCGGCACTTACGGGGTGAAAGAAACGCAGCCGGTCGGGTACATGAGCGTGAGCGACAAAGACGGTGGCGATCTGGATGAGATCCGTCCGATTGCGGTCAGTGCCGGAACTCCGAACACGGGCAATGATTTCATCGAAGCTCTCGGCGACTGCCCATCGAACTGGGCGGAGTGGAAGGTGCAGAATCCTGGAGAGGGCGCTGCGGGCAACCCCGATGGAGATGCCTATGACAACCTCACCGAGTTTGCCTTCGCGATGGGAGTGAATAGCGGGGCGGGCGACGCGTATCACATTCAGCCATCCACGATCACGGCCGATACGATCGACGCGGTATTCACCCGCCCGGACGATGCGGTGAGCAATGTGGTTTACACGCTTCAGTATGCCGCGACGGTGGGAAATCCGACCGTGTGGACTTCGATCCCGATCACCCCGGCCGTGTATGATGTGGTGGACAACGGCGACTGCACGGAAACGATCACGATCAAGGATCTCGAAACCCTCACCGGATTGACCGGTGGAAAAGGAGTGGTGCGCATCAAGGTAGAGCTCGACGAAGCACCGCCCTCCGGCATCGACCATACCTCCTACACCGAGGTGGAGGGCTGGAAGGAAACCGCGTTCGGGATGTGCTGCCAGACCTACGGATTCCCTTACCTGCGTGACACCGAGTTCACGGGCACCGTGGATGCGGGAGGGGTTTCCGGATATGATGTTTCCTTCTCTGCAAGCGCCGGAAGCACGAATCTTTCCACCCTGCTTGATCCGGGATCCAGCTACTACATGGAGGTCACTTCCGGCATCCATGAAGGCCAGCGTTTCGACATCGCATCGGCCAGCGGATCGACCGTGACTCTCGCGGCGGATTCCGACCTGCATTCCAAGCTGCCTCCGTTTAGCACAATCATCGGAGCCATCCCGACGGATCTTGCCGAATCCAGAGTGGTGATCCGGCGCCATTGGAAATTGAGCGAGGTATTCCCGCCATCCGGATTCGGGTCTTCCACGGATCAGGCACTAGCCGATCAGCTCCAGATCTTCTCGGGTGGCACGTGGACGATCCTCCATCTTTTCGACGATGCGGGCACCCCGCGTTGGGTGGACAATTTCAATACCCAGGTTGACCAAGGGGATCTGATCCTCCAGCCGGGGCAAGGATTGTTCCTGAATAATCGCAACAGCCCGAGAACGTTGCTGAGCTACGGAGAAGTTCGGACCAATGATTTCATCCGTCCGCTCGCTACCGGATCAAATCTCGTCAGCGGCGGATATCCGCTCAGCCAATCGGCCAACCTGACCGGATCGCGCGCGATGAGCGTTGCTTCCGGATTTTTCGGGAGCAAGGACTTCAAGACCGCGGACTCGTTCTTCATCTGGAAAGGCGACACGACCGAGGGACTCAGCACCTACGACACCTACTACCTGCTCAACGGAGCGCCTCAGAGCCCGACTCTGCTGCGCTGGGTGAAAGTGGGGGATGCTGCTCTGACCTCACGCGACGCTGAGGTCTTATTGTTAGAAAACAGGGCTGCATTCACCCGTTCCGCGCCCGGAATGCCCAACTACGGATACCCAAGCCCATGGACCCCTTGATCGTAAATTTTAACTCCACCTCCAGAATGAACACCGTTTACCGATATCTGATTCTGCTTCTGGCAAGCCTGGGCTTCGGTGCGGGGAGCCTCCACGCGCAGACCTTCAACTGGGGGAGCGCGGTGTTCAGCGATCTGGTGGACAGCAATGGCAACACCTTGGATGATTCTTTCATCTTCGAGGTAGGCGCGTTTACCGAAGGCTTCGTCCCTACGGCGGAAAATGCAGAGTTCTGGTTCGATCACTGGCAGGCCTTCGACGACGCTGCCTACAATGGGGTGGAAGAAGTCAATGACGATGGGATCTACGGGTATTTTACATCCACCGCACAGATGACTACCGACGGGACGAGCTCAAGCACCGGACAAACGCCCGGGGCGATCAGCTTCGAAGGACTCAATGCATACATGTGGATCAGGAACGCGAATGTCGCGCAGCCGGGATCGGAGTGGTCGTTGACCCGTGCGGATAGCTGGTTTTTTCCTGCTGCCGATCCGGATTGCTGTGGAAATGATCTGCCAATCGAGTGGTCAACCAGCGATCTGGTTCCTACCTACGTCCCTGTCTGGGGCACGCAGGCCGGGATGACCGGTGGTGGAGTCATCACCAACACCGGGACCTATACATTACAGACCGCGACCTTTACTACTCCAGTGCCGGAGCCATCGACCTTCTTCCTGACATTGCTTGCCGGTAACCTGCTGATCTTCCTACGCCGTCGTTAGTATGACCCCTCCGCTTTCACGCCCATTTCGGATCGCGCTACTCGTCGCCCTCATATCACCGCTCTCACACGGGCAGACGCAGATTGATTGGAACAGCACGCAGAACGCATTGCATGTCCAGAGCGACGGCACGACTTTGATGGACAAGGATTTCCGTTTTGAACTGGGCGTCTTTTCCACCGGGTTCACCCCGACTCAGGAAAATATTGGGCAATGGGTTGCGAATTGGAATCCGGCGCAGCGCACGTCCTACAAGACAGATCTCAAGCGTTATACGAGTTCCTATATGGTGACCTCTAACACAGCCCCATTCACGGCGGGAAAAGCGGCTTACGTCTGGGGCTTTAAAGGCGATCCTTCGCAGGGGGAGTGGATTCTCTTCCGAGCCGCCTCGTGGACATGGCCGACAGCTTCCAGCGGCCCCCCGGCATTCGTGATCTGGGACGCGAGGGATGCGACGGTGGTCCTGGGGACGATTCATTTCTCCGGAACTCCTTCACTGATGAGAACTGCCGCCGTGAGCAATTTGGCACCGCCCACCACGACGTGGACGCAATGGTTGAGTGATGAACTTGCCGGGGAAACTTTGCTCGGCGCCAACCAGGATGCCGATGGCGATGGGATCCTGAATATTTTCGAATTCGTTTTCGGAACTTCCCCGAAACAGGCGAACGCGCCGATGGAGATCCCTTTTTCTACCGTGACGGATGGCGGATCGCGTTACCTGCAATTATCGGTGCCGCGCCGCAGCGACCGTCCGGCGAATGTGACGGTCGAGGTTTCCTCGGATTTGAAAAATTGGTATTCCGGGACTTCGTATACGATGGAGGTTGCCAACGCCACTGGATCCCTTGTCGTGCGCGATCGCACCCCTGTTTCCCCGGAGGTGGGGAAACGTTTCATCAGGGTCAAAGTATCCCAGCCGTAGGACGTTTTTCAGTATTGGCGCCGTGGCGGAAATGCGATGGATTTCGTGAAATGCTTCTACCCATCCGGTTAGGCGGCAGGCTAGGGTGGTTGCGGGTATGGGAAGCTTGGGATTTTTGGAGAGCCTAGGAATCATTGCAGTGAGTGCTGCGGTGATGGTGGCGATTGGGCGTGCAGTGAAGATGCCGGCGATCGTGGTTTATCTGTTGTGCGGGATCTTGCTGGGGCCGGTGTTGGGCTTGGTGGAGATGGAGGAGGGCCTGGAACTGATCTCGGAGACCGGGATTGCGCTGCTGCTCTTCCTGGTTGGTCTCGAGCTGAGCATTTCCAAGGTGAAGGATGTCGGCAAGGTGGCGCTGGTGGCGGGCTTCTCGCAGGTGGGACTGACAGCGGGCTTGGGTTTTGCGGTGGCTTTGGCGTTGGGATTTGGGGCGATGGAAGCGGGATTTCTCGCGATGGCATTGGCTTTTAGCAGCACGGTGGTGGTGGTGAAACTGCTGGAGGAAAAGGGCGAGCTGGAGAGCCTTTATGGACGGATCGGGGTGGGGGTTTTGCTGGTGCAGGATCTGGTGGTGATCATGCTGCTGACCTTCTTGGCCGGGCTTTCCGGGGGGGAGGGCGGGCTCGATGCGGGGGCGATCGGCTGGGGGCTGGCGAAAGCGTTCGGCGGGATGGCGGTGCTGCTGGCGGTGGCGCTGGTGGCTTCGAAGTGGTTATTGCCGCGGCCTTTTGCGTGGGCGGCGAGGTCTCCCGAAGTGCTGTTGGTGTGGGCACTCTCATGGTGTTTCCTGATGGTCTATGGCGCGCATGCCTTCCACCTCTCGCTGGAAGTCGGCGCGTTTCTTGCGGGTATGAGTCTGGCGCAATTGCCGTATAACGAGGATCTGCGGCGGCGGGTGAATCCGTTGATGAACTTTTTCGTGGCGGTGTTTTTTGTGACCCTCGGAATACGCATTGATTTGACCGGTGCACTGGGTCAGGTGGGAACGGTGCTGACGCTTTCCGGCTTCGTGCTGCTGGGTAAACCTCTCATTTTCCTGATCATCCTCGGGCTCTCGGGTTATGGGCGGAAGACGGCGTTTCTCACGGGCACCACTCTGGCGCAGACGAGTGAGTTTTCGTTCATCTTGGCGGGGCTGGCCATGAGCAAGGGGCTGATCGGCGGAGAGATCCTATTGATTTCGGCGCTGGTGGGGGTGGTGACGATCGCCGCCTCGTCCTACATGATCATCTACTCCCACGGGCTGTATGCGTGGGTGCTCAGGTCGGGGCTTTTGAAAATGAAGTTTCTCGATGGCAGGCCGGGTGTCTCCGATCAAATCGTGCATGCGGGTGAGCATTTGGAGAGACACATCATCGTGGTGGGCATGAATACCTTGGGGCGCGAACTCGTGCGCCGGCTGGTGGCGCAAGGTGAGGAAGTGTTGGCGGTGGATACGGATCCGGTGAAGCTGGAGGGTCTGCCGGGGCACAGCCTGCTAGGTAGCGTGGGTTATCTAACAGTCTTGGAAGAGGCGGGATACAAGCGGGCGAAGTTGCTGATTTCCGCGCTTCAGATCGAGGAGGCGAATGATCTTTTGGCTTACCGTTGTAAGAGTGTGGGGACGCCCTGTGCGATACACGTGGTGGACTTGTCAGTGGTGGAAAACCTGCTGGAGCTGGAGACGGATTATCTGATGGTTTCCAAGGTGGACGGGGTGAAGGCGCAGTTGGCGGCGTTGCGGGAAATGGGGGTGGTGAAATGAATGCGTTTGCGCTTTTGCTGGCGACTGCCGCGGTGGCTTACGGATTGGCGAAATTTTTCCGGCTGCCATCGATTCCTGTGCTAATCGGTGGAGGTATGGCGCTTCGGCTTTCCGGGGTGGTGCCGCCAGAGCTGGAAATTGGCGAGGAGGGCGCGGGTAATATGCTCGAGCTCGGGTTGGTGTTCTTGGTTTTTGCCTCGGGTGTGGAGCTCAATCCAGGGCGGTTCAAGCGCTACGGGAAAGCGGTGCTGTGGGTGGCGGCGGTGCAGTTCTGCCTGGCGATGGGTGTCGGTTTTCTCTGCGCGAAATGGATGGGGTTGGAAACGCTGGAAGCCGTTTATATGGGCGGCGGTCTTGCTGCGAGTTCGACCCTGGTGGTGCTGAGGCATCTGCAGAACCGCAAGGCGATGTTCGAGCCTTACGGGCGCGTGGTGACAGGTGTGCTGCTGGTGCAGGATGTGGCGTTGGTGTTGCTGATCGTGCTGCTTTCGCGAGTGGATGGCGGGGGCTGGGATGTAGGCAAGGCGTTGTTCGAGGTGCTGGTGATGGGAGGGGGGGCGTGGGTGGCGCAGCGCTTCGTGATCCCGAAGTTGGTGATTCGTTTCAAACCGGATGAAGAGAATCTTTTGCTGTGGCTGGTGGCGGTATTGCTGGCATTCGTGGGGGTGGCGTATTGGCTGGATCTGCCGCTGATTTCAGGAGCGTTTGCGGGAGGTTTCGTGTTCTCGGCGTTCCCGCTCAACGGCTTGGTGCGAGGGCAGCTCTCATCGCTGGTGGACTTTTTCCAGGCGATGTTCTTTGTGGCTCTGGGGGCGTTGTTGGGTGTGCCGGATTGGGACTTTTGGGCGCAGGCGGGTGTGTATTCGCTGGTGGTGATCGTGGTGACCCCGCCCTTGGTGGCGTTGGTGGCGGAGTGGCGGGGGCTCAACGCGCGGGCCGGAATCGAGTCTGGGTTGCTGTTGGCGCAGACCAGCGAGTATTCGATTTTGTTAGCGATCAGCGGGCTGGTCTTGGGTCATGTGAGTCCGGAAACCTTTTCCGTGTTGGCGCTGACGACTGTGATCACGATGGCGCTAACCCCGGTACTGGGGCGCGAACAGGTGGCGAACTTCTTGCTGCCGATTCATCCCTTGCGCAAAAAGAAACGCGTCGATGCGATGCAGGAGGGGCATGTCCTGATCCTTGGCTTTGGCTCGGCGGGGATGTGGACGCTCAAGCCTTTGATCGCGCAGGGTGAAAAGGTGTTGGTGGTGGATGACGACGCGGTGGTCTGTGCGGTGCTCGCGAAGAAGAACATTCCTTTCCTGAGAGGCGACGGCGCGGAAAAGGAGGTGCTAGAAAAAGCGGGGGCAAAGCATGCGAAGCTCATCATCGCCTCGATGCGGCGCGTGGGTGATGCGGTCAATGTGCTCCAACACGTGGAAGGCGTGCCGGTGTTGGCGCGGGTTTTCGAAGAAGTGGATGCCGAGAGAATTCGCAAGGCGGGTGGCGTGCCGGTGATGAACTCGATGGCCGCCGCAGATACCTTTATGGCCTGGCTGGCCAACAATGACCGGGTGAAGGGTTAACCTCCCGACTTTCAACTTTCAATGGAAAGCCACTGCCCGGGTTTGAGATCGCCGAGGTGGTGGGTGCCGATGGATTCGCGGTGGAGGGAGGTGACGCGGATGCCGAAACGGAGAAACATGCGTTTGATCTGATGGTGCAGGCCTTCGTGGATGGTGAGGCGGCAGGAGGTTTCCGTGAGGAGAGTGACGAGAGCGGGTTGTGAGCGTGTTTGCTCCTTGTTAAAAGACATCCCGGCGCGGAATTTTTCGATGGCTTCCGGGGGGATGGCTTGGTCGGTGGTGACGAGATAGGTTTTTGGGATTTTGTTGTCCGGTTGGGTGAGGGATTCGGAGAAGGTGCTGTCGTTGGTGAGAATGACTAGGCCTGTAGTAGATCGGTCGAGTCGGCCCGCGAGGTGGAGTTCGTCTGCCCAAGGCTCGTCAATGAGGTCGATGACGGTTTTGTGGACGGGGTCGGTGGTGGCGGAGAGTATGCCGGCGGGTTTGTGGAGGAGGATGATGCGTCGGGTGTTGGATTGAAGGGTTTCGCCGGCGGCGCTGAGGAGGTCGAATTTTCCGACCGGGACGGTGCCGTCTGTGACCTGTTCGCCATTGAGGATGATATCCCCGTTTGCCAAAAGCTTCTTGGCATGGCGTTTGCCGAGCCCGGTGCGTTTGGCGATGAATTGGGCGAGGGTCATGCGAAGAATGAAGGAGCCGTGATCTGGATGCCTGCCTGTTCAAGGGATGAGCGTGAGAGTCTCAGCAATTCCACGGCATCGGGACTGTCTCCATGGACGCAGAGGGTTCTAGCATTCAAGGGGATGGTGGCTCCGTTGAGGGTTGTGACAGTCTGTTGGATGGCGATTTTCAGGGCCTGAGATACTGCTTCGTCGATGTCTTCGATCAGTGCCCGTTCATGGGTGCGCGGGCAGAGGTTCCCGTCGTTTTGGTAGCGGCGATCGATGAATCCTTCGGCACAGGTGGCCAGCTTGATTTCAGCGGCGGCTATGGCGAGTGCGCCGTGGGGAGGGCAGTAGAGAATCGTGTTGGGTTGCACCTCGGCGATGGCGGCGACCAAGGCGGCGGCCATGGAGTTATCCTGGTTGGATTGGTTGTAGAGGGCACCATGCGGCTTGACGTGGTGGAGCTGTGGGTGGATGCGCAGCATGCGCTCGAGTTGGCGCAGGATGAGATTGCGAATTTCCCCGGTTGAGAGGTGCACCGGTTTTCTGCCGAAATTTTCCGGGTCTTCGTAACCGGGATGGGCACCGATGGCGACCTGCGCCTGGATGGCGAGTTCAACGGAGCGGCGGATGCTCTCCTCATCACCGGCATGTCCGCCACAGGCGATGTTGACGGAGCTGGTCAGGGGCATGAGGGCGGCGTCTTGTGAACCGCCTTCACCGAGGTCTGCGTTTAGGTCGATGGTTGGCATCAGCGTTCGTGGAGTTTCATCATCAGGCCGGTGTTGAGTATGGCGAGGTCGCGTTGCAGTTCGTTCCAAGCATGTCGGGCTTCGTCCAGATCGACTTCGCGGAAACGCACTTGGGTTCCCGGCCAAGCGCGGGCGAGTTTGGGAAGATCCGCTGAAATGACATGGGCGATTTGCGGGTAACCCCCGATGGTCTGGCGCTCACTCATCAGGACGATGGGCTGGCCGTCCGGGGGAACCTGCACCGAGCCAAAGACCACGGGCTGGGAAACCATTTCGCGGGGCTCTCGGAGTTTGAGAATGGAGCCTTGAAGTCGCGTGCCGGTGCGGTCGAAGGTGGGGCTGATCTCGTAGGAATTTTCTGAGAACAAGCGGTGGGCTTCTTTGGTAAACCAATGTGCCTGGATCCCTCGAAGGTAGCGAAGTTCGATCACCCGGCCATCCGGGTGCGGCCAGGAGACGTGCCATTTTTCGGAAACGGCAGCGGTGTTTGCCTTGGCGATGGGTAGAACGTCTCCGGCCTGAAGGGTGCGGCCGTGATGACCGCCGAGAACTGCCCGCAGGTCGGTGGCGCGGCTGCCGAGAATTTCCGAAACATCGACGCCACCCGCCACGGCGATGTAGCCGCGCAGATGACACATGCGGCTGCGGAGATCGATGATTGCCCCGGCCTTGATCTGGTGGGGTTTGCCGGAAGCCTCACTCGCCCAGCCAACCCACGCCACCCGGACATCGGTGGTGAATTTTAGCACGGGGCCGGTCATGGTGCATTCGATGACCGCTGCGTCATCCGGATTGCCGACGAGGCGGTTGGCGATGGAGGCAAGCACCGGATCGGCGGCTCCTCCGGGCGAGACACCGAGGCGCTGGCGACCCCACCTGCCATGATCCTGGATGGAACTTAGGGCTCCCGGTTCGATGACCTGGATGCCGCCGGGAAAGGCTTCGGGCTTCGGAGGCAAGGGGACGGTTTCCTTCAGTGTATTCGTCTCCACGAACCGCACCTTGTCGCCGGGTTGCAGGAGGGCGGGTTGCTCGCGATGGGGATCGAAAAGAGCCACATCGGTGCGGCCAATCACATGCCAACCGCCCTGCGAAGCGAAGGGGTAGATCCCGGCCTGGTCGCCGGCGATTGCCACCGAGCCTGCCGGCACTTTCCGTGGACTGGAATGGCGTGGCTGATGGAGTTGCGGGGGCAGCCCTTGGAGGTAGGGGAAACCGGGTGAGAACCCGATCGCGGCGACGGTGTATTCAGAGTTAAGGTGAAGGGCGATGAGTTCGGAAACGTCGAGCTTCTTGGCGGTTGCCAGCGCCTGCAAGTCGGGGCCGTAGTTGCCGCCGTAGGTAACCGGAATGTCGATGGTGCGGGCTCCAATATGTTTTTGATCACCGACTTCATCGAGATGGAGCGAGGTCAGGTAATCGAGAATCGTTTCGCCGTCGGCGGGATTGAAATGCACCGCGATGGTGTCGAAGGAGGAGACGATATCAACGATCTCGGGGATGGGTTTGAGCTCCAGCAAACGGCGCAGGCGGAGGATCAGCTCCAGTTTTCTTTCCGGAGTCGATCCACCGGCTTTAAACAGCCATGCAGAGTCTCCGAGCGCGTGTAATCCCATGGGTGGAAGGATGGCAGAAACGAAGGCGGCCGCAAGGGGGAGGTGAAGAACGGCTCTCCATATTCCTCCCTGGAACTCGGACTTCAGTCCGCCGCGAGAAAGGGTGCTGTCTTCAGACGGCGTGTCACCCCCTCACACGCCAGCTAAGGCAAGCGCTCCCTATGCGGTTCGCCGGGCGGCGTAGGAAATCAAAATTCAACTTTCAACCAAGAGGAGGAGGGGTGAGGCTGCGGGCATGAAGTTGGCGCGGCTAGGGGATGGGGCGGAGATTTTTCACACTTTGCAGGGTGAGGGGGTGTCGATGGGTGCGCCTGCGGTGTTTGTGAGGCTTTCGTTGTGCAACTTGCATTGCGTATGGTGCGATACGGATCATACGTGGAATTTTGAGGGCACGCCGTGGAAGCATGAGAAAGATGCGATCCAGGGTCACGCGAAGCACAAGAAAGAGGAGGTGATCATTGAAATGGGGGGGGCGGAAATCGTGGAGGTGGTGCGGGGTTATGGGTGCCGACGGGTGGTTCTCACCGGGGGGGAGCCGCTTTTGCAGGAGGCGGAGTTGGTGGAGGTGATGGCGGCTTTACGCGAGGACGGGGAGGAGTGGTTTTTCGAGGTGGAGACGAATGGGACGAAAATGCCGGGTGAGGCGTTTCAGGCGGCGATTGGGCAGATGAACGTTTCCCCGAAGTTGGCGAACAGCGGGATGGATGCGGTTCTGAGGAGGAAACCCGAGGTGTTGTCGCAGTTGGCGGAGACGGGGAAGGCTTGGTTCAAATTTGTGGTGCAGGGGGAGGCTGATATTGAGGAGGTATTGGGACTGGTAGGTGGGGCGGGAATTCCGATGGGGAAGGTGATCCTGATGCCCGAGGGGCGGACGGTGGAGGAGATTGATAAGGTGGCGGCGTGGTTGGCGGAGCGGTGCCGGGATCTGGGGGTGCGTTTCTCAGACAGGCTGCATGTGCGCCTGTGGGGAGATCGGCGGGGAGTTTAGTTTGAAAAAAGATGGAACTTTTTTGCGGCGGTGGAGTTTAAGATTCTGTAAAGAGATGAAAATGAAACGCGACGATGACTGGGCCGAGAATGACGCAACGTGGAAGTTGCTCGGTGAGGCTGCGCCGAAAGAGGCGAGTCCGAGGTTTGCCGACGACACGTTGCGCGCGGTCAGGTTGCTGCCGGAAGCGGATCCTTGGTGGCCGAAAATCCTGAGGTTTTCTCCTTGGGTGGCGGCTGCGGCTTGTGGGGCATTTGCAGTGATGTTCTACGTCGATGGCCCGGATACGGGTGGAAAATCCCCTGTGGTGGAAGCTCCGGTGGAAGTTTCTCCGGCGGAGGAATGGGTGCAAATCGAGGAGGCTGCGACGGCGGAATTGCTGGCAGCAGCAGCGGATCATCCGGAAGATTTCAGCGATCAGGAGCTGGTGGCTTTGATCGGTTTCTGAAATCAGGCACGTTCTGATGAGAATGCGGGTTGCAAATCCGTGGAGTGAGGGCATAGGATCACCATCCGAAGGTAATAGATATGGCGATTGAAGGAGAAGAATTGGCGAAGGCATGTGTGAAGGCGGCGGAAGAAATCCAAGCGGAGAACATCCGTGTCTGGGATATGCGCGGGGTTTCGAACCTGACGGATTTCATGATCGTCTGCTCGGGATCCTCGATGCCGCATTTGCGCGCGATCATTCGTGAGGTGGGTGGGATCGTGGAGAAATCCGCGGGATCCAAGCCGGCTTTCACTGAGGGGAAGGCGGATTCGCGTTGGGTGGTGCTCGATTACATCGATGTGATGGTTCACGTGATGCATGAGGAAATGCGGGATTTCTACGGTCTGGAAGAGCTCTGGGCAGATGCCAAAGAACTGGAGTGGAGCACACCGGGAGATGGAACACGCAAGTCGAATTTCACCCACTGAGGGTGACGGGCTGAAGCGGTTGCAGGCGGTGATGACACCGCGTGGGGTGATTCTGGCGGCGCTTGGCGTCGCCCTTTTCGTGGTGGGGATCTGGCGCATCGACGGGGTGATGGCCTCGTTGGGGCTGGCTGCGGCGGGGATGTTGGTGGTAGCGAGATTGGCCGGTGGCATGAATCTCAATGGGCTGGATATGCATTGCCGGGCGGATCGGCGGGTGCAGGCGGGCAGGGCATTTCCGGCGCGGGTGAGTTTGTCGAACCGGAGGAGCGGGCTCGATGCGTTCCGGGTGGAGTTCGGGATTTCTCTGTTGGGTGAGGCGGATGTGTTAGGGAAAACTTCGTGGTTGGGCTGCGGAGGCGTGGCGGAGATGGAACGCGAGGTGGTGCTGAACAAGCGCGGCTTTGCGGAGCGGCAGAAGGGCTGGGTGAGGTCGGGTTTTCCGCTGGGGCTTTTTGATTTTCGGAAAGGGTTGGAAGTGGGGGTGGAGATCGGGGTGTTGCCGGGGGTGGTGATTCCGAGGGAGTTGACTCTGAGTGGCTTTTTGCTGGATGGCTCGCCGCTTGGAGGATCGAGGGTGGCGGGGGCGCTGGGTGAGTGGAAGGGGCTACGCGAGTGGCGGGGTGGGGATGCGGTGAAACGGATTGCGTGGGCGGCGAGTGCGCGTTCTGAAGCTGCGGGGCGGGGTGTGCTGGTGCGTGAGGATGAGCCTCCGGGCAGTCATGCGGAGGGTTTCCTGGTGATTTTCCACTCCTACGGTGGGGATGGTGAATTGATACGGCCGGATCGTTTTGAAAAGGCGCTGATGTTGTTCAATGGGACGCTCGGGGTGCTGCAGGGGCTGGGTATGCCGGTGAGGTGGGTGGCGGATTTCAATGGCTGGGAGGAGACTGAGCTGCGGGCGAAGCGGCAGCTGGCGGTCACACGTGAGACGATGATGAGGGCGGAGCGGGCAGCATGGACGGAAGCGCATGATCTCGGGGCGGCGTTTGCCAAGGCGGCGGATCGCGAATGTGTGGTGGTGATTTCGGATATGCCGGCTGGGACATGGCAGGCGGCGATTCCCGAGATGGCTCTGGCTCCGGTGAGGGTCGATGCGAGTCAGTATGAGCGGGTGAGAAAAGGGGGGGCGAGGTGATCCTCAGATTGATGGGACTGTGTGTGTGCGGGGCGGGGGCTTATGTCTTGCTGCGCGGGTGGCCGGAGGGGATGCCGGTCTTGCTGAGAGCTTGTCTGGCGGTGTTGCTGCTGGCGGGTGGGCTGGGCTGGTGGGCGGTTCGGAAAACATCGGATGATGTGCCATCGGCGGAGGGTGTGGGGAAACCGGGATGGCGGGATCTGCTGGCGGTGGGCACGGGTTTCCTGGCGCTTGAGTGTGGGTTTCTGTGGTTATTGAGTGCGGCTCCGGAGCCGTTGGAAAACATGGCTTTGGCGATCGAGGAAACGCTGCGTCCGGATGCGGCGGCGAAGCGCGAGCAGGATTCCACGGGAGGTGCAGTGGTTTCAGGGAACTGGTTGTGGGATAAGGAGACGCGGAGAGAGTTGCCGCGGAGGACGAACCTGAAGCCTGGAAACAAGCCGGAGGTTTTCGTGAAGCTGAGGAGCGAGGAGGATGCGCAGAGCTTGCTGAATCGGAGGGTGTATGTGCGGGCATTTGCGCTGGCGGATTATGCGAATTCCGTGTGGAGCATGGGTGACTCGAAGCCCAAGGAACTGGAGGCGGGCGACGATGGCTGGGTGCGTTTTGGGGCGAGGGATGAGCGGGAAATTCTGCATGAGGTTTTTCATGCACGCGATGTGGGCGGGCGGGATCTGCTGACCGCGCTGCAAGGCGTGCGTGCGACAAGACTGCCGGAGATCCGGGTGGAGGCGGAGGGGATGGATTTCCTGCCGGATGTGGGTGGATCGACGGGTTTTCGTTATCTTGCGAGTTCGGTGCCGATGTCGTTAGACGATCTCAAGGGGCGGAAAATCGGGGACGGAAGGGGGCCGGAAGGGAGCGGCAGGATTGCGGAATTAGCGAGGAAGGCAGCGGGGAAGGGGACGGTTTTGGAGCGGTTGGTGAGGATCCGGGAATTTCTGAGAAACGGTTATGGGTATTCACTGGTGACGGAAAATCCGCAGGATCTGGAGCCGTTGGAAAATTTCCTGTTCGGAGAAAAGCGCGGGCATTGTGAGTTCTTCGCGACGGCGGGGGCGCTGATGGCGCGCGAGATCGGGGTGGAGAGCAGGGTGGCGTATGGATGGGCGGGGGGCAGTTATTTCAAGAATGACCTGATGTTCGTTTTTGTAGCGAGGGAGGCGCATGCGTGGGTCGAGGTAAAACTGGATGGCTACGGCTGGGTGGTGATGGATCCGACTCCGCCTATGGTGCTGGGTGGCGGGGGTGCACCGAGGGTTGCGGCGGCGGGGGACGAGGTGCCCGAGCCGCTGGATGAGCTGGCGGAGGAGGAGTTTGCGGATGATGGGCGGGCGCATGTGGAGGAGATGGCCTTGATCCTGATGGGGAGTTTCGGTGGGCTGGCGGTGGTGATGTTTTTACTGAAAGGGAGAAGCATAGGGGCGGGAGCGGGCGGCACGCCCATCCGTGGGGAAAGGCGATCGGGTTATATCGCGGCGTGGGAGAAGGCGTGTTCCGCGAGGGCGGTGCGGAGGACGAAGGGCGATACGCTGCGGGGGCAGATCGGGCGGGTGGCTCCCGAGCCGGAGTTTGCGGAAGAGCTGCTGGGTTATCATTACGGGGTGCGATATGAAGGGAAGACAGCGGAGGCGGATACCGAGAGAAATTTGATACGAAGGATGCAGAAATGGGGGGGAAGGGATGGCTCTGGGGATGCGTAGGAGATTTTTTCGGAATAGCTTTGGGGAGGAACCGCTCTTAGGGTGTAACGATGAGTGAATTTGCAGAATTGGTGGATGCGCATTACGAGGCGCTGTATCGCTTTGGCTATTCGCTGAGCCGTAGTCCGGACAGGGCGGCGGATCTGGTGCAGGAGACGTTTTGCATCTGGGCGGAGAAAAACGCGCAACTCCGGGACAGGAGCAAGGCGAAGACGTGGTTATTCACGACGCTGCACCGGGAGTTTCTCGGACAACGCAGGAAAATGGCACGTTTTTCCGATGAGCCGGTGGACGAGGCCCTGATGGGTGCGGAAGAAGCGCCGCAAGAGGGCGCGGAACGGCAGATGGACGGGCACCGGGCGGTGGAATTGCTGGGTGATATGGATGAGATGTATCGCGCGCCGCTGGCTCTGTTTTACCTCCAGCAGCATAGCTACAAGGAGATCGCGGAAATCCTCGATGTGCCCATCGGCACCGTGATGTCCCGGTTGTCGCGGGGGAAAGAGATGTTGCGCAAAAAAATGGTGCGGGAGCCTTCGAGCGGCCCGAAGAATTTGGTAGAGACGAACCCCGAACTTTTTGGAAAACGACATGGATAAGGAACGGGCAAAATTCATCCTGGAGAGCTTCCGGCCTGATGGGGCGGATGCGAGAGATGCAGATTTCGCGGAGGCTTTGCGGCTTGCGACCAGCGACCGTGAGCTGGGCGGTTGGTTAATGCGCGAGCGGGCCTTCGATGCGGAGTTCGCCGAGGCCTTGGCACGTGTGGATCTGCCGGTGGGTCTGCGTGAACGAGTGCTCTTGGGCATGGTTCAAGGCGACGGAGATGCTCCGAGAGTGGATCTCAAGGGGGAGGCGGAAATGATGCAGGCGATGGCCGGGATCGAGGTGCCAAGCGGGCTGCGCGATCGTGTGCTGGTAGCGATGGATCAGACGGCGAAAGCTAGGGTCGAGGAGGAGAAGTGGAACTGGGCGAGGTTTGGAATCCCGCTGGCAGCTGCCGCGGGCATTGCCTTTGCCTTTGTTTCCATGCGGGAAGACTCCCCGGTGGATCACACGACGGCCCAAACGAACGAGATCACGATTGGTGCGGTCGAGGCCGGGTTTGTGCGCACCTATGAATCGCCGATTTTCAGCTTGGATGTGCACGATGATAAATCCACCGTGCTATTGGCCGGGCTGCGGGAGCAAGGTTTGCCTGTTGCCGATGCTGACCTGCCTCCAGGATTGGAGCGACTCAAGGGGCTGGGCTGCCGCGAGCTTGTAGTCGATGGCAAACACGGCACCTTGGTGTGTTTCGATACAGGAAATGGGGCGCTCCACTTGGTGACATTCCGGCGCTCGGATGTCTCCTGTGATCTGCCTGGCATGGACAAGCCCGACATCCGCCAAGAAGGCGAATGGGCGATGGCCAGATGGGTGGACGAAAACAACGCCTACACGTTGATCGGTAGGCGCAGTATCGGGGATCTGCACGGATATTTCTGAAGCCGGCACTCGCCGGGCGGCATTACATCTTCGCGAGGACGGAGTCCATGGCGTCGATGAGCTCCTGCATGGTGGCTTCGGTTTCGTTGCCCATGTTGGAGATGCGGAAAGTGGTTCCCTTGATCTTGCCGTAGCCGCCGTTGATGAGGAGGTTGTGCTCGTTCTTCAGGGTCTTGATAAATCCGGAAAGATCGAACCCGTCAGGTGTGGCGAAGCAGGTGAGGGCGAAGGAGCGGAGGCCTTCCGGAGCGAAAAGCTCGAAGCCGTGTTTTGCACCCCATGCGTGGATCATGGCGTTGGTCTTCGCGTGGCGTGCCTTGCGTGCGGCGAAGCCTTCCTTGGCGATTTCGCCGAGCATGAACTGCAGTCCGAAAAGGAGGGAGATGCAGGGCGTGGTCGGGGTATTGTTCTTCTCGTCGTTTTTCGCGAACTCGAAGAAATCAAAGTAGTAACCGCGGTTCGGGATGGTTTTGGCGCGCGCCATGGCGGCTTCGGAAACGGCGAAGAGCGCGAGGCCGGGAGGAAGCGCGAGAGCTTTCTGAACGCCAGCGAGGCAGACATCAATGCCGTTGGCATCCATGTCGATATCGACCGTGGAGAGGGATGAGACCGTATCTACGATGAGCATTGTATCTGGGAAGGATTTCACGACTTTCGAGATGGCCGCGAGGTCGTTGAGCACACCGGTGGAGGTCTCGGAGTGGATGAAGGTCACGGTATCGAATCCGCCTTCGGCGAGTTTCGCGCGCACGACCTCCGGGTCAATGGCTTCGCCCCATTCGACCTGGACCGCTTCGGCTTCGAGGCCGCATTTTTTTGCGACATCGATCCATTTGTCGGAGAAGGCACCGCAGCAGAGGCTGAGAACTTTCTTGCTGGCGAGGTTGCGGAGGGAGGCTTCCATGACGCCCCATGCAGATGAGGTGGAAAGGAAAACCGGGCGGGAGGTGCCGAAGATTTCTTTGAGGCCGGGCTGGAGCGAGGCGTAGAGATCCTCAAAATCCTTGCCGCGGTGGCCGATCATGGTGTGCGACATGGCGGCGAAAGTTTCCGGGGAGACGTCGACGGGACCTGGATTGAAAAGTTTGGGTGTCATGTGTTGGGTGAGGTAGGAAGTTAGAAATTATTTGTTAGAAGTTCTCTAGGAAGAAACCTCCTAGCATCTAACGAAATCAGATGAGGTTGTAGGAGTTGAGGAGTGTGCGAAGTGCCGCGAGGTTATCCTCGGCCATTGGGGCGAGGGGGAGACGCAGTTCGTCGCTGCAGTGGCCAGCGAGGGCGACAGCGGTTTTGATTGGGACGGGATTCACATCGAGCGACATGAGGCCCCGCATGAGCGGGTAGTAATGCTTTTGCATTGTGAGGGCATCGGCGAACTCCCCGGCAAGGCAGTGGTTGACGAGTTTCGTCATGACTTCGGGGATGAGGTTCGATGCGACGGAGACGAGGCCGTTGGCTCCACATGCGATGAAGGGGAGGGTGAGCGGATCGTCGCCGCAGAGAATTCCAAAGCCTTCCGGGAGTGCCTGGACGAGCATGTTGATGCGGTCGACTGAACCACCCGCTTCCTTGAGCGCGGTGATGTTTTTGCAATCCGCAGCGAGGCGCGCGGCGGTCTCCGGAGCGATTTCCACCGAAGAGCGTCCCGGTACGCTGTAGAGCATGATGGGAAGGGCGGTGGAGTCCGCGATCGCCTTGTAGTGGAGGTAGAGGCCTTCCTGTGAGGGCTTGTTGTAATAGGGGCAGACCTGAAGGGAGGCGGTGGCACCTGCCTGTTCGGCGGCCTTGGTGAGTTCGATGGCCTCAGCGGTGGCGTTAGCCCCGGAGCCAGCGATGACTTCGCAGCGACCGTTGGCGAACTTCACGGCCAGTCGGATGACTTCGATGTGTTCTTCGCTATCGACTGTGGGGGATTCGCCGGTGGTGCCGACAGGGACGATGCCGTTGATGCCACCTGCAATCTGGCGCTCGATGAGGGCTTCGAAAGCCGCAGTATCGACCTTGCCATCGCGAAAAGGGGTGATGAGGGCTGTGTGTGTACCGGTGAAATTCATAACGCGGGGAAAATGGAGGAAATGGGGCAATTGTAAACCCCAGAGGTGTCCGGGATCAGACTGTGGGGGTGAGACCGGCTTTGTTCATGACATCGTCGAGGACTTCGAGGGCACGTGCGTTTTCCGCAGGAGTGCCGATGGAGATACGAACCCAGCCGGGGAGTTTGTAGCCGGCCATGGCGCGCACGATGACTCCCTGATTGAGCATTTCCTTGAAGACGAGGTTACCATCGCCGACATCGACGAGGATGAAATTCGCCACTGAAGGCACGAATTTCAGGCCGCGCTCGGTGAAGGATTTTTCATAGAAAGCGAGGCCTTCTGCATTGATGGCGCGGGTTTTCTGAATGTGGTCGGCATCGTCGAGGGCGGCGAGTGCCCCGGCTTGGGCGATGGCATTGGTATTGAACGGCTGGCGCGCTTTCTGAAGAAGGGCGGTGAGTTGCTCCGGGGCGATGCCGTAGCCGATACGCAGGGCGGCGAGACCGTGGATCTTTGAGCAGGTGCGCAGGATGATTACATTCTTCCCCGCGTGGACGTGCTTGAGGACATCGGGCGGGGTGTCGAGAAATTCGAAATAGGCTTCGTCAAAGACCGCGATCGCGTGCTCCGGGAGGCGGGATACAAAGCGGTCGATGGCTTCCTGGGTGACCTGGGTGCCGGTGGGATTGTTCGGGTTCGCGATGAAAACGAGACGGGTGTTTTCGGTGATCGCATCCGCCATGGCATCGAGATCGTGGATGAAATCCGGGTCGTCGACTTCGACATATTTCGCGCCGAAGAGCGTGGCCATCAGCTTGTAGACGACGAATGCGTGTTTCGCAGCGATGAGTTCGGCATCGGGGTTGAGGAAGGTGTGGCAGAGCAGTTCGATGATCTCGTTGGAGCCGTTTCCAAGCACCACGTTCTCGATACCGACTCCGAGTTTTTCAGCGATGGCGGAGCGCAACTTATAGCCGCCGCCGTCGGGATAGATGTGGGCGCTGGCGATCGCATCGCGCATGGCTTGTTGGGCGAGCGGGGAGGGGCCTAGGGGGTTTTCGTTTGAAGCGACCTTGATGATGGCGGCGGGGTCGAGCCCGAGTTCGCGGGCGGTTTCCTCGATGGGTTTTCCCGGCTCGTAGGCGACGAGGTCACAGACGAAGGAATTGGCGAAATCAGAGATGGGCATGCGGGGACTGTGGAAAAGGAAGGATTGGCTGAGAAGCGTAATTTCTCGGTGAAATGGCTTATCGCAGGACAAGCGCCAGCCACGGGAGTACCAAAGCCATTCCGGCAGCCACAAGAAGGCCGGGCATGAGGAAATCCCTGGCCGAAAGGCGTTCGGTGCCAGAGGCGATGGCATTGGGTGGGGTGGAAATCGGCAGTGCCATGGCCGCTGAGCAGCTAATGGCGATGGAAACGGTGACGAGTGAGGAATCGGCGTTTCCGACGAAACTCGCTGCCAGGGGGATGAGCAGGGCTGCTGCTGCGGTATTGCTCATCAGATTTGAAAGAAAAAGCCCCAGGATACTGAAGACCACCGCAATGGAAACGATGCCGAGATTTTCCGGAACCAGACCGGCGAACCACTCTGCGAGCCCGGTCACCTCCACGCCGACTCCGAGCGAAAGTCCTCCTGCCAAAAGCAGCAGCACATCCCACGGGAGCACACGCATATCCCTTGCTCCGATGACTCCAGATACCGCAAGTGCGACGATGGGGATGAAGGAAACCACCGGCGAGGGAATACCTGTGAGCGATTCGCTCATCCACATAATCACGGTGACAGTGAAGACGATCATCACGGTGATGCGATGGCGTTTCAGGCGGGCATTACCTTCCACCGAGGAATCGAGATGGATTTCCGGCTCTTCTCCGGTGCCATGGATATAGATGCGCCAGATCAGGAAATAGACGGCGGTGGCCAGCAGCAACGCGGGCGGGAGCGCGATCGCCATCCATTTCACGAAATCCACCTTGCCCTGGAGTTCGCCGGCCGCGATGGCATTGGGTGGCGTGCCGATGATCGTGCCGATGCCACCGAGATTGGCACCGGCGGCGACGGCGAGCACCAAGCCTTTCGCCAGGCGGCTGCCCTTCGGCAACCCGGCGAGAACGGGAGCGGTGACCGCGATCATCATGGCGGCGGTGGCGGTGTTCGACATGAACATGCTGAAGACGAAAGTAATCGCCATCACACTGGCGACGAGCTTTGCGGGGCTGGTGGCGAAGCGCCCAAGCACCATTCCGGCCAGCCACTTGTCGAGCTGGGTCTTCGAGCAGGCATGGGCGAGCACAAAGCCACCGAGGAAGAGCCACATGGTGGGCGAAGACCATGGCTGCACGAAAGTCGTCCATGCCTTGGTATCGCCTTCGGCAGCCCATACTCCGCCGGGGTTTCCGAGGATAGCGATCTGCAGGCCGATGACCAGCAGGGCGACGGCAAATGCGGGCATCGCCTCGCTTACCCAGAGTGCCGCAGCGAAAATCATGATTCCCAGTGAGGCTTTTCCGCCTGCGCTGAGACTGAATAAAACATCCGAGCCTAGAAGTTCCGGGAGGAAAACGACGGCGAGAGCCAGTAGGCAGCATCCCGCGGTCTTCGCCATTCCTTTCCGCTCATCGCGCTCGAACGAACCGAGCAATCTCTGAGCCTGCGCCCGCGTGTCCATGAACATGCGCCGAACATGTATCGACTGCGCCCTGCTGACAAGCCGGGCTGTCCGCTCGGCGATGATTCAGGTGTTTAGTGCGGCAGACCAGATTTCGGCTTTGAAGCCAACGAGGACGGTATCACCTGAAATGAGGAAAGGGCGTTTGATGAGGTTCCCGTTAGAGGCGAGCAGGGCGATGGCTTCTTTTTCTGAAAGGGTGGGGAGGCGTTCCTTCATGTTGAGGGAGCGGTAGTCCTGTCCGGAGGTATTGAAGAGCTTGCGGATGTCGCCGCTGGCTTTGAGGGCTTGGCGGAGTTGTGCTTCGGTAGGGGGCGTTTCGCGGATTGGGATCTCCTCGAAGGGGAGTTGGTGCTCTTTGAGCCATTTGGTGGCTTTGCGGCAGGAATCGCAGGTTTTCAAGGTGTAGATTTTCATGAAATTCTAAATTCTGAACTTTAAATCTCAAAGAAGAGGAATGGCTGCGGACTAAAGTCCGCGTTCCTTTTACTAAAGTCCCCAGGCACCGACTTTGTTGGATCGGGCGCTGCGTTCGAGGTGGAAGAGGTGGTCTTCTTGTTTGCGCTCCGAGGTGCCGTCGGGGAGTTGGCCTCCTTTGGTGTGGATGCGGGCATAGCCATGCTCGATGAGGAGTTCGTGGAGGAAACGTGTTTTGCCTTTGTGTTCGACCTCGATGAAGCCGTGATAGCGCTGGTCGTTAAACGGGCTGTCCCATTCGGTGTGTAGGGTGAAGGGGTTCCCGGACAGGAGCGAGAGGACGAAATCCTTGGCCTTCTTGCCGATCTCGACAGCTTGCTGGGAGCTGATCCTACCCATGTCTTCGGCTTGATCGGCGATGCGGTCGTGGTTGTTACGGCCTCCACCGTAGTTCTTGAACGCGCTCTCCGGAGTATCGACGAAGTAGAGGCGGATGATTTCCGTGCGACCTTCGGGTAGCTTCACGCGGAAGGAGTCACCATCATTGCCACGATTCTGGACGAGGGTGCAACCGCGGTAGGTATCGTATCTGCCAGTGCGGATGGGGCTGGTACCCTGGCGGTCAGATGGAATCGTCTGGGACTGAGCCGGGTCCTTCTCGGTCAGGGAGGGGAGTTGAAAATTTCCCTGCCGGTAGGCGTCAAAAACCCAGATGACCACCGCCGCAACGACGATGAGGATGGGGAAAATGGAGGAGGACTTGGATCGACTCTTGCGGGACATGCGGCAATTAAATTTCAACTCTCAATGAAGAAGGGATACTTCGGGCGGTTGATCCCGTGAAAAAGCAGATTCCTCGCCTCGGAATTTGAGAGTTAGAAGTTTCGAGCGAAGCGAATCAAAGGCCCTTGAATCCGGCGTATTCCTTGTAGGTACCGGTGGGGACGTTGACGCTGCGCCACTCGCGGCTGAGGCGACGGAATTTGTTGATGAACTGGGTGGGGTCTGCCCAATTCGCGTAGTCGGCTGGGACGCTGTTGCGCTGCATGCCGGTGGTGATGTTGTAGCGGATCTCAAAGTGGAGATGCGCCGGATACATGCCGAAATTTGATCCGATGGTGCCGATCTGTTCGCCGCGTTTCACTTGCTGGCCGACTTTTACCTGCATCTTGTCGAGATGGCCGTAGAGGGAGTCGACGTATTTGACCTGGCCGTCCGAGGGGTCGCGGTAGGCATGGCGGATGAGCACGACATTTCCCCAGCCTTGACGGACATTGTGGGCGAAGGTGACGACTCCGTTGGCGCAGCTGGAAACGGGATCACCCAGATCGGTATCGCCGCCGCCGCGCCCGTTCCAATCCTCGCCGAAATGGGTGGGGGATCTGAGGCGGAGACCGCGGGCCTTGTAGTAGCCTGCGGAATCGGGTTTTCCTACGGGGAAGTCAAAGCCGTCGGCGATGGAGACTTTCACTCCGGCGTCTGCAGTGGAGTAACCCACGCACAGGCAGAGCATGGATAAGAGCGCGACCTGCCGCACGAAAACGGGCAGTCGCACCCAGAGAGGGAGGTATTTTGAATCTTTTGCCATCCGCTTACCATTGAGCCTCCGTCGAGCATTCCGGGCAAGGGAAAAAGGGAGGCGCAATCCGGAGATTGCGCCTCGCGGGGGATCAAATTAAGCGACGGGGCCTTCGACTCCGCCGGCGATTTCTTCGATATCCAATGGGCGATAACCGCCGATGCTCTTGAAGTAGATGAAGAGCAGGAGGTAGATGCCGGCCATGGTGAGCGGGATGTAGGAGTCCGCCTTGAGCGTGGCGCGGTCACCTGCCTGGTCTGCAACCACCACCGTGGTTTGTGCGTCGGTGCGGTTCTCTGCTTCCTTGGCTTCTGCAAGCTTCTTGCCATCGAGACCGAAGGCGGCGGTAGCGGGGATATTGAGGAAGGTGGAAGGTTTCTCCGCCTTGTATTCCTGATAGATGGCTGCATCGGATTTTTCCAAAGCCTCGCCTGCGAAGCGGTCTTTGGCGTAGCCGAGGCCGGGGCCGCCGATAAGTCCTGCGGACAACATGCCGATGCCGCCCATGATGGACATGGCGACTGCTCCGGTATGCGGGTATCTGTCACCGACGATCGCCAGCATGGTGGGCCAGAAGAAGGTTTTCCCGACGGCGTAGATACCAAGAGCGACCAGTGCCATGCCGAAGGTCTGCATGTTTGCGGCAAGGGTGAGGCCGATGAAGCCGAGCACCGAGCAGACGAACAGAAGTCCGATGGGCGAGAGTTTCAGTTTATTTTCAAGGAAGTGGGCACTGAAGCGCAGACCGAACATGATGGCGGATGTCCAGAGGAAGAGGTATTTGCCTTGTTCCGAGGTGAAGAGGTTTCCGGTGATATTCTGGATCCAGCCATCGGTGCCGAGCTCGACCGCTCCGACCAAAGCGTGGGTGACGAACAAGATGAAGAGGAGAATGGAACCGATGGAGAATTTCGTCATCACAGCGACGGCGATGAGCAGTGCGCCGCCGATTCCGTAGCCGATGAGGTTCGAGGACTCTGGAGAAACCGCTTTGAAGATGTCACCGAAGAACAGTGCGAGCAGATAACAAACGACGAGCGCGCCAAGGATGCCAACGGATTTGAACATTTCGACGAAGCTGGCGCCTTTTTCGGCAGCCTCGGACTTGGGGTATTTCTGGCCGAGGAACATCAGTCCGTAAATGGCGGTGGGGATGAGGTAGAGTGCGAGCTGGAGTTTCCAGTTAAGAGCCATCTTGTCATCGAGAACCCATCCGGCGGCGACACCCAGAATCATGCCAGCAGGCCATGCAGCATGAAGGACGTTCAGATAATGCGTGCGTTGCTTCGGGAAGAGGGTGGCGACCAATGGATTGGCGACGGCCTCTAGGGTGCCGTTTGCGAAGGCAAAGATGAACATGCCCCAGAAGAGGAAGTTGTAGGCGTTCTCCGGAGTGCTGGCACCGAAGGTGACAAATGCGGAAAGTATGTGGCAGAGCAGCGCGACAAAAACCAATTTTCCATAACCGATCTTATCGACGATCACGCCGCCGCCGATAATGCCGAAACAGAATCCGGAGAAGCCAGCTCCACCGATGGCGCCGAGTTGGGCTCCGGTGAAACCATATTCCTTCGACCAGTTGTCAAAGATGCCGCCGCGGATGGCGAAGCCGACTCCGGCGGCGAGAATGGCGGTAAAACCCGCCCATAGTAGGCGGCTGGCGTTTGGTGCAATGGGTTCGGATGATGTCATTGGTTTTTAGGATTTCAGGGGATTACAGGTTGGGTCGCCGTTTGGCAAGGATTCGGGTGGAGAAGATTTCTACGTATGGATTGAGGTGATTTATCCAAAAAATCGTTTGAAAACGGATAACTGCGTTTAGGGTGCCCGCGAGAAGGAGGGAGAAGCCGACTTCCGCTGGATTTTTGTGATATCATGGCTCGGCTCACTGCATTGTTTCTTCCTATAGGGGCGAGTTTTTTTCTCGTGGCCTGTCCGTCACTTCCCGGCTCGAAAGCATCGGGACGAAATGATGGGCTGAGGGTGCCCGCCGATTATAATAGTGGGCGTGCACCTGTGCCGGAGTTGGTGGGGAGTCTCGGCAATCTTTTCGGAAGCGGTGATTTGAAAAGGCAGATCCGACTTTCCCAGGAAAACAATCCCGATCTGGCGCAGGCCGCGGCGAAGTTGGAGGAAGCGGGTTTCAATACACGAAATGCGCGTGCCGGACTGTTCCCTTCGTTGACGGCGAATGGCGGGGCATCGCGTTCGAAGAGCAATTCGTCGGGAGCAGGTTTCAATTCGGGCTCATTCATCAGCGAGCGGTATACGGCATCGCTGGACGCTCAGTGGGAAGTGGATGTCTGGGGGCGCGTGCGTGCCGGGGTGGCGGCATCCGAAGCGAGTTACCTGGCGGCGGATGCGGATTTTGCGGCGGCAAGCCAATCCATCGCTGCGCAGACGGCGCAGGCGTATTTCAATTTGGTCGCTGCGGAAAAATTGCAGCAGCTCGCGCAGCAACGGTTGGACTCGTTTCAGAGCACCTTTGATCTGGTAGACAGGCGATTCGAATTGGGCACGGCGGACTTCGGCGAAGTGAGTCTTGCCAAGACGGATATGGAAGACGCTCGGGCTGCGATCCATGCGCAGAAGGATAGCCGGGATCAGGCGGCGCGGCAGCTTGCGACGTTGACTGGCAGTTATCCGGATGCAGGAAAAAGAGCTTCGGAATGGCCGTCACTGCGCAAGAGCGTTTCATCCGGCATCCCATCGACTTTGCTGGAAGTCAGGCCGGACATCTATGCGGCGTATGCGCGCATCCTCGCATCGGATGCGAATGTGAAAGTCGCGCATCGCGATTTGTTTCCGAGCTTCACTCTAACAGCGAGCGGAGGGCAGCAGTCCTCGGCGTTGAGAGATCTGGCGAAATCCAATTTCTCCGTGTGGTCGATCGCCTCCGGTCTGAGCGCCCCGATCATCGATGGCGGGGCACGTCGTGCCGAGCTTGGTGCTGCAAACGCACGGGCAAAGCAGGCGCTGGCGAGCTATCGGTCGACCGTACTCAATGCCTTCCGCGAGGTGGAGAATGCATTGGGCTCCGAGTTATACCTGAAGAAACAAGAAGATGCGTCGGCATCGGCGTTAGAAGCGGCGAAGAAAGCTGAGGAGCGCGGCCTACGCAATTACGATTCCGGCTTGGTCGAGATCCTCAATGTGCTCGAAATCAAGCGCCGCCGTTTTGAAGCCGAAGAGAAGCTGATCAATCTGAAGAATCTCCGTTACCAGAATCGTGTGGCGCTCGCGCTTGCCCTGGGGAAAGCCTACTGACCGAAAATGAAAGTCGCCCTGAAAATTATCATCCCGCTAGCCATTATCGTGCTGGCATTCGTCGGCTATGAAGTGCTCGGCTCGCTCAAGCCAAAGCCGCAGAGCAAGCAACCGCCTCCGGTAGTGCCGATCGTGGACCTGGCGAGGGTTTCCCCACAAGAACACGCACCGACGGTGAATAGCTATGGCACGGTGAGCGCCTATTTTGAAACCGGACTGACTCCACAGGTGAGCGGGAATATCACCTATGTTTCTCCAAAGTTCCGCGTCGGGGAAACGGTGGATACCGAACATCTGCTCGTGAAAATCGACCCCACGGATTACGAAGCGGCGCTGGCGCAACAGGAGTCTGCTCTGACAGTGGCACAGCGCACATTTGCAGAAGAGGAGATCCGGGCGGAGCAGGCGGCGGGGGATTGGACTGCATCCGGCAGGCAGCTTTCGAAGGCATCGGATTTCGTGCTGCGCAAGCCCCAGCTCGCGGCGGCGCAGGCAGAGATTGAATCGGTGCAGGCACAGATCGACAAGGCGCGCGCGGATCTGGAGCGCACGGAAGTTCGTGCACCATTTGCGGCGATCATCACGGCACGCAGCGCCTCGCCCGGCAATCAGGCATCGCCGCAGACATCGCTCGGCACATTGGTTTCCACGGAGAAAGTGGAGATACGCTTGCCGCTAACAGCAGCGCAGTCGGCACGCGTGGAAATCCCTGCAAAGGCGACCCTAACCAGCCCGCTGAAGCCGGGTGAATCATGGGAGGCGACTTTGGTGCGCATGGAGCCGACGGTGGATCAGCAGAATCAGGTGATCTTCGCCGTCGCCGAAGTGGTCGATCCATTTGCGGAAGGGAAAACTCCATTGCCGGTGGGAATTTTCGCCAATGCGAGTATCGTGGCGAAACCGATCGCGAACTCTTATAAGATCCCGGAAGCCGCGTATGTGGATGACAGTTACATCTGGGTGATGGATGAGGATGGTAATCTCAAGAAGGTCGAGGCGGAGCGCGTGCACACGGATGACGGGCAGGCTTTCGTCAGGCCGCTGGAAGAGGGGAACGGCGAGCTGAATATTGTAACGCGACCGCTGAGCAATTTCCGGACGGGAATGAAAGTGAAGCCGGCGGAAAAGCTGGAAGTGGAGAAAACGGAGGAGTGATTTAGCACCGCAGGATCTTGAATAAGCACCCTTTCATTACTTGGTTCGCGTCCAATCCGGTCGTGGCGAACATCATGATGTTCTCCATCCTGGCGGCGGGGATTTTCTCTGCGCTGACTGTTAGGAAAGAGGGCTTCCCGGCGTTCGCGGCCGAGTCTGTGACAATCACTGTCCCGATCCGCGGAGGTACTCCGGAGAACGTGGAGCGCGGTGTTTCGATTCGCATCGAGGAGTCGCTGGAGTCGGTGAGCGGGATCGAGGAGATCCGTTCGGAAAGCACCGACAGCCTCTCGACGGTGACGGTGGAGGCGGTGGAAAACTACCCGATCGAGAAGTTGCTCGACGATGTGAAGGTGCAGGTGGATGCGATCCCGACCTTGCCGGAGCAGGCGGAGAAGCCGGTGGTGAAGGAGAACAAGCGCAGCAACCAAGTCATCTGGATCGAGATCTATGGTTCGGGAAATGAGGCGGTGAGGAAAGAAACGGCGCGGGAGCTGAGGGACAGGTTGCTGGCGCAGCCGGCAATTTCCTTGGTGGAGACGTTCGGATCGCGGGATTACGAAATTTCCATCGAGCCATCCGAGGAGCAGTTGCGGCTCTATGGGCTGACTTTTCAGGAAGTGGCGGATGCGGTCGCCGACAATTCCCTGGATCTCGGCGGGGGTGATGTGAGGTCGGATCGCGGTGATATTTCCCTGCGAGCGAGAGATCAGGCATACCGCAAGGCGGACTTCGAAAACATCCCGGTGCGGACGAATGCGGATGGCACCCGGATCTATGTAAAAGATGTCGCGCAGGTGCGGGATGCCTTCGTAGATCAGAAATTCCTGAACCGTTTCCGCGGTCAACCGACGACCAGCCTGAAAGTCGTCACCGAGGGGCAGGATGACATCATCGATGCGGTGGAGCAGGCGAGGAAAGTGGTGGAGGAATTCAAAGATCTGCCGGAAGGAGTGAGCATCGCGAGCTGGCTGGATGGCTCGACCAACATCCGGGATCGTCTCGCGCTGTTAGGTAAGAACGGCTTCATCGGCGTGGCCCTGGTGTTGGGAATTCTGATGCTTTTCCTCAACCTGCGGCTGGCCTTCTGGGTGGCGTTAGGGATTCCAGTTTCGCTGGCAGGTGCGGTGACGCTTTTCCAAATACCCGGCATCGATATGTCGGTGAATGTCATCTCGGCGTTCGGTTTCCTCGTGGTTCTCGGCATCGTGGTGGACGATGCGATCGTCATCGGCGAATCGATTTATTCGGAAAAGGAAGCGAAGGGAGACGGCGACGAAAATGCCATCGCGACGACGGTGCAGGGGGTAAGTCGTGTGGTGACTCCAGCGACCTTCGGGGTGATCACGACGATCGCCGCCTTCCTTCCGCTCACGCAGGTCAGCGGCCGGTTGGGAAATGTTTTCGGCCAAATCGCAACCACGGTGATCTTCTGCCTGATCTTCTCGTTGGTGGAGTCGAAGCTGGTGCTGCCCGCCCACTTGGCTCACCTCAATGTCCACAAGAAGGCGAAGAACCCGATTTCGAAGGCGTTTATCCGGCTGCAGAAAGCGGTTTCCGACGGGCTCAATGGGTTCCTACAAAAATGCTACAAGCCAGCCATCGCGTGGGCGATTCCGTGGCGTTATGCGGTGCTGGCATCGTTTGTGGCGGTGTTCATCCTGGTGATCGGCTTGTTCCCCGCAGGACAGCTGCGCTTCGTGTTTTTCCCGAACATCTACAACGACAACGTCAGCGCAAACCTGAGCTTGGAGCAGGGGCAATCGGTCGAATATCTGCATAGCCAGTCGGAGCGCATGGCGGAGGAGGCGAGGAAACTCGGTGAGCACTACCGTGAGAAATTCGGGCACAATCCGTTCACGGAGATCCAGATCGCTGCGAGTTCTAACACGAGTTCCTCAGTGGTCTCTGAGCTGACGCGATCTACCGAACGGGAGTTTCTGCCGACCGACCAGATCGTGAAAGATTGGCGCAAAGCGGTGGGTGAGGTTGCGGGGGCTCGTTCGCTGATTTTCAATGCGACTGCAGGTCCACCGGGCGGGGATCTCTCGATCAATCTGGAGAGCGATGACCTCGAGGAACTGGAACGGGCGGCGAAGGAAGTGGCAGCGAAGCTTGCGACTTATCCGGGGACGTTCGACATCAATGATTCGTTTAAATCGGGAAAGCCGGAGATCGTGTATTCGATCACGCCAGAGGGGGAGGCGGCGGGCTTTACGCGCCGGGACCTGGCGCAGGGAGTGCGCGATGCGTATTACGGGCGAGAGGCTCAGCGGGTGCAGCGTGGGCGCGACGAGCTGCGGGTGATGGTGAGGTATCCGGAGGATCAACGGGGTTCATTGGAAACGCTGCGCGAGATGCGGGTGCGCGCGGCGGACGGTTCGGCGGTGCCTTTCACCGTGATAGCTGATACAGAATTTTCCGAATCCCTCGCCTCCATCGAGCGCATCGACAACACGCGAGTGGTCACCATCGAGGCCTCGGTGGACAAGGCCAAAACCTCATCGGATCTGATCACGCAGCGCCTGAACGAGGAGTTTTTCCCGGAGTTTCTGGCGAGGCATCCATCAATTTCCATCACGGAAAGCGGTGAGGTGGAGGAGAGGAAAAAATCGATCGGGTCGTTACTTCGCGGCTTCGTGTTTTCCATCGTCTTCATCTACGTGCTCATCGCGATTCCGCTGCGGAGTTATCTCAAGCCGCTGATCATCATGGCGGTGATTCCTTTCGGGATCATCGGTGCCTTGCTCGGGCATTACATCATGGGCATCCCGATCTCGATCCTCTCGGTCTTCGGTATCTTGGCGCTATCGGGGGTGGTGGTGAACGACTCCCTGGTGCTTGTCTGTGCGGTGAACGACCTTCAGGACGAAGGACATTCGCTGGATGTGGCGGTCAGGCGCGCCGGAGTGGATCGTTTCCGTGCGATCCTACTTACCTCCCTGACGACCTTTTTCGGGCTGGCACCGCTGCTCTTGGAGACGGAAGTGCAAGCTCAGTTCCTCAAGCCGATGGCGGCTTCGCTGGCGTTCGGCATCGTGTTCGCGACGGTGATCACACTGTTCCTACTGCCGGTGTTGTTCGTCATCATCAACGATATCCGCAAGTTGCTACGGGCTTATCTTGGGCTTGATAAGAAGCCGATGCAGTGAAGTCGGGGATGTTGCCTACGCTTTCTCCAACCCACTCATCGTCCCCGTCGAAGTGGCGAAACTTTCCTGCTCAAGCCCGATGTTCTGCAACATGCTGAGATAGAGATTTGGCAGCGGGTAGTTGTCGATTTGGGAGAAGGCGAGGTGGTGGCCGTGTTGGAATCCGCCGCCGCCGAACAGCACCGGCATGTTTCGGTTGTCGTGGGAGGAGGCGTTGCCGAGGTTTGAGGTCAGCAGCACCATGGTTTCGTCGAGAATCCCGTGTTTCTTGAGTTCGCGCAGGAAGTTCCCCCAGTTGTCGACCGTGGTTTTCTCGACGATGGCGAGTTGCTCAAGTTTCTTGGGGTTCTTCCCGTGGTGGGAAAGGGCGTGGTAGGCTTCTTCCACACCATCGAGAGCGCGGACGTTGTTGCCGGTGCAGTGGAGGGTGACAAAACGGGTGGAATCGGTGCGCAGGGCTAGTGCGACGACATCGAGCATCGCTCGCATCTGGTCGGGCGCGCTATTGTTGTCCGCCGCGGAGGGCGGGGCACCGACCTTGGGTTTTGGGCGGTTCAGCCAGGCCTCATTGGCTTCGAGGCGTGTCTCGAGATCGCGGACGGAAGTGAGCCACTCGTCCATTTTCTCGCGGTCGCCCGCACCGAGTTCGCGGCCGAGGGATTTGGTTTCGTCTTGGATGATATCGAGGATGGATTTGCCGCGACCGTTGATCTCCGTCTGGCGCTGTTTTGCGCTCGGGGAGTCTTCTGTGAAAAGCTGGGCGAAGAGCTTACGGGCATCGTTGAGTGCCGGGATCATCGCCCCGTTTTCCGTGTAGGAGGGGGAGCGTGTCCCGTTGGTATTCAGGACGAGGGAGGGGAAACGGGTGTGGTGGCCGAGGTGTTTCGCCATCAGCTGATCGAGTGAAACCGTATTCGTTTTTGCGGAATCCCGCTCCATCGGGCAGGCGGAGAAAATGGATGCCTCTGCGGCGTGTCCGCCTTTCACGTCCGGGTGCGAGCTGCCGGAGATGATGGTGAAATCCTCGCGCAGATCCTGGAGGTCCTTGAGGTAGGGGGAGGGCTTGTAGGTGGTGCCTTTGCCCTCCGGGATGAGGAGGGGATTGTGCAAACCGAGGGCGAGCGAGACCCCGACGAAGCGGCGCGGAGAAACCGGAGCCGTACCTGCGGCAAATGCCGGAACCATCGCATCGAGTATGGGCAGGCAAAGGGCGATGCCTGCCTGCTTCAGGACGGTGCGGCGTGAGAGGGCTTTTCCAGTGGAGATATACATGGGTTTCGATGGCTTACTTTTCCAAGAACAGCGGACTGGTGAGGGTTTCCTTGAGAAGCGAGCGGATACCGTAACGGTTCTTACGGGAGTTTTCAGTGATCTTTTTCAGCACCTCCGCGTCGCTGAAACGGAGTTCTCCGCCGGTGCCGAAACGCAGGAGCTGGCCGACGAAGGCTTCGGCGAGTTTTTCCGGGTGAGCGAGCTGGAGCGAGCGCCATTGCTCATAGTTCTGGAAATCCTTTCCTTCCGGAGTGGTGCCGCTGGTGTCGACTTTTGCCGACTTGCCGGGGACTCCGTAGAATTCGCGGATTTGGCCGGTGGGATCGAATTCCTCCAGTGCAAAGCCGGGGGGATCGATCTTCACATGGCAGGACGCGCAGGAGGTGGAATCCTTGTGCTTGTCGAGCTGGTCGCGGATGGAAACGGCACCGCGCGTGTCCGGTTCGATGGCGGGGAGGTTCGGCGGGGGTGGGTCGATGTGGCGACCGAGCAGCCGCTCGTTGACGAAGACCCCGCGCACCACGGGGGAGGTGACCGAGCCGTCTGCCGTGACTTTGAGAACGGCTCCCTGAGTCAAAAGGCCGGAGCGTTTTTTGCCGGGAATGGCGACTTTCTGCAGACCTTTTCCGGGAATGACTCTCGCGTCCTTGAAACCGTAGTGGGTTTGGAGCCGGGTGTTCAGGAAGGCGAAATCCGATTTCAGAAAATTGCCCACCGGAAGGTCTTCTCTGATCAGCTCGGAGACGAAGGCGCGGGTCTCGGCGAGCATGGACTGCTGCAGAATGGAATCGAATTTCCCGAACCTTTTGGGATCCGGTTGGGTGGCATCGATGTCGCGCAGCTCCAGCCATTGGTCGGTGAAAGATTCGATGAAACGCGCGGATTTGGGATCGGCGAGCAGGCGGTCGATTTCGGCGGAAAGGGTCGTGGGATCATGCAGGGCGTCGCGCTCTGCGAGCTGGAGCAGATGGGCATCGGGGAGGGATTTCCAGAGCATGTAACTCAGGCGCGAGGCGATTGCATGGCTATCGAGCGCGCCGGGTTTTTCGTGGAAAGTAAGGAAGTGCGGAGAGCAGAGAATCGCGTGGTAGCCGTGGCGTATCGCAGTTGCGAACGGTTCTCCCGCCTTCAGAGCATCGGAGGTCAGCTGCTGGTATGGGGTGAGGGTGGTATCGTTTACGGGGCGGCGGAAGGCACGTTGCGCAAAGCTCGTGAGCAAGCGGTTCGCCTGCTCATTGGCCTTCTCCGGGCCGTTCTTGATCTCGCTCTCGCTGAGGCCGGGAAACAATTTTTCCATGACATCCTTGCGGCTTCCGTTGGGGTGAACACGCTCGATGGTGATGGAGTTGAAACGTAGGCCAGCGTAGCCCTCTTTTTCCAAATTCCTGCCTTTGAAAATGACCGTCCCGCCGTCTGCTCCGGTGACGTTGGAGCGCGCGGTTTTCGCCCCGCCTTCCGAGGGTTTCATGATTAGGCAATGGCCTTTGCGTATCCATGCGCGGAAGGTTTGGTCGGTGGGTTTTTCCGCTCCTTCGACCAGCCCGATAGGAAACTGGAGAGGTTCGTTGGATTGGCCGGAGCCTGAGTTCAGGGTCGTCCAGACGGCACCGTCGCTTCCGCGGTTGATGCCGGAAGCGGAGTGGATGGTGACGTCATACCAGCCGTCTTCCGGGACATCGGTCTTGAGAAGGCGACCGTAGAACTGGACTCCCATCGACCAGGAAATGACATCATTGCCCGAGGGTTCGGGAGCGCGGTAATTGCCTTTGCCGATCCCGGCGGTCAGCCTTTTCTGACCATAATGCTCCCGGAAGGTGGGTTCGTGGTCGAGGATGCGGGAAAAGGCCTCCTCTAGGGCGAGGTCGGAGGCATCGAGATAGTTGGCGAGGTGGAAATGGCTGATTTGTTGGTGGGTCGCGGTGTTGGTAAAACCGTCCTCCGCATCCGAGGTCAGTGCCTCTTGCAGCTTTACCCCGACTCCTATCAGATCGTGGAGACTGTATTCGTATTCCTCGCGGGTGAGGCGGCGCGCCTGCACACGACCAAGCTCTTCGATGGAGGCGCGGTCGGTGGCATGCAGGGGCGCTGCGATACTGGCGAGGAAGGTTTCCAAATCCGCACCGGGGGGGCGCTTGTTTTCCTTCGGCGGCATTTCGCTTTCGTGGACTTTGCGGAACACCCTCTCCCATGTTGCGAAATTGGCGGGGTCCTCGGGGCGGAATTCCAGATCGAGCAGATTGAGATCCGCCTCCGCCTCGATGTCGTCGTGGCACTCGTAGCAGTGCTGCTCGAGGAAAGGCTCCAGATGCGTGCGCGTCCCATCGGCCACGGCAAAAGCGGAGGTGAAGAGCATAGCCAAACAAAGACGCATCCAATCGGATACGGGGCTTTCTTCGCCGTTTATCAAAAAACTAAAGCGCGCCGAAGCGGCGGTGGCGGGTTTTGTATTCCTCTGCTGCTGCGAAGAGGTCGCCTTGGCGGAAATCCGGCCACATCTTTTTGACGATGACGATCTCGGAGTAGGAGATCTGCCAGAGGAGGAAATTGGAGATGCGCATCTCGCCGGAGGTGCGGATGAGCAGATCCGGATCCGGGATGTCTGCGGTGTAGAGGTGACTGGCGAAGAGATCGCAGGTGATATCTTCCGGGGAAATGGTTCCGGAAACGGCGGCCTCGGCGATGGATTTCGCGGCGGCGGTGATTTCCTCGCGGGCACCGTAGGAGAGGGCGAGCACGAGGGTCATCGAGTCGTTGTTCGCGGTGTGTGCCTGGATGCGTTCGAGACGGTCGCGGGTAGATTGCGGCAGGCGTTCGATCTGGCCGATGGCTTTGAGTCGGACATTCTGCTTGTCGAGTTCTTCGGCCTTCTCATCGAGGAAACGGTCGAGCAGAGCCATCAAGGCCTCGATCTCGGCTTCGGGGCGGTTCCAGTTTTCCGAGGAAAAGGCGTAGAGGGTGAGGAATTTTACGCCGAGCTCCTTGCAGGCATCCATCACCTCGCGGACGGATTCCGCACCGGCGCGGTGCCCTTCGGCGCGGGGGAGTCCCCGTTCCTTCGCCCAACGGCCGTTGCCGTCCATGATGATTGCGATGTGCTGCATTGAAAAAATTGAGGGTGAAGCGGGTGGGGCTAGAAATTCTACTTCTCTTTGTAGGAGCCGCCGTAGCCCGGGGTGTAAAGGTGAAGGGGGACGAATTGTGCGATTTGTTCGAAGTGTTTGTCCAAGGTGAAAATGCGGAGGCCATCATGGATGGCGATGGACGCGATGAGAATGTCCATCCACGGGAGGATGAGACCTTCGCCCCGGAGTTTCCATGAAAGGGCTACGGATCGATCCCAATCCTCCTCGGTGCATCTGCGGTAGGGAAGGCTTTGGAAATACCCGGCGAGCTTTCGCTTTTCCGTTTTCCGGGCGCCGCCGAGCACTTCCAGACGAACCGGTGAACACCAAAGGGCTTTTTGCTCCCCGAGCAGACCTTCCAGCGCGCATTTGACTTCGATCCTGCCCTTGGGTCGGAACCCTTCGATCCAAGCGGAGGAGTCAACGAGAACCATGGTGAGGTCAGTTGTAGAGGTCAGGAACGGGATTGGCGACGTCGTGCCCGCTTTCATCCAGAACCGTATCAGGGTAGTCGAAGGCGTTCTCGCGAATCAATCGCCCGAATTCCTTCGATTTTTGCCGATTGACGTAGTCTTTGACGGCTCTGGCGACCGCAGCGCTCTTGGATTTGTCTCCTGTCATTTTCAGAAGATCCGTCAGGATTGCTTCATCGATGTCTGCCGTGATTCTCATGCGTGCAATATAATCCTCAAATTGCATCAGAAGCAATTGAAAAGTGATGCATGTGAGGGTCTGTATTATTTCACGGCCAAGGTCTGGATCCGGTCGGGTCCCACTCCGACAAAGGCGATAGGTGCATCGCAGAGCTCGGAAAGGCGGGTGAGGTAGGCTTTGGCGTTTTCCGGGAGCTGATCGTATTCGGTGCAGGCGGTGGTGTCCTGTTTCCAGCCGGGAAGGGATTCGTAAACCGGCTTTGCGCGATCCCAGAAGGAGCGATCGGCGGGCGGGAGTTCGTGAATGGTGCCATCGATGTCGTAGCCGGTGCAGATTTTCAGCTCCTCGTATTCATCGAGACCGTCGACGTTGGTGACGGCGAGGCCGGTGACTCCGTTGACCATGCAAGCGAAGCGGAGCAGGACGGTATCGAGCCAACCGCAACCGCGCGGGCGGCCGGTGGTGGCTCCGAATTCGCGGCCGAGATCGTGGAGGTATTGGGAGAGTCCTTCATCGCCAGTCGGGAAAGGGCCGGAGCCGACACGGGTGGTGTAGGCTTTGCATACGCCGATGACTGCCTCGATGGCGGTAGGCGGGAGGCCGGTGCCGGTGGTGGAACCTCCGGCAGTGGTGTTGGATGAAGTGACGAAGGGGTAGGTGCCGAAATCGATGTCGAGCAGGGTTCCTTGCGCGCCTTCGAAGAGCAGATTCTTCTTCGCCTTCCATGCCTTGTGAAGGACGGGGATGGTGTTGGTGACGTGGGGGCGGAGGCGCTCGAAGGCCGCATAGGTTTCCTCGATCACGGCTTCCGCAGTGAACGTAGGGAGTTCGAATTTTTCGAGGATCTCGTTCACCTCGGAAACACGGCGGGTGATCTGGGCCTCGGCGAAGGGGCGGTCGAGCAGGTCTGCCATGCGCAGGCCGCAGCGGTTGACCTTGTCCGCGTAGGCGGGGCCGATGCCGCGTTTGGTAGTGCCGATTTTCTGGTCGCCGAGGGAAATTTCACGGGCGGCATCGAGCTCCTTGTGGAAAGGGAGGACGACGTGGGCGCGGTCGGAGATGAGGAGTTTTTTGGGGCCAATGACGATGCCTTGGCCTTCGATGCGGGCGATCTCGACGCAGAGGCCGATGGGGTCGACGACGACGCCGTTGCCGATGACGTTGATTTTGTCGTCCCAGAGGATTCCGGAGGGGAGGAGGTGGAGGACGTATTTGGTGCCCTTGGCAATGACTGTGTGACCGGCGTTGTTGCCGCCCTGGCCACGGATGACGACATCCGCGCTTTCCGTGAGGTAGTCAACGATCTTGCCTTTTCCTTCGTCGCCCCATTGGAGGCCGGTGATAACTGTGTTCATGAAATTCTTCGAATTTATTAAAAGTGATAAGTTATTTGTTATTGGTGGTCGTTATCAGGGGCGGTTCGATTGCGCAGAGCGTCTTCCCAAATAACTTCTAACCAATAACTTTTAACGTTTGCTCGCTTCAATGAGCGCGGCGAACTCCTCGAAGAAGTAGGATGCGTCGTTGGGGCCCGGTGCGGCTTCTGGGTGGTATTGCACGGAGAAGACCGGGTATTTTTTATGGCGCATGCCCTCGACGGTGTTGTCGTTGAGGTTGATGTGGGTGACCTCGACGTCATCGGGGAGGGAATCGGGATCGACGGCGAAGCCGTGGTTCTGGGAGGTGATGGAAATCTTCCCGGTGCGGAGGTCCTTGACCGGCTGGTTGCCGCCGCGGTGGCCGAACTTGAGTTTGAAGGTCTTGCCGCCGTAGGCGTGGGCGAGGAGCTGGTTGCCGAGGCAGATGCCGAAGGTGGGGAGCTTGGTGATGAGCTCCTTGATTTCGGAATGGATGTAGCCGAGCGATGCCGGATCTCCGGGGCCGTTGGTGAGGAACAGGCCGTCGGGATTTCTCGCGAGGATGTCGGCGGCAGAAGTAGTGGCGGGCACGACTTCGACCTCGAAACCCGCTTGGCGGAGCATGCGGAGCTGGTTGTACTTCAGGCCGAGGTCGATGGCTACGACCTTGTATTTCGCCTCGGGGAGCTCGGTGTAGGCTTCGCTCTGGCCGAGGGAAACGTTCGGCATCGTCCATTTGCGGGATTCCGCCGTCCAGGTGTAGGGCTCGGCGGTGGTGACTTCTTTTACGAAATCCGCGCCTTCCATGGAAGGGGAGGCTTTTGCCGCGGCGATGGCATCCTCTTGGGAGAGTTCGGTGGTAACGCAGGCGCGCATGGCTCCGAGGGAGCGCAGGTGCTTGGTGAGGGCGCGGGTGTCGATGCCTTCGATGCCGAGGATATCGTGGCGGCCGAGGTATGAGGAAAGGCTTTCCTCCGAGCGCCAGTTGGAAGGGATTTCGCAGAGTTCACCGATGACAAAGGCGCGGATGTGTGGGCCGGCGGATTCGTTGTCGGCGGGATTGACCCCGTAGTTTCCGATCATCGGATAGGTCATGGCGACGATCTGGCCGCGGTAGGAGGGATCGGTGATGACTTCCTGATACCCCGTCATCGAGGTATTGAAGCAAATTTCTCCGGTGGTGGTTCCGCTGGCTCCAAAGGAAATTCCGGAGAAGCAGCGTCCGTCTTCGAGGGCAAGGATGGCGGTGGTAGGCACGGGGCGGGAGGGTAGGTAAAGGGGGCGGTAGGGGAAACTCTAAATTTGGAAGAATCGTGAGATGCTAGAGGTTGTGCTTCAGCTTGACGGCTTCGATCTCGTCGGTGAGCTCCGTCCAGCGGGAGTAAGCGAGATCCAAGGTCTTGGTGATTTTCTCAACCGCATTGGTGGTTTGGCGGAGTTTTTCCGGATCTCCGGAGATGTCTTCGCTGGAAAGGGCGGTGGTGAGGGTGGCTTGGGCGGCCTCTTGCTCGGCGATTTTTCCTTCGAGGGTTGCGAGTTCCTTTTCCAGCGGGGCGAGGATCTTGGTTTTCGCTTCGCGTGCTTGGGCTTCGAGCTTGCGCTGTTCCTTGCGGTTCACTCCCGGGGTGGATTGCTGCTTCGGCGCGGCTTCCTTTTTGACCTCAGCATCCGCGGTGGTGGCGGGGGGCTTGCGGGTCGGGGTGGTGCCTGCGGATTTCTCCTCTGCCTTTTTATCGAGGTAGTAGGCGATGTTTCCGTGGAAGAGGCGGGGCTCCTCGCCGGGGCGGAATTCGAGGGTTTTGGTGACGAGGTTGTCGAGGAAATCGCGGTTGTGGGAAACGATCATTACCGAGCCTGGGTAATCGAGCAGGGCGCGTTGGAGCACGCCTTGCGATTGCATGTCGAGGTGGTTGGTCGGCTCGTCGAGAATGAGGAAGTTCGCCGGTTTCAGGAGCATGCAGGTGAGTGCGACCCGTGAGCGCTCGCCGCCGGAAAGAACGCCGATTTTTTTGAAAACGTCATCACCGGTGAAGAGGAAGCAGCCGAGGATGTTCCGGACTTGCGGCATGGCGTCCTGGGAGGCGACGGCCTGCACGGTTTCGAGGATCGTGAGATTTGGGTCGAGCTCGTCGGCGTGATTCTGGGAGAAAAAGGACGGCGCGACCTTGTGTCCGAGCTCGATTTCACCCCCGTCTGCTTCTTCCTGTTTGGTGACGAGGCGGCAGAAGGTGGATTTGCCCGCGCCGTTGGGGCCGACGATGGCGAATTTCTCACCTTTGTTGATCTCAAAATCGAAGCCGTTGAAGATCTGCAGCGGGCCGTAGGCTTTGGAGACATTTTCGAGTTTCGCGACCGTATGCCCGGAGTTCGGTGGCGGCGGGAATCTGAAGTTCATCACTGCGTCGTCCTGTTCCGGCTTGGGGATGCGGACGACTTTTGCGAGCAGCTTGATGCGAGACTGGACGAGCGTTGCCTTGTTCGCGGAGGCGCGGAAACGGTCGATGAAGCGCTGGGACTCGGCGATTTCGCGTTGCTGGGCAGTGTATTGCTTGAGTTGGATTTCTTTGCGCAGGACGGACTCGCGCTCGAAGTAGGAGAAGTTTCCGGCGTATTCCTCGGCACGGCCATGGGCGAAGGCGATGGTGCGGGTGCAGAGGGTGTCGAGCAGGGCGCGGTCATGGGAGATGAGGAGGATGGCCCCGGGGTAGTTGACGAGGTATTGCTCGACCCAGATCTGGGTCTCGATGTCGAGGTGGTTGGTCGGCTCGTCGAGGAGGAGGACGTCTGGCTGCTGGAGGAAGAGTTTCGCCATGGCGATGCGCATCTGCCAGCCGCCGGAGAATTCCGAGCAATCGCGTTTGAAATCCTTTTCACTGAACCCAAGTCCTTTGAGGACGGATTCGATCTTCGGCTTCATCAGGGAGGGGTCGTTGGCGTAGAGCTTGAGCTCGAGTTCGCCGATTTCCTCCAGGAGATCGCCGTAGGGTGAGGAACGGGGATCCATTTTGATCAGCTCATTGGAAAGGCGCTCGACCTTTTCACTGAGAGCCATGATCTCGCCGAAAGCGGATTCCGTTTCTTTCCAAAGGGTGCGGCCTTTGACGTGGATGCCTTCCTGGGGGAGGTAGCCGATTTTTGTGCCCTTGGGAGCGGAGATCTGGCCGCCGGAAGCGGGGATGATCCCTGCGACGCACTTCATGAGCGTGGATTTGCCTGCGCCGTTGTGGCCGGCGAAGGCGATGCGCTCACGTGGCTGGACGGAGAAAGAGAGGTCGCTGAAAAGGACGCGAGGGCCGAATTCGACGCGGAGAGATTGGACGGAAATCATGGACGCCGGGAGAGTGCATTTCTGACGTCCCCGGTCAATGGTAGGAACAGTTTGCTAGTTGGAAGTGCTCAGTTTTCGGTCGCAGAACGGTTTTTGATCTCATTTATGGCCCATTGGGCGTGTTCGGAGATGAGCGGATCGGGATCGACGGCGGCAATTTCGAGGGCGGGGAGGTCTTCGGAGGTGCCGGTGTTGCCGAGCGCGATGCAGACGTTGCGGAGGAAACGGGGCTGTTTGATGCGCTTGATGGCGGATTTCGCGAAGACGGTGCGGAAGTCCTCGACGGTCATTGCGAGAAAATCCCGGAGTTTATGGGCGAAGATCTCGGGGCGAGGCTGGAAGGTGATCTCGCGGGAGAGCTTGGCGAATTTGTTCCACGGGCAGGCATCGAGGCAATCGTCGCAGCCGTAGATGCGGTCGCCGATGGCGCGGCGAAATTCCTCGGGGATCGGGCCTTTGTTTTCGATGGTGAGGTAGGAAATGCAGCGGCGTGCATCGAGCTTATGGGGCGCGGTGATCGCCTGGGTGGGGCAGGCGGTGATGCAGCGCGTGCATTTTCCGCAGTGGTCGCCGAAAGGTTGGTCCGGGGCGAGGTCGAGGGTGGTGAGGAGCTCGGCGAGGAAAAACCAGGTGCCGAGGTGGCGGTGGATCTGGACGGTGGATTTGCCGTTCCATCCGAGCCCGGCATCGGTGGCGAAATCGCGTTCGAGCACCGGGCCGGTATCGACGTAGTAACGCTGGGTGCCGCCGAGTTCCTTGAGTTTCGAGTCGAACTCGGCGAGGCGTTTCTCGACAAGGTCGTGGTAGTCGTTGTTCCAAGAGTAGCGGGCGATGCGGTAGTCCGCGGGGTGATCTTCGGGGAAGGGGCTACGGCCGGTGTAGTAGTTGATGGCTAGGGTGATAACGGATTTGCAGCCGGGGAGGACTTCGCGTGGATCCGCACGGCGGGCGGGGTTGCGTTCCAGCCATGCCATGTCGCCATTGCGCCCGTCCGCGAGCCATTCGTGGAAATCCTCCGCATGGGTGGCGATTTTCGCGGGGGCGATGCGGCAGTCGTCGAATCCAAGCTCTGCGGCCCATTGTTTCACGGTCTCCTCGCTCATGCGGGCTGGGTGAAGTAGTAACGCGCGCTTTCAAGGATGCCGGCGGCGATTTCCCCGGAGTCTAGGCCTTTGGTATCGACCTTGAGGTGGGCGGTCTCGCGATACCATGGCTCGCGCTCGGCGAGGAGGTGGGTGATGCGTTCGCGGGCGTCGGGCTGGTTGAGAAGGGGGCGGTCGCGGTTGCGTGAGGTGCGCTCGTAGATGACGTCCTCCGGTGCATCGAGCCAGACGACGTAGCCGAGCTTGCGCAGAAGGGCGCGGTTTTCCGGGCGGATGACGATGCCGCCGCCGGTGGAGATGATGTGGCGGGTGTCGGTCTGTTTGGCGATTTCGATGAGCTGGAGAGTTTCGAAATCTCGGAAGGCGGTTTCGCCCTCCTCCTTGAAGATTTCGGTGATCTTTTTGCCCATCGTCTCTTCGATGAGCTGATCCATATCCGTGAGGGAATACCCGAGCCGTTGATGGAGCTCACGCCCGACGGTGGATTTTCCGCTGCCCATGAAGCCGATAAGAACGATGTTCTTGGGTGTGACTTCCTTTTGATTCATGCGTGCGAGGCTACATGGAAGAGGGCTTGGGTAGAAGTCGCAAAACGGATGAGAGTTCGGGTGTTACTTGTCCGGGGAAGAAATCCGCTTATTCTGTGCGTTATGTTCGAATTTGTGGAGATAGGTACATCGACGGCGCTTGGGTTGGCGGGATTGGTGTTGTTCTACCTAGTGGGTTTTCTCCACATCCTACATGCGTTGATGCGGACGCGGACTTCGCAGGGGACGATTGCGTGGGTGGTGTCCCTGCTGACCATGCCCTTCATCGCGATCCCGCTGTATTGGTTGCTGGGGAGGAGCAAGTTCATGGGGTATGTGCGGGCGCGACGGGGTAACGACATGGAGATGGCGAAGCTGGCCGAAGAGATGTCTGCGCGGGTGAAGGGGCATGCGGTGGATCTGCCGGAGGAGGATGTCTTCGAGCGCGCAGCGCAGGAGCTGGGTGGGCTGCCATTCACCTCTGGTAACGAGCTGGAGCTGCTGGTGGACGGGGAGGAGACTTTCGGGAAAATTTTCGAAGCGATCGCATCGGCGCAGGAATACATCTGCGTGAACTTTTTCATCGTGAAGAACGACAGGGTGGGGAAGCGTTTCCAGCGGGCTCTCATTGATCGGGCGAAGGCGGGGGTGAGGGTGCATTTTCTCTATGATGAAGTGGGCTCGCATAAATTGAGCAGCACATATCTGGGTGAGTTACGGGATGCGGGTGTGGAGTGCGAGAGCTTCGGGGCGAACCGTAGGTGGTGGTCGCGCCTTCAGCTAAATTTCCGGAACCATCGGAAGATCGTGGTGGTGGACGGCAAGGTGGCTCTGCTCGGAGGGCTGAATGTGGGGGATGAATACATGGGGCGGAGCAAGGAGTTCGGCAACTGGCGTGACACCCACATGGCGATGAAAGGCCCGTCGGTGCAGGCGGTGCAATTGGTGTTCATGGAGGATTGGTTCTGGGCCTGCTCACGAGTGCCGGATCTGAACTGGGAGGTGGCGATCCAAGAGCAAAACCAGGTGCTTGCGATCATCCCAACGGGGCCGGCCGATCCGGTGGAATCTTGGAAACTGTTAGTGGCGGAAGCGGCGAACTCGGCACGGAATAAATTGTGGATCGCGAGCCCATACTTCGTGCCGGATGATGGGGTGTTGACGGCGCTTCAGCTTGCAGCTCTGCGGGGGGTGGATGTGCGCATCATGCTTCCGGACAAGGCGGACCACATCCTCGTGGGGCTATCGGCGTTTTCCTACTACGAGGATTCGATCCCGTATGGGGTGAAGCTGTTCCGTTATGAAAAGGGGTTCCTGCACCAAAAGGTGATCCTAATCGACGAGCGGATGGCAGCGGTGGGCACGGCGAATCTAGACAACAGGTCGTTCCGCCTGAACTTCGAGATCACGGCCTTTGTTTCCGACAAGAAATTCATCTCCGAAGTGGAGGCGATGCTGGAAACAGATTTCGGAAAATGCCGGGAGGTGGCGGTGGAGGAGTTTACCGAGAAGCGCTTCCTCTTCCGCGTGGCCTGCCGGGCTGCACGGCTGATGGCACCGGTGCAGTAGAATCCAATGAGGTGCCGAGCGGGTCAGTTTGGGTAGGTCACTACGAAAGTGACTCGCCGCCTGAAGGCAGCGTTCGGAAATTAGCGGGAAGCGACGTTCACGAGATCAGGACGCTGGCGCTTGATGTTGGCAAGCATCTGGCGGCAATGGGAGTAACCGGTGCGGCCGGAGAGGAGTTCGGCGCTGCGTGTGAAGGAGCCCCATTGGACAACGCTGATTTCGACGTTGCGGCGACCCCATTGGTTCATGAGATCTTTGCTTGGCTGATACATGTCGATGGTGCCGGTGCCGGTGAGGGCAGAGCCGTAGTCATCGACGACGTAGAGCTGGTCCATGCCCTTAATTTTGAAAACCGTGCCGACTGGGTAGAAAGACCAATCAGCTGCGGCGCTGCGGACTTTATTTGAGTAGCGGAGATTGGTTCCGGTGGCGTTTTTACTGCCGTAGATCAGGTGATCTGCCTCGGAGCAGGTGTAGGCTGTGGTGCGGACGACGCGGTTGCGCTCACCATAAGTGTAGATCGGCATCGAGTGCTTGTCCTTTGGCTTGGAGGCGGCATTGGCGAGCAGCGCGCTGGAAGGAGCGTTGGGAGAGAAATTTTGATTCTTGGAATATTTGATACCGTGGCCGTGGTCTTGGATGTCGCCTTTCGCCAGAACATTGATGTTCGAGCCACAACTGGTGACGAAAGGAGCGATCAGGACAGCTGCGAGGGCGAGGAGTTTTTGACGGTTCATATTCGGTTAGCCTTGGTAAGGTTTTGGGCAATAGCGTCAGCCAAACAGAAATTTGCGTAAAAAAACGGTAAAATTCCCAAAAACCGCGTCTAATTATCGGGAAAGGCAGATAAATACAACCCAAAAATCCTGCGTGGAGCCGGGGACGGGACTAGGAAATCCCGCATATTGCGGCGATTTTCGAGCGAAGTTCGTCAAAACGTTGGTCTGCAATGACGGGGATGGAGGCCTCGGCAGCGGTATCGGGAATTTCGGCCATTTCCACCCAGGACCGGCAGCCACCGAAGCGTTTGGAGTAGGTGAGGGAGAGGGGTTTTTCGAGTTTAGAAACCTGGACGAAAGCGACGTGGATGCTACCGGAAGCCATGCCTTTGCCTTCCCAATCGAATCGCTCTTTCAACGTTTCATCGGTGTAGATGTGGTAGGGGCTGAGGGCGGCGACGCTTTCCCAATCGGTGAGCGTGACGGCAAACAGCGCCCGGGCATGGTGGGTGATCTGGAATTCGTCGCCTTCCTTCCATTCTGAATCCGGGGTGAACGAGCCCTCGCGGACGTGGTCCGTCTGGGCGTGGAATTTTGTCGGGAAAAGATAGAATGACTCGTGGGCGAAGGAGAACCCGGCACGTCCTTCGTGGATGCCGCCCTTGCGGAGGATGATGGATTGGCGGCCTGAGGCGAGGGCATCACAGATGACCTGCCATTCCTTGAATGCGGTGGACATGTCTTTAAGTTTGCTGGTTGGCAGTGTACAAGTTGAAGTTGAGACTTCGGTCTAAGAGAGGGATTTTGTGAAAACGAGGGAGTCGCGGCCGCTGGCTTCGAATTGTTCGCGGCGGCGAGCGGGCAGGGCGTTGAGATCGGATTGGGTGTATCCTGCGCGGCCGAAGAATGCGGCGGCACGGTTGGTGAGGGCAAAAACGCGGGGGATGTGGCGTTGGGTGGCGAGTTTTTCCGCGTGATCGGTGAGTTCGAAGCCGTAGCCGCGGCTTTCGTGGGCTTGTTTTACGTAGAGGCAGGCGACCTCGGCGCAGTTTTCCGCGGGGTATTCGTGCAGGGCGACGCATCCGACGACGTTGTCATCGATGGTCATGACGCGGTAGTCGCCGAGCTTCGCATGAATGTCCTCGTAGGTTCTGGCGACGAGTTTGGTGCGGCGGACGACACGGCCGATCATGCCGAGTAGTTCGGGGATGTCCTCTTCACGAAGCTCGCGGATCACCCGATAGCTGTCGGCGTGGACCATGGTTCCGACGCCTTCGTTGGAGAAAAGTTCGTCGACTAGGACGCCCTGTTGGCGGCCGTTGAGGACGTGCACACGGGGGACGCCGCTGTTGCAGGCGGCGGCGGCGGCGAGCAGGAGTTCGCGGCCGGACACATCCTCGTTTTCAAGGACGTAAGGAACATCGGCGGCGCGGATGGCGTGAGCGGGTTGGCCGTTGACGAGGATGCTTTCCTGAAGAAGGGCGATGATCTTAGAGACTCCGATGCGTTTGGCAAAATCCACCACGCCGGGATCGAGCGGGCCGATGCCTGATGCGTCGATGATGGCGGATTGGCCGCGCTGAAGAATTTCCTTCACCTCTTGGGCAGCGCCGCCGCCGATGGGGCTGGTGACGCGGGCGGCCATGATCTCGCACTCCAAAGTCCAGTCGTAGAGTTCCTTGAGATCGCCGCCGAGAACGCCGAGCACAAGTTTCACTCCGAGGTCTTCAAGAACGGCGAGGTCGAGCAGGGTTTCGGCAACGGCGGGCTCAGGGAGCAAGCCTGCCTCGATGAGTACGCAAAAAACCTTTCCCCTGAATTGGGGGATGTATTGCAGGACGGCACGCAAGTCACTTTTCTCGACCACGGGCGGAAGATTAGTGCCAGCCATGCGGATGGGAAGTGCAGAAGTGCAATGCGTGTTTACCTGCGGTGGTGCATTAGGAAATGTAAGGCGGGAGATCTTCCGGGGGGGTGCTTTCATCCGTTTCCTCGGAGGAGCAGTTCCTGTGGCAGCAGTCGCTCTTGCAGAGGTAATAGATGCCCGCACCTACGGCACCGAGGAGCAGGAGGCCGCCGGTGATGCCGATGGATGAGCGGGTGGGGTTTTCCCTGAGGTAGCGCAATTGTGAGGCTGCGAAGTCACTTCCCGCATGCAGTCTTTCCCGGGCACTGTCGCGCAGATCGCGGGCGCTGGTGGGGAGGGTGTGCCTGCTGGTGTGCGAAAAAAATGAGGAGATATCACTGCGCAGTTGCGAGATGTCGTCGCCTACGCGGCCGATGAGATCTTTCATTTTGGCGTCTTCTGAGAATGAGGATGACATGATGTTTTTGGGGGTTAGATGATTGATGCAAGCTCATGGCGTGCCGCCGTAATTGGCTTGCAACAGATCAGTCTATCAGAGGAGGAAGAAAATGCGAGTCACAGAATGCACGAGATCACGAAAATTCCCCGAGTCGTCCAGCCTCCGTAAACTCGCGGCACAAGCCGGCAGAGTTGACTCCGGCTCAGCTATTTGAGGTTGATGCTCAGCGAAACGGACCGCCCGGCCGGAAGGGTGATCTTTCGTTCGGCGGGGTTGTCGGTTGTTGAGATCGGGATTTCTCCACCGTTGCTTCTGATGTCGGCGACCGCTGCGAGCATGGAGAGTGTCAGCTCCTGTTTACTGGCGGAGGTAAGTTCGACTTCGATCTTTTTACCGTCCCAGTGGAGGCGGTGGATTTCGACCGCACCGCGACAGAGCACGCCCTCAATGGTGCCGGTCGGCCAGGCCTTCGGCAGAGCCGGGAGGAGTGTGATGTGGCCCGGGTCGGAAGCGACAAGCATTTTGATGATCACGGAGGGCTGGCCACCGCTGATATCCATGTTGAAGAGCGCGCGGCGGTTGTGCATCGAGGCGAGGTTGTCGAGCCAGAAGCCGTAAACTAGGTGTTTGAGGCAGTGGTGGGCGATTTCTCCTTCGCCGAGGCTGGCGGCGACCTGTCCGAGTTGGACAATGCCAAAGGACATGAATCCGCGCTCGTTGTCTTTCCAATAGCGTTCGAGTTTATCCTCGACGCTCTTGATGAACGCACTGCGGAGTTCCGGGTTGTCAGCGATTTCCTCCGGCAGACCGTCGTAGAGTGGATAGAGCTGGGAGGAATGGCGGTGGGCGTCATTGTTGCCAAGTTTTGGGGTGAGCCATTCCTTGATGATGCCGTTTTCAGCCACCATGTATTCCGGCATCTTGGTCAGCATTTTTTCCCAGACGGGGATCTTGTCGGCATTTACGTCCAACTTGCGGGAGGCGGAGATTAGGTTGGTGAGCAGTTCTTTCGAGGAGGCCACGTCCATGGTGGCGTTGAAGGTTGCCTGTGATGTGGATCCTTCAGGCCAGTTTTCTGGCGACTGGGTGGGGGAGAAGATATATTTCCCGTCGGGTCCTTCGTAGAGGTAATCTTCGAAAAAGAGGGCGGCTTGTTCCATGAACGGCAGCGCGCGTTCGCGCAGGAAGGTTTCGTCACCGGTATATAGATAGTAGTCGTAGAAGAAATGGGACGCCCAAGGCGCGCCGCTGACCCACATGCCGCCGGCGAAGTTTTTGGCGAAGGCGTTGTTGTAGCCGTGGGTGGAGGTGCGTGATGGCAGCACGATGCCGCGGGCTCCGTAGAAGTGCTTCGCGTTGAGTTGCATGTCGGGCACCAGCGACTCGATGTAGCTGACGTAGGCGAGCATGAGCTCGGGGGTGTTGCCCATCAGCATGCTGGCGATGGCGGAGGGCACGTTGCCGTTGTGTGTGTAGTCGCTGGCCCAGCCGGGAACATAGGTGCCGCCCCAGACTCCCTGCAGGTTCGGCGGTAGCTCGCCGGTGGCACAGATGATGTTGTAACGCCCGGCGTCGAATTGTTTCTCTAACCAGGCGAGATTCATGTCATCGAAGGTGGACTCCTTCATCAGCTGCTCGGTCGGCTTCTGGTGGTCGGCGCCGCCGCCGAGGTCGAGCTTCATGCGGTTGAAGAGATTCGCATGCAGGGGGACGTGACGCGCAAGCAGCTCGTCGTAGTCGGCTGGCAGGGCGGCGAGTGATGATTTCGCGGTGGGCTCCTTTTCCGTGAGGAGGTGGATTTCCACGAGTAGGAGAATCTGATCCGCACCTTTGACGACGAGCGTGCCGTCTTTTTGGGGCTCGGCGGTGCCGCCGGTGACGATCACGCGGGCCTTGCCATCGAGCGACTGGATACTGCCGGGATAGGATTGCAGGAAACGGGCGCTGAATCCGAGCGAGTCAGCCGTGGCGGTGCTGAGGAGGTCGCCGAAGTGCTCTTTGAAACTCTCGTCCGAGCGCTGGTTGACGTCGTTGTCATCGTTCAACTCTTGGCTCGGTTCGCGCGGTTCGAGTTTCAGCTGGCAGTCGAGCGATCCCGGGTTTGGGCCGGTGAGCAGAATCGCCGCCATGCCGTCCTTGCGGGAGACGAAAGTCCGGCGCTCAAACACACCGCGATCGTCGGCCCAGTGGACGACGGCTTCGGCTTTTTGGAAATCCACCGAACGTGCGTAGTCGCGGATTTCTCCTTCTGACTCGCTACGAATGGAAAGATCAAAGGCGGGAACAAAGAAATCCGGATACATGAAGCCCTCCTGTTTCGAGTGCTTGAATTGGAGCTCCTCGGCCTCCTTGTATTTGCCTTCGGCGATCAGTTTGCGGAGTTCGGGCAGGTGGGCGGATTGGTCAGGCGGGACATGGGGTTTGCCCATCGGCATGAACAGGCGCTCGTGGGTGAAGATGATGCGCTCGTCGAGCGGACGGCTCTGGATGTTGACTCCGATTGTACCGTTGCCGCAGATCAGGCCTTCCTCCCAGGTTTCCGCAGGCTCGATGCTGACGAAGCCTCGCTCAGGGACAGGCAGGGGCAGGGCGAGGCTGGTCATGATGGTGAGGAGGCTGAATCCGGCTGCGGTGCGAAAGGTGGAACGATGGGTCATGTCGATGCGTGGTGGATGAGGGAGCAATCCCGGAGAGCGGCTTCTACCCTGCACAAAGCAGGAACCACTGCGAGACACCCTTTATCGAAATTTGGGTTCATTTCGCGAATTGCACAAGCGCACGATCGCGAGCCAGCCAGTGGGCATGGCGGGTGGATCTGTGATGAGCCGTGGCTCTTCCTTTGGCATCCGGGTTGTGTTAGGTTCCGAGTATGGCGGCAGTAAGCGTGGCTGAGATGAGGAGGATCGAGGAGAAGGCGATGCGTGCGGGTATCTCCGAAGCGCGGCTTATGGCGCTGGCGGGCGTGGCGTTGGGGAGGGCGATCGGTAAAATGTTTCCAGAAGCGGGGCGGGCGGTGGCTTATTTGGGAAAAGGGCACAATGCGGGCGATGCCTTGATTGCGCTGCGGATTCTGCGTGATGATTTCGGCTGGGATACGGGGCTGCGTGCGGCGTTTCCGAAAAAGCAATGGGCAGATCTGACGATGGCGCAGTGGGATGAGGGGCTGGAGATGGAGGAGGCAGGGGGGCGGTTACTGCTGATTGATGGATTGTTAGGGATTGGGGCGAAGGGAGCGCCAAGGGGGGCGGTGGCAGAATTGATCCGAGAGATGAATACATTGCGCAGCACGAAGGGTGCTGAGGTGGTGGCGGTAGATGTGCCTTCCGGGGTGGATCCTGATACGGGGGAAATTTTCGAGGGGGCGTTGAGGGCGGATGTGACGTTCATGATCGGAGCGGCGAAGAAAGGGCTTTTGTTAGGCGCTGCGGCGAATGCGGTGGGGGCGCTTTGTTTGGTGGATGTGGAAGGGTTGGCTGCGGGTGGGCAGGGTGAAATGAAATTGATCTCGCCGCAGGAGATGGATTTCGGGAAAGCCCCGCGGTATTTTGATTTCCATAAAGGCAAGGCGGGGCGGGTGTCGATTTTGGCAGGTTCGCCCCAGTTCACGGGAGCGGCGATCCTTTCTGCACTCGGTGCGATCCGGGCGGGGGCGGGTTTGGTAACGCTGCATGCGCCGACTGCGGCGTGTGAGGGGATTCGGTCAAGGCTACCGCTGGAGGCGATGCTTAAAGCCTGTGATGATCCGAGGGAATTGCTCGGGGGCAAATGCGATGGACTGGTGGTGGGTCCGGGTCTTGGTGAGATGGATGAAGATTTTGCGGAGGGATTAGTGGAGCTGATTTCCTCGGCGCAGGTGCCCTTGGTGGTGGATGCGGATGCGCTGAATCTCTTGGCAAAACGGGGGGTGAAGGTGGGGGCGGGTTGTGTGCTGACTCCGCATCCGGGGGAGTTCGGGAGGTTGGCTCCGGAGTTTTCCGGAAAAACACGGGAGGAGGCGGCGCGGGGGTTTTGTGAAAGCAGTGAGGCGGTGTTGCTGCTCAAAGGGGCGCGGACGATTGTGGGGCAACGTGGAAAGGCGTTGCGGATGAATTCGACAGGGACTCCTGCGATGTCGAATGGGGGGCAGGGGGATCTGCTTTCCGGAGTGATCGGGGCGCTGATGGGGGGTGGGATGGATGGCTTTGATGCTGCCTCGCTGGGTGCGTGGATGTGCGGACGGGGGGCGGAAATTTCTGAGATGGAAATGGGAAGCCCGACGACAGCGAGCGATGTGGCGGGGTATCTTGGGTTGGCGTTAAGTGACTGGTGCAGGGCGGGGAGGTAGGAGAGGAGCGTCTGGCCGCATGGCGAAGTGGAAGGATGCGTGGCGGTTGCAGTCGCGATTTCGGAATCGCGGTTCCTTTCGCTTTTCTCTCGGAGGGTTAGGGAGGTGTTGTCTCTCAATCGAGCCAATTTTTGGCATCTCGACAAACTTGAGTTCGTAAGAATCTCTTCTGGGGTAGGTGTTTGCTGTTTCGTGGCTAGTGTTTCGGAAGTTATTGCTGGGTCTCTATAATTGTTATTTTAAACCTAGCTGGATTTATGTATTCTGACTGGAGTTTTTTTGAGCATGGGCTGACCAGTTTTGATTCTGGGAGCTCTCCTCTGAGAAACCATTTGCCAAATTGGGTCCACCGATTTTCTACGGCAGTGTCATCCAGTTCTTTTTGCACTTCTTGTAGAATTTGTTTTCTTCTTTTTCCGGCGATATTTCGAAGTCTTCCGGTTTCATCGGGCTCCAGAGCAGCAGCGGCATAACATAGTTTTGGAAGCCAAAGTGGTGTTGGTGAATTTTCTCCCAATAGATCGATAGCTTGAATGAAATCCGGAACGTCCCGGTAGATGCCATCAAAGCTAAAAATCCTGCTGTCTTTTTCCGACCAAGAGAATGGGCCTGCGGAGGCTTCTAACCAGTCCTGATATGGAAATCCCACCCGCGGATTATAGAGCCAGAATCCGTTGAGGCCAGCTCCCCCATCAGCGACATCGATCAAAAGGTAGGTATCATTGTCCAGTAGAGTCCCGCGGGCATCCAGTTTGATCGGGGGGGTGAATGTCCATAGATGCTTTGATGGCGACCTCTGATAAATTTCAATAGGTTGTCCCCGTCCTGGAGAAGGTTGGTCATTATTCAGTTTGAATCGTTTGGAAATACCGGCGGATTGTTGTTCGGGGAAGGTGCCTTCGATTCCGGCTACCTCGATCATTTCATGGTCTGCGTCCCACGTAACATTGGGGGGCGAAAATGGTGCTGCGTTAAGCGGTATCCTTTCGGGGTAGAGAGAATTTCCCATTTTGTGACAGATCAATTTCCCATGAACTTGCCAGTCGTCCTGACTCAAAAGTCCAAATATCAGATTTCCAAGATTGTCGAATCCTGCGACTTTGGGATAGAACTTAGGGTCAACTTTCAGTAGGATATCGAGATCAAGAGACCAGTTTTTAATGAAGGGAGAAGCTTCATGGGCGGCGCGTTTAAAATGATGTAAGCGACTGCTTGAACTGGCAATAAATTCGTTTCCGTCAGCCGAAAAATGGACTGATTGGATGTAGTCATCCAAGTCATACGTGGTGTCCAAATGCTTAGAGTCTGTGACAATCACCCCTCCGCTATTGCCATATTCGCTGGTTATTCCATAGGCCGCCACAATGGCACTACTTCGGGAGTTTGAGGCGGCGGCGAAAGAGCTGATGTTATAGTAGGAAGCAGGATTGAGATTCTTTGGAGAATCGGTTTCATTTTCGTCGATCAAAAAAATGCTTTGTGAATCGATTACACAGGTGAGGTTTTTTTCTAGGTCAGGAGAGGAGGATAAGAAAACTCGGTAGGTTTTTCCTTCTTCCACCTGTTTTCCGTTGGACAGCAAATGACTCTCTTCCCTATTTTCGTCTAGCGTAATAAAGGAGGAGGTACTAGCTAGGGTGTATAGGGCCTTGATGCCAATTTCATATTGATGGGGGTCACTTTCCAATGCTGCTCCGTAATAAGCAACTGCCTTGAGCTTTTGGCCGTCCTCAGTTGCTTTCTGTGCTTGATGAAATCGGGACCAACTTTCGTTGGATCGAGCTTCTTTTTCACGGAGTTTGGTAATTTGCTCCTGCGCGTCGGCTTTGATCCTCTGCGCGTCAGCTTCCATCTTCTGCTTGTCAGCTCTCATCCTCTGGCTGTCAGCTTCCATCTTTTGGGAATCAGCTCTCAACTTTTGATTGTCAGCTTCCATCTTCTGCGAGTGGGCATTCATCAATAGAAAAATGAAGGCGCTGACTAGAAGCCCTGCAATGGAAGCGATGATGAGTCTACGTCGATATTTTGCCCGCTCATGTCTTCGGTAAAGATCATCGAATCCAATCTGCGAAATCCCGGCTAGGACTTTTAGGAAGCCGCGCTGTTTACCGTCGCCTTCCTTACGAAGATCTCCGGCTAAGGGTTCGAGAGGGAGACGGAGCGCTGGGGGAAAGCATTCTTCGCTGTCGGGAAATTCCGGGTTTGAAGTTGCGTTAGGTTCACCGTTGAGAATGAGGGAAAGAATGTGTTTTTCGTTTCCTGGTTCTAGGGCTTTAAAGTCTTGGATTTCCTTGTTTACCCATTGGGACTTGGCAGAGTTTTTGGAGGAAAGGACGACAAGGTAACGAGACTGTTTGAGAGCAGCTAGGATAGCAGGTCCCAAATCCGAAGAACCTGAAAGTTCGTCGCGGTCACGGAAGACAGGGGATAAGTTTTTTCCAAGTACGGATCCGTCAAAAATTTCAGTTCCTTGGAGTTCTTTTGGAATAGGATAAGTTTCCAGTTTTTTGTGTATCCATTGACCCCATTTTTTATCTTTGGATGAGTAGGAAATGAAAGCCCAGTATTTTTTTGGTTCGGAACTCATGACGTTGGGAGATGTTCCTGAGATAGTTAATAAATCTCAGTGGAGTTTGGCGCTAGTATGAATGCTTTTTTTTCGGTTTCAAGATAAGGTTGGTGTTTTTCGAAATGGAGATGATGAGTCCGGCTACGGCGGGGGATGCAGCGGGGTATTTGGGGGTGGCGCGGCGGGATTGGGGGCGGATTGTCTTATGCCAGCAATTTCAAATTGCGGTTCCTTTCGCTTGGCTCAAGGGGTGGAAGGGTGTGGAGTTGGCGCGCATGGGTTTTGATTATCCGGAGAGTTTCCTATTGGTGCCATTGATCGCGCTGGTGGGGTGGTTTTGGCCTCGTTTGGGCTTGTTCCGGCCGTTGCGTATTCTGATTGTGCTGCTGGCGGTGTCGATTTTGGCCGGGCCGCGTGTGCAAAAGCAGCAGAATGCACTGGATTTGCTGGTGCTGTTGGATCGGTCTGAATCGACGGAAGACCTGATCGACAAAGGGCTGCCGGAGTGGACCCGACTGCTGGAGAAGTCGAAGCCGGGGCGCAAGGATACCCTGCGGTTTGTGAACTTCGCGGCGGAAGTGGCGGACGCGGGGATTGATGGTTCGTCGTTCACCGGCTCGCGGAAGCTGACGAAGACCGGCTTGGCCCTTTCCAATTTGATGGCGACGGTGGACGAAACGAAGCCGACGCGAGTTTTGCTTTTCACCGACGGCTACGCGACCGAGCCATTGACTGAGGCTGCGGCGCAATTGAAGCAGAGAGGGGTGCCGCTGGACTTCCGTTTGGTGCGGGATGAGACGACGGAAGATGTGCGGCTGGCACGGCTTTCGTTTCCCGAACGGGTGCAGGTGGGCGAGCCATATTTGATCTCCGTGCTGGTGCGGGGCAATGAGGACGGAACGGTGCCGCTGGTGCTGAGGCGCAACGGGCAGACGCTGGTTGAGACCGAAGTGGTGGTGGCGGATGGGATCGGGACGGTGGAGTTCACAGATCGGATCGGCAAGGTGGGCTCGTATGAATACGATGCGGAGATCCAGCCGGAGAAGGATGCACATCCGGGCAATAACCGGCTCAAGCGATGGATCGAGATCACCGGCGGACCGCGACTGTTGCTGGTGACGAAATACACGGATGATCCGGTGGCACAGGCGATGGCGGACATGGATTTCGATGTGCAGGTGGTGAGTGATTTCTCGCAGCTCAAGCCGGGGATGCTGGGCGGGACGAAGGCGGTGATTTTTAACAATGTGCCGGCACATGAGATCCCGAACGATTTCATGAAGTCGCTGGATTTCTTTGTGCGGGAACAGGGCGGTGGCTTTCTGATGGCGGGAGGGAAACGGTCATTTGGTTCGGGCGGGTATTTCCAATCCGACATCGACGAGTTGTTGCCGGTCTCGATGGAGCTGAAATCCGAGCACCGCAAGCTGGCGGTGGCCTTGGCGATCGTGATGGATCGCTCCGGCTCGATGGGAATGGGTGTGGCCGGCGGGAAGACCAAGATGGATCTGGCGAACTCAGGGGCAATCTCGGCGGTCAATCTGCTGGGTCTGATGGATCAGATTACGGTGTTCGCCGTAGATAGTGAACCGACCAAGGTGGTGCCGCTGACGGCGGTGGGAGGAAAGCAGAAGGAGATCAATACGCGGATCTCCAAGATCGCTGCAGGCGGCGGGGGGATCTATGTTTATACGGGGCTCAAAGCGGGCTGGGAGGAACTGAGGAAATCGCAGGCTGGCACGCGGCACATCATCCTTTTCACGGACACCCAGGATACGGAGGAGCCGGGGGCGTATAAGAAGTTGCTCGAAGAGATGGCGAAAGAAGGGGCGACCGTATCGGTGATCGGGCTGGGGACGAAAGGGGATGTGGATGCGAAGCTTTGTGAGGACATCGCGAAGCTGGGAGGTGGGCGGATTTTCTTTTCGGACAGGCCGATGGATATCCCACAGATCTTCGCGCAGGAGACGGTGACGATCGCGAGGTCGGCTTTCCTAGAGGAGCCGGTGGGGACGCTGGCCTCGGGGCGGTGGAGTGAGATTTCGCCCAAGCCACTGGAGTGGATGGAGACGGTGGGGGGATACAATCTTTCGTATGCGCGGAAGGATGCGACGGTTTCGCTGGTCTCCAAGGATGAGTATGCGGCTCCGCTGGTGTCGCACGCGCGGCGCGGGCTGGGCAGGACGGCGGCGGTGTCGTTTCCGCTGGGCGGGGAGTTTTCCGAGCCGGTGAGGAAGTGGACGGGTTACGGGGATTTCATGCAGACCATGGGGCGTTTCCTGATGGGGCAGGAGCTGCCGCCGGGCATTGCGCTGCGGCATAAGATCCAAGGGACGCGGCTGGAACTGGATTTGCTCTATGATGTGGAGGAATGGGGCGAGCGCCTGAGCAAGGACTCCCCGACGGTGAAGCTTCAGGACGATGCCGGTGGGGCGGTGTATGAACTGCCGTGGCGGCGGCTGGAGCCTGGGCATTTTTCGCTGACGAGGGATCTGGAGGAGGGTTCGGTGGTGAAAGGGGCGATCCGTGTGGGGGATCATGCGATCGGGTTTGGCCCCGTGAGCGTGGGGTCGAGCGTGGAGTGGGCGTTTGAGCCGGAGCGGTTGGCGGAGCTACGTCAGGTCTCGTATCAGACGGCCGGGCGGGAGCTGTTGAATCTGGAGGAGGCATGGCTGCGACCGCCGTATATGGGGGCAAATTCGCTGAGCCTGCCGTTGGGGATCGGGCTGCTGGCGATGATTTTGCTAGATGCGCTGATCACCAGAACCGGGTGGAAACTGCCGGAATTCGTGAAGCATGAGCGGAGGCCGAAAAGCGCGAGGGTGAAGAAAGTGAAGGCTGTGAAGCCGGTGGCGGCAAAGGTTTCCCAAGCGGTGGAGACGCCAGCGAAAGCAAGCGCCCCGGAAGCGCCATCGGAGCGGCGGTCGCGCTTCCAGAAGGCGAAGGATCGAAAGTGATCAGAAGATCCCCAAATCGATGCCTTCGGAATCGGGGCCTTCGAAGTGGCGGGCGATGAAATTTTGCCAGACGCGGCGGGATTCCGGGGAGAGGGAGTCGGTGATGCGGGAGATGCAGTCGGAGCAGAGCATGAGGGGGAGGGCTCCATCGATGAGCGAACCGTCGTGACGAAATTGGGCGGAAATGGTGAAACCCTCAGCGGAGAAACGAGGGCAGGAGCAGGCGACGCATTTGTTGAGGCGCTCGGCGGGGTTTTCGAGAGCCATCCATTCGAGGAGGCGGTTTTCCCAGTCGATTTCGTTTTCGAGAAAATCGCGAATGGCGGCCTTGGAGCTTTCGCTGAACTCGGCGGAGGTCTGATCGCGGCATTTTTCGCAGACGGCGTATTCAAGGATGCACTCAGAGCGGTGGAAGTGCTTGTTGACGACCCATGAATCGGCGGCAAGGGGCAGCAGTTGGGTGCAGACCTTGCATGTTTCGAAAGGCCTGTCGGTCTCGACGGAGTCGAACCACTGTTTAAGATCCGGCATTTAAGTATGTTAGTGAAGGGGGCAGGATTTGGCAAACCGGCAGTTGGTTGCGGGAAGGATTTGCCGGGATCGCCACGTCTGTTAGCGTGGCGGCAGTGATAGAAGTGATTTTCAACCGCGGGTTGTATTTGCCCGAGATGGATTTCTGGCTGGATCCCTGGGATGCAAGGGATTCCGCCTTCGTTTCGCATGCCCATGCGGATCACTTTTCCCGGCACGAACGGGCGCTGTGTTCTACAGCGACCGCGGCGTTGTTGCGCGCAAGATTCAATATGGCTGAGACACGGCTGGAGGCGGCAGACTTCGGCGACATCATTGAGCGGGACGGATTCCGGCTGAGGATGCTGCCAGCGGGGCACATTGTGGGCTCGGCGATGCTGCATGTGACGCGGAAGAGGGATGGGGCGACGCTGCTTTACACGGGGGATTTCAAGGCCAGGAAAGGCAGGACGACCCAGACGGTGAATTTCATCCAGGCGGACACCCTGATCATGGAGACGACCTTCGGGTTGCCGCATTTGGTATTTCCGGGGCCGATGGAGGTGGATGCGGCGGTGCTGCGGTTTGTGAACGATGCGTTTGCGGATGGTGAAACGCCGGTATTGTTCGCGTATTCACTGGGTAAGGCGCAGGAGGCGGTGGCGTTGTTGGCAGAGCACGGGATCCCGGTGCTTTCTCATTCCAAAGTGGCGGAGATGACGGAGTCATGCCGAGCGGTCGGGGTGGATTTGCCGGAGCCGGTGCTGTTTGAAGGATTTTCCCGTGAGGGGCATGTGGTGGTGGCTCCGCCAAGTGCGGTGAAGGCAAAAATACTGCGTGGGCTGAAGGACAAGCGCACGGCGATGCTGACCGGCTGGGCGCTTCAATCGGGATCATTTTACCGTTACCGGGTGGGGGAAGTGATCCCGATGTCGGATCATGCGGATCACCCCGGGCTGATGGAGTGTGTGATGCGGGTGAGGCCGAAACGGGTGCTGACGGTGCACGGATTTACCAAGGAGTTTGCCGCGGAACTGAGGGCAAAAGGGATTGATGCGTGGTGTGCAAGCGGGGGAGATCAGCTGGAGCTTTCGTTGGGGAAAAAGACGGCTCCGTCTGTGGGGGCGGGGACACCGCGACAGACCCGGCCAGTGTGCGAATTGGCGGATTTTTCAGATGTATGCCGGTTGATCGGTGAGACTAGCAGCCGTGTAGCGAAAGTGGAATATCTTGTGAATTACCTGAAGAAGGTGGAGGGCGACGAGAGTCTGGCACTGGCAACAAGATGGTTCACAGGGCAAGCATTGCCGAGACGCGGTGGGCGGCAGACCTTGAGGATCGGCACTGCTGGAATCAAACGGTCGTTGCTGAGTGTGCCGGGTGTTCGAGCTGATCGATTCAAAGAGATATCCACAATACAGAACGATATCGCGCGGACTGGGCGTGTCCTCCTGCAAGAGGTGTTATCTCCTTCCATTCCACTTAGCTTGAGTGCATTGGAACAATTCTTCATGGAACTTGGGACTCACGGGGAGTCTCTTGCCAAAGTAGATCTGCTCTCGAAACGGTTGTTTGAGTTACATCCGGTTGAGGCCGAGACTGTGATTAAGTTGTTAACAGGTGATCTTCGGATCGGGTTAAAAGAAGGCTTGGTGGAAGAAGCGGTGGGTGCGGCGTTCGGTGCAGATCAGGCAGGGATATCAAGGGCGAACATGTTAACGGGTGACCTCGGTCTTTCGGCGGTATTGGCAAAATCGGGTGGGTTGGACGGGGCGAAGCTAATGCCAATGGTGCCGGTCCGGTGCATGCTCGCATCGCCGTTAGAACGTGATGATGAGACCAACGGATTGAAATACTCGAACCTTCGCTTTGCCCGTCCGCTGTGGTTGGAGCCGAAGCATGATGGGATACGTGCACAGTTGCACAAACACGGTGATGAGATCGGGCTTTTCTCGCGGGACCTGAGACCGCTGGATCAGGAGTTTCCGGAATTGATCGAGGCGGCGAGGAAACTCAGAGGAGATTTTGTGCTGGATGGTGAACTCATCGCGTATGCAGAGGGGCGCAAGCTGGGATTTGTAGATCTGCAGAAACGGCTGGGGCGGCGGCGGGTAGAGGGAGATCTTTTCATGGAGTCGAAAAGTGGAATGGCGTCGGTTCCTCTGCGTTACGTGGCGTTCGATCTGCTGTGGAAAGACGGTGAGGAATTTCTGGAGCTGCCACTAGCGAAGCGAAGGGACGCTCTGGAAGGGCTGGGGCTCGGTGGAATGTTCGGGGTGATCGACCTGATGCGGGCAACCTCCGATGCCGAAGTGGAGGAGTGTTTCAAAAAAGCGCTACAAGACGAGCACGAGGGTTTGATCGCGAAGGATCCCGACAGCATTTACTCACCCGGCCGGAGGGGGAAGGCGTGGATCAAGCTGAAGGGCGTGATGCCGACCTTGGATTGTGTGGTGGTGTTTGCGGAACAAGGGCACGGTCGCAGGTCGGATGTGTTATCTGACTATACTTTTGCTGTGAGAGATGAGATGAGCGGAGAGTTGCGGGTGTTGGGGAAAGCCTATTCGGGTCTCACGGATCTCGAAATCGAGGAGCTGACCGAGCATTTCATGAAGCATACGGTTTCGAAGGAACGGAGGAAGCGGAAGGTGGAGCCGAATGTAGTGCTGGAAATCGCATTTGATTCGATTCGCAGATCATTGAGGCATGATTCAGGACTGGCGCTGAGGTTTCCCCGCATTAAGGCGATTCGCCGGGACAAGGGGCTCGATGATATAGATACGCTGGGTGCAGCAGAGGGACTTCTGGGCAAGTGAGGGAAATACCATGGCAAATTGCATCGAACAGGACTTGCATTGCCACCGCTTCATCGATATTCCGCAGCCCGTCATGGCAAACGTAGGAGCAATTGATTTTCCAAAGGATGGTTTCGAAGCAGTGATCTTCGATTGTGACGGGACGCTGGTAGATTCGATGCCGGCACATTTTGATGCGTGGTGCGAGGCGTTGGCTGCCTACGGTGCGGGAGGAGTTTTCAAAGAGGATGTGTTCTTCGCAATGGGCGGCAGGCCGACGAAGGACATCGTGGTGGATCTGAACAGCGAGTATGACTTGCGCTTGGATCCGGAGGCGATCGCACTGGCGAAGCGTGAGGCGTACCTCGCGAAGCTTGGACAAGTGGAGTTTATCGATGAGGTTGCGGATTTCGCGAAGTCGCTGCGTGGCCGCGTGCCGATGGCAGTTGCATCCGGCGGATCACGTTATGTAGTTGAGAAAACGCTACGTTTGCTGGATTGCTCGGATTGGTTTGACGAGGTTGTCACTGCGGACGACGTGCAGAACGGCAAGCCGTCTCCTGATATTTTCCTGAAAGCCGCGCAGTTGCTGGGAGTGGCTCCTGAGAAATGCCTGGTGCTGGAGGATGCGCCTCCGGGTGTGATCGCAGCTCAGGCGGCAGGAATGCGTGTGATCACGATTCCGATGCCGGTGGTGACTGTGTAACTTCTGATTCTTCGGTTTCCGGTTCCGTGGGTTCGGTCACAGGGGATTGCCTCTGGGTGCCGATGGTGTAAACGCCATCGCCCACTTCAAGCGTTCCGGATTTGACGTCGGCTGCGGCGTACTGGCCGAGTTTTTCGCCGGTGGCGAGAAGGTTTGCGGCACGTCCCTCGGGGCCGTGGGTGGTGAGGATCGAGCCGGTCGGGACATTCCATGTGCCGTAGGACTGGATCAGCACGAATTTTCGCCCGGCGGGTATCGAGGCGATGCGGCCGACGATGCGAGACTTGGAGACATCCTCCTTTTTCTCCGTGGGTTTTTCCTCCGGCTCTTTGTCGGCGCAGCAGGGTAGGAAGACGGCAAAGAATGCCGCAGCGATGGGTGTTAGGAAATAGTGGTTGGGATGCTTCACGGTGAAAGGCGGTCGATATTCCACTCGCCTCCGGGTTGGCGGGTGTAGAGGAAGCGGTCATGGATGCGCGCCGAGCCGCCCTGCCAGAACTCGATGGACTGCGGGACGACGCGGTATCCGCCCCAGAATGATGGCAGGGGGATCTCGCCGTCCTTGAACTTGTTTTTGATCTCCTCGATTTTCATCAAGAGGAATTTCCGTGAAGAGATGACTTCGGATTGGTTCGACACCCATGCGCCGATCTGGGATTCGCGGGGACGGGAAGCGAAGTAGCCGAGGGATTCGGCGGCGGAGATTTTTTCGGCACGTCCCCGGATGATGACCTGCCTCTCAAGTGTGATCCACGGAAACAGCAGGCAGACGGCGGGATTGGCGGCGATGTGGGTGGCCTTGGTGGAGTTGTAGTTTGTGAAAAAGGTAAAACCTTTCTGGTCGAATGCCTTGAGCAGGACCGTGCGTTGCGAGGGCGATCCGTCGGGTGCCACCGTGGCAAGGGTCATCGCGTTGGGTTCGTGGACACCGAACTCCGTCGCCTGCCTGAACCATTGGTCGAAGGTTTCAGTCGGGTCATTGTTCAAATCGCCGCGATGAAGGCCGTGGGAAGCGTATTCCTTTCGGAAATCGGAAAGATCCATGGATTTAGTTAACGTGTGCCCGGAAAATTTCCAACTCCTAAGGCGGTGGTGGATTTAAAATCCCTGTAAAATTTGCGTATCGTCGTGGTTTGATGCTTGAACCAATACCACTGGGGTTTTTACTCGGATTATGAAAATACGAAATAGTATTTGGTGTATCGGATCCATCGCGATTCTTGGATCCGTCTCCTGCAAAGAAAAGCCGGCAGCTGCCGGAGAGAAGACGGAGGAGAAATCCATCGTCGAGTCCGTTGTCGATAAAGTCAAAGAAACGGTAACCCCCGATGTCAAGAGCCTGAGTGCTGAAGAGCGAGCGGCCAAAGTCGGTTTCGCCCAGTATCTGCCAAAAGATACTGAGGTGGTGATCTCTGTTTATGATGCGAAAGGTGCTGCCGAACAACTCAAGGCGCTCAAGTTGTATGGGATCATTGAGAGCAACTCCGGCATGGGCATGGATGAAATGCCGATGGAGGAAATGATGGAAGAGGACATGCTCGAGGATGGCGATGCCGAGCAGGAAAATGACATGGATATGGAAATGGACGCCATGGGCGGAGAGCCGGATCCGTGGATGCTGCTCGGGCAGGAGGTGACCCTCGCGATGGGCAAGCCGACCGGCAAACAAGTCGGGCACTTGCTGACCCTCAACAAACGCATGGCTTATTTCCAGGCTCTGGCCCTGGGTGAAGCTGCGCAAACATTCGCCGCAACCGGAGATCCGGATGATTTCACCGCCGCTCTCGAAAGCGGTCTCGGAGGTGAGGAGTTCTTCATGGATCTGATCGAGGATCCCGAATCCGGGGTTTCCGTTTTCAAGGATATGGTGATGCCACCGCTGTATATCGCGTTCCGCGCTAAGGAGGGCGAACTCGACCAAGCCGCCCAGTTCGTCAGCGGCAGCATGGGCATGTTTGCGATGGCCGGTGAGATGGCCGTCCCTATCGAATTTGAGGCAGGTGGCTCCACTTTCGTCGGATACAAATTGCTTGGTGCGAAACTCTCCGAAATGCTCGCCGCTGAACGCGAGAGCATGGAAGAGGATCTCAAACCTGAGACCGTAACCGCCTTGTTGGATGCGCTCGCCAAGAAGAACCTCGTGGTGGTCACTGGCACCATCGGCGACTACGCGGTGGTCATGATCGGCGACGACGAGGGCGACCTCAAGCTCACTGCCGAGGCCAAGGATTCGCTGGTTGGTAGCGATGAGATGAAATTCGTCGACGCGTTTGCAGACAAGCCCCTGCTTGCCATGATGTATGGTGGCAAGGATGGCTGGGAAGGCATCATGGATGAGGCCGGCGGACTCGGAACCTATGCGCTCGGCATCCGCGACGGCATCGCCGGCGGCAAGGCATTGGGTGATACCCGCGATTTGGAAGCTCTTCTGCAGATGATTTCGGATCGCGAGAAGGAGTTGATGTCATTGGGTAGCGCCAGCGATTTCGGCATGGTGGCGTTCTCCGACGAAGGCCTGAAAATCGAGGCGTTCGGCGGCTACGACAAAGGCTCGCTCGATTGGTCTGCGAAGACGCAACTGTCCCACCTCGGTGACAGCGGAGACAACGTGCTTTTCTTTAATGCGGCAACCGATGCTGCCTACAGCGAGAAGGCTTCTGCCTATTTCGAGGTCATTTTCGAAACTCTCTATGCCTCCGCGATGAAGCTCTCCGAGCTTGAGGTTGAAGACGGCGACCTGCTGCAAGCGAAGCAATTCGCACAGCTCTTCGACACGCAGTTCCGCGGTGATGTCCTCGGCTTGTATGATGCGCTCAGCGGCAGCCTCGCCGAGGGGCTTGGCGATGAGACAGCCATCCTGATCGACCTCAAAGGCGCGATGCCAGCGGTTCCCGGAATCCCGCAGGCGCTGGTGGACGAAGCGAAAGCACCCCGTATCACTTGGATCGCACCGGTGACGGATCGCAACAAACTGGCTGAATCGTGGACGAAGATGGATTCCAGCATTACCTCACTTCTTGCGAAAGCGAGCGAGATGAGCGGGGAGCAGATCCCGATGCAGAAGCCGATTAGCTCCGACAAAGATGGCATGACCACTTGGTTCTTCTCCTTCCCGTTTTTCCAGGATGACTTCCTGCCATCGGTGACGGTGAGCGACCAATGGTTCGCGGCATCGACCTCGAAGCTTCAGGCGGTGGATCTCATCGGCAAAGCAGCTGCAGGCGGCGAGGCTGGCAACGGTCTGGAGTTCTACGTGAATTTCAATGCACTCACAGACTACGCGGACCTGATGCTCGCCGTGGCGGATAAGAATAGCGCGACGCTTTTCCCTAACGAATACAAGCTCGAGAGATTCAACCGCGAGAAGGTGGAGTATAAGGAAGTCATCGATGCCTGCCGTGAATTCGAATCGCTGACATGGACGGCGAAAAAGGAAAACGGCTACGTTCGCAACTCGATGCACTTCAAAACGAAGTGATTCGAGATTCCCACATTCGATAAACTTCAGCACCCTCCGTTTCTCCGTGAAGCGGGGGGTGTTTTTTTGCAGATGACATGAAAATCGAACCGATAGGATTTCTCAAAACTTGCTTTGGCGGGAAGTTCGGCGTGCCGAGACAGCCGGGCTTAAGCCCGAGTGCTTGGGGGACAATGGAGCTGGAGGCAAAATTCCGATCGCTAGAATCGGTGCGCGGGCTGGAAGGGTTCTCTCATGTATGGCTGGTCTTCGGCTTCCATGAAACGGCGGACGAGGGCTGGAAGCCGACGGTCAGACCGCCGCGGCTGGGCGGAAACGAACGAGTGGGGGTGTTTGCCAGTCGCTCTACCTATCGCCCGAACGGGCTCGGGCTTTCGCTGGTGAAGCTGGATCGCATCGGGATGGAAAAGGAAGGGGGACTGGAGCCCCCGGTATTGCATTTCTCTGGGGTGGATCTGGTCGATGGCACGCCTGTGTATGACATCAAGCCCTACCTGCCCTACGCGGAGGCCTTGCCGGAAGCTATTGGCGGCTATGCCGGGAAAACTCCCGAACGGGTGGCGGTGGAGATCGAGTCGGGCGCGCAGGAGGCCTTCGATGCCCTGGATGCGCGTTCTCAACAGGTGATCCGGGAGGTATTGTCGCTCGATCCACGGCCTGCGGCAGGCGGGGAGGCGGCCAAAACGTATGGTGCGGCACTTTGTGGTAGAAATGTTAGGTTTCGGTTCGTTGACGGAACCTGTTGGATATCAACGATTGATGGATGAATCGGGTCGTTTGGTAGGATTCCCGCTTGCGTGCAGGAGGGGGGTTGGATACGGGGGGGCATGTCCGGCGCGGCTACTGCCACCGGATGTTCATCCAATTTACATCATATGGCTATTTCAAGAGCGTTGCTTTCGGTTTCCGACAAAACAGGTCTGGTAGAATTTGCGGAGGGTCTTGTGGAAATGGGCGTCGATCTGCTTTCCACAGGCGGAACGGCCAAAGCACTGCGTGATGCAGGACTCAAGGTCACCGACGTTTCGGAATACACCGGTGCTCCTGAGCTGTTCGAAGGCCGTCTTAAAACTCTCCACCCGATGGTTCACGGAGGTCTGCTCCACCGTCGTGATGATCCAGCACACGTGGCCGATGCCAAGAAGCACGGCATTCCTCCCATCGATCTGGTGGTGGTGAATCTTTATCCTTTCGAGGAAACCGTAGCCAAGGAGGGCGTTACGCTTGAGGAAGCCATCGAGAACATCGACATCGGTGGTCCTTCGATGCTGCGCAGCGCGGCGAAAAACCACTCGCATGTTACGGTCATAGTCTCGCCAAGTGACTATCCGCGCGTGCTTGAGGAAATGCGTGAAAACGGTGGAGATACCACCAAGGGTCTTCGCGAGGAGCTTGCGGTGAAAGTTTTCCTGAGGACTTCGCAATACGATGGAGCGATCACGAATTTCCTCGGCCAGTCGCGCAAGGGCACGGGCGCATCGTTCACCCTCAGCCTACCGCTGGAGCAGGAGCTGCGTTACGGCGACAACCCGCATCAGAAATGCTCGATGTATGGGGATTTCGAAAGCTGCTTCACCCAGCTCCAAGGCAAAGGCTTGAGCTACACCAACATCATCGACATCGAAGCGGCGGCGGATCTCATCCTCGATTTCGTGAGGCCTACCGTGGCCATCCTAAAACACACCAACCCATGCGGGGTCGGTCAGGACGACGAGGATCTTCGTCTTGCATGGCAGAAAGCTTTTGAAACGGATCGCCAAGCACCCTTCGGCGGCGTGATCGTCACCAACCGCCCGCTGACCCTCGAGTTGGCTCGTGTGATCTCGGAAATTTTCACCGACGTGATCATCGCTCCGGAATTCGAGGCCGATGCACGTGCGCTGCTCCAGAAGAAGAAGAACCTGCGTCTCATGAAAATGAACGACGGTTACCTCTCTGCGAAGAAGGCACCTGTTATTCGCTCCAGTCCGGGCGGCTTATTGGTCATGGACCGCGACCACACCGCACTGGGTCTCGACGATCTGGAAAACAAAGTCGTCACCAAGCGCCCACCGACCCAAGAAGAACTCCGCGCGATGCGTTTTGCCTGGAGGATCGTGAAGAACGTGAAATCCAATGCTATCGTGTATGCGCAAGCAGATCGCACGCTCGGTATCGGTGCCGGTCAGATGAGCCGGGTGGATTCCTCGCGCATCGCGATCTGGAAAGCCAAGGAAGCGGGTCTTGATCTCAAAGGCAGCATCGTTGCTTCCGACGCGATGTTCCCCTTCGCCGACGGCCTGCAATCGGCCATCGATGCGGGCGCGACTGCCTGCATTCAGCCGGGCGGCTCAATCCGCGATGAGGAAGTCATCGCTGCGGCGGATGCTGCAGGAATGGCCATGGTCTTCACCGGCCACAGGCACTTCAGGCATTAAGTCTAGTGGGCGGGGCACCCGGATCCGGGTGCCTGAATGTTCTGCTTCAAATCGATTTTCCCGGAACGATTTTTTCCGGGCCCTGCACGCCGAGCTTGGCCTCAAGCTGGCGTAGGGAATAGATCAGGATGAAGGAAAGCTGCATGAGCAGATACCATGCGGTGAACTTGGAGAAGTGGACGGGCTTCCAGCCGTTTTCCTGGCCGGGGTATTGCCATGCGCGGGCGAAGGTGCCGAGATTCTCGGCGAAGTAGATGAACAGCGCGACGAGGAAGAATCCGGCGAGCAGGGGCATGCGCAGGGAGAGATACTTTGGCTTGAAATGGATCATCGTTTTGCGGAACGCGATGGCTCCGGCGATGATGAGCGGCCAGCGGATGTCCGGGACGTAGTGATGGGTGAAGAAATTTGCGTAAGCAAGTACGGCGATGAGACCGGCGATCCAGAGCGGGGGAAATCCGGTGAAGCTGAAATGGAATCCCCGCCACGCCCGTGCCATGTAGGAGCCGACCGAGGCATACATGAAGCCGGTGAAGAGGGGGACAGCGGCGATGCGGAGGAAGGAACCCTCGGGATACGACCATGAGCCGATCTCGGTGGAGGTTTTGAAAAGTTCCATCGCCGTGGCCATGAGATGGAAAAGGAAGATCACCCCGATTTCGCGCCACGACTCCAGTTTCAGCAAGAAGAGGGCGAATTGGATCGCGACCGCATAGATGACGAGGAAGTCATAACGGGCCAGCGGGATGTCCGGATACCACAGGCGGGTGGCGAGGATGCCGAATAGGAGTAAGGCACCGAAGACGCAAGCCCATGCCTGTTTCAAGCCGAACCAGAGAAATTCATGGATGCCGGGATGGCTGCGCGAGAGCGGGAGCAGGGCTTTTTCGACGAAGGTCATTTCAGAGGAAATTGATGGGCTGAAATTGACGTCGAATTGCTTGGATTCACTCAGTTAGCGAGAAATTGATATTGATGACGATTATGTGAGCTGGCAAGTATCAGGGCAATCGTGAGGTGAAGAAATGAAATATCATGCGTTTATCAGTTACAGCCACTCAGACAAGGCTTGGGCTAACTGGTTGCATCGCAAGGTGGAGACTTATCGTATTCCGGCACTCTTGAGGAAAGAGCATAAGGAACTGCCAGAGCGATTTTATCCGGTCTTTCGTGACCGCGAGGAGCTGGCAGGTGCTTCGGTTCTGGGCGATCGGCTACGGGAGGCTTTAAGAGAATCAAGGTGGCTGATTGTGGTATGCTCGCCTCGCTCGGCTTTGTCGCCATGGGTGAATGAGGAGATTTACTATTTCAAGCAACTCGGTCGGGCGAATCAGATTCTGTGTTTTGTGGTGGATGGGGTGCCCAATGTGACTGCTGCCGATAGGGATGTTGGATCTGCTGAAGAGTGCTTTCCCCCTTCGATACTACATCCGGTGGGCAAGGCAGGAGAGCTGGATATAGAGGCGTGGGAAGAGCCTTTGGCAGCGGATGCAAGGCCATGCGCTGATGGCAAGCAGGCGGCGTTTTTAAAGATCATCGCAGGTATGGCCGGAATCGGGTTCGGGGATCTGGTGCGCCGCGATCAACAACGAGCGATTCGTAAGCTGCGATGGATGGTATCGGGGGTGAGTGCACTGGTTCTGGCCTTCGCGGGGCTGGGTGGAGCTCTCTATTTTCAGAAGAAAGAGGCGATCCGACAGCGTGATATGGCGCGGGAGGTGCGGGACGGGGCACAGGAGGTAAACACGTTTATTATCGTAGATCTGCGGTCAAAGCTCAGGGATCTGGGGCGGTTGGATTTGCTTGAGGATGTGACGGCGAAGGTTCTGGATTATCATGAGAAGCTACCCGAAGAGCTGGCGGATGATCCATCGGTATTACGTGCACGTGCGATTGCCATGGATTATGCCGGTCAACAGGCCATGTCTAGGGGCGATTCTGAGGGCGCTGTGCAGTTGCTTAAAAAGTCTCAGGAGGCATGGCAGAGCCTCGTTGAACGCGGGGATTCGGGCGATGAAGCATTGGTTGGCAGTGTTGTAAGTAGCCGGATTCTAGCAGATGTCTTAGCGAGGGCAGGGGATAAGGCTGGAGCGCTAGCAGTCTGTGATGAAGGCTTGTTTAGGTTATCGAAATGGGCTGACAGGGAAGTATTGGATCAGCGGAGGAGTGCTGTTCTGTTTGCCATGCTCTTGAGTGAAAAAGGTGATGTGTTGCGGCGCATGGGGCGTAAGACGGATGCTTTGGCTGTATTGGATGAAGCTGCGAGGTTAGCAAAGGAATCGGTCGAAGATGGGTCGAAAAATTCAAATCGGGGGCAAAATGCGGTCATGTGTTTCACGCAATTGGCGATGGTTTACCGGGAGGAGAATAAAATGCCTGCCGCATTAGAACAGGCTCTATTCGCGGTTGAGGCTGCGGAACACTACGCTGAATTTGATATGGGTAATGCGGGGGGCTGGATGTCAGTGATATCGAGTGAGAGTGAGCTCTGCGCGGTGCACTTGGAGATGAAGAACTGGGCAGAGGCGGAAGCGGTCGCGCAGGACAGGTTGCAGTGGATTGCCCGACTGAGGGGGCGGGATCCCGTCAATCCGGCTTATATGGGAATGGAGGCGGCAGCGCGGGATGACCTTGGAACCGCTTTGGGCAAACAGCAGAAGATTGAACCTGCGGTTGAGGAGTTTCAGAGGGGAATAAACCTGCTCGCGGATCTGGTACAGCGCTATCCCACAGATACGCGTTGGCGGGAGGATCTGGCCATCGTGTTCCGACGGCGCGGGGATTTGGCATTCGATTGCGAAGTGTGGGACGTGGCGCTGGAGGACTATGGATCTAGCTTGAGAATGCGGGATTCCCTCATAACAATTGCGCCGACCGACGCGAGGCTGCACATACAGGCGGCCGGAGTGGTTTTGGCACAGGCAGAGGTTCTGCAGAAGACAGGAGACATCGACGGCGCTTTGGCCGCGCTGGATGAGGCTGAGAGACGGCTTGGAATAGTGCCGGCAACAGGGAAGAATCAGATTTTTAATGCTGTTTCCTCCGGGATAGGGGAAGCGAGGAAAGCATGGATGGGGGAATAGAGGTGAACGCCCCGAGACGGGGCGTTCACGACCTGCCCCGAGACGGGGCAGCTACGCGAGACTCGGCAGTTACTTCTGCTTGGCGTTCGCTTTGAGGCGAAGAGCGTTGAGCGCGATGAAACCGGTAGCGTCGTCTTGGTTGTAGGCTTCCTCCTGGCCGCCTTCCATGGTGGCCACGTGTTCGTCATACATGGAGTGGGGGCTACGGCGGCCGGCTTGCATGACGTTGCCCTTGTAGAGTTTCAGGCGGACTTCGCCGGAGACTTTCTTCTGGGACTCGGTGACGAGGGCTTGGATGGCTTCGCGCTCAGGGGCGAACCAGAAGCCGTTGTAAACGAGCTGGGCGTATTTCGGGATGAGGGTGTCGCGGGTCATCTGGAGCTCGCGGTCCATGACGAGGGTCTCGAGATCGCGGTGGGCGGCGAGGAGGATGAAACCGCCGGGGGTTTCATAGATGCCTCGGGATTTCATGCCGACGAAGCGGTTCTCGACAATGTCGATACGGCCGATGCCGTGTGCGCCGCCGAGGGCGTTGAGCACGCGCATGATTCCGTAGGGGGTGAGGAGGGTGTAGCCGTCCTTTTCACCGAGCACTTCGAAGTCGCCGAGTTTTGCGATGGTTTCCGCGAGGCCTTCGGTCTGGAGGCCGATGATGTTGCCTTTTTCGAAAAGGACTTGGAGCATCTGCGGTTTGTCCGGGGCTTCCTCGGGGGAAACGGAAAGCACGTACATGTCGCGGTCGGCCTCGCCGGTGGCGTCGTACCAGGTGTCCTCGAGGGCACCGGCTTCGAAGGAGATGTGGAGGAGGTTGCGATCCATGGAGTAAGGCTTCTTCATGGAGGCCTTGACCGGGATGTTGTTGGCCTCGGCGTATTCGATCATCTCTTTACGGCCGGGGAACTGCTTGCGGAATTCCGCGTCGCGCCATGGGGCGATGCATTTGATGCCGGGTGCGAGGGCGGCGGCGGAGAGCTCGAAGCGGACCTGGTCGTTGCCTTTGCCGGTGGCTCCGTGTGCGATGGCATCGGCTCCTTCTTTCAGGGCGACGTCGATCATGCCTTTGGTGATGCATGGGCGGGCGATCGAGGTGCCGAGTAGGTAGCGGCCTTCGTAGACGGCGTTCGCTTGGAACATCGGGAAGATGTAGTCGCGGGCGAATTCTTCCTTCTGGTCGTCGATGTAGCATTTGGATGCACCGGTGGAGAGGGCTTTGGCTTCGAGGCCGTCGAGTTCGTCGCCTTGGCCGCAATCGGAGCAGTAGGCGATGATCTCGGCGTTGTATTTTTCCTTGAGCCAGAGGAGGAGGACGGAGGTATCAAGGCCTCCCGAGTATGCGACGACGATTTTCATAGAACTTTCAAATTTCAATTTTTCAACCTCAAGGAAGAGGCTTGGTGCGGGCGGAGACTAGATGAGGAGATGGGGGAGGGAAGTGGAAATTGTGGGGGGAGGGCGGAAAAAAGGCCGGTCTCCGTGTGAGGGAGCCGGCCTTGTTGAAACCTATTCAGTAAAGAAAGATCAATCTTCGGAGGTTGACTCCGGAGCTTCTTCTTTTTTAGCGGCTTTTTTGGCCGGTGCTTTTTTGGCTGCCTTCTTTGCAGTGGCCTTTTTGGCGGCTTTTTTGGCCGGTGCTTTTTTCACTTCCGGTTTTTCATCCGCAGAAGCTTCCTTTTTAGCAGGAGCTTTTTTTACTTTCGGAAGGATTTCGCCGAGCTTGGCTTGTTCCTTCTTACGCTTCAGGTAATCCGCACGACGGCGGCGTTTGACGATTTTGTTTGATTGCTGTCCCATGGTTGCTGGAAAGTGGCTACGGTAGCGAAAGGGGTGTATCAAGCCAAATCCCAAATACCTTCTCCAGACGTGTTCTCCACTGAAGCCATTTTGATACGCACGACACGGTTGACGGACACGAGTTTGATCGTGCATTGGTTTACGGCGGAGGAGGGTTTGATGAAGACGGTGGCGAAGGGTGCGCTGAGGCCAAAGAGTGCATTTTCCGGGAAGTTGGATCTGTTTTTTTCCGGCGAGATTGGGGTGGTGAAAGCCAGAAAGGGGGAGTTACACCACCTGCGTGAGGTGGCGATCAGTCACTGGCGGCAAGGACTCCGGCGCGATTATGTGACGACTTTGATGGCCGGGTATTTTTGCCAGTTGGCGGAGGCGGCCGTGGAGCAGGAACAACCGGATGCGGAACTGCATGAGCTTTTGGCCAAAGCACTGGATCATCTGGATGAGAACGCCGCCGATCTGCGGGTGATGCGCCACTTCGAGAAGCGGCTTGCGGAGGTGCTGGGGATATCCGGACAGCGGGGGGGGAATGAGGCGGCATTGCACGATCATCTCGGAAAATTTCCCGATACGCGCCGGATTTTGTTGGAGCGGCTTGGCTGAAGTCAGTGATTAGTAATTGTTACAATAAATATCTGGTTATACGGCAGTTTTTGGCGATCATTAGCAGCTTTTTGCTTAATCATCCCCCCAAATCGATATGTCTCCCGCAGATTTTGTGCAGTTCACGATGAAATTTGGCTCTTTACCCAATGTGGAGAGCGAATCTTCCAAGCCTATGCGTAGCACTGAGAGGAAAATGAAAAAGGTCCCGAATGGTGCGGTGAGGAAGACTGCGAAAAGCGCAGCAAAAATAGATTCCGAAGAGGCGCTCGGAGAAATTAGCGATTCTCAGGATGAAAGGTTGGATGCTGTCGACGCTCTTGTGGATGAACTAGAGGCGTGCGCTCGACTGAGTCTTGAGCAAGGTGATGCCGATGGTGCTCTGCAAAATGTAAAAAAAGCGATCGAGCAACTCGATGGCCGCCAAGGTAGGCTGGGGAAGCTGGGCAAGCTGCATGCGCTACTGGGAGCGGTTTACGACAAGACGGGTAATCCGCAGGGGACGGTAAGTGCGTGGACTACTGCGGTTGACCTTTTCGAGAAAAACGACCCGCCGCTTCTTATGTGTGTGGCGGGAATCAGCAATAACTTGGGATATATGGCAAAAAGGAGCGGAGATTTTAATGCTGCCGAGGATCATTTTCTCAAAGCGGTTAAGATCATGATTGCCGAGCTAGGGGAGAAGAATGAGAAGACCGCCTTGGTTTGTAATAATCTCGGAGAGCTATATCTGGCCACCGGGTATCCGGATCAGGCGCGTGAGGCTCACATGATGGCGTTGGAAGCGAGGTATGAGATTTTCGGGGAATCTCATCCAGACACGGCTCAATCCCACAACAATCTCGCGCTGGCTTTGTTGAAGCTCGGCGAACGGATTCCGGCGAAGAGGCATTTCGAGAAGTCTTTGACGGGATTTGGTTCTCTTGGGCAGGAGTATGCCTATGATTTTGAAGCAGTGGTCTCGAATTACCGTGAGTTTTTGGAGGAGGATGACAGTGATCTGTCTGAAGAGATGTCCACGCGTGTGAGAGCGCTATTGGGAAAGGGTTGAGGGGACGGTTCAAATTTTTCTCTCGTCAGTAACGCGGGAGGAGTTTTGTAAACGGTTAGGAGAGCCGGATTGATTTCCCGCTCGTCAAAGGGAAAACGCGGGGATTAGTCTCCTTATGCACCCTCACACCTAACCCATGGACACACCCACCGCAAATTTCATTCAGATCATGCAGGATCGCGTCGAGACGCTACGGACGCAAGGCGATCTAGCCGAGGCGTTACATGCAGCGAACGCCGCCGTCGAGAAATGCCAGCACGCCCTCGGGCCGGATCTGGATTCGATTGATGCCTTCGCGACCGCACTGGAGACGCGCTGTGGTCTGAGGCTTGAGGTGGGGGACTATGAGGCGGCGCTGGAAGATGCAAAACAGGCAATCGACCAGTTAGACAGCCGTCCGGACAAGCTCGCCCAGCTAGGCAGGCTTCATGCATTGCTTGGAGCGATCTATGATGGGATGGACCGGCCGGAGAGGGTCATCAGTGCTTGGGAGAAGGCGGTGGAATATTTCGAAAAACACGAGCCGCCTCTGATGATGGATGTGGCCGGGCTGAGGAATAACCTCGGATTTATTGCAAAGGCATCGGGAGATCTGGATGCTGCGGAGGATCATTTCCTGCATTCGCTCCAGCTCATGGTGTCAGAGGTGGGGCAGAAGAATGAGGAGACGGCCTCAGTCTGCAATAACCTCGGAGCGGTCTATCTGGCTGCGGGCTATCTGGATCAGGCGCGGGAAATGCACATGATGGCGCTGGAGACGCGGCGCGACATTTTAGGGGAGAACCATCCGGATACGGCGCAGTCCCACAACAACCTTGCCTTGGCCTTGCTCAGGACAGGCGACCGGACATGGGCGAGGAGGCACTTCGAAAAAGCCCTCGCGGGTTTTGAATCGCTCGGTCAGGAATATTCCGATGATCTGGAGGCGGTGGTCTCGAACTACTGCGAGTTCCTCGAAGAGGAGGGCGAAAGCGGCTTGGCCGAGGTGATCGCCGGTCGAGTGAAAGAGCTTTTGGCTGGGAAGTGAAATTTCAGTCCTCGTTTTTCTCTTCGACGTTTCTAACTTTTGCGGCCTCTGCGAGTTTCTTGGCCTCGATGAGTTTGTCGAGGGTTACCTGATTGTTGGGGAAGTCTTCGAGGGCTTCTTGGTAGGCGTTGACGGCATCGCGCGGTTTTCCGGCGGCGAGATAATAGTCTCCCAAGCGCATGGCCATGGGAGTCAGCAAGGCCGGTGGGTTGAGCATGGTGGCGGGTTTCTGCCGGTCTGCTGCGGCGCGGAACCAGTTGAAAGCCGAGCCACGGCCGTCTTCCGGGCCGGCTAAAGCGAGCCTGCCGCGCAGCTCTGCGGCGAGGACTTCAAGGGAGCGGAATGCATACATCCATTCGGATTGCTCGCCGATGGTGAATGCGGCGGCGCGTTTTTTCACCATCGCTTCGCCATGGTAGGAGAGCGCGGCGGCGTTTTCGGCAGCCTTGGCCAGCTCGCCCGACTCGATGAGGTCTCTTGCATTGAGGGCGATGCGCAGGCCGTCGAGCCACCAGTAGGAGAGGGATTTTTCCCGGAATGGAGCAGCATCCTCGGGGGATTGGAGCGAGGCGAGTGCCTTGGCGGAATCTCCGGGGAGGTTGCGCGCCATGAGAACCCGGGCGGGCAGGGTTTTTGCGTCCCACAACAGCTTGCGTGTACCCGGTGCGGCAGGGCGGGTGGGGTCCACGCTGGTGGCGGCGATTTTTTCGGCGGATGCGATGGCGTTGTCGAAATCGCCTTTTGAGATGAGGGCGACGATGCGGTAGCACTCGGCGCGGACCCATTCGCCGCAATCGGCGGGGGACGCATCGTTGTTTTTCATCCAGAGTGAAAAGAGCGTGGCGGCACGACCGAAAGCGGAGGCGGCCTTCGAGTGCTCGCCGCAGCGCCATTCATAATGCCCGAGGAGGTGTTGGTAGGGCGGGTAGTCGGGGGTGAGTTCGCAAAGCTGGCGGGCGAGGTGGAGCGAAGGGCGAAGATCCGCCGCATCGGCACGGATGAGGACCAGTGCATGCAGGGGGACGGTATTTCCCGGGTTGGCTTCGATGAGTTTGAGCAGCCGAGTTTCTGCGGTCTCCTGATCGGGTTTGATCGTGCCGAGGTCATCGTAGCCGGAGCGTCCGAAAAGCGCGGCGAAGATCTGGGCCTGCATTTCGTTAGGAAATTTTTCGGAAACTTTGCGGAAAGCATCGGAAGCGCTGGCGGGACCCGCTTCCATGTATTTCAGAAGGCCGTAGGCATAGCCGCGTTCCAGATCGGTGCCTTCGCCTTCGTTGATGAGTTCGAGCAGACGTTGAGTTGTGGCCAAGCGGCAGGCATCGGTCTCGATCGAAGGTGAGAGCATGGTCATGACCATGCCCCAGTGGGCGAGGAGGCAGCGGGGATCCTCTTTCATGGCGACGGAGAAGTGGCGCATGGCTTCGAACTCCCATCCACCGTGGAGGTGGTTGAGGCCTTGGAGCGTGTGGAGTTGCGCCTTTTCGGTGGCGGCGGTCACGGCGGTCGAGAGTCCATTGGGAAAGGGCCGTGGGACGGGTTCCTTGAGATTGGCGATCGACTGTGGGATGCAGTCCTCAATTTTCGGAAGTTCCGCAGAGAAGGCGTGAATGCATCCGGCGATGAGGAGGAGAAAGGCTGCGAGTTTGGGCATGGTGGGACGATGCTACAGGGCAGGGCTTTTCCAAGGAAAATGACGCTCGCTTCAATCCGGGGCATTGTCCTAGCCTCGCGGCATGAAGCTTGGAGTTATTGGATGTGGAAAAATGGGCACCGCGTTGGTGAAAGGTGTGATCAGTCAGGGCATGATCCAGAAGGAAGATGTGATGGGGGTGGCAAGGACGGAGGCTTCTAGGCAGAGATTTTCCGATCAAACCGGTGCTGCGGCCATCGCCGATACCGCAGAACTTGTCGCCGCGTGTGATGTGTTGCTGCTCTGCACCAAGCCGCAGGATATCGTCGCTACGCTGGTCGGTTGTGCTTTCACTTCGGATGAGCCAAAGCTGGTGGTTTCTGTTGCCGCCGGTGTCACGCTGGCAACGCTGGAGGCAAATACCCCGGATTCGGTCAGGGTCGTCCGCACCATGCCGAACACTCCTTCACTGGTCGGAAAAGGAGCGACGGCCTACAGTCTCGGTGCGCGCTGCATCGAAGGGGATCGTGAAACGGTGGAGAAACTGTTGGGAGCTGTCGGCATCAGTGTCGAGGTCCCGGAGAAACAGATGGATGCAGTCACCGGGCTATCCGGCAGCGGCCCTGCGTATATTTATCTGGTTATCGAGGCAATGGCGGATGGAGCGGTTCGCGCAGGTCTCCCGCGTGCCGAGGCCTTGAAGCTGGCTGCCCAGACGGTGAGCGGGGCTGCCGAAATGGTCATCCAGACCGGAGAACATCCGGCGGTGCTCAAAGATATGGTGACTTCGCCTGGTGGGACGACGATTACCGGTCTATCCGCGCTGGAGAAAGGCAATGTACGCTCGGCTTTCATTTCCGCAGTGACGGCAGCAATGGAGCGGGCTGCGGAGCTGGGAAGGGGCTGAGAAGTTGGCTGAGATCGCATCTCTTGCAATTTCCGCTTTCACGGTGTCTTAAACTTCCTATGTTTCACGGCATGACGAAGTGTTTTCACATGGCTATGGCTGTGTCGGCGGGTGTGGTGCTGATGGTTTCCTGCGGCAACGACAAGGATCTGATCGGCCTATCCGGCAGCAACCAAGCTTCCGCCGATAAGGGTGAGGCGCTGTATGCCGAGGCGAAGGCCGCGGATGATGCAGGCAAGCATTCCAAGGCGATCAAGCTCTACGACAAGGTGGCGGACAAATATGCTTACGCCCCGTCCGCGGGTCAGGCGCGCTTCAGGCAGGCTGAGTTGCTGGAGCAAAAAGGCGAAGTTCTTGATGCCTTTGAGGCGTATCAGCAGTTCCTCGTGCGTTATCAAGGCAGCGGACTTTATTCCAAGGCGCTCGCTCGCCAGACGAAAATGGCACAGGGCGCCGCAGATGGTGAGGTGAAGTCCTCGATCCTCGGTCTCAAGCGCGGGATTTCCACCGACAAGGTCGTCGAGATGCTCGGCCAGGTGCGCGATAACGCGCCACGTTCTGAAACGGCAGCGAAGGCTCAGTTCACGATCGGTGAACTTTACCAGAGCAGCAAAGAGCCGAAGAAAGCGATCGAAGCTTATCGCAAGCTCGTGAGGGATCAGCCAGAGAGCAAGTATTCGGCAGAAGCACTTTTCCGAGTGGGAGTCGTTCTCATGGAAGAGGCGGATCGCGGCAACCGCAATCAGGCGACGCTGGATTTGGCGGACGAAGCGTTCAACGACTACCTGATGCAATATCCCGGGCATGCGAAGAATGCGGAAGCGCGTCGACTGACGAAAAATGTCAACGGTCGTGAACTTGAGCGCTCGCTGGATATCGCGGAGTTCTATTACAAATCCGGCCAGACGGAATCCGCAAAAGTCTATTACCGGGATGTGGCGAAACGGGCAAAATCCGGCCCAATCTACGACAAGGCGAAATCCCGTCTCCGCGAGCTCGGTGAGTGAACCGCTACACAGTTGAAACCCTCTATGAAAGCCCTGCTTGTTGCCATTCCAGCTCTCTTCCTTGCTTCGTGCGCCGGCTATCAGCTTGGCGCTGCGAAGCCCCCTTCGCTGGCGGAGGTGAAGACCATTTCCGTGCCGATGTTTGCCAACGGCACCCAACATCCACGTGCTGAGACACTCGCCACATCGGCCGTGACCGGTGCTTTTGTGCAAGACGGCACCTATCGCATCGCCCGACTGGATCAAGCGGATGCGGTATTGGAGGGCGAGCTCAAAAGCATCAAATACTCCACGCTGCGCAGTTCGCGTCTTGATTCGTTACTCGCAGAGGAACTGACCAACGAGGTGGTTTTTGAGTGGGTGCTACGGGATGCACGGGATCCGACCAAGATCTTGGCAAGCGGATCTAGCAAAGGCAGCAGCAGTTTCTTCGTTGATTCGAATCTCCAGACCGCCCGGCAAAATGCATTGCCGGATGCTTTTGAACGGGCCGGGCAAAGCTTGGTATCGCGGCTCTCCTCCGGTTATTGACTTCTTACCCGGCAAGGCGTAGTTCACGCATGAATCCAGATTTCAACGATCCCAACAACCACGTCCCTCCGGTCTCCAAGGATGACGACTGGGATGATGGCGAGGATGCAGCTGATGCTTTGCAGCGCAGCTTGCCTCCGAAGCGAATCCATGGGGGTGTCCCCGGACGAAAGGATGGTAGAGTTTTAACAACCGAGCATACCGAACCCAAACTTAAGGTAGCGGTTGTCAAAACCGAAGCCCGGGAAGAGGCAGGCGATACCGCTGTGGAAGCGGAAAAAAGTGAGCCAGCCCTGCCACCCAAGCGTCCGCTTCGGAAAAACTCCGTGAAGCCGATGGCTGCGCCCAAAGGTTCGGTCTCTAAAGAAGAGGAATCGGCAGCCACGTCGGATGAAGCGGATGAAGCCCCGGCCAGTCGTCAAGATCGGGTGGTGTTACCTTCGTTGGAGGCGAAGCGTTTTCACGTTAAAGAAATCGGCAAAGCGGATAGCATGTCGTTCCCACGGCCGGACCCCGCCAAGATGCCTGCAAAAGGAGCGCAGCGTGCCCGCATGGCAGGCGGAGGGCGCCGGTGGTTCAAGGATGCCGAGGCCGGAAGTTGGGGTTCGAAGGCCGGGACCGGGAACCACAAATGGATGATTTACGCGGGTCTGGGAGCGATGGGGCTGGTTGTTGGGATCGTTTTCCTGAGTGTGCTCGTAGATGATGAGGAAGGGCAGAGGGATCAGTCGTTCTACAGCACGATCGAAGTGAAGGAAGATGAGGCTCCCAAGAAAGGGGAGGTGGAGGATTTCGACGAACTCGACAAGAGCCGCAACCGTGCCGTGGAAATATATGCCAAATACGCGACCTCCGATGATTCGGCGGAACTCAAGGGCCTGCTGTATGAGGAGAGTGAAGTTTTTCCGCTGCTTGCGGAGAACTGGAAGGCTTTGAGTTACCCGGATGGCTGGGTGCCCGATTACACAGCACAATGGAGCGCCACCGAACGGCATGGGATCAAGTATGGGATTCTAGAAGGCAACACGCCCGAATTCGATCGATTCAGAGCCATCTTTAGAAACGAAGGCGAAGAGCTTAAATTGGATTGGAAAGCCACGGTCGGCTACGGCACCGCGGACTTCGAAGACCTTGTTGCGGGCAGAGGTGACGGCAGCTTAATACGGGGGTATCTATCCATTGCAGATTTCTACACGTTTTCTTTTCCGGAATCGGAATTCCAATCCTACCGATTCGCATCGCCTACAGGAGAAACTAGTATCTGGGTTTATGCCGGGAGGGGAAGCGGAGCGGCTGACCGGTTCTCTGAGGTATTCGCGGCGAGTGAGATCACAGGAGAGGTGAACGGCGTGGCGGAGGTCACCTTATCGCTCGACCCAGGAAATGAAGAGTCACTGCCGAACCAGTGGCAAATCCAAGATTTGCTGCGCATGGGCTGGCTCGAAGAATAATATATCGATGAACGATTCCTCCACATCTGTTGCTTGGTTCCATTGCGGAAAATGCGGTTCGCTGTTCGAATCAGTTCCGGGATTTTCCGAAGAACGTGTCTGCGGGGTGTGTGCCAGGCCTCCCGGCACAGGTCTTCGGGCAAGGCCAGAAAACGAGGCAGCCGGGGACGAATCGTTAGCCGCTGCTGCGGAGTTTAGCGACGACGGCACGAAGCGGGCGATCCATAAGAAGCCGCAGAAAAACATGATGATGAGGTTCATCTTCATCTGGATTTTCATCATGCTGATGGCGGTATGGATTCGGGTTCATTACGTCCGTCTCGATAGGGAAAAGGAAAACCGTGAGGAGGCACATCGCAGTATGGTCGAGGGAACCTTGGCGGATCAGAAGATCGCGTTGCTGAACGAAGCCTTGCCGGATTGCCATCGCTCGCTCGCCGGCTTTCTGCTCGGCGGGACTCCCGAGGTGCGCAACCAATATGTATTCGACCCGATCTCCCATGCCGGTAAGATGGCGATATTCTATGGTATAAATCCGCTCGAAAAAGCGGAAGCGCTGAAGCTTGTCAGGATTGCTCAGGAACCGCTGGTGGTTGGAAACGAGCGGATGATTAGCACGCGTTGGGAAGAGCCGGACGGTGCCAAGTTCGATGCAGTCTTTCGGAATGATGCCGGGACGTGGAAGCTCGACTGGGAGCATTTCGCCAGATACAGCGATTTTCCATGGGCGCTTTTCCTTGCCGGGCAGGGGCCGTCGGAAGGGGAGTTTCGCCTGCTCGCGCGGAGGCTTTTAGACGGGGATGTGAAGCAGCGCTCAGGTGGACGCACCGCGATCGTCCTAATGGCTCCGGAATTCGGAAAGCCATTGGAAGTCGGAGAGCCTTCTCCTGAGTTTGTGATGGATCGCCGCAGCGATGCCGGGTTGTTGCTCGGCGCGGCATTCGCCGCACAAGCGGATGGTAAGAAGCTATTCGGAGCGGAAGAGCCGGCGATGGAGCCGGAAGGTCTCGTAAGGGTGAGGGTGCGAGTGCGTCGCGAGGCGATCGGTGCCAGTTATAAATTTCACCTAGAGGAGGTGCTGGCCTGCCACTGGATCTCTAGTAGGGAGAGGGGATACGATCTCGAAAAACTGCGCTACGATCTCTTCGGTAACTGAGCTCCGGAAGGTGCCTTATTTTTTCATCGCGGCTTTCATCAAGGGCAGCGGATCAGTGTTGGGAAACCAATGTTGGAAAGCGATGGCGCCTTGATGGATCAACATGCTGAGACCGTTTCCGGTTTTGCAGCCGGATTGTTTCGCTGCCGCGAGGAAAGCGGTTTGCGGGGGCTGATAGATCGTATCGTATACACTGTGACGAGCTAGGAAACATGCTGCTGGGATCACCTCGGGATCGTCCTGCTTCAGCCCGAGCGATGTCGTTTGGACGAGTAAGTCGGCGGCGTGGCAGGCTTCGGTGAGGCCGGCATCGCCGAAGGCAAGAGTGGTGATTTCCGTTTCCGGAGAGATCGCCCGGAGGCGTTCCGCAAGCCCGGTAATTTTGCCAATGCTGCGATTGACCAAGGTGAGTCGGGTAGGTTTCGAAAGTACACATTGCGTGGCAATGGCCTGGCCGGCGCCGCCACCCGCTCCGAGGATGAGGGTATGAGTGGCGCTCAATGCGATTCCAAAATCGTCGGAGATCGCTTGCATGAATCCTGGGCCATCGGTGTTGAATCCGCGGGTTCCGCTTTTTTCAAATACCACCGTGTTGACCGCGCCGATCTGGCGGGCCTGCTCGGATACCTCATCGCAGGTCTCCATTGCTTCGATCTTGTACGGGACTGTCACGTTGCAACCGATGAAGCCGAGCTCCTTCATTCTTGAGAAAGCTTCGGCAACCTTTCCCGGTTCGACCTGTAGCCGGATGTAGCTGGCCTCCGTTCCGAATGCATCGAGCGCAGGTTGGTGGAGCTGGGGTGAGGATGAATGGGAAATGGGATTCCCGATCACCGCGAGGCGCGCGGGATTTTCTCCAGTGGTTGCCTCGTGCAGATTGGCGATGGTGTAGACGTGATGCATTTTCAGCAAATGGGTTTCAGTGAGTGAATGCATTCGCGGAGACGCGCTGCGGACCATTGGCCGGGGGCGGTTTCCACTTTACCGATGTAGCCGTAGTTCAAGACACTGCCCGCCTGTGCGCAAAGTAGTCGTGACACCGGAGCGAGATCGCCCATTCCCATCGTTGCTAGCGGGATACCGACATCGCTCATCTGGAAAGCGGCAAGCTCGGTGATGTCTCCGGGTGTGCGCATGCGTGCGGCGGCCTTGAAGGCGGTGGCTCCCGCTTCCCGTGCGATCTCCGCGCGGGCATTGAGTTTCATGCGCGATGGTAAGCTACTAAAATCGTGGTAGGAGGCGATCCACGGCACGCCTTGAGAGACGATCTCGGCGATCAATCCCGACATTTCTGAAGTGCTCATCGCCTCAATGTCGATCAGGCTGGCGTCAGGCAGGGCGGTGGTGAGCATCGTGCAGCGGGTTCTTAGATCGAGATCGAAGGGGGACCCTTCCGCATGGCGGCGCGCGGTGAACAGCAGGGGGAAGGTGCGCAGGTGTTGCCAGAGCGATGCGCCGGAAGTGGAAAACTCGCAGTGCAGGAGGTCCAATCGGATCTCCGCGATGTCGCATTGGTCGGCGAGGGATTCGGGAGTTGCAGCAGCAAGGGTCCCCGCATCGCCGATACTTCCTGCGACGAGGGGCCTGCTTTCGGGGAATGAAAATGATGCTTTCGGCATAGGCGTATGAAGCGTCGTATGCAGGCTCCCGTCAATCGCTTGTCAATCCTTCACCTAAGGCATTCAACTTTTCTTGCGTAAATTTCATTCTGCCATCCTTTTATCTGGCCAAGGGGCGCTCCGATTAACTAGTTTCCAATGAAACCCGAAACGTATGCGAACCCAACGAATCTCCCTGTTTTCCGTAATCACCTGCGTCGCCCTAAGCCTACTGGGCAACAACATCGCCAGTGCGCAAGCCTACAAGGTCGAGGCCGATAAACCCACTTTCGATGATCTGCAATCGCCCGAGTACAGCGGCGGTAAACAGAAATCCTTTAAGCCGAAAGATTGGCTGGAAATTGAAGTGCCGCTGACAGTGCAGATGTCTCCCGAGCCAAAGTCCCAGACTGCCGACAGCATTTTGGTGAAATGGTATGTGATGGTGAAGAATACCGAGAAAAGCGGCACCTTCCATCTTCTGACAAAAGACGTCACCCATGTGAACGTTCCTCTCAATGAAGAAATTTTCGCTTCGATCTACCTCTCTCCCGCATCGCTCAAGCGCCTCACCGGTTCGGACCGTGGCGGTAAGAATGCGGTCGAAGCCGTGGGCTTCGAGGTGCTGGTCAACGGTCAGATGAAAATACAAGGAACCACGAAATTCAGCGAAGGCTGGTGGAACTCTGCTTCCGACAAAATTTCCCGCAATGATTCGGTGCCTCTTCTCAACAAAATGGAGACTCCGTTTGCGAATCATTGGTGGGATCGTTACGCGGAGATTCAGATCGAGCGCCGCTAATTCGCTGCACCAGCAAACCCCTCCCGGGGATACTCCAAAGATTTACCGATTGATCACACATCATGGCTGATACCCAGACCACCGTCGCACTTAATATAGGCTCCCAGCGCATAGGCATGGCCGTTTTCGAAACTTCGAAGGGCGGCGGTCTTATCCTGAAGGGATACCAAACCGACAACATCGTCGCGGATCCCGGCGTCGAAGCTTCTCGCGAGGCTCAGATTCGGGCATCCATCGAAGATCTTGCATCCAAACTCAAAGTTCCGAAATCGAAGCTCCGCTATGCGATCTCGGGTCAGACGGTATTCATCCGTTTCGTCAAGCTGCCACCTATCCAGGATGACAACATCGAGCAACTCGTAACCTTCGAGGCACAGCAGCATGTTCCTTTCCCCATCAACGAGGTGGTCTGGGATTACGAATTGATCGAAGGCTCCGCTGAAAAAGAGGTGGTCATCGTGGCAATCAAGGGCGATGCGCTCGAGGAAATCAACGACACCGTCAACGAAGCGGGACACAGCACCATCGAGGTGGATGTGGCACCGATGGCTCTCTTCAATGCCTATCGTGACTCCTACGGCATCCCCGATGAACCGACCTTGATCATCGATGTCGGCGCGAAGACCAGTAACCTGATCTATGTCGAAGGTAGCCGTTTCTTCACTCGCAGCATCGCCATCGGCGGAGCAACGGCCACCGCCGCCATCGCCAAGGAATATGGCATCTCTTTCCAAGAAGCTGAGCAACAGAAAATCTCTAACGGCCTAGTCGCGCTCGGCGGCGGGCATACAGAGACCATGGACGAATCCGTGGCGGCTCTCGCCATGGTGATCCGCGATGCCCTCACTCGTCTGCCTGCGGAAATCGCGCGGACGACGAACTATTACCGAAGTCAGCATGGAGGAAGCGCTCCGAAGAAAATCCTTCTTGCCGGCGGAGGTGCCAATCTTCCTTACACCCTCGAATTCTTTACCGAGAAACTCAACCTCCCGGTAGAGTATTTCAATCCACTCTCGCACGTTTCGATGGGGAAAGGTGTAGATACGGATATCATCCAGCAGGACGCCCACACCATGGGTGAACTCATCGGCCTGGGGCTCCGGGGCAATGGCAAATCCACGATCAACATCGACCTCGTGCCTTCCGCTGTGGAAGTCGCCCGTGCTTCGGATCGCCGCAAACCTTTTCTCATCGCTGCCGCCGCTCTTCTCGTGTTCGGTTTCGGTGCATGGGCGTTCCTGCAGAATTCCGCTGCCAGTAAAGCGGAAGACAGGTTGCGAACGATGGGGGAGACACGTGATGCGCTTGTCCCTGTCGAGGGGCAGATCCGCGGTTTGCTCAAGAAAGAAGTCGAGCTTTCAAAAGTGGCTTCCGAATACACCGGCATCGAGTCGGATCATGCGTATTGGTTCGATCTCCTCGGAGAACTTCGCGGAGCCTTTGCCAGCGATGCGGTCTGGATGACCGAATTGTCGCCGCTCTACGGTTTTGATCCGGCCAAAAAAGAAACCTCTAATTCACCGAAGACCTTCAATAAGGTGGTGGATCAGTCCTTCACTGGAGATTCCTTCAGTGGCAGTGCGATCACCGACCCACCTGCTCCTGAAGTAGTTGGAAGAGGTCGCCCAACCCCAAGAGGGCAACAGCCTGCTGAGCCTGAAGCTCTCGCCAACGCCGTCCTCATCCGCGGTTTCTGGCGCGAAAACCCTCGCAGTCAGAACGTCGTTTCCGATCTTCTCAAAAGGCTGCGCGAAAACAGCACCGCCTTCGTCTTCACCGTGAAGGACCGATCAGGGAAAGAAATTGTCCTCTCCGATGAGCAGATTCTAGTCCCGAGTGCGGTCGGTGAAGAAGGCGATCTTGCCTTCCCATTTGAACTAACACTGCCGCTGGCTCGCCCTCTGCAGGTCAAGTGATCCGGCGATAACATTGATATATAGTATTTTATGAATTGGATCAAAAGTAACCCTTTCGTCGCCGGCCTCGCAGGAGTCACCCTCGTGCTTTGCGCCGCGCTGTATCTACTAGCCTCCAGCGGAGCCTCCCGCTATGAGGCTGCCGAAACCGAATTTAAGGAAGCCGCCCAAGCCGTTGCCAAGGCCGAAGGTGTCAAACCTTACCCGACTCCCGAAAATCGCGACGGGAAACGCAAGGCGCTCACCGAATACGCTGCAGAAATTGGCGAGCTCCGTTCGCAGTTCGACGCCTATCGTCCTGGCGAACTCAAGAATGTCTCCGTTCAGGCTTTCACCAACCAGCTCAAATCTGCCGCAAAGGAAACCGGTGACGCGCTGAAGAGCGCTGGCTGTGAGCTTCCCGACGGTTACTTCCTCGGCTTCGAGCAATATCGCGGTCAGCTTGCCAATTCCAATTCCACCGGAGTGCTTCTCTATCAGGTCGAGGCCATGAAGCAGGCCATGCAGGAACTGGCCGCCGCCCGTCCTAGCCAACTCATCCGGATCTACCGCGAACCCGTTCCGGAAGAAAACGAAGGGCAATTGCCCCCGGAAACAGATCAGGTCGCTCGCGAATTCGGTTTTGAGGTCACCTTCAAGGGCTCCGAAACATCCGTCCGCAAGTTCCTCAGCTCACTTGGTAAAACCGGAGACAGCTATTTCATCGTCCGCTGTGTAGAGGTTCAGAATGAGCGCGACACACCACCGCGCACCAGCGATGCACGATTCGAATCCGCCGTCGATGCAGACGCTGTGAATCCTGCCGATGACAATCCATTCAGCAGCCCCTTCGTACTTCCTGGCGATGCCTTCGTCGAAGAGGGTGCCGCTGAACCCGCCGCGGATGAGCCTGCCGCCGAAGAGCCGGCCGAGCCCGAAGCACCTGCCGCTCCTGAGGCTGACTCCTCACGCATTCTCGCCCAAGTGCTTGGAAACGAAGAACTTATCGTCATGGTCCGCTTTGATGTCGCCATGTTTCTTCCCTCCTCGGAACTTCCTAAACCCTGATCTTTCAACGCTTTAACACATGTCCTGGTTCTCAGAAAATTACGAAAAGGCGGCGGTCGGCGTCGCTGCAGTGGCTGCCATCGGCCTTGCATTTGCCGGCTGGAGCAAACTTGGTTCCGTCGAGGAAACCTTCAGCGAAGTGCCTCGGGGCTCTGGTTCCGACGACTCGTCGGTGAAAGACGGGGATGCCGTTTCCACTGCTATCTCTTCCTTCAAGCTCGATCGCGAGTGGGTGAAGGGCGACGACAAGGGACGTCCTGTCGATCTCTTCACGGGCGTCGCTCTTTTCGTCAACAAGAACAACAAGAGCAAGCCGGTCGACCTGGGTAACCCCGTCGAACCGCCGGTCCATCCTCCGATTCCGAACCAATGGTGGATCGAAAACCGTGTCGACCCAGGCTTTGGCGATTCACCTCTACTTGATGCGGATGAAGACGGCTTCACCAATCTTGAGGAGTATGAGGCAAAAACTGACCCAAGCGATGGTCAAGCCTATCCTCCGTTGATCACCAAGCTCAGCTACGTCAGTGATGAATCGGTGCAATGGGTGTTGCGTCCGGCATTTCCTGCAGGCGAAGGTTACACCTTCGAATACAACGATACCGCGGGCCGCAGAAACAAGACGGGTGCCGCAAACGCCGTCCAACCGGGTGACATGCTCTTCGTGGAAGAGCCGATGAAAAATCGCTTCAAGTACCTCGGCTTTGAGGAACGCGATGTGATGGACGAGCGGCTCAATACCAACGTCAAAACCAAATTCGTGAAAATCGAAGACCAGAAGCCGAACAAAAAAGGCATGCTCTACGAGATTCCAGGCGGTTTCAGGAAAGGGGATGCTGAGAAGTATTCCAAATTCGACAGAACTGCCGTGCTCAGCCTTGAGGCCTTGGGCATGAACGGCGAGGAAATCAAGGTCGAGGAAAATACCTCTTTCTCCCTGCCACCCAAAGGCAAAGTGAAGAATTACAAGCTGACCAAAGTCACCCCTGAGGGCATCACCGTCGAGGTGACTTCTCCAGACGGTGAGAAGACCAACTACAACATCGCCAAAGGAGCCGTCGGTCCCTGAGCCTACCTAAAAAACTGAAATGTCAAGTTACCGCAAAAAACCTCTTTCCAAATCCTTGTTTTCCATCCAAAAAACCTACGTTCTTATGCAAAAAACTCCAATTTCGCACACAAGCCGCACCGCCACCGCATTGATGGCACTGGCAGCAGCCATGCCCTTCAGCCTTCCTTCCGCCGCAGATGCTCAGGAATACTCCGGTATGGCACAGCGGGAAATGATCCGCCGTCAGCAGGCTGTCGCGGAAGCGGACACCCTCTTCCTCGAAGGCCGCGAGGCATATGCGAAGCTGGAATACCAAACAGCAGTGGACAAGTTCCGCGGTGCTCTCACAACGTTGCCGGAAAGCCCTGTGCTGGCGGATCGGCGTGCGAGTTACACCGAGCACCTCAGTGATGCGAGTGTCGCCCTCTCACAGCAGTTCCGCAAAGTCGGCAAATACGACGAAGCCAGAACCCTTCTCGACAATGTCCTTGCTCCGGAAGTCGATCCAGAGAATTTCGCCGCACAAGCCGAACTCGGATACCTCGATGATCCGATCCGCACCAATCCTGCGCTCAGCTACGATCACACCAAGAATGTCGACGAAGTCCGCCGCTTGCTTTACACGGGCCAAGGCAACTTCGACCTCGGCAAATACGATGCAGCCAAGAGCAACTACGAGTCAGTGCTTCGCATTGACCCATACAACTCCGCCGCACGCCGTGGCATGGAGAAGGTGGCAAATGCCAAGTCCGACTATTACCGTGCAGCTTACGATCATACACGTTCGGAACTCCTTTCCCAGGTGGATGCCGCATGGGAACTTTCTGTTCCTGCCGATCTTCCAAACTTTGACACCAGCTCGGGCGGTGTAACCGGCCCTTCCGATGGAGTGGCTTACATCACCGAGAAGCTCCGCCGGATCGTCATCCCAAGCATCGACTTCGAAGACACCACGGTTGAAGAAGCCGTTGATTTCCTTCGTCTCCGCGCGGCGGAACTCGATACCCTCGAGCTCGATCCTTCCAAAAAGGGAGTCAACTTCGTCATCCGCCGCCCACGCAGCAGCACTGTCGGCGACGGCGGGCTCGATGCAGCTACGGCTGCCGGCGGACTTCTCGGCGGTGGCGATCCCGGTGCTCTGCGCATCGATGAACTTCGCCTCCGCAATGTGCCGCTTGCCGTTGCTCTTAAATACATCGGAGACAAAACCAAGCTTCGCTACAAGGTCGATGATTTCGCAGTGACCCTCGTTCCTCAGACCGAGACTGGAGAAGATCTCTTTACCCGTACCTTCCGCGTCCCGCCAGATTTTGCATCCAGCCTTAGCGGTGGTTCATCCGGCGGCGGTGCTGCCGAGACCGATCCATTTGCAGAGTCGAGCGGCAGCGCTGGCGGCACACTTGCTCCCCGTCCACCGATCATCGATTTGCTCAGGCAGTCGGGCATCACCTTCTCGGATGGCAGCTCGGCTACGCTCGGTGCATCCGGCAGCCTCATCGTCACCAACACCCCGTCCGAACTCGATAAGCTCGAGCAGCTTGTTGATGGCTTCGTGGGCAAAGAGCCGAAGCAGGTGAAAATTACCACGAAGTTCGTGGAAATTTCGCAAGAGAACAACGATGAGCTCGGTTTCGATTGGATCATCACTCCATTCGGCCTTTCCAAGAACAGCGTCTTCGGCACAGGTGGAACCATCGGCAGCGGTGGAAACCGCACAGGTGCGGATTTCATCAGCCCGGTCAACGGAACCGCCATTCCTGGTATTCCTGCCGGAACCGATAGCGTCAGCAACATCGTCACTGCCGGTCTTCGCAGCGGCACCCAGGGTGTCAACCGCAACAGCATCGATGCGCTCCTCAACAACCCTAACCGCACGGCACAGAGCTCAAGCGTTGCTCCTGGTATCCTCGGAATGACGGGTCTGTTCTCCGACGGTCAGGTGCAAATGATCATGCGCGGACTTTCCCAGAAAAAGGGAACCGACCTGATGACTGCTCCTTCCGTAACCGCACGTTCCGGCCAGAAGGCGACCATTGAGGTCATCCGCGAATTTATCTACCCAACTGAATACGAACCCCCGGAACTTCCAAACTCCGTTGGTACCAACAACAACAGCACCGTCGGTGGTGTTGGCGGCGGCACCAGCAGCTCCAGCTTCCCGGTCACTCCTGCCACACCAACGGCCTTCGAAACGAAGAACACCGGTGTCACACTTGAGATCGAGCCTACGATTGGTGATAACGATTTCGTCATCGACCTCCGCTTCCTTCCAGAAGTTGTGGAATTCGAAGGCTTCATCAACTACGGCAGCCCGATCCAATCACCTTCCACCGATATCTTCGGTAATGCCGTCAACGCGGTCATCACCGAAAACCGCATCGAGATGCCAGTCTTCTCGAAGCGCAGCGTCAACACCGCGCTCACCATCTATGATGGCTACACGGTTGCGGTCGGCGGTCTGATGCGTGAAGACGTGCAAGACGTTGAGGACAAGGTGCCTATCCTTGGCGATATCCCAATCATCGGTCGCCTGTTCCAATCCAAAGGCGAGAACCGCATCAAGAGCAACCTGATCATCTTCGTGACCGCGCAGATCATCGATGCTACAGGTCGCCCGCTGCGTGGAGGTTCCTCCAACGAAACGGTCCCGGTCTCCGACTTTGATACGCCGGTTCTTCCTCCGCTCGAGGATCTTCCGGGCAACTGATCCGAAAAATCACTTCAAGGGCCGGGAGTTCAATCTCCTGGCCCTTTTTCGTGGACTCCTCTCGTGGATATGGGACTTTTGGGACAATGAGCAAAAGAGCATTGGTGATAGTTTTGGATTCGGTGGGCTGCGGCGGAGCGCCGGATGAAGCACAATATGGTGATGCCGGGGCTGATACGCTCGGCCATCTCTATGCTCGCATTGACGGCTTTCGCCTTCCCAATCTCGAATTGATTGGGCTCTCGGCGCTATTGGGGGTGGGGGAGGGGAAGACGGTGCCAGAGCGGGTAGCTGCCTTCAAGTTGACCGAACACTCGGCCGGTAAGGATACCACCACCGGGCATTGGGAGTTGATGGGATGCCCCATTGATGAGGCCTTTTTTACCTGCAGCGAGTTTCCTGCGGATTTCGTGGCAAAACTTGAGGAGGCATCCGGAACCCGTTTCATCGGCAACAAGGTGGCCTCCGGCACAGATATACTTCGTGAACTGGGGTCGGAGCATGTCGAGAGCGGACATGCCATCCTCTACACGAGTGCCGACAGCGTTCTCCAGATCGCGGCACACGAGGAGGTTTTCGGTTTGGAGAGACTGTATGATGTCTGCAAGACCGCCCGCAGACTGCTGGATGAATCCGGCATGAGGGTGGGGCGCGTGATCGCTAGGCCTTTCACCGGTGATGCTGCCAACGGATTCCAAAGAACCTCCAATCGCCACGACTACTCGCTCACTCCCGACGAAACTGTTTTGGATCGGCTCACTGAAAAGGGAGTCGATGTGATCGGCGTCGGCAAAATTTCAGATATCTTTGCAGATAAAGGCATCACCGCATCGCATCCGACCAAGAGCAATGCAGATGGAATGGAAGTGATTTCAAGGTTATGGGATCATCCACAAACGGGGGCCCATCTTATATTTGCGAATCTCGTGGATTTCGATTCACTCTACGGTCACCGCCGGGATCCCGAAGGATATGCGCAATGTCTGCGGGAGTTCGATGCGTGGCTTGGTGAATTCCTCCCTACCGTGCAAGAAAACGACCTAGTGATCATCACTGCTGACCATGGAAATGATCCCTATCATCCGGGCACCGATCACACTCGGGAACAGGTTCCGTGCTTGGTATTGGGGGCGAAAGGCTTCGATTGCGGCGAATTAAGTAGGTTTTCCGATGTCGCGGATTGCCTTGACCGTTTCTTCATTTGAAATCGGAACTTGCCAAACAGGTGTGCTTGGCGTAATTCGCATCTGTCAGTTCGTCATTTATTTGAGTGCTGGCGCGTTTCGTCCGAGCTCTTGCACCATGGTCACGGGAGACGTTTCATAGTTATGGTGCAGTTTACAAGAATAAGAAAAAATGGACATTTATGTGGGCAACCTGCCCTACACCGCCACCGAAGAGGACGTTACAGATCTTTTCGCCGCATACGGAGCCGTTGACCGGGTCAAGATCATCACTGATCGCGAGACCGGCCGCTCCAAAGGCTTCGCTTTCGTCACCCTTGGTGATCAGAGCCAGCTGAACACAGCCATCGAGGCTCTCGATGGACAAGATTTCCAGGGCCGCGCGCTCCGGGTTAATGCATCCGAGCCCAAGGAACCAGGTTCCGGCGGCGGTGGCTTCCGCTCAGGCGGCGGTGGTGGCGGCGGCGGTTACGGCGGAGATCGTCGTGGCGGTGGCGGCGGTGGCTACAAAGGCGGCGGCGGCGGCGGTTACGGCGGAGATCGTCGTGGCGGTGGTGGCGGCGGCTACAAAGGCGGCGGCGGCTACAAAGGTGGCGGCGGCGGCGGTGGTCGCGACGACTGGGGCTGATCGACACCACGAACAACCTTTCACAAAACATCCGTCCCTTTTCTGGGGCGGGTGTTTTTTTCTTTTGAGGGACTCACTGTTCCGAGCCCAACGCCATGTTTCGGCATTTTTGCCCCAACGCAATTCGACCCGGGGCTGTCGCATCTGCAATGCAACAATCCCGGGTCGAGGATGAGATTCAATGATGAATCGGGAAACCTATGAGGCGCGCCGGTAGCCGGGTGCTTGTAGGGTGAGGGCGGCTTTGCTGCCACCTGTGCAGATGTATTGCTCGGCATCGACCATCACGACCTTGATGCCCATGTAGTAGGTGTCGTGGAGGGTGGTGACGGATTCTTCGCCGAAGGCTGCTGCGAGATGCCCGCGCAAAAGCTCCGATTCTTTTCTGCCGAGGTAGAGGAAAGCCGGTGACTTTCCTGAAGTGGAATTTTCGCGGATCAGGCGTGCCACGGCGACAGTATCCCAGGTGTCACCGAAAGTGTGTTCGGTGGCGCGTGAGAAAAGGTCCGGGTAGCCTTGGAGTTTCGTGTTTGTTTTCATGATAGGGTGGGGTGTCGTATTTGCTCAGCAACGGCTATGCCAGCCGATTCGTTAAGGTATGTTGAGCACTTGCGGGTGACAAATACGCCAGATCGAAAAATTTCCTATCACCGGATTTCGGGGAATTTTCACACCGGGGTTGACTCCCACGATCAGCGGCCGGAATAATCCGCCCGAAATTCCCCGGAACAAAAACATCATGGAAGAAGTCATCATCATTGGAACTGGTTGCGCCGGATACACGGCCGCCATTTACACCGCGCGCGCCAATCTTACCCCGTTGCTGATTTCCGGCACACAGCCGGGCGGACAGCTCACGACCACGACAGAAGTGGAGAATTTCCCAGGGTTTCCGGAGGGGATCATGGGCCCGGACATGATGATGAGCATGCAAAAGCAGGCGGAGAAATTCGGTGCTCGCATCCAATACGCAACGGTCGAATCGATTTCCAAGGAAACGGATGGAACGTTCCGGGTAAAGATCGGCGATGAGACGCTCGAATCGAAAACCGTAATTATCGCGACCGGAGCGGCTCCGCGCCATCTGGGTCTGCCGAATGAAAAGGAGCTCATCGGCCGGGGCCTGACCTCCTGTGCCACCTGCGACGGTGCTTTCTACCGCGATGTGCCGGTGGCAGTGATCGGCGGCGGTGACAGCGCCTGCGAGGAAGCGGGCTTCCTGACACGCTTTGCGAGCAAGGTGTATCTGATCCATCGCCGCGATGAGCTGCGTGCATCAAAAATCATGGCCGACAGGGCGCTGGAGAATCCGAAGATCGAGCCAGTGTGGAACAGCGGCGTGAGCGAATATCTCACCAACGAAAAGGGCGAGATGCGCGCAGTGAAAGTGAAGAACCTGGTGGACGGCACCGAGAGCGAGCTCGAGGTGGAATGCGTTTTCGTGGCGATCGGTCACGTGCCTAACAGCAGCTTCGTGAGCGGCTTGGTGGATCTGGATGAAAACGGATACATCCTCCAGACACCGGGACGGACTTCCACCAAAACTCCTGGGTTGTTTGCAGCAGGGGATGTCGCGGACCATTACTACCGCCAAGCGATCACTGCTGCAGGGCAGGGATGTGCTGCTGCGTTGGAAGCTGAAAGGTATCTGGCGGATCACGAGTGATTTCTAGTTGCGATGGGGTTCGCGGGGAATTCGCTTGATAGAGCGATTTTACCGTCGAACCCTAGGACACTATGAAAACACCAACTTCGATTCTAACGGCGCTGTTTTTCGGCGTCGCCTCCATTCCATCCCAAGCGCAGGAAGTTGAAACTCCTGCGATTGATCCGGTGATGGTGACTGCCTCCACGGCTGGCGAGACGAATGCACTTCTCGGCGCGATCAACCAGCACCGCACGGATCTCGGCTTGTCAGCTCTCACGGTTGATAATGAGCTTTCTGCCAAGGCGGAGGCGGCTTTCCCTGAAGTGATAAACGAGCCGGGCATAATCGATGTGGCTGCTTTACGGAAAGAATTTTCCGCAGCGGACGTTCGGGCTCTGCGCGGAACCGTAACTCACCGCCGTGTATCGAGCGGAGCCGAGTTCCCGAGATATTGGGCGCAGGATCCACGCTGGAATGCGCTAATTTCCGGGGACTTTACGCATATGGGAGCTGCGACGGCGAAACGGAGCGATGGGAAACTTATCGCCTACGTTTACTTGGTTAAGAGGTAGCCTCAACGTCCCTTCTTCAGGACCTCGAAGACCTGAGGGGGGACGTAGCGTTTCACGGTCTCTTCCCAGCCCTCGGGGCCGGTGAGAGATTTGATCATGCTTGATGACACCTCTGCGTAGTCGCGTGGTGGCATGAGGAATACCGTGGTGATCTCGGGCGCCATGTCGGAATTGATGTGGCGCATGACACGCTCGTATTCGTAGTCGTTGGGCGAGCGAATGCCGCGCAGGACGTAGGCGGCGTTGTGGTTTTTCGCGTATTCCACCAGATAGCGATTGTCAAAATGGGCGACCTCCAAGCGATCGCTTTGCGGGACGGAGGCGCGGAGCATGTCGAGCCGCTCGGGCACGGAATAGGAATAGGATTTCGCCGGGTTGCTGCCGATGGCAACGATGAGTCGGTCGAACATTTCCAGCCCGCGTTCGATCATCCAGAGATGGCCGTTAGTCGGTGGATCAAAGGAGCCTGCGTAAACGGCGATTCTCATGTGGCCGAAATCCTAAACCCTAAATTCCAAATTCTAAATGTTAAATGTGCCTTGGTTGAGGGCGTGGAGCATTTCTCCATTGGGACTCGCGAAGGAGTAGGACGTGGCGAGGGTGTAGTCAAGATAGGCCTTAGCCATGCGGCAGGCATCGGGCAGGGACTTTCCGAGGGCGAGGCCGGAGGCGATGGCGGCGGCGAGGGTGCAACCGGTGCCGTGAGAGGCTTTCACATCTAGGCGTGGTGAGGTGAAGCGGTGCATGTTCCCGTTTTCCCATAGCAGGTCGGTGCATTCGCTGATGTCGAGATGGCCACCTTTGAGCAGGACCGCACAACCGAAGGTGCGGGAAAGTGTCTTAGCGGCGGTTTCGATTTCCGAGGTGCTGTCGATGCTCTCGCCAAGCAGGGTGGCGGCTTCGGGCAGGTTCGGCGTAATAAGGTGGGCGAGGGGTAGGAGTTCGCTGATATACGTCTGCACCGCATCCGGTTCCAGTAGGCTGGCTCCCGTGGAGGCGACCATGACCGGATCGACGACAAGGCGGATGGCGGGATGCTCGCGGAAAATGGCAGCGACACGGCGGACGTGTTCGGCCGAGCCGAGCATGCCGGTTTTCACGACCGTGAGGGGGAAGGCTTCGAGCATGAGTTGGATCTGGTCTTCCATCATCGCTGGATCGACCGCGTCCACCCTGCGGACGATGTTTGCGCTTTCCGAGACGATGCAGGTGACCGCGGTGAGTCCGTGGAGGCCAAAGTGTTGGAAAGTCTTGAGATCCGCCTGCATGCCGGCGCCTGCGGAGCAATCGGATCCGGCGATGGTGAGGATGGCTTTCAAAATAGAAGTTCGGACGAAGGGGATTCAAGACGCATGACGCAAGACTGCAAGACCCAAGAATTTAGATCCGCCGGAACGGAGCTTATCGATTCTGTGCTCTTGCGTCTTGTTTCTTGAAGTCTTGAGTCCAATCCGTGATCCTCCCTCCATGCCCAATGACATCAAGGAATTTTCCGGCCTTCGGGTGAAAGTCGATGATGTCATCTACATGCCTAGCCTGGATGCACCGGCGGATAGGCCGCATCCATTTGTCTATTTTATCTCAATTTTTAATGACTCACCGATGCCGGTGACGATTCGCGGGCGCAAGTGGGTGGTGGTGGAGGACGGCGGTGAGACGACGGTGGTGGAGGGTGACGGTGTGGTGGGGCAACAGCCAGAGATCGCGGCCGGAGAGCATTTTTCCTACAACAGCTATCATGTGGTGGGGAGGGCCTCGAAGGTCTCGGGTGCGTTTTTCGCAGAGACAGGAACCGGTGAATTCGTCTTCACCAGGATCCCAGAGTTCCGCTTGGAGATCCCGGGCTGGGCGTAGAGCGGATAGCAGAGACCAGAGAGCAGAGAGCAGAGTGAGAAGCTGTCCTTCCACGCTCCATGCTCCATGCTCCATGCTCCATGCTCCAAAAAAAGAGGCTCTCCGGAATGGAGAGCCTCTTTAGTGATATTTGATTTGGAAGGTGAGAATTAGGCGTTGGCCTCGTTCTTCACTTCCTCGGGTGCGTCCGCTTCAGGAGAGAATTCCTCGGTGGGAATTTCCGCGTGAGGTTCCTCGGTGACGACTTCTGTCAGAATTTCTTCCTTGGGAGTTTCGTCGATGAGGTCGAGGACTTCCTCTTTGTTTGGATTGATCGGAGCGAGCGGTGGCATTGTGTTGTTCTGCGCTGCGTTGATCGGCTCTTCCTTTTCCGCATCCTCGTGATCCTTGGACTTGGCACCGGAAACGGTGAGTTGGCGGCCCATGAAGAACTGGTCGTGCAGGACTTCGACGGTGCGCTTGGCTTCGTCCACATCGATCATCTCGATGAAGCCGTAACCCTTGGAGCGGTGAGTGCTGCGGTTGTAGACGATTTCCACTCGACGGACGGCACCGACTCCCTTGAAGAGCTCTTCGAGGTCGCTTTCGGTGGTGTCGTAGGAGAGATTGCCTACGTAGACGCGGCGGTTCTCGACGGTGGACGGATCTCCGCCACGAGGACGGTTCTTGTCGCGCTCGCCACGTTCGCGGCGTTGTTTGCCACGGCGGGGTTCTTCACCGGATTCGTCCTTGGAACCTTCGCTGCGGGCGTCGCGCTCGCGTGTCTTGGTGCGACGTGGTTCACGAGGTTCGCGGGTTTTCTTTGGCTCATTGGCATCCGGACGGCGCTCTGGGCGCGGCGGACGGACGGGTTCCTTGTAGAGGCCGACGGTCTTGAGCAGCTTCTGCCACCAAGTGAGTTCGATGGGTTTTGGCATCGGGCGGCGCTGGGGTTTACCGGAGCCGGAGCCTTGCTTGCGTCCGCCTTCGCGTTTTCCTCCATCACGTCTACCGCCGCCGGATTGGCGACCATTGGATCCTCTGCGTTCGGAATTGTTGTTGTTATTACGGTTTTGCCCTCCGCGTGAGCGGCGGCGACGGCTGTCTCCCGAATTGCGGGAGTTCTGTGTATCATCTGACATTTTTTCGGATGTGTCTGGGTGTTGCGGACGGTCCGGCGCGGCGGGTTTATTGATTCCCCGGCGATGCAGGAACGGACCTGCGCGCAATCGGTGAGGCTTCCGGCCGCCAGCTTTTTGGTGCTGGGTCGAGCCCCCGCAACTGTTGCGGAAAAGGTCTCGAATGGGCCGGGTGCCGGCGATTTGCGCCGCCGTCCGTGAGCGAGGGAGTCCCGGATTTCCTGGCGACCCCGAAAGATTCGATTTCCCGGAAGAAATGCGAATGTTTGGAGAAAACGGGTGCCGGATGCGGACATCGGAGATTAGAAGACTCCTGCTCGGGCGGAAACGTAGGGCGAGAGGCTTGATTTACAAGGATTATCACGACCTCTGAAGAAAGATCGATGCATTTTACCCGAATCAGGGGGCGGTAAAAGCGTCTACGAGGGGGCTTCCTTGGGAAAGGATGGCGAAATCGTCGTAGCTGACCTTTTCCGAAGGGGGCCAGAAGGTGTTGGCGGAGATGCGGGAGGCGATCCAGTCGGCGCAGGCGCGGGCGGAGTCCATGTCGTCGCGGCTGAAGCTGTCCCAGGTGCTGAAGCCGACGTTAGAGCGTGTTTTTCCAAGGTGGATGTAGCAGGGGACTGGGACTTCGGAGCCGGATTCGAGTTCCTCGGCGAGGGCGTAGAGAGGCAGTTGCAGATTTTTCCAGAGGAAGGTGGCGGACTTCCCTTTGCTGTCCTCACCCGGGTGGATGGGTGGGGTGTCGGCGGTGATGTGGGAGGGCACGTTGGTGGCGGCGGTGATCTTGGTGCGATGCTCGGACTCGACGTTTTTGACGTCGCCGGTCTTGTAGTCGATGACTCGGATCTGTCCGGTGGCGCGGTGGCGGTCGATGCGGTCGATCGTTCCGCTGATGATGAGGTTGCCGGAGGGGATGGCGATTTTGCGCTCGGTGTGGAGGATTTCCCAGCCATCGGCGGCGACTTGGCATTGTTCCTCGGCAAACCATGCGAGGCGTTGGCGGATGGCGGCGGTCTGGATGCGGAGGGCGAGGGGTGGGTTTTTTCCGAAATGTAGAAGAAGGGTTTGATCGAGTTTTTCGTGGAGCCAGTGGGCGAGGCGCTCGGGATCGGTGAGGAGGCGGGCTTCGGGGTCGTTGCCCAAGAGCTCGAGGACGAGGTGGGTGATGGAGCCGAAGTCGCGGGCGTTCATTTCTCGCCGCTCGGGCTCGGGCACTCCCATGCGGGCGAAGTTTTTCAGATAGTAGCGGAAGGGGCAGGCGAGGTAGTCGCGCAGGGAGGTGACACCGATACGTTCGCGGGGCGGGGATGTGGGTGTCTGCCATTTCCAATCGCGCTCCCAGATGAGGTTAGCTTCGGCAGGTTCGGTGTCGCGGAAAAGTTTTTTCACGGCAGGGACGAGATCGGCGCGCGGCACTTGGAGGAGCAGACGTGAGGGCAGCAGGGGTTGATTGCCGGTGGTGGTCTTGGTGCAGATGAGGTGGGCGGAGCCGTTTACGCGGCGCATCTCGAGCATGGCGTGGAGAAGGTAGGCGTCTCGGGCGTGGCGTGCGGAGTCCGTATTGAGCGAGAGGGCGGAGCGAATGGATTCTGAGAGCCATGGTTCGCCGCCGGAGCGGGAGGGCACGAAGGTTTCGTTGATGCCGCAGATGACGAGGTGTTGGCCGGGCTCGTAGAGGAGCTCGAGCCAGCCCTGGATGTCAATGACGCGGTCGCTGGGTGGTTGTGCGGGAGGAGTGGGGATTTCGGTGAGGAGGATGCGCAGCCAGAAGCTGTGGCTGCGGGTGACCTTGCGGAAAATGGGGGCCGCTGCGGCGAGGAAATCGGAGACTGCAGCGACGGATTGGCTCGAATTTTCTCCGGTGAGGCGCAGTGCGGTGATGTGGGCGGCGATGGCGGTGGGGAATTCGGCAGCGAGAAACTCGGAGCGCTGGGTGAGGAGGGAGGCGATGGCTTGGTGGACTTCCGGGGCGGATGACTTGCAGTGGGCGAGCAGCGCTTCCGGGTCTGAGGTGGGGTTGTTGTCGCGGAGTTTGTTGATGGCGAGGAGGGTCTGTGCGCGGTCGCCGGGGATGAGGTTTTTGCATGCCGGTAGACAAAGCAGGGCGGAGAGGTTGCGCGAGGAGGGTTGGGTGAGCCATTCACGCCATGCGGTCAGCCAACGGGGAAGCGAAGGGAGGGGCATGGCGGCGGCGGGGTCGAAGGCGTTCCAGCCAATGGCGGTGAGGGTGGTGGCGAGGGCTTCGGAGGCACCTTCATCGGCGCAGCCGAGTGCGATTTCTGAAGAAGATGCGGCGGTGGTGGAGATGGCCGCGAGGGCGATTTCTGCCTGGTCTGCGGGATCGGCAGCGAGGGAGACGGTTGAGGGGAGCTTGAGTTCACGTGTCGCCCAAGTTTCCGAGGGGATGCCGAGGCTGGAGAAATTTGTGGCTTCCGAGTCGGGCGCGGCGATCAGGGCGATGACTTCGCCGGGGTGGGTTTCGAGAGCTTGGGAGAGGCACGGCGGCATCTCGGTGATACCCGCGAGGATGATTTTGGTGTAGCGCGGGGGGAGGCAGAAATTCTCCCTGAGCGCGGCGGAGCGGGAAGTGAAGGTCCAAGAACCGAGACGTTTTTCGGTCAGGGTTTCGAGTCGGGCGAGGTTTTCCCAACGACCTGCCTCCGGAGTGTTGGCGAGGAATTTCGAGGCCGAGAAGAGGTTGTGGCGATGATCTTGGAGTTTGGCGCGGAGGGAGACCATTTCCGAGGCGAAGGCAATGGCCCAGTCGGAGGATTTTGAGTCGGTATCGGGAGGGGTGGGGAAAAGGTCGGGGTAGTCAGCCCATTGCTCGGCGGTGATTTCCTCGAGGGTTTCAATCCACGCGATTTTTTCCAGCCATGGCGGGGCGATGGCGGGGTCATCGAGGTGGAGGAGCGAGCCGGGGGTGGCGACCGTGGGGGAGAGGATGGCTCCGGCATCGGCGGCGAGGGATTCGCGCAGGATGCGGCCGCTCTGAGAGGTGGGGACGATGATCAGGGTGTCCGGGAGGGAATCGCTATCAGCCAGTAGGTGGGATACCAGAGCGGGGAGGAAAGGGGAGGTGTATCCGAGGAAAATGCGGCGGGGCATGGGGAAAACTTTAAATTTTTAACGTTAAACATCAAGGCATGGAATCACTGCGGGGCGCGGTAAATGTGCACGAAAAAAGCGGAAGCCCGTTGGGGCTTCCGCTTTGGAAGTATTGGGATGCGGATGGAAGTCCGCGTTCCGTTAACCGTTGGTGAGGTCGACCGTTTCTTGGTCGGCAGGGGACGCGCCCATGCTGAAACGCCACCTGACCTTGTTGCGCTTGGAAGCGGTGCGAAGCTTGCGTTGCTTGCGCTCGGTAGGGGTTTCGAATGCACGGCGGCGGCGCATTTCCTCAAGGATTCCTTCGGAATCGAGTTTGGTCTTGAGGCGTTTGAGAGCGCGATCGACGGGCTCTCCTTTTTTGACGTTCACTCCACGCATGCTGTTGTCTTCGGTTGGTTTGAGATCTTTAATAATATTTTCGGGGCGCGGGTATGGGCTGGGTTCGTTACCGAGTCAAGCCGTAAACCACGCGCGGTTAGGATTTACTCTCCGAGGCCGTAGCGGACGAAGCGGGTGACGGTGAGGGTATCGCCGAGTTCCTTGCTTTTGTTTTCAAGGAGCTGGTTGATGGTGATGTCCGGATCTTTCACGAAACCTTGCTCAAGGAAGCAAGACTCGGCGAAGAATTTCGCGAGTTGGCCCTTGAGGATGTTCGGGATGATGTTCTCGGGTTTGCCTTGCTCACGGAGGCGCACGGCGAAGATGTCCTGCTCGGCATCGATGATGTCTTGCGGAATGTCGTCGCGGGAGAGGCCTTTCGGTGCGGAAGCAGCGATGTGAAGGTTGAGATCCTTGATGAGTTCTTGGAAGGACTCGGTGGATTTGGTCTCAGGCTTGGTGGTGCCGACTTCGATAAGGACGCCGACTTTTCCACCGAGGTGGATGTAGGAGCCGATGGCACCGCCGGGAGCGGCATCGAAACGGGTGTATTTGCGGAGTTGGATGTTCTCTCCGAGTTCCAAGACTTTTTCCTTCACGAAGTCTTCCAGCGTGCTCTGGCCGTGGGAAACGGCGAGGGCGGCGGCGTGGTCCTTGGCATCGGAAGCGGCGAGCTTGTCGGCGATTTCGGTGACGAAGGCTTGGAAGTTGTCGTTGCGGGAGACGAAGTCGGTCTCGCAGTTGATTTCCAGCATGATTCCGACGGAAGCGTCGTCGTTGACGCGTGCGGTGATGATGCCTTCGTTGGCGGCGCGGTCGGATTTGCTGCCCGCCTTCATGATGCCACGCTCACGGAGGAGCTTGATGGAGGCGTCGATGTCGCCGTTGGTTTCGGTGAGGACTTTCTTGCAGTCCATCATGCCGGCGTTGGTCTTGTCGCGGAGTTCTTTGACGATTGATGCGGTGATCATTCTTACTTTGGAAGAGTTATCGGTTAGAAGTTATTTGTTAGTAGGCTGGTGCCATTACTTTTTGCCAGCGGCGACCATGCCATCGACCAGGTTCTGGAGGATGATGCGGATCGAGCGGATGGCGTCGTCGTTGCCCGGGATCGGGTAGTCGACCTTGGCCGGATCGGCGTTGGTGTCGACGATGGCGACGATAGGGATGTTGAGGCGGCGGGCTTCGGCAACGGCGATGGTCTCGCGAGCGGAGTCGACGATGACGATGGCGTCTGGCTTGTTCTCAAGGTTGCGGACACCGCGAAGGTTGCGCAGAAGCTTTTCGCGTTCACGACCGAGTGCGGAGAGTTCCTTTTTGGACATGGCCTTGAACTCTGGCTGTTTCTCGATGTTCTCGAGGTAGCGGAGACGTTCCACGGATTTGCGGACGGTGGTGGCGTTGGTGAGCATGCCGCCGAGCCAACGATGGTTGACGAAGTGTTGTCCGGTGGCTTCAGCAGCCTCGCGGATGGCGTCTTGTGCTTGGCGTTTGCAGCCGACGAAAAGGATTTGTTTGTTCTTGCTGACGAGGTCGGCAAGGAAGTCTGCGGCTTTATCGAGCTGCTGGACGGTTTTTTCGAGGTTGATGATGTAGATCCCGCCTTTGTCCTTCATGAGGAAGGGCTTCATGCGTGGGTTCCACTTTTTCGTTTGGTGACCGTAGTGGACGCCTGCGTCCACCATTTCGGCGATGAGTTCGTTGACCATGATATGTATTTTTGTTTGTCCCGTCTTGAATCAGAACGGGCGATTTCTGGAGTCCTGCCACTTGGTTTCCCTGGGTCTCCGTAGTTGTGAGGTGGCTGAAAGGGGGCGCGGATTTACGGTTTTAGCGGGGAAAGCGCAAGCATTTTCCGGGTTTTTCCCGCAAAGCACGGAAGCCGGGCTCAATCGACGGCGCGGAGGAACTCGGGCAGGCTGCCGGGGATTCCGTCGAGGCGGGGGTTTGCTTCCCATTGCTCGGTGTTTCCGATGATGCGCAGGCCGATTCTGCGGAGGGTGTCCTTGGTATCGGGGATGGTGCGGACACTGGTGCGGAGGCGGTCGCGTTCGGCGTCCGGGATGAATGACCATGAGAACATGAAACGTGAGTCGACCGCGCCGGGTTTGTCGCCGTAGGTGCGGGTTTCCCCGAAACGCATGTCGGCGAGCCAAACGCCTTTTTTGTGGGGCCGAGCGATCCACCAGCCGCGCGAGAAGGTTTTAAGCGTTTTGATTTCGCGTTGGTCTTCGTAGGGGGCGAGGCTTTCGCTTTCCCGAGGATAAACCGTCCAGCGGATGGGGGTGGAGGGGAGTTCGAAGACAGAGCGGTAGCCGACCCATAGTTCATCGCCGCGATCCACGACAGAGCGCCAGAGGAGGGTGTTGAAAGGTGTGGGGGCCTCCATGCGGCGCTGGTAGGTGATGTTGCGGCGTGCGAGATCGGCATCGAAGGCCGCGGAGACGAGGAATTTGAGGCCAAGGGTGATGGCGATGTATCCGGTGCTGAGGCCGAGGCCCCATTTCAGGATGCGTCTGCGTTTTGGAAGCTGTTTTTTGGAGCGGTGAAAGGCGAGCCAGGTGAGGGAGGCGACCAGCGGGAGGGTGTAAAGCGGATCAATGATGAAGATGTTATTGAAGGCGACGCGGGTCTCGGAAAACGGCCACAGCACAGAGGTGCCATAGACGGTGAAGCAGTCGATGAGGACGTGGGTGGACCATACGAGGAAAACGAAGCAACCGGCGCTGGCTGGGGAAATTTTTTCGCGTTTCCAGAGTTTCGCGAGGGGTTTAGCCAAGAGGAACGAGGCGATAACCATGACCAGCAGCGAGTGGCTGGCTCCGCGGTGGAATGCGAGGCGTCCTGCGGTATCAAGCAGGGGCGAGGCGATGACGTCGAGATCGGGGAGGGTGCCGAAAAGCAGTCCCCATGCGATTGCGCGGTTGCCGAGTTTTTTCCCAAGAATGGCTTCTCCCACCGCAGCTCCGAGGGCGGCCTGTGTGATCGAATCCATTGGGTGAATGCTAAAACTCTAAAGAATTGAAAACGCTGAAATGCGCTTCACTGCTTTTCTGCCTTGGGATTGAGCAGGGTGCCGAACTCCTGCCAGAGGAGGCGGGTGATGTGGGAGTTCAGGGCGGTGAGTGGATCGTCGAGTGCTTCTGGGGCGGGATTGTAGGAGGAGGTTTTCTGGAGGTGGCCGCGGACGAGGTTGAAAATGGTTTTCAGAAGGTCGTTGTTGAGCGCCTGGGGATCGTTGGTGGTGAACGAGAGAACATCGGTGGAGATTTTTCCCTCATTGCCGCCGGTGATCCAGACGGCGACGGGAGTGGGAGCGTCGGTGGCCTGGATGGAGCGGCCGATGTTTAATTTGCTATCGAAGGTGATGAGCCCGGAGGAGGCGTTGTCGAGATCTGCGGTGATCTGGCCGAGGATTTCGGGAAGGAGCTCGGCAAATTTTTCCCCGGTGCCGATATGGATGGTGACGGGTAGGCCGGTCTCGGCATCGCGATTCCAACGTGTCAGGGTGGGGCGGATGCGCTGGATGTTTGTGACAGCGGTCTGGATCTGGTCGGGGGTGGATTGGGCGAGGTCGAGCACGCGTTCGTTGGCGAGCAGGGCGCGCTGGAAGGATCCGTTTTTCTCAAGGGCTGCCGCGAGGGCGATGAGCTTGTCTGCTCCTTCGGGAGCGCGGTCGGAATAGGTGTCGAGAACGGTGGGTGAGGAGAGATCTCCGAGGTCGACGGGCTCCACGGTCACGACGGGATCGATGATCGTGATATCGTTGTTCGGGATCGGTACTTTGATGGCGACGGTGTCGTTGGCGTTTGCCGAGACGGGAAGGGAGGCGATGGCTTCCTCGCGGATCTGCTCGAGGCGAGCTTCCGAAGGGGGTGTGATGAAATCCATTTCACGCGTGGACGACCACCAGATGAGGGCAATGGTGAGAAGGCATAGCGGGAGGACGATGAAGGGCGGGATTCGCATCAGGTGATAGGCGGGAATTTAAACCGAGTTTGCGGGATTGAAACAAAGAAAAACCCCACCTGCGAGACGCGGGCGGGGTTCTGGAAAATGATCGGTGAAGCCGAAGATCAGTCAGCGCTCTTGACGAGAAGAGCGCGCTTGCCGACGCGGTCGCGGAGGTAGTGAAGTTTCGCGCGGCGGACTTTGCCTTTGTTGGTCACTTCGATCTGGGCGATACGTGGAGTGTGCACTGGGAAAACGCGCTCGACACCTTCGCCGTAGGAGATTTTACGGACGGTGAATGCTGCGTTGATGCCGCTGCCGCCTTTGGCGATGACGAGACCTGCGAAGATCTGGACGCGCTCTTTGCCACCTTCGACAACGCGGCAATGGACTTTGACTGTGTCGCCAACGTTGAATGATACAACGTCTTCTTTGAGTTGCTCCTGTTCGATTTTCTTGATGATGTCCATGGCGGTGTAGTTGCGGAAAAGTTTTGGTGACGCGGTGCGGAAGCCTGACCGGACGCGCGGGGCGAGATGGCTAGTGGATGGGTGTCCGTTTTGCAAGGCAAAATGGTGGAATAAATGCGGAAACCTTGAAAAACTGAAATTCTGGCGGGATTTACTTCTTGTAGACTGCGTCCGGGTCGAACGATAGGTCGCTCTGGGTGAATTCCAGGGCAGCGGGGGAGCCAGGGATGACTTTGCGGTAGAAACAGGAATTGCGTCCGGTGTGGCAGGCACCGGCACCGATCTGCTCTACGGAGACGATCAGGGCGTCCTGATCGCAATCGGTGCGGATTTCCACGACCTTTTGGATGTGTCCGGAGGTTTTTCCCTTGTGCCAGATTTCCGAACGCGAGCGCGACCAATAGACTGCTTCGCCAAGCTCGAGGGTGAGTTTCAGAGATTCGACATTCATGTAGGCGAGCATGAGCGGCTCTTTGGTGACGGCGTCGATGGCCATGGCGGGGATCAGGCCGTCTTTGTCGAATTTCGGGGCGAAATCGGCGGATTCCTCGATCTGGGCTTTGTCCTTTCGTTCGGAAAATGGAGTGCAGGAAGACATGGCCGGGGTCTAGCGCGGTTTTGGGTGGATGTCTATCCATGAATCCTGTGCGGGGCTTGCGAAGCCTTGCGCTCGGCGTAGCGGTGGTTAGCTTTCGTGGATGAGTAGGCGTTCGAGAAAGCGGAAAGCGGCTGGGAAAAGCTCCCCACTTCCCAAGGTCATGGCGATTCTGGGCGTCGTCTTGGTGGTGGCTCTTGCAGGTGGTTATATGTGGTTGCGCTCTTACCTTCACAGCGAGGCTTTCCGGAAATTCCTCGCGGCGGAGATGGGGCGAGCGGCGAATGTTGAGGCAGTGTTCCAGCCGTTTCGTTGGGACGGGCTTGCGGTGCAGACGGAGGGCATCGAGGCGAAAGGTGAGGAGCTGATTTCGTTCATACGTGCGGAAAGGATCGCGACGGAAGTGGGTTTCGGCGGGGTCGGGCGCGGGGTGTGGGAGATCAAGGCGACGCGCATCCACAAGCTGGAGCTTGGGCTGGATTTTACGGCGGCAACGGAAGGTGCGGAGGATGGTATCGATGATCAGACAATCGATATGCACGAGGATAAGAAGGGCTGGGTGCCGAAGGATGTGGAGTTGGAATCGCTGGAAATTTCCGATTTCTCGTTGCTGGCCATGACCGAAGAGGGGCCGGTATCGGCGACCGGCATGTCGGTTTTGCTGGAGCCGGCGAGCGGTAAGAATTCCTATAAAGTATATGTCGATGGCGGCGATCTGAAGACCTCAGTGGAGTGGTTGCCGCCCCTGAAGATCGAGAAGCTCAGCGGACGATACGCGGATGGGGATGTTTTCATCACCGAGGCGGAGGTCTCTGCCTGGAGCAATGGGCGCATCAACGGCGCCGGAGAATGGAATGCGGATAACGAGATCTATTCCTTCGAAGGGCAAGCCAGCGGACTGAAGTGTGACGAAATTCTCGACGAGACTTGGTCACGTAAGCTTCAAGGAGATGTCGGAGCGGCGTTTTCCGTGAACAATCTATCAGGTGAATTTGGAGCAAGCGGGGATCTGACGATACGCAATGGGGTTCTGACAGCGATGCCGGTTCTCGATATTCTCGCCGCGTATGCGGATACACGGCGTTTCAGGACGATCCAGCTCAGCGAAGCGCATGTAAATTGGCGATACGCAAACGGCGTGACTTCGCTCACCCATCTGGTGATGGCCAGCGATGGATTGATGCGGCTGGAGGGTGATGTGACGGTGCGGGGCAATGCCATCGATGGCAGGCTGCGACTGGGAATCGTTCCGGGCTTACTGGCGAACCTTCCCGGTGCGGAAACCGATGTCTTCGTGGCGGGTGAGCGGGGCTTGCTGTGGACGCCGATTCACATCACCGGCACCCTCGACGATCCCGAGGAAGATCTCTCCGAGCGGCTGATCATCGCGGCGGGTTTCCGCATTTTGGAAGGGCTCCCGGAGGGCGCGGAAAAGGTGGTGGAGCTTACTAAATCCGTGCTGGGTGAGAATTCCGGGGAGGTGATCGACAAGGGAAAAAAGATCATCAAGGAAGGCGAGAAGGTGATTGATGATGCCTCTGGAATCATCAAGGGCTTGCTTGGCGATTAGTCGACGGGATTTGAAAAATCCTTATAAATCGACGTTTTCCCGACAGATCTGCCCGTGTCGGGTGTTATAGATATGCCTAGCGACATTCCTTCTTTGAAGCAATGAAGCCCGATCCGAAGACCCATTTGATGAGAAATTTTCCTAGTCGCTCCCATTCCAGCTCCGTTCTCCGAGTTTCATTTTGCGTTATAGGCTCCTGCGCATCACTTTCAGCCCTTCCCAGAGGTTGGGAAATCACCGAGTTCGCATCGCCACCGGAGGTGGAATACCCGACCGCGGTATCGGCTGCAGCGCAGGGAGATCTCTACATTTCCTTGGATAAGAATGGCTCGGTCGGTCACAACCCTGGATTTGGCAAAGTCATCCGTGCCAGGGACACCGATGGGGACGGCAAGGCGGACGAGTTTCAGGATTTTGTGCCGGAAGTTTCCAGTCCGCGCGGAGGGGATTTTGTGGGGGATACGCTTTACCTCATTCATCCGCCCTACCTAAGTGCATATCGCGATACCACAGGAGATGGCGTCGCCGATGAGAACAAAGTTCTCGTGAAAGGTTTCGGATGGGGGATTGAACACCCGCGTGGCGCGGATCATACCACCAACGGTGTGCGCATGGGCATCGATGGTTGGCTCTACGTGGCGGTCGGTGATTTCGGAATGCCCAAGGCAGTGGGTGCGGATGGGGCAACCTACACCCTGTGGGGTGGAGGAGTGGTTAGGGTGCGCCCGGACGGATCCGAGATGGAACCCTACTCGCTGTATGTGCGGAATATCTGCGACATTGCGATCACGCCAACGATGGATCTTTTTTCCCGCGATAACACGAACGACGGGAAAGGTTGGAACACGCGTTTCCATCACTTTGTGCCGATGGGCGACCACGGCTACCCGAGGCTCTATCAGAATTTCGCGGATGAGATTGTCACGCCATTGAAAGACTACGGCGGTGGCTCGGGAACTGGTGCGCTGGCGCTCAACGAACCCGGATTCCCTGAGGAATATCGGAACGCGATTTTTACCTGCGACTGGACGACGGGCAATGTCTATCTGCATCCGATGAAACCGATGGAGGCGACCTATGAAATCGGTCAGCAGGTGTTCCACAAATTGCCTCGGGCGATCGATATCGATGTGGATGGCTCATCGCGTTTGTATTTGGCGGATTGGAGGAACGGGAAATTCATCTACGACAAGACGAAGGAAGTGGGGATGATTCATCAGGTGCTGCCTCCGGATTGGAAAAAAGCGGAGTTCCCCGATCTGAAGAAAATGGATGACGCGGCGCTGGTGGAAATGATCGCGAGCGACAGTGCGGTGATGCGCCTAGAGGCACAGCGTGAGATGATCGACCGCGGCCAAAAGGATATTTTCTCCAGAAGGCTCGTGGAGATCGCGGGTGATGGCTCTGCGGATCTTTTCAAGAGAGTCGCGGCGATTTTCACCTGCAAGCAACTCTACGGCAGCAAGGCAAACACTCCGCTGGCGAAATTGGCGGAAGACCCGGCGGTGCGCGAATACATCCTGCGTGCTTTGGCGGATAGGAAGAGCCAGTTGGAGGGTGTCGATCCGGCACTGTTCGTGAAATACCTCAACGACGAAAATCCCAGGGTGCGGGTGCAGGCGTTAAATGGCTTGGCGCGTTTGGAGTCGAAGGAGGCGGCAGCAGCGATCCTCGACTCGATGGCAGATGCAGATCTCGATCCCGGTGAAGTCGAAAGTTCCGAACGCAGAATTGTCCCTCACGTGGCGGTCAAGACCTTGGTCTCACTGGGGGCGGACGAAGCCTGCCTAGAGTCGGTGAAGAACCCTTCGGAGAGAGGCATTGCCCTGCGTGCCCTGCAGGAGATGCATACTGCAACCGCAGTAGATGGTTTGATTTCGGTAATCGGCGGAGCGGAGGATCAACCGTTGATCGTTGATGCACTCACGGCGCTTGCCAGGTTGTATTTCACAGAGGCCGAGTGGGATCTCGAAGAATGGTGGCATACACGACCGGACGATCGCGGTCCCTACTACCGTCCCACTGAGTGGGAGGAGACGGGGAAAATACGTGAGGCGATCGAACGTTATTTTCCGAAAATCTCGGAAGAGCACAGGAGTGCCTTTATCTCCATGCTCGCCAAGAACCGCATCCCAGTCAGTAAGCTGAAACTAGATGGGCTGGATCCACTGATGATTGCCCTATCTGAGCTTGCGCCAAATGCTGCCACACTCGCTCTGCTTACAGATGCGGCTGTCGATCCGCAAAGGCCGTGGGAGCAACGTATGTTAGCCTATCAGGCAATCAATCGCGCCGCGGCTGAGAAATCCGTCCCCGCACAGGTAAGAATTCTTGCGGCTTGGGTGGAACAGAATCATCCGGAAGCAGACAGGTATCTAACCGATTTCGTGAACGAGACCCGCCGGTTTATGGAGGCGGAAATCCTCAACAAGATTGCCAAGAGCGGCTCTGAGACCGAGAGCATGATTGCGTGGAAAGCGCTGCTAACGGTTTTTAAAAGTCCTCTGGTGAAAGAGAAAAACAAATTGGATGTGGCGGAGCTTTTGGACGAAAATCCAATGGAAGTCGGGCTCTTTCTCGCTATGGCGGATATGAAACTTTCGGGGTTCGATCAACAGATCGCTGCGGGAATTGGCAGCGATAACAAACGCACCATCGATGCCGCCAAGGCAGCCAAGGAAGCCGCCTCCGCCATAGACAAAGGGAAAAAGGTCGGCGAGATGACCAAGGAGGACGTGATGAAGGTGGCGATGTCGACCACAGGTGACTCTGAAAATGGCAAACGACTTTTTGTATCCCAGGGATGCATCGCCTGCCACGCGGTTGACATCAAAGCGGTGCAGAAGGGGCCCTACCTCGGCTCGGCGGGTGCGAAATTCTCGCGCGATTATCTCATCGAATCGGTCATTGATCCGAACGCAGTCGTTGCCCAGGGATTCCAATCCGTGATGTTCACGATGAAAGACGGAACCAGCGCGATGGGATTTGTCACAAACGAGGCCGATGGGGTGATCCAACTGCGCGACATTGGAGGAACCGTCTCGGAGCTCAATCGCGACGATGTGAAAACCGAAACTCATCTGCCGCAATCGATGATGCCTGCCGGACTTGGTGACACCCTTGGCATCCGTGACTTCACCGATCTCATCGAATACCTCGACTCACTAAACGAGATTGGAGGCTGAATTTTTATCTAAACTCCAAATAAGAAACCGAAACCAATCATGAAAAAAAGCATACCCACACTTGCTGCCGTCGTCGCAGGTCTCACCCTCCTCCTTCCCGTCCATGGGGAAGAAATCAAACCGCTCAAGGCGCTCCTGATTACAGGCGGCTGCTGCCATGACTACGCGGCGCAGAAGGATATCCTCAAAAAAGGAATCGAGAGCCGCGCGAACATCATCGTGGATCAAATCCATACGGATGACGGCACGCTCAAGCCAGATCTGCCGATCTACGGCCTTGCGGAATACGCGGAAGGTTATGATGTGGTGATCCACGACGAATGCGCAGCGGGCATCTCCGATGATGCAACCGTGAAAGCCGTGCTCGCCCCGCACAAGGCCGGAACACCCGGCGTGAACCTGCATTGTGCCGTGCACTCCTACCGCATCGGCGAATTCAAAAAGCCGGTTGAGAAGCTCGGCACGCCGACTTCCCAGTGGTTCGAGTTCATCGGGATTCAATCATCCGGGCATGGCCCGAAAAAGCCGATCGCCGTCAAGTTTACCGACAAGGAGCATCCCATCACGAAACACGCGAAGGACTGGAAAACTGGGAACGAGGAGCTCTACAACAACGTCAAGGTGCTCGATACCGCGCATGCATTGGCATCCGGCAAGCAGCTCAAGGAGGAAGCGGTTGTGGTCTGGACCAACGATTACCAAGGCACCCGTGTTTTCACCACGACCCTCGGGCATTTCAATGAGACCGTCGAAGATCCGCGTTATTTGGATCTCGTCACCCGCGGCATTCTCTGGGCTTGCGGCAAGATGGATGACGCAGGCGTGATCACAGAAGGCTACGGGAAAGAGTAATCTTCCCCGGATTTGCCGAAGCGCGGTCGCTGCATGCGGCCGCGCTTTTTTTGTGCCATGGATTTTGACTAACGCTGGATCGTCAGTCAACCCACCTTAGTCCTTCTTCTTGAGAAGCGGGAAAAGAACGACGTCACGGATCGTAGGTGCGCCGGTGAGCATCATCACGAGCCTATCGATGCCGATGCCGATGCCGCCTGCGGGTGGCATGCCGTGCTCGAGAGTTTCGATGAAATCGTAATCGACCTTCTGTTCCTCTTCGCCGCCGGCTTGGTGCTCGAGACGCTCTTTCTGGACGTCCGGATCGTTGAGCTCGGAGTAGCCCGGGGAGATTTCCTGGCCGTTGATGATAAGCTCGTAAACCTCGACGGTCTTGCCGCCGGGGGTGACTTTGGCGAGAGGGACGAGTTCGCTGGCGACGCGTGTGACGAAGCAGGGATCAAAGGTGTGTTCCTCAACCTTTTTCTCGAAGACCTGCTGGATGACCTCGTAGTCCTCCATGTTGTCGGAGAGTTGGACGCCGATTTCCTCGCATTTGGCGCGGCGTGCATCGGCGGTGATGTCGAAGAAGTCGTCACCGGCCACACCCTTGATGAGGTCGTGGTAGTTCGCGCGTTTCCATGGGCGCTCCAGATTGATGGTGCGGATGACTTCGCCTTCCTCGTTCTTGTGTTCGATCTTGAGACCGCCGCAGAATTTCTCGGCGAGCTGGCAGGTCATTTCCTCGACCATGTTGGCCATCTCCTCGAAGTCGGAAAAAGCCCAGTAGGCCTCGAGCATGGTGAACTCGGGATTGTGGCGGCGCGAGATGCCTTCGTTGCGGAAGTTGCGGTTGAGCTCGAAGACTTTGGTGAAGCCACCGACGAGCAGGCGCTTGAGGAAAAGCTCAGGGGCGATGCGCAGGGTGAGCGGCATGCCGAGCGCGTTGTGATGCGTCTCGAACGGGCGAGCGGCGGCGCCACCAGCTACGGATTGGAGCATCGGGGTTTCCACCTCGAGGAAGCCGCGCTCGTGGAGGAAGTTGCGGATTTCCGCGATCATCTTGGAGCGGGTGATGAAAAGGGTCGCGCTGTCGGGGTTGCCGATGAGGTCGAGGTGGCGCTTGCGGTATTTCGTTTCGCGGTCGGAAAGGCCGTGGAACTTGTCCGGCATCGGGCGCAGGGATTTCGAGAGCACGGTGAAAGACTCAACCTTGATGGTCGGCTCGCCGGTGCGGGTGGTGAAAGTTTCGCCGGTGACGCCGATCCAGTCACCGCGGTCGAGGCACTTCCAGATCGCGGCTTGGGTTTCATCGAGGTTCTTGACGCTGATGTAACCTTGGATAGAGCCGTTCGCGTCGCCGATGCTAAAGAAGCAGGATTTGCCCATGTCGCGCAGGGCGATGATGCGGCCGGCGGTGGTGACCTGTTTTTCGTCGGAGAAATTTGCCTTGAGGTCGGCAGGGGAGGTGGTGGTCTCGAAGCGTGCGCCGAAGGGATCGACACCGAGCTCGCGGAGACGGGCGAGTTTCTCGCGGCGGACGGCGATCAATTCGGCTTCGGTGGACTGGGGCTGTGTGCTGGCGTCGCTCATGTGGGGCTTGCAGTAATGGAGGGAGCGAAGTGCTGCAAGCACATCATGGTGCGATCATGAGGGCGGCTGATATCCAGTTTCTCCAAAGTATCAAGGTTGCATGGTTTATCAAAAACGGTGGTATTTCCGGGATTGTTGGTAGTCGTATAATACGTTGTAAATGCCTCTTGCTCAACGAGTTACGCTATGTCTCTATCTGTTAGTCATGTCGAATGTCGTATTTTTCAACCTTGCGTCCATCGAGGCGGTTCGCCCGGTTTTTATGATCGTGATGGGAGTTTTCCTGATGTTGGTGGCATGGCGTATCGCGAAGGAAACGGATGGCTGGTCGGCGCGGCTGACAGTCGGAGGGGCGTTCCTACTCTGCCTCGGTTATGCGATTCTGATCCCGATGTATGAGGCTGGCGTGATCGAGAAATTTCATCCGAGCCTGCATCTTCACGATTCGGCAGCGGCCATGGGCTGGCATGCCGTGAAACTGGTGGTGATGAACACCGGTTGGCTGCTTTTCGGACTCGGCGTGGGCATCCACTCGGGTCTGTTGCACATGCCAGTCGCTTTCAAACTTTCGAAAATCGAATCCCTTCATTCCCATGAACCTGTTGCTTGAATCCATCGTCGCAAACGGCTTGATCCTTGATGCTTTTGGCGTGATCGGGTTGGGCATACTCGCCCTTGCAGCTCTCCGCCTGGCGGCGAAAAGCCATTCCTGGGGTGGCTCGATGATGGGCTACGGTGCGGTCGCGCTGCTTGTCGCGCGGATTTTCGTCCTGCTCGCTCCTTATTTCGTGGATATGGATTTTCTCCATGCCATCGGCCCGGGCGGTATCGCTTTGGTGATGGGGCTGCCCCCCATCTTGCTCACCTTCGGGCTGGCGGGAGTGGTTTGGGGGCTGTGGGGTCACGAGAAGTGGCTCAAGGAGAAATTCTGAACCCAAGGGCTATGGCACTCTGGAGTGTCTGGCTCCTTGACACATCCCAACCGGGGGGTGAGGCTTTCACTCACGACAGGGGGGCTTTCCGCACGGAAAGCTGAGACTTTCCGGCGCGCGGAAAAAACCCTTCGAACCTGAAGCGGGTCATGCCGCCGGAGGGAGTCGGGAGAGCCTAGCCGCTTTCTTGTTTTCCGAAGGTGTTTTTGATCCGTGAATTTCATCAACTCACGACCTCAGAAAGACCATGATCAGCCCCGAAGAAACGACCGGAACGGAAACCACGAATCACGACGAATCGAGGGCGCAGTTGCCCGCTTCGACACGGATTTATGTGCAGGGTGAATTGCATCCCGAGGTGCAGGTGCCGATGCGTGAGATCGCCCTCAACGATACCAAATCTTTCAATGGAACGGTGGAGAAAAACGAGCCGGTGCGTGTGTATGACTGCTCCGGGCCGTGGGGAGACCCGGAATTCAAGGGCACTTCAGAAGATGGTCTGCCGGCGCTGCGCCGTGAGTGGATTTTGAAAAGGGGAGATGTCGAGGCCTACGATGGCCGCGAAGTCCAGCCGCAGGATAACGGATACCTGACCGAGAAACATGCCGAGTTTGCCTCGAAGTCCGAGCGGGCGAACCGTTTCGTCGAGTTCTCCGGACTGACCGCCGAACGCCGTCAGCCGCTGCGTGCTACGGGAAAAGCCGTAACACAGAAAGCCTACGCGGATCGTGGTATCATCACTCCGGAGATGGAGTTCGTGGCGATTCGTGAAAACATGCGCCGCTCGCGCATCGCGGACATGAAGGATGACATCGTGCGCAACCATCTCGACAAGCAGCACGCGGGATCCACCCAGCTGCCAGATAGTGAATACACCCCCGGCATTTTCAAACGTTTCCCACAACGCATCCCAGCGGAAATCACTCCGGAGTTTGTGCGCAGCGAAGTCGCCGCCGGTCGTGCGATCATCCCGCTGAACATCAACCATCCGGAATGCGAGCCAATGATTATCGGCCGCAATTTCCTGGTGAAAATCAATGCGAACATCGGCAACTCCGCTGTCGCCTCCTCTATCGAGGAAGAGGTTGAGAAAATGCGTTGGGCCACCAAGTGGGGTGGGGACACGGTGATGGATCTTTCCACCGGCAAGAACATCCACGCGACACGCGAGTGGATCCTGCGCAACAGCCCGGTTCCCATCGGCACCGTGCCAATCTACCAGGCGCTCGAAAAAGTGAACGGCAAGGCCGAAGATCTGACGTGGGAGCTTTACCGCGATACGCTCATCGAGCAGGCGGAGCAGGGCGTGGATTACTTCACGATCCATGCCGGCGTGCTGCTGCGTTTCGTGCCGATGACGGCAACACGCATGACGGGTATCGTTTCGCGCGGCGGATCGATCATGGCGAAGTGGTGCCTCTCCCATCACAAGGAAAACTTCCTCTACACCCATTGGGATGAGATTTGCGACATCTGCGCCAAGTATGATGTCAGCTTCTCGATTGGCGATGGCCTCCGCCCCGGCTCGGTCGCGGACGCGAATGACCAAGCGCAGTTCGGCGAACTCCAGGTGCAGGGCGAACTCACCACCCGCGCATGGGCGAAAGGCTGCCAGGTGATGAACGAAGGCCCCGGACACGTGCCGATGCACATGATCGAGGAAAACATGGCCAAGCAACTCGAGTGGTGCCACGAAGCCCCGTTCTACACGCTCGGGCCCTTGACCACGGATATCGCTCCCGGCTACGACCACATCACCTCCGGCATAGGTGCCGCGATGATCGGCTGGTATGGCTGCGCGATGCTCTGCTACGTCACGCCGAAGGAACACCTCGGCCTTCCGAACAAGAAGGACGTCAAAGACGGTGTGATCACCTACAAGCTCGCCGCCCACGCCGCCGACCTCGCGAAGGGCCACCCCGGTGCCCAATATCGCGACAACGCCCTCTCCAAAGCCCGTTTCGAGTTCCGCTGGGAAGACCAGTTCAACCTCGGCCTCGATCCGGAAACCGCCCGCGAGTTCCACGACGAAACCCTCCCGCAGGAAGGCGCGAAAACCGCCCACTTCTGCTCGATGTGCGGCCCGCATTTCTGCTCGATGAAAATCTCCGAAGACGTCCGCCAATACGCTGCCGCCCAAGGGCTTTCCGATGAGGAAGCCGTGGAGAAGGGGATGGAGGAAAAATCGAAGGAGTTCTCGGAAAGCGGTGCGGAAATTTACACGCCTGTATAAGCCTATAAAAAGTTCATCTGCGCAGAAACTCTCCGGCGAAGCGCAGCAATTTCCTCAGGGTGAGTGATTGCCGGTGGTGGGAATCGTGCATACAACCCGAGCATGCCTTTTTCCGCTTTCGGCCTGTCGGCTCCATTGGTTGGCGTAGCCAGCAAGTATGAATCACCCACCGCCGTGCAGGCGGCGGCGATCCCGGTTGTGCTGGCAGGGGGTGATCTGCTTGCCACGGCCAAGACGGGTTCGGGCAAGACCACCGCGTTTGTTCTGCCGCTGCTGCAGCGCTGGAGCGAGGCGCGTCATGAAAAACCAAGGCGGGTTCACACCCTGATTTTGGTGCCGACTCGCGAGTTGGCCGCCCAGGTGCGGGAGGTGGTGCAGGAGTTTTCCGCGAAGCTTCCGGAGAGGATCAAGGTGGTCAGTGCGGTGGGCGGGGTATCGATCAATCCGCAGATGATGGCCCTACGTGGAGGTGCGGACTTCATTGTCGCGACGCCGGGTCGGCTGCTGGATCTGGTCGATCACAATGCGGTGAAGCTTTCGGATGTCACGACCTTGGTGCTGGATGAGGCTGACCGGATGCTCGATCTGGGCTTCGCCGATGAGCTCGGACGCATCCTTTCGCTGCTGCCAAAACGGCGTCAGAATCTGTTATTTTCCGCGACATTCCCGCCTGCGATTGAAGCGATGGCCAGTGAGATTCTTCATGATCCGACCCGCATCGAAATCGAAATCAATACCGACCGGGCGGAGGCGCCGGACATCCAGCAACGGGCGATCCGGGTGGATACCGACAAGCGCACTCCGCTGCTGCGTCATTTGATCGCGATGGAGCAATGGAAACGCGTGCTGGTTTTCGTAGCCACCCAATACAGCGCCGATCACGTGGTCGACAAGCTGCGGCGCAACGGCATTCGTGCGAAGGCGTTCCATGGCGAGCTCAGCCAGGGTGCGCGCAATGAGGTGCTGGAGGATTTCAAGAAATCCCACATCAAGGTGCTGGTCGCGACCGATCTTGCCGCGCGTGGACTCGATATCGCGCAGCTGCCGGTGGTGGTGAATTACGATCTGCCGCGCTCAGCCGTGGACTACATCCATCGCATCGGACGCACCGGACGGGCGGGGGAAGCTGGAGTAGCGGTCAGTTTCGTCACTGCGGAATCCCAAGCGCATTTTCGTCTGATCGAGAAACGCAATGGAACGGACATCGCGCGGGAGGAAATCTCCGGCTTCGAGCCCACCGAAACTGCACCGCCGCCATCTTCCGGAACGGGTGGGATCAAGGGCAGACGGAAGAGCAAAAAGGACAAGCTCCGCGAAGCCGAAGCGAAGAAAAAGCGTTCCTAGAGATGCGCGCTAGTTCAGGGCTGGAAAGCATTTTTCGAAATCGGGATCGGCGGGGGCGATGATTTCTAGCGGCTCGTGAGTATGCGGATGCATGAGTTCGAGTGTTTTCGACTGCAGCAGCATGCGGGTGCCGGTGCCGAGAATTTCACCGAGCTCGAAGCTCGGTTCGATGCCGGCGTAGCGGAAATCGCCGACGATGGGGAAACCGGCTTCCAGGAGGTGGCGCCGGATCTGATGGAAGCGACCGGTGTGTGGAGAAGCGTTGAGGAGGGAGAGCACGAGTTCGGAATGGTTGGCAAAATTGCCCGGGGAAGTGACGGCAATGCGCTCGAAGGAGGTCTCTGCGGGGAGGGGGTCATCCTCGGGGTTGGTTTTCAGAGGGGTTTCACAAGTCCATTGCGGCGGAGTGCGTCCCGTGACGATGGCGAGGTAGGTTTTTGTGATTTCCCTGCGGGCAAAGGCCTGCTGGGTGAGACTGGCGGTTTGCTTATCAAGCGCGAATAGCTGGACGCCCGAAGTGGGGCGATCGAGCCGGTGAACCGGATACACCCGGCGGCCGAGCAGGTCACGGAGGAGCAGGATGGCGATTTCCTTGGGATCCTCTTTGTCGCGCCCGGGATGCACGATCATTCCTGCGGGTTTGTCGATGGCGACAAGGAATTCGTCTTGAAACAGGATCTGAAGCGGCGGCATGCAAAGGGCAGTTTGCTGGATCCTCAGCCCGATTGCCAGCTTTCGCCGAAATGGGTGATGTCTCGATTTTTATTGCACCTACCGGCGGTTGACCCTTATGGCGGCTGCCCGCGGTTGCTGCTGACGTCAGGTGACGACAGAATAAGCCCGCGAAATCGATAACCGGAAATTTGACCCATGGCCTTCACACCAAGCAAAGATCACAAGCGCCGCGAGCGCGAACAGAAGAAGCTGGATAAGCGCCTTGCGCGCGAAGAGGCGAAGGCTGAGCAGCTTGAGGCGAAGCGTGCGGAGGAAGAAGCTGCCGAGGTAGCTGCCATCGAGGCTGCAAGGCTCGCGAGCATGACTCCCGAGGAAATCGAATTTGAAGCGTTGCTCGCGGCTGAAGCTGCAGAGAAGCGCGAGCCCGCGATGGCTTGAGCCACTAGCCGGGATCTTGCGTCTCGGTAAGAAACTGACCTTCTCATCCGCGGTGAACGCTGCGGATGATTTTTTGTGGCCATGTCTCATGGCTGCGGCGTGTTCAGCCGAAATGGCCGGGCATCTTCGGGGCGTGGCAGGATTGGAAGAATAACTGGCGCTCAAGGATTTCGGAAACCAGCAGAAACGCGAAGGCGAGCCATGGGGAAACCAACACGCAGAAAGCAGCGACGAACGACAGTATAAAACGAGCGTTAAGGATTTTCCGGAGTGGGAACAACTGAAGGCGTGCGGAGTGGACGTCTGCTGACCAATCCGGATCTTCGGGATCGGTGGTTTTGAGGACGCGCCCTTCGGGAATCATTTTTAGGAGGATCGCGAAGGTGGCGAGGATGGCGAACTCGGGTCGGGTGATGACGAGGCCGAGGATCAGGAAGCAGAAGAAGGTGCCGAAGAACCGGGTGGCGGTGAGAGGGAAGCGCCAGGATTGGCGTTTGGTATCCACGTAGATCATCACGCTGGTGAAGATGGCACCCATGGCGGCGGGGATGACCGAGAGGAGGGTGATCATCGTGATGAGATCTTTGAACGGAAAATCCGGGGTGAGCTCCAGGCCAATCAGAACGAGCGGCAGCGGTGCCACCATGGAGAAGGCGAGGATTTCGCGCGACAGCCAGGAGGTTTTGAGGCCGAGGAAGAAACGCCAGGCTTTGAGAGGTTGGCCTAGGTGGAGGGTGGCGGCGACCATGCCGAGGTTAAAAAGGACGGCGGCGGTGATGAGGATGGGAAGGCTGGTGGAAAAGGCGGCGGTGGCGGCGAGGCCGAGTCCGGCTTGGGTGAGGGCGAGCATGAACACGAGCGGCCAGTGGGCGTGCTCCGGGTGCAGTGCATCGCGGTCTGCGGCGTGGGCGGCGAGTGGGGTTTCCCGGCCAATGAAACGCGTGGTGGGCAGGGTGATGCGCGAGTCCGGGATGGCGGAGCTGTCTCCGAAGATCCGGGATTTGAAAAGCGAGATCTCGGCGGAGTCGCGATTGCCGATGGTCTTGTGTTTGACGATGCGGATGGCCTCGGTGGGGCATGCCTGGACACAGGCGGGGGCTTCACCCTCGGCGAGACGCTGGTGGCACATGTCGCATTTGCGGACGATGCCACGGGATTTGGAATATTTCGGGACGTCGTAGGGGCATTTCAAAATGCAGTAGGAGCATCCGATGCATTGGTCATCGAGGTGGCGCACGATTCCGGTGTCGGCATCCTTTTCGTAGGCACCGACGGGACAGCCATCCATGCAGCCGGGGTCTTCGCAATGGTGGCAGGCGGTGGTGATGGTCTGCTGGTATTTCGGAGCCTCCGAGCCGCCGAGCAGGGTGCCGACATCGCGCCAGGTTTCGCCTTCATCGAGGCCGTTGAGTGACGAGCAGGCGGAGACGCAGGCTTTGCAGCCGGTGCAGCGGTCGAGTGAAACCTCGAAGGCGTATTGTTCGCCGACACCGGGCTTGGAAAGCGGGATCAGGGAGCGGTAATGCGGCTCGAGATCCGGCTCGTTGTGGTGTTTTTCTGAAAACTTCGCGACGGGCGTTTGGAGGGTGGATTGCTGTTCCAGGAGCTCGTCGATGAGGTTTCTCATTAATTCTCAACTTTCAATTTTCAAGGGAGATGTGGAATTCATGCATTCAGTGCTACGAGGGTTTCCAGTGGCTGGCGGTTGCTGTAGCTGATGAAGGTCTCGCCAGGCTCCCGGGTGGCGAGGTAATGGCTGAGGAGTTTCTCCATGAGGGCGGGGATCTCGGTGTAGGGGATGGCTTTCCAGACCTCGCGGGCGATGGCTTGGGTGTCGTCGACTCCGCCACCGAGGACGATGTTGTAGCCATCGACGGTTTCGCCGGCTGCGTTTTTCACCGGGACTCCCATCATGCCGATGTCGCCGATGTAGTGCTGGGCGCAGGAGTGGTTGCAGCCGGTGAGGTGGATGTTGATCGGGTGATCGAGATCGAATTTTTCAGCGAGGAATTTCCCGAGGTCGATGGCGTTGCCCTTGGTATCGGCGGCGGCGTATTTGCAGCCACGCGAGCCGGTGCAGGCGATGAGTCCGCCGGTGATGGAGGCGGGGCGGTAATCGAGGCCGGTGGAAATGATGGCGGCGGCGGCGGCATCGAGGTTTTCGGTGGAAACGCCGGGGATGATGAGGTTCTGCCAGACGGTGAGGCGGATTTCGCCGCGACCGTATTTGTCGGCGATGGCGGCGAGGTCGCTCATCTGCTGGCAGGTGAGGCGGCCGACGGGGACTTGTACGCCGATGTAGTTGAGCTCGTCCGACTGGTTGTGAATGCCGAGGTGGCCGTGTTTTACTTTCGGGGTGGGCACGTGGCAGGAATCGACTGGCGTGAAGGTGAGCGGGAAGGTGAGTTTTTTCTCGGTCTCCTGAAGCAGGCGAGGGATACCCCAGTCATCGACGAGGTATTTGAGACGGGCCTTCTTGCGGTTGGTGCGGTCGCCGTTTTCGATAAAGACGCGGAGGATGGCGGCGGCGACGGGGATGGTTTCCGAAGGTTTCAGGATGATCCCGGCATCGGTGGCGAACTGCTTGTGTCCGGTGATGCCGCAGAGCTGCATGCGGAAGGCGATTTCCCCGTTCTGGGTGCGCACCGCGTAGAAGGCGATGTCGTTGGTATCGGCGCAAGCGGAGACGCGGCCGCCGGAATCGTAGGCGATGTTGAACTTACGTGGCAGGCCGTAAAGATCTCGGTTGCGGATGATGTAATGGTGCATTGCCTTGGCATAGGGGAGCACGTCGATGAGTTCGTCGGGGTCGAAGCCGGTGGTTGGGGAGGCGGTGATGTTGCGGACGTTATCGGCACCGGATCCCTGGGAGGTAAGTCCGAGATCGGAGAGCGAATCGAGCACGGCGGGGCAGTCTTTTGGTTCGATTTCACGGACTTGCACGTTGGCACGGGTGGTGAGATCGGTGTGGCCGGGGCCGTACATTGCGGCGATGCGTGAGAGGCCACGGAACTGTCCGGTGGTCAGGGCACCGCCGGCGATGCGGCAGCGGAGCATGAAGGAGTCTTGGGCGGGAGCTACGTGGAAGAGGCCGTGAAATTTGTAACGGAAGGCGTTGTCAGGATCGGGGAAAACGTTTTTGCCGGCGTTTTCGAGCATGGTGGAGTAGCAATCGAGCCCGTTCTGCGTGTGCTTGATGACTTCCTCACGGCAGAGCTCATCAATTGGGGTGCCGTAGACGGTTTCCTCGGGTTTGTCAGTGAAGCGTCCTTCCTCGTCTTGACCGAGAAACGGCAGGCTGCGGCCTTGGAGGATACCGGAGACGAAGCCGTCGAGATAGGTTTTCTGTTCGGTGGAGAATTCTGCGGAGTTCAGTTCGACCATGGGTAGTGAAGGGAAGTTCACCGTCGAAATAGCATCGGGGGTGCCATATAAAAAAAACCGGCTATTAATTTGAGGAATGCAATCCATTCGGAGCATGAGCCGGAGTCATGGGATGGCTTTTCAGATTTTTTTTGTGAATTATCCTGTATTTTCCCTGTGGGATGCACACAAACTCAGGGCAATGGATTTAGCGACGACATCCGAGGAATTGCTGCGCGAAGGTGAGAATCAGGCGGAAGGTGGCTTGAGGGTGGAGATGGCGACACTTGAGGACTTGCCGGCGCTTACGGAACTGGTGATGGATCTTTTTTCCATGTCCGATGGGGATTTCACGCCAAATCGGGAGGTGCAGGAGAGGGGGTTACGGCTAATTCTTGAGCAACCGAGCCGGGGCAGGATTGCGGTGGTGAGGAATGATGATCGGATCTTCGGGATGGTGAACACCCTGTTCACCATTTCCACGGCACGGGGCGGATTCGTGATCCTGATGGAGGATGTGGTGATTCATCCGCATCACCGGGGCCAGGGCTTCGGAACGATGCTGGTTGATCACGTGATCGAGTTCGCCAAGCAAAAAGGTTTCCTGCGGATCACGCTGCTTACCGACAGGATCAGCGCGGAGAGCCAGGAATTCTTCAGGAAGCGGGGATTCGATTATTCGAACATGATCCCGATGCGCTGCCTGCTCTAACCTTCAAGTTTCAAGCAAGAGGGGCTGCTAAGTAGATTACGGGAAATGCTTTTCGAGGACGGGTGTGAGCGCATCTTCGATATCCGTGTCCTTGATGACGTGAAGCAATGATTTCACCGCCACCGGGATGTGTTGGCGATACCATTCATCGTTGCGGTTTTCGATGATGTTACCGAAGGCACCGAGTGCCTGCATGAGGCGTTGGGCGGCACATTTGTGGAACAGGGACGTTTCCGGGCGTTCATCGGAGATGTCCTCCCAGAGATCGAGAAGTTGTTCGCGCTCGTCGGCGGAGTGATCCATGTAGGGATCGAAAATAAGGGAGGCTAGGTCGTATTCTTGGCGGCCGCGGCGGAGGCCTTGGAAGTCGATCATGTAGAGTTGCCCGTCCTTGATGAGGAGGTTCTGCGACTGGAAGTCCCTGTGGACGAGGTGCTTGTGTGAAGCGCCGAGGCCCTCGGCCATCACGAGGAAAGCTTCATTTTTCTCCAGTGCGACAGGGCTTTCCTTGAGAAAATCTTCGATGAAGTAGTCGAAGAAGTATTTCTGTTCCCAGCGGTAGAGATCGGCATCGAAGGGAGGCATGAGCTCGAGATCTTTAGGAACCCGGGCATAGAAGAGGCGATCCACCTGCTCCAGGGCAGAGCGATAGTAGGGGAGGCGTTCCTTGAACGGGGTGTCTTTGAGAGAGAGCAGATCCACGTCGCCGAGGTCTTCGATCAGGGCGACGCTGTGCTGGGAGCGGTCGTAAAGGATTTCCGGAACGTTGAAGCGCGCTTTTTTCAGGAACTCGGCGATGGGCACGAACTGTTCGTTGTCCTCCCGTTCATCGGTCCAGTGGACGCCGATGAAGGTTTCATGCACGGGGGTTTTGACGCGGGCGATGGTGCGGCCGGAGGCTCCCTTTTTCATGGGGATCATGGTGATCGGCGTGGTGGGATCGACCTCGAGGAATTGCCGTGCGGTGGATAGGATGGCTTCGGTGGACATGGGCGAGGGAGCTTAATATGGGTTTTATTTGTGAGGAAAGAGCAAAGCAATCGGATCGTAGGACTGCTTGGGATTTGCTCTGCGCTGCACAGGCACGGGAATCAAGAGATTTAGCGCAATGGTGCCAAGGCCACGAAGTGTCGCGAAGCGGCAGGATGACACTTCGGATTCATTTCCGAAATCTTTCACAATAGCTCCACCGGGAATTTCCATAGGAGGGACTTTCCCAATGCGGGATTGACGGGGCGGGAAGGTGGGGATTTGATTCGCGTCCGCTTCCGGGCGACAATTTTATGGATTATTCAGGGAAAATAGCACGCCATGTGGCATCGATACCGAGATCAGGGATCCGGGATTTCTTCGATTTAGTGATCGGGAGGGACGATGTGATTTCGCTCGGTGTGGGCGAGCCAGATTTCGTGACGCCATGGCACATCCGCGAGGCGGCGATTTATTCGTTGGAAAAGGGACAGACGACCTACACGGCGAATCTTGGTTTGCTGAGCCTGCGGAAGTCGATTTCGAAGTATGTCAGCGGGTTGTTCGAGATCGATTACGATCCGGCGAGCGAAGTATTGGTGACGGTGGGGGTTTCCGAGGCGATCGATATTGCACTGCGTGCGCTGTTGAATCCCGGTGATGAGGTGATTTACCACGAACCTTGTTACGTTTCCTACTCGCCGAGCATCGTGATGGCCCACGGCGTGGCGGTGCCAGTGGAGACGACCAAAGAGGATGGATTTTCCCTCAAGCCCGAAGCTCTGGAGAAGGCGATCACGCCGAAGAGCCGGGTGCTGATGTTGAATTTCCCGACGAATCCGACCGGGGCGGTGGCCTCTCAGGAGGATCTGGAAGGGATCGCGAAGCTGGCGATCAAGCACGACCTGATCGTGATGGCGGACGAGATTTACTGTGAGCTGCGCTATGACGGGATCAAGCATGTCTCGATTGCCTCACTGCCGGGCATGAAGGAACGCACGATCCTGATGCATGGTTTTTCCAAGGCTTTCGCGATGACCGGTTTCCGCCTTGGATATGCCTGTGCGCCGCAGCCGATCATCGAGGCGATGATGAAGATTCACCAATACTCGATGCTGTGTGCGCCGATCATGAGCCAGAATGCGGCCATCGAAGCGCTCGAAAACGGGGCTCCGCAGGTTCAGCAAATGAAGGAGAGCTACCATCTGCGCCGGGATTTCCTGGTGAAACGTCTGAATGAGATCGGTCTGGAGTGCCATACGCCGGGTGGAGCGTTCTACGTTTTCCCGGATATCCGCAGAACCGGACTTTCCTCGAAGGATTTCGCCATGGGTCTGCTGGAGGCGGAAAACGTCGCCGCAGTGCCGGGTGGTGCTTTCGGGCCGAGCGGTGAGGGCTTCTTGCGTTGCTGTTATGCGACGGGCATGGAGGATCTGCGCACGGCGATGAATCGGATGGAGCGCTTCGTTTCGAAGCTTTAAGTTCAAACTCGAATCTTCAAGGAAGAGGGTTGATGGAAACTGATCTGAAAAACCCTGATAAGCTCACGAAGGCGCATGTGGTGCCTTTCGGGGTGTTCATGGTTTTCCTGATTCTGCTCCAGTTGGCGGACAGCTTGTTCGGCTGGGATCATCCGGCGGCGCCGTGGTGGAAGCAGGATGTGGCGCAGTGGATTTATCCGCTTCAGACAGTCGCGACGTTGGGGCTGCTGATCTATTATTGGAAATATTTCACGTTCAACTGGAGCGTGAAATGGTCGCTGGCGGGCGTGGTTTTTGGTGCGGTGGGGATTGGTTTCTGGCTGCTTCCGACAACGCTCTATGATGCCTGGGGGTTGACCGGGGAGACTGAAGGCTGGATGAAAACGCTGGGCATCGCGAAGCGGGATGAAGGCTTCGATCCGGGGATGTTCGAGAATCCCGCGGCATATTGGGCGTCGCTCTCGATGAGGTTCTTGCGCGCGGCGGTGGTCGTCGCGCTGGTCGAGGAAATTTTCTGGCGAGGTTTTGTGATGCGCTTCTGCATGGACTGGGAAGGCGACTACTGGAAGCAGCCCTTCGGCCGCGCGCACTGGAAGAGCTACCTGATCGTCACCGGGCTGTTCATGGTGGCGCATGCGCCCATCGACTGGGCGGGAGCCTTCATCTACGGCTCGTTGACCTACCTGTTATGCGTCTGGAGCAAGAGCCTCGGAGCCTGTGTGATCATGCACGCAGTGGCAAACTTCCTGATGGGCGTCTATGCGATGGCCTACGGGAAGTTTGGGTTGTGGTGAATGCGACTCACCGCGAGACGCGGTGAGCACGGCCTGCGGGTCAGACGCCGCAGTTACGCGTGTTTCGCGTGCCACTCTTTGTAGATCTTTGGTGAGATCTCGGAGGGTTTGATTTCGGAGCGGCCGCCCCAGAAAACGTTGGTGTAGGAGACGGGGATGCCGGCGGCTTCGAGGTGTTTGTCGATGGCGGCCTTGTGCGCGAGCACGCGGGGTTTCTCGGTGCCGTGAACGACCCCCATGATGTTTACGTCGCCGAATTGCGGGCCGCCTTCGCGCCAGTAGGCATGGGTCATACAGAAGTGACGGCCGACTTCGCCGCCTGCTTCGATCTCGCGGCCTTTGGGGACTGCCCAGTGGAAGAGTCCGTTGAAACGGGTGACGCGTTCGCCGGTTTCCGATGGCTTGACGTGTTCGAGGAAAGTGGAGAAACGGCCAATGACTTTTTTCTCATTGAGTGCTTCGGCGACTTCGCAGAAGCGGTCGAGTGAAACGCCCGCTTGTTCGGCGCGGCCAGCCCATGGATTCTCATTGATTTCATCTGCGCTGAGTTCTTCTTTGAGAACGAGCAGAATTTCCCACTCCTCATCTGAGAGGTCTGCCGGGACTGTGGTCATCATGACGGCGGGTTCATCCGCTTTCTCGCCGGGCTCCATGGCTTTGCGGCGCATGTGGCCGACGCCGAGGGCGAAGACCCCGTTGGCGGGCATGAGAAGGTATTCGGTGGCGCCGGTGAGTTCGAGCAGCTTGGTGGCGTGGAAATCTAGGGATTCGCCGACCGGGACTTTGAGGGTGGTCCAAAGGCGGTAGCCGGAGCCGGAGACTTCGGAATCGGTGGAGCGGATGACGACGTGGCCGGAGAAGGGGTCATCCTTCGCCATGAAATCGAAGGCGGCATTGAGTTTTTCCTCCGGGACTTTCCATGCGACGAGTGCGCCGTGGGCGAGCTTGGTGGCGAGCATGGTCTGGCGGACGCGGCGGATGATGCCGGCCTCAAGCATGGCGCGGATGCGTTCGATGACTGTGTCGAGCGGGACTCCAGATTTTTCGGCAATGAGCTGGAAAGGCTCGCGCTGGAAGCCCGCGATGAGGTCTTCGGAGACGGCGAGGATCTTGGCATTGACGGGATCGGAGATGGCGGTGGGGATATCGGAAGTCATCGGGGGGGAGGTTAGGGGTAGGAGAGGGCTTTCGTCCAACAAGGAACACGCGTTGCGGAATTTTTGGCAGAAATTGCGGAGGGCTTCATGGCATTTTCAGGCTGAGTGCCAGGTGGCGAGCGGCAAGTTCGAGTAATGCGGGTGCTTCGGCCATGGCTTGTTCCAGAGATATGTCGTGGCTGGTGATGGTGGCAATGCCATCGAAATGAGGCTGGAGGAGCTCTTCATTGGCGAGGCATCCGGCGAGGACGAAAACTGGGATGCCGTGCTTTCTGGCGAATAGGGATACACCGTGCGGGGTTTTGCCCTCCAGTGTTTGGGCGTCGAGTGAGCCTTCTCCGGTGATGATGAGATCGGCTTTGGAAAGGCGTGCCTCTGCTCCGAGGGTCGCGGCGATGCAACGGAATCCGGATTCCAGAGTAGCTGCGCAGAAAGTCATGAGTCCGAATCCCAAGCCACCTGCAGCACCTGCGCCGGGAACGTCGCTGAAATCTGTGCCTAGGTTTTCTTTTGCCAGCTTTACGAAATGGGCATGGGAGTTTTCAAAAAACGGGAGGTCTTCGGGGCGGAGGCCTTTCTGTGGAGCATAGATCCGGGTGGCTCCACGTGCACCGAGCAGGGGATTGGCTACATCACAGGCGGCGGTGATAGGTGGCAGGGCAGGCATTTCCGATCGGTCGATGTGTTGGATCGCGGTAAAATTTTCCGGGATGGGATCTAACGGATTTCCTTGGTGATTGAGGAAACGGCAACCAAGTGCGGCGGCCATGCCGAGGCCGGCATCGTTGGTGGCGCTGCCGCCGAGGCCGATGATGATGCGGCGCGCTTTTGCTTCCGTTGCCTCGCGGATGAGCTGGCCGACCCCGAAGGTGGAAGCGCGCAGCAGGTTCCTCTCATCCTTGGGGATGCGCCAAAGGCCGTTTGCTTGTGATGATTCGATGATGGCGGTGGCGTCTTCGAGCATCAGCCAATTTGCCGAAACGGAGCGTCCCAGCGCGTCCCGGACGGTTGTTTCGGTGGGGGTGGGTGGATTTTCCACGCTGGCTAGAAATGCATCGAGGATGCCTTCGCCGCCGTCGGCCATGGGTAGGAGTTCGAAGGTCGCCTCGGTGAAAACGCTAGAAAAGCCGTGGTATATGGCTTTGGCGGCCTCACGGGCGGTGAGGGAGCCCTTGAATTTGTCCGACGCGATGACGATATGCACGCCAGATACCTTCGTCTGAAAAATGCTTGGGGTCGAGAAAACGAAAACTTCCTGCTGAAAGGCCGAACAAATTTTTGACAAGAAGCGTTTTGCCGTTTAAAGAACGCGCCCCGCATGAGCTATTTGCCACTGCGGGAACGATGATCCGCCGCTAATTGGGGGGTCGACCACCAACCGAGAAGCTCCACCACCAACCGATTTTTCAAGATGTCCAAGAAAACCACACTCAAAGCGGCACCGCGCCTTCGCAGCGGTTCAGGAAAACTCAAGCAGATGCGCCGTGAGGGCTGGCTTCCATCCGTCGTTTACGGACGCGGTGTTGAAAACGAAAACCTCAAAGTCGACGCAAAGACTTTCTCCGAGCTTCTCGCACACAGTTCTTCGGACAGCATCCTGATCAACCTCGATGTCGAAGGCGAAGGCACTCGTTCGGTGTTCCTCAAGACCATCCAGCACGATCCTTTGACCGGCAAAGCGCTTCACGTAGATTTCCTTGCCGTCAACGACAAGACCGAGATCACCGCAAACATTCCGATCCACCTCACCGGTGAGTCCAAAGGTGTCAAAGCCGGCGGCATCCTTGAGCAATACGCTCACACCATCGAGATCACCTGCTTGCCAAATGACCTCCCTGACGAGCTTGAGCACGACATCTCCGCGCTCGACGACGGTGACTCGCTGCACATCAGCGAAATTTCTTTCCCGAAAGGCGTCACCCCGACCCACAGCGGCGAAGTGGTAGTTGCTCACATCGGCAAGCCAGCCGCCCTCGTTTCCGAAGAAGCATCTGGCACCGACGCAGCCGCAGAAGTTCCTGCGACTTCCCAGAAGGCCGAAGAAGAAGCTCCTGCAGCAGCAGAGTAAGTTTCATTCGATCCATTCGATTTTACAAAACGTCCGGTGCATATCGCCCCGGGCGTTTTTGTTTGATAGGACCGCGTAGCAGATTGAAAAAACAGCATGAGTATTTCATTGATCATCGGCCTGGGAAATCCCGGCAGACAGTATGAGGAAACCCGGCACAACGTCGGCTTCATGTTGCTGGATCGCATGGCACTGGCGGCGGGTGTAGTCTTCAAGTCCGAGCCGAAGTGGCAATCCCACATCGCCAAGCTCCCGGACGGCACGCTGTTGATGAAGCCACAGACATTCATGAACCTCAGCGGCCGCGCAGTGCGGCAGTTGGCGAGCTTTTACAAATGGGAGTTAGATCGGATCTTGGTAGTTTATGACGATGTCGCACTGCCGCTCGGCCATCTACGTTTCCGCGAAAAAGGCTCGGCCGGCGGGCACAATGGGATCAAGTCGATCATCGAACACATGGGTGGCGATGGCTTCCCGAGGCTCAAGATGGGCATCGGGGGGGCGGATCCCGGGGGGATGACCGGGCATGTACTGGGGAAATTCGCTCCGGATGAGAAGGAAGGGCTTGAAAACATGCTTGCCACCGCCCGCGAAGCCGTGCAGTTTTCGCGCTCCCAAGGCATCGCCTTGGCATCGAACCGTTTCAATACTCCGCGGGTGAAACCTCCGCGCAACCAACCAACCGAAAAAGAAGAAGATGAGCCGCAAATACGAAGGTCTGATTGTCCTGACGACGAAGAACCAAGAGGGCACCATGGATGACCTCGTCACCGCCATTTCCAAGGACATGGAGTCCCAAGGAGCCAAAGTCGAAAAGATCGACAACCTCGGCCGCAAGGATTTCGCCTATGCGCCGCGCAAGATCGAAGGTGCACATTACGTGACCTACACCCTTACCGGTGAGCCAGATTGCATCGCCAAGATCCGCGAGAAACTTTCCCTCAACGATTCGGTTTACCTGAATCAGTTCAACCGCGTAGCCTAAGTGCTGCGGTGATACGCCGCTGTTCCTTTTCCACTTCCCTAAAACGCTAAAATTCCCCTGATATGGCCAACCTGAACAAAGTGATGCTCCTCGGTAACCTGACTCGCGACCCTGAGTTGCGTCATACTCCGAAAGGATCCGCAGTGGCCGATCTGGGTGTCGCCGTGAACCGCAAGGTCTCGGATGGCAATGGTGGATGGAAAGACGAGACGACCTTCGTGGACGTCACCGTCTGGGGCAGCAGCGCGGAGAACGCTCAGAAATACCTGAGCAAAGGACGCGGCGTCTTCATCGAAGGCCGACTCCAGATGGACACCTGGGACGACAAAGCGACCGGTCAAAAGCGCAGCAAGCTCAAAGTCGTCGCAGATAACCTCCAGTTCCTTCCGGATGGCAAGGGTGGTGCCTCTTCCCGCTACTCCCAGGGCAATGATGATTCCCAGGGAAGTTCCTCATCTCGCCAGGGCGGTTCCGCCGCTCCTGCTGATGATTACGCGGAAGAAGACGACATCCCGTTCTGATATTTTTCCCTCAGGGAAATCCAACGATTCAAGAGGCGGCCTGCGGGTCGCCTTTTTTGTGCTGGGACACGGAGGGGAAGTAAGAGCTGCCTGGGATGGGAGAGCGATATCTCCCTAACTGCGCCAACTCCTTCTCAGGGCTTCCGGCGCGAGGTCGGGTTTGAAGGCTTTGAGGAAACGTTCCTCTGCTTCGAGCGTACCGACCAGTAGCAGGGTGCCGTCAGTCGGTAGCACCGTGTCGGGCTCGAGGTTGACGAGGCGTTCTCCTTGGCTCTCCACCGCGATGATCGTGCAGCCGGTCTCGCTGCGCACTGCGCAGTCGATGAGTCGCCTGCCTTCCATCGCCTCGGGCACCGGAGAAGGAAAAATACAAACCCCCTCCGCGAGAAGGACATTGTCGCTCTTTCTGAGGAGGTTGAAAATGGTGTTAGCACCCATGGAGGCCGATGAAAGGACCAGATTCGCTCCGGCACGGTGCAAGGTCCTGACATTTCTCTCTAGGGTGCAACGTGAGATGATCTGTAAGTCGGTGCGGAGGCGGCGGAAGAAGATGGTTAGGGAAATGTTCACATCGTCGTCGTGCGAGGTGATGATGACGGTGGCAGCCTCTCTAGCTCCTGCGGCTTTCAATATATCCATGTGTGTAGCGTCCCCGATGATTGCCTCCGGGTGCTCGCGGACACGCTCGGCGAGCTTCTCGATGATCACCGGCTGCATGCCCGCCTCCCGAAGCTCGTCACTGGCGATACGGCCAACCTTTCCGCCGCCGACGATGATGACGTGTCCCCGTTCTTTTTCCCGGCGGCTGAATTCGGCGTTGTAGCGCTCGATCTGTTCCTCGGTGCCGACCATGACCAGCACGGCTTGGCAATCGATTACCGTGGTGGCATCCACCGTGATCAGGCGACCGTGGTCCCAGATCCCGATCACGCTCACGCCGGTCTTCTGGCGGATCCCGGAGTCGGCCAGGGTCAAGCCTTCCAGTTCGGTGCCAGCCACGTTTGCCTCGGCGATGATCAGGCTGTTTGACTTGCCAATGACATGTGCGGCGGCGTCCTTGCCGAGCACGCGCCGGGCAAGCGCCTGCCCCATCGACTGCACCGGCCTGAGCACCAGAGTGGCTCCGGCGAGCTCAAGTACGTCACGCGCGGCATCCGATGTCGCCGAACCGATGATAGGGACCTTCTCATTCATCTCGCGGGCGGTGAAGGTGATGTTGGCGTTGAGCACATCCGAACGCGTCGCGATCAACATGGCGGCATTCTCGATACGCATTTTTCGATAGGTCTCCGGATCGTCGAGAGCTCCCACCGCGACGCGCACTCCCTGTTCGTACAGCTCCAGTGCCTCGGCGACCGAGGGGGTGAGAATGACGTAAGGGTGGCCGTATTTTTCGAGCATGGGAATGAGCGCAACGGTGACCGGATCGTGGCAGGTGAAAATGACGTGGTTGCGGGTGCTTGCCGGCAGTTCCCGCGGGGTGCGCGCCGATGCCTGTGCGCGCATCCATGGAGAATAGAAGAACTCGATGAAGGTGAAGGGCAGGATCACCAGCAGGAACATCACGCCGCTGATCAGCACCACCACCGAGAACATCCTGCCGAGGTCGCCGTGGAAGGTGATGTCGCCGAAGCCCAAGGTCGTCATCACCGTGAGGGTCCAGTAGAGCCCGGTGGCCCAGCTGTGTTTCTGACCCTCGCCCTCCATCAGTACGTGGAAGAGCACGCTGTAGGCGGCGATTAAGGTGAACAGCACCACCAGCAAGCGCACCAGCGCCTTTAAGTTGGTGCGGCTGCTGCGGTTCTCCAAAAAGGCACTGAGAACGGCAACAAGGGACTTCATTCGGTCGATTGTCCCGCCCTCTGGGAAAAATACAAGAAAGCCTTTGTGGGGTGACAATCCTCAATCTGCCGCGCCTTTCACGGTGAATCTGCCGCAGTTCAAAGACGGCGCCGGGTGTGTTTTCCGGGTTTCGGCTCTGCTACTGGAAATGCCGTAGGATCTCTGCGTGGATGTCCCGGGCGTTGGCGATGGATTGGTTGGAACCGATGAAGACGGGTTGTTCGGAGGCGGGGACCTTGTCGCGGCCGTGGGAGCCTTTGACGAGGGAGGCATCGAGGGGGATGATATCGAGGAGGGCGCGGAGGCCGAGTTTCTTCTTGAGGAGAAATTTGGCGATCCTTGCCTTGGGGAAGGGGATGGCGGGATCGATGAAAAGTTCGGCAGGGTCGTAGCCGGGCTTGCGGTGGATATCGATGGTTCGTGCGTAGTCGGGGGCGAGGTTGTCGTCTTCCCAGAAGTAGTAGGTGAACCATGCATCCGGAGTGGCGATGGCGATGAGGTCGCCGGAGCGGTCGTGGTTCTTTTCGCGGACTTCTTCGATTCCGGGGGTGGATTCGAGGAGTTGTTTTACCTCGGGGATGAGAGTGGGGTCATTGCAATAGATGTGGGCGATCTGGTGATCGGCGACGGCGAAGGCGCGCGAGCCACCGCAATCGAGCGTTTCGCGGCCGAGTTCGTCCTTGATGGAGAGCCAGCCTTTGGCGCGGAAGAGGCGATTGAGGTGGATGGGGCGGGAGACGGGGGAGATACCGTACTCAGAGAGCAGGAGGACTTTGACTCCACGGGACTCGTAGTAATTGATCAGATCGGTGATGACACGATCGATGGCTTGGAGCTCGGAGGGGATGTTCGGTGCGCCGGGGCCGTCTTTCTGCAAGCAATAATCGAGGTGGGGGAGGTAGGTGAGGGAGAGGCTGGGCGAGTGCTTTTTCTCCACCCATTTCGCGGAGGCGGCGATCCATTCGGAGGAGGGGATGCCGGCGGCGGGGCCCCAGAACGAGGGGAAGGGGAAGTCGCCGAGGTCGGCCTTGAGTTCATCGCGCATACCCATCGGCTGGGTGTGGATGTCGAAGTGCTTGCTACCATCAGCAGGGTAAAGCGGGCGGGGGGTGATGGTGAAGTCTGCGCTGGAGTGCATGTTGTACCACCAGAAGAGCTTAGCGCAGGTGAAGCCGGGCACGCTTTTGCGGAGGGTGTCCCAGATCTTCTCGCCGTGCACGATATGGTTGCATTGCTTCCAGAAGCGGACTTCGGCGGTCTCGCGGTCGTACCAGCCGTTGGCGACGATGCCGTGCTGCTCCGGTGGGGTGCCGGTGATGAGGGAGGACTGCGCGGTGGTGGTGAGAGCGGGGAACTCGGGGGCGTAGGATTGCAGGCCGTTTTTTCTCGCAAAGGCGGAGATGCCGGGAGTGTTCTCGCCGATGAGGGATTTCGAGAGGCCGACGATGTTGAGGACAGCTAACCGCATGAGGCTTCGTAAACTTTAAACTCCAAACTTTAAACTCCAATTGAAGAGGAGGGGAATCGCGGTTCCTTGCTATTTGAAGAGGGAGTCGATGCCCATGGCAGATTTACGGAGAAATTTCGGCATGTCCTTGGGGGTGCGGGGCTTGCAGAGGCGGAAGGCGTAGCCGAGGAGGTGGAGGGTGAAGAGGTGGTCGATGAGGCGGTAGCCGCGTTTTTTGCGGAGGAGCAGGGAGGAAGCCCAGGAGAGAGTGCGGCGTTTGACCTTAAAGGGCTTGAAGGAGATCTTGATGCGGTAGCGTTCGCGGATCTCTGCGGGGTAGCGTCTTTTATAATTTTTTTTCGCGGAGCGGATGCGCTCGGCGAGGGTGTCATCGAAGGGCAGGAAGTAGTAGTGGCGGGCGAGCATGAGGAGGGAGAAGAAATCGCGCATGTGGGCGATGTCATCGGTGGGGAGCGACGCCTTCTCCGCGAGGCGAATCATCTCCGGGAAGAGGGAGATTGCTGCGGCACCAGAGCGGAGGGCGTGCTCGGGATCGGGGACGAAATGGCGGAGGATTTTTGAGACGGCGTGGTTGATGAACAGGTAGTCCCAATAGACGTAGAGCAGGGGGGGGATGCGGACGCGGCGGAAGAAGAGTTTTTGGCAAGCGAAGTCCTCGATGTAGAGGAGTTGGTGAATGACCGTGTCGGCGTGACGGAGGAGTTCCAGAGTGGCGGGTGCGCGGTCGGCGCCGAGCGTGGCTTCGATGGCTTGTTCGACGCTGTGGCGGTGCTTGAAGATGTGGATGGCGGTAGCGACGTTGAGGCGGATCCAGATGTCGGAATGTTTGTTTCCAGGGAGGAAAGCGAGGCGGCGGAAGCGGTGCCAGCCGCCGGTTTGGCACCAGACGGACATGCCGATAACGTTTTCCGCGCTCTCTAGCTCGCGGGCAAAGTGTTCGCAATCGCGGCCAATGAAGGAGGGGTATTCGCCGGCGCCTTCGTATTCGCGGCGTGCCTGGAGCTCGATGATCTTGGGGACGCTGGTGCGGAAGAAGGCCTTATTGAGCGGGAGATGGCGGAAAAAGTCGCTCTCCCCATGTTTCATGGAGACGATGAAGTTCGGCGAGGTGATGCCGTTTAGCGTTTGTGCCATGGTGCCACGGTGCCAGATGAGATCGCCAATGCGGTGCGCGCCGACTGTCCAAGTGCGGAGAATGAGCGTTTTTTCACGCAAATCGAACTCGCGGAGGAGCTTACGGAGGAGACGATTGGTCTCGCGGGGATTGCGGAGGTGGAGACGGGTGCGGATCGGGTCGGTGACGTCGTTGCCATCGCTTTCGCCGATGCGCAGGATGAGGCCGGAGAGTTGGGGAAAATCGTCGAGGACGCCGGTGACGAGAGATAGGTAGTAGGCCTCCGTTTCATCCGGGCGACCAGAGAGGGCAGTCTCGATGGCGGGAGTGAGGGGAAGGATGTCGCTGGTGAGGAAGACTTTCAGTCCGAACTCGCCGGAGAGCATATCGAAGAGGGCAGTGAACTGTTTCCTGAAATAGGTGATGTTTGCGGCGATCTCCGGCTCGTGGAGGGGATGGGTGGCGAGGTGGGCGAGATCGTCGAGGGTGATGGCATTGTAACCGAGGGCGGAGACCTCCGTGGCGAAGTGGCGGAGGTCGGCATGGATGCGCTGCCATTGGGTTTCCGCTTCGGGGCCTGTAGTTTTGAGGTGGGGGAAGGGGATTTTTGACCAGTTGATACGGCGTTTCTCGTAGTTTCGGAAGAAGGGGCCGATGGCGTCGATGAGGAAAAGTTCCATGAGATGGGAACCAAGGGACAGTGGGTGGCGCGCCGGAGCGAGTGGAGGAATGTGACGGGGTTGTCACGGGCTGGGAGGATGTGCGGGAGGCGTGGTGACGCGTCTGTAAAACCGTGCGGCAACGGGGACTGTACATTATTTTTCGGATCATGGGATTTTTGGATTGTCAAAAACCTGTATGGAGGACTTACTCGCGCCCCGCCCGAGGGGAGTTTATTTCCGAGGGCAGGCTGTGAGGCCCAATAGCTCAGTTGGTAGAGCAGCGGATTGAAAATCCGCGTGTCCCTGGTTCGAATCCGGGTTGGGCCACCACTTTCCCCCATTGGGAGTGGCGATTCGGTTTTTATCGAAATTTTTGCTCGCCGATCTTCGAGAAACCGTCGAGTTTTCGCGCAACTGACCGACCACTCCACATCATTTCTTGGGAAGCTGGTCGATGATATCCAACGATCGGGGTGGTGTGTATTGCCGGATTTCGTGGAACGTTTTGTGGCCGAAGAACTATCGAGCGAGAGCCTCGTTGCTTGGCATGAAGGCGAGTTCCGCAGGGCGGGGGTCGGACGCGGTGAGGGATTGAAGATCCGCGAGGATGTGAGGACGGATCATGTGATGTGGCTGGAGGAGGAGAGCCTGACGGCGGGGCAGAGGAGATATCTAGGGACCCTTGAGGAGCTGCGGGTGGCGCTGAACCGGGGCTTGTTCCTAGGCTTGATGGATTACGAGGGGCATTTCGCGGTGTATCCCGAGGGAGGTTTTTACAAACCGCACCTAGATCGGCACCGCGAGAGTATGGATCGGCTGGTGACGGTGATTCTTTACTTGAATGCCGACTGGCAGCCGGGGGATGGCGGGGAGCTAAAAATCTGGACCCAACCCGGCGATAAGGTGGGGGCTTTCGAATTGGTGGAACCAAGGATGGGCACGCTGGTCTGCTTCCTCGCCGGTGACCACTGGCACGAGGTGCTGCCCGCGAAGAAAACCCGGGCGAGCATCACGGGATGGTTCCGCGGCTCGCCGGGTTAGAACGCTTAGGCCTGTTGGTTCGATACTAGACTGCTGAAACGCTCTTCGAGGGATTTCAGCATCTCCGGATCGGTGACCTGTTTGCCATCCGCGGTGGTGATGTAGAGGGTGTCCATGGCGACGCCTTTCTCGGTGCAGATGCGGGCGTGCACGGTCTCGAGTCCGGTTTCGCCGATGGTGTAGAACAGGTCATGGAGCAGCGCGATACGGTCGAGCGCTTGGATTTCCACGGTGGTGCAGGTGGAGTGGAGATCGTTTGATACGCGTGCACGGACAGGAACGGAGACTCCGGTTTCGGTGCGCGGCTTGAGGAAGTTGGCCTTCACCTTGAGGTATTTCTCCGGGGAGTATTGGTCGAGCGGGAGGATTTTTGTGAAGGTCTCGTTGAAGCGCCTGCGGGTGAAGGTATCGGAGATCGGTTCGAAGTTGGTGGTGCAGACGCGGAAGATATTGAGGACGATGGCGTCGGTGCGTGTGAAGAGGTCTGCGGAGAGGATGTTGATTTGCTCGGAAGCGAGAGCGCAGCAGAGTTTCTCAAGCAGCAGGGGGCGATCGCGGGTGGCGAGGATGAGTTCGGAATAACCTTTGTCCGGCTGGTCGACCCATTTGATGCAGAAGGGCACTGGGCTTTCGGCTTTTTCTTCCGCGTGGAGGAAGTGACGCACGGTGCGGACTTGGGTGCGGATGGCTGGTGCGTCGCGGTAGGCGAATGCAGCGACCGGGGTGCGCTTGAAATGCTCGCGGATGTCCTCGTGGTAATCGCTGCGCATGAGGGCTGTGACTTCCTTTTGTAGCTGGAGGCGGTCTTCGTCGAGCGTGCGCTTGAAGCCTTCCTTGCCCTGCGCGAGGAAGCGATGGGTGGCCTTGTGGAGCTGGAGCATGAGTGAGGCCTTCCAACCGCTCCATGCGCCCGGTGCGGTGCCACTGGTATCGCAGTAGGTGAAAAGCAGGAGCGCATCGAGGTTCTCGGCGGTCTTCATGATACCGGCGAATTCCGCGATCACGGCCGGGTCTTCGAGGTTGCGCGTAGTGGCGGTGCGCCAGAAGGTGAGGTGGTTGTCCACCAGGAACATGATCAAGGCGCGGCGGCGGCCGGTGATCTGCAGGCGTGAGCAGAGCTTGATGGCGAGCAGGGCGGAGCCATCAATGTGCTCGCGGAAGTTTTCCGAACGCCCCGTGTCATGAAGGATCAGGGCGATGTAGAGCGCGTAGGGATCGACGATCTGGTGAAAGAAGCGGCGGAAAACTTCGCGCGACGGGTCGGTGTTTTCGAGGAGTTTGTCGAGCTCATCGATGCAGCGGAGGGTGTGCTCGTCTGCGGTATAGCGGTGGAAGAACTCATGCTGGACGAGGCAATCGAGCGCGCCGAATTCCGGGAGGTAGCGCCCGAGGAAGCCGATGCGGTGCATTTGGCGCAGGGTTTTCGCGGCTTCGCCCTTGCGCTCGAGGATGGCCTGAAAGGTTTCGCGGTTGGCCTTGAGGTAGCGGAAAGGGCGGTCGATATCACCCCAGTGGCTGGCTACTAGGCGGCGCATCTGAGGGGAGAGGCGGAGGTTGCGTTGCTGAGTGTGCTGGAAGAGGCGCATCATGCGATGCATGTCCTGCTTGAAGATGTCCGGGTTGGCAGGGTAGATGCGCCCGCCCTTCGCGATGAAGCCGTCGAACTCTTCTTTGATCTTTTTGCGGAAAGTAAGGAAAGAACCAACCCCGCTTTCCGCGATCGTGTCCTGCTGGATCTGAAAGGTCTCCATCAAGGAATTGGTGTGGCGGTAGAGGTGGCGGGTGTGGCGGTAGTAATCCCGCATGAAGGCCTCGGTGCGGCGCAGGATGCTGCGCTGTGGGTATTTGAAGGCGGTGGCGACCACGCCCTGAAGCTGGAGGGTGAGGATGTCCGTGGACTTGCCCGAGTGATAGTGGAGCTCGTTGCGCACGCGCATGAGGAAGTCATAGGCTTCTTCGATTTCCCGGAGGGTGTTGGCGGTGATGAGGCGGTCATCGACGAGTTTGCGGAGGCTGCGCGAGCCGGTCTTGACCTGTGAGACCCAGAGGATGTTTTGGTAATCGCGGAGTCCACCGCAGGATTCTTTCACGTTGGGCTCTTGGAGGAAAACGGTGTGAGAGCTTTTTTCGTAGCGGGAGCGGAGGTCACGGCGGCGGGTTTCGAGGAAGGTATTCTGGCCTTTTCCAGTGCAGCTTTTTTCAAAACGGGTGAGGAAATCGGAGTAGAGTTTTTCGTTCCCCGCGACCAACCGTGTGTCCATGAGGGCGGTGAAACTTTGTTGATCGGCACGGGCCTCGGCGATGCATTCGCTGATGGAGCGAGCGGCGTGGCCGACCTTGAATCCCATGTCCCAGAGGGGGTAGAGGACGCGTTGGACGAGTTCCTGGACGCTTTTGGGGAGGCGGTTTGAGGCGCGGGGGAGGAGAAAGAGGAGGTCGATGTCAGAGCCGGGATTGAGCGTGCCGCGGCCGTATCCGCCGATGGCGACGAGGGAGAGGGTAGAGCTGTCGACATTCTGGCTTTTCAGGGTCGATGCAAGGATGGCGGAAAGGAGGGTGTCGATGACGGCCGAGCGTGCGCTGGCGATTTCGATGCCGCCTGCACCATCGCGGTGGCGGGCGAGAATGCGCTCTTGCTCCACTTCGAGGAAACGCTTGTAGAGAGAGGTGCGCTCGGAAGGGGAGAGCTGGCCATCGATGGCGGGCTGCAGGGAGATGCTTTTCGGGGAGCTGGAAGGTGTCGAATCTGGCATGGACGGGCTCCAGCGTGTGCAGCAAAGCGGGTCAGGGCAAGGGTGATTCGGGGGAGTGAAGGGGTCAGCGAGCGGGAGGGACCAACTCGAGGAACCGCGCGCCGTGGTAGATGAGGAAAGGTAGGGTGATGAGAGAGACGAGGGTGGTGGCGACGACGACTTGGACGGCGACCCCGGGCTGGCCGCCGTAGATGCGGGCGAGGAGGATCGGCACGAGGGCGGCGGGCATGGCTGCCTGGACGACGAGGATCTGGCGGAGCTCGACCGACATGGGGATAAACTTCGCGCAGAGGATGATAATGACGGGGACGACGACGAGGCGCACGATGCAGGAAGCGAGGGCGATTTTCCACGAGGGTTTTTCGGTGCCCACGAGATCGGCGATGGAGGCACCGGTCATGAGGATGGCAATGGGGAAAGCACCGATGCCGATCATGGAAAGGGTGGTGCGGATGGGGCCGGTGACTTTGTCATCCACGCCGAGGGTTACGAGTGTGAGTGCAAGTGCGACGGCGATGATGGGGCCATTGATGAGGCGTTTCCACTGAATGCCTTTTTCCCCGGAGAGGATCATGACACCGACCGACCAGATGGCGACTTCGACACCGATGTTGTGGACAAAAAGTAGCGCAACGGCGGAGCTGCCCCAGAGAATCTCGACGACGGGGACGGCGGCGAAACCGTAGTTCTGGCAGCCGGATGCGAGGGCGAAAGTGCGAAAGCCCTTGCCGGGGGAGAGGCCGATGGATTTTGCGCCGATCCAGCCGATGGCGATGCCGGTGACGATGAAAAGGAAACCTAGTCCAGCGCCGGTGGTGAGGGTGCCGAAATTCTGCAGGATATCCTCGCCGAGGGTGCGATCCAGGATGAAGCAGGGCAGCATCACGGAAAATACGATGTGCATGATTCCGGCATCGTGTTCGCGTTTGAGGATGCGGGTTTTCCTGAGCACGGCTCCGGTGGCCATCAGGAGATAGACCGGGAGGACGGCGAGAATGATTTGCGAAGGCGAGATCAAGAGGCGGGAAAGATAGCGGATCGAGGCAGGAGGGGAAGGCGGACTTGCGTTGGCTGGGAAAACGCGGAGAGTGGGCGCGGACATGACAAACGTTGAGCAGATCAAAGAAGCGCTGAAGCAGGTGAAGTATCCGGGTTTTTCGAGGGACATCGTTTCCTTCGGGCTCGTGAAGGCAGTGGAAGTGGAAGGTGGTGAGGCGACCGTCAGGATCGAGGTGGCAACCAAGGACGCGAAAGTGCCGCAGCAAATTTTCCAAGACATCCATGCCGTGCTCGACGGGATGGCGGGTATCTCGAATGTGAAGGTCGACATCCAAGTCAAGGATGCTCCGGAAGCGGCTGCGGGAGCGGTCGGGAAAAGTTCGATCCCCGGAGTGAAGCGCATCATCGCAATCGCTTCAGGCAAAGGCGGGGTCGGGAAATCCACGGTCGCGGCAAACGTGGCGGTAGCTCTCGCGGCGCGCGGGCTGAAAGTCGGGCTGTGCGATTGCGATCTCTACGGCCCTTCGGTCGCACAGATGTTCGGAACCAATGAAAGGCCGGATGCAAACGAGCATGACGAGATCATCCCGATCGAGGCGCACGGGATTAAGCTGATGTCGATGGGTTTCCTACTGGAGGACAAGTCTCCGGTGATCGTGCGCGGGCCGATGGCGACGCGTTACACTCAGCAATTTCTCCGTCAGGTCGCATGGGGCGAACTCGATGTGCTGGTGCTCGATCTACCACCGGGCACGGGCGACATCCAACTGACCATCGTGCAGACGGTAGCGGTGGACGGCGCCGTGATCGTGACGACCCCGCAAGAAGTGGCGCTTATCGATGCGCGCAAGGCGGTGGCGATGTTCGCGAAGGTGAACGTGCCGATCCTCGGGCTGATCGAGAACATGGCTTGGTTCGAGTGCGATGCGGGGAAACGTTATTACCTTTTCGGCGAAGAAGGCGGTGTGCGCGAGGCGGAGGACATGAACGTCCCGCTGCTCGCTCAGATTCCGATCGATCAACCTACCGGGCGCGGCGGCGACAAGGGCAGGCCGGTGGCTCTGATGGATCCGAAGGAGAACAAAGTCTCAGCGGCCTTCCACGCGATGGTGGCGGGTCTTCAGGTGTGAGGGGCGCGCCCCTTGAAGGGCGCTCTGTGATCCCTAAGGCACTACTGCGGGGGGCTCGTCGTCGCCGTAGAAGCTTTTGATGTAGCCGAACTCGACGAGGGTGTCCTGCCAAGGGGAGATGATGTTCGGATCCTGGAAGATGCGGTTCGCTCGAGCCAGCCATTGCTCGGCTTCGAGCAAGTCATCCTCATCGTAGGCGATGGCCGCTTTGGCGTAATAGTAGAAGGGGGAGTCATCGAGGAAATCGTATTTTTCCGCGAGGATCAGGGCTTCGTCGTTACGGCCGAGCTTCTTCTTGCACAGGAGCATCTTGAACTCCACGAGACGGGTGAGTGAGGTGTTTTGTTCTGGTACCTCGCGGAGGATCTGCTCGAACAGATCGTGGGATTCCTGCCATTGCTTGGTGACGAAAAGCACCTCGGCGATGTTAAATTTGACGCTGGTGTTACGTGGGTTGAACTCAAGGGCTTTGCGGAAAGCGACCATGGCCTTGTCGAAGGCGCGCATTTCCACGTAGCAGGAGCCGCGGAGGTTCAGGAGTTCCGCGCTGTCGGAGAAAATCTTTTCCGCTTCGTGGAGTTCATCGAGGCATTCGAAAATCCGCTTTTGTTGGAAATAACGAGAGGCCTCTCCGAAGTGCTCGACGAATTTCTTCCGGTCATCGGCGGGCATGTTGAGGAATTCCTTTTGGGCGGGGAGGAGGGAATCGACATCGGAGTTCTTGCTCGCGTCCTCCTGTGCCTGGATTGGCATGACGGCGAGTAGGAGCAGCAGGGCGAGGGATTTTGTTTTCATAAACTACACAAGAGATCTATCTCCGGACTTGGGGGGGGGCAAGTTTGAAGATGGGGGGATCACGGACGTTTCTCGGAAAGCAGGAGGAAAGGTGCGGAGCTGAGGGTGCCGATCAGGCCGTAGCGTGCGTTGCGCAGGTCGTTGCGTGACACGATGAATTCCGCTACAGCCGAGGCTTCGTCTTTACCGCCGGGGTGGCCGGGGTAGCAAGTGATGGCGAGCGCACCGCGTGGGCCGAGCATATCCGCCGCCGCGGTGATGGCGGTGAGGGATTCCGTGGTGCTTGTGGTGATGCTACGGTCGCCGCCGGGCAGGTAGCCGAGGTTGAAAATAATGGCACTGGGAGTGGTCCCGGAGGCGATCTCTGCGATGGCGGTATGAGTGGTGCAGTGGAGCGAAACGCGGGAGGACAGGCCTGTTGTCTCGAGGCGCGAACGGGTGGCGGCGATGGCTTTTTCCTGAATGTCGATGGCAATCACGGTGCCCGTTTCACCGACCAGCTTCGCCAAGAAAATCGTGTCGTGGCCGTTGCCGGCGGTGGCGTCGATGACCGTGTCGCCGGGTGAAATCTTCTCCCGGAGCAGGAGGTGGAGGAGCTCGGTGGGGTGTGGTGGGAAGTCGGGCATGGTCAGGCGGTGGGGTAGATGAAGATTTCCTCAGGTCGCCGATCCTGGGTGATCCAATCGGTGAGCATCGAGGCCATTTCCGGCGCGTAGAGTGTGCCTTTGGAACCGAGCGCGTTGAAAATCCATTGGCCGTCCGGGTTTTTCCCGATTAGGGGCTCGCTGCGGCGGAGGATGGGGCGGATTCCGGCGACGTGGGCGGTGATTTTGAAATCCTCTCCACCCAATTTCCGCGCGATCCCGGTAATCCGTTCCAGCCCGGCGGCGGTGGGTGATTCGTCGAGCTGATTCCACTCATAGGTGGAGCCGATTCGGAACTGGCCACCACCGATCGGGACAAGCCAGCCGCCTGCGCCGATGTGGATGTGGCTCTGCGGCCAATCGGCACGCACCGTAAGGATTTCGCCCTTCGCGCAGCGGTGCTGGCCGAGCTGGTTTTCCATGAGTCCGACGGCTCCCTGGCAGAGGATGGATGAGGGGCCGGGGGCGGAAATGATTTCGGTGGAGAGCAGTCCCTTCTGCAAAAAATATTGGGCGGAGAGTTCGATGAACTTCGCGGTATCGATGCGCCCACCGCCGGTGAGTTCTACGGCCCCGATGAACCCGGGGTGGATGGCCGGGTTGTTTCCGGAAAGCCAAGGACGGATGTGGGGGAGCTTGAGCTTCGAGGTGATCTTCGCCCATTCTTTATCCGAGGAAGCGAGGCGGAGAATGGGTCTTGGATGCCAGAGAGTGGCGCCGAGTATGGCTTCGGTTTTCTGGAAAAAGGCGATGGCTTTGGGATGGAATTCGTCGATGCGCCAGCTCGGTTCGAAGTTCTTCCCGGTGATCGGATTGATGAGTCCGGCAGCGACACGGCTGCTGCCGCCGTGGCCGGGATCGGAGATTTTGAAGGCGATGTCCCGGCGCAGAAATTCCCAAGCAAGGCAGGTGCCGGCGAGGCCCTGACCGATGATGTGCCATGGCTGTTGGGGAGGTGACGGTTCGCTTTGCAAGGTGGCTGAGTGTTCTTGAGCCGCTGCGGTGCTGCAAGCCGGTGTTTTCAAAAGCGCCTTGCACTGCGAGCGTATGCGGTAAACTTGGAGCATGTCACAGAAAATACTTTCATTGAGGAACGGAGACACCATGCCGGCGCTCGGGTTGGGCACTTGGCAGGCGGGTAAGGGCGAGGTCGCGGGGGCTGTCAAAAGCGCCATCGAGATGGGTTATCGGCACATCGACTGCGCGGCGGTCTATGGAAACGAAAAGGAAATCGGTGAGGCGTTTTCCGAGATTTTCAGCAGCGGGAAAGTGAAACGCGAGGACGTGTGGGTGACTTCCAAGCTCTGGTGCAATGCACACAAACCGGAGGACGTGCTGCCCGCGCTGAAACAGACACTTGCCGACCTCCAGCTCGATTATCTGGATCTCTATCTCGTCCACTGGCCGATCGCGCTGAAGCCCGGCGTTCATTTTCCTGAAAAAGGAGAGGACTTCCTCACTCCAGAGGAGATGCCACTTACTGAGACATGGAAAGCGATGGAGAAAGCGGTGGAATCCGGGTTATGCAAGCACATCGGCGTCTCAAATTTGAATCCCGTGCATCTGGATAAAATTGTCACCACGGCGAGCCATCCTCCGGAGGTGAATCAAGTGGAGGCCCACCCATTTCTGAACCAGAACGATCTGTTAGCCGCGTGCAAGAAGCACGGCATGCACCTGACCGCCTACTCACCGCTGGGAAGCGGCAAGGAAAAGGGCGAGAACACACCCGATATTTTCAAAGACCCAGTGCTGGCCGAGATCGCGCAAGCGCATGGAGTTTCCCCAGCGGAAATCGCCCTCGCGTGGGCCGTGCAGAGAGGCACCAACCCGATCCCGAAATCCACGAATCCGCAGCGGCAGCGGAAAAACCTGGAAGCGGCGGACATTACGCTCACGGAAGAAGAAATGCAGCGCATTGACGGCCTGGATCAAGAACACCGCTTCATCGACGGGTCGATCTGGACCTTCGAAGGCTCGCCGTATTCGCTGGAGTGGCTGTGGGAGAGCGGCTGCTGAGCGCTCCTTTGGCTTGCGGACTAAAGTCCGCGTTCCACTGCTATCCCTTCGGATAAATCTCTTCATTCGGATCCACCCAATCGGCGTCGTAGCCTTTGGCGTAGTTGAAGAGGTGGCGGTGCATGTATTCGAAGTAGGTTTCCTTCTGCTCCTTGGTGAGGTGGGTGTTCCAGATGGCGATGTTGAAGGCGCGGCAGACCTTTTGCATCATGGCCAGGGTGAGTTGGCGGCCTTTGCGGGCTTTCTGCACTTGCTTGTGGTTGAGCTGCTCGGTGGAGGTGTCCACGAGGAGGTGATTGCTGAGTCCCCATTTTTCCATGAGGGTGTCGAGAGGCTGCGGGCCGTGTTCGCGGAGGTCTTCCATGTGGTTGGTGTAGCTGGTATTCTCAACTTTCAAACTTCAAATCTCAAAATTCAAGGAAGAGGTTTTCGGTAGCTCTCAGGGCGCGGAGGTTGCCGGGGGTGTCGTGGACGCGGTGGAGCATGATGCCTTGGCGGCGCGCGAGGGCGGTGACTGCGATGGTGGCGGCGTCGCGGTCGGTGGGGCTGGGGGAGTCGCTGATCTTGGAGAGAAAGGATTTCCGGGAGATGCCGAGCAGGAGCGGGTGGCCGATTGGGGCGAGGGAGGGGAGGTGGCGCAGGAGGGTGAGATTGTGCTCCAGGGTTTTCCCGAAGCCGATGCCGGGATCAAAGCAGAGGCGTGAGGGATCGATACCTGCGGCGGTGAGGGTGGCGAGGCGTTCCTCGAAAAAGGCGCGGATCTCGGCGGTGACATCAGCATAGCTGGGGGAGTCCTGCATGTTTCCCGGGCTGCCCTGCATGTGCATGACGACGACTGCGCAGGAGGTGGCGGCGCAAAGGGCTGGCATTTCCGGATCGGCGGTGAGGCCGGAGATGTCATTGACGATATCGGCTCCGGCGTTGAGGGCTTCGCGGGCGACGGCAGCCTTGGTGGTGTCGATGGAGATAAAGCCATCCCACTCGGCACGGACCGCACAGATCAGGGGGGCGGTGCGGGAAATTTCTTCCTCGGGGCTCACGGGGTCGGCGCCGGGGCGGCTGGATTCGCCGCCGACATCGATGATGGCGGCTCCGGCGGCGATCATTTCCCGAGCATGGGCGAGGGCTGTGTGATGGGAGGTGAAATTCCCGCCATCGGAAAAGGAGTCCGGGGTGGTGTTGAGGATGCCCATGACTTGGGCGCGGCGGGAGAGATCAAGGCAGCGGGTGGCGGTTTTCCAGATCATGGGGTGGAGCTATGAAAAGGGTGAGGCGGGGTGGCCGCGATAAAAATCCGTTGGCAAAAGTGCACAAGGGGGGTCCATTGGCGGCATGCATTGGAACGATACTTTTATGGAACTCTTCGCGCGCTGCGCGGCGGAAGAGGTTGCGGGCGGGTTTGATTATGAGAAAGGCTACTCCGCAAAGGAGCTGAAGTTTCTGAAGAGCATCGGATACAAGAAGCGGGAGTTTTACGATTTCGTGGAAGACCATGTGGCCGGGGATGATCCTTCTCCGCACACCGCACTGTTGGTGGCGGCGGTAAGGAGGGATTATTTCCTCGTGGAGCAGGGAGGACAATGGAGTGAGGCGGTGATTTGCAGGGACGATATTCCCTCGAAGCAAAGCGAGCTGGACGGAATAGTGTATTTTCCGCGCATCCTGGCGAAGGCGCGTGCGAAGCTGCGCGGCGAGCTGGATCCCGATTTGATGTTCGGCTGCGGCGGGGACCGGAGGTTCCTGAGGGAGAACGGCGGCTTGCACCCGGCAGATTTCCTACGTCGCGTATGGGCTGCGGGTAATGATGATCGCAAGGTGGCGGACTGGATCAAATCGCTCTGAATCACTTCCTCGTGCAAGCTGCCGGGGCGATTCCCTGAGAGCTTTTCCGAGGTGTAAAAAACCGGAAAGTCCCTGCTTTACAAGGTGGGGGCACCTACCCATATTCCGCCGCCCATGATTTTCGCCGCAATTAACTGGCTCAGCATCAGCATTAACCTGCTGCTTGTCGTCTTCGTCATCGTCTGTCTCCTGATGTCCCTGCTGATCTTGATGCAGCGTCCAAAACAGGAAGGTCTCGGAGCCGCCTTCGGTGGTGGCGTGACTGACCAAGTCTTCGGTGCCCGGACCACGAACGTGCTTCAGAAAGGCACGGTTTATCTCGGTTCACTGTTCTTCATCCTCAGCCTTGTGCTGGCGATCCTGATCGGAAAGCAATCGCAGCAGAAGTCGCTGCTTGAGCCGGTGAAGGAAGAAGTGGTGGAGAAAAAAGCCGCGGAGGAAGAGGTGGAGAATACGCCGGCCTCCCTGCTTGACGAGCTTCCTGCTGAAGAGGCTTCCGAAGGTGCTGTTGACGCAGCTGCTGAAGGAGTGAGCGAAGCGACTGAAGAAGTTGTTGCCGAAGAGGCTGCTGAAGAAGTCGTAGACGCAGCGGTGGAAACTGCTGAAGAAGCTGCCGACACAGTTGAGACTCCGGAGGAATCCGCTCCCGCTGAGGAAAACAAGGCGGACAAACCCGAGTAAGCGCAACGCTTGCAAGGTGTGAACGCCGGAGATCAGAAAGCTGTTGCTGAAACAGATCTACCGGTGTGGGCGCGTCGCAAGGCGTTTCCTAAAGCCGGTGAAGGCTATGGCTGGATCGACCGCAAAGGCGGTCGGCATGCGTGTGGCTCGCTGGATGAACTTTCCCGCACGATACGCGAGGACAAGGACAGCGTGCTGAGTCTGGTGTGGACTCCGGAATCGGAATACTGCCGGATCCCGGAGGAGATCGAGATTTTCACCGAGCCGATCGCGAAGGTGCGTGAAGGGTGGGCGAAGGATGATCTGCTGGATGCGAATCACCGGATGAAATGGTTCGGCGGCGGGGTGTTCGTGCTGCTGGCCTACATGTCTTTCAATGCGTGGCGTGTCTATCAGGCGAGGCAGCAAGCGAGTGGTCTGGACGAGGGATTTTTCTCCGAGCTAAAATGGATCGTCAGCGTGTTATCCGCCTCCACGACGGTGGGAATCTCACTGTTAGGTTTTTTGGTGTTCGCGTTCATTCCTTGGTATCAGGCGCAAAAACGGATGCGTGAGATCAAGCGCAATGGCGGAGCTGAGGTTCCGCTGATTTCGCTAATCCGTTTCGAAACGTGGCTCCATGCACAGAAGGCCCCTGTGACCTGGGCGCTGATCGGGGTGCTCGGTTTGGTGTTTGCTGCGCAGGTCTGGTTCGATGGATCGATCATTGGCTTCCATGATACGGTGACGGATGCGGGGCTGGTGAAGCCGGCTTACCGCGATGGTGAATACTGGAGGCTCATGACCGCACCGATGCTGCACGGCGGCGTGATCCACTTCGTGATGAACGGGTTGGCGCTCCTGTATTTGGGGAAACGGCTGGAGGTCTTCGCGCGTTGGCCGCATTTGGCGATGGTGTTTCTTTTTTCCGCCTTGGTGGGCGGGGAGGCTTCGGCGCGGTTTATGCCGGAGGCGACTTCGGTAGGAGCCTCGGGTGGGTTGATGGGTTGGCTGGGCTTCCTACTAGTGTTTGAAACACTGCATTCGAAGTTGGTGCCGAAGAGCTCGCGGCGTCGCCTGGTCGGCGGGGTGCTGATGACCGGGCTGATCGGCTTGGTGGGTTATCGTTTTATCGACAATGCGGCGCACTTTGGCGGCCTGCTGGCAGGCATGGCCTATGCGGTGATCGTGTTTCCAAAATCCGGTTCCGTGCTGCGTCCGCGCATGACCCTGACGGATCGGGTGGTGGGTTCGGCTAGCCTTTTAGCGATCGTGGCAGCGGCCCTTTATGCGGTGGTTCGCATGGCTGCCTGAGCCCGGCTTTTTTTTGACAAATTTCTATTGCTTGCGTGGGTGTCGGTTCGCTGTCTAGGCTCCTGCAAGATATGAGCGAGCGACGGGTGGTTATTACCGGAATTGGATGTGTTTCCCCTTTGGGAAATGATTTGGAGAAGACATGGGACGGCCTGAAAAACGGTCGTAGCGGCATTCGTTTGATCGAGCAGATCGATACGACTCCGTTTGATTGCAAAATCGCCGGAGAAGTCCGTGATTTTGAGCCGGACGGCTATTTCAATGTGCCAAAAGACTCGCGCCGTTCGGATCGCTACGTGCAGTTCGCCGTCGCGGCCTCCAAGATGGCGATGCAGGACTCCGGGCTGGATACGGAAAAAATCGATCGCCGCCGTTACGGTGTGATGGTCGGCAGCGGTATCGGCGGACTTTCCACGCTGGAGCGTGAGCACAGCACCTACCTGAACAAAGGTGCGCGCAGGGTTTCGCCGTTCACCATTCCAATGATGATTTCCAACATTGCCTCCGGCATCATTTCCATGGAGCACGGCCTGCTTGGCCCAAACATGGTGATCGTGACTGCCTGTGCAACCTCGAACCACAACATCGGTGAGGCTTGGCGCATGATCAAATTCGGCGATGCCGATGGTTTCCTCTGCGGCGGTGCTGAAGCAGCGATCCTTCCGATGGGGCTTTGCGGATTCAACAACATGAAGGCGCTGAGCACACGCAACGATGATCCCGAGGGCGCGTCGCGTCCGTTCGACAAAGGTCGTGATGGCTTCGTGATGGGCGAGGGTGCCGGCGTGGTGATGATCGAGGAGCTGGAAACGGCCAAGGCACGCGGCGCGAAGATTTATGCGGAAATCACCGGCTACGGTGTGAGCGCGGATGCGTATCACCTCAGCGCCCCGTCTCCGGACGGCAGCGGCCCGGCCTACGCGATCGGCATGGCGCTCAAGCACGGCAAGACCAATCCTGAGCAAGTCGATTATCTCAACGCCCACGCGACCTCTACAGGTCTCGGAGACATTGCGGAGACCAAGGCGATCAAGGTGGCCTTCGGCGATTACGCCACCAACGGCCTGATGGTCAGCTCCACGAAATCCATGACCGGGCACATGCTTGGCGCGGCGGGTGGCATCGAGCTGATTGCCTGCGTGATGGGTATCGTCGACGGTGTGGTCGCCCCGACGATCAACATCGAGGAGCAGGATCCTGATTGCGATCTGGACGTGACGCCGAACGTGGCGCGCGAGGTTCCGATCAAGATTGCCCTGAGCAACAGCTTCGGCTTCGGTGGTCACAATGCCTCCGTGCTGGTGCAGAAATTCGAGGACTAATCCTTTTGGAAAACATCCGCCATCGCTACGAATGCGAGGTCGCTTTCTCGGATACGGATGCGAGCGGGTGGGTGCATTTTTCCAAGATTCTCCAATATCCCGAACGCGCGGAGCATGATTTCCTGGAGCGCTCTGGGCTCTCGGTGTTCGACCGCTCAAAGGGCGGTTGGCCACGTGTGCGCGTGGTCTGCGACTACGTGAGGCCGCTGAGTTTCCAAGACAGGATTGAGGTGGAACTAGGGGTCGGAAGGGTCGGCTCGGGTTCGGTCACATGGTTGTTCCGGATTTTGAAAGACGATGGAAAAATCGCGGCCAGCGGTGAAATGGTGACGGCCAAAGTGGATGACTCAGGCAAGCCGGCTAGGCTGGACGATGCGGAACGTGCGATCTTGGAAGGTGGACCGGTATGAACGAAGAAGGCGGAAAAATCATTTTGGTGCCGACTCCGATCGGCAATCTCGGGGACATCACCTTGCGCGCGCTCGAGGTGTTGAAATCGGCGGACCGAATTGCTTGTGAAGACACCCGGCGCTCCGGAATCCTGTTGGCGCATCATGGGATTTCCGGGAAATCTTTGACTTCACTGCATGAGCACAACGAAGGCCGCAAGGCTCCGGAGTTGGTGGCGGCGGCGAAGGCGGGGGAGACGATTGCATTCATCAGCGACGCGGGCATGCCGGGGGTTTCCGATCCGGGCTACCGCTTGGTGCAGGCATGCTTGGACGCGGAGGTGCCCTTCGAGGTGTTGCCCGGGCCCTCTGCGGTGCTGATGGCGCTGATCGGATCGGGGCTGCCTTGCCATGCGTTCCGCTTCGGAGGCTTCCTTTCGGTGAAGAAGGGGAAACGCAAGGAGGCGATGCTCGGGGCGCTGGAGAGCGGCGAAACGGGAATATTTTTTGAGAGTCCGCACCGTATCGTTTCGACCTTGGAAATTCTCGCCGATATCGCGCCCGAGGCGAAAGTTTGTGTAGCTCGGGAGCTGACGAAAAAATTCGAGACGTATCACCGCGGAACGGCTGCGGAGCTTCTGGAATGGTTCAAATCGCACGGCACCAAGGGCGAGATGGTGATTTTGATGAACAACGCGGGTTGAGCTGGGCCTCGGATCATTTTGCGAAGGCGCGCCAGGCTTTGGGGATGAAAACCCATTTCCCATCGACGAGGAAGAGCCCGTCAAACGACATACCGAACTTCTCGCCTGGTGCGAGATACTTGAAGCCGTAGATTTGGATTCCCGATTTATTGAAATGGCTGATCTGCTGGGTGTAGCCGCCGGGAAGTTCTTTTAGGTCCGGGCCAGTGACCTTGATCACCGTCTGATTTTCCTTCGCGGCGGATTTACCTGGCTTCAGTGCGTCATAGACGGCGGTGACGTAGGCGAGAAGTATTTCGGCATCTTCCGGGGTGGCGGTGATGGCTGCGACCTGCTCGGGGGTGGGCTTGAGGGAGGCGGCGTTGCCGAGATCCAGGCGAAGTTTTTCCGCAATGGCTTTTACCTCATCTTTGATTTTTCCATCTGCGGCAGGTGGCGCAGCTGCGCTGGAGTCGGCGGAAAAGACCCCTGTGACCTTCGTGACGATGAGCTCGTCCTCGCCGACACCAGGAGTATCCACGATGATCCAGCGACCTGTGGCGGACTTGCTGTCAGGCGCCATCGAGTAAATAGCGACTCCGGCTTTGGAACCGGGTTTCATGGAGACGATGGCGAGATAATCACCCTCACCCACGGCAAGCCCCGGGGTATCGCCTTTCTCGAATTTCCATGTGGCGTTCGCCATCATGCCGGGCTTGAAATCCAAAACGAGTTTTCCACCGTCCGCGATATCGTATTCGGGTTTGTCCCCAGCCTGGGTCATGGAGATGGTGCTGATTTTTCCGCCAGCTACGGTGGGTGCCCAATAGCCAGTGACCTTCTTGCCTTCACGTTTGTAGATACCGACGCTAATGATTCCCTGACCGAAGAAGGTGGCCATTTTTCCGGAACCTGGGAAGGGGACACACAGTCCTCTGTCGCCATTGCCGTTTTGGTATTTCCAGGTGACTATTAATGGCTGTTCGCGATTCATCTTTGTGACATGCATGATGCCGAGAGGACCCTGCTTGCCATTGGGGGCGACGGATTTCGTGGTTTTTAGTTCGATGGTTCCGTCCGGTGCGGCAGGAGGAGAGGGAGCCTTAGGGGCTGGTGTTTCCCCCGTGATAAGTCCGTCGGCTTCGGCTTTTAGTTTCGCGTGGACTGGAGCCATGGAGTCGTCGCCAATATTGATCCATGTCTCGAGGGCGGTCGCCTGCTTCACGAGGGCGGCGGCGGTGGACTCGATTTGAACGGATTTTCCCGCGACGAGCGTGGCGCAGAGTTTCGCGCTTTCACGGTAACTGGTGGCGAGTTCCTTGGCTTCTGCCACGGGGATGGATTTTTTCGTCCAACGCTCGGCCAAGGAGTTTACTGCCATATGGACGTTGAGGAGTGCGCTTCCGGCCTGTTCGCCGACGGCGGCGATGATTTCCTGCTTCCGAGCCTCTGTCTGTGCTTGGAGGGGGACGATGGAAAGTGCGATGAAGAGGAGTAATGGGAAGCGTTTCATGGCGGATTACTTTTTGCTGATGTAGGGAAATTTTGAGACGGCTTCGTCAAATAGGGTGTCGTCGGTGGCCGCGATGACGAAGACCCATGCGCCGTTTTGCCAGCCGTAGGTCCTGCCCTTGGAGCCGTTGCCACGGAAACGCCACACACCGTTGACCTTGGCGCTGGAGCGGCTGTTATAGTCTTCAAGTTTAGGGACGCCGGTGGTTTTTACGTAGTCGTCGAGAGCGTCTTGATCCTTGCAGAGGAGGGCGATGACGCTGACACCTGTGCCGTAGGATGCGATGGCGCCCTTGTAGAGTTGGTTATCAAGGTCGAGCGGTTGGATCTCTGCGGATGCGCCGCCCACTTGGTCAGGGAAAATTTCGGAGTATTTTTCGTCGCCGGTAGGTGGTGAGAATCCTGTTTCGTATCCACCGTCACCGCAGGATGCGAGGAAGGTTGCGGCGATGGCCGTGACGGCAAGTTTTATGATATTTTTCATAATGAGTGGGGTTGTTGGGTGGGGAGCTTTGCCGTGGGGGGGGAGCTTTGCCGGACTTGAGGCTTAAAGCTAACGGGGGTAATGGGCGCGCAGAGAAACCCATTTGATTAAAAGATATTACATTTCGGTATTCGAGGGAAAGTAATAATTATTGGATGAAATAATTCCGGCAGGTTCAGCATGTTTGGCCGGGTAGATTCCGTGTCTGCCGGGGGGCAAATGGCGTCTGAATAGGACGGTGGGTGATCATTTTTCGGGACAAAACGCGCGTCTTGGGCGACAAGCACGGTCATGAAGAAACTCTTTCCGATGGAAGACCCGAAGCACAAGCCCGCCCGCGTGGTCGAGGCGATCAAGGCGGATGTCCGCAAATACCTGAAGCGCGAGAGGCGCAAGCCGCTGCCTGAGGAGGTGGATTTCTGGGATTTCGACTGCCGCTCGGGCAAAGATGCTGAGACCGCAGCGGAGGTGCATGTTTCTAAAATCACTGAGGCGGTGGATGCCGCAGCGCAGGGTGGCTGGGAGCATGTCTATATCGAGATCCTTGCGAAGCCGGGGCACCGGATGGCAAAGGAAGAGAATGATGCGGGATGAGATTTTCAACGCAGAGCCGCAAAGTTCGCAGAGGATACGCAGAGCCAGTGCTCAGCATTCCATTAGTCATTTTTAATTCATAACCCCTGCTCTGCGCCTTTGCGTTGAAATTGCTTTTGCGAATGGCCTTGCAACTGGGGCTGCTGGGAAACTTAATCCGGCGTCCAAGGAAAGCCTCCGTGGTGGAATGGTAGACACTGTGGATTTAAAATCCATTGCCCTCACAGGCGTGCCGGTTCGAGTCCGGCCGGAGGTACTTTTCCTGATTATTTTTCGGTGAAACGGATGATCCCTTCCCAGTTCTCGGGAGGGTTTTCCCGGAAGTTCTGGATGTGTTCGAGCAGGTGCTGAGCCACCGTGTCGTCGGGGTATTCCGCCATGTATTGCTCCATCTTTTCGTGGGCACCCTCGAAGTCGCCGGCTTCGAAGAGGTTGCGGATCACTTCGTATTTTTCACGCGATCCAGCGCAGAATGGCATGGTCCACAGATCGACGGGTTCCTCGCGGCCTTTCACGCGGACGCGGGCAACGCGGCGGAGTTCTGCTTGGCGGCCGGTGGATTCAATGAGCTGGCCGCTGGCGAGCCATTTCGAGGAAAAGGCTTTGGTCATGCCTTCGAGGCGGGAGGCGAGGTTGACGGCATCGCCGATGACGCCGAACTCGGTGCGCTGCTCGGAGCCGATTTCCCCGGCGAGGACGTCGCCGAGATGGAGACCGATGCCGATGCCGAGCACGGGCATGCCACGCGACTTCCAATCTGCGTTGAGACGTTCGAGATCAATAATCATGGCCTCGGTGGCGGCGAGGGCGGAGTTGGCGAAGTCCGATTCATCGCCGTCTTCCAGTGCGCCCCAATGAGCGAGGATGGCATCGCCGATGAATTTATCCAAGGTGCCCTTGTGGATGAAAATGATCTTCACCATGGCGGTGAAATATTCATTGAGCTGGGAGAAGAGCTGCTCCGGGGTGACTTGCTCGGAGATGGAGGTAAAACCGCGGATGTCCGAGAAAAGCACGATCACCCGGCGGTTCCTGCCTGCAGCCGCCTGCTGATAGATCGACGGGTCGTTGACCAGGGAGTCCGCCACGTCGCGCGAGACGAAACGCCGGAACTGGCCGTGGAGGCGCGAGCGCTCGAGGCGTTCGCGGATGAGGTCGTAGGACTGGCCGGAGACGGCTCCTAGAAAGAGTGCTACGGAAAATGAGGTGGGTCCGATCCAGAACGCCGCTATTTCTCCGACAAGGAAGGTGCCGTAAACCGTGGTGCCAATGATCAAACCGGTGCCGAGAAGTGCCACTAGCGGGCGGCTGATGAAATAGATGAGAATTGCCGCCAATACGGCCCCCAAGCTGGCGGTAAGCAGAACGCCCAGATACACTCTCCAAGTAGTAGCGCTTTCGCCGCTATCGCCATTGGCTTTGAGGATAATGTCCCTGTAAAGTCTGTCCAAAGGGCTTTCGACGAAATTTTTGCCGAGGCCTGCGCCGATGGCTTGGAGGTGGAGCTGCGGCCCCAGAAGCAAGCCTACCGGGGTTCTGTGGCTGTCCTGAAAGCGGGCGGTTGCCGGGCCGATTAGCGCAATCCTGTCTTTGAAGAAGTCTCCGTTGCCGTAGCGGTTCTCCCATTCGTTTTCGATGAATAGGTTCCGTATGGAGATGGATTTGTAAACGTTAGAGGCGTCTTCTTCGGCGAAACCAAGAAACGTGCTTTCACCTTCCTCCACTGCGAAGCGAATGTTTGCGGAATCGCGATCGGCCGGTTGATCTACAGCCCGCAAAACTGCACCTGCGATGGAATCGAAACTAAGCTCACCTTCAATGGGGGGCTGCATGTTCTCCTGACTCAGGGAACTGGAGTATTGCACGGTCCTGATCATCAGGTCTTCGGCATCGGGGCGGAAGTTAACGAATCCGAGGAGGGGAGGATTTTCGATTTCTAGGAAGGTATGGTGGGGTTCGAGCAGTGCGAAGCCTTCTCCGTCTGACAAAGGAGCGAAGACCGATGCCATGACGATCTGTCCCGGATATTTGTTAAGAACATCGATGAATGCCTGATCCGCCTCAGGGGTGGAGGCCTCGGAGAGAACGAGATCGAGGACAACGACTTTCGCTCCTGCACCCAGAACCTTGTCAATGGCTGCTGCATAAACGCGACGATTCCACGGGAAGCGCTCGGACATGAGGGAGAGGATTTCATCGCCTTCGATCATCTCCTGACTGAGTCCTTGGAGCGTAAGGCTGTCCTCATCGATGCCGAGTAATACTAGGTCCTCACGCGGAGCTGGTTTACCCGGGGCGTAGACGGCCACATCCGCAAACGCTCTGTCATTATCGAGAAAGTTTTCGGGAAATCCGGGAACGAAGGCGGTGAGCGCCACAATCATGCCTCCCGCCAGTGCGACCATTGCCGATTTCATTCGGCTCTTGCCGCCCTTTGTCCTTGTTTTCACAGGGATATCTACCTAATGAATCGGGTATTCAGCAACCCTGCAATTTATGCGATATAAAATCATCCCCATCCTGTTAGCCGGCGCAACTGCGGCACATGCCGATATCCTGAACTCCACTCAACGATTTTTCGGTGAGGACGATAATTTTGCCGAATATGCGGAGGATTCCGGGCAGGTCGATGGATTCGAGATCGACGAGGTGCCATATTCTCCCGCGGATTCCGATCTGGGTGTGCAGGAAGTGCTGGTGGATCGGGATGAGGTGGATCGGCTGATTTTCAGGTTTAGCACCTCAATCCTGCGCACGGACAATGCCGCCAACGAGAGTAACCCATTGGCTTTTACTCCCACGGGAGATGAGCCGTCGTGGCTGGTTGCGACACGCCTTTCGGCGAGCTGGCGTCCCCATCTGTTCGATGGTTGGTTCGCAGACATCGGCGCGGGGGTGGATTCCTTGCAGTTCGAAGACGGCGGTGCGGTTGACTACGAGAACTACAACGGTCGGGTCGGTATTTATAAGAATTTTCCCGATCTGGATGATCTGATTTTCTTCACTCGGTATGAGTATCAGCGTATCGCCACCGGGTCCCTACTGCAAAGCGATTACAATGCTCAGCGCATCCGAGCCGGGTTACAAAAAACCCTGTATGCTGCGCCGAGACATCGCATCACTGGCGGTCTCAGCGGTGCGCTTGAGTGGTCGGCCAATCCCGACATGCTTCAGCGCGATGAAGTGGAAATGAACGTGTCCTATCGTTACTCGATCACTGATGATCTCTACACGCTGGCAAGCGCAACGGTTTCAAAATTTGAGTATCAGGATTTCGGTCGTGAGGACTGGAGCTACGGATTTGGTCTCGAGTTGATTTGGGAAATGACCAAGAACGTACAGCTCAGCGCCTCGGTCTTCTATGACAAGAATGACAGCAATACCGATACCTTTGGCGGTTTCACGCCAACCAACGATTACCAAAGCTGGACTGGCGGATTGGGCGTTGGCTGCCAATGGGCGTTCTGAAGTTTCCGAACTCTAAAAAAGAAAAGATCATGAAAAAGCATATACTCTCCCTGGCGCTTGTCGCCTCCGCAGGCATGGCGACCGCGGCCCCTCTCAAGTCGGCGGATCTCACCACGGTGGTGAACGACGTGAAGGTCAGCGAAAAGTCCGCGGCCGCACAGCCAGCGAACAGGGGACAAAAGCTCAGCGGCTCATCCACGGTGCTGACGGGACGTAATTCGCGCGCGGAACTCAGCTTCGCCGATAGGACGGTGACCCGCATCGGTGCGAATTCCGTATTCCGTTTCGGCGATAGCTCCCGCGATCTTGCGATCGACAAGGGATCATTCCTGCTTCAGGTGCCGAAGAATGCCGGCGGTGCGAAGATCCGCACAGCGACGGTTACCGCGGCGATCACTGGGACGACGACGATGATCGAGTCGAGCCCCGGGAAATGGTTCAAGTTCATCGTGATCGAAGGCGAGGCGAAGCTGATCAATGACAAGGGCGACGAGATTGTCGTTTTTCCCGGCGAGATGATCGTGATGGATCCGAACGCCGCGAACTTCCCGCGCAAGATTAAGATCAACCTCAAGAAACTCATCGCGACATCCGCCCTCATGGATGACGGGACCTTCGGTCCGCTCAACGGGGCTGCGATCGCCCTGATCAACGAGGCGATCAATAATCAGATGAATGAACGGCGTGGAGGCGAATTGCTGCCGAGCGGCGTGATTGTCCGTGGCCCTGATGCGCCGCGCGGGACAGATGGTGTTGGCGGTGCCGGAGGCAAGACCATTGTCGACGGTATCGGCGGTGGTGGTCATTCTGGTAACCCCTGATTTTTACTCGGACATCAGGCCTGCGCCTGGTGTTCGGTCTTGAAGAAGAGCTCCATCCTGTGGTGGAGCTCATCGTAGAAGCGTTTCCTAACGGCCTCGATCACCCGCGCGTTGGCCGGGGTCGTGATGGCCGATGTGATTTCTCCTCCGAACGCATTTTCTCGGAGAAGGTGCGCTCGATATGTACGAGTGAATCGTGCAGCTCTCGGGTGGCGCGGGCGGGTGCATTCCGCGATTTACCCGGAGAGAAGTTATCTCAGCCTGCCAGCTCTTGGCAGGACTTGATGTCGAGTTTGCCGGAAGCGAGGAGCGGGATTTCGCTCACGGGGACGATGATCTTGGGGCACCAGAGGGAGGTGAGTCCTTCGTCGAGGAGCTTGTAGCGGAGGTCGATGCATTCCTGCTCGAGGGCAGGGCCGGCGATGGTGGAGAGGAGCACGATGGCCTCGCCTTTCTTATCATCCGGCACGCCGACGATGGCGATCTTGCGTTCGGTTTCTCCATCGAGTCCGAGCACTTTGTTGATGGCGCCCTCGATGGTTTCATGGGGCACCATTTCTCCGGCGATTTTGGAGAAACGTGAGATGCGCCCCTGGATGTAGAGGAAGCTGTCCTCATCAAGGTAGCCGACATCTCCGGTCTTGAACCAACCATCTTCGCAGAGGACTTCCTTGGTGCGTTTTTCATCGCGCAGGTAGCCCGGGAAAATGTTGGCTCCTTTAAGGATGATGATCCCGGGTTTGCCGAGCGGGACGGTTTTTTCCGTGGCTGGGTCGATGAGCTTGATGGCGATGCCGGGGAGGAGTTGGCCGACCGAGCCGTTTTTCCTAGCGGCCATGGCATGGCAATCCGGTTTCTTCTCAGGGCAGGGCAGGTTGACGTTTGTTGCCGGCGAGGTCTCGGTGAGGCCGTAGCCCTCCATCGGGCGGACTCCGAATTTTTCCTCGAAGGCGTCGGCGAGATTCTGCGGGAGTTTTTCGGCACCGGTGACGACGAGATCAAGCGACTCGAGCTGCAGGGGGTCGATGCGTTTCATGTAGCCACGCAGGAAGGTCGGGGTGGCGAGCAGGACGTTGACCTGGTGGAGGGAGATGAGCTCGGCGAGACGTTTCGTCTCCAGCGGGGAGGGGTAGGTGATGAGGTTGATGCCTTCGATGATGGGATACCAGAGGGTGACGGTGCAGCCAAAGGAGTGGAATAGCGGCAGGCAGCCGAGCAGCGATGCATCGCGGCCGATGTTCAGGCGGGAGGCAAACTGGGTGACGTTGGCGAGAACGTTGCGGTGGCTGAGTGGAACGCCTTTCGGTTCGCCAGATGAGCCCGAGGTAAAGAGAAGGATCGCCTCATCGGCGTCGCGGCGTTTGTTGAGGCCAAGCAGGGCGATGACGATGGCGGATGGGAGAAATTTAGTGAGGATCGCCCATTTCACGATGTCCTTCTTCAGCTCCGGGATGGTGCGCTCGATGAAAATGAGATCGCGGTTCGGCGGCCATGGGAATCCGGAAACCCGGCGCACAAATGGATCCGCGGTGATGAAGCGGTCGACATCTGCCTGCCGGATCGAGGAGCGGATCGCATTGTGGGATGCGGTGAAATTGAGGTTCACCGGGATTTTTCCGGCGAACAAGACGGCGAGGTTGGCAATCATGCCGCCTTTGCCGGGAGGTAGGACGATGGCGACGCGGAGCTTGTCGGTTTCTTCGCGGATATGTTTCGACAGGGCGATGGCGACTGGCAGGATTTTCGAGAATGGCAGTACCGAGTCGTCGGCACCATCGACGAGCTTGTCGCCGGGATTGTTTTTCAGTCCTAGGTAAAGCGCTGCGGCGAGGGATCCTTTGAGAACCGTGCGCGATGAGTAGGCCTCCTCAAAGGCACCGAGCAGGCTTTCTTGGAAGGCGGGGATACACGATTCCGCTGCTGGAACGGCTTTTCCGAAGGAAATGACCGCTTGGGGGAGGCTTTGAATTTTTTCGATGCCGAGGCAAGACTCGCGGGGGCAATCGACGGCGATCGGGCAGATCTGCAAGCCGAAGGCGGTGAGCACCTGAAGATGGGAGGTGGGGATGTGAATGGGAGTCGCCGGGCGAGCTTCGGATTTCCCGGGAACGAAAAGGACGATGCCATCCGAGCCGAGGCGTTTGCCCAGTTCCTTGCCGACCGAATCGGCATTCTTATCTGCGATGCTGAACATCGCTCCCGAGCCGGATTTCTCCATGTGGACGCGGATCTCTCCATCGTGGTGATCGTTTTCCTCGATGAGATAGGTGATTTTTCTGCCTCCAAAATGCTTCTCAATCTGGATGAGTTGGTCGATAGCTAGCCGGCCGGGAATGGCGAGAAAGCCGGTCTTGGGGATGCGATCTGGGTGGAGGACTTGGATGGCGGACATGAGGTGGGTGCTATCTAGGAAGATTGATGAAGTTTTTTCGGGGGGGTTACACGGAATTTCTGCGCATTTCCCTGATTTTGTGTTGAGTGAGAGCGAAGCCGAGTGGGGAATCTGTTCGGATCATCATATCGTGATTTGATGATTTGAAACTTGAACCGAGGTCGTCAGGGGCTAGTTTCGGCGCATGGCGCAGGCGGACATGACGGAGGAACTGGAAAAGAGTCTTAATGAGAGGATTCTGGTGCTGGATGGAGCGATGGGGACAACGATTCGGACCTATGGTCTGGATGAGGCGGCTGCGCGGGGGCAGAGGTATGCCAAAAACGACAAGGATCTGCTCAACAACGGGGATATTCTTTCGATTACGAACCCGGATGTGATCGGGGACATCCACAAGCGCTTCTATGAGGCGGGGTCGGATATCTGCGAGACCAATACGTTTTCGGCGACGGGCATTGCGCAGAGCGAGTTTTTCGTGGAAGACCCGCGCGAGAAGGGCGGGAGGAAGGATCCGGAGTTTTTCCAAAAGATCCTGGAGAACGATTTTCTCAACGAACTGGCGTGGGAGATGAATGTCAAAGGCTCGCAGTTGGCGCGGAAAATGGCGGATGACATCGGCACCGATACCGGGGTGAAACGTTATGTCGCTGGTGCCATCGGACCGCTGACGGTTTCCCTGAGCAACTCGCCGGATGCGGAAGATGCGGCGTTCCGCGTGGTGACTTTCGATCAGGTCTTGGAGGCCTACCGGATGCAGGTGCGGGGATTGATCGAAGGCGGATGTGACATCCTCATGATCGAGACGATTTTTGATTCGCTCAACGCGAAGGCGGCAGCGGTGGCGGTGCAGGAGGTCTTCGACGAAGACAAGGTAAAGCTGCCAGTGATCATTTCCGCCGCGGTAGGCTTGGGTGGTGAAACGATGATTTCCGCGCAGAAGGTGGAGGCCTTGTGGAATGCTTTTGCGCACACAAATCCACTGGCGATCGGGTTGAATTGCTCGCTCGGTCCGGATCTGATGAGGCCTTTTCTTGAGGAGCTTTCCGAGGTGGCGGGCACTTACGTTTCGGCTTATCCGAACGCCGGACTTCCTAACCCGCTGGCGCCGACGGGTTTCGATCTGGAACCTCCACACATGAAGGACTTTATGAAAAACTTCGCGGAAAGCGGCCTGATCAACTTCGCCGGCGGATGTTGCGGTAATACCCCGGAACACGTCCGGGCCATCGCTGAGGGAGTGAAGGGCGTGGCTCCTAGACGCGTTCCGGGGAGGTGAAATATTTCAACGCAGAGCCGCAAAGAACGCAGAGGGGACGCAAAGGAGTAATTTGATGAAGGAGTTTTTGGATAATCTGTCGAATGAGGTGATTGGTGCTGCCATCGAGGTACACCGCGAGCTTGGGGCGGGTTTGCTTGAAGTTACCTATGAACTTGCTTTGCAGCATGAGCTGAGCCTCCGGGGACTTTCTTCTGCACGGCAGGTTTTGCTGCCTGTCCGTTACAAAGATCTCGAACTGCCAGATGCATATCGTATCGATCTTTTGGTTGAGGATGCCTTGGTGCTCGAAATCAAAGCGGTCGAGAGCATCATTCCAGTGCATTCAGCCCAACTGCTTACCTATCTGAAGATGTCCAATAAACACTTGGGGCTTCTGATCAATTTTCACACGGTCAAACTCAGCAGCGGCGTGAAGCGGGTCGTTCATCAATTTCCACAATAAAAAACAAACTTTGCGAGCCTTTGCGTTCTTCGCGGCTCAGCGTTGAAATATTTCTATCATGCACGAGATCAACACAGCTCTAAGACTTTCCGGCACTGACGCCTACAACCACGACGAGGGGAAAGGCTTCCTGATGATTGGGGAGCGGACCAACGTGGCGGGTTCACCCCAGTTTGCGAAGCTGGTGCGGGCGGGGGATTTGGAAGCCGCGGTAGAAGTGGCACGGCAGCAGGTTGAGAACGGGGCGAACGTGATCGATATCTGTTTCGACGACGGCCTGATTGATGGCAAGGCGATGATGGCACGTTTCCTCGATCTTCTCCAAGGCGAGCCGGATGTCGCGAAGGTGCCGATCATGGTGGATTCCTCGAAATGGGAAATTTTGGAAGAGGGCTTGAAGCATCTTCAGGGCAAGGGGATCGTGAATTCGATTTCTCTCAAAGAGGGGGAGGAACCTTTCCGGAACAACGCCAAGCACATCATGAAATACGGTGCCGCCGTGGTGGTGATGGCTTTCGATGAAAACGGCCAGGCGGCGACCTATGAGGAGAAGGTCCGCATCTGCGAACGCGCTTATCGGATCCTCGTGGATGAGGTCGGCTTCAACGCGAACGACATCATTTTCGATCCGAACATTCTGACGGTTGCGACAGGCATCGAGGAGCACAACAACTACGCGCTGGATTTCATCAATGCGACCCGCTGGATCAAAGAGAACCTGCCGGGTGCGAAAGTCTCGGGTGGTGTCTCTAACATCTCCTTTTCGTTCCGTGGTAACAACAAGGTGCGCGAGGCGATGCATTCGGCGTTCCTCTATCACGCCACCAAGGCGGGCATGGACATGGGGATCGTCAATGCGGGCATGCTCGAGGTTTACGATGAGATCCCTAAAGATTTGTTAGAGCACGTGGAGGACGTGTTGCTGAACAAGCGCGACGACTCGACCGAGCGCCTTCTGGAGCTTGCGGAAAGTTACAAGAACGTGGGTGGCAAGAAGATCGAGGAGGATCTTGCATGGCGCGATGAGCCCGTGGAGAAGCGCCTGGAGCATGCATTGCTCAAAGGCATCGACCGTTTCATCGACGAAGATACGGAAGAGGCGCGGGTGAAATACGTCCGCCCATTGAAAGTCATCGAGGGGCCACTGATGGATGGCATGGGAGTGGTAGGCGATCTCTTCGGGGCAGGAAAAATGTTCCTTCCCCAAGTGGTGAAATCCGCACGCGTGATGAAGAAAGCCGTCGCCTGGTTGTTCCCTTTCATGGAGGCGGAGAAGGCGGAAAACCTCGCCGGAGATATCGCCGCGATCCAAGAGAAGAATGCGGGTATGTCGTATGACGAGGCGCTCAAGATCGCCGAGCGCGGCAATTCCGCAGGACGTTTCCTGATCGCCACCGTCAAAGGGGATGTGCACGACATCGGCAAGAACATCGTCGGCGTGGTGCTGTCCTGCAACGGCTTCGAGGTCACCGACATGGGCGTGATGGTTCCATGCGATAAGATTTTGGATCGGGCCGTGGAAATGGGCAGCGATGTGATCGGGCTCTCGGGACTGATCACACCATCGCTCGATGAGATGGTCCACGTGGCCAAGGAAATGGAGCGGCGTGGTTTCACGGTGCCTCTTCTGATCGGTGGCGCGACAACTTCCGCCGCGCATACCGCGATCAAGATTGCCGAGCACTATTCGGGGCCGGTGGTGCATGTGCTCGACGCCTCGCGCTCGGTGCCTGTGACCACCTCGTTGCTCTCGAAAGAGGGTAGGGAACCTTTCGTGAAGGAACTACGGGAGAAGCAGGAGAAAGCGCGCCAGAACTTCCTCGGTGGCCCCAAGAAGGAAACCATCAGCATCGAAGCCGCACGTGCTGCGGGACCGAAGCTGGATTGGGAGAACTACACCCCGCCCGTGCCATCATTCACCGGCACGAAAACGGTGGAACCTGAGATTGGTGAGCTAGTGGAATACATCGATTGGACCCCGTTCTTCCATGCATGGGAGCTGCGCGGCGTGTGGGATCGCGAGAAAAAAGAACTCAGGACCAAGAACGAAGGCGGAGCTGCCGCGGCGAAGAAACTCTACGAGGAGGCCTGCCAATATCTTGAGAAGTTGGTGGCAGAGAAACGCCTGAAAGCGCGGGGGATCTACGGGTTTTTCCCGGCGAATGCCGTGGGCGATGATATCGCCGTTTTTAATGAAGACGGCAGCGAGCGCACCAGGTTTCACACAATCCGCCAGCAGCTGAAAAAGACTTCCGGCAAGCCGAACGTGGCGTTGTCCGATTGGGTTTCACCAGAGAAGAAAGATTTCATCGGCGGTTTCGTGGTCGGTATACACGGGGCGGATGAGTATGCGAAGGAACTCGATGAGCAGAACGATCCGTATGGCTCGATCATGGTCAAAGCCATCGCCGATCGCTGTGCGGAAGCGTTCGCGGAAATGCTGCATCACCGGGCACGGATCGACTGGGGTTATGAGGCCGAGGGCGAACTGACGAAGGACGCGCTCATCCATGAGAATTACGCAGGCATCCGCCCGGCTCCGGGTTATCCGGCGCAGCCCGACCATACGGAGAAGCCGATCCTTTTCGATCTACTAGGAGCCTCGGAGGCGACCGGCGTGACTCTCACCGAAAGCTGCGCGATGCATCCCGGCGCAGCGGTCAGCGGGATCTATTTCTCGCATCCGGACAGCCACTACTTCGCGCTCTCCGAGCTCCAGAAGGACCAGATCGAAGACTATGCTCAACGCAAGGGCATGTCGGTCGAAGAAGTCGAGAAGTGGCTCGGGCCTTGGCTGGGATACTAGGCCTAGAACGCCCTGAGCCTTGCCACGGTGCGCTCTTTTCCGAGGATCGTGAAAATATCCCCGAGATCCGGGCCGTGGGCGCGTCCTGAGAGGGCGACGCGGGTGGGGAACATGAGTTGACCGGGTTTTGCTCCGTTTGCCTGGGCGACTTCGCCGATGGCTTCCTTGGCGATGTCCGCCGACCATTCGGTGAGGGCGGAGAGATGATCCGCTAGGGCTGCGAGGTGGGCGGAGTTCGGGTTGGCTTTCGCCTTTTCGACAGCTTCCGGATCCGCTTCTGCTGTATCGGTGACGAGGAAGTCGATGGCTGCCGGAACTTCGGCGAGGAGGCGGACTTTTTCCTTCACAGCGGCGATGGCGGGGGCGCTTTCTGCGAAGGGCAGACCGGCTTTTTCCACGAAGGGTTTGGCAAGATCGGCGAAGGTCTCGTAGGAGAGTTTCGCGATGTGCTGCTGGTTGAACCAAGTGCACTTTTCGAAGTCGAAACGTGCCGGAGCGCGGTTGACGCCTTCGAGTGAGAAGCGGTCGATGAGTTCGGTGAGGGAGAAGATTTCCTCATCGGTTTTCGAAGACCAACCGAGCAGGGTGATGAAGTTGACGACGGCTTCGGAGAGGAAGCCCTGGCGCGGGTAGTCGCCGACGGCCGCGCCTTCGTCGCGCTTCGACATCTTGGAGCCGTTGGGGTTGAGGATAAGCGGGATGTGGGCGTATTGGGGCGGGGTGGCACCGAGGGCTTCGAAGAGCTGGAGGTGCTTCGGGGTGTTCATCAAATGGTCTTCGCCACGGATGACGTGGGTCATTTTCATGGTGAGGTCATCGACCACGTTGACGAAATGGAAGACGTAGGAACCGTCGCTGCGTTTCACCACCATGTCCGGGGTGTTAGATGCATCGGTGTACTCGATGGTGACCTCGCCGCAGACAAGGTCGTTCATCGTGACCGGCTTGCGCTCGAAGCGGAAACGCCATGCGCCTTCGTCCTGATAGACGCGGTCGGCGGCTTGGAGTTTTTCGAAATACTCGTCGTAGATCTCGTTGCGTTGGGACTGGTAGTAGGGGCCGCAGTCGCCGCCTTTTTCCGGGCCTTCATCCCAGTCGAGGCCGAGCCAATTCATGCCGTCGAAGATCGCTTGACGCGCTTCTTCGGTATTGCGCTCCTTATCGGTGTCTTCAACGCGGAGAATAAACTGGCCTCCGTGTTTGCGGGCGTAGAGCCAGTTGAAAAGGGCGGTGCGGGCACCGCCGACGTGGAGGTAGCCGGTCGGGGATGGGGCGAAACGGGTGCGGATCATCTGATGAAATTCTAAATCTTAAATCTTAAATTCTAAACGAAAGGGTCAGCCTTGAAGGGCGCGCAGCGCGCCACGGATGAGTTCTTCTGTGGTGGAAGCGGGGGTTTTGTCGAGGATGGTGCGCACGGCTTTGCGGGAATCGACCTGTTTGTAGCCGAGGGCGATGAGGGCGAGCTCCGCATCGGCGGCCTGTGAGGAGACTTGGCCGGAGGCGGCGTCCTGCCAGGTGTCGGTGACGCCGACCTTGTCTTTCAGTTCGAGGATGATGCGCTCGGCGGTCTTTTTGCCGATGCCTTTAGTCTTGGAAAGGAGGACGGAATCGCCGGCGACGACCGCGGACTTGAAGCTGTTGACCGGCATCCCGCTGAGGATGGCCATGGCGATGGCGGGGCCGATGCCCGAGACGCGGTCGATGAGGAGGAGGAAAACATCGCGCTCCTCTTCGGTGGCGAATCCAAAGAGCGTGTGGGCGTTTTCCCGGATGTGCAGGTGGGTGCGCAGGTCGACCGCAGAGCCCTCGGTGGGGTGGAGCTTGTCGTAGGTAGAAAGGGGGATGATTGCCTCGTAGCCGACGCCATGGCAGTCCACGACGAGGCGGTTAGGATATGCTTCGATGATTTTTCCCCTGAGTCTTGCGATCACGGCCCCAGCATTCGGGGGAAACGGCGGGTGATGCAAGAGGGAAGCAACCATTGGGCTCCTGCGGGGTTGAAAAAGGGGGAAGTTCTAAGATTGCAGACCGCCGTGCCCTATTCATTATCAGATATGCCCACCGGGGAAGAGAACATCATCGTTTGCTACGCATGCGCCGCGCCAATGGATATTGGTAGCGTCGCTCCCTACACCCGGGTCGTATGCCCGGAGTGCGGTGTGGAGAATCGGGTCAAGAAGCACTTCGGCCACTACACGGTTACGCGCCGCCATGCCATCGGCGGGATGAGTTCGGTTTTCGTGGCCAAGGATGATGCCTTGGATCGTGAGGTGGCGTTGAAAATTCTCAGCGAGGAGTATTCCGAAGACGAGCAGCGCATCGCTGCCTTCGAGCAGGAAGCGCGGCTCACGGCCTCCTTCAGCCACCCGAACATCGTGCGCGTGCTGACCACGGGAAAAGCCTTCGGCCGGTTCTACATCGCCATGGAGCTGATCCAAGGCGGGCACCTCGAGGGAATGATCCGCAAGCAAGGCCAGGTTTCCGAGCTGGAGATGCTGCCGCTGGCCATCCAGATCGCCGAGGGGCTCAAAGGCGCACAGGCGGCCGGGCTGATCCACCGCGATGTGAAGCCGGGAAACATCCTGCTCGATTCCGATGGCAACGTGAAGATCGTCGATTTCGGCCTCGCCCTCGTCACCCAGGGTGGGGAGGCGACCGCTACCGAAATCTGGGCCACTCCCTACTATGTGCCCCCCGAGGCGATCGAGGGTGGTGCCGAGGATTTCCGCGCGGATATCTATGCCTTCGGCGCCACGCTCTACCATGCCCTCGCGGGGAAGCCGCCGTGCAACGAGGAATCGATGGTCACCAACGTCCTGCGCGACGCGAAGAAGCACATCCTTCCGCTTCAGCAAGTCGCTCCGGATTTGCTCGATGAGACCTGCGCGGTGGTCGACAGGGCCATGGCCTACGAGCCTGAAAACCGTTTCTCCAGCTACGACGAAATGATCGCCGGGCTCAAAGTCGCCCTGAAAGCAGCAAAAGGCGAAGCGGAAGCCGACGAACTGGGGATCACCCGCACGGAGCGTCGTGCTATCCTACGGCGCCGGAAAAAAAGGAACATCGTCTTGGCGGCGGGCGCGGCGGTGCTGGTTCTCGCCCTCACAGGAGCTCTCATCGTTGCGGTGGGAAGCAACAGGGCTGATCCGGTGGAAAAGAAACGCGTGGCGCTAGCCGGTGACACCCCATCAGGGAAAGAGCAGGGCTCCAGCCCCGGCGAGATCGTCAAACGCTATTTCAGCGCCCGCAAGGCCATGCAATCCGGTGACCTGAAGAAAGCGGAGCACGAGTTTGCCTCGCTGCTGAAGGATAAGAACGTCGAGGAACCGACCCGCACCTGGTCTGGCCTGCAGGCGGTGGTCGCTCCGATGATGGACGGGCGCATGGATGACGCACGAGACATGGCCGATAAGGCCCGCAAGCATCTCAAGTCCAGAGACCGCGGCCTTCCCCAAGAGTTCATCTCGGCAGTTCTTCCCGTGCTGGAGGGATTTTCCCAGCAGCCATTCTTCGATGCGGAGGCGATCAGCACCACCGCTGGCGGCAACGAGCGCTTCATGGCCTATCTCATCGCCGGGCTCAAAAACTGGGAGCAGGGAGGGCTCGAGCAGGCGGCGCCGTTTTTCCAAAAGATCGTCGCGGAGAAATCCTTGGCCGAAGACGGGGTGCTCGGCATCTATCAGAAAGTCGCGGAGTCTTACCTCGCCGATTACGCAGCCCTCTCCGCAAGCTCGCTCAACCGGGAGCCGACCACGGTTGTGGAGTGCCGCAACATGACCGATGAGCTCAATCAGTTGCTCACCCTTCTCGAGACCAAAGGCCGCGCCAAGTTCAACGTGAAGGTGCGCCTCGCCCAGATCCCGCACATCGGCAAGCAGTTGATGTCCGGGAAGAAGCAAGAAAAGCAACCCCGCCGCGACGACCTCCAAGAGATCGACAAGTTGGCCAAGTCCTACAGCTTCATCAAGCTGGTGAACTACATCTCCGAGATGAAAGGAAGCCCACCGGGCTGCAAAAAGTCTTCCCTGCTCGGCGTTGCGGAGTCCGCCTTGGTGTTCCTCTCGGAGATCGAATCCGATCTGGCGAAGCAGGCGCTCACCGTCGAGCTACTTCTCGCCGATAGCTCGAAGGTCACCGGCATCGCCATGAATTCCGAGGGCATGTTGGTTGCACGGACCAGCTCCCAGGAGATTCGCGAAATCGATTGGAGTGACCTCACGCCGGATGCCCTGATCACGATCCACCGCGAGTTGGTGAAGAACCCCGGCGGTGAAATCGAGCGCCTCCGCCGCCACGAATCCGCCATCGCCTTCGATTGGCTCGCCGGCGATAGGGAGCGTGCCCTTGCTGCTGCCGCACGGCTTTCCGAAGACAGCGAGACCTTCCGCATGCGCTGGAATAAGCTCGTCGAGGGCTTGCCGCAATAGGCAGCGCTTCGTTCAGCGCCGGTGCTTGCGCAGGTAGGCTGCCGCGTAGCCGCACACCGGCCTGATCTCCATCCCACGTTCATCGGCGATTTCTAACAGCCCCTTCATCAGCCGTCCCGCCGCTCCGCTGCCGCGCAGATCCGGATGTGCCTCCACATGCGGGATGACCAGCACATTGCCGTCGATATCGTAATCCGCGAAGGCGAGCAGGCCGTTTTCCACCAGCTCGAAACGGCGCTCCTGAGTGTTGTCGGTGACTTCCATGATCCCCAGCCTCGGCCATCCCCGCCAAAGCGCAAGAACGCAGAGAGCGGGCGAGTTGGCTTGATGTTTCACGGCCCAGCAGGGAGTTTGAGGCACATGCAGTATCGCACCAGCCCCGAGGAAACCGAAGGCATGCCGCGCGGCATCCCGCACATCATCGGCAACGAAGCAGCGGAGCGCTTTTCCTTCTACGGCATGAAGGCGATCCTTGCGGTCTTCCTCAGCCAATACCTCTTCCTCATGGACGATGCCCTTCGCACGCCCATGGAGGAAACGCGTGCCACCGAGTTGGTCCACCTTTTCAACGTCGCCTTCTACATCACCCCCATCCTCGGCGCCTTGCTGGCGGATGTCTTTTTGGGGAAATACCGCGTCATCATTCTCCTCTCCCTCGTCTACTGCGCCGGCCACGCCGCCCTCGCCATGATGGGCATGTTCGGGAATTCCGAGCAATGGATGATGGCCGGACTCGCAATGATCGCGCTCGGCGCCGGCGGCATCAAGCCCTGCGTCTCCGCCCACGTCGGCGACCAGTTCGGTGCGAAAAACTCCCACCTCCTGCCGCGCGTTTTCAACTGGTTCTACTTCTCCATCAATCTCGGCGCCTTCGCCTCCATGCTGCTCACCCCGTGGCTGCTGGAGTGGTATGGCCCGCACTGGGCCTTCGGCGTCCCCGGCATCCTCATGGCTCTCGCCACCTTCATCTTCTGGCTCGGGAGGAAACGCTTCGCCCACGTCCCGCCCGGCGGCATGCGTTTCCTGCGCGAGGCCTTCGGAAAGGAAGGCCTCATCGCCATGCTCAAGCTCACCCCGGTCTATCTCTTCGTCGCGATGTTCTGGGCGCTCTTCGACCAGACCGGCTCCACCTGGATCTTCCAGTCCCAGGACATGGACCGGCAGTTCCTCGGCTTCGAGTGGTTGCCCTCCCAGATCCAGTCGCTCAATTCCGTCTTCGTCCTCAGCTTCATCCCGCTCTTCAGCTACCTGATCTACCCCGCAGTGGAGAAGTTCTGGCCGCTCAGCCCCCTGCGGAAAATGGGCGTCGGCCTGCTGCTCATGGCCGCCGCCTTTGTCCTCGTCAGCCTCATCCAGGTGCGCATCGATGCCGGGGAAAAGCCGAACATCATCTGGCAAATCATCGCCTTCGCCCTGCTCACCGCCTCGGAAATCATGGTCTCCATCGTCGCTTTGGAGTTCGCCTACACCCAGGCACCGCGCACCATGAAATCCTTCATCATGTGCTTCTACCTCGCCGCCGTCGCAGTCGGGAATCTCCTCGTTGTCGGTGTGAATCACTTCATCCAGATCCCCAGCGCCGCCGAGCAACAGCTCGCCCAATCCATCGCCTTGCTTCCCGCTGAATGGCAGGAAAGCCCGCGCAGCGTCGTCCTCCCCGGTTACGATGGCATCACCGGCACCGAAGACGATTTCATCCGCCGCCTCAACAAAGACGCCGCCGTCCCGCTCGAAATCCCCGGCCAAGAAACCCTCGACCAAGCCGCCGCCGCCCTCATCGCCGCCGCGTCCGCAAACACCGGCAAGCTCCCCCCCGAGTCCGATGGTAATTCACTCATCTCCGCGTTCACCGATCCATGGGGTCGCCCGCTGAAATACCTGATCCTCAACTCCACCACCGCCCGCCTCTGGAGCGCCGGCGCCGATGGCAAGTGGAACACCGAATGGGATCACGGGATCATCCTCACCCAGGCCGAGCCTGAGCCAGAGAGCCAGCCCTCATGGATCGATTCCCTACGCCCTACCGAGACCTGGCTCGCGCTGCGCAAAAAGGAACTCGGCATCGGCTCCAAAGCCGCCGCCGGGGCGGGGGACACCTACTCGCAAACCACCTTCTCCGGTGGCCAAGTGCGTCTCCAGGGCGCCGCCTACTTCTGGTTCTTCAGCGCCCTCATGGGAGCCACCGCCCTGATCTTCATCCCCTTCGCCATCCTCTACCGCCCGAAGAGCTACCTCCAGGACTAGGACGGGGCTGGGAGAGGTATTCCCTTTTTCCTTTATGAAATCCTACGTTTTTATATAAAGGTCATACCTTGCCTACAGTGATGCAACGCAATGGATTTTTCCCCGGTCTCTCCCATGAATCCGCGCATCTTCATCTCCTCCGTAAGCTCCGAGTTCCGGAGCATCCGCCAGCAGGTTGCCACCGTCGCGCGGCAGCTCGGTTATGAGACCGTCACCATGGACGATTGGCCAATCGGCCACGGCGAGTTGCGCGCATGGCTGCGCAAGGAGATCGACTCCTGCGAAGGCCTCATCCACATCCCCGGCATGGCTTATGGAGCGGAGCCGGAAGAGCCCGGCGCAGGCGGTCAGGGCATCCCGGAGGAATTCACCCGATACTCCTACACCCAGTATGAGTTTCTCTACGCACAGGCCACTGGGAAGAAGACATGGGTTATCACTCCCGGCGCGAAGTGCAGCCGCGACACTCCGCCGGATCGCCTCGACTACCCCACCGAATCCGCCACCGCCGATCCCGTTGCCTACCAAGCGGAACGCCGCCAGCTTCAAGAAAAGTGGATCGCCTACCTCACGTCCCGGAACTTCATCCGCCACCAGCCGGAGGACGACAAAGACCTCAAGCTGATCATCCACACCCTGCGCGACCATGCCGAAGAGATGCGCGGGCAGTTCTCTGAGTGGCAGGGCTTCATCAGCGCCAGCATCGTTTCTTTCGAGAAACGCCAGAAGACCATCCGCAATCTCGTCATCGCCGCCATCGTTCTGCTCGCCATCGCCGTGCCGCTCCTTTTCTTTGTAAAAAAGGACACGTCTAGGATTTCCGCAGAGCAGAAGGAGATCAGGGACGAGGTTTCAACAGGTAATGCCGCCCTCGCCACCCGGATGAGCGAGATGCAAGAAGCCCTCTCCCGCATCCAGCAACAGACCGATCCCGAGCAAGACCCCATCAGCTCCTGGCCGAAGGAGAGGCTCGAGGAAGCCCTTGCCAGCCGGATGGGGATCTCTGGCGAAAACCTCCGCAAGCTCCTCGCCGAAGGGAAGACCAGCGTCGATGGTCTCGTGCAGGCCCAGGCGCTCCTCGGCTCCGGCGAGACCGAGGCGGCGGAGGGCAAGTTCGATGAGATCATCGCCATGGAAGCCCAGGCGCAGGAGGAAAAGGACAAACGACTCTTCGAGGCATATTCCGGGAAGGCCCAGATCGCCTTCGACAAGGTGGACTTCCGGTCAGCCCTCGACTTTCGCGAAAAAGCCGCCGCACTGCTGGACAAGGAAACCGACCCCCTCGGCTGGGCGGATGCGCAGGCGGATGTCACCTTCGTCCATCTCCAACTCGCCATGTATGCCGAGGCGGAGCCGCTCCTGCGCGAAATCCTCCGCATCAACAAGCAGGAGCGCGGCACCACCTCCACGGAGACCGCCGCCGCCCTTAGCAAGCTCGCGCAGTTGCTCCATGAAACCAACCGCCACGCCGAAGCCGAGCCGCTCATGCGCAGGGCGCTGGAGATCGACGAAGCCGCTCTCGGCAAGGATCACCCCAGCGTCGCCGGGGATCTCAATAACCTCGGCCAACTGTTGCGGGCCACGGATCGCATGGAAGAAGCCGAGAAGCTCATCCGCCGTGCCCTGGAGATCGACGAAGCCGCCCTCGGCAAAGACCACCCCGACGTATCGATCCGCCTCAATAATCTCGCCTCGCTCCTTCATGCCACAGGGCGCTTCGATGAGGCCGAGCCGCTCATGCGCCGCGCCCTGGATATTGTGGAAGCAGCTTACGGTCGCAAGCACCCGAACGTGGCCATCCGCCTCAACAACCTCGCCATACTCCTCCAGGATACCGGCCGCATGGGGGAGGCCGAGCCGCTCTTGCGCCGCGCCCTGGACATCGATGAGGCCGCCTACGGGAAAGACCACCCGGCGGTTGGCACGCGCCTCAATAACCTCGCGCTTCTCCTCCAGAATACCGGCCGCCTTTCGGAAGCCGAGCCGCTCATGCAGAGGCAGGTCGGCATATTTTTCCTGTTCCTTGCGAAGGCCGGGCACCGCCACCCCTATACCCTCACCGCGATGAGGAACTACGTTTACCTCGCCGTCCTCTCGGGGCACACGACGGAGGAAATCATCACCATCATCCATACCGAGCGCGAAAAGGCCGGCCTCCCGCTGGATGCTTTCACGGAGATGTGGGCGGAGGTCATGGCGGATAACTAGGAACCGGGAGGCGAGGCCGCGGATGTGGGGGCGCTCTCATCTTCAGTCCTCCGTGGAGGATTTCACTCCGCGCCGCCGTTCAGCCTCATCTCATGGAGCAGATCCTCAGGTGCCTGGATGAGCAGGGGCTTTCGCGCAGGATCGAGCCATTTCATGACCTTCTCCATGTCGGAGCGGGACATGGCGGTGCATCCGGAGGTGGGGGTGCCTGGGGCTCCCCAGATGTGGAGGAAGATGGCGCTGCCCATTTCCGGCACGGCGGGGTGCATGTTGTGCTCCACCACGATGCCGAGCTCGTATCTACCGTCGTCGAGCCTCATCCTCTCTGCCGATTTCCACAGACTCTCCGGCGTGCCGTTCTCCGGAGGGAGATTGACCCATTGGTTGTAGAGGGGAGAGGTGGAGTCATCGACAAAGTAGTCGTGCTCACCTGCCGGGCGGTAGGTGAGCTTGGTGCCCTCGGGAGGTGCCGGTGCATAGCCAAAAGCAGTTCCGAGCCGGAAGATGCCCGCCACCGCGCGCCCATCCCCCTCGCGTTTCGCCGTGCCGGATGAAGCCGGCGAGAGCGGCAGCCCCCGCCCCCAGCCCATGCCGGAGCGACCGAGCATCACGGGGATGGGTTCCTCTAACACTTCATGCCATTCCGTCCCGCTGCTTTTCTCCAAAAGGGTGAGCTTCCCTTCGGTCGCCTCCCATGAAGTGGAGGTGACAACAATTGCCTGGCTGCAATCACCGGGCAGATCCATTCCTTCCACCACCCGCGGTATCGCGAGGGAGTGCCTCCATTTCATGAAAATGACGGCGGCAAGCACGAGCAAAACCGTGATGGCGAGGTATGGAAGGAACCGTTTCAATGAGCCTGGAGGCTCCCGGATTCAGCGAGCGTTGTCTACCGAAGGTATCTAGGTTTTTCGCTAGGCTTCGGGAGAGTCATCGCATCCGCCTCCGCTCTTTGGCTTAAACTTCGGGGCGGCACGACCTCGCTGATAGTGATGTGCGGAGCCGCGTTCTCCAGAACGCGGGTGGAACGCGGCGGCTACGCTTCGATGAAGCGGTCGAGGGACTGGAGGAGTTCGTCGGAGCGTTTGACGTGGTAGATGCCGGAGGGCTCGATGGAGAGGCGTTTTCCGGCGGAGTTCTGGAAGTGGAGGATCAGGGGGGTGGAGCCGGGGTGGCCGGTGATGTGGTAGCGGATTTCTTCCAGATCCTTTTCGGTGTGGAGGTGGGTCCAGAGGAGCAGCTCGATGGGGCCTTTGCCGTTGGCGGCGGCTTTGCGGGTTTTAAGCTCGCTGAGGCTGCCACCGGTGAGGCGGCGTCCGCCGGTGCGGTCATCCACTTGGATGCCGATCTTGAGGCGGATGATATTGCCGGGGACGAGGATGCCGGAGTCTCTGGCGGGGATGAAGCTTTCGCTCCAGAGCATGACTTCGCAGGAGCCGGTGAAATCCTCGACGGTGAGGATGCCAAAAGGTTTGCCGGCTTTGGTCATTCTCGTTTCCAACGAACGGACCATGCCGGCGATGGGGTAGCGGGCGCGCGGATCGGTGAGTTCGATTTCATCGATGAGGCCGATGCGGTGGTATTTGTCGCTGTCGAGGATGCCCCGGTATTTGTCGAGCGGGTGGCCGGTGACGTAGAAGCCGAGCAGTTCCTTTTCGTGGGCGAGGCGGTCGTCTTTGCTCCACTCCGGCAAGGTGTTTGCAGGGGATGAGGAGTCGCTGGCGGAAGGGGGGGCGAAGTCCATGGCATCGAACAGCGAGGACTGTCCGGAGGCTTTGTCTTTCTGCGCGGAGGAGGCGGAGGCGACCACCTGCTCGAGGCGGGCGAACATCGAGGCGCGGTTCTCGCCGGTCCAGTCGAGCGCGCCGGCTTTGACGAGGTTTTCGAGGATGCGTTTGTTGATGACCTTGGAATCGAGGCGCGAGGAGAAGTCCTCCAGCGAAAGGTAGTCGCCGCTGGCCTGGCGCTCGTAGATGGCGGTCTTCATGGCGGCTTCGCCGACGTTCTTAATGGCGGCGAGGCCGTAACGCACGGCGAGCATGCCGGATTCGAGTTTCTCCGGGGTGAAGCGGAGGAGGGATTTGTTGAGATTGGGCGGGAGGATCTCGATGCCCATCTTGTGGCACTCGGCGACGAAGACGGTGATCTTGTCGGTGTTGTTGATCTCGTTGGAAAGCAGGGCGGCGAGGAACTCGACGGGGTGGTTCGCCTTGAGGTAGGCGGTCCAGTAGGAGATGTGGCCGTAGCAGGCGGAGTGGGATTTGTTGAAACCGTAGCCGGCGAAGGCGTTAATCTTGTCGAAGATCGTATTGGCGAGTTTCTCTCCGATGTCGTTGTGCTTCTTGGCGCCTTCGATGAATTTCACGCGTTCCTTGGCCATCTTCTCGACGTCCTTTTTACCCATCGCGCGGCGCAGAAGGTCGGCGCCACCGAGGGTGTATCCGGCGAGGACTTTGGCGGCGTTTTGCACCTGCTCCTGGTAGATCATGACCCCGTAGGTGTTGCCGCAGATTTGCTCCATGAGGGGGTGCTCGTAGAACGCTTTCTTGCCTTTCTTCACATCGAGCATCTGGTCGATGAACTGCATGGCTCCGGGACGGTAGACGGCGATAAGGTCGATGATGTCGTCAATACTACGGATCTCGTATTTCTTGCAGGTCTCGACCATGCCGCCGGACTCCAGCTGGAACACGCCCATGGTCTCGCCGCGGTTAAGCATGTCGAAGGTGGGTTGGTTATCGAGGGGGACTTTCTCGATATCGAAGCCCGGGGTGTGCTTGCGGATGTGGGTGACGGCATCCTGGATGACTGTAAGGTTTTTCAGGCCGAGGAAGTCCATCTTGAGCAGGCCGACTTCGGTAATGGCTCCCATGTCATACTGGGTGACGACTTCGCCTTCGTTGCCGCGGGTGAGGGGGACGTGCTCATCGAGCGGCCTGTCGCCGATCACGACGCCGGCGGCGTGGATGCCGACGTTGCGGTTGATGCCTTCGAGGCGGAGGGCGTAGCTCCAGAGTTCCTTGTAGGTGGAGGAGGATTCGATGAGCTCGCGCAGCTCCTCCTTGCTGTCCCATTCGGACTTCAGGGTGACGCCGGGTTTCGCCTCGATCATCTTGGCGATACGGTCGGCCTCGCCATAGGAGACGCCCATGACTCGGGAGACATCGCGGATGACGGATTTTGCCGCCATCTTGCCGTAGGTGATGATGTGGGATACGGATTTCTCGCCGTATTTCTCGCGCACATACTGGATGACTTCGGCACGGCGGGACTGGCAGAAGTCGATATCGACGTCGGGAGGGGAGACACGCTCGGGGTTGAGGAAACGTTCGAACAGGAGGCCGAACTGTAGGGGGCAGATATTGGTGATGCCCATCGCGTAGGAGGCGAGCGAGCCGGCGGCGGAGCCACGGCCGGGGCCGACGGGGATATCGTTGTCCCGGGCCCACTGGATGAAGTCGGCGGTGATGAGGAAGTAGGAAGCGAAGCCGAGGGAGTTGATCGTATCGACCTCGTATTTGAGCCGCTCTTGGACTTCGGCGGAGTTGGCTTTTTCCGCGCCGTAGTGATTGAGCACGCCCTCTTGGCAGATTTTCATCAGATACTCCTCACGCGGGGAGCCATCGGGGGTGGGGAACTGCGGGTATTTTTCCGAGGACGTGGAGTCGAGTTTGATGGTGACGTTGCACCGTTCGGCGATGCGCAGGGTGTTGTCGCAGGCCTCGGGGATGTCTTTGAAAATCTCGCGCATTTCCTCGGCGGTCTTGAAGTAGACCTCAGGGGTGTAGCGCATGCGGTCCTCATCGATGACCATCGAGCCGGTGCCGATGCAGATCATGACATCGTGCGCCTCGTGGTCGGAGCGGTGGAGGAAGTGGACGTCGTTGGCAGCGACGACGGGGAGCTCCAACTGCTTGGCGAGAGCCATGAGCTGGGGGATGACGGTGAGTTGTTTCTCAAGGCCGTGGTTGTGAAGTTCCACGAAAAGATTGTTCTGTCCGAAAATGTCGCGCAGCTCTGTTAGGGTCTCGAGGGCTTTGGCGGTATCGCCCTGCAGGAGCCATTCGTTGACGGGGCCGGAGATGCAGCCGGAGAGGCAGATGATGCCTTTGGAATGGGCGCGGAGGATATCCCGGTCGACGCGTGGCTTGCCGTTGTACATGCCATCGAGGTGGCCGATTGAGGTGAGCTTGGAGAGGTTTTTCCAACCCTCATCCGTCTCGGCGAGCAGGGTGAGGTGGGTGGCGTTCTTGCGGTTGGGGATCTTCTTTTTGTCCTGCGCGCTGGCGGGGGCGAGGTAGATCTCACAGCCGAGGATGGGTTTGACCCCGGCTTTCAGGCACTTCTGATAGAAGTCGATCGCGCCGTAGAGATTGCCGTGGTCGGTCATGGCGACGGCGGGCATAGCGAGCTCGGCAGCGCGGGCTGCGAGCTCCTTGGTACGGATCATTCCGTCGAGAAGAGAGTAGGCGGTGTGGAGGTGGAGGTGGACGAAGGAATCGGACATGCGGCGGGCGGATTGCAAAGGGTTGGCAGGGGAATGTCGATGGAAGAAAAGAGGTGAAAAGGCAGGAGTGGAAGAATGCGGTTGATTTCGGGGGCGTGCATGGCTTGCATGTGCGTCCGCCCGAGGGCGGGAATAGCCATGGCAGACGATCAAACACTTACCACCCCGGGCGCAGGACCGCTCGGCGAAATTTCCCAGGAACCTCCGGCGCTGGAGGTATTTCTCGATAAGCATCAGATGAAGCTGATCGTGTTGGCAGTGATTCTTGCGCTCGGAGCAGCGGCCTACGTGGTCGTGGATGGCGTCAAGCAGAGCGCGGAAGAGACCGCAGGAGCCTTGCTGGCGGATGGAGAAGAGCTTTCCGAACTGCAAAAGGTCGTGGGTGAGCATGAGGGGACTGCGGCTGCGGCCAGCGCGAAGATCTTGGTTGCAGAAAAGCAATGGGAAGACGGGCAGCAGGACGAGTCGATCGCGACTCTCAAATCGCTGGTGGATTCGGATTCCGATAGTCCGGCAAAGGCGAGTGCACAGGCGAGTCTGGGCTCGAAGCTTCTGGCGCAGGGCAAAGCTGATGAGGCGAAAGCGGTGTTCGAGGCGATCACGGAGAATCCGGATGCCAGCTACATCGCGCCCTACGCGTGGATTTCGCTCGGCGACATCGCGCTTTCCAAGGACGACAAGGATGCGGCCAAGACTGCCTACTCTAGCGTGGAGCGTGAATTTCCTGGCAGCCCATTCCTTCAGATCGCCACTGAGCGCCTGCTGCTGATGAAGGCGGTCGCCCCACAGGAGGTTGCCTCCAAGATTGTGGTGCCCGAGACCAAGTTCGGCGGTGATGATGAAGAGCCGATGCCCGAAGGCGATGCGAGCATGGATGATCTGATCGACACGGTGAGCGGTCTTAGCGGAGACGCTGGGGAAAATCCGTTGATGCCGGAGGCTCCAGTGGAAGCTCCGACAGAGGAATAAGTCCAATTGGAATTTGACATACCGCTGTCTTGAACCTTAAATTTCCGGCGTGTTTAAGAAAGTCATCGGCCAAGAAGCAAGTGAACCGCAGAAGCCCTCGCTGACCAGCTCCGAGGAGCGTGCGTCGCAGCCATCTTTTTCCTCTTCTAGGGAATCCGCGCCAGCATCGCCGAGCCCATCGAGTTCTCCCGCCCCGTCCAAGCCATCTTCCAGTGGTAACACCCGCAACGTCCTTTCTTCCGATGTGGAGATCAAGGGTGTTGTGAAATTCCAGCACGACCTCATCGTCGACGGAAAGATCGAGGGCGAGATCCAATCCACAGGTAACCTTACGGTCGGCGAAAACGCCCGCATCAAAGCGGAAATCAAGTCGGGAACCGTGATCATTTACGGTAAAGTCCACGGCAACATGATCGCCACGGATCGCGTCGAGCTCAAATCGAGTGCGGAAGTGGTTGGTGATATCAAAGCCAAGACCCTGATCATCGAAGCTGGAGCCATCTTTGTCGGTAAATCGACGGTCGGCACGCCTTCGCAGTCAACTTCTGCTGCGGCTCCCTCCGTTTCTTCTTCTTCAAGTAAGCCGGGGGAGAGTGCTTCCAAGCCAGCTATGGCAGGTAACTGAGGCCTTTCCGGGCATCTTCTTTTACCTATTCCGCCGATACAATGGGAGCCGAACCGAAAGGCCGGCACATCGAGCTCGTTTGCCCGTTGTGCCAAAACCGACAGCAGGAACCGTCATTGGTTGTTTCCACGCTATGTCGCTCCTGTGGCAATCACATGAGCATCAAAGATGGCAAGCCTGTGGTGCGCCCGGTGCATGCGACCCGGCTTTCCAGCCCCACGCGGCCGCCCTTGCAGCATGCCTCGACGGGCGAGCGGGCACCGAAGAAAAAGGAAGCTCCAGAGGGTAGAGGATTTCTGAGGCGTTTTTTCCACAAGGAACCCGTGATGCGAGCGATCAGTTGTTATCACTGCAAGTATCCGTTTGAGGTTTCGACCGAAGCGCAATCCACCCAGTGCAAGAAGTGCGGGGGACATATCAGCCTGCGGGATTACACGATCGATCAGGCATGGCGCCGGAGGATTCAGACACGCGGAAACGTGCTCGTCCAGAAAACCGGCTCCATCATCGGGGTGAACGTGCAGTGCCACGACCTTACCGTTCTTGGAAAACTTGCGGCTCCAGTGGACTGCTCAGGCGTTCTCAGGATCCGCAGTCATGGCAAGATCATTGGCAACGTGCGATGCCGCGAATTGCGCGTCGAGCGGGGTGCCGAAGTCGAGTTTCAAGGCGATGTGCATGCGGAAAAAGCGTATCTTGACGGTCACGTGAAGGCGCAGCTGACCTGCACCGGCACCATTACCCTTGAGAAAAAAGCCCACCTTCAGGGACTTGCCCGCGCTGGCGGACTCATCGTGAAGGCCGGCGCGAAGCACACAGGACTGATGGAAGTCGTGCAGTCGCAGATTGCGGGTTAGATCGGGCCGATTGGCTCTTGCAAGGATGCGCTAAGCCGGGAAGATTGCAGCATGCAAGCCACCCTCGATCTCAATGAGGAAATCCTCGAACTGAAGCGCACTCGCAACGCAATCATCCTCGCGCACAACTACCAGACTGGAGATATCCAAGACATCGCCGACTACGTGGGCGATTCCCTGGGTCTCGCCTATCAGGCGAAAGAGACGGATGCGGAGGTCATCGTGTTCTGCGGCGTGCATTTCATGGCAGAGACCGCGAAAATCGTGAATCCGTCGAAAATCGTGGTGCTTCCCGACAAAGATGCGGGGTGCTCGCTGGAGCAATCCTGCCCTGCCGACCAGCTTGAGGCCTTCCTTAAGGAAAATGCGGAAAAGAACTACTACGTCATCGCCTACATCAATTGCTCTGGCGGCGTGAAGGCGCTGTGCGATGTGATCTGCACTTCGGGAAATGCCGTGAAAATCGTCAACCTTGCACCGGCGGATCGCCCCATCCTATTTGTCCCCGATGAAAACCTCGGCGCATGGGTGATGGAGCAGACCGGCCGCAAGATGGATCTCTGGAAAGGCAATTGCTATGTGCACGTGGAGTTCACCCGGGATTCCATCAACAAGATCAAGGAGGAGTATCCGGATGCGCTGGTGGTGGCTCACCCCGAGTGCACCCAAGCGGTCAGACTCCTCGCCGATGAAGTCTGCTCCACCGAGAAAATGGTGGATTTTTGCAAGAACGCTCCGGTGAAGGATATCATCGTTGTGACCGAAAGCGGCATGCTCAACCGGCTGCGCAAAGAGGCTCCCGACAAGAACCTGATCCCCGGCCCGACCGATCGTTGCGCCTGCGCGGACTGCCGTTACATGAAGATGAACACCTTGGAAAAGCTCCGCAACTGCCTGCGCGATCTGGAGCCCCGGGTGGAGATGGACGAAGAGACCCGCAAGCGCGCCGAAATGCCATTGCTGAGGATGCTCGAGCAGTCCAAATGAGCCTTTCCCGAAATGATTTGCAAACCAACCACCTAAAGATTACGTAAATACGTTGTCCATGCTTTTTTTGCTTCCTGTCGAGCACCCAAATCCCCATTTTCCAACCCAATGAAAACCCAACATACCCACCATAACTCAAAAGGCTTCACTCTCGTCGAGCTGCTGGTCGTCATCGCAATTATCGCGGTCCTTGCTGCAGCAGGATTTGCGGGAGGAACGGCAGCCATGAACAGAGCGCGCAAAGTCTCCACCCAAGCAGCGGCGGTTTCGATCGCTACAGCCGTGGAGCAGTTCTACGCGGAGTATTCCGCCTTGCCCGATACCAGCACCGCCGGATCTTCCACGGATGTTGAGCTGAACACGACAACCGGTAACGGGGTCACTTTGCTTGAAGTGCTGGCAGGAATTCGAGACGACGGTCAGAATCCACGCAAAATTCGCTTTCTTACCACCAAGGAAGGCAGCGGCAAAAAGGGGGGGGTGATTTATGCCTCCGACGGCAAGTCGATCACTGGAATGTATGACTCGTGGGGTCAGCCATACTACATTTGGCTGGATTACGATTACGATGAAAGGCTCACGTTCACTCCGCAGGGCTTGTCCACGGCGGTGAACCTCAACGGCAAGCGTGTGGCAGTTTACAGCCTCGGTGTGGATACCCCGGGCGATGTCAAATCCAGCACGCTCGTCAAGAGCTGGTAACATCATCCCGCTCTGGGAATGTGCAGTGGCAATCCTGAAATTCAGGATTGCTTAACTGTTTTTGGTACGTAAGGTGTTCTGTATGAAGCTGTTACTCATTCCTGCTACGGTATTCTGCATGGTCTCATGCAACACCACCATCGGTGTCTGGCGTGATACGAAGGCCTTGACAAGCTGGTCGGTTCGCAAGATTCAGGAAGCCGGAGACGGCGGTGCCTCCGAACAAGAATATGAGTATGGAGCACCTGTTTACTGAATCCTGATCCGTTCCTAACCGAACGGATCTCCCAACGAAAATAACGAATTGAGACATCATTCATCAGAGCAAAACCTCGGAGGAAAATCCCTTCATAGGATAAGTGCCGCAGCTACGGTGTCGGTCATTTCCGCGATGAAGATCTCGGCAGCCGGCTATTACTTGCCGAACCAGGATCCTTTTGCGACGGCCAGGGGCAATGCCTTTGTCGCCACGGCGGACAATCCATCGGCGGTTTTCTACAACCCTGCGGGTTTGACCCAACTGGAGACGGTCCAGGCCCAGATAGGTGTGTACTCCATCGTTCTTGGCAACCGAGCGAATGTCGGGGGCCAGCGCTTTGAGGGAGAGACCGAGGTTCAGGCGGCGCCACACATTTATTATACCAGACCGGTGAACGATAAGCTTGTGCTGGGCTTCGGGCTCAACAGCCCATTCGGACTCGGCACGGACTGGGGACGCAACACAAGTTTCAGCCCAGTTGTCACGGAGACCCGCTTGGCCTACATCTCGGCTACAGCCGCAGCCGGTTACAAGTTGAGCAACACCTTATCCATCGGCGCATCGGCTTCGATGAATTACGCGGACCTGACTATAGAGCAAGGACTTGGATTTCCCGGGTCGTTCCTCCGCTTCGAGGGGCAGGATATCGGTTTCACCGGTTCCTTGGGTGTGCTCTGGCAGCCCCATGAGCAGCATTCCTTCGGGCTCAATTTTACGAGCGGATCGACCTTAAATCTCGAAGGCGAAACGTTCTCCAGCACCTTGCCCGCGGATAGCTCGGCGGAATTCGATTTCATGACCCCGGCGCGGATCGCGGCGGGCTACTCCTACCGCCCTGCGCCGGGTTGGAACTTCGCGGCCGGCATCGAATGGCTCGACTGGGATTCGCTCGATTCCCTGATGCTCCGGTCATCATCGGTCGGCGGCCAACTCCCGGTGGCATTCAATTGGGAATCGTCGTTCATCTATGAGGTGGGTGCATCCTACATCACACCGGATGGCTGGGTCTATGCCATGGGTTACGACTACAATTCTAGTGCACAGCCCGATAAGAATTTCTCGCCAGGCGTCTCCGATGCCGACCGTCATTGGTTCAATGTGGGATTCGGACGCAGGTCTGAGAGTTCATCATGGATGCTCGCCTATCAATTCGGCTACTCGAACCGCGATGTGCAGGGTTCCAGCAAAATGATGGTGGATGGGAAATACAAATCCCGGCACAATTCGCTGAGTCTTTCCTGGCAACAGAGCTTCTAATGGAAGGGGATAGCGGAAAGCGGATCGTCGTGACCGGTGCGAGCTCTGGCATTGGCCGTGAGATCGCGGTGCAACTTGCTGCACCCGGAAATGAGATATGGCTCATTGGGCGGGATCGACAACGTCTCGGCGAGGTCGCGGCGGAAGTCGAATCGAGGGGAGGGGTGGCCAAGGTGGCGGTGCTGGATCTCAGCGATCTAGATGCGGTGGATGTTTTCCTCGAAGGATTTCCCGCAGAATTTCAGGTCGATGAGGTTTACCTCGCGGCGGCCATCACGGCGTTTGGAGAATTCCAGCATATGCGGCACGAGGATTGGAATCTGATTTATCGCACCAACCTCCTTAGCGCAGTTCAACTGACCCAGCACTTCTACTGCGGAATGGTGGAGCGGGGTGGAGGAAAAATCATCTTGGTTTCCTCGCTCGCGTCCTATGCGGGGTATCCGACGGCGACCGCTTATGCGACGATGAAAGCCGGGTTGTTGGGTATGTTCCGCAGTTTGCAATACGAGGGAGAGGCCCATGGGGTATCCATCCACCACGCCTCACCAGGTTATGTCGGCACGGGGATTTACAAGGCTGCGATTTACCGGAACACCACTTACGAGGCCACCATGGACTCCATCAAGAAACTGGGTTTCAGCCTGCTGAGTGCTGAGAAAGCTGCGAAAACGATCATCCGCGGAGTCGCCCGCGGGCGGCGGGACTTTGCTTTTCCCTATTATGCCTCGGCGATGAAATGGATCGCCCCGCGTTTTCCATGTGTCATCACGCTGGTCCACGCCCGAATGATGGGCATTTTCAGAATTACGTCATGAATAGTACCAGTATTCAGAAAAAAGCCTTTGCCGGAGCCACGGTCGTTCTAACTGGTGCCGCCTCTGGTCTAGGGAAGGCGATGACGCGGCTGTTAGCCGATGCGGGAGCCGAAGTGTTTGCCCTTGATGTGAATGGGGCAGGTTTGGATAGGCTGGTCGAAGAGTGTCCGGGCAACATTCATGCGGTGCAGGCAGATGTCACCGACCTAGATGCATACCGGCGAATCGGTGAGCGCATCATCGGGCTTTCGGGCAAGGTGGACTACCTTTTCAACAACGCGGGCATCACGCTTCTCGGCGAGGCGCAGAACCTGCCGTTTCCACGGTGGAAAACCCTAATGGATATTAACCTGATGGGAGCGGTGAATGGGACACAGGTATTTTACCCATCGATGATCATTCGAAAAAGTGGCCGGATCATCAATACGGCTTCCATTGCGGGCACCACGGGTTATGCGACGGCAACGGCATATACCGCTTCGAAGGCCGCCGTACTTGAATTCTCCAGATCCCTAAGGGCAGAAGCGAAAAACTATGGGGTGGGGGTGTCGGTGGCATGTCCGGGTTATGTCGATACCGGAATTTTCGCCGAAGATCGCATCGTCGGAGCAGACCGTGGCCAGATGATACGCGATTTGCCGGTGAAAATGATGTCCCCGGATTATGCGGCTGGAAGGCTGCTAGATGGGGTGGCGAAAGGTAAAGGCACGATCATTTTCCCGTTCTCCGCGAAATTCCTGTGGACCTTGTCCTGTTGGGCGCCGCCGTTGATCCGTCCGTTTCACAAGAGGTTCATGCGGACTTTCCAGGCAAAAAAGCGGGAATCTTGATCAGACGGCCCAGCCGAGTTGGCTCATAGCACGCTCGGATTCGCGGCTTCTGAACTCGGAAGGCGCCACCTTGTAATACTGCATGAACTCCCGGTAGAATTCCTTCTGGGCGCTGTAGCCTAGCTTTTCGGAAACCTGCTTGATAGAGTGCCCACCGCGCAGGAGATTCCTTGCAAAGACCATGCGCTCCGCCTTCAGCCAGCTCTTCGGACTAATGCCGAGAAGGCTTTGGAAGAGGCGGCGGAAATGGCGGGGCGATACGTCAAGCCTCTCGCAAATGGTATCGATGCGATAGCCACAATCGCTGGCGAGCCGGAACAAAGGCACGTTTCGACCATCGGGAGGTACAAAATATAACATCCCGTGCTGCTCGATCAGCTTTGAATCGTATGCACCCATCAAGTAGGAATCGTAGCTCGGTTGACAATACTCGTCAAGTATGAAAAGTCGTTAACGATTGGTTATCAAAGGATTCCAAGTGCAGCGGAGACGAGGAGTTCGTCCTCGATCAGCCATTTCGCGGCTTCGGAACCGGGATGCGCAGATGCGGATGCGGCGGAAGTGGATGGTGAAATGGTGAGCTTGAGGGCAGATCCGCGTTTCCGGGTGATGCTGGATCCCGAGTCATAGACGGCCATGACTGAGGCTAGCACCGCGACGGCGTGGGCGGTCGAATCCGCGTCAGCATCATAGCCGAGAACGGCACCGAGCAGGGCGGGCATGGGGTCGGAGTCGGCTTGGATTTCGGTGTGATCCTCATTGACGGCAACACCGGATGCTCCGGCGGCTTCAAGTGCTTTTGCGAGACGTTCGATGCGTTTGGCAGGATCGCTTTCCGCAAGGGCTTCGGGTAGGGCGGCCTCAAGTCCGGCGGCGAGATCGAGCTGCCTTGAATGGAGTTTGGCTAGATCTGGAGTGGAGGTCACACTGGAGGGGTCCGGAGCGTAATCCGGGGAGGAGATGGAGAGCCGGACAAAGGAAGCGATGGCTTGTGCGGCGTGATCCACTGAAGCACCCGAGCAGACGGGAACGAAAGCAAAAGCGGCGAGGCGGTTGGCGAGGAGGACGTTTCCGACCGCGAGCATCTTGGCACCCATGAGGGCGTCACGTTCGCGTTTGACGATGAAAAATTCCATCGCGCGGCGCAGGGTGATCTCCAGTTCGGGGATGTCCCATGGCTTGGTGATGTAACGGAAAATGCCACCCTGATTGACCGACCCAATGGCGGCATCGATGTCCGCATAGGCAGTGGACAGGATCTTGATGATGTCCGGATAGTCCGCGGCGATCTTCGAAAGGAAGCCGACACCCGTTTCATTAGGCATGCGCTGGTCGGTCACGATGATGCCGATGTCATCGGCGTTTTGACGGAATACTTCGAGTGCCTGAACGCCGTCTTCTGCTTCTAGGATACGGAATTTCCGTCCGAAGAGCCGTTGGAAATATTTGCGTGAGTTCGCTTCGTCGTCGACGAAAAGGATGGCGTGGCGCTGGTAATCGTAGCTTTCGTTATCTGGATTCATGGTTGATGAATGTGGGGTGGTCTTCGCCGGGGTCAGTTTCCCGGATTTGTTCGCGAAATGACAGAGCATTCGGAAACAGAAGTCTTATCTCGGTGAATTCACCGGGGCGGCTTTCCACATGTGTGGTGACGTTGTGGCCTTGGAGGATCTGATGGGTGATAGAGAGGCCGAGCCCCATGCCGCCGCCGACATCCTTGGAGGTGAAAAACGGATCGAAGATCTTGCCGATATCCTCGGGAGGTATGCCGATGCCATTGTCGCGAACGGTGATCAGGGCGCTGCCATTTTCGTCCGAAGCGGAGACCGAGATCACGCCGTTATCGCCTCCGTTTTTGGAAACCCTCTCGCGTATGGCGTCGATGCTGTTCTGGAAGAAGTTGATGAACACCTGAACGAGTTGGTTCGGGTTTGCGAGGATGTGAGGTGCCTCTCCGGTTGGTCCTTCGATCGTCATGCCCGCACCGAGTTGGTGATTCATCATCCGGATGGCGCGCCGCAGGACTTCCATCGGATCAATCATATCCTTGGGTGTCTCGGCCTTTTCATCATGGGTGAACTGGCGGAGGTCGATGACGATCTGCGATACTCTACCGACGCCTTCGCGGATGTCCTTGATGATGTCTTCGTATTCCGGGCGTTCCACTTCCGGCAGGATTGGGGTGAAAGTGGACAGCGCGTGGAGTCCCGCATTGGCATAGTTGAGCGGGTTGTTGATCTCGTGGATAATGCCTGCACTCATCCGGCCAAGGGCGGAGAGCTTTTCGTTGCGGAGCATGAGGATCTCGTTCTCCTTGATGGTTTCTAGCGCGACCCGGAGCTCCTTGTTGAGATCCGACATTTCCCTGCGGAAACGTCCCATCATGATCTGGTTTTCCAAGCGCAGGCCGAGTTCCGCAGTTGAGAAAGGTTTGGTGAGGAAATCGCTGGCTCCTGCCTTGAGGGCGTCGAGCTTGGTCTGCTCATCGGCGCGGGCCGTCAGGATGATGACGGCGGTGTCGCGGGTGGAGTGATTTTCGCGAATGCGTTTGCAGACCTCCACACCATCCATCTCAGGCATCATGTGGTCGAGCAATGCAATCTGCGGTTGGTGCAGTTTCGCAAGCTCCAGGGCTTCAGCTCCGTCGCTGGCCTCGATGATTTCCACGTCCTCCAGCTGCATGATGAGGAAACGCCGGATGTCCGGTTCGTCATCGGCAATGAGAACCAGAGGTCTGGCCGTGCTGCCACGCACTCCGATGCCCGGCGAGATGGGGGAGGGAAGGCGATGGTTCTGCTTTGGATTGGCTCTGGCCTTGCTGGGAATTGCCATGGCCGCTTTGCGGTGCAGTTCGCTGATGCCCAGGCCGGTGACCGGCTCCGCCAAGATTTCGGATGGCATGGTGGCGGCCTCGACGGGGAACTCCACGGTAAAGGAGGTGCCCTTGCCAACCGTGCTGTATACGCCGACCTTGCCGCCCAGCGATTCAGCGACGGAACGTACCAAGGCTAGGCCGATTCCAGTTCCTTGGAATTTGCGGGTGGAGGAGGTGTCGACCTGCCAGAAGCGGTCGAAGATGCGCTCCAGGTTTTCGGGCGGGATGCCGACTCCAGTATCCTGCACGGTGATGTGTAGGTGGTTTTCCGATACGTTCAGAGTGACATCAATGTTGCCACCCGAAGGGGTGAACTTGATGGCGTTGATGACGAGGTTGAGGATGACTTTGTCGAACTTGTCGCGATCCATCAGGATGGCGTCGTGCTTGGATTCGCAGACCCAGAGCAGGGTGACTCTGTCTTGTTCTGCGACGTGCCTGAGCGATTTCATCAGCCCTTCGAAATGGGCTCCGACGGGAGTGGGCTGGAAATTGATGTCGGCATGACCCGTATCGAAACGCACCAAATCCAGGAGGTCATCGATGAGTTTCATGAGGCGCAGGCCGTTTTGACCGAGCAGGCCGACCATTTCGCCCGCCTTTTCCGTTTCGTGGGGACGACCGATGACTTTGCCGAGCTGTTCGGTGATGCCGAGCATGATGGTCAGCGGAGTCCGCAGCTCGTGGCTGATGTTGGCGAAAAACCGGGTCTTGGCCTCATCGAGTTCGCCGAGCCGCTGGTATTGGGAACGGAGGGTTTCTCTGGATTGAATCACCTCGGAGCGCAGAGCGAATTCGCTGAGGCGGAGTTGCTCGTAGAAATAACTACCGGCGATGACGAAGACCGAAGTCACAAAAAGGAAGTAGCTGTTATTGAACAGCATGTGGAAGGATGCGTCCTCGAAGGCAAGTAAGACGCTGATGGAATAGCAGACAGCACAAACCGCCGTCATCGCCAAGGATTTCCAGAAATTCCAGCGGAGGAGGAGGGAGAGTCCGACGAGCACAAGATTTAAGCCGGCATAGTAGATGGAATTTCCCCCGCCGGTGAAATAGATCATCATGCAGATAGAGATCATGGGCAGCAGCGCGATACCGCCAGCGACTACATTCCGGCGTTTGCCGATATTCGGATTGCGCAGATCGAGGAAGATCAGGACGAGCAACAGGGCGCAGCCGATACGGATGAGCGAGAACAGCCCGAAGTACACCGGGAAGACGACGATATCCAACGATGCACCAGCGATCATGAAGATCGCGGCAATGATGGCGGCACGCCGGGCGTTTTTCACGGACACGTCTCGCTCATAGGCATGGAATGCCTTGATGACGCTCTCCGAGATGGGCGCAGAATCTGACTCAGCGGGTGCCAATTTCGATATCGAGGAAGAGGTTCACCCCAGTGGAATCCGCTTGGACGGATGTAGATACGACAGGCTGATTGTCCGGGATGAGGTCGTTCATTTCCGCTTCGTCACGGTAGATGAGGTTCCATTCCATGACATATTCCATCCAGGCCTTACGAGGATTTGCTGCTGCAACGTTGGTCACAATCACGCGGCCGCCCGGGCGGACCATGGTGCAGAAGAGTTCGACAAGACGTTTGCAGACGCGTTGGGAAAGGTAATCGAAGAGTCCCGCACAATAGACCACGTCGTAGTCCTTGAAGGCGTCTTCGCCTCCTTGGGTGGCGGCGCGCAGAAGCTGGTGGACGGAGCGCTGGAAGTAGCGCACTTGGGTTTCACGACCTCCGGCCATCTTGGATTCATTGATCCTGTCGCGTGTGTATTCCAGGGTTTCGGCGTTGAAATCTAGGAGATCAATTTCGGCAAGATCGCTTTCGTCGCATTCGCGAAGGAAGCGCTGGATTTCCACGGCCGGGCCGCAGGCGAGGTTGAACACCCGAGTCTTGCCCTTGGACACTCGGCGGATGCATTCCTTGCGCAGAAACTCGACGAGGAAATCGATGCGGTTGCGGTGAGCTACGACCGGTTCGGTGTTGAGCAGGGCGTAGTTGAGGATTTTTGCAAAGGCGGATGAGCCTTCGTAAGGATCGCGCAGCATCATGTTCACCATTTCGTAGTCACCGGCGTAACCCAGTGGCTTGGTGTAGGTGCGGTAGAGGAAAGGGGAGCATAGCACAATGGGGTGAAGCTGCCTGCGCACGTAGGATTTGTGCACCGACATGGCCTCATCTCCCACCTCCTTGGCCACTATTTCGAAGCGTTCCATCGACGGGATGACTTCTTCCACCACCCGGGTCTCCACCTTGGAAAAGATTTCACGCTCCATGTCCTCGCGCCGACGCGTGACCGTCGTACGGATGCCGACATCGATGCCGGTGAGCCAGTGCTGGACGCCGGAGAGCATGCTGGTGAGATCCGCCACGACGATTTTGAAAGGGTCATGGACTTCATTGCCCACCCGCCACTCTGACATGAAATCCGAAAACTGGGATCTCAGATCGAGGTTTGAGGCATCTTGGCCGAGTTCTGCGGTGATGCCGGCGAGGAAATCCACTTCCACCCAGCCTTCGTCGAGCATCGCTTCACAGACGAGGACGATGCCGGTGTTGAGAAGGTTACTGACGACCGCCTTGCCGTTGTAAAGAAGTCGGCGCGATGCCATGATGCGGAAGTCCGAGAGCACCTCCGAGAGCTGCAGGATACTGTAAGGATTGTAGACTTCGAAAACGACTGAGTAGCGCTTGATTCTCAGGAGGTTGGCGGTCAGTTCCGTGCCTTGGCTGTTTCGGCAGGTGATGACACTTTGGTTTGATTTCGCGTTGTTGAGATCCATTCTTATTTTCGTTGGCGGTAGTTTGCGATTCCAAACGAATCTCACAAGCAACTAACGCTTAGTGGCAAAATTTGCGAGGTTAGATGCATCGATGACCGTTTTTGCGTAGTCATGGCCGTTTTTCGGTAATCAAAAACCTTCCGTCTCCGGTATTTTGCGTTACCTTATTTCCAACGGAGGCGATTAATCCGCGCAAGCGAACAAAGTCTCCCGAACATATCCTGAATCTCTGATGATCGATTCTTGGCGCTATGGCGTGATCCGGGGGGACCCGCCGGTCGCCAGTTTCAGTCCGGAGATTCTTTGGGGGGAATGTGCATAAAAGGCGCGGACCGGCAACGGTTCGCGCCTGTTTTTTGCCGGAAATGTCTTAAATGGTGAGAAAACGGTCTCTCGTTCCATTTCGCGGCCGTTTTTCGGTAATCAAAGAGCTATTCCGAGTCGATCGGAGAAGATACTTTGCAAGTTCTGGGTAGGGAAGGATTCGCTTCCAGTCCGCCCGGAGACGACCATTTCATGGAAAATACCGCTGTATGGAATAGGGAACCAGGGGGAACCCGCCCATTCACCGGCATTTTCCGTGGTATTCGTAGTCTTAATGTATGAATTGCACAGGCGCGGGTTGGAAACAGCCCGCGCTTGTTTCGTTTCGGGAAGTCGGAGTCGGCTTGCAATGCATGGCCAGCCGCCTAATCCTGCCGCTCCGATGAAAAGACAATTCGCCACAATCGCCATCCTGGGCCTCGCGCTGCTAGGTGCCTGCAAATCCGAAGAAGCTACCGCCGAGGCCGGTGCCGCGGAGCCGGTCCGAGTCAAGATGGTGACGAGCATGGGAGATGTGGTGATCGAACTGAATGCCGAGAAGGCTCCGGTCACTGTCGCGAATTTCCTAGAATACGTGAAGTCTGGCCACTACGCGGGCACGGTTTTCCACCGAGTGATGGATGGATTTATGATTCAGGGCGGAGGGTTCGCCTTAAAAGACGGTGAGCTTGTCGAGAAGCCGACGGGCAAGGGCATCAAAAACGAGGGGCAAAACGGCCTGTCTAACCAGACCGGTAGCATTGCGATGGCACGCACCATGGATCCCGATAGCGCGACGGCTCAGTTCTTCATCAACGTGGCCGATAATAAGATGTTAGATTTTCCTAACAACGGGGGCTACGCGGTCTTCGGCATGGTGGTAGAAGGAATGGATGTGGTGACCAAGATCAAGGCGGTCGAAACCAAAACCGACAGCATCGTGATGCTTCATCCGGAGACGGGGGAGTCGATGGAACTTCCTGCCGAAAACATTCCGTCCGAGCCGGTGCTGATCAAGAGCATCACCGTCCAGTAAGGAAATTTTGACACTACACTTATGCAACTCTGGCTCTGCCCGCTGCTGGCATTTCTCATGGGCTCTATCCCGTTTGGCTTTTTCATCGCCAAGGCCAAGGGGATCGATATCCGACAGCATGGCTCGGGAAACATCGGTGCGACCAACGTGTTCCGGGTCATCGGCAAGAAATACGGGCTTAGCTGCCTGTTGCTGGACGCCTTGAAAGGTTTCATTCCCGTAGTGATCGCCCTGAATCTGGTGAGGATCGAGGGCCACAATCCCGTGATTCATCTTGGATTTCTCGATGACATGGCGCTGATGCTACCGGCGCAAGATCAGTTAAAAGGACAATTCGTTCATGTCCTCACCGCCCTCCTCGCCGTGCTCGGGCATAACTATTCCCCGTGGATCGGCTTCAAAGGCGGTAAGGGAATCGCGACCTCTGCTGGAGTCGTGATCGCCTTGATGCCCGCTGGTATCGTTCTGCTGATACTGATTTTCATCATCACGCTGGCGGTGACCCGCTACGTGGCGGTGGCGAGCATGGTGTGTGCGGTTGCCTTACCGGTTCTCACCCACCTCGGTGCGAGGTTTCACAAAAACCCGGAAGGGATCAGTCTCTGGGAAGCGGGGACATGGAACAAACCCCTATTCTTTTTTACCCTCCTGATCGGCATCCTCGCCGTCTGGAAGCACCGCACCAACATTCGACGCCTGCGTGACGGAACCGAATCGCGTTTCGTCTGGGGTGGAAAAGCAAAACCGGAGAAGCTCGACCCATGAAATTCGAAAGTGCTGCCATCCTCGGATCGGGTTCCTTCGGGACAGCGATCGCAAAACTCCTTTCTCCGAAGCTGGATAAGATCGAAATCATCGGACGCGATGCGCAAGTCGCGGCGATGATCAACACGGAACACCGCAACCCCCAGTATCTGGCGGATATCGTGCTGCCGGACAATGTCACGGCGGGCACGGAGATTGCTGCAGCGAGCGCTCATTCGCTGATTATCTTTGCCGTTCCAACGGCAGCCACCCGGCACTGTGCGAAGGAACTGGCGCAAACGGGTATTGCGCCGGAGACGGTCTTGCTCTCGTGCGCGAAAGGTATCGAACGCAGTTCCGGCGAGAGGATGAGCCAGATCCTCAAAGAGCTTCTTCCGGGCAATGAGGTCGCCGCGTTATCAGGCCCGAACCATGCGGAGGAAATCGCGAAGGGCCAGGCGGCCTGTGCGGTGATCGGCTGCACGGACGCCGGTGTGGCGACGGCGCTGCAGGATCTTTTTACCCTCCCGCATTTTCGTCCTTACACGAGCACGGATCTGGCAGGGATCGAACTGGGCGGAGCCATCAAGAACGTCTATGCGATTGCCGCCGGAATCGCCCATGGTCTCGGCCTGGGGGACAACGCCACGGCAGCGCTCGTCACCCGTGCGCTTGCGGAGATGACCCGGCTGGGAGTGGCTCTCGGCGGGCAGAAAGAAACCTTCGCTGGCCTCTCCGGGGTGGGCGATCTGCTGGTGACCTGTTTCTCGGTGCATTCCCGCAACCACAGGGTCGGGCTGGCACTCGGACAGGGCAAGACGCTTGCCGAGGCCACCGAGACGCTCGGTATGGTCGCGGAGGGCGTGCCTAACACATTTTCCATCCACGAGGCGGCGCGCAAGGCAGGGGTGAGGACACCGATCATCGATGCCGCCTACCGCATGCTCTACGAAGACAAACCAGCGGCAGAAGCGATGATGGAATTGCTCTCTCGCGATACCCGCACGGAAAGCGAATAGATTTTTTAACCAAATGACCACCGATACAGCGATCCCGCGTCCCAACATCATCCGCCGCCTCTACAATTGGACCGTGTCTTGGGCGGATCATCCGGGCGGGGCCTGGGCCTTGTTCTTTATCTCGTTTGCCGAGTCCTCGTTTTTCCCGATCCCGCCCGATGTATTGCTCATCGCGCTTTGCTTCGGTGCTAGGGAGAAATGGATGAAATATGCTCTCATTTGTACGGCGGGTTCCGTACTTGGGGCGATGTTGGGTTGGTATATTGGTTGGGGTTTCTGGGAAACCGCAAAGCAATGGTTCATCCCGCACGTATTCTCGCAGGAAAAATTTGACCACGTTGGGGAGCTCTACGAAACCAATGCTTTCCTCACAGTTTTCACCGCCGCATTCACCCCGATTCCGTTCAAGGTCTTCACCGTTGCTGCAGGGGTGTTCAGCGTGAGTATCCCGCTTCTGCTGATGGGCTCGGTGGTGGGCAGGGCAGGACGTTTCTTCATCGTCGCTGGACTCATCCGGATCTTCGGGCTGCGTGTCCGCCCATTCATCGAGAAACACTTGGAGTGGTGCTTCATCATCGGAACCGTGGCTTTGATCGCAGGAATCGTGGCGATCAAAACCCTCCACTGATCAAGGGAAGAGCAGGCAGATCGGGCCCGGAGCTTTTACCGTGGACTGCGGCTCGCCGAGCATGCCTGTCTCAGGATCGAGCGACAGCACGGAAATACCGTGAGTCTTCTGGTTGGCGCACAGCAGCCATTTTCCCGACGGATCGATCTTGAAATGGCGGGGGATTTCCCCGCCGCAAGGTGCATGTTGGAGTAGGGAAAGTTCGCCGGATTCCGCATTGCGGGAGAAGACCGCGATGGAGTTGTGGCCGCGGTTCGAAACATAGACGAAGCGCCCGTTCGGATGCACTTCGATCTCGGCGGTAGTGCTCTCGCCTTCGAAGTCGGCGGGTAGGGTGGGAGTGGTGCCGATGGGGCTAAGGGTGCCTTGGTTGCCGTCCAAAGCCGCTGCGAGGATGGTGTTATCGAGTTCGTTGTTGATATAGGCGTTTTTTCCATCCGGAGAAAATGCCAGGTGTCGCGGTCCTGCGCCCGGGGCGCTCGCAATGAAACCGTGCGCGATGATTTCCGAGGTTTCTGGGTCGAAGCGATACACCAGTGTCTTATCGACTCCCAGATCCGGGACGTAGAGGAAACGATTGTCCGCGGCGAAGTAAACACCGTGCGCGCGCGAGGATGCCTGACGTTGTGGATTCGGACCCGAGCCTTCGATTTCCAGATAAGAGATGACATCTCCCGGTTTGCCATCGGGGGCGAGGCGGATGGTGGAAATGGAGCCGTTGCCGTAGTTGGCGATGGCCACCGTGCGTCCTGTGGCGTCGATGGAAAGGTGGGTGGAGCCTTGGCCGCCGGGGTTTGCATTTCCGAGAGCGGTTAGCGAATGGTCATCGCCGATGGTAAAGGCAGCGACAGAGTTTCCTTTGCATACCGCATAGAGGATCGGCTTCTCGGGATGGAGTGCGAGAAATCCGGGCGCAGGCACTTTTGCCGAGAGTTTCGGTTCGGACAGGGTTCCTTTCGCCTCATCAAAATCAGCGAGATAGATGCCGTCTGAGTTAGTTCCGATGAAGACCGGACGTGCGTTGGCCAACCCTGTGAACAGGGCAAGGATGAGGATGGAGGAAGGAAGTTTCATGGGTTTGTGATGATTATGAAGATGTTATTATTGTTTGGCCATTGGCAAGGAAATGAGCAGGGCGACGGTTGCAAAACGCAGACGGTTGAGACTGGCACAATTGCAATAGTCACGACAGCTGAACCGAGGGGGAGTGTTCTGGTGCTAGTGACGAAAGGTCACGAGACCTGCAACAATGGCCGTAAACCGTCCCTGCAGGGTATTGCCCTTTCCGGAAGGAGAATTGCTCCCCATACTGGCATGCAAGCTGCCATAGTTCTCTTATCCCCATTGTCGGTCACTCAACCAGAACTTCCATGAAATTTAACGTCAGCTGCGAGCTGGAATATACTCTGAACAATCCGACCACGTTTCTTTTTGCCCTGAAGTGTCTAGAGACTGGCGGGCAAAAGATCTTGGGAGAATCTGTTTTTACGGAACCCGAAGTTCAGATCGAAGACTTCCACATCGTGAGTGGGTTGAACCGTTTTTCCCGGATGCAGACGTTCAACCCAGGGATGCTCTCGGTCATTTACCGGGCTCTGGTTGATGTCTCACACAGGATCGATAGTTCGGCAGGGCTCTGCGAGGGGCGAACCGGTGAGCTCAACCCGGAAGGCATACCGTTCCTGTTTCCCAGCCGCTACTGCCAATCCGACAGGATACGTCAGCAGGCAGCTGCGATGTTCGGCCATTTGAGGACGCCTTACGAAATAGCTACAAATGTAAGTGACTGGATTTTTGAAAATATCGCCTATGTGAGCGGAAGCTCCGGTGAGACATCTTCGGCGATGGATACCATGGAGCAACGTCAGGGAGTTTGTCGTGACTTTGCGCACCTAGGCATCGCCATGTGCCGCGCGCTGGACGTGCCGGCGCGGTATGCAACCGTATATGCCTATCAGCTCAATCCTCCGGACTTCCACGCATGTTTCGAGGTCTATATCGGGGGATGGTGGTATATCTTTGACCCAACGCGACTCGCTCCGCTCAACGGTTTGATCAGGATCGCCACCGGGCGCGACGCAGCAGATGCTGCTGTCTGTACTATTTTCGGAGATCCCCAGTTGACCAAGAGTGTGGTCTCCTGTGACTTGGCCGATTCCGGATTCTCTCCGGTCACGCGGGATACGCTGGCGGAGGGGAGCGAGGTCATCGCGCTTCTATGATTCAAGCACCATGAGGATTTTCACAGCACCACCTGCAACTTGGGAGCAGATCCATCTGATCCATGAGACGGTCTATCAATATACCGCTCCGGTGAAATTTTCGCCACATCGGTTGGTGCTCAGACCGCGCGAGGGTCATGATGTGCGGCTGAATACGATGGATGTGAAAACCTTCCCGGAGTCGGTGATCCGCTGGCACCGGGACATGCTGGATAACTCCATCGCCATTGCGGAATTCGCTACAGAATCCAGCGAACTACGTATCGTCAGTGACTTCACCGTCAGTGTGCCGCCTGAGCCGGAGACAGGGAGTTCGCCTATTTCCGTGCCGCATCCTTCCCTACTGGCAGGAATTGAGCAGATGGTCGCGGTTCCTTATCTCCAGTTCATATACCCGCCGGAGGTTGGCATGTTGAGGGATTGGTTCAATGCGTCGGGAGTCGCCCCAAAAGACTGCAGGACAGCAACGATTTTCGATGACTTGGCGACCCTGATTCATCGTGTTATCGGCTATACGCGTCGGGAAATATCTGGTGTGCAGTCTCCTGCCGAGACTCTCCGACTTTCCAGTGGCTCTTGCCGTGATATGGCGGTGCTGATGATAGAGACTTGCCGTTCGATAGGCTATCCCGCGCGATTTGTAAGTGGATATATGGAGAGCGGAAACTCGAGCGTTGGTAGGGGATCAACGCATGCGTGGGCGGAAGTCTATCTCCCTGACCATGGGTGGACCGGGTATGACCCATCTATCGGAAGACGTGTGGGTTCAGGGCACATAGCTGTCGGGGTGAGTCATCATCCGCGCGGTGTGATGCCGGTGAGCGGAGGCTTCGTGGGTAATTCAGGAACCGGAACCACAATGAAAGTTGCAATCTCCACGCGGCGGCTTCCGCCCTTATCCGAATCCCAGTAGGTATAGATCGATTAGGGGAGCAGGATGATGTCTCATTGCGCACTGCTGTCGCAATGAGGTGGGTTATAGTAAGGGAAGAAAGATAGTTGACATATCTTAACTAAATGGATTGTTTTTAATCCACCATGACGAGTCGTGAAGATTTGGATAAGTTGTTCGATGCGGCTCTCAATGAGAAGTCCGCTCCTAGTCGTTTCGGAACCCCGGAATCCCAGCTGAAGCGGGGGCCTGCCGCATTCCGGCAGCCTGCGCCGCAGCAGGCACAAGCAAACGCTTTCCAAGCGGCACCGCCGGAAGGTTATGGTTATGCATCTCCCCAGCAATCTGAACAGCCGCAGCATCCGCAGGCCTATGCTCCGGCACCGCAGCCATACCAAGCGTCACCCCCTCAATATGTGCATCCGCCACAATATGCGACTCAGCTACAGGCACCCGCTCCGCAGGATTGCGGTTTAGTAGATATCGCCGCTGGGAATGATCCGTTTGCTAGCCAAGCTGTGAAATCCATGGATAGCGCACTGAACGAAGAACTTGGAGCCATTCTTGATGCCAAGGTCGCAAAGGAGAAGCGTCGGAAACGACGGGGAAGGATCACCGCGTTGCTCATCCTAGTGAGTCTCACTGGTGGATCCTCCGCATGGGTGGTCACCAATCCGGAACGTTACGAGGCGATGAAACAGGTTATTACCGACATCAAATCCGCAGGCGACATCCAGGGCATGGTGGCGAAATACCAGGAGGCTTTGGATAAGGTCGCTGTCCGTGGCGAACAGATCAATGCGGCTACCGAATCGATGGGTGTCGATCCACATTCTGCCGATCACTTCGAGGATCAAGGTTTCGACCAAGAGATGCGCGAAATGATGGGTGAAGAAGGCGGTCCAACCTCCGCCCAACGGGATAAACTGCTGCGTGAAAAGTTCCAATCGGTCGAAGAAACCGGAAGCCTGATTAAAAAAGGCGAAGAGTGAGCGGGCGAGATTTCCGGCTGGAATGACGTGGCGAGAAGGTTAGCCTGTTCGGATGGGAGGCGTGTCGCAAACTGCGGTGTGGCGGTCCGCCGCCCCAAACAAGAATGAAACCTACGCCCACGGAATCCGCAGGCACTCCAAGAGCCATCTGGAGTCAGGACGGTGCGCGATGTGTGCTCGAACTTTCCGGCGATTGGGTGATGGGGCGCGAACCCGAAATCATCGGTGAGAGCACGAATGTTTGGCCGGATGTCTTTGTCACCGAGAAGTTGGGTTCGTTCGATTCCACTCTGCCTTCCTATATACTAGGCAAGTTACGCGAATTTGGAGCGGAGGTTAGTCTGGAGGGGCTTCCCGAGGATCTGAAGGCGCTCATGGCATTGGCGCTGAAAGTTCCGGAGAGAAGCGATGCCAAATCACAGGAAGGCGAACCACATGGGTTGAAGTTGTTAGGGCTGAACTCCACCGCCGCATGGCAGTCGATGGAGTCTGTGCTGCATTTCATCGGTGAGACGATGTTGTCTCTAGGACGGTTTATCACAGGCAGGGCGAATTTCCGTGCACGTGATTTCTGGCTCGCGATCCAAGAGTGCGGCGTGGGTGCTTTGCCCATTGTCGCTCTGATCAGTTTCCTCATCGGAATGATCCTCGCCTTCGTCGGAAACGTGCAGTTGGCGAACTTCGGTGCCAGCCTCTATGTGGCGGATTTGGTGGGACTGGCGATGGTGCGGGAAATGGGTGTGATGATGACGGCGATCATCATGAGCGGCAGAACAGGCGCGGCATTTGCGGCCAGCATTGGCAGCATGAAGGCGAACCAAGAAATCGATGCGTTAAAAACCTTTGGCTTCAATCCTTTCGATTTCCTGGTGCTGCCGCGTATGTTCGCGCTGGTGCTGATGATGCCATTGCTGACGGTTTATTCGAACGCGATCGGGATACTTGGCGGCATGTTGGTGGGGGCGGCGGTCGGCATCCCCCCGAAACTTTTCTGGGCTGAAATGCTAACCATTGTCGATCTGACCCAAGCATCGTTAGGGGTTTTCAAAAGCGTTTTCTTCGGGGCGGCCATCGCCATCTCCGGTTGTCTTCAGGGCATGAACTCGGGCAATTCCTCGGCGGCGGTCGGCGAGGCGACGACACGTGCCGTGGTGGCCGCGATCACCGCGATTATCGTGCTGGATTCGCTTTTCGCCGTCATTTTCACCATACTTGACATATGAAGGAACCGGATCCAGCTGCGAAAATTTCGGTCCGGGGGCTTGAGATGGCCTTCGGTTCCTTCGTGGTGATGCGCGACCTGAACTTCGACGTGCAGGAGAAGGATATCTTTGTCATCATGGGTGGCAGTGGCTGCGGAAAGAGCACGCTGCTGCGTCATCTCGTGGGACTTAAAGAGCCTGCTGCGGGAACCATTCATTACCAAGGGCAGGATTTCGTATCGGCGGAAAAGGATGAGAAACACGGATTCATCCGCAGATTCGGCGTGATGTATCAATCAGGAGCCCTGTGGTCTTCGATGACACTTGCGGAGAATATAGCCATGCCCATCGAGGAATATACGGATCTGAAACCCCGCGAGGTGCTCGATCTCGCGCGCTACAAGTTGGCGCTGGTGGGGCTTTCCGGTTACGAAGACTATTATCCGGCGCAGGTCAGCGGAGGGATGAGCAAGCGGGCAGGAATTGCGCGGGCGATGGCGCTCGATCCGGAAATCCTTTTCCTCGATGAACCGGGAGCTGGCCTCGATCCGCTCAGTTCGCAGCGACTCGATGAGCTGATCTTGAGGTTGCGCGATTCGTTAGGTTCGACGTTTGTGATCGTCACCCACGAGTTGGCCAGTATTTTTGCCATCGCCAACAATTCCGTTTTCCTAGATACAGAGACAAGGACGCAGGGAGCCACCGGCGATCCGAAAGTGCTGCGCGATGATGCAACAAACCCATCGGTGAGGAATTTCCTGAGCCGGGGGGAGAACCCGGAAAGCGAAGAAAAATCATGAGTAAAAAAGCCAGCCCGACGATGATCGGCCTCTTCACCCTCCTCGGTCTGCTGATCGTGGGGACGGCGTTGGTGTCCTTGGGTGCGGGGAAATATTTCGAGAAGAAGCACAAGGTTCTGCTGTATTTCGACAAAAGCGTTTATGGCCTCCAGGTGGGCTCCGATGTCCGTTTTGGCGGAGTGCGTATCGGGCAGGTTTCTTCCATCAGCGTGCTCGTGGACACGCTGCAGAACCGGAAGATCATCCCGGTCGTGCTGGAGCTGGCGGACAAGGATCTGCAGAGCGTCTCCGGCAGCGGAGAGGGCATGCTCGATTTCTCAAGCGAGGAAGGTGTGGAAAAAGCGGTGAAACGCGGACTGCGCGCCGGCATGAAACAGGAGAGCTTGGTAACCGGGCAGCTTTACGTGGAGTTCGACATTGCGCCTGATATGAAGGGGTTCAACTACGAGGGGCGGCACTACCTCCCATATCCCGTGGTTCCAACCATCCCGACTGAAATTGATGAGCTGATTTCCGGGATCACCGATGGGCTTAAGAAAATCAACGAGCTGGATCTCGAGGGATTGATGACTGAGATGCGCGATGTGTTGCGTGGTGCTAAAACACAGATTGACGGACTCGAACTCAAGGAGATCAATGACAACCTGACCGTGATCAGCCGTGACATCAGAGAGCTGACCTCGGATGGAAGGCTTACCCGCGCGCTGACAGATCTTGAAAAATCCCTTGCTGAAATCCGCGAACTCAGCGCCAAGGCCAACGAGAACATCGACCCTCTGTTAGCCGAAGTGGAGGAGCTGACGAAGACCGCCAAGGAGAGTCTCGAAAGGATCGACGACACGGCCGGGGAGCTTTCCAAAGTCACCGATCCTCGTTCGCCTCTGCTGTTAAATTTCCAGAATCTCATGCATGAGACGGAGATCGCCTCGCGTGCCTTGCGCGAGCTGACAAACGATCTGAAGCGTAACCCAAACACCCTCCTCCGCGGGAAGGAATCCGAATGAAAACCTTTGCCACCCTAGCTACAGTCGCGCTGCTGTCTTCGTGCAGCATCCTCCAACCCATCGCAGATGATCCAGTCCGGCATCTGTTGGACTCTCCGCTTTCTAACAGGACACCGACTGCGTCGAGCCCTTCGGTGGCGGTTGCCAAGCCATCGCTGCCGCCGTATCTCGAAAGGGTCGAGCTCATTACGCGCACCGGAGACGGGCGACTGGAAGTGCATGAGAAAAACCTTTGGTCGGAGCCATTGGATGCGGGTATCACCCGAGTGGTAGCGGACAACTTGCGTCGCCTAACAGGTTCCACAAACATCCAGCCATCGTCGAACTTCATTGGCCGTGAATATACCTCGCTGGTGGAGATACGCATCGAGCGCTTCGATCCTGAGCCGGATGGTTCCCTGTTGCTCGAGTGCACCTGGAAAGTGCAGCCGATCGGGGGAGGGGATGCCGCTCCGAAAGCTTTCCGGACCAAGGTGCCGGTGGCGGACCAAAGCTCCATGGGAAATCCAATGTCCGGCCGCATCGTCGCAATGAACGAGGCCTTGGCACAGCTTTCTCGCAGCATCGCAAAAGGGCTCTGAGGGCGTCAGGAATCCAAATGCTTGCTTTTTCCGGTGGCGTGTGAGTGCATCGGGAATGCCTTCACTCATAGTCCTCGCTGCCGGAATGGGCAGCCGTTACGGTGGCCTCAAGCAACTCGACCCGATGGGGCCGAATGGGGAAACAGTCCTCGATTACTCAGTCTTCGATGCGATTCGCGCTGGTTTCGACCGTGTGATTTTTGTGATTCGTAAGGATTTTGCGGATGCATTCCGCGATGGGATTGGTGCCCGTTTTGCCGGCAGGATCCGCGTGGACTATGCGTTCCAGGAACTGACCGATTTGCCTGAACCTTACGAGCCAGCGTCCGGTCGGTCGAAGCCTTGGGGAACGGTGCATGCGGTGCGCGCGGCTCGTGATCTCATCGATTCGCCTTTTGCGGTGATCAACGCCGACGATTTCTATGGAGCGGATGCCTACGTGCGCGCTGCCGGCTTTCTAAACCAATGCGCACCAGATCAGTGTGCAATGATCGCCTATCCGCTGGAAAACACGCTTTCCGAGCACGGCCGGGTGAACCGCGGCATCTGCGCGGTGGATGCCGCTGGTAAACTGACAAGCGTCGAGGAATTTGTGAAGATCGGCCGTGAGGATTCCGGCGTGGTCAATGGATCGGCGCTTGATGGTGAAATCCATGAACTCGACCCCGGTGCCCTGTCTTCCATGAATTTCTGGGCCTTTCCCGCCGAATTCATGCAGGGACTTGAAGCGGAATTCCTGAAATTTCTTGAGAAACACGGCAGCAGCGAGACCGGTGAATGTTACCTCCCGACCGTGGTGGATTCCATGATTCGGGATGGCAACATCTCCTGCGACGTCCTTGAGACCACCGCATCTTGGTTCGGCGTGACCTATCCGGAAGACAAGCCGCATGTGGTGGCGTCGATCCGCAGCCTTATTGACGAAGGCACTTATCCTTCGCCGCTCTCCTGATCCTAAGGGCAGGGGCCTAAATAAATCGGGCGCGGATCAGAAAACCGATCCGCGCCCAAGGTGCACATTCCCCCCAAAGTATTCCGGAGTTTATTCGGCAGCACCACACTTCCCCCCGGAGATGTGGCATCGCAGCGAACGGCTACGGAATATTGGAAATGTTGCAACTTGCCTTTCAACCAAAGTTGATTAACAAATTACGTTAAATTAATGCCCGATTTTCTGCGTTTCTGAAAGCGAAAAGGTAAAAGTTGCAAAAAATGCAGGAATTTTTTGGAAGTTCCCTGTATTTTTTCGTGAAAATCAGCTCTCAACGGTGCAGAGGATGCTCCGTTAGTGGTCAATGGCAGGCGATAAATCCACGTCAAAAAAGTCCTTCATGACTGCAGAATAGACCTCGTGTTTGAAGGCAGGCAGCCAGTCCAGGTCGAATTCGTCCGGTGAGATCCAGCGGAAAGCTCCGAATTCTGGGGGATTTTGTTTTACGTTTACCGATGGTGCTCCGGCTTTGAGCCTGCAGAGGAAATAGGTTTGTTCTTGGCCGTGGTTGCCGTGCTTCTTGAGCTTCTTCGCTCGGACATCCTCCGGGTAAAGGTAACGGTAGCCGTCTCGCGATCCGAGGACTTCGTAATGATCCTTCTTCAGGCCGATTTCTTCGCGGATTTCCCGGTAAAGCGCTTGTTCGATGGATTCGCCTTTGTCGACGCCACCTTGCGGAAACTGCCAGGCACCCGGGACGTTGTATCGCTCACAGATCAGCAGGTTGCCGTCTCCGTTGATCATCAGTGCAGCCACGTTCGGGCGATAGCTTTCCATGGCGCGAGTGTGCATGCATGGAATGTTTGATCAATGTTCAACTCACCTGAAACACAATGGAACTGGCGCTGGGGGCATGAGTTTGCGTAGATTTCCGGATCATGAAAATCCCCGTACACCTGCTTATCGGCTTTCTTGCCTGCTGCCCTCTGGCTTACGCCCAAGATGCCGGTGATGGCACCGATCCTGATTCGGAACAGGCCGATGAACTCGGCCGCAAGGGCTTCTGGGAAGCGAACCTCCAGGGCGGCAACTATGTCGTTGCTTTGAGCCGCATCTCTTCGGTGAGCCGCCATAAATACGTGCTCAGCGGAAACCTCGTGGTTGATGAGGTGACCATCGATACGGTGGGTGTGGCGCTGGCACGTTTCTATTTCATCAAGCCGGTCACCGACGAGATGCAGGGCAATGCCGTGACCAAGGTCGGCGAGAGGACGCGGGATCTCTTGGACAAGGCGGCGAACCGGGTGACGGGTGGAGTCGAGGACATGGTGGTAAAAACTTATCCCGACACCACCCACGCAAAGACCATCGAATACCGTGTGCTTTCTCAGGAGCAACTCGACGGACTTTACTCGAGCGCGAAGAAGGCATGGCTGGATGGCAAGGGGCGGGTGTTTAGTGCGCAGTAAAACGCATTTCCGCGCTCGCCAAGCGCGGAGTCGACGGACAGCCTGATGGCGATGACCGGCAGGGAAATACGTGAATACCTCGACAGCGCAAGAGTGCTGCCGAGCAAGCAACTCGGGCAGAATTTCCTGACCGATCCAAACATGGCGCGCTGGATTGTCTCCCAGCTCGCGATCACCCCGGGGGACACTGTGGTTGAGGTGGGGCCGGGCACGGGTTCACTCACCGAGCATGTGTTAGGGAAGGCGAAGCGGGTGGTCCTGATCGAGTTCGATACGCGGCTGGCGAATGCGTTACGCGAGCGTTTCAAGGACAGGGACGACGTGGAGGTGCACATTGCGGACGGGGCGAAATTTGACCGACGTTTCCTTTTCAAACACGGCCCGGTGAAGTTCCTCGGGAACCTTCCTTACTCCTCCGGGGGGGCGATTATGAAAAATCTTCTCAGCCGGCCGCATCCATTTTCGCTGGCGGTGATCATGTTGCAAAAGGAGGTTATCGACCGCATCGGAGCCCAGCCCGGAGTGAAGGATTACGGGATACTCAGCCTGCGCATGCAGGTGAACTGGCAGATCCAATCCCTGCGTGTGGTGCCGCCGGATGCGTTTTTTCCCAAGCCTCACATCGACTCGGCGGTGGCAGTGCTGACGCCAAGGCAGGCGGGGGAGTTCCCTGCTTTTGATGCCGTGCTGTTCGACGAACTCATCCGCCGCGGCTTTGCGCAGAGGCGGAAACAACTAGGCAAACACCTTCCCTCATCGCCTCCGTGGAGTGAGGTTTCTGAAACGCTTGGGCTGGCTCCGACCGTGCGGGGTGAGCAGCTGGATCTGGCGAAATGGATTGAGCTCACCCGCATTTACGACACTCATCCGCTCAAAGATCATGCACAGAAGGGCGACGAGCTGTTCGATGTGGTCGATGAAAACGATGTGCCAACCGGAACCGCCACGAGACGTGAGGTGCATGAGAAAGGCCTCATCCATCGAGCGATCCATGTCTTCGTGTTCAACAAGAAAGGCGACCTATATCTTCAGAAACGCTCGGTGTTGAAGGACATGAATCCCGGCGTGTGGGATTCCAGCGTATCGGGGCACCTGGATGCGGGCGAAGATTATCTCACTGCCGCCGTGCGCGAGGTGGAGGAGGAAATGGGTATCCAAGGGAAAACCCCGGAAGATCTAGAGCACGTCCTTTCTGTGAAACCCACGGCTGATAGCGGGTGGGAGCACGTGCGCCTGTTCACGACCGAATACAAAGGTGGGATCTCTTTCCCCGCATCCGAGATCGACTCGGTGATGCCGTTTCCTATCGAGGAAATCCAAACGTGGATGGCTTCCTGTCCGGGCGATTTTTCTCCGGCGTTCCGACTGCTGTTCGGTGAATACCTGAAGCTGCGGGTTTAGCTTTCCCGCAGGACATCAAGCCTACGCCGCGTCACGGGAGGAAAATTGACTTGCAGGGCATCCTCGGGCTGTTAGCGGTGGATCTGTGATTGTTCATCTCAAGAGGCTCTCCCTCTGCGCTTCGGTTCTTTTGATGCCGGCTTGTCAAAAAAAGCCAGAGCCCGAAACGCAGCCAGCTGAAGCCGTCGATCCGATTCCGGCACCGGAATGGAAGGCGCAGAAGTGGTCGGGCTATGAGGCGATCAAGGAATTGCCCCACGATCGCGAGGCGTTTACCCAAGGGCTGCTATTGTCGGATGGTGAATGGATCGAAAGCACAGGTGGCTACGGAACAACGAGCATCCGTCGTGTTGAAAAAGCGACGGGCAAGGTGCTCATAAAGAAGACTCTCGATGAGAGGTTTTTCGGCGAAGGTCTGGCGGAATTGGACGGAAAAGTTTTTCAGCTGACATGGCAAACCCAGCAGGGCTTTGTCTATGATTCGAAGACCTTGGATAGGCTGAGGAGTTTCACTTACAACGGTGAAGGCTGGGGACTTACGACTGATGGCACATCGCTTATCCTGAGCAATGGGAGCGATCGCCTCCAATTTCTCGATCCGAAGACGTTCCGTGTCTGGCGCGAGGTGACGGTGCGATTCAATGGCAAGCCGATCAATATGCTGAACGAACTTGAGTTCGTTGAAGGCGAGATTTTTGCAAACGTATGGCACACCGAACAAATCCTGCGCATCAACCCCGCTGATGGAACTGTGGTGGGCGTGATCGATCTGACAGGAATCGATTCCAAAGAGAAAAGGCGTGATCCCGAACACGTTCTGAACGGCATCGCCTACGATCCGGTGGCGCGGGAGTTATTCGTCACCGGCAAATGCTGGCCAAAGATTTATCAGATCCGGCTGGTGCCGGGAAAATAGACGAACGTGCACCCTTATCGCTCTGCGCTAGGCGTTCTGAACATATCGGTGATTGCGGAGACTGGGACGCAGTCTTTGATCACCATCTGAAGGTTTTGTTTGGATTTTCCGTCAGGCGAGGAGTCGTAGTAAATGGAGAAAGTGGAGGCGACCATACCGGCGATTCGTCCTTCGCTATCCAGCACGGGTCCACCGGATGATCCTTTGGCATAGTCAGCAGTGATCGACATCTTCACGGTGCTTTTGCCGTCATCCTTGGTAGGTCGTGAGTGGTAGCGCGAAACGCGGCCATAGGTATGGGAGAAGAATCTCCGGTCTGGGTTGCTGATGACTTCGACGTGTTCGCCGATGGGAGCCGAAGGACCCACCTGGAGAGGAACGAGTTGGTCGGAATCCACGCGGATAATGGCGATGTCATTGGATTTGTCCCCCGCGAGGATTTCGATGACGCGGTGGTTTTTTCCGTCCCGCCCAACGACCCCCATAGCGCCGCCTTTTGCGGATGCGATGACATGGTAGTTGGTCACCATCAGGCCATCGCGAGAGAGCGCCCATGCGGAGGCAATTCCTCCGGCGTGCCAGTGCTCGCATTTCCCGCATAGATACACACTGGATATGATGTATACCGAATCGTCCGGGTTACGGTTCGCTCGGGCTTTGGGGAACTCGATGTCTAAAACTTCAGGGACGTCCTTGATCTGCTTGGAAAGGTCATCCGCACTAGGCCCTTGCTTTGTCTCCGCGTATTTTCCGATGCTGCGCTGGATCGCGGAGAGCAGGGCAGCGTCATTGACGACGAAGGGTGGGGTTACTTCGATTGGATGGACTGCCGGAGCTCCATGCAAAGGAGACAGCATGAGGCTGACCGAAAGAATCGCGGCTTGGTTGATACGCATGATCGTATGGATATGTTCCATACGGCCATGTAACCAGAGGATTTTCCGGTCAGATCCGGGTCAGGAGGTCACCGCGGACCTGTCATCGCTGATGCCGGATTTCTCGAGGAAGTAATCGTAGCCGCCGGTGTAGCGGGTGACGACGGCTCCACCTTCGGGATCCTTCTCGTTGCGGGTCACGTGCAGGGTCGTCTCGGCGAGGGTGCGGATGAAGTGCACATCGTGGGAGATGAAGACCAAGGTGCCTTCGTAGGCCTTGAGCGCGTTGACCAATGAGTCGATGGAGAGGATGTCCAAGTGGGTGGTCGGTTCGTCCATGAGGAGGAGGTTCGGCGGATCGACGAGGAACTTCACGAGGTTGAGGCGGGATTTTTCGCCTCCGGAAAGCACACCGCAGCGTTTCTCCACATCCGCGCGGCGGAACAGGAAGGTGCCGAGGATGGCGCGGGCATCTTCTTCGCGGAGGGTGGTGCAGGCGCCCATGACTTCATCGAGCACGGTATTGTATTCGTTGAGAGCCTCGGCGCGGTGCTGGGAGTAGTATCCGATCTTTGTGAGGTAGCCGGTTTCCTTTTCCCCTGCGTCGATTTCAAGTTCGCCGGCGAGGAGTTTGAGGAGGGTGGTCTTACCGGCACCGTTGGGGCCGACAAGCACGATCTTGTCGCCGCGCTCGATGGTGAGATCGAGATCCTTGTAGATGCGTTTTCCGGGGTAGGATTGCCCGACGCCTTTCATCTCGATGACCTTCTGGTTCGAGCGTGGTGGTTGCGGGAAAGCGAATTTGAAAGGCTTACGCGGGGTGCGGGGCTTTTCGATACGATCGATCTTATCCACCAGCTTGATGCGCGACTGGACCTGCGCCGCTTTCGAACCGACTTGGCGGAAGCGCTCGATGAATTCCATGTGCGCTTCGATTTCCTTGTTCTGGTTGCGATAGGCCTGGACCTTGCGCTCATACACTTTCTCGCGTTCTTCGAGGTAGTCGCTGTAGTTTCCGGTGTAGGAAATGAGCTGCATTGCATCTGGATCGATCTCGATGACGGTCTCGATCATGGTGTCCATGAAGTCGCGATCGTGGGAGATCATAAGGATGGCACCGGAGTAGTTGAGCAGGTAGCGCTGGAGCCAGAGCAGGGAGATGAGGTCGAGGTGGTTGGTCGGCTCGTCGAGCATCAGCAGATCCGGCTCCATGACGAGAAGCTGGGCGAGGTGGGCGCGCATCACCCAACCACCGGAATATTCGCGGGCGGGCTTCTGGAAGTCCTCTTGCTTGAAGCCGAGGCCGGCGAGGATCTTTTTGGCTTTGGGTTCGAGCTGGTAACCGTTGAGGGCGGTGAACTGGTCTTGGGCTTTGCCAAACTCGGGTGACGAAAGGTCGCCGGATTTTTCGCCTTCGCGGATGGTGCGGAGCAGGCCGATCATTTCCGGGGTGATGCCCATGGCGATCTCGATGATGGTTTCATCGGAAGGCTCGCCAGCTTCCTGGGCGAGGTAGCCGGTGATCGCGTATTCATCGCGGTCGATGGTGCCTTCGTCCGGCTGATCTTCATCGAGGATCATGCGGAACAGGGTGGATTTACCGGCACCGTTGGGGCCGACGAGAGCGACGCGTTCGCCCCAGTTGATGGACATTTCGGCCTCGCGGAGGAGGGTTCGTCCGCCGAGGGTCTTGGTCAGTTTCTTGATCGTTAGCACGTGGAGGGGGTAATCCGAACCGGTGTGGAGATCAAGAGTGGAGTGGTATGGACGGAATTCGGGGCCGAATTTGTGTTTTCGCGCCGATCGGAGTCACTTGAGGTCTTCTGCGGTGTAGGGGCGTCCTGAGCGAGAGGCGGTGTCTTTGCGGAGCTTTTGGATGAGATCCGGAGAAACGGCGGAGCTTTTGTTCGACCAGGCGTTGCGGGTGTAGGTCATGATGTCGGCGATTTTTTCGTCGGTGAACATGGGATTGACGAAAAGCGCGGGCATCTCGGCAGGGGTTTCGTATTTGGTGCCGTTTACCGTGACTGGGCCGGTCATTCCATGGAGGAGGATTTTTGCGAAGATCTCTTCTTTGCCGGTGACCCACTCGGATTCATCGAGCGGTGGTCCGAGGCCGAGCACGCCCGCACCGTCCGGCGCATGGCAGCCGAAGCAGGCGGCCTCGCCATGGAAAAGGTCTTTGCCGCGGTTGAATGAGGCGAGGGCTTCGCCTTTCAGGGCTGGGCCGGTCGATCCCTTTTTCTGCACGGCCTTGTCGAGCCAGTCGATGAGTTTCTTGTCCTTGAGCTTGTCTCCAAGGGCAGTTCTGAAATCGGTTTCCCGGTGGTTGAGGCCGGAAAAAGCGGCTGCTTTGATGAGATTCGATTTCGAGCCGTTGACGAGGTTGTTGATCTTTTCGAAAGTAGCGGCAGTGGCGACCGAGCCGAGGGCACGGGTGAGGTAGATTGCAGTTTCCTCGTCGGCTGGCTCCATGGTGAGCAGTTGTTTCTCAAGGACGAGAAGCTCGGATTGGGGAAGTGTCGTGGCGGCCCAGAGGGCGGAGATGACGACTTTCTTGTTCTTCGCGTTGAGGGCGGCGGAGACGGAGGCTGCGGTGAGCGCGCCCATGTTTTCCAAAGTCCAAAGAGCATGGATTTGGCCGAGCGGCTGATCGTTCATACCGGCCAGTTGTTCCAAGAGCGCGACGGTTTCGTTGTCGGCGGTGCGGGTGCCGAGGACACGCTGTGCCATATCTCGGTGCCAGCCGTTCGGGTGGCTGAGGAGTTTTACCAACTCTGGCGAGGAAATGCTTTCCATGTTCGGGACCTTCTCGATTTTTCCGTCCTTGGCGGTGATGCGGTAAATGCGGCCGTGGCCGAGCCCCGGTGCGTCGAGGCCTTGGCTCAGGTAATATTTGCGTAGGTAACCGGTGACGTAGGTTTTGTGCTGGATGATGCCGTGATACATGTCGAGCAGGTGGACGCTGCCATCCGGGGCGTTGTAGATGTTGACCGGACGGAAACGCTCATCGGTGGAGGCGAGCCATTCCTTGTCTTTGTAAGTGTGCGAACCTACCAGACGGGTGCCTGACTCGGAGACGTCCATGGCTTTTACGAGGTTCACCGTAGGCTCGGTGGTGAGGCCTTTGCCGACCCATTCGGAAGGGAAATTGCTGCCACGGTAAACGGTCATTCCTGCGGCTCCGGTGCAGGAGTTCAGCTTGTATGTCTGCGGATCGAGGGTGTTCGAGTCGTAACCGTTGGACTTCTGGATGTAGGCGCGGTTCACGCCAGGATTGACGCGGATCGGGAAGGGCTTGTTGGAACCGAGCTTGCCGGTGCTGGAGGCCTTGGTGTTTACCGAGGGGTTTCCTTCGAGGAGGTTCGGTGCGATGAAATCGCCCATTAGGAACTGCGAGTTGTGGTTATGATAGATGCGCCCGTAGTTGTCGAAGGCGACGCCCCATTGGCCACGGAACAGGGTTGGCTCGGAGATCCAGTTGTCGCCATCGCGGCGGATGCGCATGGAGGATTTTGCATTATATAGCCAGTTGTCGAGGCCGCGGACGAGTCCGTTGGCGCGGTGCTCGACATTGCCGCCCTGGATATAGTCTTTCACGGCGATGGTCGATTTCCCGACGGGTTTGAGGCCATCGCGTTTGATGAAACGGAGATTTTCCTGATCGGCGAAAAGGATGCCATCCGGATAGACGGCGATGGCGCGAGGCAGCAGGACATCTTCCAGGAAAACGGTGCGCTTGTCGGCCTTGCCGTCGGCATTGGTGTCCCCAAGCACGATGATGCGCCCCATCGGCTGACCCTCCTCCGAGCCTTCGATATCAGTCATGTAGCCGCGCATTTCACAGATCCACATGCGCCCGGCGGGATCATAATCGAGGGCGACTGGTTTATCGACCATCGGCTCTGCCGCGAGAAGCTCTATGGAAAATCCCTCGGCGAGCTCGAACGATTTCAACGCTTCCACCGGTGAAAGCACGGGAGCGGGCGGGACGAGATCCGCAGGGACGACCGGCTCCATGTTGTCGTGGCCCTTGCGGTTGCCTTGCTGGGCGAGCAAAGGGGTGGAGAGGGTGAACAACAGGATGGCGAGGGTTTTATGACGCATGGAACGATGGTTTCGAGTGATTAGGATATACTGGATGGGCGAAGGGGATTTTACAGGATTTTTTGGGTCGTCCTGTTGTTGCAGCCATAGCTGAAACGAAAAAACCCCGCCCCCTCGGAAGGGGGACAGGGTCTGAGAGGTATTCGAAAAACTTAGAGCTCGGCGTTGACGAGATTCTCAAGCTTCACGATATCTGCGGCGAAACCGCGGATGCCTTGGGCGGTCTTTTCGGTGGCCATGGCGTCTTCGTTGAAAGCGAGGCGGAAGGATTTTTCATCGAGGGAGATTTTCTCGACAGGATCCTTGGCGGCGATTTCTTCGGTGAGCTTGGCATCGAAGGCGTCTTCGGAGGCGGCGAGCTCGGCGAGGAGTTTCGGCGCGATGGTGAGAAGGTCGCAGCCGGCGAGGGCGATGATTTCGCCTTTGTTGCGGAAGGATGCGCCCATGACTTCGGTCTTGTAGCCGAATTTCTTGTAGTAATTGTAGATCGCTTTGACGGAAATGACGCCCGGGTCCTTGTCGCCTTCGAAGTCCGGAGTGCCTTCGGTGTTCGCCTTGTGCCAATCGAGGATGCGGCCGACAAATGGGGAGATGAGCTGGACTTTCGCTTCTGCGCAAGCGACCGCTTGGGCGAAGGAGAACAGGAGGGTAAGGTTGCAGTGAATGCCTTCCTTCTCGAGGATTTCGGCAGCCTTGATGCCTTCCCATGTGGAAGCGATTTTGATCAGGACGCGATCCTTGGAGATGCCTTCTTTTTCGTAGGCGGCGATGAGTTCCTTGGCCTTGGAGACCGTGCCTTCGGTATCGAAGGAGAGACGTGCGTCGACCTCGGTGGAAACGCGGCCTGGGACGATTTTCAGGATTTCGAGGCCGAAGAGGATAAGGATGCGGTCGAGGACGGCATCGGTGAGGGCTTGGCCGGAAAGAGAGCCGCCTTTGAACTCGGAAATCGCCTTGTCGATGAGCGGGCGGTATTCGTCTTTGCCTGCTGCTTGGAGGATGAGAGACGGATTGGTGGTGGCGTCCTGTGGCATGAATTCCTTCATGGCCTCGAAATCGCCGGTATCGGCGACGACTGTGGTGAGCTTCTTAAGTTGTTCGAGTTGAGTCATAACGGTGGGGGTTCTAGCAATGAAAGCGGAGTAATGAACGATATTTTTCCTAGTTCAGTGGATTTTCGGATGAAAATTTCAGAAGTCGGGGATGAAACGCATGCGCGAGAGCGATGCCGGTGGTGGCACCGAGAACATCCGCGAGCCAGTCGAAAGGGTCGTTTCCTGAGCGGCCGGGGGTGAATGTTTGGTGGTATTCGTCCAATGCGCCGATAACCGCGAAGATGGCGATGAGCAGGAGAAAAGTGACGAATTTTGGTGCGCCTACGCCTTTTTTGAGAAGCAGGAGAGTGGCGAGAATGATGCCGCCGCCGAAGAAATAGCCGAAGTGGAGAATCTTATCGATGTGGGGGATCTCCGGGCCGCCATCCGGCATGGTTTTCGAGAAGGAAGAGAGCAGAAAAAGAGTGCCGACCCAGAAGAGGAAGGCAGATTTCCAGAGCCGGGGAGATGCGATACTGCTGGGTATCATGGTGTGTCGATCCGGCGAAGGGGCGTGGTGCTCCGATCCGGTTCAGGGATTTTTCATTTCCTCTTCGATGCGTTCGGCAAGCCATTGCTTGAGCATCGATTGGTAGTTGAGGAACCTGCCGCGCGCGATGCGCTTGATGCGTGAGAGCATGCGCGGATCGAAGCGCAGGGTGATCGTGGTGGATTCGCGCGAGTCCGCCTCGTGGATGGAGCCTTGCATGAGCTTCGGGGAGAGCTCGTGCTCCTGCCAGAAGGCGTTTTCTTCCGCTGCATCGGCAAAGTCGGGGAGTTGATCCCAGTCTGAGATGGTATTCATGTGGTCAGCGGATTTCGTTGTAATTCCTGTCGTAGAAACGGCGTTCGGCATCGGTCATTTCTCGGGCGGAAATGACGCGGGCGACTTTGCCGTCCGTGGTGAAGGCGATGAAAAGATGGCGATCGGCAACGGTGCGGCCGAGGGCGTAGTAGCGCGAGGCTCCGTCATCGCGGTCGTTGTCCGGCAAGAAGCGGACCGCAAACGGGTCTTCGAGGATTTCCTCAAGCTCGCCTGGCCTGATGTGGCGGAGGTCGAAGGGGGTGTCGATGAGATTGAGTTCCATGGCGGGGCGGTAAGGCTAGATATTGAAGTGCCTTAGGATTTTGTCGAGTGCTGCTTCCGGGGTGAGCCCGTGGAGCTCCATGAGGGTGTCGGGTTTACCGTGTTCGATGAATTCATCCGGCCAGCCGATGCGCTCAACGTGTGTGGAAATGTTCGCGTCATGGAGATGCTCGATGCAGGCGGCGCCGAATCCGTTGGCGAGGACGTGATCCTCGAAGGTGCAGACGACCTTGCATTGGCAGGCGACGCGCTCGAGTAGCGCGGTGTCCATGGGCTTGATGAAACGAGGATTCACGAGCGCGACCGAGAGGCCTTTTGCTTCGAGCAGTTCCTTGGTTTTCACGGCCATGCCGAAGAAGGTGCCGAGCCCGATCAGGGCGACATCGGAGCCATCCTGGATGAGTTCGCCTTTGCCGAGCTCGATGGGAGTTGATTTTTCGGAAGCCGGGGTGCCGGCGATGACGCCGCGGGGGTAGCGGATGGCGGTGGTTCCGTCGTCGTATTTCGCCATCCATTTGAGCATGGCGACGAACTCCGCCTCATCCTTGGGCTGCATATGGACGATGTTTGGGATGTGCCGGAGGTATCCGATATCGAACAGGCCGTGGTGGGTCGGACCGTCGTCGCCGGAGAGTCCGCCGCGATCCATACAGAGGCGCACGGGGAGGTTTTGCAGCGCCATGTCATGAATAATCATGTCATAGGCGCGCTGCATAAAGGTGGAGTAAATCGCGAGGAAAGGGCGGTGTCCCTCTGCTGCAAGGCCGCAGGCGAAAAGGGCGGCGTGCTCCTCTGCGATGCCGACATCGAAGTAGCGGTCGGGAAGTTCTTTCTTAAAAGTCTCCAGCTTGGTGCCGCCGGGCATGGCGGCGGTGATCGCGACGATTTTTTGATCGTCGATGGCCAGATCGGTGAGGGTGCGGCCGAAGATCTCCGAGCAGGTGGGAGTGGCGACTGTATCGGTGGAGCCGTCCTCAATGCTGTAGGCACCGAGACCGTGGAACTTGCCGGGATTGTCGAGGGCCGGCTGGTAGCCGCGGCCTTTTTCCGTGATGATGTGGAGGACGACGGGTTCGTTGAGTGTCTTGAGATGCTCGAAGGTTTTGACGAGGAGCGGCAGGTTGTGGCCATCAATAGGGCCGAAGTAACGCAGGCCGAATTTCTCGAAAAGGACGTTGGGGAAGATCAGATTCTTCGCGCCTTCTTCCACACGGTGGGCGATCTTGCGAGCGGCTTTACCGAGGACTTTCTCCACGAATTCCGCCGCCGAGGTGCGCACGGTGGAGTAGGTCGAGTGGGTCTGGAGGGCGTTGAAATAGCGGGCGATCGCCCCGACATTCCTGTCGATGGACCACTCGTTGTCGTTGAGCACGACGATGAATTTCTTGGTGGTCTCGGCGATGTTGTTGAGTGCCTCTAGGGTGGGGCCGCAGGTGAAGGCTGCATCACCGGCGACGGCGACGACGTGGTTGTCACCCCCATCAAGATCGCGCGCGGCGGCCATGCCGAGCGCGGCGGAAAGTGCGGTGCCGGCATGTCCTGCACCGTAGGCATCGTGCTCGGATTCGGTGCGCAGCAGGAAGCCATTGAGGCCTTTGTAAGTACGGATTGTATCGATCTGCGAACACCTCCCGGTAAGCATCTTGTGGACGTAGCCTTGGTGGGAGACGTCGAACACGAATTTGTCAGCAGGGGTCGAAAAGACCCGGTGCATAGCGATGGTCAGTTCGACGACGCCGAGGTTGGGGCCGAGATGGCCACCGGTTTTCGATAGGCAACTGATGAGCTTGGCGCGGATTTCGGAAGCGAGACCTTCGAGCTGGGCATCGGAGAGCTGTCCGAGGTCATCAGGAGTCTTGATGGAATCCAGAATGGGACCGGATTCAGGCTGGATGCTAGGGGCTTCGCCAGAGGGTTCGGGAGATTCAGAAGAGGCTGATGTCATTTTGGTCGTCGGTCCCTTCGGAGCTAGGTCCGTCGGATGATCCGGTAAGTTCGTCAGAAGAGCCGCCTGAAGGGGCTTCCTCTGTGTTTGCAAGAGTGATGAGTTCGATCCGCTTTCTGGCGGAGGAAAGTGATTTTTCGCAGTGCTTTAGTAAGGAGGAGCCTTTTTCGTAAAAGGCGACAAGCTCGTCAAGCGGTAGCTCTTCGGCCTCCATGGCTTCGACGACGCTCTCAAGTTCCGCCATCGCGTCCTCGAACGGAAGGGTTTCCGTTTCGGGGGCTTGGGAGGATTTTTTCTTAGAAGGCATGGATCTGAATCTGGGAAGTTGAAGCTAGGTAGGATTATTCTTCTTCGGAGCTACGCAGCGCGCGATCCGAATAATAGACCATGTCCATGCCTACGAGAGTGGCGCGGTAAGGATAGCGGCGGGTGATTTCTTGGATCTTCGGGTCCTTATCGTAGATAGAAACACCGGGTGGATAGGTGGCGAGAAAAATGCGACCATCGAGGACCAGCGAGGTGAAATCCTTGTATTTTGCGGCGACATCTGCGGCGTTGCCGGAGCCGTGGGATGAAGGAGAGATCAGGATGCCTGCGACGGGTGTGTCGAGGTCTGCAGCCATGCTTTCGATGGCGGAAAAGTCTAGGCGACTAGGTGGGAGCCAGACGGAGGTGCGGTCGGCGTACCATGCCACGGCCCACGGTTGATCCGAAAAGCAGATCTGTTTGTCGGTGAGCCATTTGCTGAGGCCGAGGTTGAGAGCGGGGGCGTAGTAGGGTGGCCAGTGCGGGATGCCGCCCCTGTCGTTGCGGCTCATGCCGATGCGGACTTTCTGTGGCATGGAGATGATCAGCGGAAGTGCGCAGATCACGATGACAATGACGTGGTGCAAGTTATGGAGGGCGGGAGCTGAAGCCACGGTCGGGATCCTGCTCCAGAGAATGGAGAGGAAGGCGAGGCCGTAAGCCGTCATGATCGGGGCGAACAGCATGTGTGTCTGGTTCGGCTCCAGTGCGTCACTGCTAATTCCGTAGATGGCGAGACCGAGGGCGGATACCGCGAACATCAGGAGGATGGCCCAACGGAAATTTGCGATGGCGGCGCGTTTGAACGGGTGAAGCAAGGCGATAAGAAAAAGCGGGGCAACAATGATGCCTCCAAGGAAGGGGATGAGGCTGGTGGTCTGCGACAAGGTGGTGCGCACGATGCTCGAAAGGATGCCGTCGTTGCGCAGCGGCGAGGACTCAAGGTCGCGGCCGCGCATCACGAATTCCTCGCTGTTGCCGCCGATGCCTTTGTAGAGCTCGAGGAATGCCGTGCCGAATGGCGTTCCGGAAATCGACGAGTTGCGGATCATCACGAAAGTCATGGGAATGAGGATCGTGACCAGAACGATGACCCCGAGAAGGCCGCGCGGCCTGAAGGCGACGGCAGCGAAGATGATGTAGCCGAGGGCGATCCAGATACAGAGATAATGGGTCAGTGAAAGCAGGGTGAAAAAGATGCCGGCGGTGATGGCGGATGCGAAGGGCACACGTCCTTCGGCGGTATCCTCGACAGCGCGGTAGGTGAAATAGATCGCGCAGGAGAACAGCAGAAGCATAAGCATCTGCGGCAAGCCGCTGAGCGAGTAGTTCCAGAAGGTATCGCAGAACAGCATCAGGATGGCGGTGACTCCGGCGATCTTGGGGTCAAATATTCGAGATATGAGAAGATAGCTAACGCCGATAGACATCAGGAAACAGAGGGTGGATACGGTGGCGATGACGCGATCGAGCGGGAACACCATTTCGTTTTCACCCATCTTCCACTGCCCGGCATCGTCCGCGCCGATCATTTTGAGAACGGCGGCATTGAGGAGGGGATTGAGGGGAGAATGGTAGGTATCCCGGAAATTGGTGAAAGGGATGGCGGCTCCTTGCTGGGTTTCCTTCGCCTGCTCGTAGGCGATCGGCCGGATAAATTTGGTGCTGAAGCCGTTGCCGCGAGCGATTTCCCGGGCGATCTGTGCTTGGTCCATTGCTTGCGGAGCGTTGAGGCCCCGGAAGAAAATGAAGAGGTTGCCAAGCGTAAGTGCAATGAGGACTGCGAAGAACAAGCTCCTGCGGATAAGGATGCCGGTGTCGAATTGGGCTCGGTTTTTAGTCATGCGGAGGGTTTGGATAGGCTATCGCGAGAGAAACTTAAAGCCCTAGTTCCTTGATTTTCCGCTGCAGTGTGCGGCGGCTGATCCCCAGGAGCTCGGCTGCCTGGGTGCGGTTGTCCGAAGTCTCCGCCAAGGCACGGCGGATTGCTCCGCTTTCCAAGGCATGCAGGTTGAACTCGGCGGGAGCGGCAGTGGTGTTTTTCGGGGGGGGGCTGGTTTCGCGGTTTTCATTCAGCGAGTTAGGCAAATGGCCGACATCGATGACTGGATTATTGGACATGACCACGCCGTGTTCGATGGCGGTGCGCAGCTCGCGGACGTTGCCCGGCCAGTTGTAGGCGAGCAGCAGGCGGATGGCGGGATCGCTGAGGGGCTTGATTGGGCGCTCATTTTCCTCGGCAAATTCCCGCAGGAAGGCATTGGCCAGCAGGATGATATCTTCTGGTCGGTCGCGCAGGGTCGGCATCTTCAGGGAGATGACATTGAGGCGGAAAAAGAGATCTTCGCGGAAGGTGCCTTCATCGACCATCGCGCGCAGGTCGCGGTTGGTGGCGGCGATCAGGCGCACATCGACCTTAATCGGGGAGTTCGAGCCAACCCGTTCGATGGATCTCTCGGAGAGGGCGCGGAGGAGTTTTACTTGGGTGGTCGGGTCGATTTCTCCGATTTCATCGAGGAAAAGTGTGCCGCCGTCTGCCTGTTCGAAACGACCGATGCGTTTTGCCGAAGCACCGGTGAAAGAGCCTTTCTCGTGGCCGAAGAGCTCGGATTCTAGGAGCTGGGAGGAAAGCGCGGCGCAGTTCACGGTCACCAGTTTTGAAAGCGGCCTACCAGAGAGTTGGTGGATCGCGTTGGCGACGATTTCCTTGCCGGTGCCGGATTCACCTTCGATGAGCACGGTGGCGCGGGTGGGCGCGACTTGCTCGATGAGCTCGGTGACGCGTTTGATTTCCGGAGATTTCCCGATGATGCGCGAGAGGCCTCCGCCTTTTCTGACCTGTTTGGTGAGCTGAACGTTTTCGGTTTCGAGGTTCCTGGAGCGCAGGGCGCGTTTCAGGAGCATTTCGACTTCGTCGAGGTTGAGCGGTTTGGTGACGAAATGGAATGCGCCGCGCCGCATCGCCTCGACGGCGGTATCGACCGAGCCGTAGGCGGTCATCATGAGGATCACGGGAGGGGACGGGAGCTTGGAGGCGGAGTCGATGAGATCCATTCCCGAGTCGCCGCCAAGCCGAAGGTCGGTGAGCATGAGCTCGATCCCGCCGCTTTTGAGGATGGTCATCGCCTCGGTATTGTCCGAGGCAGTGTAGACCTCGAAATCCTCTTCAAGGGCACTGCGTAGCCCCTCACGGGTAGCAAGTTCGTCATCGACGATCAGGAGGTTGGGGAGCATGAGGGAATAAAAACTGAAATGCTGAAAACTGAAACGCTGAAATTTTATGCGTCGATGGAGGGGGACGGGAGGAGGCGGGGAGTTGGAGCGGTGTGGGGAAGGCGAATCATGATCATGCTTCCTTCGTCGGGGCGGGACTGGATCTCGATTTCGCCGCCGTGCTCGCGAATGATGCGGCGCACGATCAGCAGGCCGAGGCCGGTGCCGGAGGATTTGGTGGTGTGATAAGGCTCGAACAGGCTGCCCATTTGTTCCGGGGGGATTCCGGTGCCGTTATCTGAGATGGAAATGATAAAATCCGTTTCGGTGGAGCCGGTGCGAATGGTGATGACTCCCTCACCACCGCCGATGGCTTGGTAGGCGTTGCGCAGGAGGTTGTAGAAGACCTGTTGGAACTGTCCGGGATCGATGAAGGCGGCGGGCAGTTTTTCGGAAAGGTTCAGATCAACTCTGATTCCGCGCGATACGATTTCTGGTTCGAGCAATTTCAGGGTGTCGCGGAGGACGCGGTTCAGATCGTGCGGCTCGCGGCGTGGAGTGGTGGGGCGGACGGCGTGGAGGAACTGCTTGAGTATCGTATCGAGGCGTTGGATTTCCTGCCGCGCAGTGTGCATATGGCCGCTGAGGGATTTGCGGTCTTTCGGGGAAAGCTTGCGCAATTTCCTCTCCATGAGCTGGAGGTGGATATCGAGCGAGTTCAGCGGGTTGCCGATTTCATGGGCGACTCCCGCGGCAAGGAGGGTGAGGGCATTGAGGCGCTCCGATTCGAGGTTCTCCTCGGTCTCTGCATGCGAGATAGTTAGATCCCGGATGATCATCACGTGGCCGAGTGGGATTTCGTGGTTTTTCGGGTCGTCGATGGGGGAGAGGTAGAAATTTAGGTGGCGATGCTCCGGGTAGAAAATCTCGATGTCGCGCGAGACCGCCTGCCGGGTATCACTGGGCGTGACGCTCTCGATTCCACGGATTTTTGTGGCGATGTTGTCTCCCAGGGAATCGGCGGCATCGAGCCCGAAGAAGCTGCATGCCGCGCGATTGATGAACATGATTTTGCCATCGGGATCGAGGATGATCAGGCCTTCCTGAAGGGCTTCGAAGACATTTTCGAGGAAGCCCTTTTCCTGAATGAGACGGGTGACGATCTGTTGGATTTCGCCCGGCTCCACCTTATCGAGGCGGGCGACGAGTTTTTCTAAGAAACCTGATTTCACCGGCGGAATGATGGGTGAGGGGCGGGGAAATCCCAACCTTTTTCGGAGGGGCGGAAGCAGGAAACGAAAATCCGCCGGGGCACGTGGTGCCCGGCGGATTCGCTGGTGGTTGCCTCAATGGCCGACCGATTCAATATCCCGTTATGGCTGGGCGGGGATATAGAGTTCGGAGCCTGTGGCGAGGACAGTGGTAGGATCGAGCTCAAGTCCGTTGAGTTCGTCGAGGCGCTTCGTGCTGGTGCCGTATTTGTTGGCGAATTCGCCGTAAGTGATTTCCTTGTCGATGCGGACAGGTTTGTCCGAAGCGCGTGGTTTTTCGATCGGTGCCGGAGTGTTGCTGATCGGGATGGATGGTGTGGAAGCGAGCGAAGGGGTTGGCTTCGGCTCGGGAGCTTTGGCTACCTGTTTGGAAGGGATGTTGATCGACTGGCCAACACGCAGCGACCTGTGGTTGACGCCGGGGTTGGCGGCGATCAGGTCATCCACGGAGACTCCATATTTGCTCGAGATGCGGTAGTAGGTCTCGCCGGATTGCACCTTGTGGTTTTGCACGGAGGCGGGAGCTTCTGGGGTGTTTTTTGCGTAGCTCGTGGCACCGGGAAGTTTGAGTTTCTGCCCAGGGCGGATGATCGATGTCGATTTGAGCCCATTGAGCTTGTTGAGTTCGGAAACCGAAGTGCCGGTTTTGCGTGCGATACGCTCGATGGTGTCGCCGGAAACCACTGTGTAAGTTCCGCCTTCGGCAACGGGAGCGGAGTTGCCGGGAGCTTCCGGAGATGCCGCGTTTTTGGATGGCGGAGGGGTGTCGGTGAGACGGGAAATTTTTAGCTCAAGCTGGCGAATCTGCATTTCTTGCTCCGCGCAAAGGCTGCGGAGGCGTTCCACCTCGGTGGCAGAAAGAAGCGGGCCGGAGCTAGCGAGAACGACAAGAAGAGAGGCGAGGTGTGTTTTCATCTTCATGATGACGGGATTCTGCATAATTTTATTCAAGCGACAACAACAATTTAAGTTTTCCGTAATATTTTTAAAACTTAAGGAGATTTTGGTCAAAAAATACGACTCAGCCCGGTGAAGGGGGTGAGTCGCAGGTAAAAATTCCCGGTTTTACCGGTCAGGCTTCCTTGGTGACAGTGGATCCGGAATTTTTTTTCACGGATGCGATGCCGTTTTTGGCGGCGGCGGCGGAGTTGTACATCTCGCTTTTGCCGATCGTCTGGCCGTTGGAGGCTTTGAGGACGAAGTAGGGCTGGTCCGATGTGGAGGTCTTTAGTTCGAAATTCTTGTCGTCCGATCCGTGTTTCTGCACGGAAGCGATGCCGTTCTCTGCCGATTTTTTATTCTCGTAGAGTTGGCTGGTGAGAATGACCTGATGGTTGGCGGCCTTCAGGTTGAACATGTATTTGCCGCTGGCGGATTGCTTGAGAACGTAGGACATGGTGATCTTTGTTAGATAGGATGACGGGGTTATCCCGATTCAACCATTAGATCTATCGTATGCCGGGGATGATGCCAACAGGGAAGTCAAGCATCGTCGCTGCCAGCCACAAGGCAGTCGCGCAGGGCGATCTTTTCGCGCTCGAATTCTTCCGGAGTGGTTTCCTTCGGGATGCGCCGTGGTGTGTCGAAAACGACGGTGACGTGACTGAAGGGTTTTGGAACGACGAAGCGATCCCAGGTTTTCAGACGCCATGCCGAGGAGTAGCGGACGTGGATGGGGATGATTTCCACGCCACATGTTTGAGCGATTTTGATCACGCCGGGTTGCACATCGTAGCGGGGGCCTTTCGGGCCGTCGGGTGTGACGCAGACGTCGACTCCTGCCTTGAGCTCCTTTTTCATGCCGATGAGCGCGGAGACCGCACGGCGCGAAGACGAGCCACGCACGGCGCCGATGCCGAAAAGCTGCATCGCGGTGGCGAGGGTGGTGCCGTCTTTGCTGGCGCTGGTGAGCACTACAGTGGAGCGGTTTTTTCCGCCAGTGCGCCGCCAGATGGGTGGCACTGTGAAGATGCGGTTGTGCCAAAGCGCGAAGATGACCGGATCCTTGCCGACTTCCGGGGCAATGAGACCTTTGCGCCCGTTCACCTCGTAGCGCAGGGTGAAGGCCCATAGTTTCATGGCCATCCAGGCGACATAGCCGAGGAATCGCGACATGCGGTTGCCGCGGATCTGGTGTTTCGGATCGGCTGCCATTTTTAGAGAAATCCTGCGGGGTGAAGCGTATCGACGAGGTATTGCTGCTTGCCCATCAATTCCTGATAGAGCTCGTGGTTATCCGCATCCGGGGTGCAGCGGGAGGCTTCGTCGGTGGAAACGAGATAGGTGCAGATCTCGTCGAATCCGAGCGACTCACCACATTGTTGGAAAAATGCGACAGCGGCCTGCATCGCAGCACCAAAAGCGGCTCCATGGCGTGAGGCGAGCGGGACGACGGGTGCGCCGAATGCATCGGCGATGAGCTGGCGCATGGCGGGGCTCGCCGCACCGGTTCCGGTGAGGCGTATTTCCTCCGGATCGAATCCCATTTCGCGCAGCCGGCTCATCGCATAACTCAGGCTGAGCACCACGCCTTCGGCAGTGGCTCGGGCGAGGTGGGCGGGGGTGAAATTGGCGGGCGTCATGCCGTGGAGCACTCCGCAGGATTCGGTGAGGCGAGGGATGGCTTCGGCTCCGAAATAGGGCAGCAGAAGCAACCCGTCGGCTCCCGGTGATACCGCGGAGATCATCTTTTCGTATTCATCGGCAGACCAGCCATAGTGGCGGCGCATCACCTCCGGGGCGAGGGAGGTGTTCTGGCTGGCGGCCATCGCGACCCATGATCCGGTGCCGCTGCAGAGGGGGGAAATTTCATCCCGAAGATCGATCACCGGGCGTGTGCCGATGCCGAATACACAGCCATGAGCGCCGAGTTCCACTCCGACTGTTCCGTTAGATACGCAGCCGGAGGCGAGTGCGGAAAGAAGCGGTGCGGCACTTCCTGCGCCGACCTGCACCAGCTCGGAAAGCCCCCACGATTTTGCCAAGGCAGAGCGGAGGAGTCCGCGTGGTTGATCCGATGCGCCGATGGGGGGAAGCAGATCGCCAAGATCGGGGTCGATGAAATCGATGAGATCGGACGACCATTTCCGCTGACGCAGATCGAACAGCCCGGTGGTGGATGCACTGCCTGGCTCGGTGGCGCGCTCGCCGGTGAGCCAGTAGGCGATGAAATCCTGGATGGTGAGCAGGGTAGTGGCGCGCTTGAAATGGTAAGGCTCGTGCTGCTTCAGCCAGAGGCACTCGGAGGCTGCAGATCCGGCGGAAGGCGCTTGGCCGATGAGCTCTAACATGCCGGGCGCACCACCGAAAGCGCGGGCGATCTCATCCGCCTGCTTGGTCACCGAAACATCACCGGCGAGCTTGGTCGGGCGGACGATGCGGTTTTCCTCATCCAGTATCACCAGGCCGCGCTGCGGTCCTGCGACGCCGAGCGCGGCGACCTGTTTCTTATCGACGTTCGGTTGGGAAAGGCAGTCACGCACCGCCTTGTCGGTGGCCTCGATCCATTGGGTTGGCTCCTGCTCTCGGTAGCCCGGTGGCAGGCCTTCGATCCACGAATGGCTGACGTACGACTCCGCGAGAACCTCCGCCGAATCAAGATCCAGGATAATGGCATGGGTGCCGCCTGATCCGATCTCGATACCGATGAACTGCATGTGTGTTAGTCTTTCACCGGTTTCGGCGCATTTACAAGCGTTGTAAAAGGGTGGATGAAGGTTTCAGCTCCACCAGTCTTTGGGAGGGGTGATGACTTCCAGCCCTTCAAAGCCAGTGAAATGATTGTCCGAGGTCAGGATGGCGCAGTTCAGGCTGAGCGCGCAGGTGGCGATGATGACGTCCGTTCCGGGGATGACTTTGCCCATCCTGTCGAGTTTCCATGCCAGTTCCGAGGCTGCGTTCCAAAAGTCAGCATGGGTCGGCGCCTGAATCATGACGTCCATAAACCGGGACATACCGTCGTAAAGTGCCGGGCTTTTTAAACCGCGCAGCACCTCCACACGCACCATCCCGCAGGTGACCAGATCGCGCGTCCCTGCCCAATTCCCAATCACTGCGGCCGGATCTTTCCGCGCCTTCAGCAGATCGATAAAGACATTGCTGTCCACGAGGATTTCAGCAGCCATACGGAGAATCCGGTTCGGCGACGCGCAAAGTCTTGGGATCGTAGCCTGGCTCCACACCATCGGCCAATTCCTCTGGGGTAAAGCCCAAGCCGTTTTTCACAAACTCGCGGAAACGGACTTTCCTGTCCATTTCCCGCAAGGCCATGTCCACGGCTTCGGTTTTGCTCTCGAACCCATAGGAGGCGATGACTCGCTCCAGCAGAGCTTCGTCGATGTGCATCGTCATTTTCATGCCATACACGGTATGGTATGGCATGGATATCGCAAGGGGGGTTCTTGGTCCTTAGATCGAGACGACCCCGGAGCCTGCGCTGATGTCGTCAGGGCATTTGATGGGGTCACGCAACACCGTGATTTTCCCTTCATCGAGGCGGTAAATCCAGGAATGGATCGCGATCTCTTGGCCGCGCTCCCAGGCATCTTCGATGATGGTGGTGCGTGCGACGTGGCGGGTTTGGGAAAGGACATTGAGTTCGCAGAGGCGATCGGTTTTTGCTTCGCCTTCGAGCTTCGCGAGCTCTTCGGTGTGACCGCGGGTCAGTGAGCGGATCGGGGCGAGCCAATTGTCGATGAGGCCGTGGCGGAAGTTATCCAGCGCGGCCTGCACACCGCCGCAGCCGTAGTGACCACAGACAATGACGTTGCTCACTTTAAGCACATCCACGGCGTATTGCAGCACGGCGAGAACGTTGAAATCCGTTTCCTGAACGACATTGGCCACGTTGCGGTGGACGAAAACCTCGCCCGGCGGCAGGCCGGTGATCTGGTTCGCCGGGACGCGGGAGTCCGAGCAGCCGATCCAGAAATACTTCGGGTGCTGCTGTTTCGCGAGACGGGTGAAAAATTCGGGATCGCTTTCGCGCATCTTTTCCGCCCAGAGAGTGTTGTTTGCTAATAGCTGGTCGATGTCTTCCATGTCTGAAATGAATGTCGTATATCGGGGCGCGGAGGGCGAGAAATTTATCAACCCGCAGCCGGCGCTTGCTTGTTATCGTGCTCCGCCTTGGCGGCCTTGCGGCACTCCGCGACGAAATGGTTGCACGCCTCGCGGCACACCAAGGGGATAGCTTTTTCCTCGGGAACATCGACCGGGATCCCGTTGAAACGCGAGGCCTCGCTGTCTTCGAGCGGAGTCTGGGCGTCGAGCTGCCAGAGGATTTGCTTCGCGCAGTTATGGGCGGGGCCGCAGACCTTTTGCACAAGCTTCTGCGCGCCCTCGTCGCTGATCGTGCCGGCGTAGCGATACATGCCCGTCTGGCGGGAAAGTTTTTCACGGAGATCCTCGATCGGCAGCTTGCCATCGCGATGGCGGACGAACATTCCCGTGCAAGCGGGGTAGAAAAGATCCAAGGCGTGGAGCAATTCCTCCTCACTATTGAGCGTCAGGATCCAGCCTCGGCGCAGGTTCACCTTGCCTTTGGTGAAGCGGTAATCGCCGTCCTCCGCATAGGTGGAGAGGTCGCGTGCTTTCTCGGGATCGGTGAAATGGTCGAGCCCTCCGAAGGCCGGTTGGGTGGCGAGATCCTCGTCGGCGGTGTGGAAAATGCCGTAGGCGTATTCGCAGAGCTCTGGGTGGATCTCGATCTGGCCGATGTGGCGCACGCCTGAGCGGATCAGGGATTTCAGGCGCCGGGCGAGGGGTATCTCATCCGTCGGTGGAACGGGTGCGTGTGAGTATTTCGCATCGAAATCCGAGATCTGGTCGAGAATCACATCCGCCATCATGGGTTCGGTGCCGATCGCTGAGGAGTAGTAGAGGCTCTTGCCACGCAGGTGGTTTGGGTTGTGCCGGAAGACATCCGTCTGGCTCGCGGCGGGGCCGACTTCGTTTTCCAGACCGAGCAGCACCGGGATGTCTTGGAAGGAATGCAGTCCGTCGGCGATGAAGAACGGAACCACCACCACGTGCTTGGTATCCGCCATCTTGTCCCACTCGGAAATCAAAGGCTCCTCCTCCATGTAGGCATCGGTGACCTTCGCGTAACCGGCTCCCGAGGCGGCGATGAGATCCGCCTGGTCGCGGATCGCCTTGGTGGAGTTCTCGTTCAGTCCGGTGCCGTGGCCGGTGATGATCAGCGTGGTGTCTGCCGGATCCACTCCGGCGGCGACTTCCTTCGCCCGCTTCAGGATCAATCCGGTCATCGAGGGATGGATGCCGACCGGCAGGCAATAGTGCAGGGTCTTGCCGTCGCGGTGAGTGGTGGGGCCATCGAGTTGGAGTTCGCGCGGGATCACGTCTTGGGTGAAATAACCTTCGCTGATGAATTCCGGGACGATGTAAACTTCCGCCGCATCGATCATGAACAACGCCTCGCGCATCGAGGGTTCCTCTTTCCAGAAGCAGACATGCACTTCGGAAAACAGGTTACGCTTCCGGATCTCCGCCGCGTGTTCGAAGTAAGGGGTGGACGAATCCGGGTTCTCCGTGGACCCGTGGCCGACGATGAGTAGGGCGGAATTCGGCTTCGCTGTGAATGGCATGCGGGGAAAATGGCTTATGGCGGCGCGATTGCAAGCGAAGGGGCTAACATTGACTCTTGGATTGCGGGTCGCGGGGGGCAGGACTAGCTTTCCGGCATGAGCCTTCTTCTTGGAATGAACATCGATCACGTGGCGACGCTGCGGCAGGCGCGATATGCGCTCTTGCCGGATTCGCCGAATGCAGAACCCTCGGTAGTAGGGGCAGCGCTGGAGGCGAAAGCTGGCGGCGCGGACTCGATCACGATGCACGTGCGCGGCGACAGGCGCCACATGCAGGATGCGGATGTGTTCCGTGTGAAGGAGGCCTGTGACCTGCCGATCAATCTTGAGCTCGGCATCTCCGAGGAAATGCTCGATCTCGCCTTCCGCTTGAAACCGGACTTCGCCTGCCTTGTGCCGGAAACGCGCGAGGAGGTCACCACCGAGGGCGGGCTGGATGTGGTTGCGCTTTTCGGAACGGTGCGCGAGGCGGTCTCGCGGCTGCAAGGGGAGGGGATCAAGGTCAGCCTTTTCATCGATCCCATCCTTGAGCACATCGATGAAGCAGCACGCACCGGCGCGGAAATGGTCGAGCTTCACACCGGCGCTTTCGCCAATGCGGAAGATCCATGGGCGGAAATGGCGCGGCTCGTCTCTGCTGCTGAGCGCGGTCACGGCCGCGGGCTGCAGGTCAATGCCGGGCACGGCATCAACTACCGGAATCTTCCCGAACTACTGAAAGTCCCGTATCTCACCGAGCTAAACATCGGCCACAGCATCGTCTCGCGTGCGGTGACCGTGGGCATGCGCCAGGCGGTGGCGGAAATGGTCGAGGGCATGAAGGCTTACCAAGGCGGCGCATGATCATTTTCGGAATCGGCATCGACGTGGTGGAGGTGGATCGCATTGAGGCGGCCATCGAGAAGCAGGGAGATTTGTTTCTGAATCGGCTCTTTACCCAGCGCGAGCGCGAGTATTGCTGCCGCCAGAAACGCCCGGCCCTGCACTACGCGGCGCGCTTTGCGGCGAAGGAGGCAGTTTCCAAAGCTCTCGGCACTGGCATCGGGAAAAGCGCGGGCTGGCTGGATATGGAAGTGCTGCGCGGCGAGTCCGGCGCGCCGACCATGATTTTCTCCGGCAACGCGGCCGCCTTTCTCGAAGAGCACGGCATCGCGGCCGTGCAGGTCAGCCTCAGCCACGCCAAGGAATACGCCGCGGCGAACGCGGTTGCGCTGCGCCATCCGGCGTAGCATCCGGCGGCTTGCCAAGCCGCGCTCCATCATGGACGCTCCCAGCATGGAAATGATGATCCGCGGACGACGGAACAGGAGGACCCCTGCGATTCGCGGGCTGGTGCGGGAGACGAGGTTGCATGCGGAGGATCTGATCCTGCCCGTCTTCTTCCATGTCGATGAAACCGATGTGGAGATCGTCTCCATGCCCGGCTGCACCCGTTGGTCGGTGAAAAGCCTCGTCGCCGAGGTGCTGTCCGCCTGGGCGGCAGGCATCCGCGCGGTCGTGCTTTTCCCCAAGATCGAAGAGTCCCTGAAAAGCACAAATGCGCGGGAGTGCGCGAACCCTGACGGCCTAGTCCCCACCGTGATCCGTGCCATCAAATCCGCCTGCCCCGGCATCTGTGTGATCACCGATGTCGCGCTCGATCCCTACAACACCGACGGCCATGATGGCATCGTGGTGCGCGACGGCGGGGAGCTGAAAATTCTCAACGACGAGACCGTCGAGGTGCTGTGCCGCCAGGCACTCTGCCATGCCCAGGCAGGAGCGGATATCGTGGCTCCCTCCGATATGATGGACGGCCGCATCGGCGCGATCCGCGTGGCGCTGGATGAGGCGGGTTTCACGGAAACGGGCATCATGGCCTACACCGCGAAGTATGCTTCCGCCTTTTACGGGCCGTTTCGCGGAGCGCTGGATTCCGCGCCGAAGGAGGGCGACAAGAAGACCTATCAAATGGATCCGGGCAATGTGCGCGAGGCCGTGCGCGAGTTGCTCATGGATGAGGAGGAAGGCGCGGATGTGGTGATGGTGAAGCCCGCCGGCCCCTACCTCGATGTCATCGCCCGACTGCGCGATGAAACCACCTTACCCATCGCCGCCTATCAGGTCAGCGGTGAGTATCTTATGATCAAGGCCGCCTGCGCGGGTGGCTGGCTGGATGAAAAGTCAGTGGTTATGGAGAGCCTGCTAGGCATCAAGCGGGCGGGCGCGGACATGATCCTCACCTACTTCGCCAAGGACGTTGCGGCTTGGCTTGCAGAAGACTGAGACATGGATATCGAAGGCCTAAAAAACTACTTCTCGGGAAATTTCACCGAGCGCGGTGAGATGGGTGCCTCCCTCAGTATCTGGAAAGACGGTGAGGAAATCCTCGGCCTCGCCGATGGCTGGGGCGATCGGGCGATGACTCGCGCATGGAACCATGACACGCTGATCCCGGTTTACTCCGCCACCAAGGCACCCGCCGCAGCGACCCTCCTGCACGTCCTTTCCAAGCACGGTCTCGATGAGGAAAGCCTCGTCTCCGAGGTCTGGACTGCCTTCCCACTGGATGCCGCCACCTTTGGCGAAATGCTCTCCCATCAGTGCGGCCTCGCGGCATTGGATGAGGTCGCAGATGTGTTTGATCACAATGCAGTGGTGGCTGCGATAGAGAAACAGGAACCCGAGTGGGTGCCGGGGCAGGGGCACGGTTATCATCCTCGCACCTTCGGATTCCTGCTTGATGAATGCGTCCGGATCCTCACCGATAAAACCCTCGGCCAGGTCTGGCACGATGAGATAGCGCAGCCCATGGGCATCGATTTCTGGATCGGCCTGCCGGAGCGTGAACACGCCCGTGTGGCCGATCTCATCCCGGGCCGGGCAAAGCCCTCCGCGCTGGAGGAGGGCTTCTACGCCGCCTTCAACCAAGCAGACAGCATCACACGCCGCGCGTTTTCCTCACCGCTGGGCCTGCGCGCCATCGCGGAAATGAATGCACCGGGCGCATGGATGGCCGCGCTTCCGGCGATGGGTGGAGTCGGCACCGCATGTGGGTTGGCCAAGTTTTACCAAGCCGCCATCGGCGCGCTCGATAGCCCGTTTTCCCCATCCGTCCGCGCGGCGCTGGGCAGTCTCCAGATCAGCGGAGATGACAAAGTCCTGCTACGCGAGACTGCATTCACCAGTGGCTGCCAGAAAGACCCGGTTGATGAAAACGGCGAGAAGAAACGCCAACTCTACGGCAAGTCCCTCGCCGCCTTCGGTCATCCCGGGGCGGGGGGTAGCCATGGCTTTGGCGATCCCGCATCCGGTGTCTCCTTCGCCTACGTCATGAATCAGATGGAGCTCAACGTCATGCCCGGCGAGCGCTGCACCGGCTTGGTTGAGTTGCTGGATTGAGCGACTGGTGCGCAGGAAGGCTTCTACATTGGAATTCTTTCAACCGCAGATGGACGGGATGGACGCAGATAGAAGAGATGATGATGGCATCGAAAAACATTTGAAGAGGGAAATCGTATTGGCTTTCTCTCTGTAAATTAAAATCCATCCTCTTCATCTGCGTCCATCTGTGTCATCTGCGGTTCAATATCTTTCCGAAGCAACTCCGGTCATCGATCACGGCTGGTGCGCAGGAAAAAGCCAGATTCGGCTAGCCACTCCAAGGAGACGCCACCTAGGATCACGGCAGTTTCACATCATCTACTATGAAAGACCCCATCACCGTTTCCATCACCGGAGCCGCAGGCCAGATCGGCTACGCCATCCTTTTCCGCATCGCCTCCGGATTCGTCTTCGGCGAAGACCAGCCGGTCAATCTCCGCCTCATCGAGATCGAGCCCGGCCTGCCCGCGCTCAAAGGCGTGGTGATGGAGCTTGAAGACTGCGCATTCCCGCTGCTGCAGGAGGTCGTCGCCACCACCGATCTTGACGAAGGATTCAAAGGCGCAAACTGGGCGCTTCTCATCGGCTCGGTGCCGCGTAAGGCAGGGATGGAGCGTGCCGATCTGCTCGGCATCAACGGCAAGATCTTCACCGGCCAGGGCCAGGCAATCGCCCGCTCCGCCGCCAAGGACGTGCGAGTTCTCGTCGTCGGAAACCCATGCAACACCAACGCGCTCATCGCGATGAACAATGCGGAAGGCGTTCCAAGCGATCGTTTCTTCGCCATGACACGCCTCGATGAAAACCGTGCCAAGAGCCAGCTCGCCGAGAAGGCCGGGGTGCATTGCTCGGATGTGACCAATCTCTGCATCTGGGGCAACCACTCCGCCACCCAGTATCCGGATTTCACCAACGCGAAGATCAAAGGCAAGCCCGTCACTGACGTCATCACCGATACGGCATGGCTCGAAGGCGAGTTTATCAAGACCGTCCAGCAGCGTGGCGCAGCGATCATCGCCGCACGCGGTGCCTCCTCCGCCGCCTCCGCCGCGAATGCCGCGATGGATACTGTGAAAAGCCTCATCAATCCGACTCCGGAAGGCGACTGGCATTCCGTGGCAATCTGCTCGGATGGCTCCTACGGCATCGAAAAAGGCATCATGGCCTCCATGCCGATCCGCACCAAGGCGGATGGATCATGGGAAGTGGTCCAGGGAGTCCCGGTCAACGCCTTCTCCCAAGCCAAGATCGATGCGACCATCGGCGAGCTGCTTGAGGAAAAGGAAGCCGTCAAGGATCTCATCCCGGGTTGAGCCGTGCCTGCCTAAGTGAAAACCGCTTCCCTCCGGAGAGGAAAGCGGCTTTGCAGGGGTGAGGCGGGTTGTGAAATTTATTTGACCCGCACCACCAGCACGCGGCGATCCAGCACCATTTGCTCCTCGGTGCCATCGGGGTAATTGGGGAAGTTCTCCCCATAACCGTGGGCCGCGAGGGCGGTGGCCGGCACTCCGTAGTGCTCGATCAGCTCGGTGTGGATGCGGCGCGCGCGATCGGCAGAGAGTTGCAGGTTCATATCATCCGCTCCATCCGTGCTGGTGTGACCTTCCACGTCGAACACCGCCGTGGGATTGGCCACCAGCACATCTTTGATCGCTGCCGCGGTGTCTTCGATGGCGAGCCGAGACTCCTCATCCAGTAGATCCGCAGTGCCTTCTACGAAAAGCACGGGGATTGTCAGATACGGAAGTTCGCGGCCTTCCACGATCACCACATTGCGCTCAGTGCTATAGACGCGGGTCGGTTGCCCGGGTGTCTCGATGGTTGTGGTCTCGACAGTTGTTTCGACCACCGGTGCTTCTTCCTGCGGGATGACCACCGGAGCAATTCCGAGGCGCTGCCTTGCAAGGGCTGCGTCGAGCCTGCGTTGGGCGTCGCGCACTTCGGCACCTGCGGTTTGATCCAGCGGGATCACGTCAGGAACGGTCTCGATGACCCTTTCCTCGATGAGAACCGTCGGCGGTTCCGGGGTTTGGGCGGCCGCATAGCCTGTCAGGGCTGCGCCGATAATGATGAGTTGGTAGGATTTCATGGCGATAGGTTGGGTAGGTGCGTCTCTTTCGCAGACCCCGTGCCGTTCGTAGAAGCGACCTCCATCCCTTGTCGCAGTTGAGGATGCAAATCCCCGACGCTCTCACTCCACCCACATCCTGCACCTCCATCGGGCGAAATGCAGCAATCTCAATCACGAGCGAGGAGTTTGCCGCCACGGACGCATGCCCGTTGGGGAAGGCACCAAGCAGGATAGCAATCCCGTTTCCCGTATTCTTGACGGAGCTATCCCAGCCGGTATCGTCGGGGGGGGGGGGACCATTATGGATCAAGACTCAGAAATAAATATGGGTATCGTCTCGATACGTAAGGATCAGTGGGGACAATTTCTGCAGATGATGGTCGATTCCAGCGATAATTTCAGCACGTGGGAGTATTGGAAGCTGCAGATGGATGAAACTATCATGCAAATGGCAGCGCAAGGACTCGAGGTGGTCGAAGTGCCAATTGATTTAGACGCGTTTGATGATTGGTGCACCCACCACCGTCTGCAGCGCGATGGGAAATCTAGAGCACGCTACGCAAGCGAACTTCTGAGAAATGGAGGAGCTTAGCCTCCAAGCTAACTCGACCCAGCAGATTGCGAGGAGGGGGGGCGGGAGAGGCGCGTTCTCCAGAATGCGAGGGTGTTTCACACGCCGGGGGAGGATACGCGTTCTGGAGAACGCGGCTCCGGGCGGCCATGCGAGAGGGGAGGAGGTAAGCAGATGGAGACGGGGCACGCCGATCTTTTGCACCGTGGCTTACTTTTTTGGCCGCGCTCAGTAGGCGCGGTGAGATACGCTATCGCTCCAGTCGCTATATCCTGTGAGCCCGCCCACCGCGCGGGCGCGGTAGATATAGACCTTGCCAGAGATCAAGCCATCCACCGGGATGTTCCGGCAGCGCGTCACAGTTCTTTCCCTGACCCATGGCCCCAGCGCACCGTCCTCGCCGGCGAGAGCGTACTCGACCATGTAGCAACGGCTGTTCTTTACCGGGATCACGGTGATCAGGCTTTGGCGGGCCATCCCGTTCCGGATGGATTTTATGGCGGGCTGATCGAGCTGCCGTTTCGTATTGTTGTTAGAGATCGCCTCGAAACCGCTGGAGAGCAGTATGGCAAGGTCATTCTTGCTCGCCATCTGCACATACCAACCCACCGCTTGCAGCTTCGTATAAAGTTCCTCGCGCTTCTTGTTTTTCTCCGCTGTGAGTGAGGTGCCGCCTTGTGAGGCGGCCGCCATCGCATCTCTGAACTCCTTTGCAAACCCCTGCAGCACATCCATCGAGATGGGAGGATTCGGGAAGTTCGCATTCATCTTCATCGCACGGATAATGCCCTGCGCCGCAGCAAGCATCCCGGCGTCCGGAGCGCGGCGGAAGGCGAATGATACACGTTGGGAAATGGTCTTCATGGGCTTAGGGGCTTAGGGTGCATGGATTGGTGAGGTCGGTCGTCTTAGATAGGAACGGGCATGGATAATTACGCCTTTTACACAAAAAAAGAGGAGCATGCCAATCGTTATATTATCCACATGCCGATAATATGGATATGTAGCCCTTCAATCCGGCACCCCATCCCAGCTGAGTCCTTATCCTCCTGGCATCGGGAGGGTGGATAGATCTTCCCGGCAAGTGACCGCCCGAACGATACGCAAGGGCGAACGCCGCTCAATCCTCCCCGAGCCTCACCCCTCAGATCGGCACCGGGGGAGGCGGAGTTTTATCCAGTGCGGCTCACCTCCGGCCATCATTACGGGGTCACCACCCTGAGCAAAGCTACCGTCAAAGAGCCTTTGCTCATAGCTTTGCCGAGGAACACTACCGTCAAAGAGCCTCTGCTTATAGCTTTGCCGAAGAAAGCTATCGTCAAAGACCCTTTGACAGTAGCCTCACGGAGCAAAGCAACCGTCAAAGAGCCTTTGCTTATAGCTTTGCCGAGGAAAGCAACCGTCATAGAGCCTTTGACAGTAGCCTCACGGAGCAAAGCAACCGTCAAAGGGGCTTTGACAGTAGCCTCACGAAGCAAAGCAACCGTCAAAGAGCCTTTGACAGTAGCTTCACGAAGCAAAGCAACCGTCATAGGGGCTTTGACAGTAGCCTCACGAAGCAAAGCAACCGTCATAAAGCCTTTGACAGTAGTCTTTCGGGGGGGCTTTGTCCTTAAAGTGGGCCGGAAAACCTGCAATCCCGGCACTTTCCCTATCCCATGAGTGTGTCGTGCTTTTTGGCTAAGCTCTTTTGTCGGTCGGCCCCAAGGCTTCACCAGAGCATTCATCACCCCACCGCATCCAGCGGGCTGCGGACTCCTTTCTCGTTCCCGATCCTTGCAGCGTGCACGTAGGTCTCCGTCGTCTTCACATCCGCATGCCCCAGTAGATCCTGCAATGTCCGGATATCCGTCCCGCCTTGCGACAGGTGGGTGGCGAAGGCGTGGCGCAGGGCGTGGGTGGTCACCCGTTTTGCAATGCCCGCCTTCTCCGCCGCCCGCCGTACCGCCTCGGCATAGCTTTTTGGGTAAATGTGATGCCTCCTCACGATCTCGCTCTCCGGATCTTTGGATAGATGATCCGAAGGGAAAAGCCACATCCACGCCCATTTAATCCCGGCCTTGGGCATCTTGCGCGCCAGCGCTCCCGGCAATGCTACGCCAGGAACCCCATTCTCCCTGTCGGCTGACCAGAAGCCGTGCGCTCGGGCGATCTCTATTGCCAGAGCATCTTTCAGGCAGTTCGGAATGATGGTCTCCCTATCCTTATCTCCTTTTCCCTGGTGGATGGTAACCACACCTCGTTCCACATCCACATCCTTGATACGGAGCTGCACCAGCTCTGACAGACGCAGCCCGGCACCCCGGCTTCGTGTATCTTGGCCGACGATCACGTTGTTAGCAGCTATCCTGTGCTTGCAGAAAAATAGGACGTGATGGCATACTACGCCGAGGCATGCCATGAAATTCCACTACGTCTATATTCTAAGAAGCACGGTCGATAGGGATCGGTTTTATGTCGGATTAACACAAAACTTGGAACAACGGCTAAACCAACACAATCAAGGAGATACACTAAACACGAAATCACTGGCACCTTGGCAGATCGAAACTGCCACCGCGTTCCGGGATTCAACTAAAGCCATAGCTTTCGAGAAGTATCTCAAAAGTCATTCCGGCCGCGCTTTCGCCAAGCGGCATTATTGAGTTAATCTAGAAGTCTTGCCACGATGCAAGCAAACGGGCTTGCCACGGCGTAGCGCAGCGAAGACGGGCGTAACCGTATGCATCTATATCGCGAGGATTCAGATCCCTTGATTTGGAAAGATCTTCCCGCCAATCGTAACGTTTCTTGTGAACCTCGGCTTTATCAATAGGATTCATACGAACACTGTTCGCATGAATTCAAAAGCCGAGAAAGAAAAAACTGACTACTTCGTTTTCGTTGACTGCTTCGTGTTCCAAAAAATCAGTGTCAGCCCCCCACGATAACAAGAAGCCTAGCTTTTCACGAAGTTCGTACCATCCAAAAGGTCGTGGGTTCCGACAGGGATTCGTAAGTGCTTGCAAACCAGATGCTTATGCAAGGGGCTTGAGAATTCTTGACGGAGCTATCCAAATCGATATCGTTGGGGGCTGAACTAATAGACTGTTGTGCAGAGATTTCATGCTTCGGGAAGTTCAGGCAGTTCCATCCAGTGAGTGATTGTGGAGTCGAAGGGTTCGTCGTCCATATCGAGCCACTGGCCGATCTCCGAGTGCCAGCAGGCAAGGAAGCGGCCTTCAAGATCCGTGGCGAGGACTTCATGCGCTCCGTGCGGGAGCCACTTGTCAGCATCCACCCAGAGAAGGCTGCATCTCTCAGCCTTCATTGCTGCTATCTGGTCTTCTAGTTCGAGGTTTTTCGCGATTAGATTGTCGGCCATTTCGTCGAGATACATAGTTTTTGGGGTTATTCGTTAAGAAGCACAACAAGCCGGAGGACGGGACTCCGAACCTGCTCTCTGATTTATTTTGGCGTGCAAGCCGGAGTCCCGTCTCCTTGGGCGTTCGGAATAAAATGAAGATTATCATTACAGCATTTTTCGTCTTTTTTTCCGCTTTAGCTGGCAATGCCCAAATAGAGACCTCTAAAGAAGCGATCATTGCGGCGTTGAAAGATAGCAAAATCGAAATGTTGGTGATCGAGAATGCGACCTTCGAAGAAGCACTGGATCAAATCATGAAGCATTGGCATGAACAACACCCTGAATTTCCTTTACCAGTCGCTACCACAGACTACGAGCCCGCAGACGAGATGAGGGCAGAGAGACCGCCGAAAATTAGCTTGAGACTCAAGAATGTGCCTTTTCTCACGGCGCTTAGATATTTAGGAGATTCCTCGAAGAGAAGACTTGGGGTAAGTCCGGGGCTTCTGCGGATGGAGGAAGTTGCGTGGATTGAGGAAGATTATTATAGCAAAGCCTATCCGGTTTCTCCGAAGATACTTAAGGCAATGCACTTGACTGCTACTTCGTCACCGATCGAAGTCGCAGAGGCTTACAGGGCTTATGGTGTTGCTCTTGAGACATGGATGAATCTTCGAATTGTCGGCGATACGATTGAGGTTCTCGGATATGAGCGAGAGCATCATCAGGTTGCGGGGATTAACATCCTCTTAGAGAGCGGCTTCCAGATATCAAAGAAAGATCCGAACAAGCCAGAGATGGCGACGCCGAGGAAGCCGTCTGATTAAATTGGGAGTTTGCACCGGCGCCGCCATTCCTTTAACGTTCTCCATGAAAGTATGAAAACCATCATCATGCGAGTCACTTGGATGATAATAGCGGTATCCTCCTTCGCCGATGCAAACCCGATAGTCATTGAGGACAGACTTCAAAAGAGTCAAGAGAGTTGCGTTGTCGCGATTTCTGACTCCGTCGCTAATGTTTCCTGCTCGGTTACCTACCACAAGATCGGAACTGCCGTACAAAAATATTACATGAACGTGCCAGTGTTTGTTTCGCACACAGCTGACCGCAATTCTAGAGAGTTACATTTACTCATCGGTATGCGGCTCGAGTGCGAAGGAACCAAGACGGTATTCCGAGGAGCTGTACCTGCACTACAGAGCGGCGAATTACCTCCGATGGATGACGCAGAGGATAAAGAATCAAGAACGCCTAAGATTATTGAATTCTGCTATGAATTTGAACCGCCGGATCAGGACGAGTTTACTGTCGTTGCCTCATACAAGCAGCCTCTGATCGGCGATACTGCTTATTATTTACCACTTTTTGAGTATGGGGAAGTTGATGGTGACACGAAGAATTTCACGATTACATTCTTCTCACTTAACGATTCAGAACTTAGATTGGAGACTACTCACAAGGATAGACAGAAGATCATGAACTCTCGCATCACGGTCAACCCACTCCACAACGAGATCATAGCAGTAAGAAAAATAAAGAGGGAGAACAAGTCGGAGATGGCGACGCCGAGGAAGCCGTCTGATTAATTTTGAGCTTCACCCCGGCGCCGCCATTCCTTTAACGTTCGGCAGAGAATTTCTATGACCGCACCGACAGCCATCACAGAGTTCTCCGAAGATGCTGAAGGTGCATACGTCTATTCGATCTTCCTGAACGTGAATCCACATTTCTAGATCGTCGATCCGCTCTAGAAGCACGTCAATGTCTTGTGCAGGAAGCGTTTTGATTCCAGATACACGAAGGTATCCCTCACGGAGTCCGATTTCAGCTCCCTGACGTATTTCAGAGAGCCGCTGTTTTTGTTGTTTGTTCATGCTTTGATTTCTTTTTCGGTGACGTCCCACTCGATGAATGTTTTGCCGCTGATTGCGATTTGTTCCGCTGGGGTTAGGTGGCGGAACTCGTAGCAGTAGAACTCATACGCAGCATCGTCTGACTGGCGGCAGTAGTTGAGAGCTTTTTCTATGTCGCTTCTCCAGCTTTCCATTTTATCCACGATGCCGTTGTTCGCAGCACGGAATGTTTCATTGAAGAATCGGGTTTGGATCACGCGGGCGAATACTTTCTTCCAGAATGAGTTTTGCATGGTGCTTTTCGTGTTGGTCATGCGCTTACTCTGTCCGCATTGCAGACATTTAGCAAGCTCCTTTTTCTGCATTGCATACTTTTTTTTATCGGGTAGGATTCGCCCATGAGTTTCCACGACGAGATTACCGAGTTCACCGCCGCCGAGATTGTCGCCGCGCTGGGATGTAAGAGGCAGACCGCGTATTCTTGGCTTGATAGTAGCCGGAAGCCTCCTGAGTGGCAGCAACGGCACTGGCTGGCGCTTATTCGTAGCCACCAGAAGAAAACAGCCAAGCCGAACAAGGAGATGGACGGAACGCCGGTGAAGCGTTCCGAGAAATCCAGCAGTTAGGGCGGCGTCCGTCATCTCAAACGTTCGCTAAAAAATACTTAAGATCATTCAAATGCCGGTATCAAGCATCGCCCAAATCTTCATCCGTTTATACGCAGTCAAACTTTTCGTTGCGGCCGTGGCCAGTTTCGGCGGCCTGCTCTCAATGACGAATTCGATTCCATTTGATCTGACCAATTTTCTCTATGGATCGTTGCCAAATGCTGTAATCATCGCATGCGGTGTCTTTTTGTGGCTAGTAGCTCCACCTTTTTCCCGCTGGTTGACCAAAGGAGGCAACGGTGCACTCAGCTTGGACGGACTTGCACCAGAACATCTCTTCACAGCCGTCTTCTTGGGCCTCGGAGTGTATTTTGTTATGGATTCGTTCTCGAATGTTTTTGGATGGATTCACTATTTTGCGACTAATCATGCCGATGGCGTGGGCGGTTTTCACATGGATGACGAGCCTTCATACTATGATCTGACCGAGCGTCTGCTGACTATGATTGGAGGGGGTGCCTTGATTGTTACTTGCCGTGCATTCGGGCGTCGCATCGCCAAAAAATATCCAAGCGAACAAGCCGGCGCATCCGACGGCGACAGCGCTCCTGTTTGAATTCAACCTTCCATCCCGCCGCGGATGGCCTCAAACGTTCTGCAAGAAATACTCATGCGCATCTACCTGATCCTCTTGTGCTTCATCGTTTGCTCTTGTGAGAAGAACTCTCAGGAAGAGCATGAGCAAACCGTATCGGTAGGCGAATACGAGTTCCTAGCTCCTGAGGATCTGAGCATCGAGAAGCAGAGATTCACCGCGCGTCCAAGCCAAGATCAGGTTGCGATATTTCGATCAAGCCATCGGTCGGCTATTGATCCTCATGATCACCGGACCTATGACCAGATCATGTGGACGAACGGTAAGGAAGTTCACAAGGATGTCATCATTGCCGATCGGACGTTCTACGTTGACTTTCCCGAGGCTGAGACAAAGACCTCTGAGAACATTTTCCGTCGCAGTTGGAGGCTGTGGGCTGGTGGGTATAGTTACGACATCAACGATTACGGATTCGTTCGCTCATCTTGGAGTGGCAGCAACACCGAAGCCGTCGGTGAGATCGTTTACACTAAGAAGACGAGAACCAAGACGGAGGACTTGGTCTTCAATTTTAGGATGTTCATCCTTAGCCTAGAGGAAGCAAAGGCTCTGCACCCGGAACTCAACATCGAACGGGAAGAGGGAACCACTAGTTGGGAAGCAGCTTACCTTGTGAATGAAACCGCAGAACAAGATGCTGCGTTAAAAGCGCAAGAGTAAATTGCCGTTTTTGATAGTTTGGTATTGATTCTAAGGGGGGAGTTTTCAGGTCCCAGCAAAGCCGCGTTTCTCCGGGTTGTAGGGCATGCCTGATTTGAGGATGCCGTAGATCTGGTGGAGCAGTTTGCGCATCACGGCGATGATCACCTGCTTGGGCTTCTTGCCGTTGGCGAGGAGGCGTTCGGCGAAGGTTTTGAGCAGGGGATTGAAGACCCGTGCGGTCATGGCGGGCATGAAGAGACCCCGCCTGAGCTGCACCGATCCGATCTTGGTGATGGGGGTGCGAGTTTTGCCCGATGTGCCGCTGACGAAGTGGCGTGGC